>DATHBD010000022.1:0-19726 GCA_035296325.1 Micromonosporaceae bacterium | reverse complement strand
GTCGGCACCAGCGGCTCGGTGAGCCGGTTCTCGCTGGTCCGGCTCGGTACGGCAACGCACACCGTCAACACCGACCAGCGCCGGCTGAGCGTGACCTCCGGCCCGGTGACCGGCGGCCACACGGTGCACATCCCGGCCGACCCGGGCATCGCGATCCCGGGCTACTACATGCTCTTCGCGATGGACGCGGCCGGCACGCCCAGCGTGTCCCGCATGATCAAGATCGGCTGATTTCAGCACCAGCGCGGACGTGTGCGGCCGGCTCCCCCAGGGGACCGGCCGCACACGCGTCTGTCGTGGTCACGCGTCGGCGGTCAGCGGGACTGACCGACGGTACCGTCCGCGGTCAGCCGCGCCTCAGGCCACGTAGGACGTTGCCCTCGGTGGAGAGGTAGTTGTCGCCGTAGTCGAAGCGATCCGCGTCAGCGAACATCAGGTACCAGTACTTCATCTGCTCCGACCACCAGTACCCGGGCGTGAGATCGGCCCGGGTGACCGGATCGGTCGTGACGTCCGCCGCGGCCGTCCAGCCGTTCTCCACCCGGGACACGGCCTTCTGGCGCAGGTAGTACTCGTAGGCCAGCTCGCGGTACCGGTCGTCGCGGTTGCCCAGCCACAGGGTCAACGCCGAGTCGACGTACTCCGGGCGCAGCGCGTTGGTCACGCTGAGGGCGTTGCCGCTGACCGGGTCGACATCCTCGGGATGGATCCGGTGGCGGTGCAGCAGCGCCGTCCACGAGTCGAGGTACGCCGCGCCGAGGGCTTCGTGGCCGCTCTGGCCGAGGAGCCCGGCGTAGAAGCAGCCGAGCTCATTCTGGCCGGTGCTGACGAGCGTGCCGGTGTCCTTGTCGACCCGGACGAACCACAGGTGCGCCGAGTCGGGCTCCCGGCCCGGGGTGCGCAGCCACACCGCCGAGCGTTCCAGAACGGCGGCCGTGAGCACGTCGTACCAGGTCTTGAAATCGGAGTCGCCGAAGAGGTCCCAGCCGTCCCAGAGGTACTCCAGGTAGGAGTCGACCGGCGGGTGGATGGACGACGTGCCGTCGGTCCACTCGCCGGTGGAGATGTTGAGCGAGGTGCCGACCAGGTCGAGCGACGAGCGCCGGTCGTAGACCATTTGCGCCGCCCGCTTGGCGGCCTGGTAATACCGGTCGTCACCGACGAGTCGGGAGAGCGTGCCGAACTCGGCGATGAAGGTGCCGATCTCGGCGAGCGAGTTCTCGGTGCCGCTCACCGCGCCGGTGGACGGGTTGACGAACCGGTACGGCGCGCCCGTCGGCGACGCCGTGAACGCCGGCATCAGGACGTCGGCGATGTCCTTCGCTTTGTCGAGCAGCACGGCCTCGCCGGTGGCGAGGTGCCCGGAGAGCAGGCCGCCGACCATGCGGATGTTCGTCTCGAAGATCTGGACGTCTTTCCGGACGCCCCGGAAGTCGAGGTGCTCGTCCACCCACCGCACCCCGGCCGCGAGCTCCTCGTCGAGGCCCATCAGGTACAGCGTGTCCAGCGCCTCCACGATGGTGAGCCCGACCGGATGAGACGGATCGAAGAACTCATTGGTGCCGCCGCTGACCGGGCGGATCTCATCGTGGCCCCAGGCGAGCCGGGCGTACGCGTGCCACGCGTGCCGGAACTCGGCGCGCACGTCGGCCGCGGCCGAGGCCCAGCCGTCAGCCGGGCGGGTTCCCGGGGATGGGACAGGCATGATCCACCGTGTCTCTGGTCGGCCGGGTTGTCCGGCACAGTGAATGATGACAGGTGTGGACCCTGATCTCGCGCGACACGTCAACCCCTTCTCCGGCACGGCGCCCGGCGGGCCCGACTTCGGCACCGGAGGCGGCGCCGCGAACACGTTCCCCGGCGCCGATGTGCCATTCGGCATGGTGCAGTGGAGCCCGGACACCGTGCACCAGCAGCCCGGCGGCTACCACTACCCGGACGATCGGATTCGGGGCTTCAGCCTGACCCACCTCTCCGGTGCCGGCTGCGACGCCGGGCAGGACATCCCGTTCCTGCCCTACCCCGGCGAGGTGCGTACCTCCCCGGCGACCGACCGGGACCGCTACGTGGCCACGTTCTCCCACGACAACGAGACCGCGACGCCCGGGTACTACGCGGTGACGCTGGACTCCGGGGCCACCATGGAGCTCACCGTGACGCAGCGCTCGGGCATTGGGCGGATCACGTACCCGGCCGACGCGCCCGCGACGCTGCTGGTGGACGTGGCCGGCTCGGTCCGCGGCGTCAGCGACGCGCACGTCGAGGTCGGCGACGACTCGATCAGCGGCTGGGCGGTGAGCGGCGACTTCTGCGGCAGCGGCAACGTCTACCGGGTGTACTTCTCCGCGACGTTCGACCGGCCGTTCCAGGCGCTCGGCACCTGGCATGAGGACTCGGTGAGCCCGGCCCCGACCGCGTCCGGCCCGGGGTCAGGGGCGTTCGTCACCTTCGACCTCGGCGGCGACCGCACCGTGCAGGTCCGGGTGGGGCTGTCCTATGTCAGCGTCGCGGGTGCGGCCGCCAACGTCGTCGCGGAGCAGGGCACGAGTACGTTCGACGAGGTCAGGGCGCGGGCGCGCGCGGCGTGGAACGCCCGGCTCGGCCAGATCGAGGTCACCGGCGGGACGGCGGAGCAGACCACGATCTTCTACACGCAGCTCTACCACAGCCTGTTGCAGCCCAATGTGTTCAGCGACGCCGACGGGCGTTACATCGGCTTCGACGGTGAGATCCACAAGTGCGCCGACGGTCATGTGCAGTACGCGAACTTCTCCGGCTGGGACATCTACCGCTCACAGATCCAACTGCTGGCACTGTTGGCTCCGGCGGAGACGGCGGATATGGCCCAGTCCATGCTCAACCAGGCCCGGCAGTCCGGTGACGTGTGGGACCGGTGGTCGCACAACAACGACTTCACCGGTGTGATGACCGGCGATCCGTACCATTCCATCCTCGCCAGCGCGTACGCGTTCGGCGCGACCGACTTCGACGCCGCCGGCGCGCTGGCCTCGATGGTGCACGGCGCCACGACGGTGCAGCCGCACACCGCGAGCTATGTGGAACGGCCCGGTCTGGCCGACTATCAGACGCTCGGCTACGTGCCCGGCGCGCCCAGCACCACGCTGGAGTACACCACGGCCGACTTCGGCATCGCCCAACTCGCCGCCCGCCTCGGCGACACCACGGTGTACCAGCAGTTCCTGGCGCGGGCCCAGTACTGGCAGAACCTGTTCCATCCGGCCACCGGCCACCTGCAGCCGCGCCACCGCGACGGCTCGTTCCGCACGCCGTTCGACCCGGCCAGCCCGACCCGGTACATCGAGGGCAACGGCGCGCAGTACGCCTGGATGGTCCCCTACAACCTGCGGGCGCTGATCAACGCCAGAGGCGGCGACGAGGCGGTGATCGCCGGACTCGACACGTTCTTCACCGAGCTGAACGCCGGACCCCGCAAGGCGTACGCGTTCCTCGGCAACGAACCCTCGTTGAACGCGCCGTGGGTGTACGTCTACGCCGGCGCCCCGCACCGGACGCAGGAGGTCGTCCGGCGGGCGGTGAACACGCTGTGGCGTGCCGACGCGTCGGGATTCGTCGGCAACAACGACCTGGGCGCGATGTCGTCGTGGTACATCTGGGCCGCGCTCGGCCTCTACCCCCAGGTGCCGGGCCGCGCCGAACTCGTGCTCGGCAGCCCGCTGTTCCCGCGTGCGGTGCTGCGGCGGGCCACCGGCCAGACGATCACGATCGACGCGCCAGGTGCCTCGGCCGACCGGTACGCCGTCGCCGGCGTGCTGGTCAACGGTGCCGCCACCGCGCAGCCCTGGCTGCCCGAGTCGTTCGCCGTCGAGGGTGGGGCGGTGGAGTTCACGCTCGTCGACCAGCCGGACCCGGGCTGGGGCGCTGCGCCGGCCGATGTGCCACCGTCCTACCGCGACGGTGAACGGGCCATGCTAGGCGCGTTCCACCCGGGCGAGGTGCGGATCGGGCCGGGCGACGCTGCGGTGCCGACGAACCTGGTGATCGCCACCGTCACCGGCGCTCCGACCACGGTCGCGTGGGCGGCCGACGCGCCGGCCGGCCTGGTGGTCGACCCGGCCGGCGGCACGGTGGACGTCCCCGCGCACGGGCCGGTGTCGGTCGAGATCAGCGTCTCGACCGCACCCCACGCGGTCGAGGCGTTCCATCGGTTGCCGATCACGTTGACCAGCCTCGGCGAGGTCGTCCCCGCCGCGGGTGCCCTGACGGTCCGGGTCGCCCGACCGGGCTCGGTGCTCTGGCACGCCAACAACGTCGGCGTGTCCGACGATGCGGCGACCACCGACGCCGCGCTCGACCGGGGCGGATTCAGCTACTCGGCACAGGCGCTGGCCGCCACCGGCGTCGTACCCGGGGGGCAGGTCCGCGTTGGTGCCTTCACCTTTGTCTGGCCGGGCCACCCGGCGGGGCAGCCCGACAACATCCAGGCCGGCGGTGGGGACCAGACCCTCGAGCTTGCCGCCGCACCGGCAGCGGCGAGCCGGCTGGCGCTGCTGGGTGTCGCCACCAACGGCAACGCCAGCGGCGACGCGACGATCCGGTACGCCGACGGCACCGCCCAGACGGCGCGGATCGGGTTCGGCGACTGGATCACCGGCGCGGACGGCGCGGAGGGTCCACGGTTCGGCAACGCGGTCGCGGCGCGGATGGCGTACCGAAATGCCGCCGGCGGGCAGGAGCCCGCGACGACGTACCTGTTCGCCACCGCACCGATCGTGCTGCGGGCCGGTCGGCGGGTCGCCAGCATCACGCTGCCGGCCGAGGTATCCGGCGGCGACCTGCACGTCTTCGCAGTCGCCGTGGTGTGAGGCCGGACCCGGCTCCAGCGTCCCGGACCGCTGGCGTACCGGTCCGTCACCGCCGGGAAACCGGAAGTTCACCGACCCGTTCCGGTCCATGCCTTCGGGGCGGCGACCATGACTGCCATGGTGGGCGAACTGCACGTGCTGTCGGTCTACGAAGGCTTCTTCGCCGGAGGTGCCCGGGCGCTGCACACCGCTGTCGTGGCGGGGCTGCACGGGCGGGGCAGGCAGGTGCACTCGGTGCTCAGCATCCACCGGGAGATGCGTCGCGAAACGCTCATCCAGCGGATGGAGAACGACGCCCGCTACCGGTCGCTGACGGCCGCCGGCGTGCCGGTCGCCTCGCTGGGTCGTGGCTCCGGCCCGAACGTCGATCCGATGGTGTACAGCGACTCCGAGCTGACGGTGGCGGCCGGGCATGCGATCCGCGCCGACATCATCCTCTCGCTCAAGGAGCAGCCCTTCCATCTGCTGAACCAGGCCGGCTTCCCGCGCACGCCGGTCATCGTCTGTCTGCACCGGTCCGACCCCGCGAACCAGGGCAGCGCGCTGGCGTCGCTGGCCGCCGCGGTCGCCGACGGGCGGGTTCCGGCCGCGATCTGCTGCGCCGAATCCACCAGGACCGCCTATCAGGCGGCCGGCATCCCGGGGAGCATCCTGCAGGTCATCCCGAACGGCGTCGATCTGGCGAGGTTTCGACCGGCGTCCGCCCGCAAACGCGCCACCCTGCGCCGCGAGCTCGGAGTGCCGCCGGAGGCGAAGCTGGTGGTCTTCGCCGCCCGGTACGCGCCGATGAAGAACGTGCCGCTGTTCCTGCGGGCTGCCCGGGACTATCTGAAGCGCGAGCCGGCCGGGCACGTGGTGATGTGTGGGGCCGGCATGAGCCTGGCGAACGCGGAGCTGTGCGTCGACATCGAAGCCACCTTCGCCGACGAGCCGAGGCTGCTGCAGCGCCTGATCCTGCTCGGCGTGCGCGGTGACATGGAGGCTCTGTACGCAGCCGCCGACGTGGTGTCCCTGACCTCGTCGGTGGGGGAGGCCGCACCGTTGTGCCTCATCGAGGGCGCGATGTGTGGTGCCATCCCGGTCGCCACCGACGTCGGGGACTGCGCGTCCATCGTGGCCGGCCACGGGATCATCACCGCCCCCGACCCCGGCGCGATCAGTGCCGCCTGGACGGAGGCGGTGGCCCGCCGCGCCGAGTTCGGTGCCACGCTCGCCGCAAGCCGGCCCAGGTTCAGCCTCACCCGCATGATCGCGGCGTACGCCACGCTGATTGACCGCACGTACCGCGGTGGGCGGGCCAGGGGCGTCGGCCAGCGGCGCCCGGTGGGCGCCCGGACGAGGTCTTCCGGGTAGCAGGTTCCCCAACGGCCCTGCCGGGTGGCCGCCGCCGGCTAACCTGCCGAGCATGAGTACTGCAGAGCGCGGCGCGCTGATCGTCGACGTGCTGACCCGCGAATTCGGCGAGTCGATGGCCGGCGACCCGGTCGCATTCCGCCGAAAGTTCCGCAAGATGGCGGCGTCGCCGTTCGCCTTCTACCGGGGCAGCGCCGCACTGTTCTATGCCGACCAGACCGGCGACTGGGCAGACTCCAGCTTCCTGGACGCGCACACCAGCCGGGTCTGGATCCACGGCGATCTGCACGCGGAGAACTTCGGCACGTACATGAACTCGTCCGGGCAGCTGGTGTTCAACGTCAACGACTTCGACGAGGCGTACGTCGGGCCGTTCTCCTGGGACCTCAAACGGTTCGCGGCGAGCGTGGCGTTGATCGGGTACGCCAAGGCGCTCTCCGACGAGGTGATCGGCGAGCTGGTGCGCCGCTTCGCCACGGCATACCTGACCGAGCTGCGGGCGATCGCGGCGGGCGGGGACGACGCGATCGGTTCGATCACGCTGGACAACGCCGACGGTGTGCTCCGCACGGTGCTGCAGCGGGCCCGGCTCAACACCCGGGTCGACCTGCTCGCCAGCCAGACCACGATCGACAACTACGACCGGCGGTTCTCGCTGGCGGAGGGCGTCTTCGAGATCGACGCGGAGACCCGGGCGGCGGTGTGCGAGGCGTTCACCGACTACCTCACGACGCTGCCGCCATCCACCGGGGTGGTCCGCCCGGTCGCCACCGCCATCAAGGACGTGGTGCTGCGCAAGGGCGTCGGCATCGGTTCGGCCGGGCTGCCGTCGTACAACCTGCTGCTGGAGGGCAACACCCAGGCGCTGGAGAACGACGTCGTCATCTACATGAAGCAGGCCCAGGTGCCCGCGGTGGCCCGGCACATCGACGACGAGCGGGTCCGCGGCTACTTCCGCCACCAGGGGCACCGTACGGCCGAGTCGCAGCGGGCGTTGCAGGCGGCCGCCGACGCGTGGCTGGGCTTCACCGAACTGCACGGGGTCGGGCAGTTGGTGGCAGAGGTCTCGCCGTACGCCGCCGACCGGGACTGGGGTGAGGTGGACGAGCCGGACGAACTCGTCGGTGTGGTGAGCGACCTGGGCCGGGCGGTGGCCCGGATGCACTCGGTCGCCGACGACGAGTCCAGCCACGACCTGGTCGACTTCTCCACCGAGGAGGCGATCGTCGCGGCCGTGGACCGGGACGAGGCCGGCTTCGTCGACCATCTGGCCGAATTCGCCCACCGGTACGGCGCGCAGGCCCGCGACGACCACCAGATCTTCGTTGACCTGTTCCGTAACAATCGGCTGCCCGGGCTCTGACCGTCCTGGTCAGGGTGTGGGCGGCGCAGCCGGCTCGCCCGGGTCGGCGATGCCGGCCCGCTCGTCGCGCTCGGCCCACTGCAGCAGCGGCTCCAGCGAGAAGGCCCGGTCGTCGATCCGGGCGTGCAGATCACCCAGCTCGGCGAAGCGCGCCGGGACGGTGGCGATGGTGAAGTCGTGCGGGTCGACGTCGGCAATCTCGTCCCAGGTGATCGGCGCCGACACCGTCGCGTCGGGTACGCCGCGCACGGAGTACGCGCTGGCGATCGTGTGGTCGCGGGCGTTCTGGTTGTAGTCGATGAACAACGCCTCGGGGTCGCGGTCCTTGCGCCACCACGTGGTGGTCACGTCCTGCGGGATCCGCCGCTCGACCTCGCGCGCGAATGCCAGCGCCGCGCGCCGTACGTCGCCGAAGCTCCACTGCGGGGTGATCCGGACGTACACGTGCAGGCCGCGGCCGCCGGAGGTCTTCGGCCACCCGACGATGCCCAGCTCGTCGAGCACCTCGCGGGCGACGCCGGCCACGCGCCGGACCGTGTCGAACCCGCACTCCGGCATCGGGTCCAGATCAATGCGCCACTCGTCGGGCCGCTCCACGTCGGCGCGGCGGGAATTCCAGGGGTGGAACTCGACGGTCGACATCTGCACGGCCCAGACCACGTGGGCCACCTCGGTGACGCACAGCTCGTCGGCGTGCCGGTTGTAGCGCGGGAAGTGCACCCGCACCGTCTCCAGCCACGGCGGTGCGCCGTGCGGGACGCGCTTCTGGTGCACCTTCTCGCCGCTGACACCGTCCGGGAAGCGATGCAGCATGCACGGGCGCTCCCGCAGAGCGCGGACGATGCCGTCGCCGACCGCGAGGTAGTACCGCGCCAGGTCGAGCTTCGTGTGGCCGTGCGCCGGGAAGTACACGCGGTCGGGGTTGCTGACCCGCACGGTGTGCGCACCCACCTCGAGGTCCACCGAGGGAGCCTTGCTCTTCCCAGCCGCCATGACCATCAACCTAGCGCCCGCCCGCCTCACCGCGTGCCGGGTACGCCCTTGAGATGGCGACCCATCTGCCGGGCGATCTCCCGGTTGGCGTCCCGCTCGGCAAGTGCCTGACGTTTGTCGTACGACCGCTTGCCGCGGGCGAGGCTGAGCTCGACCTTCGCCCAGCCGTTCTCGAAGTACATGGAGAGCGGCACCAGCGTCAGGCCGCCTTCCCTGACCCGGTCCAGGATCCGGTCGATCTCCACCCGCCGCAGCAGCAGCTTGCGGGTCCGCCGGGGCTGGTGGTTGGTCCAGGTGCCGTACCCGTACTCCGCGATGTGCAGCCCGTGCAGCATGTCTCGCCGTTGCTCTCCTGGGCGAACGCGTCCACCAGCGAGACCCGCCCCGCGCGCAGCGACTTGACCTCGGTGCCGACGAGCACGATCCCCGCCTCGTACGTCTTGAGGATCGCGTAGTCGTGTCGCGCCTTGCGGTTGGACGCGATGACCTTGCGACCGATCTCCCTGGACGCGACGACCTCCCACGTACGTTCCACGGCGTGAAGCTGCCCGCATCCAAGGTACCGGCCACTTCCCGGCGGGGGCGCGGCGCCGCCCACTTCCAGCAGTTGCCCGCGAACGGGTACCCGCCGCTCACCGCGGACCCGGTCGGGTCGGGTCGGGTCGGGGGGGAGGGAGGCTGACCGGAGCTGGTTGCTGGGCCGGTGGTTCGGCTGGGCGCGGCTGCCCGGAGCTGCTCACCTAACCCGTCGCCGCACCCTTTGGTCAGCCACGGGCTTGCCCGCCGGCGTTGCCGCGGTCGCCCAAGCCGCACACCGCGCCGATCGTCTGCCGATCAGGACTGACTCGGTGGGTCACGACGATGCGTATAGACCTGCTCGCATTCGTGGGAGCAGGTCTATACGCAATAAGGAGGTGTCGGCCGACCCCTGCGGTTCACGAAAAATAGCGAGCGCTGTGCGGTCAGACGCGGTCAGCCACTGGCGCGGGCGATGCGCGCCGGCGAAGCGACACACCCGTCGCGGCGATCACGTTCGGCCCGGGGTGTCCGCGTCGTCGTGGCTGTCTCCGTTGGACCCGCTGTCTCCGTTGGACCCGCTGTCGCCTTTGGACTCGCTGTGGTCCTCCGACTCGCTGTCGCTGTTGGACTGGCTGTCGCTGTCGCTGTCGCTGTCGCTGTCGCTGTCGGGGTCGGGGTCGTTGTCGGTCTGTTGGTCCGCGTCGCTGTCGGCATCGGCGCCGGTCGCCGTGTCGGCATCAGCGTCGGTTGGCGTGGTGGCCTCGGTGTCTGCTGAGCTGTCGGGGTCGGCGTGCGAGTCGGCCGGCGTTTCGATGTCGGCCTGCGCGTAGCCGTCGCCCAGGGTGTCGCTCTCACCCGGGGAGGAATCCCCGCTCTGCGCGTCCTCGGTGGCCGACCCGGCACCGTTGTCCGCACCGTCACCGTCGTCGGATACGTGCGAGCCTGTCGACATGTCGGCTGGCCCGTCGTCGGCCTGGCTGGAGTCCGGGCCGGCCACATCGGCGGCATCCGAGGTGGCCGCCGGCTCGTCGTAGGCAGCCGGTTCGACCGGCGGCAGCGCGGCCGGCACCACTTCGGCCGGCGATGTACTGGACCCGACCTTCTCCTTCTCGCGGCGCACCAGGTCGGCGAGCAGGATCTTGTCGTACTTGGCTTCCGCCGCGCGTGCCTTCCGCTGGGTCTTCCGGGCGACGTTCTGCGCCTTCTTCTGGGCTGACCGGAGCTTGGAGCGATCCTTCATGGATCCCTTCAGCACCTTCTTGAGGCGGGCCACCTCGTCCATCGCCCGCTGCAGGGCGGCCTCCTGGTTGCGACATTCCGTGGCGTTCGCCTTGACCTGTTCGTTCAGCGCGCCGACGGCGGCTCGGGCCTTGTCGGAGGCGGCCCGGGCGGCCTGTGCCTTCTCGCGTCGACTGTGCAGCTTCTGATCGAGTTCGCTACCGCGCTTGTGGGAAGTGGTCGGGGTGGATGCTGTCACCGCTGTCTCCTCGGATCGCGCCCGCGTTCATGTACCGGCAACGTTCGGATAGCCGCTGCGGTACCTGCTGGCTTACCCGCCGGTACGCAGTGATAACCCTCATGGCGACGGGTGGCGGACGGGAACAGGGCCGGTTGGGTGCGCTTTGCGCCGTCCTGTGCGGCGTTGACGCCGATGCGGACGGCGGCAGGCGACTCCGGTCAATGGAAGGCCTCGCCGGTGATCTCGAGCGCGATTTTGGCGTTCTTGCAGGCGTCCTGGTTGACCGGAAGGTTGATCATGGTGAGCCGCGGCCACTCCGCCGCCGCGATGCCCAGGTCGGTGAACGTCGCGGTCCGCAAAGCCCCGAGCACGAACCCGTAACTGCCGGAGTATTGGTGGATCTCGAAGTTTTCCGCCAGGCACGGGCCGCGGCCGGCCGGGACTCGAATGTCACGAATCTGCACGGTCAGCGTCGTGATGGTCAGCCCCACGTCATTCGGGTTGCTGAGCGTCAACTCCACCGGTGCCGTGATATCGGGGCCGAGCGGTAGGTGGGTCGTGCCGCTGATTGTGAAGGCCTGACCCGGCTCACCAACGATGTCGAGAGACGGAGCGGGGGACTGCGGTGCCTCCGAAGCCGAGAGCATCCCGATGGACACACAGCCAACGAAGGCCAGCATTCCCACCTTCGCGAGGGTGACCCCGGACGAGATCTTGACGGAGGCCAGCGTGCTGGCGATCATCTCTGGCCTCCTTTGTCGTCCGGAGCCGTTGGCACAGCCTGGGCGGATGGTATTCGTGGAGCGGAGGCCTGCCGCGGGGCCCGGTAGATGCAGGTGTGGGCGGCCGCTGTCGCGACCGCCCACGTCTGCATCAGTCCGTTACTGCCGTGCTACACGCCTGCGCCAACCGTGACGAGCAGCGTCATCACGTCGCCCTTACACTCGTCCTGGCTGTTCAGGCTGTCGTTGGCGTAGACGAGTGTGCCCGTGGCGGTTACCGCTGCGGCGGCTGTGACGGCCGGGATGACCTGATTGGCGTTGAACTGCGCCATCGTGAAGTCATCGAGGAGGGTCGGTACATTGCAGCCCACACCCTCACCGTCGGCGGAGCTGATCGACGCAAAGGTCACAGTGCCGATCTTGGCGGCCGTGTCCCCGGGGTTGTTGGCCGTGAAGGTGACCGTCCTCGAGAGGCCCGGGGCCAGCCCGGGTGCGATGGTGCCGGTCAGCGTGACGATGCTGGTGCTGGCGGA
Source organism: Micromonosporaceae bacterium (assembly GCA_035296325.1). Classification (GTDB taxonomy): domain Bacteria; phylum Actinomycetota; class Actinomycetes; order Mycobacteriales; family Micromonosporaceae; genus DATHBD01. The sequence continues at coordinate 7,940 of DATHBD010000022.1, read as the reverse complement.
CGACGTTCCGGTACCGGCACCGGTACCGGTGGTGCTCCAGTAGGCGTACGCGGTGCCGGACAGGGCCAGCGCACCGGCGACGACTGAGGCGGCGATGACCGGGTGCTTGACGTACCAACGACGGTGAACGGCGGTGGGGGTGGTCGTCATGTGATCTCCTTATGAGGAAGGGGCCTTCCCGACATGGAGACCGGGCCCCGCTTGCGTGAATGTCTTCGGTCGCTCGGACGGGTCCGCCGCTGACCGAAGTTCCGCGCTTCGCCGTGATGGCTTGCTCGGTCCGTTCGAGTGGCTCGTTGCCCTTGCGACTAACACGTCGGCACCGGCGCTGGCCGGAATAGGAAAACGTCGAGGCTTTTGAAGTTTCCGCGCGCAGGACGGCACAGCCGCCGTCACATGCCCGTCGAAGGCGGTATTCGCACCTCTTACTGCGTCGATTCCGCACCGCAGTGAGGGCACCGAGGAAAACGAAAACCGGTCATCCCGGTCGTATTTCGTAAAGGGCGTTGCGGGAGCGACAATGACGTCCTTACCTACGCCTGGGTCCTCTCATCCACCGGGTCGGACCGGACCTGCGCGATTCGCCGCCATCCACCCGGTGGCTTGGGAGCCCGGGACGAAGGCGCTGTCCCCGTCAGCCGATTCGGTGCGGATCGGTCCCCGGCACCACTGGGAGCAGATGCGCTCGGGAATCACTCAACTTGGTGCGCTCGCGGCCGATTCGGCGACTGCACAGCAATGAGGCTGCGACGAACAATCCTTTCACCGCGCCCTACTGCCGGTTGAAGCGGTGGCCGGCCCACCGAAGGGTTGGCAGTCCGACCTCATGCACGACTGACAGCGCCCCGGGTCTGCTGCCACGCCAGCCGCGTGCGGCCGGCCCCCACCTGGAACGGAGGCACGATGACCGCTACCAGGGCCACCGACTCCTCCGCTTTCGCCGGCCGGGTCGCTCTGCGTCGCGCCACCGGTGGCGGGACCGCGGCGGCACGCGCCGGCACGCCGTGGAGGGCAGCGTCGTGAGGTCCTCGTTGCGGAGCTGGCACGGCCCAGCCAGCCGCCACGCTCGCCATGCGTTCCGGAAGCTACGGACACCGGCGCCGCTCCGGCGGCGGTTGGCCCGTCTCGTCGGTATCGGCCTGGCCCTGTCCATAACCTCCGGAGCCGCCGCGTACTGGACCACCACCGGCACTGGCGTCAGCGCCGGCGCCACCGCGACGCCACTGCTGCTGACGGTCAGCCCGGGCACTCCCGTCGGGAAGCTGCACCCCGGCGGGGAGTCCGACGTGGCGCTGACGATTTCCAACCCCAACGGATACACCGCCCGGATCGGCGCGCTCTACCTCGACACCGCGAGCGGCACCAACGGGTACAGCGTGGACGCGGGCCACGCCGCGTGCGGGGTGAGTTCGCTCGCCTTCGCCGCGCAGACCAACAACGGGCTCGGCTGGTCGGTGCCACCGAAGGTCGGAGGAATCAACGGCTCCCTGCCGGTCAACCTCGCCGGTGCCCTGGCGATGAGCCTCACCGCCGCTCAGGCGTGCCAGGGCGCGACGTTCACCGTGTACGTGATCGCCAGCCCGGACTACCTGACCTCGACCGGGACCACGACCGGGCTGGTCAGTCACTGGCGCCTCGGCGACGACCCGAACGTGGCCGACAACTTCACCGGTGACACCGGCACGACGCTGCAGTCGCACACCGGCGAGGTGGGCGCCACCTGGACCGTGCTGGCCGGTAGTGGCTCGCCGAACGCGGTCCTCACCGACGCGAACCGGGTCCGCCGCAGTGGCGGGTACGCGGTCTACACCGCCTCCGGCGCCCCGGTCGGGGCCGACTATGCCGTGCAGGCCGACGTGCACGTCCGCTCGACCGTGCCCGGTGACATGACCGGCGTGATCGGCCGGGTCGACACCAGCAACGCCAACGGCACCTTCTACTACGCCCGCTACCAGCAGTCCACCACCGCCTGGCACCTGATGAAGGTGATCAACGGCGTCAGTACCAACCTCGCGACCTCGGCCACCGCGGTGCTCACCGTCGGTCAGACCTACCGGCTGCGCCTCGACATGATCGGTAGCGCGATCAAGCTCTACGTCAACGAAACTGTGACGGCCAGCATCACCGACGCCACCATCACCGCCGCCGGCCGGGCGGGTCTGCTCGACGGAGACTGGAAGACCGGGACCACCACCGCCAGCAGCAACTTCACCGGCCTGCACCTGGACAGCGTGCGCGTCACGATCAACACCGGCACCATCCTCACCGACCGCTACGGCGGCAACCCCGGCACCATGTTCGGCACACCGCTGCTCAACGTCCCCGGCAGCCTGGCCGGCGATCTCAACGCCGCCATGCGGTTCACCGGCACCAACTATGCGCTCGCCACCCGACAGATCGCCGACGACTTCACTCTCGAGTTCTGGTTCGCCTCGACCGCGGGGATCGGCACCGGCGCCCAGTGGTGGGCCGGCGCCGGGTTGGTCGACGCGGAGGTGGCCGGCGCGGCGAACGACTTCGGTACCTCGTTGCGATCCGACGGTCGGATCGTCGCCGGCGTGGGCACTCCGGACGGCTCCATCATGTCCGCAACCGGATTCAACGACGGTGCCTGGCATCACGTCGTCATGACCCGCACCAGGTCGTCCGGCATGGTCCGCCTCTACGTGGACGGCACGCTGGCGAGCTCTGCCGGCCGTAGCACCGCGTCGCTCGCCTCCTCGCCCAACCTCAACATCGGTCGGATCGGCAACGCGACCAACTACTTCGTGGGGGCGTTGGACGAGGTAGCGGTCTACAACACCGCCCTGAGCCAGGTCACGGTCACCGACCACTACCGCATCGGCCACGGCTCATGACCGCGCGGAACGCTCCGAAGCCCCGTGGCCAGGCCGCCCGGTACGTGCTTATCGGCGCGATCGTCGGCTACACCGCGATGACCCTGACCGCCGGTGCGGGCGCCCGCACGCGTACCCCCGAACGCCCGCACGCGCCCACGGAGCTGCCCATCCCCGACGGCGACGATTTGGTCGCGGCGCCGGCCGCGACGGCGCCCGCGCCTGTCACCCGGGCCGGCTGGTCGGTGCGGCGTCGGCTCGTCCTGCTGCTGTGGGCGTTGGGCCTCGCCGCGGGCATCACGGCCGGCGCGGCGTGGGCGTACTGGGGCGGTATAGCAGCCAGCGGGGCGAACGGCACTGCGACGGCGGCCAGCATCGGCGCGCAGTCGGCGCCGGGCGCGGTGGTCGGCGGCGCCCAGGGCGTGGCGGTGAGCTGGCCCGCGACCACGCTGTCGGATGGTCACGCTGTCGCCGGCTACCTGGTCAAGCGCTACGACGCCGGCACCTCGGCGCTGCAGTCCACCGGGACCGGCTGCTCGGGCACCATCACGACCTTGTCCTGTACCGAGGCCGCCGTGCCGCTCGGATCATGGAAGTACACGGTGACGCCACTGATCGGCACCAACTGGCAGGGCCCGGAGAGTTCCAAGAGTGCCCAGGTCAGTGTGGGCGCGGCGGTGCTCACCCTGGCCAGGACGACCTTCGGTGCCCAGCTATCCACGACCACCACCGGCACCCTGACCGGCTTCGGTGTCAGTGAGGGCCTCACCTACCGCCTGGACGCGAACACCGTGCTCAGCGGGTCGCCGGCCACGACGGACAGCGGGGGCGGCGCGACCATCACCGCGCTGACCATCCCGGACGGCACCACCGAGGGCGCCCACACCGTCTACGCCGTCGGCGCGAACGGCTCACTGGCGAGTTTCAACATCGTGGTGGACCTCACCGCACCGACGGCCAGTGCGCTCCTCGGCCCTGCGGCCAACGGTGCCGGCTGGAACAACACCTCGCCGGTCCTGGTGACGCTGAGCGGCACCGACGGTGCCGGCTCCGGCGTGAGCGAGATCCGGTACACCCTCGACGGCAGCGACCCGCTGACCTCGGGCACCGCCCTGGCGTACAGCGCGCCGATCTCCGTGGCCACCACCACAACCATCAGGTACTACGCCACCGATGGCGGCGGCAACGTCTCCGTGGTGCAGACCCAGGTCGTCTCCATCGACACCACCGCACCGGTCAACGCCCTGACGCTGAACAACGTCACCGGCAGCGCAGTCCTGACCGGTACCACCGTCACCTATCGCGGCGCCGCGGCCGGCTCCTTCACCCTGACCAACGCGGTGTCCGACCCGGCCGGCTCGGGGCCGGCCTCCAGCGGCACCGCCGAACTCGCCGGCACCTCGACCGGCTTCAGCCACACGTCCACCTCGGTCACCACCCCGGCCGGCGGGCCCTACGTCTCGACCACCTTCACCTGGACCGCCGCGACCACCAGCTCGCCCACGGAAACCGTCACCGGCACTGACGTGGCAGGCAACACGGTCACCACCATGCTCACCTTCGTCAGCGACGCCACCGGCCCGTCCGGCGGGTCGGTGGACGCGACCGGCCTGGTCGGCACCGGCAGCAGCTACTCCACCTCCACCACGTTGAGCCTCGCGCTGGTCAAGGGCACGGACGCCAACGGCGTAGCCACGTCAGGCGCGCAGCTGCTCCGGGCGACCGGCACCCTGACCAGCCCAGGCAACACCAACGGCGTCTGCGGCAGCTACGGCGAGTACACCCTGATCACCGGCGGCACCGACCCGGCGAGCCCCAAGGCGGACACCGTCGCCGATCAGGCCTGCTACAGCTACCGCTACATCGTGGTGGACAACCTCGGGAACCCGACCACCTACACCAGCGGCGACATCAAGGTCGACACCACCGCCCCGTCCGCGCCCACGTTGGCGTTCTCGGCCCTGAGCAACACCTACCCGGTCGGCATGACCGTCTACTACAAGTCGGCCGAGACCACGGGCTCCTTCACCGCCACCGCCGCCGCCGCGGACCTCGCCTCCGGCATCGCCTCCTATGCCTTCCCCGCCCTGGGCACCAACTGGACCTCGACCCCCGGCGCCACCGGCGTGCACACCTACAGCTGGACCGGCGTCCCCGCCGCCCCGGGCACGAAAAACATCACCGCCACCAGCAACGCGGGCGCCACCTCAACCGGTACGGCCGTCACCCTGGTCGCCGACGACAACCCGCCCAGCGGCGGCACCGTCAGTCACATCGACGGCTACGCCACCGGCCCGTCGGTCACCGTCACCTTCACCAACGGCACCGACAACGGCGGCTCCGGGCTCAACCCCGCCGGTGCGCGGTTGAAGCGCACCGGGCAGCCTCTGGTCAACGGTGTCTGCAGCGGCACCACCACGATCGTCAACATCTCCAACGTCACGAGCCCGCACATCGACAACACCGTCGTCAGCGGGAACTGCTACACCTACCAGCTCGTGATGCCGGACAACCTGGGAAACACCGCGTACTGGAACAGCGGCAGTACCACCAAGGTGGACTACGCCAACGCGGTGGCCACCAGCTCCGGCCTGGTCAGCTACTGGCGCATGGGTGAGACCGCGATCAACTCGTCCGACAACTTCACCGACCCCACCGGCACGGTCCTGTCCAGCCACACCTCACAGACCCAGACGACGTGGACCCGCAAGGCCGGGGACACCATCAACGCCGTCATCACCCCCTCCGGCATGGCGCGACGCAACGGCCTGGGCGACATCACGTACTACAGCTCCGCCGTTCCGGCGTCGGCCGACTACCTCGTCGAGGCGGACCTGAGGTACCAGACGTACCTCGACTTCGACATCGCGGGCGTGGTCGGGCGACTCGACCCGGCCGGCACCGGCAGCGGCACGTTCTACACCGCCGGCTACGACGGCACGAACTGGCGGCTCTGGAAGAAGGTCAACGGCACCACGAGCGGCATCGGCGGCACCGGATACACGCAGGCCCTGACCCTCGGCTCGACCCATCGCGTCGGGCTGGACATGAAAGGCTCGAGGATCCGTCTGCTCGTCAACGGGATCGAACGGGTCACGGTCCAGGACGCCAGCATCCCCGGGCCCGGCCGGGCCGGGATCCAGTGGAGCAACGGGACGAACGCTGCCACCGACAGCAACGGGATGCTCCTCGACGAGGTGGAGGTGTCACACCAGGCGATCGACAGCAAGGGGACCAACACCGGCGACTACCACAAGGGCCCGCTGCTGGGCGTCGCCGGCGGCCTGATCGGCGACACCAACACCGCCGCGCAGTTCGACGGCACGAACGACCACATGCAGGCGCTGACAACGATCGCGCCGACGGCCACGCCGATTCCGGTCGGCGCCGCGGCACGCACCGTGGAGATGTGGTTCAAGACGCCGGGCCTCGCGCACGGCCAGGCTCGGCAGGCGCTGTACAACTACGGGAGCGTTGCCGACGGTCAGGCGTTCGCTGCCTGGCTCGAGGCGGGGGGTACGCAGATCAAGTTTTCCGCCTCGGCCGCCGCCTTCGACCGGGTGTTCACCTTCGCGAACTTCAACGACAATCGCTGGCACCACTTCGCCATCACCTACGACGGCACCGCGGTCAAGATGTACGTCGATGGGGTCGCCGGAACGGGCGGCAGCGCGACCCTCACCCTGAACACCGTCGCCGACACCCATGGCTTCACGGTCGGCCGGATGGCCCCCGACCGGGGCGGCCTTTCCACCGCCAGCTACTTCAACGGATCGCTCGACGAGGTGGCGATCTACAACTACGCCATGCCACCCGCAACAGTGTTGGAGCACTTCAAGTTCCTGGAGCAGGGGCCGGTCGGCGGATCGGTCGACGCGACCGGTCTCACCGCCGCGCGCTTCGCCACCCCGACGGCACTGACCATCGCGCTGAACAAGGGCACCGACAGCGACGGCATCCCGGCGACCGGCGCGCTGCTGTACCGCGCCAGCGGCACCCTGGCCTCGAACGGCACCGCCGTCGGCACCTGCACCGGCTGGAGCGTCTACACCCAGGTCAGCGGCACCGCCGACGCCGCCACCAAGAGCGACACGATCCCCGCCACCAACGCGGCGTGCTACCGCTACCAGTACGTGGTGACCGACAACATCGGCGCACAGACCACCTACATCAGCGGCGAGATCAAGGTCGACACCACCGCATCCACCACCCCGACCCTTGCCTTCACCGCCGGCACCAGCACGTACGTCAGCGGCGGTACGCTGTACTACGACCCGGACCACACCAGCGGCGCCACCGGCTCATTCACCGTCACCGCCACCGCGACCGACACCAACTCCGGCATCGCCTCGTACAACTTCGCCAGCCTCGGCGCGAGCTGGACCGGGACGCCCGGTGCCCTGGGCGTACACGCCTACACCTGGACCTCCACCACACCCGAGGCCCCCGGCACCCCGACCGTGTCGGCCACCAACTACGCCGGCATCGCGTCCGCCAACGCGACGTTCACCCCGGTCGCGGACAGCACCGCGCCGACCGCCGGCAGCGTCACCTACAACAACGCGACCTACCCCACCGCATCGATCCAGGTCAGCTTCACCTCCGGCACCGACAGCGGATCGGGCCTCAACACCGCCGGCCGCGTGCTGCAACGTGCCACCGCACCCAACAACTCCGGCACCTGCGGCACCTTCACCGGCTACACCACCATCGGCGCCGCGAACCCCACCTCGCCCTACACCGACACCGCGGTCAGCAGCGCCAACTGCTACCAGTACCAGTACGTCACCGCCGACAACGTCGGCAACGTCCAGGCAAACACCAGCGCCAACATCGCGAAGATCTCCGCCTTCGGCCCCTACGCCGCAGCGGTCCTGGCCACCAGCGGGTTGGTGGGCTACTGGCGCCTGGGCGAGACGTTCACCTCCAACGACACGTTCACCGACACGACGGGTACCACGTTGTCGGCCCACACCGGCGAGGCCGGCGCATCCTGGTTGCTGCGCAGCGAGGACACCGTTCCCGCGGTGGTGACCGCTACCGGCACCATCCGCCATACCGGCGCGGGCGGATCCGCGTACTACACGTCCACGGCCCGGGCCA
>DATHBD010000021.1:0-3062 GCA_035296325.1 Micromonosporaceae bacterium | reverse complement strand
GGCGGGCGGCTCGTTCACCGTCACCGCGACCTCCACCGACACCCAGTCCGGGATCGCCTCCTACCAGTACCCCAACTTCGGCACCGGCTGGAGCGTCCCGAGCACCACCAACACCAACACCTACACCTGGACCGTCAACCCGACAGTCCCCGCTCCCGCCGCGCGAAACGTCACCGCCACCGACAACGCCGGACGGGTCTCCGGCCCCGCGAGCTTCACCACAGTCCCCGACTCGACCGCACCCAGCGGCGGCGCTGTCAGCCACATCGACGGCTACACCACGAGACGGTCCATCACCGTCACCTTCACCGACGGCACCGACAGCGGCTCCGGACTCAACCTCACGTCGAGGCGGCTGAAGCGCATCTCACAGCCCCTGGTCAACGGCGTCTGCACCGGCACCGAGACGATCTTCAACATCAACAACGTCACCAGCCCGCACACCGACACCAGTCTCGTCAACGGCATGTGCTACTGGTACCAGTACGTGATGGCCGACAACGTGGGCAACACCGCGTTCTGGCACCCCGGCACCAAGGCGAAGGTCGACTACGCCGGCACCGTGAACGCGACGCCGAGCCTGGTGAGCCACTGGCGTCTCGGCGAACCACCGATCTCGTCCTCCGACACCTTCACCGACCCGGCCGGCACGGTCCTGTCCAACCACACCTCGCAGACCGGCACGACGTGGACCCGCAAGGCCAGCGACACGATCACGGCCGTGATCACCCCGTCCGGCATGGTCCGGCGCAACGGCCTGGGCGACATCACGTACTACAGCTCCGCCGTTCCCACGTCGGCCGACTACCTCGTCGAGGCCGACCTCAGATACCAGACGTATCTGGGCTCGGACATCGCCGGGGTGGTCGGGCGACTCGACCCGGCCGGCGCCGGTAGCGGCACGTTCTACACCGCGGGCTACGACGGCACGAACTGGCGGCTCTGGAAGAAGGTCAGCGGCTCGACGTCCGGTATCGGCGGCACCGGGTACACCCAGGCACTGGCCCTCGGCTCGACCTATCGCGTCGGGCTGGACATGAGGGGTTCGACGATCCGTCTGCTCGTCGACGGGATCACCCGGGTCACCGTCGTCGATGCCAGCATCACCGCGGCCGGCCGCGCCGCGATCCAGTGGAGCAACTTCAGTAACGCTGCCACCGACACCAACGGGATGCTCCTCGACGAGGTGGAGGTGTCATACCCGGCACTGGACAGCAAGGGAGCCAACACCGGCGACTACCACAAGGGCCCGCAGTTGGGCGTCACCGGCGCTCTGTCCGGCGACTCCAACACCGCCGCGCAGTTCGACGGCGTCAACGACTACATGCAGGCGCCGACGACGTCGCTTCCGGTCGGCGCCGCGGCCCGCACCGTGGAGACCTGGTTCAAGACGCCGGGCATCGCGGTCGGCCAGTTCCGGCAGGCACTGTTCAGCTACGGGAGCCATCCCACCGCCGGTCAGCAGTTCGCTGCCTGGCTGGAGAGTGGGGGCACGCAGATCAAGCTCAGCGCGAACAGCACGTCCGACCGGACGTTCACCTTCCCCAGCAACTTCAACGACAACGGCTGGCACCACGTCGCCGTCACCTATGACGGCACGACGGTCAAGATGTACGTCGATGGGGTCGCCGGCACCGGCGGCAGCGCGGCCGTCACCTTGAACACCGTCGTCGACGCCTACGGCTTCACGGTCGGCCGGATTGCCCCCGGTCGCAGCAACCTGTCGACCCAGAGCTACTTCAACGGCACGCTGGACGAGGTGGCGTTCTACAACACCGCCATGTCGCCCGCGACAGTGCTGGATCACTACAACTTCCTGGCGCCGGGGCCAACCGGCGGGTCGGTCGACGCGACCGGCCTCACCGCCGCGCGCTACGCCACCCCGACCGCGCTGACCATCGCCCTTGACAAGGGCAGCGACTCCGACGGCATCCCACCGACCGGCGCGCTGCTGTACCGCGCGAGCGGCACCCTTTCCTCCGCGGGCACCGCCGACGGCACCTGCTCGGCCTGGACCGTCTACACCCAGGTCAGCGGCACCGCCGACGACGCCACGAAGAGCGACACGATCCCGGCCACCACGGCGTGCTACCGCTACCAGTACGTCGTCACCGACGACATCGGCGCGCAGACCACCTATGTCAGCGGCGACATCAAGGTCGACACGACCGCACCAGCGGCGCCGACGCTGGGCTTCACCGCCGGAGCCAACACCCACGTCAGCGGCAACACCGTCTACTACCGCAGCAGCGGCGCCGCCAGCGGCTCATTCACCGTGACCGCCACAGCGACCGACCCCGACTCCGGCATCGCCAGCTACGCCTTCCCGGCGCTCGGGGCCAACTGGAGCTCGACCGCCGGCACGGCCGGCGTCAACATCTACAGTTGGAGCGGCACGCCCGCCGCGCCCGGAGCGAAGACCGTGACGGCCACCAACCACGCCGACCTGGTCTCTCCGACCGCGTCCTTCACCCCCACCGCCGACGCGACCGGCCCCACCGGCGGGTCCATCAGCTACACCGACGGCGTGACCACCGGCACCTCGGTGAGCATCACGTTCGCGGCCGGCACGGACGCCGGCTCGGGCCTGAACCCGACCGGGGGCCTCCTGCAACGCGCCTCCGCCCCGTACACCAATAACGTTTGCGGGTCCTTCACCAGCTTCACCACGCTCGCCGCCGGCACCAACCCATCGACGCCGTTCAGCGACACCACGATCGCCGGGGGCACCTGCTACCAGTACCGGTACCTCACCTATGACCGGGTCGGCAACGAGTCCATCAACGCCAGCGCCAACACCGTCCGGAAGAACAGCGCGTATGCGACGGCGGTCCTGGCCACCAGCGGGTTGGCGGGCTACTGGCGCCTCGGTGAGACGTTCACCTCCAACGACACGTTCACCGACACGACGGGTACCACGCTGTCGGCCCACACCGGCGAGGCCGGCGCATCCTGGTTGCTGCGCAGCGAGGACACCGTTCCCGCGGTGGTGACCGCTACCGGCACCATCCGCCATACCGGCGCGGGCGGATCCGCGTACTACACGTCCACGGCCCGGGCCA
>DATHBD010000020.1:0-71633 GCA_035296325.1 Micromonosporaceae bacterium | reverse complement strand
CTGAGCAACGCATACTTGCCGATACGCCGGGATCGTCGTGAATACGAGCACGTCGCTGTCCATTCAGGCGAGCTCGTATCGCCTCTGCCTCTCGATCCGGGCCAAGGGGCACCTGGACGGAATGCAGATCCAGCCGGCAATTTGGCGCACCCCGGGCTTGGTCGTAGGGCGCTGAGGCCCGGCGCCCGAACGTCGTGGTCCAGGTGTTGCCGTTCTCCGCCGGCGCCCACCCGGGCATGCCGGGCTCCCTCGCGCTCCTGGAGTTCGCGGAGCCGGCGGACCCGGACGTCGCGTATGTGGACAGCCAGGGCGGCGAGCTGTATCTCGAACGACCGGAGCTCAAGGAGAGATGTCCGTCAGCATGCGGAGGAGGTGAGACATGCGAGATCAGATCATCGCCGAACTCGGGCGGATGATCCGGGATGCCCTGGAAAGCAACGCCCGGACCGTCCGCCTGGTGGCGATCGTCCTTGCCATCGCGACGTTGGTCGTCGCCTGGAGGGCGTAGCGCACCACCGTCTGTCAGCGTACGGCCCGGACTTCTTCCACGGAGAGAGCGCGGGCCGCCCCTGAGCCAGCAGACCGTCAGGGGACAGGATCTCGCCGGTGCGCCAACTTGGGGACGCATCGGGGGCGGCGAACCGGTGCGGGCCGGACACGGCCGGACACGGCGGGGCCCCCGCCGACGGACCGGACAGGGGCTCTGACGTGCGATTCTACGTGTAGCTGCTGGCGGAGGGCGAGGGATTCGAACCCTCGACAGGTTGCCCTGTAGCGGTTTTCAAGACCGCCGCCATCGGCCACTAGGCGAGCCCTCCTACGCCGCGGATCGGCCGCACCGCCTTCGGCGGCGTGACCCGCGGCAGGGCGCGGTCCTGGTCGAAGGACATCGTCCGCACCCTCCGGTCAGTGTGCCAGATCCCACCGGCGATCAAGTGCCATGGGTGACCGGGGACGTCGCCGCTCTGGGCACCGTCCCGGCCGGTCACCCTCGACCGGACCGCGAAGGGCCCGGGTGAGACCAACGCTCACCTGGCCCTTCGCCGGCTGGGCTATGGCGCGGAAAGGCTTCGCGTGTACACCTGGAACGCGCCCCCGGAGCCGGCGGCCGTGATGTCCTGGCTGTCGGAGAAGAACGTCACCGTCCGGCCATCGGAGGACAGGTCCCCGACATAGCCGCCGCCCACGCCGGCAGTGCCGTTGTACGGTGCGGTGATCTGAAGCGGCGTGCCGCTGGGCAGGTCCTTGACGTAGGACTGGTTGGTTCCATTCGCTGCAATTGCGTAGTAGGAGATCCGCTTGCCATTCGCGGACAGCACCGGGCCGTTGGGGCCGGCGGGGAGCCGGGCCAGTACCGCTCCGGTCGAGCGGGTGCGGACATGCAACGCGACGCCGTCCTGAACCCAGGAAACCACCTGGCCGTCTGCCGAGATGACCGCCTGAGTGTTGTGATTGGTAAGTTGAGCGCCATTCGCATTCATCGAGAACCGGCGGATCGCGCCAGTGGTCATGTCGCGGACGAAGGAGTCATAGTGGGCGTTGGTATCTCCGCTCACCAGATTCGAGGCGATTGACGAGAACACCAGGTAGCGGCCGTCCCGGGAGAGCGCGCCGGCAGCGGATATCTCGCTGTCGTTGTTCGCCGCCACACCGGAGGAGTTCGCGGAGCCCACCTTCGTCGTACCGTTGGTCCGGTCACGCACGTACACCTGCCCGCTTGAAAACGAGCCCTGGGAGACCAGGTTGGTGGATGCCGAGTGGAACGCCACGTACCTGCCGTCGGCAGACATGAAGATGTTGACCAGCGACGCGCCGGCGTTGGCCTGGGTTCCGGTGGAGGAGACCGAGACACGGGTGGTGACGCCTGCGGTCACGTCGCGGACGAACACGTCCGGTGCGGCGTTCGTGTCATTCGCTACAAGGTTCGTGGCCTCGGATACAAATGCGACGTAACGGCCGTCGTCACTCATCGACGCATACCGACTGCCGAGATTGCCCGGTATGTTGCCGGAACTGGCCGATGCGAGCCGGGTCACTCCGGTCCCGATGTCGCGGATGTACACCTGACGTTGACTGTTGTCGACACCGGCGACCAGATTCGGGGCATCCGACTCGAACGCCACGGACCGTCCACCACCGGAAATGACCGGTTGGAAACTGTCGCGGCTACCGAGTTCCCCATTCGGCATCACCGATACGGCACGCGGCGCACCCTGCGTCGCGGCGGCTGCCGGTATCGTCGTTACCAGGAGACCTCCAATCACCAGTACAGCGGTGCCGGTCAGTTTCAGTCCGTAGAGGGCACGACGGTGTGCCGGGGCCCGCTCGATTCCATCCGCCATGAAGTCTCTCCAGTCCTCGATAAAACAACCCACCACGACCAGTGGCGGGAGTCATCGTTGCACATCTCTGGGCGCCAATTTCGCGCCGACTTTCCGGCGCGCAACAAACGCCGGCCACAATGGGGGCGAACAGACCTAATCCGAGAAGTCGGGGGAAAGCCCGATCCCGGGCCATTCCTGAAACGTCGGTTATGGAGCGGGGCCCGCGCCGCACCGCGCCGCTACCGGCCCGGGCTGACCGGTGTCGTCACGTCCGGAGGAAATCGTGCGCCAGCGCGAGGTCGCCGGCCCAGGGCCGGTCGAGGTCGCGCTCGAGGGCACGCTCCAAGCGGGCGCGGACCGACTCGCGCTGCAGCCACCTGTCCAGGCTGCGGTGCTCACTGGCGCCGCCCTTGCCGCCGGTCACCGTCTCGGCCAGGTGACGGTCTGCCGCCGACCCGTCGGCCAGATCCCAGACGTCGAGATACCGGTCGATGCTCTGGCCGGCGACGGCGACGGCGTCGAGGAAGTCGGTCGGGTCGGTGAACGACCCTACCTGCGACGGATAGGCCGCCAACAGCGACCGCCACACCGCGTCGAGATACGCCTCGACAGCGCGCTGCTCGACGTCGGGCCAGGTACGCCACTGCTCGCGGGGCAGCTTTCCCAGAACGATGTTCGCATCCAGCTCCGTTGAGCTGACCAGCCGCTCCAGCAGCATCGGCAGCAGGCTTTTCACGTCCGCGGTGTCGCCGACGGTGTTGCCGAGACTGATGGTCAGCGAGTAGAGATCGTGGTCTGCGACCGATACCGACCCCCGGCAGTGCGGGCAGCCGTCGAGCACCGCCCGACGCGGATAGCGGGCGAACACCTCGCGGAGGTGTGCCACCGCCGCCGGAAGTGCGCCATCCATCGGCCGATTGTGCCACCCCCGGCGCGAACGCCACTCCGGATGGCAGGCCCGCAACGGCTACCGGACGATGGACCCGTGCATGCCATCGAGATCATCGAGCCGGGCGGCCCCGACGTGCTGGCCTGGCGAGAGGTACCCGACCCGGTGCCCGCACCCGGCGAGGTGCTCATCGACGTCGTCGCCACCGCCGTGAACCGGGCCGACCTCCTGCAGCGGGAAGGGCGCTATCCGCCGCCGCCGGGCGTTTCGGCGTACCCGGGCCTGGAATGCTCCGGCCGGATCGCGGAGTTCGGCGACGGCGTCGTCGGGTGGGCGATCGGTGACCCGGTCTGCGCGCTGCTCGCCGGTGGCGGGTACGCGGAACGGGTCACCGTGCCGGCCGGCCAGGTCCTGCCGGTGCCGGCCGGAGTGAGCCTGGCCGACGCCGCAGCGCTCCCGGAGGTGGCGGGCACGGTGTGGTCCAACCTGATCGGCGTGGCCAGGCTCCAGCCCGGCGAAACGGTGCTGATCCATGGTGGCGGCAGCGGCATCGGGACGTTCGCCATCCAGTTCGCGGTGGCGCTCGGGGCGCGGGTGGTGACCACCGCGCGGGCGGCCAAGCACGGCGTACTCAGAGAGCTCGGGGCCGACGTCACGATCGACTATTCGACTGAAGACTTCGTGGCGCGGGCCGGACCGGTCGATGTGGTGCTGGACATTGTCGGCGGCGATTATCTCGCTCGGAACATCGCCGCCCTGGCACCCGACGGTCGCCTGGTCATCATCGGCCTGCAGGGGGGCCGCCGGGCCGAGGTGGACCTGGCCGCGCTGATGGCCAAGCGGATCAGCCTGGCCGCGACCACGCTGCGCGCCAGGCCTGCGGCGCAGAAGGCGGACATCATTGCCGGCGTACGGCGGGACGTCTGGCCACTCGTCGAGCAGGGGCGGATCCGGCCGATCGTCGATCGTCGGTTTCCGCTGCCCGAGGCGGCCCAGGCGCACCAACTCGTGGCCTCGAGCGAGCATGTCGGAAAGGTGCTGCTGACGGTGAATCGGGATTAGCGTGGCGGGATGACCACGTTCACTGAACTCGCGGCGGCCAAATATGTCCTGGTGACGACGTTCCGGCGGGATGGAACCGGAGTCCCGACCCCGGTCTGGGCGGCGCGTGACGGCGACCACCTGGTCGTCTGGACGGTGGCGGACTCGGGCAAGGTGAAACGGATCCGGCGCGACGGGCGCGTCACCGTGGCGCCCTGCACACTGCGCGGCAAGCCACTGGGCCCGGCCGTCCCGGGCACCGCCACGATCCTGGACGGCCCGGGGGCCCGCCGGGTGCGCGGACTACTGAAGCGCAAGTACTGGCTGACCGGCCCGCTCACGATCACGCTGAGTACGTGGCGCCGCGGTGAAGCGGGAACCGTCGGGCTGCGCATCTCGCTCGGCGACGCCTGAGCCGCCGGGTGCCGGGTGCCGGACATGGGTGGGAACACAACAGGGGGCGGGGTGGCGCCGCGCGCTACCCTCGCCCCCGTAGGACTCGCCTCCCGACGGAGGCGGGGTGATTCAGTCGCCCACGCGCTGCGTGGGAATCTGGCCCTGCAGGAGGGCACGTACTTCGGACTCACGGTATCGACGGTGCCCACCGAGGGTCCGAATAGCGCTGAGCTTGCCCGCCTTGGCCCACCGAGTCACGGTCTTCGGGTCAACGCGGAACATGGATGCAACTTCGGCCGGCGTGAGCAGCGGCTCGGGTTCGTGCGTGCGCGATGCCATCGTTACTCCTCCACAGGTGCCTCATAGACGACGGCCGGGGTCCCGCCGGCCGAGGCGTTTCCATGGTCCGGCTAGTCCCCGATGTCCGACATGGGCCGAACGGATGAAGGTCGCTAGATGGTTGGATGATGAATCGGGGATTTTCCCTTTTGTACTGACGAATCGGCGATATAGGAGAGGAAAACTTACGCTCTGTGCAACAACCGCATACGAAGACGATGGATTCGGCCTGTCCTGGCCTAGTGCAGATGGCGCGAAAATGACCTTCTGCCCAAATTAGTTATAGCGCTCAAGTAGGCGCACCGCGCGCCAGCGATCGACCAGCTTCTCGTACGCCTCGGTCGCCGCCTCGCCATCGCCGCGCGCCACCGCGCCCAGCCCCGCCGCGACCAGGCCGGGCGAGTCGTCCTCGCGCAGCGCGTCGTCGGACAGCAGGGAAACCAGGCCGCCGTAGTCCAGTTCGACCACGGAGCGCGGGTGGAACTGCTCCAGCCAGCGTGCGGTCTCCTCCACCGCGGAGGTGATCGGGGCGTCCCCGATCCCCCGGCGCAGCACGGCGCTCGCCTTGTTGGCACGGCGCCGGGCCTTGGCGATCTCGGTGCGGTACCGCAGCACCCGGCGACCCGGGCGCAGCGACAACTCCCGCTCGGTCAGGTCGACGAAGCCGAACCAGCGCAGCGGAACGCCCCACGTCGTCACCTGCTCGTGCACCCGGGGAAGACCGTGCTCCAGCACCCGGTTTCCGCTGCGCCAGTCGTCCACCACGCTTTTCGCCAGGCCGGCGAAGCGCGGCGGCACGAAGGCGTCGGCGATCACCCCGGGCACCCCGTCCCGCGCGGTGAGGGCCGCCTCGGCGACCCTTACCCGCAGGTTCCAGGGGCAGACCAGCAGCGTGTCGTCGGCCTCCAGGACGTACGCCTCGTCGGGCAGGTCCGGCAGCCGGGTCCAGTTGGCGCCGAGCGCCTCCAGCACGGCGATGCGCTGGCGCCCCGGACCCTCCAGCGGCCCGATCGCCCGACCCTCGCGCACGTAGCGGCGCCAGTAGAGCCGCCGCTCACGGTCGAACGCGGCCAGTGGCTCATACACCCGGAGGTACGACGCGAACAGCGACGGCACTGCGCGATCGTCCCATGGACGGCTTGGCCCGTGCTCGCGGCCATGCGTCGCCCGGCTTGCGCGCCGCCGGGCGCCCTGCGCGCCCGCGCCACCGGCGCGACCCGCACTAGGGTTGACCTCCATGGGCGTGTTGAGCAACGGTGCAGGCCACGAGCAGGTGGTCTTCTGTCAGGACAAGGCGAGCGGGCTGCGGGCGATCATCGCGATCTACTCCACCGCGCTCGGCCCGGCACTGGGCGGCACCAGGTTCCATCCGTACCCGAGTGAGGACGCCGCGGTCCACGACGCGCTCGAGTTGTCCCGGGCGATGGCGTACAAGAACGCGATGGCCGGGCTCGACCTCGGTGGAGGCAAGGCGGTGATCTGGGGCGACCCGGAGACGATCAAGACCGAGCCACTGCTCCGGGCGTACGGCCGGTTCGTCGAGGCGCTCGGCGGCCGTTACTACACCGCCTGCGACGTCGGGACGTACGTGCAGGACATGGACGTGGTGGCCACTGAGACCCGGTACGTCACCGGCCGGTCCGAGGTGCACGGCGGTGCGGGCGACTCCTCCGTGCTGACCGCGTACGGCGTGTTCCAGGGCATGCGGGCCGCCGCCGAGCACCGCTGGGGCCGGCCCACCCTGGCCGGGCGGCGGGTCGGCATCGCCGGGCTGGGCAAGGTGGGGCGGCACCTCACCGGGCACCTGCTCGCCGACGGCGCCGACATCGTGGCCACCGACATCTCCGAACGTGCCCTGGAGTGGGCCCGGCAGACCGTGCCGCAGGTCGACCTGGTCGCGGACACCGCGGCACTGGTGGGCGCGGACCTCGATGTGTACGCGCCGTGCGCGCTCGGCGGCGCCCTCAACGACGAGACGGTCCCGGCGCTGCGCGCCAGGATCGTGGCCGGTGGTGCCAACAACCAGCTGGCCCACCCGGGAATCGAGAAGCTGCTCGCCGACCGGGGCATCCTGTACGCGCCGGACTACGTGGTGAACGCCGGCGGCGTGATCCAGGTGGCCGACGAGATCGAGGGGTTCAACTTCGATCGGGCCCGGGCGCGGGCCACCAGGATCTACGACACCACGCTGCGCATCCTGCGCCAGGCGGAAACCGACGGTGTACCACCCGCGGTGGCGGCCGATCGGCTGGCTGAGCGCCGGATGGCCGACGTGGGTCGGCTGCGGACGATTCGCCTGCCCCGCGAGCGCTGACGCACCGCCCGCGCATGGTAGGAATAGGCAACCGGGGTGACGACCGTACTCGGGGCTTGGGGGTTACCGGAAGCAGCCCGATCGGTTATCAACGCCACCGGAATGTCCGGAGGGCTGGGATGCCGAACCTTGCCCCCGACATGTACCGTAAGAGCCACGAGTGATGCCTGACGTTGTCGGGGCGCGCCGGTCATGGCTGCCCCGTATTTCTGTGCGAGGGGGTCGAGCCATGGGGCGAGGCCGTGCGAAGGCCAAGCAGACAAGAGTGGCCCGTGAGTTGAAATATCACTCACCGGACACCGACCTCACCGCCTTGCAGCGGGAGCTCGCGAGTAGCGGCCGAGCGAGCGACAGCAAGTTCGGGGATGCCGCAGACTCAGCCGACGATGCGGAAGAGGACGATCCGGTCGAAGAGGACGACTTCGACCGGGGCCCCGGTGCCGCCAGGCGGCGCTGACCCTCGACCCCCGCCGGTGGGCTGCCACGCAGCGAGCGCGGACTGACACCGGAACGCGACCTGGGCATGCGGGCTCTGCCGCGTACCCGGGTCGCGGTCCGTCAGCGTGGTCGGTTGTTCCAGTTGTAGAACGTCGGGATGTTCTCGAAGTGGTTCCAGGCGCAGACGGCGCTGCCGCCGTCGGCCCCACCCCCAGCGATCTCAGCTCTGGCGAGCCGTGCCGCGGTGGCCTCGGACAGCAGTCTGGCGAGGCCGTCGGCAGCCCGGTGCACCCGGTCCGTGACGGGGTCACGATGCTCCGGCATGATCCAGTACTCCCTCCAGTAGACGGATCTTGCTGTTCCTGCAGTGGTTCGTCACGGTCCCGTCGAAGCGGCCGTGCTCGAAGTACCGGTTGGCGGCATGTGCGCCGCCGCAGAACCCGAAGTAGGAGCACTGCGCCCGGCAGGCCTCGACCCCGTTCAGATACTCCGGAATCCAGCCGGCCGACGACGCCGCGTCCACGAGCAGGCGATGCAGCGGGGTACGCAGGACGTTGCCTGAGGAGAAGTCGCCGTACCCGGAATCGGTGAAGCCGGCGAGCTCCGGGGACAGCAGAAACACCCGCCCGTCGGTCGCGACGGTTGGGATCGGGTCCAGTGATCGGGGCAGCACCTCGTCGGCCGCCCCATCGAGGACCGCCTGGGCGTACCGCAGCACCCACTCGATCTCGCGGAGATGGATCCGCGGATCCCGCCGCCACGCGGCCACCAGTTCGCACCAGAACGCGCGGACCGCATCGGACGCGAACGCGTTGGAGCGGGCGTTGACCCCCTCCTGCTCCTCGATGTTGATGCCGAGCACGTCGCAGCCCAGGTCAAGGAAGTAGGCGTACAACTCGGCGGCCAGCCCGGGCCGCGGTGCGGCCACCACGCACAGTGCGGAGAAGCCGATGCCGTGCCGGCGCAGGGCCTCGACTCCGCGGATGATCCGCTGGTACGCGGGCCGCCCGGCCCGGGTCACCCGCTCGCCGTTGGCGTCGGCGGGGCCGTCCACGCTGACGCTGACCCGGACTCCGTGCGTGCCGAAGAACTCGCACCACTCGTCGTCGATGAGCGTCGCGTTGGTCTGGATGTGGTGCTCCACGCCGACGAAGGGCGCCATCAGCTCGGCCAGTGCCTCCCGCCCGGCGGCGAGCGGCTCGCCGCCGTGCCACACCACGGAGAAGCGGTCGTTCTCAGCCGCCCAGGAGTTGACGGAGTCGGCCACGGCGCGGGCGACCTGCGCCGACATGCGCCGATCCTGCGCCCGGTGCGGCAGGTAGCAGTATGTGCAATCGAGATTGCACAGCGTCGTGGGCTGGAGCACGACATATCCGGGGATCGCAGCGATCCCTCGCATGCCCGACCACGCCACCGGCACCCTCCAACGCTCGGAACCCGACGATACGCGTCAAGGGGCGACGAGGCGCGGTTCAGCCGCGGGTGTGCGACCCGACCATCTGCACCGTGCCGGTGCCTTCGATGACCTCGCCGACCTGCCAGGCGTTGATGTTGCGCCCGGTGAGGAACGCGAGTGCGCGGTCGGCGTCGTCCGGGGCGACCGCCGCGAGCATGCCGATCCCCATGTTGAAGGTGCTCTCCATCTCCATGTTCTCGATCTTCCCCTTGGTCTGCACCAGGTCGAAGATCGCCTGCGGCCGCCAGGTGGACCGGTCCACCACCGCGTCGGCGTGATCGGGCAGCACCCGTACCAGGTTGCCGGGGATGCCGCCGCCGGTGACGTGGGCGTACGCGTGGATGTCGGCCTCTTTCATCAGGTCGAGACAGTCCTTGGCGTAGATCTTGGTGGGGGTCAGCAACTCCTCGCCGAGAGTGCGCTGACGCCCGAACTCCTCGACCACGCTCTCCAGCCGCATCCGGGCGGCGCCCAGCAGCACGTGGCGGACCAGGGAGTATCCGTTGGAGTGCAGCCCGGAGGAGCCCAGCGCGATCACCACGTCACCGACTTCGACGCGGTCCCGGCCGAGGATCTCGTCCTCCTCGACGACGCCCACGCCGGTGCCTGAGATGTCGTACTCATCGGGGCGCATCACGCCGGGGTGTTCCGCCGTTTCGCCGCCGAGCAGCGCACAACCGGCGTACCGGCAGCCGTCCGCGATGCCGGCACCGATTTCGGCCACCCGGTCCGGCACGACCTCGCCACAGGCGATGTAGTCGAGCAGGAAGAGCGGCTCGGCACCGCAGGCCACCAGGTCGTCGACGACCATGGCGACCAGATCGATGCCGACCGTGTCGTGGATGTTCATCGCCTGGGCGATGGCGAGCTTGGTGCCGACCCCGTCGGTCGAGGCGGCCAGGATCGGGCTGCGGTACTTCGACGAAGTGAGCCGGAACAGCCCGGCGAACCCACCGAGATCACCCATCACCTCGGGGCGGTGCGTCCGGTGCACCTTCGTCTTCAGCAGCTCCACGGCCCGTTCACCGGCGTGGATCGACACCCCGGCGTCGGCGTACGTCACGGTCCGGCGGCGGCGACCGTTTCCGGCAAGCCACGGCTGCCGCTCCGGTGTGCCGGTTGGCCTGCTCGGGCTGTCGTCGGCCGGTTCCACCTCGTTGCGCTCAGACACGTGCGTCACGTTCTCCCCTTGTACCTAGGGCGGCCACCGCACGGACGCGGCGACCGCCGACGTTACGGGCGCAGCAGCGCGTCCGCACCGCCAGGACTGGCGGCGAGGCGCACGGCCCCGTTGCCGGCCCCATCCCCTGAGGCGGCTCCCGCCGCCCGGACGACACCTTCCAGCACATGCTTGCCGATCACATTGTCGGTCGGCAGATCGATCGGGTACCTGCCGTCGAAGCAGGCCTGGCACAGCCGGGAGGCCGGCTGCTCGGTGGCGGCGACCAGCCCGGCCAGCGAAACGTACCCCAACGTATCGGCGCCGATCGAGCGCCGGATGCCCTCGACGTCCAGCCCGTTGGCGAGCAGTTCGGCGCGGGTGGCGAAGTCGATGCCGTAGAAGCACGGCCACTTCACCGGTGGGGACGAGATCCGCACATGGACCTCGATCGCCCCGGACTCGCGCAGCATCCGCACGATCGCGCGCTGGGTGTTGCCGCGCACGATCGAGTCGTCCACCACCACCAGGCGCTTGCCGCGCACGTTTTCCCGCAGCGGGTTGAGCTTGAGCCGGATGCCGAGCTGGCGGATGGTCTGCGAGGGCTGGATGAAGGTCCGTCCGACGTAGGCGTTCTTCATCAGGCCGGCGCCGTAGGGGATGCCGGACTCGGCGGCGTACCCGATCGCGGCCGGGGTCCCCGACTCGGGGACGGGCATCACCATGTCGGCCTCGACCGGGTGCTCCTGGGCGAGCGTGCGCCCGATCTTCATCCGGGCCGAGTGCACGTTGCGCCCCGCGATGGTGGTGTCCGGGCGGGCCAGGTACACGTACTCGAAGAGGCAGCCCTTGGGCTCCGGGGTGCCGAACCGGCTCGACCGCAGCCCGTGCTCGTCGATGGCGATCAGCTCGCCCGGCTCGACCTCGCGCACCACACTGGCGCCGACGATGTCCAGGGCGGCGGTCTCGCTCGCCACCACCCAGCCCCGCTCCAGCCGGCCCAGCACGAGCGGGCGCACCCCGTGCACGTCGCGGGCGGCGTACAGCGTGTGCTCGTCCATGAAGACGAAGCTGAACGCGCCGCGCAGCGTCGGCAGGACCTCGAGTGCGGCGCCCTCGACCGAGATGTCCGGGCGGGCCGCCAGCAGCGCGGTGACCAGCGCCGTGTCGGAGGTGGCATTGATGTCGCGCAGGCCCTGCTCGGCGGCGCGCCGGCCCAGCTCGGCGGTGTTGACCAGGTTGCCGTTGTGGGCCAGGGCGATGGTCGAGCCGGCCGGGGTGGCGCGCAGCGTGGGCTGTGCGTTCTCCCAGTTGCTCGCGCCGGTCGTGGAGTATCGGGCGTGGCCGATGGCGATGTGGCCGCGCAGGCTGGCCAGCGTCGGCTCGTCGAAGACCTGCGCCACCAGACCGAGGTCCTTGTAGACCACGACGCCGGAGCCGTCCGAGACCGCCATACCGGCGGCTTCCTGGCCACGGTGCTGCAACGCGTAGAGCGCGAAGTAGGTCAGTTTGGAGACCTCCTCCCCCGGCGCCCAGACGCCGAAGACCCCGCACGCATCCTGCGGGCCGGGACGCTGGGGGTCGAGTTCGTGGGTCAACCGGCCGTCGCGTCGGGGCACTAGCACTCCTGGGTTCGCGTCGGGGGAAGGGAGGGGGCGGACGCCCACGTCGGGGTCGTCGCCGCGGATCGAAGTGTACGCGAGTTCCGGTCCGCGCTCAGCGGCACGCACCCCGGTTCAGCCGGTTCAGCGGGTCCGCCGGTGATCCCGAACGCAGCTCATATCGGCAGGTGGGGCGACAGGTCGGCCCGCGCGCCGCTCGCGGAGATCCGGCCCGTTCGAACCGCTTCCTCCCACGCCATCCCACCCGTGGCGATCCCGATCCAGGTGACCGGATCGGTCTCGATGACGTTCGCCGGCGTGCCGCGGGTGTGGCGTGGACCCTCCACGCATTGAACTGCACCGTATGGGGGGACGCGCACCTCAACCGAACGGCCGGGTGCCTTCCTGGCAAGAGCCGCCAACAGGGCACGAACCGCCCGCTGAACGAGCACCCGATCGGGCGTCTCGCCGGCCCGTAACGCGTCCATCACGGTGAGTACATCAGCGGAGTATCCCCGCGGACCGGACATGTCGGGACGAGGCGGTCGGGACTGCTGTGACGGCAACAGGGTCCGCCTTTCGCGATCGCACTTGGCAGGGCATAGTTTGCTCCGGTGCACCATGCAGAAGGACGCCGCGACCCTTGACGGAATCGACGGCTGTCACTAAACGCATTTGAAACGCGGGCAACGGAGGGCGCAGAGTGAAGAGGCACCGAGGAGCCTTCATACTACGTGCCGGAGTGCTGACCGTAGTCTTCGCGGGCGTACTGATCGGCGTAGCCGGCCCGGCGCACGCCGACAACCTGGTCGGCCTGGACGTCGGCCCCACCCCGATCGAGCTGCGGGCCGGCGACAAGGACCGCGCCTTCGACGTCGAGATCGAGAACCGGGACGGCTCTAGCAGACACACATACACCCTGACCGTCCCCGCGGTCGGAAACCTTGGCAACGACGTCACCCTGTCGACGCAGGACAACCGGTGCCAGGCCTCGGGCAACAACTTCGTCTGCGAGATCGCCGATGTGGAGGCGCGTGGCGAGGTGACGGTCCGGTTCGCGGTCACCGCGAAAGGGCAGATCAGCGTCCCCGCCGCCGAGGTGAAGGAGGGGACCGGCTCGATCACGGTGGCCCGCTTCGGCACCAGCGCCGCGCCCACCACAGCGAGCTACGCGGTGCGACTGCGCGGCCCCGACCGGGCACCGGTGGTCGGTGACGTCACCGGCACGGTGAAGGACTCCACGACCGGCGCCGGCGTGGCGAACGCCATCGTCGTGGTGCGCGACAGCGCCCAGGGCAACCACCAGACCAGCACCGACGCCCAGGGCCGGTTCCGGTTCCCCGCCAACGAGAACATCCCACCGGGTGAGCTGAACATCGGCGCGGCCAAGGACGGGTACAAGAACGCGACGACGAAGGCGAACGGCATCGCCGGTCAGGTGCTGGCCAACGTGGCGCTGAAACTCGTGCCGGCTGCGGCCAGCCCGTCAGCCGAGCCGACCGTTTCCGACGCCGGCGCAGCGCTGGAACAGCCCAGCACGGCCGCGAGCGAAGCCCTGGCGACGCCGAACACGGCGGCCGCCGCCAACAACAGCGACGGTAGCTCGTTCACGATGATTCTGATCATTCTCGGTGGCCTGCTGATCCTGCTCGGCGTCGGCGCCCTCGTGCTGCTGCTGCGCAAGCGGGACGACGACCCCGACGAGGAGCTGGCCCCCGGGCCCGGTCCGGGGCCGGCACCGGGCGGCCGCGGTGGTCAGCCCGGTGGCTACCCGGCGGCCGATCAGACCATGATGGCCCGGTCCGCGCCGATGAACGACGCGACGGCGATCGTGCCCCCGGTACGACCGGGCGACGACCCGTACGCCACCCGGGCCGGAGGCCCGTACCAGCCGCAGGCCGGGCACGACCCGTACCGGCCGTCTTCCGGGTACGACCCGTACCCGGCGGACGCCACCCGGGCCGCCGGGCCGGCGGGATACGCCACCAGGTCACCTGCCGGGTACACGCCCGGGGCACCCTTGCCCACCGAGCCCGCTCAGCCCACGCGCGGCGGGTACGGCGCTGCGGGTCAGGCCGGGTACCCGACCAGCACCTACGGCGGGGCGGGCTACGGCGGCTCCGGCTACGGCGATCAGGGCCCTGTCGCGGGGGGCGCACCGGGAGCCGGTTACCCGGCCGATGCCCCGACCGGTCGCTACGAGGCCGGGCACAGCCCGTCGAGCGGGTACGGCGGCGCGACCGGCGGGTACGGCGCCGGCACCGGCGGGTACGGGGGCGCGACCGGCCACCAGGCGCAGGAGTACGGCCGAGGCGGCGGGTACGAGCCTCCGACGTCGGGCGCGGGCCCGTCCGCTGGCTCGGGGTCGTCCGGTGCTGGCGGCAGGCACGCCGGGTCGGGCTTCGACGCGGGCAACGGATACGACAGCGCACGGGAGCCGCGGGGCGGATACGACTCCGGCCAGTACGGTGCCGCCGACCAGTACGGCGCTGGCGCTGGCCAGTACGGCTCGGGGCAGTACGGTGCCGGCCAGGGCGGCCCGGGGCAGTACGGTGCCGGGCAGTACGGCTCGGGGCACGGTGCGGCGGGGCCGTATGGTGCCGGCCCAGCCGTCCCGCCGGTGTCGAGTGGGTCCCCGGACGGGCGTCCGGACACCCGTCCGGCGCCACCGTCGGATCCAGCCGACCGGCGGCCGGTCAGCTGGTTGGACGACTGACGGCCGGACGCGGCCTCACCGCAACGGCATCGGGGCCGCTGAGGCGATCAACGGCCGGCCGTACGTAGCCCGCTCGCCGTGCCTGATCAGCCCGGCGGCTGATCGGGCGCCGCTGCCGATTCGGGCGCCGACTTCGGTGCCGGCTTCGATGCACGCTTCGATGCCGGTTTCGACGAGGTACGCGGCTCGGCGCCGCGGCCCGTCGGGTCAGCGGCGACGACCGAGGCTCCGGACGTCGTCTCGGCGGTGACCGGCTCAGTCGAATCCGGCTCCGAGGGTGCCGGCTCAGCAGCGTCCGGCGCGGTCACGTCCGACTCAGCAACCGCCGGCTCTGCGGCGGGCGGCTCAGCAACCGCCGGCTCTGCGGCGGGCGGCTCAGCGGCGATCGACCCGCCGAAGAGGCGCGGCAGTGTTTCGGACCATGCGGCACGCAGCTCCGGGAGCGGAATGCTGAACTGGTCGCGCACCTCCAGCACACCGCTGTGCGCCTGGACGGCCCCGATCCTGGCGTACGGCAGGTTGAACTCCTCGCACAGCCCGGTGAACGCCGTCTCATGCCCGCGCGGCACGGCCACGACCGCCCGCGCGGTGGACTCCGAGAAGAGCGCCACGAACGGGCTCACCTGCTCCGGCAGGGCAACCGTTGCGCCGACGCCGTACCGCAGGCAGGACTCGACCAGGGCCTGCGCGAGCCCTCCATCGGAGAGGTCGTGCGCGGCCGAGATGTGGCCGTGCCCGGCGGCGGTGGTGAGCACGCCGGCCAGGATGCGTTCGTGGGTCAGGTTCACCTGCGGCGGGCTGCCACCGAGGTGGCCGTGCGTGACCCAGGCCCACTCGGAGCCGGACAGCTCCTCCGTGGTCTCGCCCAGGAGCATCAGCAGGTCGCCGTCGTTGCGGAAACCCATCGGCACCCGGGTGGTCACGTCATCCGTCACACCCAGCACGCCGACGACCGGGGTGGGGTGGATCGCGGCGGCACCGGTGGAGTTGTAGAAGCTGACGTTCCCGCCGGTGACCGGGATCTCCAGCTCGGCGCAGCCGTCCGCGAGGCCGCGGACCGCCTCGGCGAACTGCCACATCACCACCGGGTCCTCCGGCGAGCCGAAGTTCATGCAGTTGGTCACCGCGATCGGCATGGCCCCGGTGGTCGCCACGTTGCGGTACGCCTCGGCCAGCGCGAGCTTCGCACCGGTGTACGGGTCGAGCCTGGCGTACCGGCCGTTGCCGTCGACCGAGAGCGCGATACCCTTCCCGGTCTGCTCGTCCAGGCGCACCATGCCGGAGTCCTCCGGCTGTGCCAGCACGGTGTTGCCGAGCACGTACCGGTCGTACTGCTCGGTCACCCAGGTCTTGTCGCACAGGTTCGGGCTCGCGGCCAGCCGCAGCACCGTCTCCCGGAGTTCATCGCCGGTCCGCGGCCGGGGCAGCGTCTCGGCGCGGTCGGCGCGGAGCAGGATCACGTCGGACGGCTCGCGCATCGGCCGGGTGTACACCGGACCGTCATCCACAAGCGAGCCCGGCGGGACGTCCACCACGACCTGGTCGCGCCAGGTGATCACCAGGCGGCCCGGCTGACCGTCCGCGGACGGTGCGGTGACCTCGCCGATCGCGGTGGCGTGCACGCCCCAGCGTTCGGCAACCCGGAGTACCGTCTCCAGGTTGGCCGGGTCGACGATGAGCAGCATGCGCTCCTGGGACTCGCTGGCGAGGATCTCGTGCGGCTCCATGGAGGCCTCACGCAGCGGCACCCGGTCCAGCACGACCTTCATGCCGGTGCCGGCGGACGCGGCGGTCTCGGTCAGCGCGCAGGTCAGCCCGGCGCCGCCGAGGTCCTGCACGCCGACGATCAGCTCGCGCTCGTAGAGCTCCAGGCAGGACTCGATGAGCAGCTTCTCGATGAACGGGTCGCCGACCTGCACACTCGGTCGGCGCTCGTCGCTGGCGCTGTCGAACGTGGCGCTGGCCAGCACCGACACGCCGCCGATGCCGTCCCGGCCGGTCTTGGCGCCCATCAGGACCACGATGTTGCCGGGGCCGGTCGCCTCCTTGCGCTGCAGGCGGCTCACCGGCAGCACGCCGACGCAGAGTGCATTGACCAGGGGGTTGCCCTGGTAGCAGGGGTCGAAGACCAGCTCGCCGCCGATGTTGGGCAGGCCGAGGCAGTTGCCGTAGCCACCGATCCCGGCGACGACACCCGGCAGCACCCGGCGGGTGTCCGGGTGGTCGGCCGCGCCGAACCGGAGCGGGTCCATCACCGCGATCGGGCGGGCGCCCATGGCAAGAATGTCGCGCACGATGCCGCCGACGCCGGTGGCCGCACCCTGGTGGGGCTCGACGAAGCTCGGGTGGTTGTGCGACTCGACCTTGAAGGTCACCGCGAGATCGTCGGTGATCTGGATGACGCCGGCGTTTTCCCCGATGCCGGCCAGCATCCGGTCCGACGGCGGCGCCTTGTCGATGAACTGCCGCAGGTGCACCTTGCTCGACTTGTACGAGCAGTGCTCGCTCCACATGATCGAGTACATCGCGAGCTCGGCCTGCGTGGGACGCCGGCCCAGGAACTGCCGGATCCGGTCGTACTCGTCCTCGCGCAGACCCAGCTCAGCGAACGGCTGATCCTGATCGGGGCTCTCCGCCGCCCGGGCGACCGTGTCCGGGCCCTCGTAGTAGGTGTACGTCAGATCGAGGGCGCCGAAGCCCGCCTCCGCCGAGGGCTCGGGCTGCGCCGACTCCGCCGGCGCGGACTGCTCGGCGTGCGGGGTTGCCGTCATGCCGCCGCTCCGAGGGGAGCCAGCACGGAAGCGAAGAAGCCCAGCCCGTCGACCGAAGGGCCGGTGAGTGCCTCGACGGCGTGCTCCGGGTGCGGCATGATGCCCACGACGTTGCCCGCCGCGTTGCGCACCCCGGCGATGTCACGCAGCGAACCATTGGGGTTGCCCTCGACGTACCGCGCCACGACCCGGCCCTCACCGTCCAACTCGTCCAGGGTGCGCTCGTCGGCGACGTATCGACCTTCACCGCTCTTGAGCGGGATGGTGATCTCCTGACCCGGCTGGTACGCGGAGGTCCACGGGGTGTCCGTGGCGACCATCCGGATCCGCTGATCCCGGTTGCGGAAGTGCAGGCCGCCGTTGCGGGTGAGGGCACCGGGCAGCAGGTGGGCCTCGCACAGGATCTGGAAACCGTTGCAGATGCCGAGCACCGGCAGGCCGTCGCCGGCGGCCTTCACGATCGACTCCATCACCGGCGAGAACCGGGCGATCGCACCACACCGCAGGTAGTCGCCGTACGAGAACCCGCCGGGCAGGATCACGCCGTCCACGCCGTACAGCTCGGGGTCGGCATGCCACAGCGGCAGCGGCACGGCGCCGGACAGGTGCACGGCCCGGGCGGCATCCCGGTCATCCAGCGATCCGGGGAACGTGACCACGCCAATCCTCGCGCTCATGGTGCAGCTACCTCCTCGGACTCCTCAGTCGGGGAGTCCACATGCAGGGTGAAGTCTTCAATGACCGGGTTGGCGAGCAGCCGGTCGGCGATCTGACGGGCCTGCTCGACATCGGCGTCGCCGGAGAACTCGATCTCGATCCGCTTGCCGATCCGCACCGAGCTTACGTCGGTCACTCCGAGCCTCGGTAGCGCCGCGGCGACGGCCTGACCCTGCGGGTCCAGGATCTCGGGTTTGAGCATGACGTCGACGACGACGCGGGCCACGGGGAACTCCTCACGGTCGGCATGGTCACTCCGACGGTGACCTCCGGCGCCCTTCAGGCGCAACTGAGCCTACCGGCAGGTGCCGCGCCCCAGATCACCGGCCGTTCAACCGTTACCAGACGCTTGCCACGGTGAGCACCGCCAGGACGGCGCAGACGCCGGCGGCGACCCAGCGCACCACGGCGATCCGGACATGGCGCAGGACCACCCGGCCGAGCAGGACCGCGGCGCCGGAGATCATCGCCAGGCCGGCCCAGGCACCCACGAACACCGGCAGCGCCGGCCGGCCACTCGCCACCAGACCGGCGGTCAGCAGTTGTGACAGGTCGCCCCACTCCGCGGTGAAGAGCACCACGAAGCTGGTACCGGCGGCACGCCACCCACCGGGCCGCTCCGTCGCCGCGCCATCGCCCCGTACCGGCGCCTCCTCCGGCCGGGATGCCTGGCGGGCCAGCACGACCGCGCCGACCGCGAAGAGCGCCGCCGCGACCAGCTTCACCGGCCGCTCCGGCAGCAGCCCGAGCAGCGACCCGGCGGTGACCGCGATCGCGCACTGCACGCCGAATGCCGCCACCACCCCGAGCCAGACCGCCAATCCGCGGTACCGGGTGGCGAGGATCAACGTGGAGACGAACGTCTTGTCGGGCAGCTCGACCGGCACGATCAGCACGAATGCCGCCAGCGCCGCCGTGAACCACTCCATCGCCGTGCCCCGCCCGCCCCGCCCTAGAGGATCGGTGCCGGCCGGTAAGCACCGGCCTCCGGGTGCCTGGCCAGGACCGCGGCGACCCGCTCGGCGACGGCCGCCACCTGCGCGGACGCCGCACCGACGAACCGGCCCGGCTCGGCCACCAGCGCGTCGATCTCCGCGCGCGAGAGCCGCAACCGGGAATCGGCGGCGAGCCGGTCCAGCAGATCGTTGTCGGCCGCGCCCTTCTCCCGCATGCCGAGCGCCACGGCGACCGCGTGCTCTTTGATCACCTCGTGGGCGGTCTCCCGCCCCACGCCGCGGCCCACCGCCGCGACGAGGACCCGCGTGGTGGCCAGGAACGGCAGGTAGCGGTCCAGCTCGCGGGCTACCACAGCGGGGTAGGCGCCGAACTCCTCCAGCACCGTGAGCATCGTCTGAAAAACGCCGTCCAGGGCGAAGAACGCGTCCGGCAGTGCGACCCTCCGGACGACTGAGCAGGACACATCCCCCTCGTTCCACTGATCCCCGGCAAGCTCGCCGACCATCGACAGGTACCCCCGGACGATCACCGCCAGACCGTTGACGCGCTCACATGATCGGGTGTTCATCTTGTGCGGCATTGCGCTCGACCCGACCTGACCGGCCCGGAACCCCTCCGTCACCAGTTCCTGGCCGGCCATCAGCCGGATCGTGGTGGCCAGCGACGACGGGCCGGCAGCGGCCTGGGCCAGGGCGGAGAGCACGTCGAAGTCCAGGGACCGGGGATAGACCTGGCCGACACTGTCCAGCACCCTGGCGAACCCGAGGTGCCCGGCAACCCGGCGCTCCAGCTCGGCCAGCTTCGCGGCGTCGCCGTCGAACAGGTCGAGCTGGTCGGCGGCCGTGCCGACCGGGCCTTTGATGCCGCGCAGCGGGTACCGGTCGAGCAGGTTGTCCACCCGCTCGTACGCCAGCAGCAGCTCCTCAGCGGCACTCGCAAACCGCTTGCCCAGCGTCGTGGCCTGCGCCGGCACGTTGTGGGACCGGCCCACCAGGACGAGGCTGTCGTGCTCCACGGCGAGCCCGGCCAGCCGGGCCAGCGTGGCCGCCATCCGCTCCCGGATCAGCACCAGGGACGCGCGGACCTGGGTCTGTTCCACGTTCTCGGTGAGGTCGCGGGAGGTCATGCCCTTGTGGATGTGCTCGTGGCCGGCGAGCGCGCTGAACTCCTCGATCCGTGCCTTCACGTCGTGCCGGGTCACCCGCTCCCGCTCGGCGATGCTGGCCAGGTCGACCCGGTCGACGACCGCGGCGTACGCCTGCACCACACCGTCCGGCACCGGCACGCCGAGGTCCCGCTGCGCCTGCAGGACGGCGATCCAGAGCCGGCGCTCGGCCCGGACCTTCGCCTCCGGGGTCCAGAGCTCGACCAGCTCACGGGACGCGTACCGGGCGGCGAGGACATCGGGGATCGCAGGCTTGGTCACGCTGATGATTCTTGCGGTACGGCTGTGCCGGTCACGTGCGGGGCCCACCCGGGTACTCGGGCCGCCCCACCCGCAACGCCACCCGGTCCAGGTACGTCACCTGGGCGAGTACGGCGATGGCGATCAACACCAGGAGCACCAGCGGCGGCATGACCAGGGCGTACGCCGGATCGCCCGGGCTACCGTCGACAGCGCGGAGCTGCCCGGCCAGGACAACCGGGCCGGTCGCGTGCGGGCCGGACCCGGACAGCACGGGCCAGAGCAGGTCCTGTGCCCGCACCACCCAGCTGGCCAGCGCGACCAGCCCGATCATCGGCAGGGCCGGGCGGAGGAGTCCACGCCACCAGCCGGCCGGCCCGGCCCCGCGCTGGCGCTGCTGCTCGGCGCGCATCGCCTGCCCGCGGAAGAGCAGCGTGAACAGGAACAACGCGGGCACCTCCAGACGCGTCGGTGGCACCAGGCCGATCAGGCTGTCCAACCGGTCCGCCGTGGCACCAGCCGCGTACGCCCGCAGGGCCAGCGGACCGATCCCGACGAAGAGGTACGGGGCGAATGGCAGCAGCAGCAGCTCACTCGCCCGACCGAGGGGGCGCAACGCACCGATCCCGAAGCCGGCCAGCGCCGCCGCGGCGACGCCGACTCCGGTGGAGACCAGCGGCGGCACCCACGTGTTGACCAGCACCCTCGTGCCGGTCAACGGAGCGGCCAGCCCACCGGAGGATGCCGCATGGCGCAGCCACGGGATCATGGCGTACAGGCTGACGCCGAGCACGGCGGCGACGAGGAGGCCGGTCAGGATGGCGGCCCACGGCCATCGCGCCCGGGGCGACGACGGGCCGGCGGACGTCGCCGCGGTGGCCGGCGCCTCCCGGTCCACCTCCAGCCGCATCCCGGTGACGAGCACGACGATCGTCGCGATCACACCGAGCACGGCCAGGATCGCCAGCAGCACGGTGGCGACGGCCGCCGCCGGGCCGAACTCGCCGCGCACCAGGCTGGTCGACAGCATCACGAGCAGCGGCGGGTCGGTGTCACCCCCACCGCCGACGAGGACGTACGGGTAGCTGAACGTCTGGAGCGCCGCGGCCACCACGGCCAGGCAGGCGAGCAGGCCGGCGGCGGCCATCGCCGGCCCGGGACGGCGGTACGCGTCGATGCGGCGCAGTGCGGCGAGGTACCAGGTGACGGCCAGCGCGCAGACCAGGCCCAGGCTGGCCAGCCACGTCACCTCGCGGACGAGCCCGGTGGCGCCCGGCACGGCGTCGTACCGGGCGACCCGCTCGATGCGCCACCCGACCGCCACGGCGACCGGCGCGAAGCAGGCCAACGGCAACGCGAGCAGTGCGCGGGACGTGCGCCGAGCCCGGGTACCGGCGCGGTTCGCGGACCAGGCAAGCAGCGGAGCGAGCACGGTCACCACGATCAACGGCACCACCGCCAGGGACAGCGCGAACCCCAGCGACCGGCCGAACCCGTTGTCGAGCATGAGCCGGTAGTTCGCGCCGCCGGTCGATGCGTTGCCGCCGGGGCCGACCAGCCCGCCCCGGAGCACATCGACGGTGCGCAGGCTGGACCGCACCGCCCAGATCGTCGGCTCCAGGTAGGAGGTCACCAGGAAGACCAGCGCGGGCAGCACCATGGCGAACCCGGCTACCGCGTGCCACGCGGGCCGACGCCGCCGCAGCGGCATGCTCGTCGGGCGGATCACCGGGCCGGCCCCACCCCGATCCCCGTTCTCCGGGGACACGGTTGACCCGGACTCAGCCACGCGGGGCACCTCTCAGTCGAACGGCGTTGATCAGTCATGGTAAGGCCAGGACCGGCCCGCGACCCGTTTTGGGCAGTTCAGAGGGGCGACGGCGGGCGGCCGTCGGGGCAGACCGTGCAATTGGTAAGGATTAATGCCTACAGCGCGCGCTGCAGGGCAGAGTCTCCGTAGGATGAGGCGCCAGCAGGCAACCACCCCCCGATGACGTGGGGCCTAGCATCGACGGACATCATTGTCTTGCGGTCGCACGGACGGCCGCCGGCCTACTCGCAGGTAGCCCAATTTGGCGAGTCGTTGACGCGGAGGGCACCATGATCGACCGGTACGCGAGCTTCGCCCAGTCCGGCCCTGGGCGCTTCATCGTGCGGCGGCTGGGGCTACCCGACCCGTACCGTCTGTACCGGTACAGCGCAGGCGCGACGGTAGCGTCGGGTCGGGTGCTGCTCGGCGGCGGTGGCAGCAGCCGGCTGGCCGCGCCGGTCCGCAAGATCCTGGAATCCATCGGCGCTGACGTGACAACCGGGCGACCGCCCGGCTCCGCCGCGCCGCCGTCGGGCGACGGCGCGGACACCGGAGGCTGGGCCGCACTGGTTTATGACGCCAGCGCGGCCACCGAAACCGAAGCCCTGCGTGGCCTGTACGACTTCTTCCACCCGGCGATCCGCGGTCTCGCCCCCTCCGGCCGGGTGGTCGTCCTGGGCACCCCGCCTGAGCTGTGCCCGGAGGTCCGCGAGTCGACGGCACAGCGCGCCCTGGAGGGGTTCGTACGCTCGCTGGCCAAGGAGGTCGGGCACGGGTCGACCGCTCAGCTGCTGTACGTCGAGCCGGGCGGCGAGGATGCGCTCGAGTCCACCCTGCGATTTCTGCTCTCGCCACGCTCGGCGTACGTTTCCGGCCAGGAGATCCGGGTCGGCCAGGCCACAGTGGAGTGCCCGGAGGACTGGGAACGCCCACTGGAAGGCAAGGTCGCCCTGGTCACGGGTGCCGCCCGGGGCATCGGTGAGGCGACCGCCCGGCTACTCGCCCGCGACGGCGCGCACGTCATCTGCGTCGACGTCCCGTCCGCCGGCGAGGCACTGACCAGCCTCGCCGACGAGATCACCGGTACACCGCTCCAGCTGGACCTCACCGACGCCGACGCGCCCCGCCGGATCGGCGAATTCATCGCCACGCGACATGTCCACGCGGACGTCTTCGTACACAACGCCGGGGTCAGCCGGGACCGCACCATCGCCCGGATGAGTCCGCAGGACTGGAGCGCCGTCCTGGACGTCAACCTGGCCAGCCAGGAGCGGATCAACGACGTGCTGATCGGCGACGGCCTGCTCGGCAGCAACGGGCGCCTGATCAGCGTGGCGTCGGTTGCCGGCATCGCCGGCAACCGCGGCCAGACCAACTACGCGACATCGAAGGCGGGCGTGATCGGGCTGGTGCGCGCGCTCGCGCCGGCGTTGGCGAAGCGCGGCATCACGGTGAACGGCGTCGCGCCCGGTTTCATCGAGACGTCGATGACCGCGACCATGCCCATCGTGCTCCGGGAAGCCGGCCGCCGGATGAACAGCCTGGGCCAGGCGGGCATGCCGGTGGACGTGGCCGAGACTATCGGTTGGCTGGCCAACCCGGCTTCAAGCGGCGTGACCGGCAACGTCGTACGGGTGTGTGGACAGAGCATCCTGGGCGCCTGAACTCCGCGTCACCGACCGCCGGCGAGTCGCCCCGGCGCCAGCCGTCCGCGCGGGTCGAACCGCTCCTTCACCCGACGCACCAGCGGCAGAACCGCACCGGAGTGACCACGCTCCAC
This sequence comes from Micromonosporaceae bacterium, assembly GCA_035296325.1. GTDB lineage: Bacteria > Actinomycetota > Actinomycetes > Mycobacteriales > Micromonosporaceae > DATHBD01. The sequence continues at coordinate 47,520 of DATHBD010000020.1, read as the reverse complement.
CTCGGCACGGACCCGGTCAGGCGCTCGGAGCAGCACGCAGGACCCTCCCCTGGCCAGCAGCGTCGTGCGCACGGCGTCGACCACGGTGCGGACCCGGGCCGGGGGCGTGCCCGCCCCGAGCGCCGCGTACACCACCCCGGAGCCCGCGGTGCCGCGCACCGGCACGGACATGCCGGCGGCATCGCGTAGCGCGTAGATCGCGGCATGCAGGTCCGTGAACGGAACCGCGAGCCGCAGCGCGATATCGTCCGCACCGAAGGGATACCGCCCCCACCACGCCGGCGGCCGGTGCGCCGCCGAAGCATCCCCGCCCAGCAGTCGGTGCGCCGCCCGGGTGCGCCGGGTCACGTCGTCGACCAGCCCTTCCACCAGCACGGTCAACTCGCCGCGGGGCAGGTTGATCTCGACCGCGGTGGGCGGGACCGGTGCCGCCAGCAGCAGGCTCGTGAGCTGGTGCATCTCCAGCGGCGTACGGACCGAGCGGGTGACCCAGGCCCGGGCGGCCGGCACGGGCTGCAGGCGCAGTGTCGCGGCGGTGATCACAGCAAGGGTGCCGAAGGACCCGCAGAGCAGCCGGGCCGTGTCGGACGCCTCCTCGGTGTCGACGGCCCCTGCGGTGTCGGCACCGCCGGCGCTCGCCACGACGCCGTCGGCGCGGACATACCGCACACTCGTGACCAGGTCGCGCGGCGCACCGGCGGAGAACCGGAGCGGGCCGGCCTCGTTCACCGCGAGCACGCCGCCGACCGTGGCGCCCGCCGAGCCGACGTCGAGTGGGAGGCGCCGCCCGGCCCTGGTGGCCGCCGCGTGCACGGCCCGCAGCGGCGTGCCGGCCCCGACCGTCACCGTGGCCCCGTCGGCCGCGACCGCGACCCCGGCCAGACGACCCGTGTCCAGCAGCACGTCCACCCGCAACGGCGGGGTGCCCCAGTCCAGTTTGGTGCCCGCGCCACAGGCCACAACGGCCAGGTCGTGCCGGTCGGCCACCTCGAGCACGCCGGCCACGCCACGTGCGTCGGCGGGCGCGGCGACCCAGCGTCCCTGCCGCTCCCCGACCCGGTCCGCCGCGCCGGCCGTGCGGGCGAAACCCTCGCCGCACTGCGCGGCAAGGGCATCGAGCACACCGTCCACAGCCACCGGATCTCCACTTCGTTCGAACACGTGTTCGAAAGCGTAGTGGGGGCGGGCCGGTGTGGCAACTCCCCGGGTACGGGGCTGAACCGGTCGGCGGGACGGCGTAACGTAGGGCGACGTGACGAGCGCACAGCAACCGCCGATGGCCAAGCGACTCCCCACCGAGCGCACCCACCACGGCGACACCGTCGTCGACGACTACGCCTGGCTGCAGGACAAGGATGATCCGGCGACGATCGACTACCTGAAGGCGGAGAACGCCTACACCGAGGCCGCCACCGGTCATCTCGCGGCCCTCCGGGAAACGCTCTTCGAGGAGATCAAGAGCAAGACCCAGGAGACGGACCTCTCGGTGCCGTTCCGCAAGGGCGGTTTCTGGTACTACTCCCGCACCGAAGAAGGCAAGCAGTACGGCATCCAGTGCCGACGCGCGGTCGGACCGGACGAAGTGGACCCGCCCGCCACCGGCGACGGCCGACCGCTCGACGGTGAGGAGATCCTCCTCGACGGCAACGCACTCGCCGGCGACTCGGAGTTTTTCGCGCTGGGCACGTTCGACGTCAGCCCGGACGGCCGCCGCCTGGCGTACTCCACGGACTTCGCCGGCGACGAGCGGTTCGTGCTACGGATCAAGGATCTGACCACGGGCGAGACGCTCCCGGACGAAGTCAAGGACACCTTCTACGGCTCTGCGTGGTCGGCCGACGGCTCGACCCTGTTCTACCTGACCGTCGACGAGGCCTGGCGGCCGAACCGGGTCTGGCGGCACGCCGTGGGCACGCCGTCCACCGAGGACCAGGTCGTGTACGAGGAGACCGACGAGCGGTTCTGGGTCGGCGTCGACCTGACCCGCTCGGAACGGTTCATCCTGATCGAGGCCGGCAGCAAGATCACCAGCGAGGTGCGCTTCATCCCGGCCGCCGAGCCACTCGCCGAGCCCGTCGTCATCGCCCCCCGGCGGCAGGGCGTGGAGTACTCCGTCGAGCACCACGGGCACCGGTTCCTGATTCTGCACAACGACGGTGCCGAGGACTTCGCCCTGGCGTACACGTCGGTCGACGCACCGGGGCCGTGGACCACACTGATCGAGCACCAGCCGGGCACCCGACTGCTGCAGGTGGACGCGCTCGCTGGACACATGGTCGTGTCGCTGCGGCGCGACGGCCTGACCGGGCTCCGGGTGGTGCCGCTGGACGGCGGACGCGAGTACGACATCGCCTTCCCGGAGCCGCTCTTCGCGGTCGGCCCGGACGCAAACCCGGAGTACGCCACGACGTCGTTCCGGCTGCACTACACCTCGCTCGTCACGCCAGATTCGGTCTACGACTGCGATCTGGCGACCGGAGCCCTCACGCTGCGCAAACGCAAGCCGGTGCTGGGCGGGTACGACCCGGACCTGTACGAACAGCACCGCGACTGGGCGATCGCCGACGACGGCACCCGGATTCCGATCTCGCTGGTGTCCCGCCGCGGCACCCCGCGCAACGGATCGGCGCCGATGGTGCTCTACGGCTACGGCTCATACGAGGCGTCGATGGACCCGTGGTTCTCCATCGCGCGACTGTCCCTGCTCGACCGCGGAGTCACCTTCGCCGTGGCACACGTGCGGGGTGGCGGCGAGATGGGCCGCCGGTGGTACGAAGAGGGCAAGCTGCTGGCGAAGAAGCACACCTTCACCGACTTCGTGGCCTGCGCGCACCACGTCGCCAAGGCCGGGTGGACCGCTCCGGACCGGCTCATCGCACGTGGCGGTTCGGCCGGTGGCCTGCTGATGGGCGCCGTGGCGAACCTGGCCCCGGAGGCGTTCGCCGGCATCGTCGCGCAGGTGCCGTTCGTCGACGCGCTGAACTCCATCCTCGACCCGTCGTTGCCGCTCACCGTCATCGAGTGGGAGGAGTGGGGTAACCCGCTCGCCGACCCGGACGTGTACACCTACATGAAGTCGTACACGCCCTACGAAAACGTGGCCGACCGGCCGTACCCTGCGATCCTCGCTGTGACCAGCATCAACGACACGCGCGTGCTCTACCACGAGCCGGCGAAGTGGGTGGCCCGCCTGCGCGCGGTGGCCCCACAGACCGACGTACTGCTCAAGACCGAGATGGGCGCCGGCCACGGCGGCCCGAGTGGGCGGTACGACGCCTGGAAGGAAGAGTCCTTCGTCACCGCATGGATCCTCGATCGCCTCGGGCTCGCTTAGCGTCACGCGTGCCCCGGCTCAGATCGAAGCTGAAGTCGGGCGCCTTCGACGGCCACTGCTGGCGGGGAATCGAGTACCAGTACGCCCACCAGTTGCCCCACCAGTCGGTGGCGTGCACCACCGGACGGACGTCGAGATGCGCCGGGAAACGGCGCCCCGCCCCATCCCGCACCTCGCCGTCGTCGTGTTCGGGTAGGACCTCCATGCCGTGCGCATCGACAACCACCAGTCGCGCCTGCACCGCCGCCATGACCCGCTCGACCGTGCCCAACCTGGGATCCACGCCACCCTCGGCCTCAAGCCGCGCGACCGTGGAGGGCGGAACGCCGGCCCGCTCAGCGAGCTGACGCTGGCTCAGATCCGCCTTCCGCCGCAGCGCGCGCATCACCGCCCCGAGCGCGCCGGGTTGGCTGACGCCCGCATTGCGCGCCAGCCCCAGCCGCTCCCCATCCGCGTCCCCACGCACGCCCGCGGCGCCATCCACCCCCGCGGCGCCATCCACCCCCGCGGCGCCATCCGCCCCCGCATCGAGATCCATCCTGCGCACCCCCCACCTGCCGCTGCGTCGTGGTGCCGCCCACCTTCCCGCCGACGTGAGCCCAGTCTTCGCATCCCTCGCGACGCTGACAACACATCCGCCGTCGGCTGTGGATAGTGCCCTGAGATTGTGGATAGCCAGATGGAAATTCACGCCAGCAGCAGGCCGCCTGTTCCCGTCGGAACGTATAGACCTGCTCGCGCCGGTGCTAGCAGGTCTATACGTTCCGACGTAGACATTGACCTCGGCGGAGACCGGCTCAACGACACCGTCGAAGGTGGCGCCGGCAAGGACGGCGGGTCGGCGCGGCGACGTCGCTGGGCAGGGCAGGCGCCGCAGCGCACGAGCCGACGCGGAGGGGAGGCGTTGGCACCGAGGGCAGGCGTTGGCGCCAACGGCCGAGGGCCGGGGCGCTCAGGCAGGGGCGCTCAGGCAGGGGCGTCGGGGGCTGCCGCGAGCAGGCTGGCCAGCGCCACCGGGTCCATGTTGCCGCCCGTCACCACGGCGACGGTACGGCCGGCGGGCAACTCGTCGCGGTGGTAGAGGGCGGCGGCGGTCGCTACCGCACCACTGGGCTCAGCCACGATCCGAGCCGAGTGCACCAGTGTCGGTACCGTGGCCAGGATCTCGTGCTCCGTGACGGTCACGATGCCGTCCAGGCGGGCCCTGAGATGGGCGAAGGTCAGCTCGGACAGGTTCCCGCGGAGCCCGTCGGCGACCGTGCGGTACGTGCGCTCCACGGCCCACGAGCGCACCTCTCCGACACTCAGGCTCTCGGCGGCGTCAGCCGCCTCGGCCGGCTCCACGCCGATCACCGCCACGTGTGGTGCCAGCGCCTTGACCGCACTGGCCACCCCTGAGGCCAGGCCGCCACCGCCGATCGGCACCAGCACCACGTCCACGTCGGCAAGGTCGGCAATGATCTCCAGGCCGATGGTGCCCTGACCGGCGATTACATCCAGGTGGTCGTACGGCGGGACGAGGGTCAAACCCCGCTCGGCTGCGAGGGCGGCGGCCCGGGTGTGGCGTTGGGGTGGCGGGACCATCACCACCTCGGCCCCGTACCGCCGGGTGGCCGCGACCTTGACGGCGGGCGCCGTGTCCGGCATGACCACCAGCACGGGTATGCCGAGGGTCCGGCCGGCGAAGGCGAGCGCCTGGCCGTGGTTGCCGGATGAGTGGGTGACGACGCCGCCGGCGCGCTGCTGCGGCGAGAGGCGGCACAGGGCGTTGCGTGCACCACGGAGTTTGAACGACCCAACCGGCTGCAGGTTCTCGGGCTTGATCCAGAGCCGATCAGCCCAGGGGCACGGCAGCAGCGGAGTCCGGACAGCGACACCGGCTATCGCCGCTGCCGCGTCGCGGATGGCATCGAGGGAAATGAGTCCGGCGGTCACCCGACCATCGTAGTGCGAGGCCGGCCGGTGCCCGGCGAGCTGGAATCAACTCCCAGGCAACCGGCCGACCAGCGACTACCGCAGGCCATGGCCCTCGACGTCGGCATCCCGGACGCCCGGGGCCGGGTCGGTGGCGGGGGCCGGGTCGGTGGCGGGGCCCGGGCCGCCGAAGGTGAGCGTGGGCGAGCCGGAACTGCCGGTCGGGGCGCTGCGTCCGCCGACGGTGATCCGCCGTGAGGTCGCCCCGGTGGACCGCGGCAACCGGATCACGAGCAGACCATGGTCCATGGTGGCGTCGATCGCCGCCGTGTCCACCCCGGCCGGCACCGTGATCCGGTACGAGAAGTCGGCGGTGCGGCGCGCGGTGCGGGTTGCCGGCGCGACGTCCTCGACCTCGGCGGCGGAGAGTTCGTCGTCGTCCACGCCGGCCGCGCGGATGGTGAGCTCGCGGTCGGACATGTCGATCGCGACCTCGTCGGGCGCCACGCCGGGGAGCCGGACCTCGACGAGCCAGCCATCGGAGTCCTCGTCGACGTCGATGTCTGGATGCCAGCCGGGAGTACGACCCCGGTAGCCGGTGAACGCGTCACCGAGCATGCGGTTGACCCGGTCCTGCATCACCTCCAACGCCGCGAACGGGTCACGGCGGGCTGCCTGGCCACGCCAGGCTGAGCGGTCTGGGTACGACATTGTCACCACCCCTTCGATTGAACGTCCTGCCTCCGGGCTACCCCGGTCAGCGCGCGCACAACCCCCCGCAACAGCGAAGCGGGCCGGCTCCGAGGAGCCGACCCGCTCTGCTGAGCGATCGTGGTGCTGGATCGATCGTTACTGGTCGGCCACGAACGCTGCCACCCAGGCCAGAGCGGAGTTCCAGTTGATCGTCAGCTCATTCGTCGACCACGAATCGATGTGGTCGACGTAGCAGAACTGGCCGACACATCCGGTCAGCAGCTCCTGGGCCTTCGGGTCCTGGATGCTCGAGTTCGGGCCACCGGCGAGCGTGCCCCGCGGCGGGTTCGGCGAGTTCGGGTCGATCTGGCGGGCGTACCAGCGGCTGTGCTGGTTCTGCGAGCTGACCTCGCCGTACCCGGTGACGTAGGAGATGTTGAGGGCGTTACGTCCGAAGATGTAGTTGATGCCCTCGAGTACGGCGTTGCGGTACTTGGTCTTGCCGGAGATGTCGTACGCGGACGCCAGGACCACCATGTTGTTGAGGATCAGGTTGTTCGATCCCCAGTCGAAGTTGTTGTTGGTCGGCGCGTACGGCAGGCCGTACGGGTGCGCCTTGATGATCGCGTTGTACTTGTCACCGGCCATGACGACCGAGTGCCGCACCCGCTCGCGGTCCGGCAGGTTGTTCGGGACCATCGCCAGGTCGAGCCGTCCGGGCACCGCCGTCCAGCCCCAGTCGAAGGCACCACCCGGGCGGAAGATGTCCTCGGTGTGCAACGGTGAGGCGGTCACCGCGTCGGCGAACGCCTGCTCACCGGTGGTGATGAAGAGCTCGGCCGCCGCCCAGTAGAACTCGTCGGTGACGTTCGAGTCGCCGTACGCGCCGCCGCCGGTGCTGTCCGAGTCCAGCGCGTAGATCGCCGGGTTGGCCAGCGCCGCCGCGTACGCGGTGCGCGCCGCCGCCAGGCTCTCCGCCGCGAAGGCCGGGTCGTACGTCTTGAACAGCCGGGCGGCCTGAGCGGCAACGGCAGCCAGGTTGAGCGTGGCAGCCGTGGACGGCGGGTGCAGCTCACGCAACTGGGCGTCCAGGTGCGGCATCAGCGGCAGCCCGGTCCAGTTGGCGTCGTGGATCTTGTGGTGCACCATGCCGGCCAGGCGCTGCCCAGCCGGGACCTGCATGCTGAGCATGAACTCCAGGTTCCAGCGCGCCTCGTCCAGGATGTCCGGAACGTTGTTGCCGCTCTCCGGGATGGCGAGGGTGCCGTCACCGAGGCGGTCACGGTCGGCCCGCCGCGCGATCGTGCTGCGCTCGTACTCGCTGAGCAGCTGCCACGTCGAGATGCCGCCGTTCACCACGTACTTGCCGTGGTCACCGGCGTCGTACCAGCCGCCGCGGACGTCCAGGGTGTAGTCGCACACGCCGGGCTGGCAGGGGACGTTGTTGTCACCGGTGTTCGGTGCCACGTTGACGTGCCCGGCCGGCCGGCCGTAACCCGGCCGCAGCGAGTCCAGGATCTCGATGCCGCTGCGCTGGGTGTAGTAGAACTTCAGCGAGTCGGTGCGCAGCTGCTCGTAGATGGCACTGTCGATGTCGAACGGCCGGCTCGTCTCACCGTCGGCCACCAGCGTGAAGCCGGTGCCCCGACCGTGGAACTGACCGAAGTCGATCGAGTGCACGTTCTGCCCGGACGAGGCATCGACGCCACGCGGCGTGGTGCGCCCGCGCTTGACGGTGGCTCCCTGGGCGTTCCTCAGTTCCCAGCGCAGCGCGGTGGTCGCCTCGGTGACCAGGGTGGCGTTCTTCGGGCCGTCGGGCAGGTACGCCACCTGGTTGACCCGCACGCGCGGGCCGGTGTCCGGCCGGTAGACCGGCCGCTCCGCGCCACCGCGCAGCGAGACGTTGTCCACGCAGAGCCTCCACGGGGTCGCGCTGCCGCCGGCCTGGAACGCCACCTGGCCCTGCGGCGTGGTCTCGGTGGCGGTGAAGATATAGGTGAAGGCGTCGCCGGCGGGCGTGAGCACCGGGCGCTGGTCGGTGTACGTGGTGTACGGCTCAACCTGCAGCCCGACCAGGGCCCGGGTGACGTGACCCTCAGGCGTGCCGCTGGCGGTGAAGCTGAACTCGTAGGTCTCACCCTGGACCAGGTTGATGCCGTTCTGGCCGACGATGGCGTCCCATGGGTTTGTGGTCCCACCCGGGATTTCGGCGCAGAGCCGCCCGTCCACGACCGCTGTGGTCACGTTCGGGCTCGAGAACCATGGCGCGCTGATGTCCGTATCAAAGGTGCCGTTGACGACCTGCTCCGGGCCGACGGCGGCGTTGGCGGCCGGCGCGGTGGCCACCGCGTTCAGACCGATGGCGGCGAGACCGGTGGCGGCGGCGAGCACCGCCACACCCGTGCGACGACCTCGCTTCGACAATCGGCGGGGACTGAGGTTCAATGTTGCTCCCTGAGGGGTGTGTGGCTAGATCGATAATGATCGACGTATGGCACGAACGCCATAGTGCCCACCGGCGCACTGACCAGTCAACTCTGTGAACAGGCTGTGCGGACGCCATTCCAGGCCCCGGCGATCTCCCTTCATGCGTTGCACAGGAAAGCGCCTCGCACGCACGCAGGAACATCGATACTTCGTCGTGCCGGCAGGTTTCCGAACTGTAAACCGCCCCCCGACCGGTCGCACCGCGCGGCTTCGGCCCGCAACTGTCAACTGCGGCGTTGACCTGGATAAATTGGGTATCTCCGGGACGGAATGTCCGCACGACGCACCGAAAGGTTCAGGCCCCTCAACCGGTATCCGCCCCGCGACGCGGTGAGGGCGGGTGTCATTGCCCGCTTTGCGCCGGACGGTTACGGTCGCCCCATGCGGACTCCAGTGATCGGCCCGGCGCTCGACGCTCAGCGCCCCGCCCTGGTGCATCGCCTGCTGGACGCCCCGGTGCCGGTCGCGCGGGCCGGCGCAGCGGTTGCGCTGCTGCTGCTCGCTCCGGCGGCATGCTTTCTGCTCGCCGTGCACGCGTGGTTGATCGGCCCGTTCCTGGTGGTGCTGATCGGCGGCGGCGCCTGGTTCGCCGGGTACCTGGGGCGAGTCACCGGGCGGTGGACCGCACCGTTCGTGGTGTGGTTACCCGCCGTGGCGACGGCGATGATCATGCCGATCAGGACCGGAATGTTCGGCGAGGCGGAGGATCCCACCGCGGGAACGTTGCTGTGGGCACTGGTACTGGGCGCGACCCTGCTGGTGGCGAGCCGCCTGGCCGGTCGGGTGGCGCTGGCAGTCGGGGCGGTCGGCGGGCTGGCCGCGTGCTGGCTGGCGCTGACGCTCGTGGTCTGGCGGGCGGGTTGGCGTGATCCGCTCGATCCGTCCGGCGCCCTGGATGGTGCGCGCGCCGTGCTGTGGTACCCGGCCAGCGTCTTCTGGCAGCTGGACATCCTCGGTTCGGCGGAAGCGAGCTGGAATCTTGTCGACTACATCGAGCAGTACCCGGGTGCGCTCACCCTGACGGCGGCGTACGCGGTGGGGTATGTCCTCGGCGCCGCCGTGGCGCGGCTCGACGCGGCCGACGAAGCGCTACCCGATCACCAGCAGTAGGTCGCCGGCCTCCACCTGGTGTACGCCGCGCACCGCCAGCCGGGTCACCCGACCGTCCACCGGAGCCGTGATCGACGCCTCCATCTTCATCGCCTCGATGGTGGCCACCGCCTGCCCGGCGGTCACCTCGTCGCCCACCGCCACCGTCACGCTGACCACGCCGGCGAACGGGGCCGGCACCTGACCGGGGGTGCCCGGATCGGCCTTCTCCTGCGCCGGCACGTCCCGCTCGACCGAGTGGTCCCGTACCGACACCGGGCGCAGCTGCCCGTTCAGGGTGCACATGACGGTGCGTTCGCCGCGGGCGTCGGGCTCGCCGATCGCCTCCAGGCTGGCGAAGAGCCGCTTGCCCGGCGCGATGTCGAAGGCGTGCTCACCGCCGCCGCTGAGGCCGTACAGGAACTCCCGGGTCGGGAGCACGGACAGGTCGCCGTAGCGGGCCTGGGACTTCCGCAGTTCCTCGGTCGGGCCGGGGAACAGCAGTCGGTTGAGCGCGTCGCGGCGGGAGTCCCGCAGTTCCTGCCGGTCGGCGTCGGTCAACGCCTGCTCGCCGCTGCGGACGGAACGTCCGGCGAGGGCCCTGGTCCGGAACGGCTCGGGCCAACCGCCGGCCGGTTCGCCCAGCTCGCCGCCGAGGAACCCGATCACCGAGTCCGGGATGTCGTACTTCTGGGGGTTGTCGGCGAACTCCTCCGGCGCCGCACCCACCGCGACCAGGTGCAGTGCCAGGTCGCCGACCACCTTGCTGGACGGCGTGACCTTCACCAGGCGCCCCAGGATCCGGTCCGCGGCGGCGTACATGTCCTCGATCTGCTCGAACTTGTCGCCCAGCCCCAGCGCGATCGCCTGCTGGCGCAGGTTGGAGAGCTGCCCGCCGGGGATCTCGTGCACGTACACCCGCCCGGTCGGTCCGGGTAGTCCCGACTCGAACGGCGCATAGAGCCGGCGCACCGCCTCCCAGTACGGCTCCAGCGCGCACACCGCATCCAGGTCGAGGCCGGTGGCGCGCTCGGTGTGGTCGGTGGCGGCCACGAGCGCGGAGAGCGCGGGCTGGCTCGTGGTGCCGGCGAGCGGGGCGCTGGCCGCGTCGACCGCGTCCACCCCGGCGTCGATCGCGGCGAGCAGCGTCGCCAGCTGGCCGCCCGGCGTGTCGTGGGTGTGCAGGTGCACCGGCAGGTCGAACCGCTCGCGCAGCGCCCCGACCAGGCGCCGGGCGGCCGGGGCCCGGAGCAGCCCGGCCATGTCCTTGATGGCGAGCACGTGCGCGCCGGCCTCGACGATCTGCTCGGCGAGGCGGAGGTAGTAGTCCAGGGTGTACAGCCGCTCGCCCGGATCGCTCAGGTCGCCGGTGTAGCACAGCGCCACCTCGGCGATCGTGCTGCCGGTCGCCACGACGGCGTCGATCGCGGGACGCATCGCATCCACGTTGTTCAGTGCATCGAAGATGCGGAACACGTCGATCCCGGTCCGGGCCGCCTCCTGTACGAACGCGTCGGTGACCTCGACCGGGTACGGCGTGTAGCCCACCGTGTTGCGGCCGCGCAGCAGCATCTGGAGGCAGATGTTGGGCAGGGCCCCGCGGAGTTCGGCGAGGCGGTCCCAGGGATCCTCGGAGAGGAAGCGCAGCGCCACGTCGTAGGTGGCGCCACCCCACGCCTCGACGCTCCACAGCTGCGGCGTCAACCGGGCCACGTGCCCGGCCACGGCGACCAGGTCCCGGGTGCGCACGCGGGTGGCCAGCAGGGACTGGTGCGCGTCCCGGAACGTGGTCTCGGTGACGGCGGTGCCGGTGGCGGCGCGCAGTGCGGCGGCGAACTCCTGCGGACCGAGGGCGAGCAGCCGCTGGCGGGAGCCGTCCGGCGCGGCCGCGGCGAGATCGACGGCGGGCAGTTTGACCAGCGGGTCCAAATTCGAGCGTGGTTCACCGTACGGGCGGTTGACGGTGACGTCGGCGAGGTAGGTGAGCAGTTTGGTGCCCCGGTCGGCCGAGGACCGGGCGGTCAGCAGGTACGGCCGCTGCTCGATGAACGAGGTGGTGACCCGGCCGGCGGCGAAGTCCGGATCGTCGAGCACCGCGGCGAGGAACGGGATGTTCGTCGCCACGCCCCGGATCCGGAACTCCGCGATGGCCCGTCTCGACCGCCGTACCACCGCGGCGAAGTCCGTGCCACGGCAGGTCAGCTTGGTCAGCAGCGAGTCGAAGTGCGCGCTGATCTCGGCGCCGGTGTAGACCGTGCCGCCGTCCAGGCGCACCCCGGCCCCACCCGGCGACCGGTACGTCGTCACCCGGCCCGTGTCCGGGCGGAAGCCGTTCGCCGGGTCCTCGGTGGTGATCCGGCACTGCAGCGCGGCGCCGCGCAGCGTGATGGTCTCCTGGGCCAGCCCGAGGTCGGCCAGCGTCGCCCCGGCCCCGATCCGCAGCTGCGCCCGGACCAGGTCGACATCGGTCACCTCCTCGGTGACCGTGTGCTCGACCTGGATCCGTGGGTTCATCTCGATGAAGACGTGCCGGCCCAACGGGTCGACGAGGAACTCCACGGTGCCCGCATTGACGTACCCGATGGCCCGGGCGAACGCGACCGCGTCGGCGCACAGCCGGGCCCGCAGGTCGGGGTCGAGGTTGGGCGCGGGCGCGATCTCGATCACCTTCTGGTGCCGGCGCTGCATCGAGCAGTCCCGCTCGAAGAGGTGCACCACGTTCCCGGCGGCGTCGGCGAGGATCTGCACCTCGATGTGGCGGGCGTCGAGCACCGCCTCCTCGCAGAACACGGTCGGGTCGCCGAAGGCGCTCTCCGCCTCCCGCATCGCCGCACCGACCGCCTCGGCCAGCTGCGCCGGGTCCTCCACCCGCCGCATCCCCCGCCCCCCGCCGCCGGCCACCGCCTTGACGAAGATGGGGAACGTCAGCTCACGGGCGGCCGACAGCACCTCATCGACGTCGCGCGACGGCGGACCGCTGCGCAGCACCGGCACGCCGGCCTCCCGCGCGGCGGCGATCGCGCGGGCCTTGTTCCCGGTCAGATGCAGCACCCGCGACGGCGGACCGACGAAGGTGATGCCGGCGGCGGTACAGGCGTCGGCCAGGTCCGGGTTCTCCGACAGGAAGCCGTACCCGGGGTAGATCGCGTCCGCGCCGGCGCTCACCGCGGCGGCCACGATGGCGTCGGCATCCAGGTAGGCGCGCACCGGGTGGCCCCGCTCCCCGATCTCGTGCGCCTCGTCGGCCTTCATCCGGTGCTCGGAGTTGCGGTCCTCGTACGGGAAGATCGCCACCGTGGGCACACCCAGCTCGTACGCCGCCCGAAAGGCCCGCACCGCGATCTCGCCCCGGTTGGCGACCAGCAACTTGGCGTACATACCTGACCTCCGTTGACCGACCATCCTGGGGGCAACCGTGGCCTATCCCGCTGCGGCTGGCAATGGTCGGCGTCACCCGCCACCATGATCGCCCAAAGTACCGGCGAGGGTCAGCCGTTCGCCCTGCGCCGTGCCACATGCTGACTGCCTCACGCCTGTCCTGGTGCCCGGACAGCACCGCGCCGCCGGGTCGGGGGGATCCGGCGGCGCGGGTGGAGCGGTGATCGTGCGGGGGTGCGGAGACAGGCGTTACCGGTCGGTGGCCCCGCGCCTCGGCCAGAGGGCGATCGCCAGGCCGGCGAGCGCGCTCACCGCGTGCAGGACGTTGTCGGCCCCGTTGATGGCCAGGAAGTTGATGTCCGGGTTGTTCACCGCGAACAGGCCGAAGAGGAACGTGGCACCGTAGCCGATGGCGAGCAGCCAACCGTAGGTCCGCGCGGTGGAGTCCCGCCGGGACAGTGCCAGACCGGCCAGGCCGATTGCCAGGTGCACGAAGTTGTGCAGCGGGTTCACGTGGAAGCCCAGCAGGCTGTGGCCCTGGCTGGAGGCGAAGCCACTGAAGCCGGTGACGAAGAAGCCGAGCAGACCGGCGAGGGTGTAAACAGCACCCACGACCGCGGCCCCGATTCGTGGCGGCGTCCAGACGCCGGCCACGCTGGTGGTGGAGCGTTCTGCGAATGACATGTCAATCCTCCGGGCGAAGGGGTAAGTGTGACGTGACTGACTTCCCCTCCCCCGGCCGCCCAAACCTGATGGATTTCGAGCATGTGTCCGGGTCCGACAATCGGCGCCGATGGAGAGATGAGCGACGACGTCGGCCGCGGATATAGGCTGCGGCCATGCTTGGCGTCCATCGCCCCACGGAGGAGGCACCGCCGGTGGCCACCCCCGATGCGGCCCAGCTCACCGATGCGTTCCCGTGGCGCGACACGCCACTCGGGCCGCGCTCGGGATGGGCGCCGCACCTGGCGGCGGTGGTCGACCTGCTCCTGGAGTGCCCGATCGCGATGGCGCTGACCTTAGGCGACGACTTTCTCCTGCTGTACAACGACGCCTACGCGCAGTTACTCGGCGACAAGCACCCCGCGGCGTTCGGACAGCCGGCGGCACAGGTCTTCCGGCACGCCTGGGACAACCCCGGCGTGGGTGACGTCCTGACCGCCGTCTACCGGACCGGCTCGTCGTTCCGGGAGGCCGAGACCGTCGTGCCGGTCGCGCGGCGGGGCCCGCATGGGCCGGTGGACCAGGCGTTCTTCACCCGCGGTCACTCGGTGGTCCGGGACCGCGACGGATCGATCTTCGGCGTACTGACCGTCGCCGCTGAAACCACCGAGGCGCTGCACCGCTTACGCGGGCTCGGTGATCTCACCGCGGCGCTGGCCGGTGCGCTCACCGTCGACGACGTCGCGCGGGCGACCATGAGCCACGCCGTGGCCGGCTTCCGCTGCGACCACGCCGGGTTCGCGGTCGATGACGCCGGGGGCTGGCGGGCGGTCCGCCGGGTCGGCGGCGACCTGCTCGACGAGGCGGACGAGCGGTTGCCGCCGTTGTGGCGGCGCTTCCCGGCTGACGCGGCGCTGCCGATCGTCGCGGTGGCAGCCGGGGGGCGGCCGATGTTCCTTGCCGACGACGACCTGGAGCCGTACCGCGCCCACGCGACCGACCACCACGACAAGTCGGTGCAGTCCCTGGCCGTCCTTCCGTTGACCACCGGGGCGCTCCGCGGCGCGATCACGTTCGGCCACTGCGAGCCGCACGCCTGGCTGCCGGCGGAGCGCGCCCTGCTCACGGCCGTCGCCGAACTGGTCGGCCAGGCGGCCGAACGGGCCCGCCTCTTCGAAACGCAGCACGGCACCTCGCAACTTCTGCAACGCAGCCTGCTGCCACAGACCCTGCCGAACCTGGACCGGTTCCGGGTCGCCGCGCGGTACGAACCGGGGGTCGACGGCAACGCCGCCGGCGGTGACTTCTACGACGCCTTCGAACTGCCGGGCGGCCGGCTCGCCGTCGTCCTCGGTGACGTGGTCGGCCACGACGTACGGGCCGCCGCGCTGATGGGCCAGGTCCGCGCGGCCCTCCGCGCGCTGGCGTTGACCGACCCGGCCCCGGACAGCGTGCTGGCCGGGCTGGATCGCCTGGTCCGCAGCCTGGCCACCGGGCCGTGGGGTGACGAACTCTTCGTGACCGTGCTCTACGGCATCGTCGATGCGTCGGCGCACACGCTGCGGGTGGCCAGCGCCGGGCACGTCCCGCCACTGCTGCGACGACCGGACGCCGGTGGCGGGCCGGCCCGGGTGACGCTGCTGGACGTGCCGCCGGGAGCACCGCTCGGGCTGGGTGGTCCGCGCCAACCGGTGGACATCGCCCTGCTCGCCGGCGACACCGTGCTGATGGTCTCCGACGGTGTGGTGGAACGGCGCGGACATGGCATCGACGAGGGCCTGGCGCAGTTGGCCCGGGCGGTCGCCGACGCCGGCAGCGGCGACCCGCGCAACCTGTGTGCGCTGGTGAGCGGCGCGGTTGCGGGCTCGACCGACGACGACGTGGCGGCGCTCGCGCTCGAGTACGCGGCTGCCCCCAGCCGGGCGGCCAGCCTGCAGCTTCCAGCGGAAGCGACCGCACCCGGGCGGGTGCGGCGCTGGCTGTCCGGGCAACTTCGGGCCTGGGATGTGCCGGAGGAGGTGGCCGACGCCGCCGTCCTCTGCGCGAGTGAGCTGGCGACGAATGCGCTGCTGCACGCGGGCACGCCGGCCCGGATCGACATCGACCTCAGCGCGGAGCGCCTGCTCGTGGCCGTCAGTGACACCGGCACCCGCGGCGCGGTGGCCCGTACCCAGGCCGATGGCCTCAGCAGCCGGGGCCGGGGCCTCGGCATGGTGGAGGCGTTGACCGATGCCTGGGGCACCGACCCCACCCTGCGCGGCTCCACCGTGTGGTTTGAGCTTCTCCTGTAGTCCGCGGCTCGGATATCCGCGGCTCGGCGGCGGCGGTCACAACGGGTTGCGGGCTCGCTTCAGCTCGCTGAACTGCGGCACCGTCGAGAGGAGTTGCATCGCCTGGTACAGCCGGTCGGCGGCGGCGTCGTCCGGAGTCGGCGCGATCACCGGCCCGAAGAAGCCCGGTCCCTCGCCGATGGCCAGGATCGGGCTCCCGGCCTGGGTGCCGACGCGCGCCTGGCCGGCCTCGTGGGAGGCCCGGACCGCCGCGTCGTGGCTGTCGTCGTCGGCCGCCTCGGCCAGACTCGCCGGCAGACCGGCGGCGGCGAGCGCGGCGCGCGTCACGTCCGGGCCGAGCGACTCGCCCTTGTCGTGCACCCGCTCCCCGATGGCGGTGTAGAGCCGGTCCACGCCGTCCTGGCCGGCGGTCCCGGCGGTCCCGGCGGTGGCCGCCAGCACCCGGCGGACCCCGGCGGCGGCGGCCATCATCTCCCGGTACTGCTCCGGGATCTCCCCACCCTCGTTGAGGATGCCGAGGCTCATCAGCTGCCAGTCCACGACGGCTCCGTGGCGCGCCGCGGTGGAGCGGAGCCACCGCGAGGTTGCCCACGTGAACGGGCAGGCCGGGTCGAACCAGAACGTTGCAGTCTCGGTCATGCGTGATCTCCTCGCCGCTGCGGTCGCCGCAATGGATTATTGAGCCTTCAAAAAGGTATCACGCAGAGCGGACGCGCGGGCGGCAGCCATCTCGATGCCGAGCCGCCGTACTCCGATAGCGCCGTCTTAAGTTTTTGTGACCGGTAACATTCCCGGCCGCACTTATTCGCAGCTCAGACAGGCCGCTTCCGGTGCATCGATGAATCGGTTCTTATCAGTGCCTTAAGGTATCGATCTCCATGTTGAAGGCGGCCTGGCTGGGTCCTACCCTGGGCACGCTGCCGGACTCCGGTACCTCGCTTTGTCAAGGAGCTGCATGGCCATGTCTGTGTTCCGTCCACGGCGCCCACGCGCCACAGCAATTCTCGCTGGAGCCGCGGTTGCGGCCCTGGGTGCGACCGGCTCAATCTGGTACGTCGCGAGCGCGGCCACGATCACCTCGGGTGGCACCTATCAATTGGTGGCCCGGCACAGTGGTCTGGCGCTGGGCGTGTCCGGCGCGGCGGCTGCTGGCTCGTTGGCGACGCAGGTGCCGGTAGGAAATGCCGCTTCGCAGCAATGGCGGATGGTCAGCGCCGGCGGGTCGTACTACAAGCTGCTGGCCAGTGGCGGGTTGGCCCTGGGCGTGATCGGCGCCTCGACCGCTGACATCGCCACGGTCGGCCTGGTCGCGGACAACGGCGCGACAAGCCTGCAGTGGCGGGTCGATGACACCACCGACGGGCACGTCAAGCTGGTGGCGCGGCACAGCGGCAAGGCCCTCGACGTGGAGACAGCGTCCACGGCGGCCGGTGCCCGGGTCATCCAGTACACCGACACGGGCGGGGTGAACCAGCAGTGGCGGCTGACGCCGGTCGGCGGCGGTAACGGTGCCGGCAACGGCGGCAGCACGCCGACCACATCGGCGCCGCTGCCGGTCGAGCCGACGGCGACCGCACCGACCCGGCCGAACGCCGGTGGTGCGGGTCGGCAGGTGGAGCGCCTGAACCGGGGCGTGATCAGTGTGCGGTCCGGTAACGGGAACCTGGTGTCGTGGCGTTGGCTGGGCACCGACCCGAACAACGTGGCGTTCAACGTGTACCGGGGCTCGGCGAAGGTGACCGCCACGCCGGTGACCGGTTCGACGAACTACCTGGATGCTGGCGCGCCGGCCGGTGCGGAGTACACGGTGCGGGCTGTGGTCAACGGTGCGGAGCAGGCGGCGTCGGAGTCGGCGTTGCAGTTCCGCAATGGCTACCTCGACGTGCCGATCCAGGCCCCGGGTGCCGGGTACATCGCGGTGGAGGCTTCCCCGGGTGACCTGGACGGTGACGGGGCGATGGATCTGGTCGTGAAGTGGGACCCGGCCAACGCCAAGGACAACTCCCAGGCCGGGGTCACCGGGAACGTGTTCATCGACGGGTACCGCCTCAACGGAACCCGGCTGTGGCGCATCGACCTCGGCCGCAACATCCGCGCCGGGGCGCACTACACGCAGTTCCAGGTCTACGACTACGACGGCGACGGTCGGGCCGAGGTCGCGATGAAGACCGCTGACGGGACCCGCGACGCGCGTGGCACCGTGATCGGTAACGCCACCGCCCTGCACCGCACCTCGGCCGGGTACATCCTGTCCGGCCCGGAGTTCCTCACCATGTTCAGCGGCACCAACGGCGCGGCGTTGTCCACGGTGAACTACGACCCGGGCCGCGGCAGCGTCGCGTCCTGGGGTGACAGCTACGGCAACCGGGTCGACCGGTTCCTCGCCGGGACGGCCTACCTCGACGGGAAGACCCCGAGTCTGATCATGGCCCGCGGGTACTACACCCGCGCGGTGATCGCGGCGTGGGACTTCCGCGGCGGGAAGCTCGTCAAGCGCTGGACCTACGACTCCGGCAACGCCACCACCGGCGCGGGCGGGATGGGTAACCACCAGCTCTCCGTCGCCGACCCCGACGGGGACGGCCGCGACGAAATCATGTACGGCTCCGCCGCGATCGACGACAACGGCCGCCTGCTGTGGCGCAACGGCACCCACCACGGCGACGCCTACCACGTCGGTGACCTCGACCCGTCCCGCCCCGGCCTGGAGATCTTCAAGCCGAGCGAGCACGGCAGCGCCCCCGCCGCCTGGTTCGGCGACGCGGCCACCGGTCGGATCCTCTGGCAGAACCCCACCTGCAACTGCGACAACGGCCGTGGCGTGGCCGCCGACATCTACGCCGGCAGCCCCGGCGCGGAGTCCTGGTCCGCCACCGTCGCCGGCATGTTCAACACCCGCGGCCAGAACATCGGCCGCAAGCCCTCCTCGATGAACTTCCTCGCCTGGTGGGACGGTGACACCACCCGGGAACTCCTGGACCGCAACCTGGTCAACAAGTACGGCACCGGCGGCGACGCCCGCCTCCTCACCGCAGCCGGCGTCACCGCCAGCAACGGCACCAAGGCGACCCCCGCCCTCTCCGGCGACCTCTTCGGCGACTGGCGCGAAGAGATCATCTGGCGCACCACCGACAACCGCGCCCTGCGCATCTTCGCCACCCCCAACCCGACGAACACCCGGATCACCACCCTGCTCCACGACACCCAGTACCGCGTCGCCCTGGCCTGGCAGAACACCGCCTACAACCAGCCGCCGCACCCCAGCTTCTACATCGGCAACGGCATGCCCACCGCACCACGCCCCACCGTCTACACCCCCTGACCCCCCGACCCCCGAGGGCCCGCCGACGTTGTCGGCGGGCCCTCGGCCGTTATCGGGGAGTGTTGTCGTTGCCCACGCGACCACGACGCTCCCCGTTCACGCCGTCGGGACCCGAACCTTCTAGATCATGATGCGGAGTCGGCTGCGGCTGGGCATCATGACCGGTATGGCGCAGCTACGCGAACTCCTTCAGATCAGGCCCGGCTCGACGGCCGACCTCACCGCGATCGACCCCCGGTCGACGCCCGGCCTACCGGAGACGAAGGAGGTACGCGCCGACCGCAAGGGCTGGGCCCGCGCCCGCACCACCGAGGTTGGTGCCGCGCTCAGCAACTGGCAGGAGCGGCTCTACGCGCAGGCGAAGGTCACCGGGGACCCGCGCCGACTGCTGCTGGTGCTGCAGGCCATGGACTGCGGCGGCAAGGACGGCACGGTCCGCCACGTGGTCGGCATGCTCAACCCGCTGGGCGTGCGGATCACCAGCTTCGGCGTACCGACCGAGGAGGAGCGTTCCCACGACTTCCTGTGGCGGATCCGGCGCGCCCTTCCGCCGGCCGGGTACATCGGCGTGTTCAACCGGTCGCACTACGAGGACGTGCTGGTCGTCCGGGTACACAAGCTGGTCGAGCCGGACGAGTGGGAACGCCGGTACGACGCGATCAACGCCTTCGAGCAGGAGATCACCAACGACGGGATCACCGTCCTGAAGGTGATGCTGCACATCTCCGCCGACGAGCAACGTGCCCGCCTCCTCGATCGGCTGAACGATCCGGAGAAGTACTGGAAGTACAACCCCGGCGACATCGACGAGCGGGCCCGCTGGGACGACTACCAGCAGGCGTTCACCGATGCGTTGACCCGTTGCTCGACCGGCATCGCGCCGTGGTTCGTCGTACCGGCCGACCGCAAGTGGTACCGGGACTGGGCGGTGGCGCACCTGATCGGGGAGACGCTGGCCGGCATGGACCCGCAGTACCCGCCGGCCGACTTCGACGTGGCCGCCGAGCGAGCCAGGCTGAGCGCCTGAAGCGGCGGACGCTCCGTTCGTGGACCACGCATGATCTCGGTACCCTGTCCCGATGCATGAAGAGGTTGAGTACACCGACGACGAATGGGGCCTGCTCGTTGGCCTGCCGCAATCCATCATCATCGCGGCGGCGTCCGCCGAGCCGAACGGCTCGCGGCGCACCCATGCGGAGCACGAGGCCGGCATGCAGGCGATCGCGGAGGGCCGGGAGTCGCCAAATCCCCTGGTCGCGCGCATCGCCGGGCTGATCCTGGAGCGGGCCGGGGACCCGGAGTCCGGCGAGGAGGCACCGGTCATCCAGTTCACCGATCGGGAGGCCGGGATCGCCGACGTGATCCGCCGGGCCAAGGCGGCCGGAGCCCTGCTGGGCGCCCACGCGGGCACCGGCACGGGTGCCGCCGACGCGGAGGCGTACAAGCATTGGCTCGTGACGATCGCCGACCAGGTCGTCAACGCAGCCAAGTCCGGGGGCATTCTCGGCATCGGCGGCGACTGGGTGAGCGACGCGGAGCGCCGCTTCCTCGACGAGCTGGCCCTCGTCCTGGGCGACTGATCAGACCGGTCCAGGGGGCCGAACGAGGCGGGCCCGGCGCATCTGCGCCGGGCCCGCCGTTTCGTCGCTGTGCTCAGTCGCGCGGTCCGCGCTGCGATCAGCCGCGCGGGAATCAGCCGCTGGTACAGGTCACGCTGGCTGGTACGGCGTTGGTCCCCTGCCAGGTGCCGATGAAGCCGATCGAGTTGGTCGCTCCGGGACCGAGGTTGCCGTTCCAGTTCTCGTTGCGCACCGACACCGCGGCACCGGAGACCGTCCGGACGCCACCCCACAGGCTCGCCACCGTCTGGCCGTTCGGGAACGTCCAGTTCACGGTCCAGCCCGTGAGCGCGGCCGGTCCGGTGTTGGTCACCAGCACCACCCCCTGGAAGCCGCCCGGCCAGGAGTTCGTCACCTGGTAGGTCGCCGTGCAGCCGCCGGCTCCCGGAGCGCTGGACACGGGCTGCCCGGTCACCGGCGGGGTGGTCACCGGCGGGCTGGTCACCGGCGGCGACGTCACCGGCGGGCTGGTCACCGGCGGCGAGGTCACCGGCGGGCTCGTCACCGGCGGAGACGTGACCGGCGGTGACGTGACCGGTGGGGAGGTTGCCGCCGCGCTGGTCACCGGCGGCGTGGTCGGGCTGCCGCCGAGACGGTCGGCCACGAGCACACCGCGACCGTTCGTACCCAGGTACACCCGGCCGTAGACGCGCGGGTCGCCGCTCAGCGCCTCGCCCGCGTTGCCGTACTGGTGCTGGTCGTCGTTGATCCGTACCCAGGTCGCGCCGGTGTCGTCGGACCGGTAGACCCCGTGCACCCCATCGACGGTTCCGATGATGTACAGCGACTGGTAGGACCTTCCCGGCGCCGCCCTGCCCAGCGCCACGTTGGCCGCCTCGGTCACCGACGACACCCTGGTGAAGGTGGCACCCGAGTCGGTCGAGTGGAACAGTCCGCCGGTGAAGCCGGCGAGCCAGATGTCACCCTCGACACCCGGGACCGCGTGGAACTTCACCCGTTCCGGCAGGCCGGTAGCACCGGCGGTGAAGGTGGCGCCCCCGTTGACGCTGGTGTAGAACGTGCCGTTGGCCACGCCGTAGAACTTCATCGGGTTGACCCGGTCGGACTCCACCACGGCCCCGGCGGGAATGCCGGTCGACGCGGTCCAGGTGTTGCCGTACCCCACGCTGTAGTGCACGCCGGTGCCGGTCGGTGACAGGACGAAGCGGCTGGCGTCGGCGGCCGCCGCGACGGTGCCGCCGCCGGTGCTGCCGGCCGGCTCCTGCGCCTGGAACCAGTTGAGGCCGCCGTCGGTGGAGAACGCGACGAACTTGTCGTTCGCCCTGGTACCCGACCGGTCGAACGTGCCGGCGCGGACCACCGTGCCGGGCGACCGCTCGGCGAAGTCCACGCTGTGCGTGGTGGTGAAGGCCGGCGTCTGGAAGGTGCGTACCGGCGCCCTGGTGAGATCGGTGTGGGCGAAGCCGCCGATGTCACCGAGCGCGCTGATCAGCGGAGGGCCGGACGGCAGGCTCGCCAGGTCCAGCACCGCGGTCTCCTCCAGGCCCGCGGCCATCGGCCTGATGACGGCCTGCCCGCCCGGAGTGTCCCAGTCGGTCAGGTTGGTGGTGCCGTACAGGGTGAGGCCGGTGCCGTAGAACAGCCGGTCGGAGTTGAACGGGTCGATCTCGATGCCCTCGTTCATCCAGCCGAGCTTGGTCGGCGACTCCGGCGGCGCCTGGTTCGGGTTCAACTCGACCCAGGGCGAGTTGGTCACGTCGAACCGGTAGCGGAACGAGCGGGTCGGGTAGCCGGCCCAGTCCCACGCCCTCGTCCAGGTCGTGCCGCCGTCGGTGCTGCGGTAGAACTGCGTGTCCGGCCACCACTGGATCTGGCTGCCGACCATGATCGTGCCCGGGTTCTGCCGGTCGATGGTCAGACCGGTGTAGCCGAACGCGCCGGCCGGCTCCGGGGTGATGTCGGTCCACACGCCGGTGCGGGTGTGGAACTTCAGCACCTGACCGTCACCGCCGTTGTACGGGCCCGCGGTGTCGCTGGTCGCCAGGTACAGGATGTGGTTGACGTGATCGAGCACGCCCTTGTGGGGCAGGTAGCCGGTGGGCGTACCGGGAACGGCGGTCCAGGTGGCGCCGGCGTCCGTCGACCGGTACAGCATGTTGGCCTTGTCCGCGACGCCGACGTAGATGTCCCTCGTGGCGGTGCCGCGCGTGGAGCTGCTCGGATCGAAGGTCACCCACGGGATGCCCTGCGGATCGTTGAGGTAGGCGACCGCCGGGTCGTCGACGTACATGCCCAGGTTGGGGAAGTTCGCCACCTGCGCCCAGGTCACCCCCGAGTCGGTGCTCTTCCACAGACCCTTGCCACTCGGTGCGCCGAAGTACAGGATCCGGTTGTCGTTGGGGTCGATGGCGAGCCGCTCGCCCATGCCGCGACCCGGCATGTTGCCGCCGAGCGGAAACGGCAGCTTCGTCTCGGCCCAGGTCCGGCCCCGGTCGCGCGAGCGCAGGATCGCGCCGTTGTTCGGGTCCCATCCGTTGGTGTACATGCCGGCGGCCACGTACACGTTGTTGGGATCGATCGGGTCGGTGGCCAGGCTGTGCACACCGTTGTAACCCCAGTTGCTCTGCCCGACCCAGTCCAGCAGCGGGATCCACCGGTTGGTCGCCGGGTCCAGCCGGTACGCGCCGCCGATGTCGGTCCGGGCGTACACCAGATTCCTCTCGGTCTGGTTGAAGATGATGCTGGGGACGAAGCCGCCGCCCTGAATCTCAACGTTGCGCCAGTTGTACGCCTCGGAGGCGGCGGCCAGCGCGGACGGGCCCGCGGTGACCTGAGCCACCACCGCCAGTCCGGCAGCGACCACGGCACTCGCGAGCACGGTGGCGAGCCCGCCGCGTACGGATTTCCTGCTCGGCATGTGCTGGTTTCCTTTCTCGCAAGCCGGTTGGCGGTTCCGGCAAGCAGTCGGTGCGGGCGGGCATCAATGCCGCCACGGCAGGCGTGTGCGCACACTCGTCGATGGGCTCAGCGATTGGCTCCGCACCCGCGCGAAGGGTCACACACATCGACGGACGTCGTCAATCGTGCTATCCGTTGACATGCAGATCCAGCAGGTCAGAGGCCATGTATGGCAGCGATACTTTCATCGCAGAAGGCCATTCGGGCGCCACGGACGTGCGTTGTTAAGGCCAGTTCAGGGAAGCCTTAACGGGTATAAGAATCGCCGCGATCAGCCCGGCGCGGCACGGCCGCCAGCACGCCGACTCACGCCCAATCACGCTCCATACAGACCCGAGCCTCCAACTCGAGCAGATATCGCTTGCGTGCCAGGCCGCCACCGAAGCCGACCAGTTTGTTGCCGGCGCCCACCACCCGGTGGCACGGCACGAGCACCGGGAGCGGATTACGGTGACAGGCCACCCCCACCGCACGCGCCCCCCGTGGGTCGCCCACCGCGGCGGCGACAGCGCCGTAGGTCCGCGTCTGCCCGTACGGGATGTCGGACAGGTACTCCCAGACAGCCCGCTCGAATGGCGTGCCGCCCAGCCGTAACGGCAGCCGACCTACGCCCGGCGAACCGGACGGGAGCACCGAGAAGGCGGTCAGCCTGCCGGCGAAGTAACCGTCGAGCTCATCCGCGATGCCGACAAGTACGGGCCCAGGGTCGTCGGCCACCGGACCGGCGGGTCCGCTGAACCGCACCGCCAGCACCCCGTCCGGGTCTGCCGCGACGCCGAGCTCACCGATCGGGCTCGGTACCGCCGTCCACCACACCCGTCCAGTGTGCCGCGCTTCGGCGGCGACCGGCGGCCCGGACCGTGGTCACCACCACCAGCGGCCAGATGGCCTGGGCTGCCGCGGCAACCCGCTCGGCCAGCCCGACCCGCACCCCGCCGCCGAGTTCGGCCACAAACCAGACGACCAGCCCGGTCAGCCCGGTTGCGGCGATCAGGCCGGCGCCGCGACGCAGGCTCCAGACCCCCGCCGGCCGGCGAGCCGGCCCACGAGCGCCGGAGCCCAGCGCAGACCGCCCAGCCAGCGCAGACCGCCCAGCCAGCGCGGGCCAGATGGCCAGGGCGCCGAACGCGAGCCCGGCCACGAGGCCATGGGGTGTCGACGTGCCGTTGGCAGGGAGCGGCAACGCGGCCACCAGGATGGTCGCCGCTCCACCCACAGCGAGCACCGAACGCCCGACCGGCGCCGCCGCGCGCAGCCCGCACGCCGTCACCACGTGGCACACCCCCACGCCGACCAGAGCACCCGTCATGATCCAACGGTCGGCCGCGGCGTTCCCGGCCAGCGCACTGATCGTGTCGCGCATCGAGCTGAAGCCGACCGGTTGCAGGGCAGCGGCGAGTGACCAACCGCCGATCAGCAGGACCGGTGCGGCACCCGCTGAGACCATCGCCCACCAGGGCGGCGCGGGTTCGAGCGCGGGTTCGGGATCCGGTGTCATACCTGGCACGGTAGGCCGGGGTGGGCAGCGTCGAGGCGCAGACCGGAGGACAGGTCGGAGCGCAGGCGGAGGCGCTGGGCGGGCGACGGACGCACACCGATCAATCCGGCGCGTGGCCGAAGGGCCGTTGGTACGCTGGCTAAGCCCCTTTTGCCCGAATATCGGACCCTGCGCTGGGGTCGGTCGGGAGCGTCGATGATCGCACTGCTGGTGCAGGCGGTGTTCGCGCTCCTGTTTGCCCGGGCGCTTGTCGCCTACCTGCGCCGGCGGGACCCGCTCGACCGCGACGTCATGCTGGTCTTCAGCGCCGTAGCGGCGCTGCTGCTGCTCAACGTCCAGGAGGAGCTGGTCGGGGCGGTACCCCCGCCGCTGGTCACCGCCTCGGCCATCGCGCTGCTGCTCGGTCAGCCGTACCTCACCCTGCGGCTCGCCGCGCGGGTGAGCCCCGTGCCCCGGTGGCTGCACCGCGCCATGCTGGCGACCTGGCCGGCCAGCGCCGTTCCGGTGGTGGTGAGCATCGCGGCCGAGCGCCTGTTGCCGATCTGGCTGGCCATGCTCGTGGTGGTGGTATTCGGGCTCGCTGAGTTCACCGCCGCCTACTTCTTCGTCTCGGCCGCCCGGCGCCGGGTGGGTGCCTCCCGGGCCCGGCTCTCCTGCGCCGCCGGTGCCACCGGGCTCTTCGGGGTGGCGATCATGGTGGCCGGTGCCGGGTCGGCCGGGGCGCGCACCGCCGAGCTGATCGCCCTGGTCTCCGCGGTCGGCTACGTCCTGGCCTTCCTCCCGCCGCGGTGGGTCGGCCAGCTCTGGTCGGCCCGCGCCGCCTACACGCTGGTCCGCCGGCTGCTCACCCCATCGGCGGAGAGCGGTCCGTGGCAGCGCTACGCGACCGCGGTACGGGATGTGGCCGGCGCGGACGCGAGCGTGGTACTGGTACCGGGCGCGACCGGGGAGGTGACGCAGGCATCCCAGGCCGGCATGCCGGACGAGCCGATCCACGGGTTCGACGCGGCCGACCTGGCCGAACTGCTCCTGGGCGCCCGTACCTTCGACCTGCACACCGGCCGGGGCCCGCACCCGACCATCGCCGCGACCCTCGCCCACCGGGCGGGCGCCCGGTATCTGGTCTGCGCACCGCTGCCGCTACCCAATGAAGGGATCGGCGCGCTGGTCCTGCTGAATCGCCAGCGCAGCCTCTTCACCGACGATGACGTCAGGCTGCTCGGGGAACTGGGCACCCAGGCGGCCATCCTGGCGGAGCGGCAGCACTTCGCCGACGAGCTCGCCGCGGCGGCTGTCGCCGCGACGGCGGCCAGCCAGGCGAAGAGCGTGTTCCTGGCGAACATGAGCCACGAGCTGCGTACACCACTGAATGCGATCATCGGGTTCAGCGAGTTGATGGAGGGAGAGGCGGTCACCGATCAACACCGCGTCGTGCCGGCGGAGTGGGCCGGCCACATCCACCGCAGCGGACTGCACCTGCTCGGGCTGATCAACGATGTGCTGGACCTCTCCAAGGTCGAGGCCGGCCGGATCGAGTTGCAGACCCGCTCGGTGGACGCCGCTGTGATGGTGACGGACACCATCACGACGCTTGGACCGCTGATCGATGCGAAACGGCTACAGGTCGTGGCGGCGGTGCCGCCGCTGCTGGTGACTGCCGACCCGGTGCGGCTGCGTCAGATCCTCAACAACCTGCTCTCCAACGCGATCAAGTTCACCCCCGTCGGGGGCCGGGTGTTCGTGACCGCGCGCGCGGCCGGGTCAGAGGTACAGCTCGCCGTGACCGACACCGGCGTGGGCATCAGCGTGCCCGACCAGGCTCGGGTGTTTGAGGAGTTCCAGCAGGTCGGGGATCCGATGGCGCGCCAGGGCGGCACCGGGCTGGGTCTGGCCCTGACCCGCCGGCTGGTGGAGGCCCATGGCGGGCGGATCCAGCTGGAGTCCGAGCCGGACCGGGGATCGCGCTTCACCATCTGGCTGCCCGGGGCAGCGACCGGCACCGTACGACTGCCCGAGCTGATTGAACCGACCATGACGCTTCCCTCGATCGCGCCCCTGCCGTCGGTGGCCGCGCTCGGCGGCATCCTCATCGTGGAGGACGACGAGGCCGCGGCCCGCCTGCTCGCCACGCACCTGGAACGCGCCGGGTACGCGGTGACGATCGCGAGAACCGGCGAGGAGTGCCTGGCACACGCCCGGACCGCCGCCCCGGACCTGATCATGATGGATGTTCTGCTTCCCGGCATCGACGGCTGGGAGGTGCTCCGGCAACTCAAGAACGACGGGCGGATCCGGCACGTCCCGGTGTTGATCATCAGTGTGATCGAGGACCATCAGATCGGGCTCACCCTCGGCGCGATGGACCATTTTGTGAAGCCTGTCGACTTTGACCTCCTTATCGCGTGGCTGCGGCGCAGCGGGGTGGTGCCGCCGCTGCGGGAGACCGCGACGAACATCCTGATCATCGACGACGACCCGCTGGTACTGGCGATGGCGGAGCGCAGCCTGCACCGGGATGGCCTTCGTGTGGTCAGCGCGCATACCGGCATGGACGGGCTCCTGCTGGCGCGCCGGCACCGGTTCGATCTGATCATCTGTGACCTCGTCATGCCGGACCTGGACGGGTTCACCGTGATCGCGGCGCTGCACGACGACCCGCGTACCCGGGCCGTCCCGGTGCTCGTCCTGACCGCGCACGACCTCACCGAACAGGACCGACGCCGGCTGGCCGGCAAGATCATCGGCATTGCCACCAAGGGTTCGAACATGGCCGAGACGTTGCAACGCTGGCTCCGCCACCTCGCCGAGGGGAGGGAACGGCCGGACCGGTCAACCGAACTGACCCCGCTACTGAGCGAACTGGCCGACTCGGAGATCGCCGCCGGGGTGATTCGGCACAGGTGAGTCGCCGCCGAGTGTCGCGACCAGGCAGGCAGCCACGCCCGCGCCGTTCGCTTCGCCGCGCGGTTGTACTTCGCCGCGCCGTTGGCTTCGCCGCGCCGTTGGCGCGCCACCGTGGGCTCCGTTCTACCTATGCGCCATTGCAGCAATAACGATTCATCTATATGTTACTTGCGTCCCTGCCGTCTCGTCGGCACGTGTCTGCACCCCATGGCGCCGCGTCAGCGCAGCTCGGGGACGGAGCGTGCGCCGCACCGGCGATAGGGCGACACCGCCGTCGGTCCCGCCGCAGCCGGCCGGTGTCACGCAGCGGTTGGCGGGGTCGCACTGACTTCAAGGAGACACCATGGTTGCGGGTCGACTTTCCCGCCGATGGATCGGCCTGCTGGGGGCGGTCGGGCTCGGGCTCGCCGGCACCGCGGTAGCCGTCGGTCTGACGGCGCCGCCAGCTTCGGCGGCCACCGATCTCGCCCTCGGCAAGACCGCGACCGCGTCCTCCGCGCAGGGCGCTCGCCCGGCGCCGATGGCCAACGACGGCAACGCGACAACCCGCTGGTGCGCCGCCACCGGCGCCACCGGGCAGTGGCTGCAGATCGACCTCGGCAGCGCCACCAGCCTCGGCGGCACCCAGGTCGTGTGGGAGTTCGCCCGCAACTACAAGTACCAGATCTCGGTCTCCAGCGACGGAAGCACCTTCACCACGGTCTCCGACAAGACCGCGAACACCAGCGCAGTGCAGACCCAGGCCGACACGTTCGTCGCCACCGGCCGGTACGTGCGGATCACCATCACCGGCCTGCCCACCGACGTGGTGACCTGGGCCAGCATCTTCACCTTCTCCGTGTTCGGCACCGATACCACCCCGAGCACGCCGCCCACGACTCCGGCCGACCCGGTCGCCGGCCCGCCCACCAGCGCCGCCGCGCGGGCCGCCTGCACCGGCACCAACCCGATCATGTGCACCTACGGCGCACTGCCGCCGGGCAACTACAACGTCACAGTGGTCCTCGGCGACGCCAACAGCGCCGGCGTCACCCAGGTGAGCGGCGAGGCCCGGCGCGCGCTGCTCGCGCCGGTGACCACCAGGGCGGGCGAATTCAAGCGGTTCAGCTTCACGGTGAACGTCCGCTTTCCCGAGGGCCACCCGACCGCGCAGAAGGGCTACGGTGTCAACGGGCTCAACATGATCTTCTCCGGCTCCGCTCCGAAGCTCAACGCCATCGGCTACGCCGCAGCGCCCCAGCCGCGCAGCCTGTTCCTCATCGGCGACTCCACCGTCGTCGATCAGGAAGATGCGCCATACAGCGGTTGGGGCCAGCACCTGCCGCCCTACTTCAAGCTGGGCCTGGCAGTGTCGAACTACGCCGACTCCGGCGAAAGTTCAGCCACCGCGGTGCGGAACTCCGCGCTGTTCCCAGCGGTACGCGAGCGCATCCGTCCCGGCGACTACGTCTTCATCCAGATGGGGCACAACGACAAGCAGGCCCAGAAGAACGATTACAAGGCTAATCTCACCTCGATGGTCAAGGACACGACCGATGCCGGAGGGGTCGCGGTTCTGGTCACCCAGCCCGTCCGCCGCTGGTTCACCGGCACTCAGCTGAATGCGACCGGCCTCGGCGTTAACGGCCTCAGCGTTGATCTGCCCGCCGCCATGCGGGAGGTGGCCCGCGACACGAACGCCCCGCTCATCGACCTGGCTGCGAAGAGCGAGGCGCTGGTGGAGTCGCTCGGTCCGACAAACTCCGGGCGGATCTACCTGACCACGGCGACCGACGGCGTCGACGACAAGACGCACTTCTCCACGTACGGCGGTCAGGAAATGGCCAGGCTCGTCGTCCAGGGCATCACGGAACTCAAGCTCAACCCGTTGAGTTCGTACCTGCGCTAGTTGTGCCGCCGAAGGGTGGGGTGGAGCCATCCACCCCACCCTTCGGCGTCCACGGCCAAGCCGGCCTCGCTCCTACTCGACCGCTTCCGGCTGCGCGAACCGCTGGTATGCGGTGCGGAGCCGCTCGACCAACCCAGGCCCACCGATGGCGACGCCCGGTGCCGGGAGCTGACGCAGCAGCAGGTCCGCCGCGGCGTCCAGAGTCGGCGGGCGGGGTGGCAGCGGCTGGGACGGGAGCCAGAACCGGTCGATGCAGGCTTCCAGCGGTTGATCAACCAGCTCGGCGAGCGCGTGCGCGGCGCCAACAACCGGTCCCTCTGCGGCCGGCGATATCCCTGTCGGACCCGACGTGACCGGACCCGCCGTGACCGGACCCGCCAGGCCGACAGGACCACCGGCAGGGCCGCCACCAGGACCGTCAACCGGACCGCCGTGCGGCCCCTCGTCTGCCGACCCGTCCGGCGCATCCACCGCGCGCAGCGCCCGCAACCGGTCCAGCAGCGCCTCACGGGAGCGGCCGCGCCACTGCAGAATCTGGAACGGGTCCGCGTCGAACGCCTCCGCGAGCAGGTAGAACGTCGCCGCGAGGTGCTTGCACGGCACGGCACCGTCCGGGCAGGAGCAGCGCATGTCCAGGTCGCCCACGGCGGCGGGGAAGAGCGGCAGGCCCGCGTCGGCGAAGACCCTTTCCAACTCCGGCGGCAGCTCACCGGCGAGCAACTGGGCGCTGTAGAGCGCCTGCTCGGCCAGCACGATCTCGATGCGCGCCCAGCCCAGCTCGGGGAAGGCCGGCAGACCGATCGACACCCGGTACGGCTGCTCCCGTGAGCCCTGCACCGAGGCGGTGACCTTGCCCCGGCTGATGTCGATGGAGAGCACCTGCCCGGCGCGGGCGTACGCCCGACCACGGGTGAGCCGGGTGCCGAGCGCGAACGACTCCAGTACCGCCAGGAACCGCCGCGACCACCACGACTGGCCGATCGCCCCGCGGGCCGTCCGGGCGCGCAGGCCGCCCTCGACCCGCCGCGGCGGCGCGAAGTCGTCGAAGTTCACCCCACCACCGTTCACACCGCCACCGTTCACTCCACCACCGCGCCGGCCTCAAGCGCGAACAGTTCGCGCAGCTGGGTGGTGGACAGCTCGGTCAGCCAGCCCTCGCCGGTGCCGACGATCTTCGCGGCCAGCCCGCGCTTGTCGCGGATCATCGTGGCGATCTTCTCCTCGACGGTGCCGGCGCAGACGAACTTGCGGACCTGCACGGCGCGACGCTGGCCGATCCGGAACGCGCGGTCGGTGGCCTGATCCTCCACCGCCGGGTTCCACCACCGGTCGACGTGCACGACGTGGTTGGCGGCGGTCAGCGTGAGCCCGGTGCCGCCGGCCTTCAGCGACAGTACGAACAGTGGCGGACCGCCGGGGGACGGCGCCTGGAACCGGGCCACCATGTCGTCGCGCGCGGCCTTCGGCACCCCGCCGTGCAGGTACAGCACCTCCCGGCCGAACCGCGCGCCCAGGTGCGCCCGGAGCATGCCCCCGAACTCGGCGTACTGCGTGAAGAGCAGCGCCTTCTCGCCCGCGGCCAGTACCTCGTCCAGGATCTCCTCGAGCCGGGCCAACTTGCCGGACCGCCCGGCCAACCGCGTGCCGTCGTGCAGGAACTGCGCCGGGTGGTTGCACACCTGCTTCAGCTTCGTCATCGTGGCCAGGACGAGGCCGCGCCGCTCGATCCCCTCACTGGACTCGATCCGGGCCACCATGTCGTCGACCACCGCCTGGTAGAGCGAGGCCTGCTCGGACGTGAGGTTGCACAGCACCTCCATCTCCAGCTTCGCCGGCAGGTCGGTGATGATCGACGCGTCGGTCTTGAGGCGGCGCAGGATGAACGGCCCGGTGATCCGGCGCAGCCGCGCCGCGGCCTCCTCGTCGCCGCGCCGCTCCACCGGCTCGGCGTAGCGCCGCTTGAACTCAGCCGCGCTGCCGAGCAGCCCGGGGTTCGCGAACTCCATCAGCGACCACAGGTCGGCCAGGCGGTTCTCCACCGGCGTACCGGTGGCGGCGATGCGGTGCCGGGCCGGCAGCGCGCGCACAGCGGCGGCCTGCCGCGTCGCCGCGTTCTTGATGGCCTGCGCCTCGTCCACCACCACCCGGTGCCACTCCACCTTCGCCAGCGCGGTCGCGTCGCGGGCGGCGAGGGAGTACGTCGTGATCACCAGGTCCGCGCCGGTCACCGCCGCGTCGAAGGCCGGCCCCCGCGGCCGCTCCGCCCCATGGTGTACGTGGACCCGAAGCGCCGGGGTGAACCGCGCCGCCTCGCGCTGCCAGTTCCCCACCAGCGACATCGGGCAGACCAGCAGCGTCGGGCCGGTGCCCGGCGGATCGCCGGCGAGCAGCGCGAGGAGCTGGATCGTCTTGCCCAGTCCCATGTCGTCGGCGAGCACACCGCCGAGGCCGAGCGACTGCAGAAAGGCCAACCAGGCCAGGCCCCGTTGCTGGTAGGGCCGCAGCGCGCCGGTGAAACCGTCGGGTGCCGGCACCGCCGCCAGCCGCTGCTCCACGGTGCCGGCCAGCAGATCCCCGAGCGCACCGTCGGCACGTACGCCCAGTACCGGCAGCCCGCCCGGACCGTCCTCGGTGGACAGCCCGGTGCGGAGCAGCTCCGCGACACTCATCTGCCCGCCGCGCTGCAGCAGCTTCAGACCGGCGGCGAGCCGGCCCGGATTCAGCTCGACCCACTGGCCACGCAGGCGCACCAGCGGCACCTTCAGCTTGGCCAGTGCTCGCAGCTCGTCGACCGAGAGCGGTTCCTCGCCGACAGCCAGCTCCCACCGGTAGTCCACGATGGAGTCCAGTCCGACGGCGGATTCGCGGGCGACCGTACCCGGAGCGGTCGGCGTACCGGCCGTCAGCCGGGCCCCCAGCCGGGCGGCCGGGCGGCCCCACCACGACGGCAGCGAGACGCCGAAGCCGGCGGCGGCGAGCAGCGGGGCCCCTTCGGTCAGGAAGGTGTGCGCCCCGGCCGCGTCCAGGTCGAGGGCGGCGGGCCGGGCCGTCCGCAGCGCTCCCTCGATCGCCGGCCAGAGCCGGCTGGCCCGGCCCAGTTCCGCCAGCAGAGTCTCCTGTGGACGGTCCAGATGCCGGGCCAGCGCCCGCAGTACGCCGCGCGAGCGCCACACCCGCTCCGCCGCGATGACCAGACTGGGCTCGTCGGCGGCCTGCAGGGCGAACTCGACCCGCCAGGTCCGCAAGTCGTCGCCCCGCCCGTCGTCGTCCCGCCCGTCGTCGCCCCGCCCGTCGTCGTCCCGCCCGTCGTCGCCCGGCCCGTCGTCGCCCGGCCCGTCGTCCTGGCCGGGCACCAGGTCATGGACTGTGTCCTCCGGCGGCTCGATCAGCCGGAAGCAGGCACGGACCGGCCCGCCCAGCGCGTCGCGTTGCCAGTTGTCCAACCCGGTCGTGAGCGCGGCGACCGCCGCCGGCGCCGCCGTGAACCGGCGCTGCCGGCCGGTGAGCCCGCCCAGCCACGCGGCCACCGCCCCGCGTGCGGGCTTCCGGCCACCGGGCGCCCCCGCAAGGTCGCAGCCCTGCAGGGCGGCCCGCGCCGCCGCATCCGCCAGCGCGTCGATGGCAGTGGCCACCACCGCTGCGGCTGCGCCTCCACCCTGCTCCGCGCGGCCGATCGGCGGCATCGACAGGACGAGCAGGCGCGCCCATGCCGCGTCGCCGCCGGTCAGCACCGGGCGCCAGAGCGCGGACGGACCGTCGTCGGTGACGCTCATCGATGGCAGCAGCCGGCCCCGGCCCACCAGGTCGGTGGCGAACTCGGCCACCCGGATGAGGTGCACCGCGCCCGCGCCGAGCACCAGACCGTTGGCGTTGAGGGCACAGAGCACGCGCAGCGCGTCGTCGGACCCGTACTCCAGCGTCGGCACCAACCATGCGGTGAGGCTGACCGGCTCGGCCGGCACCTCGGGTCGTTCTTCCGGGGCATCGTCGTCGGTCCAGTCCGGGCTGATCAGCTCCGGCGATGCTGCCGGCACGCCGCCGGCGGTGGGGAGGTTCAGCAGCACCGCGCCGCGGGTGCCCTTGGCCGCCAGGTCGCCGAGCGTGCCGTCAAGCGCCGCGGCGAGGGCATCACCGGTCGAGGCGAAGGGGTGCGGCCGCTGAGCGACCCGCCGCGTTGGCCGGCGACCCGTACGCCGAGCCGGACCACGCCCGGCAGCACGCGCCGGGCCATGTGCCGGGCCGTGCACCGGGGTAGCGGCACGGGACGGGCTGTGTCGGCCGGGCGCGGTGGAGTCCTCGGCCCACAGCACGAGGCGGTCACCGCGCCCCCACAGCGCGTGTACGACCAGCACCCGGCACTCCCCTCGGCCAGCGACCAGGATAGTCGCCACGGCCGATGCCGGGCCGATCGCAACGCCATGCGCCGAGCCCCCAAACGCGCCAGGCCCGCCCAACGCGCCGGGCCCCCAACGCGCCGGGCCCCCAACGCGCCAGGCGGCCGGCGGTCCTCGAGCGGTGGCCCGGCGACGGGCGGTCAGCGGTCGGTGAAGTCACCCACGACGGCGCCGCCGGTGGTGGCGTCGCTTGTGGATCCGCCGGCCGGCGTGCTCATGCCACCGCTCGTGGCGTCGCCCGTCGTGGTGGGGGCCACCTTCTCGCCGCTGTCGGCGTTGCTGGTCCGCCGCGGGAAGCTGGCCGGCCCGGCAGAACCGCCGGTGGTGGTGAGCAGGCCCCCGGTCAGGGTCGGGCCGCCGTTGCGACGGATCTCGGCTTCGGCTTCCGCGTCGGCTTCGGCGTCCGCTGGCGGAGGCACGTCGATTGATCCTGCCCCGGCCTCATCAATGTCGGCATCGGAGGTGGCGGGGATGTCGGCGTTGCCGGTTGTCGGGTCGCTCATGTTGATCCTCTCGCGGTGTCTGCGTACGGACAGCGAACGAGCACTAGCCTGCCCGCCCCGATCACC
Source organism: Micromonosporaceae bacterium (assembly GCA_035296325.1). GTDB lineage: Bacteria > Actinomycetota > Actinomycetes > Mycobacteriales > Micromonosporaceae > DATHBD01. Next base: position 12,558 of record DATHBD010000020.1, on the reverse strand, counting down.
GGGCAAACGCAGGCGACCGGCACCGGCACCGGCACCGGTCGGTGGACCCGGATCCGGGCGCGCTGATGCCCCGCGCCATCGGCACGGGGCATCAGCAGGTGTGCGGTTGTACGTACCGCGACCGACTTAGCGGGCGTTGACGTCGCGGTCGGTCGGCCCGTCGATTTCGATCTCTTCCTTGCGGACCTCACCGGTGACCGTCTCCTGGTCGGTGACGGTCTGCTTGTCCAGGCGTACCCGCTCGACCGGCACGGCCTCGGTCTCCACGACGGGACGCTCGGCGTGCAGCGTGACCTCGTGCTCCTCTTCGCTGATGGCCGGCCCGTCGAGTGCGGCACCGCGGTTGGCGTCGGTGATCGGCTCGCGCTCGATCGTGACCTCCTCGCGGCTGACCGGCACGGTCACCTGCTGCTGCTCGGTCACCACGTACTTGCGCAGCCGGGCCTTGCCGACCTGCTCGGTACGGGTACCCGCGGTGAGGCGCTCCTCCGAGCGGGTCATCGCGTCGTCCGTGCTCGGGCCGGAGGTGTCGTGGCCGACGGTCTCCCGGTCGGTGTCGGAAGTCGCCGTGTCGTAGGTAGCCGTGTCGTACGTGGTGGTGGTGTCGTTGTCGTTCAGCCGGCCGTCGGTCGAGCTCATGCCGTAGTACGTGTAGAGCTCGTCCTCCTGCGCCGGGCTCAGGTTCCCGTCGTCCGCGATCTGGGGCGCGCCCTTGACCGTCTCCTTGTCGAACGGAACCTCGACCCGGTCACCGGAGAAGCTGGCCTGGCTCAGCGGCACGAAGGACTGGCTGGTCCCGAAGAGACCGGTGGTCACCGAAACCCACTCCGGGCTGCCGGTCTGGTCGTCCAGGTAGACCTGGCCGACCGACCCGATCTTGGAGCCGTCCGAGCCGTACACGGTTGCGCCGTCGAGCTGGTTGATGTCGTTCCTGCTGATCATGTGCTTTTCCTTTCTCCGTTGGTGCTGTGGTTGCGGTACTGCTGCTGCGGTACCGGCCACCGACCGGGCCGGCCGGTGCCGGGAATCAGTACTGGCGGGCGCTGGTCGCGCCGCCGGCGCGGCCGTCGATCACGACGGTCGGGTCGGAGCTCGCCCGGTGCGTGGGCGGGCTGACCGGGGCCGGCGTCGTGCCGGCCGGACCCGTGCTGGCCTGGGCCTTGATGTTGGCCGTCTCGGACTCAGCGCGATTGAGCCACTGCTCGGTGCGCGCCTGCATCGGCTTGATGAGGCCACCACCGACACCGACGATCAGGATGCCGGCCACCGTGGCGAGCACGGCGATGAGGATCGGGGTGGTCACGGCGACCGCGACACCGATCTGGGTGAGCGCGGCGATCACGCCGAGGGCCAGGATGAAGACCGAGGCGATGTTGGCGACGATCCTGCCGTAGGACAGGCCACCGAGCGCGCTGCCGATGAGGTCCTTCACGGCGCTGGCGATGGCAGCGGCCACCACGATGATGATGATCGCGACGAAGGCCTTCGGCAGCCAGGCAACGACGCCCTTGATCAGGTCGGACACCGGGTTGTTGCCCCAGATGCCGAACGCGAGCTGCAGGGTGAACAGCAGAATCGCGTAGTAGACCAGCTTGGCGACGATGTCCGAGGCATCGTACTTCGACTTGGCCAGCGCGGTCTTGATGCCGCCGCGCTCCACGGCCTTGTCGAAGCCGACCCGCTCCAGGATCTTGTCCACGATCTTGGCGACCATCTTGGCGATGAAGAAGCCGATCACCAGGATGAGGATGAAGCCGACGAGCTTCGGGAGGAACATGACGACGCTGCGAAGCGCGTCTTCGAGTACTTGGGGCATGAGGCGTCCTTCGGGGGAAAATTGGCCTGCTTGTGGACCCGGCGCGCGCTGCCGGGGCTGAGATGTCTTGTCGTGGTCGTCGACAATGCGACGCCACCGGGGCGGTGCGGGTGTCGATCGGTCCGGGCCGACCATTTGTTTCGCGCCCTTGCTGCTCAATGGGTTGCCCGGGCGTTTACGCGCTAAACGCCTTCAGCGAAGACCGTTTACGACATATACGAAGGCCTGATCTACCGGTTTGACGCGTCGATTTGTCGGGTAACAGGCGCCCCCGATGTGCCCAGACCGGTCTAACTGGGATAGAACGGGCGTAGTTCAGTAGGGTCGTGCGCAATCAGCGCGGTTCGGCAGGGCCGTGCGTCAATCAGCGCACTGGGCGACTCTGGACGACTCAGGCGCGCCGGGCACCCCGGCGGGGCCTGGTTGCCGTCGGCAGCAGCAGCGCGATGCGGTCGACCAGCGCTTCCAGGGCTTCCTCGAAGTCCTCGGCGGACTTGTCCTCGGACAGCGGCTGCTCGAGCCGGCGCAGGGTCGGGTACGGCGTGAGGTCGGTGACGGCCGGGGTGTACTCCGATTCGTCAACCGGCCCGGTGTCCACCCCGTGTGCCGACACCTCCAGAAGGAGGTGGCCAAGGAGAAAGCTGCTGAAGGCCCGGTACGCCGCGGCCGCCGCCTCGTCGGAGAAGCCGGCCGACGTCATCGCGACCAGCATGGACTCGATCCACCGTAGGCTGCGCAGCGGCGGCCGCACCCACGGCGCCGCGGGCGGGCGGGTCGCCACGAGCGGGAAGACCTCCGGGTGAGCCAGCGCGATCCGGCGCAGCCCGTGCGCCAGCCGCTGCAGGTAGTCCTGCCAGCCACCGGTCGCCTCGATGTGCACGTCGGGGTCGCCGTACAGCTCGTCGACGACGGTCTCCACCACGCCGTCAAGCAGCGCCTCACGACCCGGCACGTACCGGTAGAGCGCCATGGCCTCGACCCCGAGTTCGGCACCGAGCCGTCGCATGGTCAGCTCGCGCAAGCCGTACTCGTCGATGAACTGGACCGCGGCTCCGAGAATCCGGCGTTGGTCAAGGCCGCCACGACCGGAGCCGGGTGGGCCGGCAGGCATCACCGCGGCCGCGCCACCGCGACCCTCGGGAGTGTCCGGATCCCCCACGTCGCCCCTCTCGCCACCGCCTACGCTACTTGCCATCGGACTCACCTGATCCATCTGCCCCAGCATTGTGCACCCGCGCATGCGGTGCGACGAATCCCTGCGCTGTCGTCACCGTACGGCAGCCCGCCGGCGCGCACGGCGTTCCAGCAGCCGCACGGCCGTGGCAGCGGGTTGGCGTCCCAGCTCCCGCGCGATGGTGGTCCGGCCCCGGCTGATGTCGACGAACGCGCGCCAGCCGCGCCCGGTCCGGGACACCACCCGGTGAAAGAGCAGCGGCCGGCGGGCGAAAAGGCCCAGGCAGACCTTCCCGGCCGCCATCTCCACACCCAGCCCGCGCTCCAGGTCGTCGCGGTACGCATCGCCGAGCGCGCCGACGGCAGCATCGTCCGCGGCGCTGGCCATCAGCGCCGCGGTCGTGCCGGCACGCCGCCCCGAGCGCAGCGCGAACGAGATACCCTCGCGGGTCCACGGCTCGAGCAACCCCGCCGCGTCGCCCGCGACCAGCACCCGGCCGCGGCTCAACGCCGAGCCCACGGCACGGCACCGGGTCAGGTGCCCGGAGCTACGCACGACCTCCAGCCCGCCTAGCCCCAACTGGTCGATGAGATCGTGCAGATACCGCCGGGTCTCCTCTGGCCGGCCCCGGCCCGCGATCACGCCGACCGTCAGCGAGTCACCCTTGGGGAAGACCCAACCATAGGAACCCGGCAGCGGGCCCCAGTCCAGGTGCATCCGGCCGGACCAGTCCCCGGCGCCCTCCCCGACCCGCAACTCCACCTCCATGCCGAGGTCGACCTGATCACAGCGCACGCCGACGTGGTTGCCGATCCGGCTGGCGCTGCCATCCGCGCCCACCACCGCGCGGGCAGCCACCGCGCCACGGGTGGTTTCCAGCTCGACCCATCCCGCTCGCTCCGCCACGGACCGCACCATCGTGGCGGACTGGAACGTCGCCCCGTTCGCCACCGCCGCGTCCGCGAGGGCGGTGTCGAAATCGGCCCGCAGCACCATGCGGACCATCGGCTCGGGTTCGCGGCGGGTACGCGTGCGACCGCCCCGGTGGGAGAAAGTCGCCGCGGTGACCTGCTCCAGCACGGTCGGGCTGCACCCGGGTGGCAGTGCCGCCACCGATGTCCCGATCAGCCCACCGCCGCAGGTCTTGTACCGGGGAAACTCCGCCCGGTCCAGCAGCAGTGTGCGCGCGCCGCTACCGGCGGCGGCGTACGCCGCAAGCGAACCCGCCGGCCCGGCGCCCACCACGACGACATCCCACACCGCCACACCCTCTCACCGACCACCGACCACCGACCACCGACATCGTGCCGCCGGGTTCCGGGCGATTCCGGCCACCGCATCCATAAATATCTATATCGGCCGGCTCAGCTCCGCCGGGACTCCTGCGCTCGCGCCACGAAGGCGGCGGCAACGTCGCGGAGCTTCCGGTTGGTGTCCTGCGACATCTTGGTCAGCACCCCGAACGCCTCGTCCGCGGTGCAACGGCGCTCACCCATGATGATGCCCTTCGCCTGCTCGATGACGGCACGCCGCTCCATCGCCGCCTGCATGTGCTGTGCCAGGGTGGCGGCTGCGTCGAGGACGTGGGCATTGGCGAGTGCGACGGCGGCGTACCCAGCGAACGTCTGCGCCAGCAGGATCCCGTCGTCATCGAAAGCCCGCGGCGCGGTCGCATACACGTTGAGGGCGCCGGCGACCGACTCGTCGATGGGCAGCCCGATCGAGAGCGAGCTGTGCACGCCGGTGTCCAGCGCCCGCGCGGCCCAGTCCGGCCACCGGGGCTCGGCCGCCATGTCCGGGACCCAGACGGTGGCGGTCTCGCGCGACGCCACCAGGCAGGGACCGACGCCCCGCTCGTACTGCCACTCGTCCAGCGCCACCGCGATGTCCCCGGTGGACGCTGCCGTTTGCGGCCCCTTGCTACGGATCAGCGTGACTGACACCTCGCTCGCCCCCGGCAGGCTCCGCTTCGCCAGTTCGGCCACTCGCCCCAGGATGCCTGGCAGGTCGGTCTCGCCAAGCTTGATCCGGCCGAGTTCGGCGAACACGCTCGTTGCATCCGGTGGATTGTTCTGCGTCATGCCCTCGCGTCCCTGTGCATCGCTCCGCCAGTCCCGCCCTGCCATTCGCGTCCTGCCATTCGCGCCCCGCCATTCGCGCCCTGCCGGTCCGGCTGCCGGTCCGGCTGCCGGTTAGCCGCCTTGCCGGCCCGGCCCGCCGTCGGGCCCCGCCGCTCGGGCCCCGCCGCACGGGCCCCGCCGATTTGACCTGCCCGATTTGACCTGCCGGCCCGGCCCGGCCGGTCTGACCATGCCGGTCTCGCCTCGCCGGTCTCGCCTCGCCGGTCTCGCGCCGCTAGGCGCGGACGATTCAGGCTACCCACACATCGCCGGCCCAATCGTTCCTCTTTCGGGGAGGGTGACGCCTGCTGCCGGCCGGCGTGGTTGGCGGTTTCGCGCGACCTGACTACGATAAGAATCGGGTCAAGCCGCGCGCCCGTCACGCTCTACCGACGGGATCACTGTGTCCAATTCTGAGCACCTCTGGTCGCGCCATTCGCCGTCTGGCGGGGACGCGCCGTCTGCCCCGGATTCACCATCGATCCTCGACCGCGCGACTGCCGACCGCGCAAATGGGGACCGCGCGAGTGGGGGCCGTGCGAGTGGGGACCGTGCAAGTGGGGACCGTGCAAGTGGGGACCGCGCCCGGCACGCTTCCACATCACTCGATGTGGTGGCCGCCGTGGCCGGCGTCGACGGTACCGCCCTGATTACGGTGACCCGCCACATCGAGCCGGCGGCCGCCCGATCCGGATCTGACCGCGACCTGGTGGTCGTGGCCGTCGCCGGGGAGGTCGATCTGGAGACGGTGACTCTGCTTCGTACCGCACTGCTGGATGCGACCGAGCGGCGCCCGCACGTATGCTGCGATTTGAGCCAGGTGACCTTTTTCGGCGCGGCCGGGGTGAACGCCCTGGTCGCCGCGAATCATCGGGCCACCGCGCACGGGAGCGAATTCTTCGTTCGCGGCGTGCAGGGCATCGTGCGCCGGGTACTCGAGATCACCCGATTGGACCAAACTCTGCGCATGGAGCCGGCGCCGTCTCAGGGCGGCTGAGCGATGCTCAGACATTTCCGAACCGGCAGGACCGAACCACCCGCATGACCGAACGACCCGCAGGACCGAACCACCCGCAGGACCGAACCACCCGCAGAACCGAACGATCGCTCCACCGAGGAAGGACTTGTCGTGATGCAGCCGCGGCCAGCACCCCCTTCGGCTCTACGCCCCGAAGGACCACTTGTCGACAGCCTCGTCACGCTCGCCGGTACTCCGGACGAAACCGACGCCATCGACACTCAACTGGTCAGGATCGCTCAACTCGCCGCGAACCTCGTTCCAGCGGTGAGCTACGCCTCGATCACAACGCTACGTGATGACTCGTACACCACGGTCGCCGCCAGCAATGACATCGCCAGAGCCGTGGACGAGGCTCAGTACGCCGACGGAACCGGTCCCTGCATGGACGCCATGCAGACCGCTGCTCCGGTCGCGATGCCCGACGTCACGGCAACCATGGCCTGGCCCCGGTTCCGCGATGAGGCCTTCCGGCTGGGCCTTCGCAGCTCGCTGTCGATTCCGCTCTTCGCCGGCAGCGGCGTGCCGATCGCCGCCCTCAACCTGTACGGTCACGACCCGGCCACCATGGCCCCCCTGATCGCCGAAGTGTGGTCCGTCTACGACCCGCACCGCACGCAGTCCAACGGCCGATCCGGGGACACACCCGGCAATGGTCTCCGCGACAACGGCCCCCGCGAAGGTGCCGCCCGCGGCAATGGCGCCCTCGACAATGCCACCCTGGACAGTGCCGCCCAGCACAGTGCCGCCCAGCACAGTGCCGCCCTGCACAGTGCCGCCCTCGACAACGGCGCCCTCGACAACGGCGCCCTCGACAGTGCCGCCCTCGACAATGGCGCGGGACAGCTGCTGACCGGCCTTACCGAGGCGTTCTCCGTCCGCGCCCTCATCCAACGGGCCATCGGTGTGATGATGGCGGGCGAGCACCGCTCGCCGGAGGGCGCCTACCTGCACCTGCGGGACCAGGCGGAGCACAGCGGCCGGTCGCTTACCGACGTGGCGACCGCCGTGCTCGTCAGCCAGGCCAGCCCAGCACCCCCCGCCGACTGACCCACTCGGCGCACGGCGTCACCCGCCCGGACCGTCGCCCGCCCGGACCGTCGCCCGCACGGCGTCACCCGCCCGGACCGTCGCCCGCCCGGACCAGTCGCCCGCCCGGACCGTCGCCCGTGCCGCGGGATCCGACACGCGATGACATCTCGGGCGGGCCGAGTCCCCTCAACTTGCGCAATCCCTGTCATGCTGAGGGCAATCGGAGGCCAGCTGACCAGGCCGGCCGCGCCGAAACCGGACACCCCTCCGGGATAGGCGGCTCCACCAGGCAGCTAGCGATTGGCGGTGAGCGTGGCGGACGCCAAGCAGGCACTGCAGATGCTGCTGAGCGCATCGCACCGAACCCGACCCGGCGATATCCCCCAACTCGCCCGACGCGCCGCCGAACTCCTCGACGCCGAAGACATGATCATCCACCTCGCCGACTACAACCAGGTCAGCCTCGTGCCGATGCTGTCCGACGATGCTCCCAATCCGGAAACCATCGCGATTGACGGCACGCTCGCCGGTCGCGCGTTCGCGCTGACCGAGACCCACGAGACGGCGCACGAGTCCGGGTACCGTCTCTGGGTGCCCTTGCTCGACGGCACCGAGCGTCTCGGCGTCATCGAGATCCTAACCAAGATCGAGCCGACGGCGGAGCTCCGCTACGACTACCAGAGCGTGGCCAGCCTGCTCGCCGAGCTGCTGATGACCCGTCGGGCCTACGGCGACGCGATTGAACGGACCCGACGCCGCCTGCCCATGCAGCTCGCCGCGGAGATCCTCTGGAACCTCCTGCCCCCGCTCACCTTCGTCAGCCGGGAAGTGGCAGTGAGCGCCATCCTCGAGCCGTGCTACGACGTGGGTGGCGACGCGTTCGACTACGCCGTCAACGATGACACGCTGCATGTCGCGATCTTCGACGCGGTGGGGCACGGCATCGACACCAGCGCGATCACCTCACTGACCATCAACGCGTACCGCAACGCCCGCCGCAGCGGGCTGGACCTGGTGGACACCTACCGGTCCATCGACAAGTGGATCAGCGCGAAGCACCCGACCAGCTTCGTGACCGGAGTCCTGATGGAGTTGGACACCACGTCAGGTCTGGTCCGCAAGATTTCTGCCGGACACCCGGGCGAGTTGCTGCTGCGCCAGGGCAAGCTCGTCAAGGCGATGGACGCGCCGACCGCCATGCCGCTAGGGCTCGGCCGGATGGGCGACCCCATCCCGGGCGTCGAGGAGGAGGCCCTGCAACCGGGCGACCAGATCCTGCTGTACACCGACGGTGTTACCGAAGCGCGCACCGAAGACGGCGAATTCTTCGGCGTACCGAGACTCGTGGACTACGTCACCCGCGCCCTCGCCGATCAGCTGTCAGCGCCCGAGACAATGCGCCGCCTGATCCATGCCATCCTGAGCCACCAGCACGAACGCCTCCAGGACGACGCCACAGCGGTCCTGGTCGAGTGGCAGCCGGCTGCCTCACCCAGCCGCACCATGCTCGCCTGACGCAAACTCGCCTGACGCAAACTCGCCTGACCCAAGCCCGCCTGACGCAAGCCCGCCTGACCCAAGCCCGCCCGACCCGGCGAGCGAGGTGCCGCCCGTGGTACCGCCGGTGGTCAACCGTTTGACCATACGGACCGCCACCCAGCCCGGCCGCGGGTTGGCGATCTCGGCGTCGTCGGCGAGCGCCCGGATCAGCGGGAGCCCCCGCCCACCCTCGGCGTTGGGGTCCGGCACCGGCGCGGCAATCGCTGACGGATCGAGGGCACTGTCGGGGTTGGCGACCTCCACGACACACTCGTCACCGGCGACGGTGATGGCCATCTCGATCGGACCGCCCTCCCTCCCGTGGACCACCGCGTTGGCACACGCCTCGGTGACCAGTATCCGGAGGACGTCGCGCGACTCCTCGGTCGGATCGCACAGGTTCAGTACGGTGTCCAGGATCTGGCGGGCCCGGGTCACCGATGCCCGCTCCGGCGGCAGCGACAGCGACAGCGTGAGTCGCATGCCCCGTTTGCCTCCTCAGCCGCCATGCTGCCGTCCGCCGCGAGTTGAATCGCGCATCCTCGATGACGGCGCGATACCCAGATCATGTCCGCAGAAACGGTTCCTAAAGCGAAGTTCCCCTCCCGGTGTCGGCACCGCAACTGTACATAAGGGATATAGCGGGCAGACTTCAGCGCTGTGTCGATTCGTGGTGCCACGGTCGGGTGACAGCGCACCGATCGAGCGTGACGGACAAATACATCTACCTATGCTTCAGCGGTGCTTCTCCAGCCAGTACACGGTGGACCACGAAGCGCCTGTCTGGCGCGCGGCTCATCCACCGACGGTGATCCGAAGCGGCAGCAACGGCGGTAACCATCCGAGTCGAGCGAGGTGTTGACTGATTGACCGAACAGCCCGAAATCCTCATCGAGGTCGCCGGCCGTACCCAACGACACCGCGCCGGGCAACCCGCGTTCGTCGGCCGCGGCCACCACTGTGACGTGGTCATCGACGACTCTCGCGTCTCTACCCAACACGCTGTGCTCGCTTACGGTCACGACGGCTGGGTGTTGCGGGACAGTTCGAGCCGCAACGGCCTCTGGCTGGATCGGGACCGACAGACCGAGATCATCGTACGGCGGCGGACGGTCGTCGCCCTGACCCCATCACCGCAGGGTCCGACCCTGGTACTGGCCCCGGTGCCGGTCCCGAGCGTTGCGCCGACATCGCCCGTTCCGCGAACCTTGCCGGCTTCACCAAACCTGCCGGGTTCGCCGGGCTTTCCAGGCTCGGGGGGCGTGCCGGGTTCTGGGGCTACGGCAGGCTCCCGCCCTACGGCAGGCTCCCGGGCTACGGCAGGCTCCCGCGCTACGCCAGCCCCCAGGGGGGCAGCCGGCCCGCGCCCGCCGACACCGGAGGACGGCGTCACCCATCTTGCGCCACGCAAGGAGCACACCGGGCAGCCCGCCGATCCCACCGAACTGACGCTGGTGCGGACCCATCTCCTGACCGATGCCGACAACAGGGAGGGCGGGAGCAGGGATGCCGGGAGCAGGGCGTCGGCAGGCACATCGACCGGCGCATCTTGCGGCGCTCCGAACGGCGCACTGACCATCGGGCGAGCCGTCGACAACTCCGTAGTGATCGACGATGACGTCCTGGTCTCCCGCTTCCACGCTCGGGTGTGGCGGGTGGGCGCTCAGCTCAAGGTGGCCGACCTCGGCAGCAGGAACGGGACGTACCACCGCGGGCGGCGCATTCGCACCAGCACGCTCAGTGTGGGTGAGGAGTTCTCGGTCGGCCGGCGCCATTTCCGGTACAACGGATCTTCGCTGTGGGAGTACATCGAGCACGGCCCGGTATCCCTGCGGGCGATCGAGGTCACCGTCCGGCGTGCCGGCAACGTCATCCTCGACTCGGTGAGCTTCAGTCTGGAGCCCGGGCAGTTGCTCGCCATCGTCGGACCGAGCGGCGCGGGGAAGTCGACCCTGCTGCGGGCGGTGGGTGGTACGGCACCGGCGGACAGCGGCGAGGTGCGCTATGCGGGGCGGGACCTGTACGCCAACTACGACGAGCTGCGTCACTCGATCGGATTCGTACCGCAGGATGACGTCGTCCATCCCCAGCTTCCGGTGCGGCGGGCGCTGGAGTACGCGGCCCGGCTGCGATTCGCCGAGGACGTCGGGCGAGCCGGCCGGTCGGCGCGGGTCGACGAGGTGATGGCGCAACTCGCGCTCACCTCCCACCAGGACAAACGCATCGGCGTACTCTCCGGCGGGCAGCGCAAGCGCGCATCGGTAGCACTGGAATTGCTCACCCGACCGGCACTGCTCCTCCTCGACGAGCCGGGCGCCGGGCTGGACCCCGCGCTGGATCGCGATCTCATGCAGGTGCTCCGCGGGTTGGCCGACGGCGGACGTACCGTCGTGCTGACCACCCACAACGTGCTGCATCTGAGCACCTGCCACCGGGTTCTGTTCCTGGCGCCGGGTGGTCGGGTGGCGTACTTCGGCCCACCGGATGCGCTGCTGGCGTACTTCGGCGCCGACGAGTACGCGGACGCTTTCGCCGAGGTAGAGCTGCATGGCGACCGGTGGGCTCGCCGGTACCGCGACCGCACAGCGGCAGCCGCGCCGCGGACCGCGCCATCGCCCCGGGACCGTCGGACCGCCCCGCGCTCATCGGCGCGCGGCGGGCTCAGACAGTTGGCGGTGCTGGCGACCCGGTCCGTGGCGGTGGCGGCGGCCGACCGACTGCACGTCGCACTCACCCTCGGCCTGCCGCTGGCGTTGGCGCTGCTGGTGCACGCGGTACCCGGCTCCGCCGGCCTCGGCCCGTCGCCCGACGGCGCGCCAACCGCCGAAGCCGGGCAGCTTCTGGTGATCTTTCTCGTCGGCGCCGCGTTCATGGGGGCGACGAACAGCATCCGGGAACTGGTCCGGGAGCGGCAGATCTACGAGCGCGAATGGTCCGTGGGCCTGTCACCCGGCGCCTACCTCGGCGCCAAGCTGTTCGTATTGACGGCGGTGTGCGTCGTGCAGGCCGTGCTCTTCGTGGAGTTCGGGCTGTGGGGGCGGGCCGGCCCGGCAGCGGCACTGGCGCTCGCCACCCCGACGCTCGAGATCATCGCCGTGGTGGCGGCGACCGCCCTGGCCTGCTCCGCCCTGGGCCTGCTGGCCAGCGCCATGGTCTCCAGCGTGGAGCAGACGATGCCGGTACTCGTCGGCCTGGTGATGACCCAACTGGTGCTGTGTGGCGGCCTGTTCCCGGTCGTCGGACAGCCCTGGCTGGAGACGCTGTCATACCTGGCACCGGTCCGGTGGGGGTATGCCGCCGGCGCCGCCACGGTGGACCTGCAACGCATCGGCCTCGCGGCGGGCGTGGACCCGCTGTGGGACCACCGCACCTCGACGTGGCTGTCCGCCATGGCCGCGCTGTTGGTGTTCACCACCGTGGCGACGCTCGCCACCCGCGTGCGCCTCGGCCGCCTTCGCCCGACCCGACCGCAAGGCAGGCGGCCCAGAGGGGCCCGCCGTCCGACAAGTCACCGCTCCGCGCCCCGCTAGTCGAGTACCGCCAGGCCAGCCCCCCGGGTCCCCGCGGGTCCGGGGGTCCGGGGGTCCGGGGGTCCGCGGGTCCGCGGGTCCGCGGGTCCGCGGGTCCGCGGGGAAACCTCCAGGCAGAGACGCCGCAAGGGGTCGACCCACCGGGACGCGCGATGCACCTCGGCTCGGTCCGGTTCCGGTGGCGGTGGTGTTATTCGCGTTGGTGGTATTGGTTGCGTTGGGGTTTTCGGTGTGGGTCGAGGTGGGCGGGTGGGGTGAACTCTGGTTTGCCGTCGGCGGGGTTGATCTGGACGGTCCATTCGCTGTGGTGGATGAGGCGGTGGTGGTGT
>DATHBD010000019.1:0-37900 GCA_035296325.1 Micromonosporaceae bacterium | reverse complement strand
CCGTGACGAGGTCCACTCGGCGTTGGCCTGCCTCGGTGAGGCATGGGTCGCCGGTCTGCCCGTCGATACCACCGCCGTGCTACCTGCCGGGAACACCATCGACCTGCCGACCTACGCCTTCGACCGCCAACCCTACTGGCTCGACCGCGAGCCAGCCCCGACTGGCGCCTCCGCCGAGGAATCCCGCTTCTGGTCCGCCGCCGAACGCGGTGACGCCACTGAGCTCGCCCGTGAGCTCGGCTTGGCCGAGGAGGAGCGGTCCGCGCTCACCGTGGTGCTCCCGGCGATCGCCTCGTGGTCGCACAGCCGGCACGAGCGCACGGTCCTCGACGGCTGGCGGTATCGCAGCACCTGGACGCCCTGGACCGGGCTTGCGGACACCGTACCGTCCGGAACATGGCTGGTGGTGACGCCGCCGGACGGCTTCGCGGTGGACGTGACGCGCGCCCTCGTCGCCCACGGCTGTGACGCGCGGGTGGTCGAGGTGGACATCGCACAGGCGGACCGTGGGGTGCTCGCCGACGCGGTCGGCCGTGCGGTCAAGGACGTCACACCGGTCACGGTACTCAACCTGTTGAGTCTCACCGGAGATGACGGCGTCGCCGCGACCCTGCTGCTCCTTCAGGCGCTGCGGGATGCCGGCGTCGGCGGTACACGCTGGTCGGTTACCCGCGGCGCGATGGCAGCCGCCGACGACGACGCCGTGCCGAATCCGGCGCAGGCGCAGGTCTGGGGTCTGAGTCGCGTCGCCGGACTGGAGGACCCACAGGGCGGTGCACGCCTGGTCGACCTTTCCGCCGTGACCGCCGCCGACGATGCTGACCGTCTCGTCGCTGCCGTGGCCAACGGCGGCGACGAGGATGAACTGGCGATCCGTGGCGACAGCGTGCGGGTCCGGCGGCTGGTGCCCGCGCCGCTGGCCGGCCGAGCGCCGATGCGACCGTTCACCCCGCGCGGCACGGCCCTGATCACCGGCGGCACCGGCGCGCTCGGCGGTCATGTGGCCCGCTGGCTGGCCGGTGCCGGCGTCGATCACGTGATGTTGGTCAGCCGGCGTGGGCCCGGGGCGCCTGGCGTCGACCGGCTGACCGAGGACCTCGAGGCGCTGGGCGCGCGGGTCACGGTGCGGGCCTGCGACGTGGCTGACCCCGCCGCGTTGAGCGACGTGCTCGCCGACGTCCCGGCGGAGCAGCCGCTGCGAACCGTTGTCCACGCCGCCGGGACGGCCGTCGCCGACCGGCACGTCGCTGACCTCACCCCGGCGGACATGGCGGAGGCGCGTCGGTCAAAGGTCCTGGGCGCCGCTCATCTGCACGAGCTGCTCGCCGGGGTGGACCTGGACGCGTTCGTGCTGTTCTCATCGACGGCCGGGGTGTGGGGGAGCGCGGGACAGGGTGGCTACGCCGCCGCGAACGCGTACCTGGACGCTCTTGCCGCACACCGGCGCGCCGCGGGCTGCACCGCGACCGCCGTGTCCTGGGGGGCCTGGGAGGGCGCAGGCATGGCCGACGACCCCGATTTCGCGGACTGGCTGCATCGCAGCGGGATGCGGCTGATGGCGGCCGAGCGTGCCGTCGCCGCTCTGCAGCAGGCGATCGAGCACGACGACACCGCTGTCACCGTGGCCGATATCGACCGCCCGCGACTGGCCGCGGCATTCAACGCCGCCCGCACACGCCCGTTGCTGAGTGCGCTTGTGCCGGTGCTGCGTGAGCCGGAGGCCCGCACCGCCGACTCGCCGGATGAGGAACCGGTGCTGCGCCGGCGACTCGCCGCCCTGCCGGATGCCCAGTGGGGGGCGGTGGTGGCCGATGAGGTCCGGACCGCGGTGTCTGCCGTACTCGGCTACAACTCGGTGCAGGGTGTGGATGCCGAGCTGCCCTTCCGCGACCTCGGCTTCGACTCATTGGCCGGCGTAGAGCTCAAGAACCGGCTGAGCGCGATCACTGGGCTGGACCTGCCCAGCACGCTGATCTTCGATCAGCCCACGCCCGCAGAGCTGGCTCGGCACCTGCTGGACCTGCTACGGACGGGGACCAGGAAGGAGCCGTCGGACCCGATCGAGGAGGTGCGCCGGTTGGAGACCGCCCTGGCGTCGGCGGCCGGCGACAACGAGGTCCGCCGCGAGGTGATGGTCCGGCTGCGGGTGCTGCTGGACCGGTGGGAGGAGAGACCGGCCGGCAGCGAGTTGCCAGACCTCGACGCGGTCAGCGACGACGAGATTTTCGAGCTGCTGGACAAGGATCTCGGCGCTCCGTAACGGGGCGGCCGGCGCCGATCAGTCCCGCGGCGCCGGCCCGTCGGCGGCCAGGGCGGCAGGGCGGGTCCGTAGCGCCTCGGCGAGCGCCCCGCCGTCCAGCAGGGACAACAGGCGGTCCAGCTCACCGACGGTGTCCAGCTCGGGCTCCTTGGCCCACCGGAGCATCACATCGAACATGACGCCGAAGACCGCCGCGCTCAGGGCCCGCACGGCGTCGTCCTCGGGCGAGCGGCCGGTGCGCTCGGCGAGCAGTTCGGTCATCGTCCGAATGGTTCGGGTGACGTTGCCGAGGCTGGCGGCCCACAGCTCAGGCACCGTCACGATCAGGAAGTCGCGGTGGCGCTGGGCGCTCAGCTGTTCGGGCGTGAGGTCGCTGAGCGTAGCCCGGATCGCCTGCTGCAGCGCCTGGATCGGGGTGAGGCTCGCGTGCTGCTGCCGGAACGCCTCAGGGAACAGCGGGTCGTACCTGTCAGATACGACCAAGTCCTCTTTGGACGCGAAATAGCGGAAAACGGTGCTGGGTGACACCTCGGCCGCATCGGCAATCTGCTCGATGGTGGTGGCTTCGTAACCCTGCGTGCTGAACAGGCGCAAGGCGTGTTCTTGGATGGCGGCGCGGGTCTTCGCCTTCTTCCGCTCCCGAAGGCCGGTGCTGCGGCCGGCGGGTGCAGGTCCTTGCTGGTGATGCTGCGCCACCAGGTGTGTCACCGGATCCTCCAGAGGTGCATTCAGGGAATCTACACCGCTCTGTCGCTGGTGAGGCTTCCCATCCGATCAGTTCGCTATTACGATTCTATATGACAGTCCACCCTCAAACGAGAGCGAGATGCCATGGCGATGTACCTGTACCGGCTGGGGCGGTGGGCACTCCGCCGGCGCCGCCTCGTGCTCTGGGCCTGGCTGGCCCTGCTCGTGGCGACCGGCGTTGGGGCGGCCACCATGTCCAAGCCGACGACCGAGGCGTTTTCCATTCCGGGCACCGAGTCCCAGCGGGCCATCGACCTGCTGACGGAGCGCTTTCCAGAGGCCGGGGCCGACGGCGCGGTCGCCCGCGTGGTCTTCGCCGCCCCGGCCGGTGAGCAGCTCACCCAGCCCGACAACAAGGCCGCCATTGAGGAGGTGGTGGCCCGGCTCGGCCGTGCGCCCCAGGTTTCCGAGGTGGCCGACCCGTTCCAGGCCGAGGCAGTGTCGCCCGACGGCCGCATCGCACTGGCCCAGGTCGGATACCGCGTACCCCGCAACGATCTGACCGACAGTGACCGTGAAGCCCTGGTCGACGCGCTCGCGCCCGGCAAAGACGCCGGGCTGACCGTCGAGGTCGGCGGCGACGCCGCGCAGGCGCCGCCGGAGCAGGGCGCCGGCGAACTGATCGGCGTGGCGGTTGCGGCGATCGTCCTGATCATCACGTTCGGCTCGCTGATCGCCGGTGGCCTCCCCCTGATCACCGCCATCGTCGGCGTCGGGGTCAGCCTGCTGGCCGTCACGATCACCAGTCGGTTCACCGAGCTCAACTCCGACACCCCGGCGCTGGCGCTGATGCTGGGCCTGGCAGTGTCGATCGACTACGCGCTGTTCATCGGCTTTCGTTACCGCGACGAACTGCGTGACGGGCGCCCCCCCGAGGTCGCCGCCGGACGCGCTGTTGGCACCGCCGGTTCGGCGGTCGTCTTCGCCGGTCTGACAGTGATCATCGCCCTGGCCGGGCTTGCCGTCGTCGGTATTCCTATCCTGACCCAGATCGGTTTGGCCGCTGCATTCACCGTGGCGGTCTCGGTGCTGATCGCGCTCACCCTGCTGCCCGCGCTGCTCGGCTTCGTCGGGCAACGCATCCTGAGCCGCAAGGCGCGGGCAGCCATGGCCTCCGCAGTGGCGGGGGAGCCGGCGGCCGGCAGACCGACGATGGGTCGGCGGTGGGCGCGCGTCGTCACCCGGTTTCCGGTCGTCTTCCTCGCCGTGTCGGTGATCGGGTTGGGCGTGCTCGCCATCCCGGTGCTGGACATTCGGCTCGGTCTGCCCGACGACGGCACCGCGCCGGAGACCAGCAGCCAGCGTAAGGCGTACGACCTGTTGACCGAGGGTTTCGGTCCGGGCTTCAACGGTCCGCTGATGGTCGTAGTGGACACCGGCAGCAACGGCCCCAACGCGCAGCAGGCGGCCGAACGGGTGAACAAGGCCATCACCGGTCTGCCCAACGTCGTGGCGGTCAGCCCGGCGATGGTCAATCAGAACGGCGGCAACACCGCGCTGATGCAGGTGATCCCGGCCGGCGGGCCAACCACCGCCGAGACCGAGGACCTGGTCGACGCCATCCGCGACGAGGCGGCCAAGCTGCGGTCCGAAATCGACGCGCAGGTGTCGGTGACCGGCCAGACGGCGATCAACATCGACATCTCCAAGCGGATCGCCGAAACCATCGTGCCCTACCTGGCGATTGTCGTGGGCCTGGCCTTCCTGCTGCTCATGGTGGTGTTCCGGTCGATCCTCGTGCCATTGAAGGCCACGCTCGGCTTCCTGCTGAGCCTGGCCGCCACCTTCGGCGCGCTGGTCGCGGTGCTGCAATGGGGCTGGTTCAGCGACCAGCTCGGCATCGATGCGACCGGTATCATCGTCAACCTGCTGCCGGTCATCGTGATCGGCCTGGTGTTCGGCCTCGCGATGGACTACGAGGTGTTCCTGGTCAGCCGTATGCGTGAGGAGTTCGCGCACGGCGCTGCCCCGAAGGACGCTGTGGTCCAGGGCTTCGCGCACAGTGCCCGCGTGGTGACGGCGGCCGCGATCATCATGATCAGCGTGTTCAGCGGCTTTATTCTGGCCGACGCGGCCCTGACCAAGTCGTTCGGGTTCGCCCTCGCCGCGGCCGTGGCCTTCGACGCCCTCGTGGTGCGGATGACCATCGTGCCGGCGGTGATGGCGCTGCTCGGCAGGGCCGCCTGGTGGCTGCCCGGCTGGCTCGCCCGGGTGCTGCCCAGCGTGGACATCGAGGGCGAGCGGTTGCACCACGAGTTGGACGCCCCGGGTCCGAGCAGCACCACAGACCCGGTCGATGAGCCGGCCCCGCGCCGTCAGGTCACCGAGCAGGTCCACGGGCTCCGTTGACCCACGACCGGCACCGACGCCCGGCCACATCCCCGCAGCAGCGGGGACGTGGCCGGGCGCGTTGTGCACGGATCGGTCAGCTCGACCGCGGGGCCGCGGCCCGATTGCGGAACTGGTTCATGCGGTTCTGCCCGAAGCCCGGCACATGGTCGTCGCCGATACCGCCCGTGGCCGTCGCGAGCGGCGCGTAGGGCACGGAACGCTGGGCGGTGGCCAGGAAACGCGTCCAGTCGATGCGTGCGACGCTCGCCGACAGACCGGACAACGCTGTCTCGAGCCCGGTGAGCGCCACCTCGGCAGCCGTCGGGTGGACGCCGCGGGCGGTGAGCTCTGCCCGTGCACCGGTCGGCGACCACGGTCCCCACGCCAAACTCGGCCCACCGAGGAGCGAGCCCAGGACCGCGTCGGCGGCCGTACGGGTGAACGTACCGGGGAAGCCGGGCACCGAGACCGCGTCCCCGGCCGCAACGAAGAAGTCCAGGTCGGTGGTCTGCCGCGCCAGCAGCCGGACCGGGCGCACAGCACGCTCGACGTCATCGGCCAGGTCCGCCGCCTGCGCAGCGGCCAGCCGTCGATGGGGCAGGGGCGCGGCGAGATGGATCACGCCGCGGACCGGGCGACCCAGCTCGGCCCGCTCGGCCAGCAGCCGGTTAACCTGGTCGGGATCGGCAGGGTCGGCCGCCCGGAACTCGACGCCCGGCTCACCGGCCGGCATTGCGGTCCCCGGCGGTCGGATCACGAGCACCGCCTCGGCGCCCCGCGCCGTCAGCCAGCAGGCAGTCAGCGCTGCCTGCTCCGCCGGGCCGCCGACGACCAGGTAGGTCGCGTCGGCGGCCAGCTTGACGCCCTCGCCGATGTGCGGTTCCACCGGGCGCAGCTCGGCCCGGTACCAACGGCCGGACCGGACTGCCAGATGCCCCGACCCGGCGAGTTGGGCGACGCGCCCGAGGATCAGGTCCAGGGCCGGCGCGGTGGCGTCCGGATCCAGGTCCACCTGCGCGCAGGTGGCGTCCGGATACTCCCACATCGCGGTTTTCGCCAGTGCCGTGAGTACCGTCTGCGCCGGGCGGGCGAGGTCCGGCCCGGGAGCGGTGGCGCCGGTGGAACAGACGACGACCGTCGACCGCGGGAGAGCCTCGAGGAATTCGGTCACGATAGGAACGGCGCGGCGGACCAGCTCAGCGCCGCCGTCGCCGGTGTCGAGCGGATCGTGTAGCACCAGCCCGGCGACGTCCGCGACGTTCCGCAGACCGGCTCGGTCGGCGGGGCCCAGCGCAGTCGCGGCCAGCCCGGCGGCGCGAAGATCCTCCCGCCAGCGGGCGGCCTGCTCGGGCACGGTGCTGACCACGAGCCACCGGCCGGGGGAGGCGCCCACTGTGGCGGTGGGTGCGACGGCGGGCAGTGCCTGCCAGCCCAGTGCGCAGGTCAGCGGTCGGGCCGCCGCCAGCCGGTCCACCTGGTCGGCGTCGATCGGGGCCAGTCGCAGCCCGTGGACGGACGCCAGCAGCGTGCCGGACCCGGCGTACACCGCCAGGTCGACGGCCTCGTCGGCGCGTCGGTGGGCGCGTACCAGGACGTCCGAGGGCAGCGGCGCGTGCACCGTGAACCGTTCGACCGAGCGCATCAGGCGAGGCCCGGAGCCGAACGCCCACGCCACCTGCAGGACACCGTCGAACAGCTCGGCGTCCGCCGCGACGGTCACGGAGTCGCCGACGGTGACCATGCCGGTCGCGATCGTCCCGTCCACGTGTAGTCCGGTCAGGGTCTGCGCCACTGGGTCGTAGGGCGTGCCGTCGCGCCACATCGCCTCGTGCAGCGCCGCCGCAGCCCGCTCGCTGAGCTCGGGGTGGCCGTCGGTGAGGCCGGTGTCGACGGGCGCCGCCGGCTGGGCGCGGGCAACCGTGAGGCAGGGCTGCCAACCGCTGTTGTCCACGAAGCCGTCGATCCGTACACCGTCCGGGCCGGTCTCGATGCGGGTCTGGAGGGCGATCGCACGACCGGGGCGCATGGCGACCGGGGCCGGAAACGTGACGTCGTGCAGAGTTGCGCCGCCGCCGCCGCCGCCGCCGCCGCCGCCGTCTGCAGCGGCGGCAATCGCCCACGAGAGCAGCGCACCGGGCGACAGCACCGGCGTTCCATGGATCCGCTGGCGGGCGATCGCCGGCGAGGGCGTCGAGCCGAGGTACCTCCCGACCTCGCCCGCCAGTCGCAGCGGCGTGCCAAGCAGCGGGTGCGGCGGCAGTGTGGCCGGCCGGTCGGCGGAATCCGGCGGTGACAGCCAGAAGCGGCGGGACTGGAACGGGTACGTCGGCAGGTCGACATGCCGGGGTAGGTGTCCGGTGAAGGCGGGCGTCCAGTCGACGCCCACGCCGTCGGTCTGCAGCTCGGCCAGTGTCCGCAGCAGCGTGCGCACCGCCTCACCGACCGGCGCGACCGCCGCGGTGGCGAGTACCGACTCGCCCGGTTGGCCGCAGGCCGCGAGGCTTCGCTGGATCCGTAACGGCGCCGCGGCGTCTCCCCCCAGGTCCACGAGCCGCGTGACCGACTCGCTGCGGACCTGGCGAACGCACGCGAGCATCCGTCTGGGCCGGTGCGCGTGTGCGGCCCAGTGCTCGGGGGAGCGCAGCTCCGCGAGGTTCACGGGTCCGCCGTGGACTGCCGACACGATCGGCACGCCGGGATCGCTGAACGTGAGCCCGGCGACGCTGCGGCGTACCTCCTCGAGGCGGTCGTCATCGGCCGAGACGTATCCGCGGGGAGCCTGCCGGGTGGCCCAGCCGCGCTCGTGCCACCGGGCCGACAGCAGCTCGATGGCGGCGGTGTCGCCGGTAACCGCGGTGACTCCCGGCTCGTCCACGCCGCTGATGACGGCGGGTTCGATCCCGTCGACGATCACGGACGCCTCGTCGGCGTGCACCTCGACCGAGGCCGGGGCGCCGGTGAGCCGGGACAGCGCGACGGCCAGCGTGCAGGCGTCTCGCAGGGACAGAGCACCGGCGACGTGTGCCGCCGCGGCCTCTCCTACGGCATAACCGATCACGTGGTGCGGCCGAACGCCGAACGCCGTCAGCAGCCGGTAGTGCGCAATCGCCGACACGAACAGGGCCAGGCGAGCGAACGACGGGCCGTGCTCGACTGCAGGCGTGAACAGCAGCTCGCGTACCGAAGGGGCGAGATCGTCAGGCAGCGCCCCGAGCACCTCGTCGACGGCCGCCCGGTACTCGGGAAAGGCGCCGTACAGCTCGCGAGCGACGGCGGCCGGGACCGGGCCGTCGCCGGGAAACACCACAGCGGTCCGGCCGGCCAGATCGGCGATGCCCTGCACCAGCTCAGGTGCCGCGCGATCGTCGGCCAGGGCGCGCAGCCCTTCGGCCAGCTCGTCGCGGGACCGGGCGACGACCACGGCTCGGTGGCGGAACGTCGAGCGCGTGCGGTGCAACGCGTACGCCACGTCAGTCGGCTCCGCATCGGTGCACTCCAGCAGGCGACGGGCCCGGTCGCGGAGCGCCGGTGCTGACCTGGCCGAGAGCACATAGGGCATCGGCCGGTCCGGCACAGTGCGTTCGGCTTGCTGCTCGGCCGGTGGTTCCTCCAGGATGAGATGCGCGTTGGTGCCGCTGATGGTCAGGCAGGACAGGCCGGCCCTCCGGACCCGGTTGCCGCGGGCCCACGGCGTCGTCTCGGTAGCCAGCCGCACGGTGCCCCGGCTCCAGTCGGTATGCGGGGTCGGTCGGTCCACGTGCAAGGTGCGTGGCAGACGTTCATGCCGCAGCGCCATGACCAGCTTTGCGATGCCGGCGACCGCGCCGACCGTCTGGGTGTGCCCGATGTTCGACTTCACCGAGCCGAGCAGCAGCGGCGGCCGGTCCGGGCCGCGATCACGCCCGTACGTCGCGATGATCGCGCCGGCCTCGACAGCATCGCCGAGGGTCGCCCCGACGCCGTGCCCCTCGACCACGTCCACCGCGTCGGCGGTCAGCCCGGCGTCGACCAGCGCCGCACGGATAACCCGTTCCTGGGCCCGCCCGCTGGGTGAGGCCATGCCGTTGGTGGCGCCGTCCTGGTTGATCGCCGTGCCGCGAATGATCGCCAGAATGGGTCGGCCGTGCCGTTGCGCGTCGGAGAGCCGCTCCAGCAGCAGCATGCCGGCGCCCTCCCCGAGGCTGACGCCGTCGGCCGCGCCGGCGAAGGACTTTGATCGGCCGTCGGGGGCGAGGCTGCCACGGCGACGGAATTCCAGCAGCGTGCCTGGCACCGACATCACCACCGCGCCGCCGGCCAGAGCCAGCGAGCACTCCCCGGCCCGCAGGGCCTTGGCCGCAAGATGGATCGCCACCAGCGACGAGGTGCATTGCGTGTCGACGGTCAGCGCGCCGCCGAGCAGGCCCATCAGGTACGACACCCGCCCGGACGCCGCGCCCACCGAGTTGCCCACACCGAGGTAGTCCTTGAGGTCGTCGCTGGGCGGCTCGCGTAGTAGCAGAGGGTAGCCGCCGAACTGCAGGCCGGCGTAGACGGCGGTGGCGGAGTTACGGGCCGTCAGCGGGTCGATCCCGGCACGTTCGAACGCCTCCCACGACGTTTCCAGCAGCAGCCTCTGCTGCGGGTCCATCGCCCGGGCCTCGGTCTCGTCGATGCCGAAGAACTCGGGATCGAACATGTCGGCGTCGTGCAGAAACCCGCCGGTCAGGTCGGGCGCCTGACCGGCGAGGTTCCAGCCCCGGTTGACTGGCAGACCGGAGATCACGTCGGCATCGGAGTCCACCAACCGCCACAGGTCCTCGGGTGAACGCACCGCCCCGGGAAACCGGCAGCCGATGCCAACGATGGCGATTGGCTCGTGGCGCGCCGCCTCGGCGGCGGCGAGCTGACGACGTGACTGCTGCAGCTCCGCCGTCGCCTTCCTCAGGTACTGCCGCAGCTTTTCCTCGTCTGCCATCGTCAGAGCCGGGTTCGCTCGCACTGCTGGACGTCGTACAACTTCCATTCCCCGTCCACCTCGACGTACGCGTCGAGCCGGAAGTGGTCATCGTCGATCGGGGTGTAGAAGTCCTTCGTCATGGTGCGGACGCCGACCTCGCCGACGACGTGCGAGCCGACGAACGCGAGGTGTCCGTCCTCCCACCCCGGCGACGTCGACGTGCCCATGGTGCCGAGCGAGTCGACGTAGTAGGACTCGAAGTGGTTGTCCACCTCGCTCCATCCGATGATCCAGATACCGTCCAGCTTGGGCGTGCCGTCCTGATGGGTTGCGTGAAGGTCCATCACGTAGTAATGACCGCCCATGATCGGCCGCGTTTCCGCCTCGAAGCGGACTCCGGTGTTGAAGTGGCTCACCATCCGGCCGAGCAGGAAGTCCAGCTGCTGAAGCTCTTTGGCGGGCTCCTTGCGC
Organism: Micromonosporaceae bacterium; assembly: GCA_035296325.1. Lineage (GTDB taxonomy): Bacteria > Actinomycetota > Actinomycetes > Mycobacteriales > Micromonosporaceae > DATHBD01. The sequence continues at coordinate 27,152 of DATHBD010000019.1, read as the reverse complement.
TCTGCGACAGGCCGGCCGGTCGGTCGGTAGTTGTCCAGGTAGTCGAGCATCTTCTGGCTGTCGTCCATTTGGCCTCGGCCCTTTCTGGGATGGGTGTCGCGGATATCTGAGGTCACGATCGCGCCGAGGCGGCCAAGCTGCGGACCATTCCGGCGATGCTCCGCACGTCTTTGAGGTCGTGCGCGTTGATCCGCGCCGGCGGGACGGTCACGCCCAGCTCGTTGCGGACAAAGGTGAGCAGCACCACGGTGTTCAGCGAATTCAGCAATCCCCACTCGAGCAGCGGGGTGCGCTCGTCGAGCTCGCCGCGGGCATCGCCGTCAAGGAAACGCTCACGGATGAAGGCGGTGATCCGTCCGGCGACATCGTCATCGGTCATCTGTCTTTCCTGTCTTCGATGCGGGCGGCGAGGGCGGTGCGGTCGACCTTGCCGTTGGGTGTACGGGGCAACTCGGTGACGCCGACGAACTGGTCGGCGAGCATGTAGCGGGGTAGTCGTTCGGCGCAGTGGCGGCGCAGTTGTAGCAGGCCCGGCTCCCGGCCGACACGGCCGACGATGCAGGCCACCAGCCGAGAGTCCGCGCCCTGGCCGTCGACGATGACCGCCGCCTCGGCCACGTCGGGGTGGGCGGTCAGCGCCGCCTCAACTTCGCCCAACTCGATGCGGTGCCCGCGGACCTTCACCATGTGGTCGCGCCGACCGACGTAGTCGAAATCTCCGCTTGGCAGCACCCGTACCACGTCCCCGGTCCGGTACGGGCCCTGTTGCGCCGGCCGGCCCCAGTAGCCGAGCATCACCGTCGGCCCGTCGACCAGGAGCTCGCCCTCGTCGCCCGGCCGCCCCTCGGAGCCGTCGGCGCGTTCCACCCATACCCGGTCGCCGCAGCTTGCCGCGCCGATCGGCACCGGCCGGTCGCGATCCAGGTCGGCGGGACCGACTTCGTGCCACGTGCAGACGTTCGTCTCGGTCGGCCCGTACAGATTCATCAGGCGGGCGCTGGTCCAACCGGCCAGGTCGCGCACCTGTCCGATGGGGAACGGCTCGCCGGCGAACAGGACCGCTCGTAGGTGCTCGGGCGCCGGCCGCTCCAGCAGCCCGCCCTGCCGCATCATCAACGTCAGCGCCGACGGCACCGAATACCACACCGTGATCTCGTGGGTTCGCAGGAACTCGACGAGCTGATCGGGGGCGTACGCCAGCTCGGCCGGCACGAGGTGCACCGAGGCGCCGGTCGCGAACGCGGCGTAGAGGTCGAGCACCGACAGGTCGAACGTCAGCGGGGCGTGGTTGGAGAACCGGTCGGCCGGCGACGGGTCGAGCACGTCGACCGCCCACTCCACGAACGCCGCCGCGTTGCGGTGGCTGATACACACGCCCTTCGGGACGCCAGTCGACCCGGAGGTGTAGAGGATGTACGCGAGGTCGCCGGGGTCCACCGGCACGTCGACCGTGCCGTCCGGCGCCTCTTCGCCGATGGACAGGTCGCGGCACGCCACGCCGGCCGCGGTGAGCGCCGCCAGCCGATCGGCGGTGGTCAGCACCACCCGGGCTGAGCAGTCACCGGCCAGCCCGGCGACACGGGCCGCCGGAGAGCTGCCGTCCGCAGGTACGTAAGCGGCGCCGAGCCGCAACACGCCCTGCATCGCGGTGACGACGGCGGCGCTCTTCTCGCCCCACACGACGACTCGGTCGCCGCGGCTGACCCCGAAGCCGCGCAAGGTGTGTGCCATGGCATCGGCCCGGCGGTTGAGTTCGGCGTACGTCAGAACGCCGTCGCCCGCCACCAGCGCCGTCTCGGCGGGATACTTGGTGGCGGAGTCGATGACCAGGCGGTGGAGGTTCACAGTCCGGCGCCTTTCGCGATGAGTTCCCGTTGGACCTCGGTGGTGCCCGAGAACAGCGTGCTCGGCAGACAGTCGCGCAGCTGTTCGGCGATACCGCTGCCGGTGAGGTAGCCGGCGCTGCCGGAGATCTGGAACGCGTCGAGGCTGTTCGCCACGGCGGCCTCGCTCACCGCGATCTTGGAAAGGGCGGTGGCCTCGAGGGAATCGCCGCCGCGGTCGAGCAACCAGCAGGCCCGGTAGAGCAGCAACCGCGCGCTCTCGAGTCGCTGTCTCATGGTCGCGATCCGGTGCGAGACGGCCTGGAATTCGCCAATCCGCCGGCCGAACTGGCGGCGCCGGCCGGCGTGCGCGATGCACATCTCCATCTGGCGATCCATCAGTCCGATGTAGATGGCGAACAGGCACGCCCGTTCCCAGGCCATGGAGTGCTGGAAAATTGCGGCGCCCTGGCCCCGGACGCCGAGAAGATACTGCCCGGGTACTCGGCAGCCGTCGAATCGCACCCGGCCGGCGAGGCAGCCGGTCAAGCCGAGCTTGTCCAACGGCTCGCCGACAACGACCCCCGCCAGCTCCCGTGGCACGGCGAAAGCCGACATGCCGAGGAAGCCGGCCCGCGGGTCGGTCACTGCGTAGGTGACGATCACGTCGGCGATCGGGGCGTTGCTGGCCCAGGACTTCTCGCCGTCGAGGACGTAGTCGTCGCCGTCGGCGCGAGCGGTCACCGACAGCGTGCCGACGTCCGAACCAGCCTCGTCCTCCGTCATCGCGTTGGCCGCGACGAGGTCGCCGCAGGCCAGCCCTTGGAGCAGGCGCTCGCGGACGGGTTCTCCGGCGAAGTCCCGAATCGGAACTGCACAGGCCAGCAGGTGCGCCGCAACCGCGAACGTGAGGCCCGTGTCGTGACAGGCCCAGCCGAATGCCTCCAGCCCCAGCGCGGTGTCCAGCGCCCCCAGCCCACTGCCGCCGACCTCGGGCGGCAGGCACAGCCCGGCCACCCCGGTGCCCGCCGCGGCGGTGAAGGCGGCCCGGGCCGCCTCTGGACCGGCCGGCGCCGGCAACCCGCCGAGCCGATCGACGACCTGGTCCCGGATGTCGTCGTACAACTTGCGCTGGCCGGCTGACAGCTCGAAGTCCATGGAGTCCCGCCCCGTCCTGAGGAGTGTCGCCGAACGATAGGCACGGCCCGGATCGGCAGTCAGCCCCTAGCCGGCCCCTAGCCTGCGCGGCGCGGGCGCCCCTATGGCTGCCTCGGGTGTTAGGGGTGTCCCCGGCCGATACGGCGCTTCATCATCGACGTGCGGCGGTTCCGGATCGTGCGTACGTCCCGGCCATGGGTCGCTGGTTCGTCGATGGCCGTTCCATTTCCCATGTCGGGCGCCGGAGCGTTTTTCGGCGTCGACTGCCAGGCCAGAGACAGGGAGAGTCCCAGTGGCGAGGCCGCATTCATCCACCATTGTCGACGAGCGCGCTGGGCCCGGCGAGGCCGAGCCGTCCGTCCATACCTTCCTGCGTTCCCGGCCGGCTCGGCAGCAGCCCGCATGGGACGACCCCGTCGCGGTGCACCAGGTACGGACGCAACTGGCGGCGAAACCGCCGTTGGTACGCGCCGAGGACATCGCGTTGTTGCGGGCCCAGCTCGCCGTCGCGGCGGCCGGAACCGCGTACGTCCTGCAGGCCGGCGACTGTGCCGAGGACCCCAACGAGTGCACGGCCGGGTACGTCCAGCGCAAGGCCGGCCTGATCGACGTCCTGGCTGGCACACTGAAGATGATCGGCCATCGCCCGGTGATCCGCGCCGGACGCATCGCCGGGCAGTTCGCCAAGCCCCGCTCGCACGCGACCGAGACGGTCAACGGGCAGATTCTGCCGGTCTTCCGCGGTCATCTGGTGAACGGGCCGGAGCCGGACCCAGCGGCCCGCCGCCCGGATCCCGCACGCATGCTGCTCTGCTACGACGCGGCGCAGGAGGCGATGGCACACCTCGGCTGGGGCAACGACGACGCCCGATGGTGCGCCGACCCGCCCCTGTGGACCAGCCACGAGGCGCTGGTGGTCGACTACGAAGCGCCGCTGCTGCGCCGCGACGGCGAAGGTCGGCTGTTCCTGGCCTCGACCCATTGGCCGTGGATCGGCGCGCGTACCCACGACCCGGCCGGCATGCACGTCGCGTTGCTGGCCGCGGTCGCCAACCCGGTGGCCTGCAAGGTGAGCGCGACGACCTCGGCGCGGGAGCTGCTGGCGGTGTGTGCGCGGCTCGACCCGGGCCGGGAACCGGGGCGGCTCACCCTGATCGCCCGTATGGGCGCAACGGCGGTGAGCGACCACCTGCCACCACTGGTGCAGGCGGTCCGGTCCGCGGGACATCCGGTCCTCTGGCTGACCGACCCGATGCACGGCAACACCAGGCTGACCCCCGAGGGTTACAAGACCCGCTACCTCGACGCGGTGACCAGTGAAGTAAGCGACTTCCAGTGCGCGGTCCGCTCGGTCGGCGGCGTGGCCGCCGGTCTCCATCTGGAGGTGACCCCTGACCGAGTCACCGAGTGCGTGCTCGACGAGAGCCACGCCGCCCAGGTCAGCGAGAAGTACACCACCCTTTGCGATCCGCGGCTCAATCCCGAGCAGGCGGTCGCGGTGGTCGGCGCCTGGCGCGGCTGACCCGGCCCCGGCCACGACATCACGGTCCCCCCCGGACATGGAGGTCTTGATGCACAACCAAGTCGCCCTGGTCACCGGCGCTGCGAGCGGCATCGGCGCGGCCGTGGCCCGCGCCCTTGCCGCACGCGGTGCCGCGGTGGCAGCGGTGGACCGCAACGAGGTCATGCTCCGTGAGGTCGTCACCAAGCTGGTCGCCGACGGGCACCGGGCCCGCGTGTTTGCGGCAGACGTCTCCGACGCGGCGGCCGTGGAACGCACCGTCACCGCAGTCGAACGCCGGCTGGGACCCGTGGACCTGCTGGTGAACGCGGCCGGCGTGCTGCATCTCGGCCAGGCCCGCGAGCTCACCGACCAGCAGTGGGCCGCGACATTCGCGGTGAACACGACCGGCGTGTTCCTGATGTCGCGGGCCGTGGTCAACCGGATGGTGTCGCGGTGCCGCGGCGCGATCGTGACGGTGGCGTCGAACGCGGCCGGCACAGCCCGGATGGACATGGCAGCCTACGCGGCGTCGAAGGCCGCCGCCGCGGCGTTCACCCGGTGCCTCGGCCTCGAGGTGGCCCGGTACGGCATCCGCTGCAACATTGTCGCGCCCGGTTCGACCGACACGCCGATGCTGACCGCCTTGTGGCAGAACGGCGGTGGGCCGGAAGCCACCCTGCAGGGTTCGCTCGATGCGTACCGCGTCGGCATCCCGCTCGGCAAGCTCGCCCGGCCAGAGGACGTCGCCCAAGCGGTCCTGTTCCTGCTGTCGGAGCAGGCTGGGCACATCACCATGCACGCCATGACCGTCGACGGCGGCGCCACCCTCGGCGTCTGACCGATACGCCACGGACGTTCAGCAAAGGAAGCCCATGTCCGGCATCCCTCGGATCAACCCGTACCCGATGCCCAGCGCAGCCGACCTGCCCGCCAAAGTGGCGGAGTGGCACGTCGACCCGGCGCGGGCAGTGCTGCTGATCCACGACATGCAGCGCTACTTCCTGAAGCCGTTCCCGGCCGGCTCACCGCGCGACGATCTGCTGTCGCACGTCCGCATACTGCGGGACCGTTGCGCGCAGGCGGGTATGCCGGTGGCGTGGACCGCTCAGCCTGGCGGCATGAGCGCCGCCGACCGCGGCCTGCTCGCCGATTTCTGGGGAGCCGGCATGGCCGCCGTGCCGGCCGACCGAGAGGTGGTGGCGTCGCTGCGCCCTGAGCCGGACGACTGGTGGCTGACCAAGTGGCGCTACAGCGCGTTCTTCCGCTCCGACCTGCTGGACCGGATGCGCGCGCACGGCCGCGATCAGCTTGTGCTCTGCGGGGTCTACGCCCACGTCGGTGTGCTGGCCACGGCGATCGAGGCGTTCACCAACGACATCCGGACCACGCTTGTCGCGGACGCCGTCGCCGATTTCTCCCTTGACTACCACCGTCTCGCGCTTGAGTACGCGGCCCAGCGGTGCGCGGTGGTCACCTTGGCCGCGGACGTCCTCGAAGATCTGAGTGCGGCCGCCGGCGTGCTGGCCGGCCGGAGCGGGGGAGATGCGGCATGACCGGCGGACACCTGCTCGACCGCATCCTGAGCCCCGTCCCCCCGGCGTTTGCATTGCTGCACCGGGCCGAGGCAGGCGAACCAGGCACAGTCGAGCTGCTCACCGGAGACGTGCAGGCGGTGGACCGGCTGGCCGACCTGCCGCTGGCGGACACCACCGACCCGGCCAAGCCCGGCCGGCACGAGCTGCTGGTGGTCATCCCGTACCGGCAGATCGGCGAGCGGGGCTTCGAGTGTATCGACGACGGCGTGCCGATGCTCGCCATGAGCGTCGCCGACCAGGCGACAATGCCGCTGGACCTGGTGTCCGCCCGGCTTCCCGGTACGGCGCCCACGGTTGGCGACGGCATCGACATTGACATCGACGACGATGCGTATGCGGAGCTGGTCCGCCGTGTCGTCGCGGACGAGATCGGCAACGGCGAGGGCGCCAACTTCGTCATTCGTCGCACGTTCACCGTGGACATCGGTGACTACGGCGTTCCCCGCGCCCTGGCCGTCTTCCGACGGCTGCTGGCCCGGGAGACCGGCGCCTACTGGACGTTCATCGTGCACACCGGCGACCGAACCTTCGTCGGTGCCACCCCGGAGCGGCACGTCAGCCTCCGTAACGGCATCGCCACCATGACCCCGATCAGCGGCACCTACCGCTACCCGCCGGCCGGCCCCAATCTGCCCCAACTCCTGGAGTTTCTCGCGGACCGCAAGGAGACCGAGGAGCTCTACATGGTGATGGACGAGGAGCTGAAGATGATGGGCAGGATCTGCGCGCGGGGCGGCTGGGTAACCGGCCCGTACCTGCGTGAGATGGCGTGCCTGGCGCACACCGAGTATCTGATCAATGGCCGCACCGATCGGGACGTGCGCCATATCCTGCGCGAGACGATGTTCGCGCCCACGGTCACGGGCAGCCCACTGGAGAGCGCGTGCCGGGTGATTCGGCGCTACGAGCCCCAGGGACGCCGGTACTACAGCGGGGTTCTCGCGCTGACCGGACGTGACGCGAGCGGGGCGGTGGTGCTGGACTCCGCCATTCTGATCCGCACAGCGGAAATCGACACGGCCGGCCGCGCCCGGATCGGCGTCGGCGCCACCCTGGTCCGGCACTCGGACCCGTGGGCCGAGGTGGCCGAGACTCGGGCCAAGGCGGCCGGGTTGTTCGCCGCGCTCGGCATCGGCGAGCGCGGCACGCTCGCCGCCCATCCCGAGGTGCGCGGCGCGCTGGCCCGTCGCAACGCCGAGATCGGTAACTTCTGGCTGCGCGATGACGAGAGCCGCCGGCAGCTCGACGGCTCGCTGGCCGGGCGCCGGGTGCTGGTCGTCGACGCCGAGGACAACTTCACGTCGATGCTCACCCAGCAGCTCGATGCTCTGGGCCTGGTGGTGGACGTGCGTCGCTTCGACCAGCCGTATCAGCTCGACGGTCACGACCTTGTCGTGATGGGGCCAGGACCGGGCGACCCACGCGACCGGCGACATCCGAAGATCGCGCATCTGCGCCGGACCACCCGCCGTCTGCTCGACGAACGCCGGCCGTTCTTGTCGGTCTGCCTCAGCCACCAGGTGCTCAGTCTCGAGCTGGGCTTCGACGTTGCCCGGCGAGAGGTACCCAATCAGGGCCTGCAACGCGAGATCGACCTGTTCGGCAACCGAGAGCGGGTCGGTTTCTACAATGCATTCGCCGCGCACAGCGGCGAGGACAAGGTCGAATGCGCCGGTGTCGGTCCGGTCGAGGTGAGCCGCGACGAGCACACCGGCGAGGTGCACGCGCTGCGCGGGCCGCATTTCGCGTCGCTGCAGTTCCACGCGGAGTCGGTGCTCACTCTCGACGGCGTACGCGTTGTGGGCTCAGTCGTGCGGGGACTGTTGCCAGCATGAGCGCGCACATCCTGATCGCCGGTGGCGGTATCGGCGGCTTGGCCGCGGCCCTGGCGCTGGCCCGCCACGGGCATCGTGTGACCGTCCTGGAGCGACACCCGCAGTTCACCGAGCTCGGCGCCGGGATCCAACTGGCTCCCAATGCGTTCGCCGCCCTCGACCAGCTCGGCGTCGGTGACGAGGTGCGCCGGCGGGCGGTGTTCATCGACGAGCTGAGGCTGATGGACGGCACCACCGGCAAGTTGGTGGCGGCGATGCCGTTGGCCCGTCGTTATCGGGAGCGGTTCGGCAACCCATACGTGGTGGTGCACCGCAATGATCTCTACCAGCCGCTGCTTTCGGCGTGCCGGCACCTGCCCGACGTGGAGTTGAGGGCGGGCGCCGCGGTCACCGGGTACGAGCAGGACGGCGCCGGTGTGACGGTTCGGCTGGAGTCGGGCGAACGGCCGCGCGGCGACGCGCTGATCGGTGCCGACGGCATTCGCTCGGCGGTGCGCCGGCACGTGGTCGGCGACGGCGAGCCGCGCGTGTCTGGACATACGATCTACCGGTCGCTGATCCCGATGCGCCTGGTCCCCGACGACCTTCGGTGGAACACCGTGACCCTGTGGGCGGGACCGCGGTGTCACTTCGTCCACTACCCGGTCAGTGAGGGCGAGTTCTTGAACCTCGCCGCGGTGCGGGACGACGGCGCGAGCGAGGTGGTCGTCGGCCGGCCGACCGAACGGCAGCACGTGCTGAGCCAGTTCGAGCAGATGAGTGATGTCGCGCGACGGCTGCTCGAGCTCGGTGCCGAATGGCGCTCCTGGGTGCTCTGTGACCGCGACCCGGCGCCGGCATGGACACAGGGGAGGGTCACCCTGCTCGGCGACGCCGCTCATCCCATGCTCCAGTACGCTGCACAGGGCGCTTGCATGGCGCTCGAGGACGCGGTGATGCTCGGGACGGTGTTCGCCGGGACATGCGGTGACCTCTCCCGACGCTTGGCTGACTACCAGGCCGCCCGTCTCCACCGGACCGCGCGCGCCCAGCTCATCTCGCGTGGGATGACCGAGCTCTACCACTCGGCCGGTCCGGATGCGGTTCACCGCAACGAGATGCTTTCCGGTCTCTCCGCCGACCAGATGTACGAGCGGGTGTCCTGGCTGCACGGCGGACCGGGCGTGAGCCAGGACGAGCCCGGGTGATGCCTTCTCAGGACCATCGGCGCGGTGGTGCCTGCTGAACCCGGCTCCCTCCACGTGCGATCACCTCGTCCAGTCCAGAGCCGTCTAGAGCTGCAGAAGCTCCTCCGCGTTGCGGTGGGCTATGCGCTCGCGATCGAGGGCGCCGGCCGGCAGGTGGTCAAGGAACGCCTTTGCCTGGCTCAGCGAGCCGTACGGGTAGTCGGTGGAGAACATGATTCGTTCCGCCCCGATCTGCAGGAACAGCGTGAGGAACGCGGGCACGGAGTGGAAACCACTGAACGTGTAGTGCAGGTTCTGCCGCATGTAGTCGCCGACCGGCCGGTTGAGCTCCGAGACCTGCCGGGGTAGCGCCTGCTCCAGCCGCGGCAGCATGACGGGCAACACCTCGCCCATGTGCCCGATGATCACCTGCAGACGCGGATAGCGGTCGAACACGCCGCTGAGGATCAACCGCACGGCGTGGGTCGCCGTGTCGAGGTGCCACCCCCATGCAGCGGTCGCGAATGCGGCGGCAGTGCCGGATGAGAAGTTGCCGGCGTACTGATCCTCGGCGTGCGGTGGCAGGGTGGGGTGAAGGTAGATCGGCACATCGAGCGCCTCGGCCCGCTCCAGGATCGGCCAGAAGAATTCGTCGTCGAGGTACCGCCCATGGTTATGGCCGTTGATCAAAGCGCCCCTGAACCTGTAGTCCTCGACCGTGCGGGTCAGCTCGTCCGCGGCTTCGTCGGGAATGCCGGTGGGCAGTGCGGCGAACCCGGCGAAACGGTCCGGGTGGCGCCCGACTGCTGCGGCGAGCTGGTCGTTCGAGTCACGGGCGAGCGCGAGCGCGTCGGCCGGGTCCGCCTGCTCGACACCGGGGGTGGTGAGCGACAGTACCTGGACGTCGATGCCGGCGGCGTTCATGTCGGCGATGCGCCCGTCGTCGAGGTCACAGAGTTGTCTGACCAGCCGATCGAAGCCGGCCGCCACGAGCGGGTGTGCCTTGGCCGCATCGGCCTGCTCGGAGATCCGGCGGCCCGGTCCCGCCATGAACCCCTGCGTCGCGTAATGCTCCTCGATGGCGATGACGCGCATGTTTGGTCCTCCTGTCGTTATCGTGACAGTAGACCACCAATTGCATCAGCGCTGTCGGTTCGGGACGATCTCACTCAGCCCGCCTGAGCCGGCCGTTCGCACGGCTCGCCGGTGCCAAGGCGTACGCCGAGCTCTGCTCGACGTTTGACGTTCAACTTGCGGTACGCCTTGGTCAGGTGCTGCTCGACCGTGCTCACAGTGATGAAGAGCTGCTCCGCGATCTGCCGATTGGTGTGTCCACGGGCGGCTAGGGTCGTCACCCGGCACTCCGCGTCGCTGAGCACGTCCACCCCGCGTTCGTTCCGCAGCCTCGGTGCCTCCGCCGCGCCGGGCTCCTCCCGCAGGAGCTCCCGCGCCAGTAACGTCGCGCCGCACTCCTCGGCCAAATGGAAGGCGCGGCGGAACAGGCGGCGTGCCCGAACCGGCTCCCGAACGCCGAGCAGGCGGCGGCCGGTGTCGCCGAGCGCCATGGCCAGCTCGACGCGGTCGCCGACCCGCTGCAAATGGGCCACGGCATCGCTGAGCAGCGCCCGGCGCTCCTCCGGCGCAGCCATCGCGGCGAGCAGCCGCAGCGCCCGACCGCGGGTGCGGTGGTCCACCACGCCGGGCCGGTCGAGTTCGTCACGCAGCAGGCTGCGGGCGTCGGTGTGGGCGCCGGTGGCCAGATGCACCCGGGCCAGCTCGACCCGCCAGGGCACGATGCCGGCGATATCGGTATGCCAGGCCGTCATCAGGTCACGGCAGCGCTGCAGATCCGCTTCGGCTTCCTCTGGCGCGTCCCTGGCGAGGTGGTACGCGGCCCGCGCGCCGAGATACTGCAGGCCGAGCGGCGTCTCGAACGTCTCCGGCGTCACCGGCACACGCAACCACCGTTCCGCCTCGTCAAGCCGGTGTGCCGTGGTGGCGCACCCGATGAGGGTGGCGAGGGGACCCGCGCTGGCCACGCCCCACGCCTGCGGAATGGCGTCCCACGCCTGGTGGGCGTGCCGGCTGGCGCCGCGCAGATCGCCCAGGCGCAGCGCGGCCTCGGCGCGGATGGCCAGCAGGACGGAATGCCAGCTGTACGACTGGCGCATGTGCGGCCGATCCAGGAGGACGTCGGTCCATGCGGCTGCCCGGTCGGCGCGCCCGGCCCAGAGCAGCGCCATCAGCGGCGCGGTCAGCGGCCCGGCAGTGCTGCTGTCGGAGTGGTGGCGCTGCAGTACCTGCTCGGCGGCGCCGGCCACATCACCGGGGGCGTCGGGGAGCAGGCTCGCGGCGAGCACGGTCAGTGCCTCGCGCGTGGCGTCGCCCGCCAGCGGTGGGCCGCCGGCCAACGCCTCCCGCGTCCATCTCTCGCGGTCAGGGCTGTTGCCCGGGCGCACCACGGCGGACAGCAACCGGGCCGGTTCCGGAGCACCGGTCGGTGCCCGCGAGCCCAGGAGCCGGTCGACCTCGGCGAATTTGCCCTTCCACAGCAGGAACGGCACCGTGGCGAAGTGCCGGCTGCCGTCGGCGGCCTCCGCATCGTGGACCAATTCGGCCAGGTCCGGGTCAGCGCCCAACGGATTGATCTGCCAGCGGGCCGTGAGCAGCATGGTCTTAATGTCGACCCGGCGCTCGGTGAACGGGGCGGCGCGCTCGGCCAGGCCGAGGTACGCGCTCGCCAAGTCGGGCCGGCCGACGGCCAGCGACTGGGCCGCGGACTCCTGGAGTGCCGTCACCGCCCAGTCCGCCTCGGCCCGGTCCGCGGCCAGCAGGTGCTCGGCCACCTCGCCCGGCTCGGCGCCGTGCTCGTCGAGCGTCGCGGCGGCCCGCTCATGCAGCTGTTGCCGCCGGCCGGGCGCAAGATCGGTGAGGATCGAGCGACGCAGCACCAGTTGACGCAGGCGGCCGTCCTCTACGAGGCCGGATGCCGCCAACGCCTGCAGGGCTCGGCCGGCGACGGCCGGGTCAATGCCGAGCATCTGACTCAGCAACTCGACGGGAACCTGTCCGTCAAGGACCGCGAGCGCCTCGGCTACCGAGCGGCTGACCGGCTCGTGGCGCTGCAGGCAGTTCACCACGGCGCGGCGGAGAGGTGCATCCACCTGCTGGTCGCCGCGGGCGCGGGCGTCCAGGAGCGCCTGCGCCAGCAATGGGTTGCCGCCGGTCAGCGCCAGGCACTCGTCGGCCCAGGCGGCTGCGGCGTCGGGCGTCACCTCACCGGCCATCCGGGCCAGCGCGTCGCGGGAGAGCGGTGGGAGGACGAGGCGGGCGGTGTGCGGCTGACTCAGCAGTTCCGCGCGGAACAACGGGTACCTCCGCTCCACCGTCGACGACTCGGTGAGCAGGACCATGACAACGGCCTGCGAGTACCGCAGCCGCCGGACCACGTACAGCAGGCAGTGCAGTGACGCCGCATCGGCCGCGTGCACGTCGTCGACGGCGAACACGACCGGCCCATGCACGGCCAGATCCAACAGCGCCGACGACAGGTCCTGCAGCACCGCGCCACGGGCCCGGTCGCCTGCCCCGGTCGGCGCGGTAATCGGTGCCCCGGGCTCGGGCAGCGGCCCGGCGAAGGAGGAATCACTCAGCAGGTCGGCGATCCGCGGGGTGTTCCGGGCGCCGACCCGTGTTCCAGCGAGGAGCTGGTCGATCACTCCGAACCGCCGGTCCGGTCCGGCTGCGCCGCGCGCGGCGACAAAGCGCGTGGCGCCACCCGCCAGGTCCAGTTCGAACCCGTCGAGCACACTGGACTTGCCGCTGCCCACGGCGCCGGACAGCAGGATCACCTGACTGCGTCGTCGCCGGACGCACTCGTCCAGCATGGACCGGAGTTCGCCGAGTTCTCTTTCCCGACCTAGCAACACCTCAAGCCTCCCCCGTGGCAGCCGACTGCTCGCCGGCGAGCGGGATCCGGCCGCACGGCGTCGAGGCGCCCCCGTCCGTCTCCGGTCGTCCGCATCGGCCGGACCGTTTGCCCGATCACCCACGCTCCGGCGGCCGGGCACCTGACTCGCGATCAGTAGCGCGAGTCTGTCAACGCCTGATGACGGCGTTCAATCGTCGACACCCCCTGGCCTGTGGCGTACAGATGAAAAGATCGGCACCGACCCAGTGGTTGACTTCGGGGTCCAGGATGGGATCCGCAGCCGCAGCGCCAGCTCACCGCGGTTGTCCACCCGGAGTTTGCGGTATGCCTTGGTCAGGTGCTGCTCGACGGTGCTGACGGTGAGGAACAGGGTGGCCGCGATCTCCCGATTGGTGTGCCCTTGTGCGGCCAACGCCGCGACCCTGCTCTCCGCCGGGCTCAGCGCCTGCGCAACGGCCGCCGGATCGGCAGCCGCCGACGGTGGCTCGGTTGCGGCGCGGGGGGGCGCCACCGCCAGATCGCGCGTCAAAGCATGGGCAGCCCGGATGGCACGTCGTGCGTCGTGCGTACGGCGGACCGCCTGGTATGCGCCGCCCAGGTCGAACAGCGCATGAGCGTGCTCCATGACGTCGCCGCTGTCGGCGAGAGCGTCAACGGCCTGCCGGAGCAGCGGTATCCGCTTGCTGTTCCCTCCGACGGCGGCGAGCACCCGCAAAGCCTTGCCACGCAGACGCGACGCGGTGGCAGGCAGCGCGGAGAGCTCCTCCAGGGCCAGCCGTCGGGCGTCGTCCGTGCGCCCGAGCCGCAGACAAGCCCGGGCGGCGTCGGTCCGCCAAGGCAGCAGCACCGGCAGATCCAGCCGCCACGCCGCCATCAGGCGGCCGCACGTCTCGAAGTCCCGCAGGGCCGCCTCGGCGTCGGTTGCCAGCGCGTGCTCCCCGCGGGCGTGCAGGTAGGACAGTCCGAACGACGTATCGAACATGGACGGCGGCACCGGCGTGCGGAACTGCTCGGCGGCCTCGTCCAGGCGTCCCATCAGCGTGAGGGTCCGCGCCCTGGTAGCCAGCGGGTAGCCCACCGCCACCCCCCAGCTGCGTGGCCCGAGATGAGCGAACGCGCGCTCGCCGAGGCTCTCGGCGGCGGTGAGGTCGCCGCTGCGGACCGACCCCTCGGCCATCAACGCGGTCACCACGGCCAGCGCCGTGAAGTGTCGTTGGCGTTCGGCCCGGTCTGCCAGGAGCCGGCACCACGTGAGTGCCGATTTGAGCCGGTCGGCGTAAATCAGGGTGACGACCGCCCAGATGGCGCACCACAGGTCCCGGTCGTTGCTGCGGAACTCGTGCAGCACCCGCTCGGCGTCCCGCACCGAGCGGTGATGCGCACCCCGGCGTAGGACGCTGGACAGTGTGGAAAGGCACTGCCGCAGCTGCCTGGCGTCGGCCTCCGCGGAGGGGTCGTCGCCGGGCACTGGGGGACCGGACTCTGGCCGCAGCGCCGACATGGGATACAGCATCCACAGGAACTCCCGGTAAGTCCCCAGCTCGACCGTCGCTGCGGAGTCCCGCCCCGTCCGGTGACGTTCCTGGTGGATCAGGTCGACCGCGGTGTCCGCCTGGCCGTGCCAGAGCAGGCCGCGCACGGCCGATACGGTGCCGCTGAGGCCGAGGTGGCCGTCCCGCACCGCCTTGACGACCGTGGGTAGATGGCGCACGACCGCCTGTGGGTCCCGCCCCCACTCGGCCAGGGCAATGGTGGCCCGCACGCGGGCCCGCTCGGTCACGTCGGAGCAGTGCCGGTTCGCCCACCGTAGGTACCGCAGCGCCGGCTCGCCGCGTCCCTCGCTGATCAGCTGCTCTCCAGCGGTCACCATCGCGCGGATCATCCAGGGCTCGGCGGTGTCGTCGATCTCCAGCAGGTGCGGCGCTACGGACGTCAGCGCTGCGCCGTCGAGGTGCAGCCGCCGGGCCACCCCGCGGTGCAGGCGGGCCCGCTCCGCCAGCGACATGCCGTCGCGGATGGCGTGCGCCACCACGGGGTGCACGAGTCGGCCGTCGCGGACCAGCCCAGCCGTGGTGTTCTCGGTCAGGCGCATCGCCACCCTCGGATCTTCCAGGTCGACGAGATCGCGCAGCGGTGGAGCGCTGATTCGATCGCCAGTTACGGCCAGTGCCCGCAGCGCCGCGAGCACCACCGGTTCGCATCGGTGCAGGCAGGTCAGGATCGCCTCACGGAACGCTTCACCGGCGATGGCGACGTCAGTGACCCCACGTCCGCGCTGGTCATCAAGCAGCGCCCGAACCAGCAGCGGATTGCCGCCGCTCATCGCGTGCAGGTCGCCGGTCAGGACGTCCGCGGTCTCGGCGCCGAGGCGACGCGCCGCCATCGTCCGCACCTCGGTCGGCTGCAGCAGCATCAGGTACAGCCGGCGCAGACCGCGACGAGGCTGCAGGAGGACCCGGGCCGCGAAGTGGCGCGGCGCGGTCTGCGGTGCCTCGGCGAGGACCATCAGGGACGGGAGGGGCGCGACCTGGTCCCCCAACGTGGCAAGGCACCGCATTGAGGCCGCATCGGCCAGATGGACGTCGTCTACCACGACCACGGTCGGCGACGTGCCGAGGACATGGCTGAGGGCGTCACCCCAGCGGGCGGCTGTCTCGCGGAGGTGGTGCGCGGACTGAGCGCGATCCGCGCCGCGCGGATCCCCAGGCGGTGCATTCGTGCCGGCGGCGTCGAGCAGCTGCCGCACGATTCCGAACGGTACGTCCTGCTCCGCGCGTGACCCGGTGGCGGCGAGTATCCGGACACCGGCGTCGGCGACCTGCGGGATGAACGCGTCCAGCAGACGAGTCTTGCCCGAGCCCACGGCACCGGTGACTACAAGTACGGGGGGCCCGGTGGGCGACGCCCCGGAGTGACAGCGGTCGGCGAGGGCCGCGGTGAGAACGCGGATGCCTTCGTGCGTTGCAGGACCGGCGGCGATTGGCCGGAGAGGCATGATAGTCGAGGGGGCTTGTCCCGCTGAAGTAATGGGATCCACGCAATATGTCGGCAACTCGTCAAACCATTCCTGGATCGGCAACGGCGGCGATGTCGAGTTATAAGTCGACGCACCGACGCAGCGGAAGTTTCGGCAGATGACGGCGGCGCTTAGGAAGATTATGGCAGTGTCTCCCCTTTGAACACAAGCCTCTTTTTGACAGACGAGCCGCGAGTTTTGTGATAGCGAGGCTGCGCGTAAGGTACGAATCTGGCGAATTACCGTCACGTATAGTGCTGCTAAAATAGCACACAGTAAATTAGTTAGGTTCGCGCGGTTTGCTGCGGTTCATCCGGGCTACCACGTTCAGTGTGGTTAGCACTGTTTCCGCTATGCTCGGAACCGCTGTGTATATCGACCGAGCTAGACATTCAAAATATTGCGTTCAGGAATGTGCCCGGCAGTATCCATGTCTGCTGCGAGGGCCTTCGATGAACCGGAGTCGTTATGTAAGCCATCACATAGGCCGGATGCGGGAGCAGCCGGGCCAGCGCTAGGGGTACTGATTCAGGGGTTGGTGGCGCGGGTGCGGGGGCCGATGATGAGTCACAGTGCCCGCTGACCGACTGAGGAGCCCAATGGCGATCGCACCAGCCGAGCGATGGTTGCGTCGGTACGGTCCGGCTCGAGACGACGCGGTGCAGCTGCTCTGCCTGCCGCACGCTGGCGGATCTGCCACCTTTTTCCGCCCTATGGCCCTAGCGCTGGCGCCGGCGTTGGATGTCCTTGGCGTGCAGTACCCCGGCCGACAGGATCGTCGGGCCGAGCCTGCGGTCGACGACCTGCACACGCTGGCGGACCAGGTGATCGAGGCGCTGGTCAACCACCCCGTGCGGCCGCTTGTCGTCTTCGGCCACAGCATGGGGGCGGTACTCGGCTTCGAGTTGGCCCGCCGGATCGAGGCGGCGCACCCCTGCGCGCTACTCGGCCTGATCGCCTCCGGTCGGCGGTCGCCCACCGTCCACCACGACGAGGACGTGCACCTGCGCGACGACGCCGGACTCCTCGCGGAAGTGCGCCGGCTCAGCGGTGAGGAACTCGAGGTCATCGCTGACGAGGACATGCTTCGCGTGATCCTGCCAGCGTTGCGGGCAGACTACCGCGCGGTGGAGACCTACCGTCTACGTCCGGGCGATCGACTACGCGCCCCCGTCACTGTGCTGACCGGTGACCGCGACCCCAAGGTGACGCTGCCGGAGGCCCGCGCCTGGGAGCAGCTTACCGACGGTGAGTTCGCGCTGCGCGTCTTCTCCGGCGGGCACTTCTACCTCAACCGCCGGCAGGAGGCGGTCTCGGCCGCAGTCGCGGAGATCGTCGCCGGCTTCCAGCGCCGGGTGGCCGTCGGATGACCCGCCCGCCGCCGTGATCGAGCGGATCGTGCCAGCCGGCGTGGTCACTGTCGAGAGCTTCGGCGACCCCGTAGGCATGCCGTTGTTCGCCGAGGAAGAGGCCGTGATAGCCAACGCGGTGGATAAGCGCAGGCGCGAGTTCGCCTCAGTGCGGCACTGCGCCCGCGCGGCACTGGTCCGGCTGGGACACACGCCGGCGCCGATCCTGCCGGGAGCCCGTGGTGCTCCCCGGTGGCCGGCCGGCGTCGTCGGCAGCATGACCCACTGCGACAACTACCGGGCGGCCGCCCTTGCGATTGCCACGGACGTCCTGGCGCTCGGCATCGACGCCGAACCCGCGTACCCGCTTCCGCCCGGCGTCCTCGACGCCGTGTCCCTGACGTCCGAGCGCGACCGGATCGCCCGCCACTGCGCCGAGCGCCCCGGCGTCCCCTGGGACCGCCTGCTGTTCAGCGCCAAGGAGGCGGTCTACAAGGCATGGTTCCCGCTGACCGGCCAGTGGCTCGACTTCGCCGAGGCGGAGATCGTCATGCAGCCCGACGACGGCGCCTTCGTCGCCCGGCTGCTGGTGCCCGGCCCCAGGGCTTCCGGCCGGACGGTGGACGCGTTCAGCGGCCGGTTCCTCGTGACCGGTGGGCTGGTGATCACCGCGATCGCGTTGGTCGCTTAGGGGTGAGCTAAGGGTTGGCCGCCCGAAGTGCCGTGGTTACTGTCAGCTCAGGAGGATCGCCGCGACGGGACAGAGGAGTCCGTCGGTCGTCCGACCGGCGCGGCAGGTCCCGTTCGGGTGCCGAGGCGGCGCCAGGTACACGTTCGCCTCTGTCGCAACTCGACAAGAACGGAGGTCGTGGCATGACCGAAATCTTGAGTAATCCGAGTCCCTCGATGACCGTCGACACCTTGCCCGAGACCGCGGAGCTGGTCGACGCCGTGCTCGATGGCGGGCCCACCCACTTCCCGGTCGAGTTGCGCGTGCACCGGGTCCCGCCAACCAGAGAGAAGATCAAGATCTGCTTGTACGGGGGGTACGAACACTTCGAGAGGGTCGGCGCGGCCGGCGACGATGCCACGCCCGTAGTGTTCCGGTGGACCGGCCGGACGCGGATCGCAGAATAGCGCCGCGGATCACAATGACAGATCGAGACGTACGTCAGTCCCAACTGGACAGCTGGCGGTCGGCGGTGGCCGCAGTGCTCAGCAAGAGTGGCCGGTTGGCGCCGGGGGACCCGCCAGGCGACGTCGAGCAGCTGCTGAGCTCGGAAACCTACGACGGCATCCGCATCGCCCCGCTCTACTCGGCTGATCACGTCACCGTGTCGTGGGAACAGCCGGGCGCCGCGCCGTACACCCGCGGGGGCCGGCCGTCCGCCGCGGGCTCTTCCTGGGAAGTCCGGCAACCGCACGCCGACCCGGATCCACGCCGCTGTGCGAGGGCGATCAGCGCCGATGTCGCCGGCGGTGTGGACAGTGTCTGGTTGACCATTGGGGCGGCCGGGATCCCGCTCGGCGCCATGCCGACCGTCCTCGCAGCCCTCGACCTGCGGCGCACCGCGGTGGTGCTGGACGCCGGACCGGACCTGGTTCCAGCGTTCGACACGCTGCGGGAGGCGGCCGCGTGCCAGGGTGCGCCGGCAGGCGCGCTGACCGGGAATCTGGGCCTGGATCCCCTGGCCGATTACGCCCGCACGGGCCAGCCCGCCGACTCGGCGCTGTTGCCCGAACTCGCACGGTGGTGCGCCGCTGAGTTGCCGGCCATGCGCGCCGCGACCGTGGACGCCACCGTTCACCACGACGCCGGTGGCTCCGACGCCGAGGAACTCGGCTGTGCGCTCGCGACCGGTGCGGCCCACCTGCGAACCATGGTGGAGGCCGGACTGACCGTCCCGCAGGCATTGGCACAGCTGGACTTCCGGTACGCCGCGACGACGGACCAGTTCCTCACCATCGCAAAGCTACGGGCGGCGCGGCGGCTCTGGGCCCGCGTTGCCCAGGTGTGCGGCGCTCCAGCGGCCGGCGCCCAGCGCCAGCACGCCGTCACCTCGTCGGTGATGATGACCGGCCGCGACCCGTGGACCAACATCCTGCGTACCACGGTCGCGGCCTTCGCCGCTGCCGTCGGCGGCGCCGACGCGATCACCGTGCAGCCGTACGACTCCTGCCTCGGCCTGCCTGACGAGCAGGCCCGCCGGATCGCGCGCAACACACTCGCCGTGCTGCGCGAGGAGGCGCATCTTGGCTGGGTGGCCGATCCTGCTGGCGGCTCCTGGTACGTCGAGCGGCTGACCGACGAGCTCGCGCAGCGGGCCTGGCAGTGGTTCACCGAAATCGACCGAGCCGGCGGGATGGCGGCGGCGTTGGCCTCCGGCCTGGTGGCGGAGCGCTTGGCAGCGACGTGGCACCGGCGTGCCGTCAACCTCGCACGCGGTGCTGACCGCATTTCCGGGGTCAGCGAGTTCCCCGATCCACAGGAGGTCAGCCCGGTGCGCGCCGCCCGGCCGCCCGGTGCGCGGCCGACCGGTGCCGGTCTGCCGCGCCGTCGTCATGCCGCCGCCTTCGAGGCCCTCCGCGACCGCGTCGACCGGCATGCTGCTGCCACCGGATCGCGGCCGTCCGTGCTGCTCGTACCCATGGGCGCCGCCGGCGCGCACGCACCCGAGGTGATCTACGCGGCCAATCACTTCGCCGTCGCCGGCCTTACCGCCGAGGTAGCCGCCGCGGTTGGCGCGGAGGGTGCGGCCGAGGCCCTGACCGACGCGGGCACCACGGTTGCCTGTCTCTGCGGCGCTGCCGACGATTTGATCCGGACGGCTGAGCTGACCAAAGCGTTGTCCAACGCCGGCGCCACGCGCATCTGGGCGACCGGGACGCCGTCGGATGGACCCGGCGTGGACGGGCACCTCTACCGAGGCTGCGACGTGGTGGACGCGCTGCAGTCGACACTGGACGCTTTGGGAGTGGCGGGATGATTCCGAACTTCGCCGACGTGCCGCTGGCACCAGGTCCCGAAGCCGAACCGGTGTGGCACACCCCGGAAGGCATTGACGTTACGCGGTGCTACTCGGCGGCCGACCTGGTCGGGCTGGATCTGTCCACCTTCCCCGGCGCGCCTCCGTACCTGCGCGGCCCGTACCCGACGATGTACACCACACAGCCCTGGACGATTCGGCAGTACGCGGGCTTCTCCACCGCCGAGGAGTCGAACGCGTTCTACCGGCGCAACCTCGCGGCCGGTCAGAAGGGCCTGTCGGTGGCGTTCGACCTGGCGACACACCGCGGCTACGACTCCGACCATCCGCGGGTGTCCGGCGACGTCGGGATGGCCGGGGTGGCGATCGACTCGGTCGTCGACATGCAGCGGCTCTTCGACGGGATTCCGCTGGGCCGCACCAGCGTCTCCATGACGATGAACGGCGCCGTCCTGCCGGTGCTGGCGATGTACATCGTCGCCGCCGAGGAGCAGGGCGTAACGCAGGACAGGCTGACGGGCACCATCCAGAACGACATTCTCAAGGAGTTCATGGTCCGCAACACCTACATCTACCCGCCGGCGCCGTCGATGCGGATCGTCGCTGACGTGTTCGCCTACACCGCCGCGCGGACACCGAAGTTCAACTCGATCTCGATCTCGGGCTACCACATGCACGAAGCCGGCGCCACGGCCGATCTGGAGCTCGCGTACACGCTCGCCAACGGCGTGGAGTACCTCCGCGCCGGACAGGCTGCCGGGCTGGCGGTCGACGCATTCGCGCCGCGGCTCTCGTTCTTCTGGGCAGTCGGCATGAACTTCTTCATGGAGGTGGCCAAGCTGCGCGCCGCCCGCATGCTGTGGGCGCGCTTGGTGCGCGACACCGGCGGTGAGTTGGCGAGGTCGCTGAGCCTCCGGGCGCACTGCCAAACCTCCGGCTGGTCGCTGACCGCCCAAGACGTCTACAACAACGTCGTCCGTACGTGTGTGGAGGCGATGGCGGCGACTCAAGGGCACACCCAATCGCTACACACCAACGCCCTCGACGAGGCGCTCGCCCTGCCCGGCGAGTTCTCCGCCCGACTGGCCCGCAACACCCAGTTGCTCCTTCAGCACGAGTCCGGCACCACACGGGTGATCGACCCCTGGGGCGGCAGCGCCTACATCGAGCGCCTGACCCGGCAGCTCGCGGACCGGGCGTGGGCCCACCTCACCGAGGTTGAGGAGGCGGGCGGCATGGCGCGGGCGATCGAGCACGGTATACCGAAACTGCGCATCGAGGAAGCCGCGGCCCGCACCCAGGCCCGGATCGACGCCGGCCGCCAGCTCGTCGTCGGCGTCAACACGCTGCGCCCCGATGTCGACGAGCCGGTCGAGGTGCTCAAGGTGGACAACTCTGCGGTCCGGGCGCGGCAGGTCGAGAGCCTTCGCCGCTTGCGCAGTGAGCGCGACAACGGGGCGTGCGCCGCGGCTCTGGAGCGGCTCACCCAGGCGGCCGGCGACCGCACCGGCGGGCTTGACGGCAACCTGCTGACTCTGTCCGTTGAGGCGGCTCGGTTGCGGGCCACTGTCGGCGAGATCACCAACGCTCTGGTGCGGGCGTACGGCCGGCACACGGCGGAGGTTCGGACTGTGTCGGGCGTGTACGCCGCCGAGATGGCCGGTGACGCCCGGATCGAGCGAGTCCGCGCCGCGGTGGCATCCTTCGCCGAGGCGGAGGGCCGGCGTCCGCGCCTGCTGGTCGCGAAGATCGGTCAGGATGGCCACGACCGCGGGCAGAAGGTGGTCGCCACCGCGTTCGCCGACTTCGGCTTCGACGTGGACGTGGGCTCGCTGTTCCAGACGCCCGCCGAGGTGGCCCGGCATGCCGCCGACGCCGACGTGCACCTGGTCGGCGTCAGCTCCCTAGCCGCCGGTCATCTGACGCTCGTCCCGGAGCTGCGGCGTGAGCTTGACCGCCTCGGCTTCCCAGGCATCTTGATCGCGGTCGGCGGCGTGATCCCACCCGGCGACTACGCCGAGCTGCGAGCGGCCGGCGCGGTGGCCATTTTCGGGCCTGGCACCGAGCTTTCCGAGGCGGCGCTGAGCCTGTTGGACATCGTTACCGAGCACCGAAGCGAACCGTGACCGGCCGGCCATCGGAGGCGAGCGCCTACGCGGCCGCGGTCCGTGCGGGCACGCGGGCCGGCATCGCCCGCGCCATCACCCTGCTCGAGTCAAACCGCCCGGACCACCGCGCCGTCGCCCTCGACATGCTGACCGAGCTTGGCCCGTACACCGGCGGCTCCCGGCGCATCGGCGTGACCGGCGTCCCGGGCGCGGGCAAGTCCACCTTCATCGACGCGATCGGGTCGGCCCTGACCAGGAGCGGGCATCGGGTGGCGGTGCTGGCCGTCGATCCCTCCTCGGTCCGCACCGGTGGCAGCATTCTCGGTGACCGTACGCGCATGGCCCACCTGGCCGCGGATCCCGCCGCGTTCGTCCGGGCAACGTCCTCCGGCGGAACGCTGGGCGGCGTGGCGGATCGCACGTCCGAGACAATTCTGGTTATGGAGGCGGCCGGCTACGACGTCGTCCTGGTGGAGACCGTCGGCACCGGCCAGTCGGAGATCCACGTGGCGGAGCTGGTCGACGTGCTGCTGCTCCTGACGGTGGCAGGCGGCGGCGACGCGCTGCAGGGCATCAAAATGGGCATCCTGGAGGTGGCCGACCTGATCGCGGTGAACAAGGCGGACGGCGGCGCCGAGGCTACCGCCCGTGCGTTCGCCCGCGAGCTCGCCGGCGCCTTGCGCTTGGTGGGCGGCAGCCGCACGCGTCCGCCGGTGCTGACCTGCAGCGCGCGTACCGGTGAAGGGCTCGACGACGTCTGCGCGCGGCTCCACGGGTACCACGACACGCAACTGGCATCGGGCCGGTTGGCGCGCCGCCGCCGCGACCAGCGGGTGGCCGAGATGTGGCGCGCGGTGCGTGCCGCTGTGCTGACCGAACTGGACGACGACGCCGCGGTTGCGGCCGCCGCCGCGATTCTGCAAGCGGCTGTGCAGTCCGGTGAGGTCCCGCCAGCGCGGGCCGCCCAGCGGATCATGGCCGAGTTCCGAGCCGTACGAAAGGTGGTGCCGACACCATGACCGGGTCAATCGGCTTGCTACGAATCGACCATGTCGGAGTCGCGGTCGCCGACCTCGACTCCGCGCTGGCGATCTATGAAGGGACGTTCGGCATGCGCCGCGTCCACGAGGAGACCAACGCGGAGCAGGGTGTTCGCGAGGTCATGCTCGCGGTCAGCCCCGCCGGGGGACCTCGGATCCAGCTGCTCGCCCCGCTGACGCCGGAGTCGCCGATCGCGAAGTTCCTCGACCGCCACGGGCCGGGGCTGCAGCAGTTGGCCTACACGGTGGCGGACGTCGATGCCGCCGCCGACGCGCTGCGCAGCCGCGGTCTGCGGTTGCTCTACGAGTCGGCGCGGCTGGGGACGGCCGGGTCGCGGATCAACTTCGTCCATCCCAAGGACGCCGGTGGCGTACTGGTAGAGCTGGTCCAACCCCGGTAGACCGGTGCTGCGCCGGGTCCGGGACTTCAGCGTGCCGGCGCAGCGTCTCGTCCAGCGACACGTCTGGGTAGGGGACGAGGGTGCTGCCGCGCGGTGGCTCGGCGCAGCGCCGCCCTGGCTCGGCCCAGCTTCGGTGATGAGATGATGCATTGTGACCCCTGTCGAAACGGTCGGCTGATCGGGCACTGTCAACGTCGCGGGTGGCATGCGCGCTGTGCCGGGGCGGTGCTGCGGCACCCGAGGACGGTGCTAGACGAGCAACGGGGCGCCTGCGGCGCTGGCCGCGGCGCACGGGTTCGTCGACGACATCGCGCACCACGCGATGACGATGGCCCCGGGTGCCCGCTGAGCTCGTCGACCACGATGGTCAGGGCCTGCTCGTGTTGAGCTGGCTACCAGGTCGACGACTGCATGCCGAGCGCCACACCGACGCCGACGTGAGCGGCGACGTCGTCAATGCGATCCTGACCGCCCTTATGTTGTGCCCTTCCAGCAGCAGGATCGCCCCGGCGAGGCTGGGCAGCGTCCAACCCGACGCGATCGCGAGCACGTCCTGGTTGCCGCCGAGCAGGACTCCCGATACTGAGCCCGTCGTGGTCAGGACACCGGTTGGCTCGTCCGGGTGGCGTCGCACCGTCACGGCGTCGGTGGTGAACACCGCGCTGAGAAACGACCGCGCGGACTGCGGCCCGGCCCAGGACTCCTCGAACGGCGCGCCGTGGATGCCCGGGAGCCGGCACCGCATCCACAGGGCCAGGTGCAGGATGGTGATTTCGCTGAACCCGACCAGCAGCTTGGGGTGCCGGGCGGCGGCAGCGAAGTCGAGCTGGTCGGCGATGCGGTATGCGCCTTTGCCGCCACGCGTCGCGATGATCGCCTTGAGGTCGGGGTCGCGAAGTGCGTCGTTGACGTCGGCGAGGCGGTGTTCGTCAGTGCCGGCGAGGACCGTGACGTGCAGCCCGAGATCTTCCAGGAAGCGGAGGGGACCGTCGATGTCCGCCGGTGTCGGGGGGTGCTCGCCGGCGAAACCAGCCGCACGTTGTCGCCCGCCTGCAGTCGCGCCGGCCGGCGGGCGTCGTCGTCGTCGGGTGGTTGCATCAACCCATCAGTACCAGGGGGGCTCCCGGATGTCATCGAGTGCGGGCGCCAGCCGTCAGGTGTCCCGTTCGATGCGGATGCCGAGCGCGCCGGCGAGGGCGTAGGACAGTGCGACGAGGTCGGCGTGGTCGACGACAGCACCGGCCCAGCTGGTGATCCCGGCGATGTCGAGCAGGACACAGCTGCGGAACCGGGTGCCGTCCATGGTGGCCTGGTGAAACTGCGCGCCGGTGAGGTCACAGCCGACGAACTGCGCGCCGCGCAGGTCGGCGTTGGTGAAGTCGGCTCCGCGGAGGTTGCAGTCGGTGAACCGCACCGCGACGAAGGTCGCCATCCGCCACGCCGAGAGGTCCAGCCGGCATCCTTCGAGTGTCACGTCCTGGAGGAGCCCGTCGGCCCAGATCAGCCCGGTCATCCGCGAGTCCACGAACTGCACCCGGGTCATGGCTGCGCCGTGGGTGCTCAGGTTCGCCCAGTTGGAGGTCTCGACCAGGCAGTCGGTGAGTTTCACCCGGTTGAGGTGCGAGCCGGACAGGGCCGCGGCGTGGAACCGGCACTGTGCGAACTCCACCGACTCGGCACGCCGGTCGGAGAGATCCAGGTCGAAGAATCCAAGGCCGGTGAAGGTCGACTCAGTTTCCAGGTCGTGCTGGTCGAGGGTGGCCGGCGCCAACGACGTGGGCGGTAGGGGTCTGCTGGGATCACTGGAGCGGCGGGGCGTGGGGGATCGCTTGCTCGTGGCGCGGCTTCGACCTGGCACCCGGTCCACCCTACGGACCCACCGCCCGTGATGGCGCCCGACACGACCGAGGCGCCCGGGACCCGCGGTCCGCCATGCCGCTTCGGCGCGATCGTTGCCAGCCGCGCAGGTCCGGCGATGTGTGGTGCTACGGCCGGGCGTCCCAGAGGGCCAGTTGCTCGACGCCCGGCAGTTGCTGGTCGGGGTGGGCGGCGCGCAGACAGCGGGCGCAGGTCACCGGCTCGTCCGTGGGCGTGAGCGCGGTTCGCGCGGACGCTGTGATGCCGGCCGTGGTGGACGTCGGCAGGGGCGTGCAGGCCGATGCCCGAGTGCCGGTGAGCGTGGTTGTACCAGGTCACGAAGTCGGTCATGAACATCCGCGCGTCGGCGAGGGAGGAGAACCGGTCCGGGAAGACCGGTGCGTACTTCAGCGTCTTGAACCACGACTCGCTGTAGGGGTTGTCGTTGGACACCTTCGGCCGTGAGTGCGAGCGGGTCACGTCGAGGTCTTCGAGCAGGTCTGCCACGGATTTCGAGGTCATCGAGGTGCCCCGGTCGGCGTGGATGACGTGCGGGACACCGTGGACGTCGAACACCTCCCGCATCATGTTCTCAGCGAGCGGTCCGCTCTCGCGGGCGTGGACCTGGACGCCGACGATGTACCGGGAGTAGATGTCGATCATCACGTAGGCGTCGTAATAGACACCCTTCACCGGACCGGCGAGTTTCGTGATGTCCCAGGTGTAGACCTGCCGCGGACCGTCCGCGACCAGCTCGGGGCGCCGGCGGGCCGGGTGCCGTGCCAACCGGCGACGGTCCTTGACCTGCCGGTGTTCGCGCAGAACCCGGTACATCGTGGCGATCGAGCCCACATACACGCCCCGGTCCAGCAACGCCGCATACACCTGGGCCGGGGCCGCGTCGACGAACTGCGGGCTGTCCAGCAGCTGCAGGATCCGCTCCCGCTCGGCGTTGCTGAGCGCGTTCACCGGCCGGGACCGAGGTGTCATCGTCGGGCTCGGCCGGCGCCGGTCCCGAGCGGCGGTGGCCCGCGCGACCCCGGTCACCCGGGCCGCGTCCCGGGTCGTGGTCCCCGCCCGGGTCAACGCCTGATAGGCGTCCATCAGCGCCTGCCGAGCCCGAACACGTCCGGCACGTCCGGCTCGCTCCTGGAGATGTCCTCCAAGAGCTCGCGCGCTTTTCCCATGATCTCCAACGCCGTCTCCGTACGCGCCAACCGCGACTGCGTCCGCTCCAACTCCCGCCGCAACCGGGCGATCTCGCCCTGCTCCGCCGACAGCCGTCCTACCGTCTCGCCGGCCGGCTTGCCCTGCAACAGACCCGCGTCCCGGACCCGCCGCCACTCCGACATCAACGACGAGTACAAACCCTCACGCCGCAG
>DATHBD010000018.1:0-8655 GCA_035296325.1 Micromonosporaceae bacterium | reverse complement strand
GTCCACGAGGTCTCCGGTATTCAGGTTCTTCTTCGTCGATGAACCATCTACCGGAGACCTCGCCGCGTATCGATCACCGACACGCCGACACCATCATCAGCCCAGGTCAAACCCACGACCTACTTTGAGACAGGCCCTAGCGGGCCGTTGATCAGGCCGTCTCACCCGGCACTGGGGCTTAGGGGTACGACAGGGGCTGACGCCGAATTCGCCCGACAGTAGCGTCGGCCCCGTGCCCGCCAGGCGCCGGAATGACATGGCCACAGGTCGCGGGCCGACACCATGCAGCAGATCGGAGAGGACCAGATGAGATCCGGTTCCGGCGACAGTAATCGGCTGAACGGCAGACGGACCCCAGATGCCGAGATAGCGATCGTCGGTGTGGGATGCCGTTTTCCCGGCGGGGTCCGCAACCTCGACGCGTTCGGCCGGCTGCTCACCTCCGGTGCCGACGTGCTGCGCGACGTGCCCGGCGACCGCTGGGGCCGCGACCGGTACAACCCAACCGGTGGGCCGGGCACCATCAGCAACCACCGCGGGGCGTTCCTGGACGACATCGACCGCTTCGACGCGGGCTACTTCGGTGTCTCGCCCCGCGAGGCGAACGTCCTCGATCCCCAGCACCGGCTCATCCTCGAGGTGGCCTGGGAGGCGATGGCCGATTCCGGGCGGCCGAGGAACGAATGGTGCGGCACCCGCACGTCCGTCACGTTCGGGATGCTGGCCAACGACTACGGCCTGCTGCACGCTCGTGCTCTGGGCGTCGACGAGATCGGCGAACACCACGTCGGCGGGCTCGAGTTCAGCTTCGCCGCCGGCCGGCTGGCCTATGCCTTCGACCTGCACGGCCCGGTCTCCACGGTCAACTCCGCCTGCTCGTCGTCGCTGCTGGCGGTGCACCAGGCGTGCCAGAGCCTGCGGACCGGCGACGCCGACACCGCCATCGCCGGCGGGGTAAGCCTGCTGATCACGCCGGACATCAGCGTCTTCCTCAGCCGGGTCGGCGCCATCTCGAAGAGCGGCCGGTGTCGGCCCTTCGACGCAGCGGCCGACGGCATCGTGCGCGGCGAGGGCTGCGGTGTCGTGGTCCTGAAGCGGCTGCGCGACGCGGTCGCCGACGGCGATCGGGTATACGCGGTCATCCGGGGCTCGGCGGCCAACAACGACGGTCGGAGCATGGGCCTGACGGTGCCGAACTCGGTGGCACAGGCCGACCTGCTGCGCGCCGCGCTGTCGCGCGCGGGTCTTGAGCCGGGCGAGGTCGACTACGTCGAAGCGCACGGCACCGGCACCGCGATCGGCGACCTGATGGAGCTGGACGCGCTCGGCGAGGTGTACGGCGCCGGCCGCACCGCACACAGTCCGATCCTGGTCGGCTCGCACAAAGCCGTGCTGGGGCACATGGACGCGGCGGCCGGCATCGGCGGGCTGCTGAAGAGCGTGTGGATCGCCCGGTCCGGCGTTATTCCGCGGCAACCGCACGTCGATCGGCTCAACCCGTCCGTCAACTGGCGGAGCGGGGCGCTGGGCGTGCCCCTGGCGGAGACCCGGCTCGAAGGGCTCGACCGGCCGGCCCGTGCCGGGGTGAGCGCCTTCGGGCTGAGCGGCACCAACGTACACGTCATCGTGGAGGCGTTCGCCGCCGACGAGGCGCCCGCCGTACCAGCCGCCCCGCCGCACGTGCTGGTCGCGTCGGGTCTCGACGACGCCGCGCTCGCGGAGCAGGTGGCCGGCCTGCGCGACCGGGTCGCCGCGGACGAGGACGGGCTGGCCGATCTGCTCGCCTCGGCGGCCACCCGGCGCACCCACGAGAATCACCGGTACGCGGTCGTCGCCGCCGACCGCGAGGAGTTGCTGGCCGGACTGGCCGATCCGGCCCGCGCGTACGCCGGCGTGGTCGAGGATCCGGACAGCTCGCCCCCCCCGATTTTCGTCTACGCGGAGCACAGCGGACCGAGGTCCGGCGCCGTCATCGACCTGTACGACGCGGACCAGGGGTTTCGGGGAGCGCTCGATGAGTGCGCCACCCTGATTGCGAGGGAGCACTCCTGGTCATTGCTCGACGAGCTGCGCCGCCCCGCCGGCACCATCGGACCGGATCGTGTCGGGATCGACCGGACGGCGACAATCGCCGTCCAGGTCGCGCTGACCCGGTGGCTGGCCTACCGCGGCGTCCGGCCAGGCGCAGTGCTCGGCCTCGGCGCGGGCGAGTTCGTCGCCGGCCACCTCACCGGAAGCCTGTCGCTGGCAGATGCGATCCGCAAGGCGGCACGACGGGCCGGGGCACCCGATCTGGCCGAGATTGGCAGGTTCGAGGCGACAATCGACGCGTTGGTCGCCGAGGACGACCACCCGCTCGTGGAGATCGGCGTCGCGCAACTGGGAGCCGTGCTCACCGACGCGGCCCGGCGCCACAACCGCCACGCACCGGTCCTGGCCATGCTGCACCCCGACGAGCCCGCGTCCATGACCGCGCACCGCGGCCTCGCGCAGCTGCACGTCGCCGGGGTGCCGGTCGACTGGGGCCGCGTCACCGGCCGACCTCGCCGGTATCGGTCGCTGCCAACGCCGTCGTGGCGGGAAGGGCGCTACTGGCTCCCGGGTGTGCCACGCGGCGAGCAGCGCCCGGGAGGAGCTGTACCTGCGTCCGGCGAAGCCCCCCCGCCGGGCGCAGGTACATCCGCGCCCACGTCCAGGCCGGCCGCGACGCTGATCGGCCAGGTCACGTCCGCGGTACGTCAGGTGCTCGGGCTGCCCGACAGCCAGCCGGTGGCCCGCCGCCGAGGGCTGTTCGAGCAGGGCCTCGACTCGTTGACCGCCGTGGCGCTGCGGCAACGGCTGGAGCGGCAGTTCGGAGTTTCGCTGCCGGTGCCGATCGTCTTCGAACGGCCGTCGGTCGCGACGCTGGCGGAGTACCTGGCCGAGATCGGCGCGGACGCGTCTGCGCCTGCCGAGACGGTTGCCGACCGGGAGCCGATCGCCCCGGTGGCGCCGGTCCCGTCATCCGGCGCGCCGGTTCCGCCGTCCCAGGCCCCGGTTGGCGCCGCCGAGCCGATCGCAGTCGTCGGCGTGGCCTGCCGGCTGCCGGGCGCTTCCTCCCCGGGCGAGTTCTGGGATCTGCTGCTGTCGAGCACCGAGACGGCCCGCGAAGCGCCGGCAAGGCGGCGGGACGACCCGATGTGGGCGGAACTCGGGTCCCAGATCCCGAGTCGGGGGTCGTACCTGGACGACGTCGCAGGCTTCGACGCGCCGTTCTTCCGGGTCTCCCCGCGGGAGGCGCGGCTGCTCGACCCGCAGCAACGTCTGTTTCTCGAGGTGGCCTGGGAGGCGCTCGAAGATGCCGGCTGCCCGGCCGACACGCTGGCCGGGCGCCCGGTCGGGGTCTACGCCGGGCTGGCTATGGCCGACTACCAGCACCTGGTCGCGCGGGAGATCACCCGGGACGCCCGAGGGCTCAGCCTGCACCACGGCACCGGCACGTCGTTCGCGGCCCTCGCCGGGCGGCTCTCGTACGTGCTCGGCCTGCACGGGCCGAGCCTGGCCGTCGACACCGCCTGCTCGGCCTCGCTGACCGCGGTGCATCTGGCCTGTCAGGCCCTCCGGTCCGGCGACTGCGAGATGGCGGTCGTCGGTGGGGCCAGCACCATCGTCGCGCCAAGCCCTCTGATGGCCTCGATGGGTGCCAGCGGCGCGCTCTCGCTGGACGGCCGGTGCAAAGCCTTCGACGAGGACGCGGACGGGTTCGGCTGCGGCGAGGGCGCCGCGGTGCTGGTGCTGAAGCCGCTGTCGGCCGCGCGGCGCGACGGCGACCGGGTCTACGCCGTACTGGCGGGCTCTGCGGTGAACCAGGACGGTGCGAGTGGCGGGCTGACCGTGCCGAACGCGGCGGCTCAGGTGGCGGTGGTCCGGCAGGCGTTGCGCCGCGCCGGATGGTCGCCGTCCGACGTCGACTACGTGGAGACCCACGGCACGGGTACGCCGCTCGGCGACCCGATCGAGGCGCGAGCGCTGGCCGAGTCGCTCGGCGGCGGGCGGGCCAACGATCGGCCGCTGCTGATCGGATCCGCCAAGGCGAACGTCGGTCATCTCGGCGCCGCCGCCGGTGTGGTCGGGCTACTGAAGGTTGTCCTCGCGATGGCGCATCGGCGGCTGCCGCCGCACGTCGTCCAGGAGCCGACGAGCCGGATCGACTGGGACAACCTGCCGGTCGCGTTGGTGACCAAGGCGCAGGACTGGCCGTCCCGGTCTGGTCCTGCCCGGGCCGGGGTGAGCGCATTCGGGTTCAGTGGCAGTAACGCACACGTCTTGGTCGAGCAGGCGCCCGGCCTCCCCGCCGGCGAGCCGGCGCCCGCCGGGCCGCCGTACGTGCTGCCGGTCAGCGCCGCGACCCCGGAGGCGCTGCGGGCCGCCGCCGGACGGCTGGCCGACCATCTGCGGACGTCGCCGGAGTCGGTGGACGACATCGTGTTCACCGCCACCCACCGGCGCTCGATGCTCGATCACCGGCTCGCCGTGACCGGCGTGGACCGTGACGCCCTGATCGAGGCGCTGGCCGCCTTCGCCGCCGGTGAACAGCCGGCCGGGGCTCACACCGGCCGCCCCAGCGACGCGGACCCGCCCGCGGTGGTCCTCTCCTACGGGGAGCAACTGCCACCGGTCGCTTCCCTACGGCGCTGGTCGGCACCGGGTTCGCGGTACGAACGCACCCTCGCCACGCTGGCCGGTGAGCTGTCGCGGATCGCGGGTCGTGACTGCAACCCGTGGGCCGCGCCAGCTGCCGGGCTGGCGGGCGCGTACCTCTTTTGTCATCAGGCCGCGGCGACCGACGCCTGGGCCGGGTTGGGCGTGGTCCCGGTCGCGGTGACCGGCGCTGGCCCGGGCCGGGTCACTGCCGCCTGGGCCGCCGGGCAGATGACCGCGGCTGAGGCGCTGCGGTTGCTGGCCGAGGGCGCCGGCACGCCGCCGCCGTACCGGGCTGGCCGGGTGCCCGTCCTGCCGTCTGGTGACACTCCGGACCAGTTGGTCGACGTGCTGGTGCCGGAGACTGTCGCCGCGATCGTCGTCGCCGGTTACCGGCCGGCCGGCCGCGATACGGCCGCCCGCGTCGTCAGCCTTCCGGCCTACCCGTGGGAGCACCGCCCGTACTGGTATCGCGACCTCTCCCCCCGACCGGTGCTCTCCTGGGCGCTCAGCGCCGGCGATGCCGACGAGCTGCGCGACCGGGTCGCGCGGCTGACAGGCTTCGTCCGCGACGGCGAAGTGAACTCCGCTGCGGTGGCCAACGCGCTGGCCGCCGAGCCGTGCGCCGCGCACCGCCTCGTCGTCACCGGCGCGGACCGCGCGCAGCTTCTCGCCGCCCTCGACGAGCACTGCGTCGGGGAACGGCCGGGCAACCTGGTACAGCGGGTCGCGGTCGCGCCGAACCGTACGGTGTTCGTCTTCCCGGGCCAGGGGTGGCAGTGGACCGGCATGGGCGTACGCCTGCTGGAGGTCTCCCCGGTCTTCGCATCGACCGTCGAGGAGTGCTCGGCGCTGGTGCAGGAGCTGACCGGATGGTCGGTGCTCGACGTCCTGCGCGGCGCTCCGGGCGCCCCGTCGATGGACCGCGTCGACGTCGTGCAGCCGGTCATGTTCACCGTGATGGTGGCCCTCGCGGGCTGGTGGCAGTCCATCGGCGTGCAGCCGGACGCGGTCGTCGGGCACAGCCAGGGCGAGATCGCCGCAGCCTGCGTCGCCGGCATCCTCGCCCTGCCCGATGCGGTTCGCGTGGTCGTGGCCCGAGCGGCGGCACTGACCCGGCTTGCCGGCCAGGGCGCGATGATCTCGGTTGCGGCCGGTGCCGAGGCGGTGCAGGTGCGGCTCGCCGGCGGGTTCGGCGGGTTGGCCGTCGCCGCGTACAACGGCCCGAACAGCACAGTGCTCAGCGGGGCTGCGGACGCCGCGGAGACGTTCCTGGCCGCCTGCGCCGCCGACGGCATCCGGGTGCGCCGCATCCCGGTCGACTACGCCTCGCACGGGCCGCAGATCGACACGATCCGCGAGCACCTGCTCGACAAGCTCGGCGCCGTCACTCCCGGACCCGCCCGGGTGCCGCTTTACTCCACGGTGACCGGCACGGTGCTCGACCCGTGGCAGATGACGACCGACTACTGGTTCGAGAACCTGCGTCGGCCGGTCCGCTTCGAGACGGCCGTACGAGCGCTGCTGGGCGACGGCTTCACCACCTTCCTCGAGTGCAGCGCGCATCCCGTGCTCGGCGTCGGCATCAGTGACACAGTCGCCGACGTGGGCGCCGACGCCACAGTGCTGGACACGCTGCGCCGCGACGACGACACCGCCTCCCGGCTGCACATCGCCGCCGCCCACGCCTGGACCGGCGGGCTGTCCGTCGACTGGGCCACGCTGCTGCCCGCGGTGGCAACGGCGCAACTCCCCTGGGGGCGTACGGTCGCGGCATCGCCCGCCCCGACCGCTCCGGGCGGCCTGGTCGAGCGGCGATTCTGGCAGAGCATCGAGCGCGGCGACACCGAGCGCCTGGCGGAGACGCTGAACCTGCATGGGGACCAACGGGCCGCGCTCGGCGA
The DNA here is from genome assembly GCA_035296325.1 of Micromonosporaceae bacterium. Taxonomy (GTDB): domain Bacteria; phylum Actinomycetota; class Actinomycetes; order Mycobacteriales; family Micromonosporaceae; genus DATHBD01. Next base: position 2,071 of record DATHBD010000018.1, on the reverse strand, counting down.
GTTGCTGCCCGGGTTGTCGACGTGGTGGCGGCAGATGCGCGAGGAGTCCGTGACCGAGTCCTGGCGGTACCGGACCGGGTGGCAACCGGTGGACGCGGTGCCGACCGAGCAAACCGGATCGTGGTTGGTGGTGGCGCCAGCCACCCAGGCCACGCACCCGCTGGTCACCTCATGTGCCGAGGCGCTCGAGGCGGAGGTGCTCACCGTCAACCCAGCGGCGGCTGATCTCGGGGGCCTGCTCAGCGCCGCAGTCGCGCGTTCGGGCGCGCCTGCTCGAGTCCTGTCGCTGCTCGGCCTCGACGACACGCTGCTTCCGGACCATGCGGCCGTGTCCGCCGGGTTGGCCGGCACTGTCCGGCTGGTGCAGGCGCTCGACGACATGGGGATCGACGCCCAACTGTGGTCGGCGACCACCGGCGCAGTGAGCACCCGACCGGAGGAAGCGCCGAGCCCGGTCCAAGCCCTGCTGTGGGGGCTGAGCCGGGTGGTCCGCCTGGAGCACCCCGACCGCGGGGCCGGCCTGGTCGATCTGCCACCGGTTCTGGACAGCGCCGCGCGGGCGCGCCTGCGGGCCGCGCTCACCGCGGCCGGTCGCGAGGATCAGCTCGCCGTGCGGGCGGACGGAATCTATGCGCCACGGCTGCAGCGGGCGCCGGTGCCGTCGACCGCGCCCGCCCAGCGATGGAAGCCCCGCGGCACCACCCTGGTCACCGGCGGCACCGGCGCGCTCGGTGGACACATCGCTCGCTGGCTGGCACACAAGGGCGCGCCGCATCTGCTCCTGCTCAGCCGCCGCGGGCCCGAGGCGGCCGGCGCGGCCCACCTTCGCGCCGAGCTCGTCGAGCTCGGCGCCCAGGTCACCATCATTGCCTGCGACGTGGCGGACCGCGGCGACCTGGCCCGGGTGCTCGCCGCTGTCCCTGCCGAGCACCCACTCACCGCCGTCGTGCACACCGCCGGTGTGGTCGGCGACCGGCCGCTCCGGGATCTCACGGCGGCCCGGCTCGACGAAGTGCTGCGGCCGAAGACCACGGCGGTTCGCAACCTCGACGAATTGACCCGCGGCCACGACCTCACCGCATTCGTGCTGTTCTCGTCCTGGTCGGCGCTGCTGCCGAACGTGGGCCAGGCCGGGTACGCCGCCGGCAACGCGTATCTGGATGCCGTGGCCGCGCGCCGCCGCGCGGCGGGCCTGCCGGCACTGTCGGTCGCCTGGGGTGCCTGGTCCGGCGGCGGCATGGCCGGGGGCGAGGGCTTCGCCCAGTGGCTCAGCCGCGGCGGCATGGACCTGATGACCCCGCACCTGGCGGTGACCGCCCTGCATCAGGCGCTGGACCACGGCGATACGGCGGTTGCGGTGGCGAATGTGGACTGGCAACGCTTCGCCGAGATCTCCCGTGCCGGCGGTCCGCAGCCGCTGGTCGCCGAGCTGCTGCCCGGCGTCGGCGCGATCGCCGGGGCCGCGCCGCCCGCGCAGCCCTTGGAGCACCTCGCCGGGCTGTCCGCGGCTCAGCGCGAAGAGGCGCTGCTGGACGTCGTGTGCGCCGACGTCGCGGTGGTGCTCGGTCATGCCACCGGGCAGCGGACCGACCCGGACCAGACCTTCCGGGATCTCGGCTTCGACTCGGTCACCGCGATTGAACTCAAGAACCGGCTGGTCGCCTCGACCGGGCTGCGCGTCTCGCCGACCGCCATCTTCGACCACCCGAATCCCGTCGCCCTGGCCCGGCACCTGGCCGAAACGTACGACGCGCAGGCGCCGCAAACCCGCGTCGACGAGCCTGCGGCCGCAGCAGAGGACAACTGGGACGAGATCGACGGGATGGCCGTCGAGGACCTGGTCCGCCTGGCCCGCGGCAACGCCTCCTGACCGGCCTCCAACAGAGAGCGAGTTCCCAGCCATGACGACGTCCAGTCAAGAGATCGTCGAGGCGCTGCGGGCGTCGGTGAAGGAGACCGAGCGGCTGCAGCGGCAGAACCGGGAGTTGCTGGCCGCGGCGCGTGAGCCGATCGCGGTGGTGGGGATGGCGTGTCGTTATCCGGGTGGTGTGTCGTCTCCTGAGCAGTTGTG
>DATHBD010000017.1:0-87413 GCA_035296325.1 Micromonosporaceae bacterium | reverse complement strand
GTGTGTGTTCACTGTGTTACGGCGGTCATGGCGGAGGGGAAACGCCCGGTCCCATTCCGAACCCGGAAGCTAAGCCCTCCAGCGCCGATGGTACTGCACCCGAGAGAGTGTGGGAGAGTAGGACGCCGCCGGACTCCTTACCAAAGGGGCCACCTCTAACGAGGTGGCCCCTTTGGCATTTCTGCCTTCTGCTGTAATGGCACGCGTGCGACCGGAGCCGGGAGAGGTGCTGCACTTCTCGGAGGACCCCACCATCGGGCGGTTCGTGCCCCACGTTGCCCGCACCGCGCGCGAGGCGGAGCCGTACGTGTGGGCGGTCGACGCGGCCCGCTCGCCGGATTACTGGTTCCCCCGCGACTGCCCGCGGGCTATGGCGTGGGTGAACCCGACGACGACGCGGAGCGACCGGGCGTTCGTACTCGGGCCGGGTGGCGGGGATCGGGTGCACGCCATCGAGTACGGGTGGCTCTCCGCCATCGAACGGGTGCGGCTGTATGCGTACCGCCTCCCGGCCGACCGCTTTCTGCCCTTCGGCGAACCGGAGCCGCACGCGTGGGTGTGTACCGAGCCGGTGCTGCCTACCGGGCCCCCCGAACCGGTCGGTGACCTGCTGCGCCTTCACCACGACGCCGGCATCCAGCTCCGCGTGCTCGACAACCTGTGGCCGTTCTGGGACGTGGTGGTCACCACGACGCTCGGCTTCAGTGGCATACGACTGAGGAATGCGGTGCCACGGCCAGCATTGTGACCAGTTCCCATGTCGCTGCGGCGTCGGCGTGGGTGGCGGCGGTCGGCGGGACCCGGACACGGTTCTAGACTCGGTGCGTGACGGACATGCCGCAGGACACCAACGACGATCGCGCATCTGCACTTCCGGCTCAGTACTCCCCGGCGGAGGTGGAGCGGCAACGCTACGAGCACTGGGTAGCCGCCGGCCTCTTCACGGCTGACGCGTCGAGCGGGCGGACGCCGTACACGATCGTGCTTCCGCCTCCGAACGTCACCGGGTCCCTGCATATCGGCCATGCCCTCGACCACACCGTGCAGGACGCGCTGATCCGGCGCGCGCGGATGCGTGGGTACGAGGCTCTGTGGCTGCCGGGCATGGACCACGCCGGTATCGCCACGCAGAACGTCGTGGAGCGTCAGCTGGCCGCGGAAGGGCTCTCCCGCCACGACCTCGGTCGGGAGAAGTTCGTCGAGCGGGTCTGGCAGTGGAAGAACGAGTCGGGCGGCGCGATCCTCGCCCAGATGCGCCGGCTGGGTGACTCCGTGGACTGGACGCGGGAGCGCTTCACCATGGACGCGGGGCTGTCTCGCGCCGTCGGCGCGATCTTCAAGCGGCTGTACGACGACGAGCTGATCTACCGCGCCGAGCGCATCATCAACTGGTGCCCGCGCTGCCTCACCGCGCTGTCCGACATCGAGGTGGAGCACTCCGACGATGACGGGGAGCTCGTCTCGATCCGGTACGGCGAGGGGAAGTACTCCATTGTGGTGGCGACCACCCGCGCGGAGACGATGCTGGGCGACACGGCGGTGGCGGTGCATCCGGATGACGAGCGCTACGCACACCTGGTCGGCAGAGAGGTCGAACTGCCGCTGACCGGACGGCGCATTCCGATCGTCGCGGACGAGCACGTGGACCCGGCCTTCGGCTCCGGCGCCGTGAAGGTGACGCCGGCACACGACCCCAACGACTTCGAGATCGGGCAACGGCACGACCTGCCCAGCATCACGGTGCTCGACGAGCGCGGCGTGGTCACTGCGCACGGGCCGTTTCAGGGCCTGGACCGGTACGAGGCCCGCCCGGCAATTGTCGCGGCGCTCCGCGAGCAGGGGCGCATCGTGGCCGAGAAGCGCCCCTACGTGCACGCCGTGGGGCACTGCCAGCGCTGCCGTACCACGGTTGAGCCCCGCCTTTCCCTGCAGTGGTTCGTCCGCACCGGCCCACTGGCGCGGGCGGCCGGCGACGCGGTGCGCGACGGGCGGGTGCGGGTCGAGCCGCAGGAGCTTGAGAAGCGTTACTTCGCGTGGGTCGACAACATGCACGACTGGTGCATCTCCCGGCAGCTCTGGTGGGGCCACCGGATCCCGGTCTGGTACGGCCCGGACGGCGAGGTGGTCTGCCTCGGCCCGGACGATGTCGCGCCGGGCACCGAAGAGGACGGTTGGCGCCAGGACCCGGACGTGCTGGACACCTGGTTCTCCAGCGCGCTCTGGCCGTTCTCGACGCTCGGGTGGCCGGACGCGACGGCGGATCTCGAGCGGTTCTATCCGACATCGGTGCTGGTCACCGGGTACGACATCCTGTTCTTCTGGGTGGCCCGGATGATGATGTTCGGCCTGTACACCATGGACGGTCGGCCGCCGTTCGACGTGATCATGCTGCACGGGATGGTGCGCGACCAGTACGGCAAGAAGATGTCGAAGTCGTTCGGCAACGTGGTCGACCCGCTGGACTGGATCGACCGGTTCGGCGCCGACGCGACCCGGTTCACGCTGGCCCGCGGCGCCAATCCCGGCGCCGACGTGCCGGTCAGCGAGGAGTGGGTGCAGGGCTCCCGCAACTTCTGCAACAAGCTGTGGAACGCGACGAGGTACGCGCAGCTCAACGGCGCGACGGTGGCCGGCGAGGTGCCGCCGCAGGCGGAGCTGGCCACGGTCGACCGGTGGATCCTGTCCCGGCTGCAGCAGGTGACCGCGCAGATCGACGAGCAGTTCCAGGCGTACGAGCTGGCGAAGGTGTGCGACACGCTGTACCACTTCGCCTGGGACGACGTCTGTGACTGGTACCTCGAGCTGACCAAGCCGGTGCTCGGCGGCGGGAGCGACTCGCCGGAGGCCGACCGCACCCGGCGGGTCCTGGGGCACGTGCTGGACAGCCTGCTGCGGCTGCTTCACCCGATCATGCCGTTCGTCACCGAGGAGCTGTGGACGTCGCTGCCGGGCCGGGACGCGGCGACGCCCTCGATCGTCGTCGCCGCCTGGCCGACCCCCGATCGGCAGCGGATCGACGGTGCCGCCGAGGCGGAGATCGCGTCCCTGCAGCGGGTGGTGACCGAAGTGCGCAGGTTCCGCGCCGACCAGGGCCTGCGGCCGGGGCAACGGGTGGCGGCGCGGTTGGTCGGGCTGGACTCCGCGGGCCTGGCACGACAAGAGCCGCTGATCCGCTCACTGGCCCGATTGGAGACAGCACCCGACGACTTCACCGCCAGCGCGAGCCTTTCGGTGGCCGGCGGCGTCACCGTGGCGCTCGACACCCGGGGCACCATCGATGTCGCCGCGGAACGGGCCCGCCTGGACAAGGACCGCGCGGCGGCGGAGAAGGAGGCGACCCAGTGCCGGGCCAAACTGGGCAACGCCGCGTTCGTCGGCAAGGCGCCGGAGGCGGTGGTGGCGAAGATCCGGGAGCGGCTCGCGGTTGCCGAGGATGATCTCGCGCGGATCGCCGGCCAGCTGGAGGCCCTGTGAGCGCGAGGAGTGAGCGGAGCGAGCCCCGCAGTCGCGAACGAAAGGCAATCCTGTGAGCAGGGCCGGCGCGGCGGAGTACGAGGCGGTCACGCAGGAGCTTTCCGAGCGTGGGTACACCCGCATGGTCTTCGACATCGGGCGCATCGGTGGTCTGCTGGACCTCATGGGCAGCCCGCAGCGGGCGTACCCGGCGATCCATCTCAGTGGCACGAACGGCAAGACCTCGACAGCTCGGATCATCGACTCGCTGCTGCGCGCGCACGGGGTGCGTACGGGCCGGTACACCAGTCCGCATCTGGAAACCGTCCGGGAGCGCATCGCGATCGAGGGTGAGGCGCTGGGTGAAGAGCGCTTCGTGGAGGTGTACCGCGAGATTGAGCCGCTCGCCGCCTACCTCGACCAGGACGGTGACGAGCCCTTGACGTACTTCGACATGACCACCGCGATGGCATTCGCGGCGTTCTCGGACGCTCCGGTGGATGTCGCGGTGGTGGAGGTCGGGCTCGGCGGCGCGGACGACTCGACGAACGTGCTCGCAGCGAACACCTGTGTCATCACGCCGATCGGACTCGACCACACCGAGTGGTTGGGGGACACCCTCGCCGACATCGCGCTGGCGAAGGTCGGCATCGTGAGCAAGGGCGCGACGCTGATCTGCGCCGCCCAGCCGGACGAGGCGATGCGGCCCATCCTGGAGCGGTGCCTGGAGGTCGACGCGACGATCGCCCGGGAGGGGAGCGAGTTCGGTGTGTTGCACCGTTCCGTCGCGGTTGGCGGTCAGGTGCTCACCTTGCAGGGTCTTTCCGGCGTGTACGACGACGTGTTCCTTCCGCTGCACGGCGCCCACCAGGCACAGAACGCCTCCCTTGCGCTGGCCGCCGTCGAGGCGTTCCTTGGCGCCGGCGGCGAGCGGGCCCTCGACCCGGAGGTGGTGCGCGCCGGCATGGCCGGCGCGACGTCGCCGGGGCGGCTGGAACGGGTCCGCACCTCGCCGACCATCCTGCTCGACGCGGCGCACAACCCGGCCGGCATGGCGGCCACGGCGACCGCGTTGGGCGAGGAGTTCGCGTTCCGTCGCCTGGTGGCGGTGATCGCCGTGCTCGCGGACAAGGACGCCCGGAGCATGCTCGAGATTCTGGAGCCCGCCGTGGATGCCGTTGTGGTGAGCCGCAACAGCTCGCCGCGGGCGATGTCGGCGGCGCAGCTCGGCCAGCTCGCGTACGAGGTCTTCGGCGAGGACCGGGTCCAGGTCGAGCGGGATCTGCCGGACGCGATCGCCGCAGCCATTGTGCTTGCCGAGTCGGATGTGGATGCCGGGATCAGCAGCGTCGGCGTGGTGGTGACCGGCTCGGTGGTGACCGTGGCGGACGCTCGGAAGCTGCTGCGGCGGTGAGCGAGCCGCCACCGGACGCACCGCGGCGGCCGGACCCCGGCACGCCGGCCGAATCGGGCCCGGCGGGCGGACCTGGGCCGTCGGCCGAATCGGGCCCGTCGGGCGGACCTGGGCCGTCGGGTGGGTCGGGCCTGCGCAATCCGGCGGGCGCGGTGCGGGGAGTGGGGGCGGCCGCCCTGGTGGTTCAGGCGCTGGTGCTGCTGCTGGCGATCGGCCCGCTCGCACGGCTGGCCGGCTCGTCCGCAACGGGAGCGATCTGGCTGGTCGTGGGCCTGGCCGGGGTCGCGGTCGTGCTCGCCGCGATGCTGCGCCGCGCGTGGGCGTGGCCGGCCGGCGCGCTGGTGCCGCTGGGGCTGCTCGTCGGCGGGTTTCTGCACTGGTCGCTGGCGGCGCTGGGGGTGCTGTTCGGTGCACTGTGGGGGTACGTGCTGCACGTCAGGGAGACCGTGACTAGCGACGGATCTCCCAACGCATGAGGGTGACCGCGTGCCCATCGGGGTCGCGGAACATGGCGGAGCACAGTTCGAGTTGCTCGCCCTGGGCTACGACCCGCGGCTTGTGGACGAACTCGATGCCCCGGTCGTAGAGGTGCTCGTACGCCGACTGCACGTCGGCGACCTCGAGGTTCAGATGCATCAGCCGCCGATCGATCGGCTTCATGTCGGCGACCTGCCGCAGCACGACGCCGGCGTCCCCGAAGGCGAGGATGGAGGTCTGCGCGGTGCTGTCGATCTCGTCCATGCCGATGGTGTCGCGGTAGAACCGGCGGGAGCGCTGCAGGTCCGCCACGATCAGCGTCACACTGACCCCGTTGACACCGGCGACCGACCCGGTCGGCGTGGTCAGCGAGGATCCGGTCGGTGCCGGTGCCGGTGCCGGTGCCGGTGCCGGTGCCGGTGCCGGTGTTGGGTGCGGTGGCGGGATCTCGGCGGCGCCCAGCGGCAGGAACTGGGCGACCGCGCCGTCGTCCGGGTAGTGCGGCTCGAGCCCGTCGGGCTCGTCGTCGGCGGACGGGGTCGGCGGTTCCGGGTCGGATCCGCGCAGGATGAACTCCAGCGTGGCGCCCGCGGTGCGGCGGCGGGCGTAGCCCGACTCCACCGGCGCAGCCCCTGACCCGGTGAAGGCCGATTGGCCAGAGTCGAAGTACGCGGGCTCGGAGTCGGACGGCGCAGTGGCGGCGACCTCGACCGGGCGCTCCAGCGGTGACATGTTCGGCCGGGGCGCGGGCACCCGGACCGGCAACTGGTCGACGCTGGCCGGTGGCGGTCGCCCGTCGCCGGTCTGCGTCGGGGCGTCTGCCTCGACGGTGGGAGCGATCACCGTGCCCGAATCCGCCGGATCGTCGGTCTGCGTCGGGGCGCGCTCCTCATCGACCGGCGTCCGGGGCCGAGGGCTCGGCCGGCGGCGGGTCGTGGTGCTGTGGTCCGGACGCGGGTCCGGATCGGTGTCCCGGACCGGGGGGAGGTCGGTGAGGGTCGGTGTGTCGGCCGTCGTTCCGACCGCCGGCGTCGGCGAGTACTCGTACGTCTCGTCCTGTGCGCTGCGCCGGGCGGTGATTCGGTCGACGCCGATGGCGGTGTCCGTGCCGTGGACCGAGGTGGCTTGCCGACGGGTCACCACGTCGTTCCAGAGGATCGTCACCTGGGGCCGAGTGCCCACCGTGACCCGAACCGGCAGGCTGGCGCCCACATCCGGCCATTTGCGGGTGGGAACGGCGGCGTCCTGCAGGTGGACCGGCACACCGTTGAACCCCTGCGCGGTGACGATCAGGTGGAACTCGGCGAGACCGAAATTGCCGACGGGTGGGGGTTTGGAGACTCCCTGGACCTGCGCGGTGCCGTACACGTACTCCGTGCCGCCCCGAACGCGGGACCAGACGATCAATGCCGGACCGGCCAGCGTCAGGACGATGCCCAGGCCGGCAACGGCCGGGTTGCCCAGCCCGGCGCCGAACACGGCCATGAAGACGCCGAGAACGATCAGACCGGCGAGGAAGAACTTCTGGCGGTCGGACATCGACCAGCGGTGGGCGCGCGCCAAAGTTGACCTCCTCGAGCCTCTCCCAGGCTAGGCCCCCATGACCGCGGAACGGAAGTGCTGCCCTGCGTGCATCGCGACCGACCACAATGGTCATGCGGGGTCCCTCAGACGGTGCCGCAGCGGGGAACTACGCTTGGGCGGCCACCGGCCAAGACGCGAGGACTCGCGGACGAGAGGAACCATTGTGACCGAGCGGACGCTCGTCCTGATCAAGCCAGATGCCGTGCGGCGCGGGCTCATCGGTGAGGTGACCAGCCGATTTGAGCACAAGGGCCTGCAGATCTCCGCGATGGTGTTGCGCACCATGGACGCCGACCTCGCCGACCAGCACTACGCCGAGCACGTGGAGAAGGCGTTCTACCCCCCGCTGAAGGACTTCATGACGAGCGGGCCGCTGGTCGCCCTGGTGATCTCCGGCGACCAGGCGATCGGCGTCGTACGGGCGTTGACCGGAGCGACCGACGGCCGCACCGCTGCGCCGGGAACCATCCGGGGCGACTTTTCGCTGTCCAACCGGGAAAACCTGGTGCACGCGTCCGACTCCGCGCAGAGCGCCGAGCGCGAGATCGCTCTGTGGTTCCCCGACGCGGCGTGACCCGGTAACCCGGATGACTGCGCCGGGGACTCCGGTACGCTTGGCGGTACAGGCGTTGATCCGGCCATCACCGGGAAGCCTCCGGAAGAACCGGCCCCGCCACGCGGTGCCTCAGTAGAGCCGGACGGGTTCGGCCCGTCACAGCCGACCAACGAGCGGGCGTCGCGGCAACGTGGCGCCAAGCGAGGTGGTACCGCGGGCCTGCGGTTTCGGGCTCGTCCTCGCGTGGAGCAGTGAGCACATCCACCGCACCCGCGAGGAGACACCACCGATGGCGTACCCCATGCACGGCACCGCCGGCGTGCCGGCCAGCCCCGACCTGCCCGCCGTGGAGCGGCGCGTGCTGGAGTACTGGGCGCAGGACTCCACCTTCGAGGGCTCCGTGCAGGAGCGCCCCGCGGGCAGCAACGGCGACAACGAGTTCGTCTTCTACGACGGGCCGCCGTTCGCCAACGGGATGCCGCACTACGGGCACCTGCTCACCGGGTACATCAAGGACGTGGTGCCGCGCTACCAGACGATGCGTGGCCGGCGGGTGGAGCGGCGTTTCGGCTGGGACTGTCACGGTCTGCCGGCCGAAGTGGAAGCGGAGAAGCAGCTCGGCATCTCCACGAAGGCGGAGATCCTGGCGCTCGGCGTGGACAAGTTCAACGCCGCCTGCCGGAGCTCGGTGCTGCGCTACACCCAGGACTGGGAGCGTTACGTCACCCGGCAGGCACGCTGGGTCGACTTCGCCAACGATTACAAGACGCTCGACCTCGACTACATGGAGAGCGTCATGTGGGCGTTCAAGACACTCCATGAGAAGGGTCTGATCTACGAGGGCTTCCGGGTGCTGGCGTACTGCTGGCGGTGTGAGACGCCGTTGTCCAACACCGAGACGCGGATGGACGACGTGTACCGCGACCGGCAGGACCCGGCGCTGACCGTGGCGTTCGCCCTGGAGTCCGGCGAGAAGCTGCTGGTCTGGACCACGACGCCGTGGACGCTGCCGTCGAACCTGGCGGTCGCGGTCGGCCCGGACATCGAGTACGCGGTGTACGAGCGGGCCGGCGAGCGCCTCATCCTGGGTGCCGCCCGGGTCGGGGCGTACGAGAAGGAACTGGCGGACGCCACCCGGGTCGGCACGCTCTCCGGCCGCGACCTGGTCGGACGGAAGTACACCCCGCTCTTCGATTTTCTCGCCGACACCGAGAACGCGTTCCAGGTGCTGGGCGGGGATTTCGTGACCACCGAGGACGGCACCGGCGTGGTGCACATGGCGCCGGCGTTCGGTGAGGACGACCAGAACGCCTGCACCGCGGCCGGCATCCCGACCGTGGTCACCGTGGACGAGCACACCCGGTTCACCGCCCTCGTCCCGCCGTACCAGGGCATGCAGGTCTTCGAGGCGAACAAGCCGATCATCCGCGACCTCAAGGACCGCGGCGTGGTGGTGCGCCACGACACGTACACGCACTCCTACCCGCACTGCTGGCGGTGCGACACCCCGCTGGTCTACAAGGCGGTGTCGTCGTGGTTCGTGGCGGTGACCACGTTCCGGGACCGGATGGTGGAGCTCAACGCCGACATCAACTGGACGCCGGAGCACGTCAAGGAGGGCTCGTTCGGCAAGTGGCTGGCCAACGCCCGGGACTGGTCGATCAGCCGGAACCGGTTCTGGGGCTCCCCGATCCCGGTGTGGAAGTCGGACAACCCGGAGTACCCCCGGGTCGACGTGTACGGCTCGCTGGATCAGTTGGAGCGCGACTTCGGGGTACGCCCGGCCGACCTGCACCGGCCCGAGATCGACGAGTTGACCCGGCCCAACCCGGACGACCCGACCGGGCGGTCCACCATGCGGCGCGTGCCCGAGGTGCTGGACTGCTGGTTCGAGTCCGGGTCGATGCCGTTCGCCCAGGTGCACTACCCGTTCGAGAACCGCGACTGGTTCGAGGACCACTACCCGGGCGACTTCATCGTGGAGTACGTGCCGCAGGTCCGCGGCTGGTTCTACACCCTGCACGTGCTGGCGACGGCGCTGTTCGACCGGCCGGCGTTCCGCAACTGCCTGGTGCACGGCACGCTGCTCGGCGCGGACGGCCGCAAGATGTCCAAGAGCCTGCGCAACTACCCCGACGTGTACGAGGTCTTCGACCGCTACGGCGCGGACGCGATGCGCTGGTTCCTGCTCGCGTCGCCGGTGCTGCGGGGTGGCGACATGGCCGTCACCGAGCCGGGCATCCGCGATGCCGTCCGACAGGTGCTGCTGCCGCTGTGGAACGTCTGGTACTTCTTCACGCTGTACGCCAACGCCGACGGCCACACGGCTCGGCTGCGCACCGACTCGACCCATCTCCTGGACCGGTATGTGCTGGCCAAGACCGGGGAGCTGGCCGACACGGTCACGGCGGCGATGGATGCCTACGACATCTCCGGGGCGTGCAACGCCGTCCGGTCGTACCTGGACGCGCTGACCAACTGGTACGTGCGGCGCTCCCGGGACCGGTTCTGGTCCGGCGACCCGGACGCCTTCGACACGCTCGCCACGGTGCTGGAGGCGGTGTGCCGGATCGTCGCGCCGCTCGCACCGATGACCGCGGAGGAGGTGTGGCGCGGGCTCACCGGCGGCCGGTCGGTGCACCTCGCCGACTGGCCCACGGCCGGCGCGTTCCCCGCCGATCACCAGCTCGTCGCATCGATGGACGCGGTGCGCGATGTCTGCTCGGCGGCGCTGTCGCTGCGCAAGGCGCAGGGCCTGCGGGTCCGGCTGCCGCTGCCGACGCTGACCGTGGCGACGTCCTCGGCGGACGCGCTGCGGCCCTTCGCCGACCTGATCGCCGACGAGGTCAACGTCAAAGCGGTCGACTTCACCGACGAGGTGTCGCTCTACTGCACCCCGGTGCTGAGCCTGGTCCCGCGCGTGCTCGGCCCCCGGCTCGGCGGCCAGGTGCAGCAGGTGATCAAGTCGGTGCGGGCCGGTGATTGGTCGGTGGTGGACGGCCTGGTGGTCGCCGGCGGGGTGCAGTTGCAGGAGGGGGAGTACGACCTCAAGCTCGTCGCGGCGGAGCCGGCCCGGTCGGCGCAGCTACCGGACGGGCGGGGCGTCGTGGTGCTGGACACGACCGTCACGCCGGAGCTGGCCGCGGAGGGCCTGGCCCGCGATGTGGTACGGGTCGTGCAGATGGCCCGCCGCGATGCCGGTCTGGACGTGTCCGACCGGGTCACCGTGGTCGTGTCCGGCTCGCCGGAGGTCGGTGCGGCGGTCGAGACGCACCGCACGTTCGTCGCCGGGGAGGTGCTCGCCGATGCGGTGACGCTCGGCGCTGACGGGGCGGCTGAGGGCGGCTTCGCCGGCGAGGTGGGGGACGGGGAACAGATCACGGTGACGGTCACGCGGGCCACATGATCGCGGTCCTCCTGGCCGCGCTGTCGGCCCTGGTGTGGGGCGCGGGTGACTTCTGCGGCGGAAAGGCGACGCAGGGCGCCTCGGCGGTGGTCGTGTCGGTGGTGTCGAAGCTGGCGAGCCTGCCGGTGCTGGCGGTCTACCTGCTGCTCCTGCGCGCGACACCGCATCCGGAGAGTCTGGCCTGGGGGGCGGCGGCCGGGTTCGTCGGGATGACCGGCTTGATCATCTTCTACCGGGCGCTCTCCGGTGGCGCGATGATCGTGGTGGCGCCGATCTCCGCGGTCACCGCGGCCCTGGTGCCGATGATCGTGGGACTGGTCATCGAGCGCAGCCCGCAGCCCGCCGCGCTGGCCGGCGCGATCTGTGCCGTGGTCGCGATCGCGCTGGTCAGTGCGGGGCGCAGCACCGGCCGCACGGTGGTGTCGGTTGGGCTGGTGGGCTGGTCCCTGCTCGCCGGTACGGCGTTCGGGCTGTTCTTCGTGCTGCTCAATCGCGCTCATGATGTCGCCGGGCGCGACGTCGGGTTGTGGCCGATCGCCGCCGCCCAGACCGCGGCGCTGGTGCTCGGCTGCGCCCTGCTGGTCGCCACCCGGGTGGTGGCGCCCCGGCTGCGCCGACCCGCGCTGTCCGCGCAAGGGCTCGCGCGACCCACGCTGTCCCGGCTTCAACTGCGGTGGGCCGTGACCGCCGGCGTACTGGACATGAGCGCCAACGTGCTGTACCTGCTCGCGGTGGGCGGTGGCCTGCTCAGCATCGTGGCGCCGGTGGCCGCCATGTACCCGGCGTCCACCGTGCTCCTGGCCCGCACGGTGGACCGGGAGCCGATCCGCCCGCTGCAGCTCGCCGGGCTCGGGCTGGCGGCCGTCGCGCTGGTCCTGGTGGCTTCGTGACGTGGTGATGATCACGTAGCCGCGTTCCCGCGGTCGTGCCGGGCCGCGCAGGTCCGGGCGGCTAAGGTGAGCGCCGTGTCCGCGCTGTACGTCCTCGGCAAGATGACCCTGTCGCCGCTCATGCGGCTGGCCTGGCGTCCGCGCGTCACGGGTCTGGAGCACGTACCGCTGTCCGGCGCCGCGATCTTCGCGAGCAACCATCTGTCAGTCGTGGACTCGTTCGTCATCCCATCCGTGCTGCCCCGGTCGCTGTACTACCTCGCCAAGGACGAGTACTTCCGCAACCCCGGCCTGCTGGGCGCGCTGCAGCGCGAACTCCTGCTGGAGATGCACCAGATCCCGGTGGACCGCTCCGGCGGCCGGGCCAGCCTCCTCGCGCTGGACGCGGCGCTGCCGGTGCTGCGCGACGGCAACGCGCTCGGCATCTTCCCCGAGGGCACCCGCTCCCCGGACGGACGGCTCTACCGGGGCCGCCCCGGTGTGGCCAAGCTGGCGCTGGACGCCGGGGCGGCCATCGTGCCGGTCGGCCTGCGCGGGACCGAGCACATCCAACCGGTGGGCGCCCGCCTGCCCAGATTCGGCCCCGGCGTCGATGTGGCCTTCGGCAAGCCGCTCGACCTCTCGGCGTGGGCCGACGCGAAGCCCGAGTCGAGGACGTACCGCGACATCACCGCTGCGTTGATGGCCGAGATCGCCGCGCTCACCGGGCAGGAGTACGTCGGCCGGTACGCGCCGCGCCGGTCCACCGAAGCTCTGCCGGCCGGGCCATCCCCGGCCGAGTAGCTGTCCCGTGCCGGCTTCAGCGACGGCGGAGCACACTGGCGCGAACGGTCTGCAGCAGCGCCGCGCCGTCGGCCTCGGTACGGCCGGTGAACAGCCCCACCGCGATACTGCCGTGATCGGCCCAGCCGCACGCGATGATCGCGCGACCGTCGAGTTGACCCGGCCCGCAGCGCTGCTCACCACCCATCGACCCGGCCTCGAACGCGCGGACCCGGGTGAGTCGAAGGTCCCCGACCAGCTGCTGCATCGTCGTGTTGAGTTCATCGGCGGGCGCGGAGATCCGACGGGTGGTGCCGAACAGCGTCACCTGCCGCTCGCGGTTGTTCGCCTCCGCGTACAGGGCGACGAAGGCCTGCTCGTCGGATCGGTCGGATTGCAGCCGGGTGACGAGCAACTCGGCACGACGTCGTCGGGACGCGTCGTTGACCCGGACCAGGCCCGGGACCTGGCTGTTGACTTCGACCGCTGCCGGGTACTGGTCCGAGACCGGCTCCATGAGAGCGAACAGAGCGCCAACGCAGAGGAGCGACTGCAGCACCAGGGTGACCAGAACCCACCGCAACCGCGGCCCACCGCGCCCTGCGTCGGTGCTCCTCGACCCGCCGATCGCCGGCCGTGCTGCCATCCGCTCCGACCAGCGCGGTGCGGCCAGGCGACGCTGCGCAGGCGTTGCGGTGCCACGCCGTGGGGCTGCGGTCCGCATGCCCGGGCGCTGGCCGCTCGTCGTGCGGGCGGTGCGCGGGCGCGGAGGGCGCGGGCCAGCGGACACGGTTCGCCAGGTTGAACTGTCCTCGTCCCAGGCGGACCCGGACGCGTTCGGTGCCGCGGCGGGCAGCACCATGGGTGGCCCGGGCGGCGGTGCGTCCGATGGCGGTGGCTCGGGCTGCGCGGGCGCGGCGCGGGCCGGCTCGGCGCGGGCCGGCTCGGCGTTGACCGGCTCGGCGCGGGCCGGCTCGGCGCGGATTGGCGTTCCGGCGCCGGCGACCGCGGAGGTCGGGGGCGTGACCGCACCGGTTCCCCGCGTTGGCGTGGACTCGCCGCCGGAGCGTGGCGTGCGGGTCGTCTGCTGATCGCGCAGGCGCTTGAGCGCGTCGGGCGGCGGCACGGCAGCTGAGCCGATCCAGGTCTTGGGCTTCTCGACCACCCGCTTCGGTCGGCTCGGCACGGGCCGCCATGCTGCCTGCGCGGGCATCGGCGGAAGTGGAGGACGGACATCGGCAGCGGCGGGAGCCCGGCCCGGCGTGGTGTTCGCCCCCTCAACCGGCGCGGGCGGGACGGGTGCGGTGGCTGGGATGGGCGGCGGTACGTCGGCAACGGCCGAGGGGTCGGCTTCCAGGGCGGCCTTGCCCGACGAAGCTGCGGGGGAGGGTCCGGGCAGCCCGGGATCACCGGGCACCAACGCGGCCGTCGTACCGTCATCGGCCGTCGTACCGTCACCGCCGGTCGCACCGCCGCCGTCCGTCGTACCGTCACCGCCGGTCGCACCGTCATCGGCCGTCGCGCCGCCGTCCGATACGCCGCCGTTCTCCGGTCCGGTGCTTACCTTCGGCGGTTCGACCGGCGGGCGGTTGACCGGCGGACGGCTGACCGGCGGTGGAGGGCTTTCGGGTGGTCCGGACGTGCCTCGCGGCACGGAACCGGCTGAGGCCGGGGGATCGGTCTGCGTCGCCTCGGCCGGATCGGGCGCCGGCGCCGACGGCTCGACGGGCGTACCAGCGCCGGGTACCCGGCGGCCCGTCGACTCGCTGCGTGCCGGCATGCCTGTCCTTCCCGTCGGACCCCCAACGTAGCGCGCCCCGGCGGCATCGCCGACTGCCGAATTGCCGCGCGTACCCTGAACGGTTATGAGCGTGACGTCGGTGTTCGGAAAGTTGGAGCAGCTGCTGCCGAGGGTGGCGAAGCCGATCCAGTACGTCGGCGGTGAGCTGGGCTCTGTGGTCAAGGACTGGGACAGCGCCGTGGTGCGGTGGGCCCTGATGTACCCGGACGCGTATGAGGTCGGCCTGCCGAACCAGGGTGTCCAGATCCTGTATGAGGTGCTCAACGAGCAGCCGGACGTCCTCGCTGAGCGCACCTATGCCGTTTGGCCCGATCTTGAGGCGTTGATGCGGGAGCACGGCGTCGGGCAGTTCACGGTCGACGCCCACCGCCCGGTGCGCGCCTTCGACCTCTTCGGCATCAGCTTCTCGACCGAGCTGGGCTACACGAACATGCTGACCGCCCTCGATCTGGCCGGCATCCCGTTCGACAGCCGGGACCGGGACGAGACTCACCCGATCGTGGTCGCCGGCGGCCATGCGGCCTTCAATCCCGAGCCGATCGCCGACTTTATCGACGCGGCCGTCCTGGGCGACGGCGAGGAGGCGGTCGGAGAGATCACCGCCATCGTGCGCGCATGGAAGGCGGAGGGCTCACCGGGCGGCCGCGACGAGGTACTGCTGCGGTTGGCCCGGACCGAGAGCGTGTACGTGCCGCGGTTCTACGACGTCGACTACCTTCCCGACGGGCGGATCCAGCGGGTTGTGCCGAACCGGATCGGTGTGCCGTTCCGGGTACACAAGCGCACCACGATGGATCTTGACGCGTGGCCGTACCCGAAGAAGCCCCTGGTTCCGCTCGCCGAGACGGTCCACGAGCGCTATGCCGTGGAGATCTTCCGAGGCTGCACCCGGGGCTGCCGGTTCTGCCAGGCGGGCATGATCACGCGGCCGGTCCGGGAGCGCAGCATCACGACCGTGGGGCAGATGGTGCAGCAGGGGCTGGAGTTCTCCGGCTTCTCGGAGGTGGGGCTGCTCTCGCTGTCCAGCGCCGACCACTCCGAGATCGGCGACATGTGCTCAGGGCTCGCCGAGCAGTACGCCGACACGAACGTCTCGCTGTCCCTGCCGTCCACCCGGGTGGACGCGTTCAACGTCACGCTGGCGCAGGAGCTCTCCCGCAACGGCCGGCGGACCGGCCTGACCTTCGCGCCGGAGGGCGGCTCCGAACGGATCCGGCGAGTGATCAACAAGATGGTGTCGGAGGAGGACCTGATCCGCACCGTCGTCACGGCGTACAGCAACGGTTGGCGTCAGGTGAAGCTGTACTTCATGTGCGGCCTGCCCACCGAGACCGACGACGACGTGGTGCAGATCGCCCGCCTCGCGCACGAGGTGATCCGGTCCGGTCGGGCCGCCACCGGCAGCAAGGACATCCGCTGCACGGTGTCGATCGGCGGGTTCGTGCCGAAGCCGCACACGCCGTTCCAGTGGGCGCCGATCGCGACGCCGGAGACGATCGACCGCCGGCTCAAGCTGCTCAAGGACGCCATCAACTCGGACCGCTCGCTCGGCCGGGCGATCGGCTACCGCTACCACGACGGGGAGCCGTCCCTGATCGAGGGCCTGCTGTCGCGGGGGGACCGCCGCGTGGGCGCGGTGATCCGCCGGGTCTGGGAGGCCGGGCAGCGTTTCGACGGCTGGTCGGAGCACTTCTCGTACGTCCGCTGGGTGCAGGCGGCGGCCGACGTGCTGCCGGAGTTCGGCGTCGACCTCGACTGGTACACCACCCGCGAGCGGGGCCAGCACGAGGTCCTGCCCTGGGACCACCTCGACTCCGGGCTGGACAAGGAGTGGCTCTGGCAGGACTGGCAGGACTCGATGTCGGAGTTCGAGCAGGACGACTGCCGCTGGACCCCCTGCTTCGACTGCGGCGTCTGCCCCAGCATGGACACCGAGATCCAGATCGGCCCGACCGGCAAGAAGTTGCTCCCCCTCACGCCGATCCCGTCAGGCCAGGCCCGATGAGCCCGCTGTCCGCGATCTTGCAGTTGTGTCTCACCTTCTGTCCTGGTTCGGGTGTTTCGCCCCGGGCACGAGTGCAAGATCGCGGCCCAGGGCGGCGGGGGCACGTGGTGAAGGGAGACGGCGATCAGTAAACGCCAGCCGGAGGGCAACCAGGCGCCGGTGGTGCAGCGGATCCGGATCCGGTACGCCAAGCGCGGGCCGATGCGCTTCACCTCCCACCGCGACTTTGCTCGGGCGTTCGAGCGGGCGCTGCTGCGCGCCCGGGTGCCGATCGCGTACTCACAGGGATTCACCCCGCACCCCAAGATCTCGTACGCCAGTGCGGCACCGACCGGAGTGGCGAGTGAGGCGGAGTACGTCGAAATCGCCCTGCGGGCGCCGGCTGATCCCGCCCAACTCGCCCGCGACCTGGACGCGGCACTCTCGCCCGGACTCGACGTCCTGGAGGCTGTCGAGGCGGCCGGCGGGAGTCTGCCGGACCGGATCGACGCCTCCCACTGGCGGATCGAGCTGCTCGGTGTCGCGCCGCAGGTGCTGGCCAGCGCCGTCCAGGCCTTCCTGGACGCGGCGGAGGTGTCGGTGGAACGGCTCACCAAACAGGGTCGACGGACGTTCGACGCCCGGCATGCGGTGCACCGCATGCGGGTCCTCGCCGAGCCCTCAGCGCAGGGCGTCGGGGCAGGTGACGGGCCGCCCGGAGCACCTTCCGAGGTCGGCGCCGCACCGTGTGCGATACTGGACCTTGTCGTGCGGCAGGTCACCCCGGCTGTGCGACCCGATGACGTCCTGTCTGGCCTGCGCGTCGTGGCCGAACTGGAGCCGCCGGTCCCGCCTCGTGCGACCCGGCTGGCCCAGGGTCAGCTCACCGCGCATGGCGAGATCATGGATCCGCTTCTCGCGGATCGCGAGGCGGCCGCCATCGGAGCTTCGTCGCAGTGACCGGGTGGCTCTCATGAGCCGCTACGGCGATGAGGTTGGCAGACTTCGACGGTCCGTCCGCACCGTGCGGATCGGGCTGGCGGTAAGGACATTGCGGTTGCTCCTGCGTGGCTGCGTTTGACGCGCCCGGGAGTGCCAGAACTGGAGAACGCCCGAAATGCTCGACAATGAGCCAGGTGGGCTGCCGGAGCTTCCCGCTCCTGGAGCCGCCGAAAGCAGCGATACCGCTGAAACCACGACACCGGCGCGCCGTGCCCGGCGTCGGCCGACGAAGGCCACTGCGGCGTCCGCCGATCCCGACGGGGCGGTCGCTGAGCCAACTGCTGCTGACAGCCCCGGACAGCCCGCCGAGCCAGGCGCAGACGCGCCGGTCAAGGCCGTGCGTCGGCGGCGCAAAGCGGCATCCCCGGCCGAGGCCGGCGCGTCTACCCTAAACCCGACAGAGCAGGCAGAACTGCCACTCGACCCGGCGGGCGCCGCTGAGCCCGCAACCTCGGTGGCCGGCGACCCGACCGGGTCCGCCGCAGAGCCGCCGGCACCCGCCACCCGGACCCGTCGGCGAAGCGGGACCGCAGCGGCTCGCGCCGCCGCTGGCGACGAAATCCCGACCACCCAGCCGACCGGCGCCCAGGCGTCAGACGCCCCGACGGCGGTCGGCCAGGCCTCCGGCGACGACGCGACCGGCACAGCGGCCTCTGCGGGAAGGGCCACCGAGCCCTCCCCGACGATCGAGTTCGCGGCAGAGGACGCCCCAGCGCCACGGCGGCGTGCGGCTGCCGGCCGGTCGGCGCGGCGGGCCCCCGTGGCGTCCGCCGATTCCGAGCCGGCAAGTTCCGAGCAGTCCGGCTCGGACCAGCCCGGCTTGAACCAGCCCGGCTCGGACCAGGTCGGCTCGGACCAGGTCGGCTCCGACTCGGCCGAGACTGACTCCGCAGAGCAGCCGAAGACGCGGTCCCGCCGGCGTGCGGCACCGCCCACCGTGCTCTTCATCCCGCCGGCCGAGCAGGTCGCGCAGGAGCGTGCCGCGGCGCGTGCCCAGCGCCCGGCCGAGCCGGCCCCGGCTGTGGACGCTCAGGTCCGGGACAGCCAGACCCGGCAGGGTCACGGCTGGGAGCCGGTGGCCGAGCTGGGAACCGCCCCGCAGCAGGACCAGGCCGACGACGCGGCCGGCCGGGCACCCGCGCGGCGGCGACGCGGCCGCCGTACCGCCGAGGAGGCAGAAGCGCCGGCGGAGCTGGAGCCGACCGCGGCCGCCACCGACGCGGACCTGGCGGACGAGGACGACGAGGATGACGACGACGAGACGGCCGCCGCCCGCCGCCGCCGCCGGCGCGGCCGCCGTGGGCGGGGTCGTGGACGTGGGCCCAACGGCGAGGAGCTCGACGAGTCGGCCGAGGCCGAGGATGAGGTCGGCGCCGAGGCAGAGGCCGAGGAGCCGGTCGACGACGAGGACGCCGGCGACGAAGCGTTGACCCGCCGGCGTCGCCGCCGGCGCCGCAAGGGCGCCGCCGACACCGAGGGCGCGCCGGAAGAGCCGCACGTCGTCGTCAAGATCCGCGAACCGCGCGCTACTCCGGTCCGCGACCGTGACGAGGTTCAGGGCGTCTCCGGGTCGACCAGGCTGGAGGCGAAGCGGCAGCGCCGCCGGGACGGCCGCGAGCAGCGGCGGACCCGCCCCCCGATTCTTTCCGAGTCAGAGTTCCTCGCCCGGCGTGAGGCCGTTGACCGGGTGATGGTGGTCCGCCAGAAGAACGACCGGACCCAGATCGGCGTACTCGAGGACGGCGTCCTGGTCGAGCACTACGTGACCCGGCAGAGCGCGGCCACCATGGTCGGCAACGTCTACCTGGGCCGGGTGCAGAACGTGCTGCCGAGCATGGAGGCGGCCTTCGTCGACATCGGGCGGGGCCGCAACGCCGTGCTCTACGCCGGTGAGGTCAACTGGGACGCGTCCGGTCTCGAGGGTCGTACCCGCACCATCGAGCAGGCACTGCGCTCCGGCGATTCCGTCCTGGTACAGGTGACGAAGGACCCGATCGGCACCAAGGGTGCCCGGCTGAGCAGCCACATCGCGCTCTCCGGCCGGCACCTGGTGTACGTGCCGCACGGCAACGCCTCGGGCATCAGCCGGAAGCTCTCCGACATCGAGCGCAAGCGCCTGCGCGACGTGCTCAAGCACCTGGTCCCGGACGGCGCCGGTGTGATCGTGCGGACCGCCGCCGAGGGGGCGAGCGAGGACGACCTCGCGCGGGACGTGACGCGGCTGCAGGCGCAGTGGGAGGACATCCAGCGCAATGCCAGCGCCGGGCACGCCCCCGAACTGCTCTACTCGGAGCCCGACCTGGTGATCCGGGTCGTCCGGGACCTGTTCAACGAGGACTTCCGCGAGCTGATCATCCAGGGCGCCGAGTCGTACGACATGGTCGAGCCGTACCTTGCGCACGTCTCGCCGGACCTGGTGGACCGGCTGCACCGGTACACCGGCGTGGGCGACGTGTTCACCGAGATGCGGATCGACGAGCAGATCATCAAGGCACTGGACCGCAAGGTCTTCCTGCCCAGCGGCGGCAGTCTGGTCATCGACCGGACCGAGGCGATGACCGTGATCGACGTCAACACCGGCAAGTACACCGGGGTCGGCGGCAATCTGGAGGAGACCGTCACCCGCAACAACCTCGAGGCGGCCGAGGAGATCGTGCGCCAGCTGCGCCTGCGCGACCTCGGCGGGATCATCGTGATCGACTTCATCGACATGGTGCTCGAGTCCAACCGGGACCTGGTGCTCCGCCGGCTCACCGAGTGCCTGGGCCGGGACCGTACCAAGCACCAGGTCACGGAGATCACCTCGCTGGGTCTGGTCCAGATGACCCGCAAGCGGGTCGGCCAGGGCCTGCTCGAGGCGTTCAGCGAGCCCTGCGAGGTGTGCAAGGGTCGAGGGCTGATCGTGCACACCGATCCCGTCCCGGAGAAGCGCACCGGCAACGACCGCGCCGCGGTGGCGAAGGTGGCGGCGGCCAGCGCGTCGGCCAACGGCAACGGCAACGGCAACGCGGCGGCCGGTGGCACCGGCGGTGGCAATGGTGCGCAGGGCGACGCTGAGACGCCCCGCGCGTCACGCCGCCGCGGTCGCCGGTCGTCCGCCGCGACCACGGCGGACGACGTCGAGCCCCTCGCCGGCGAAGATCCGGTCGACGATGAACTGCTCGACGGCAACCGGGTGCGGGCCGGCGTGATCGGCGACGACGCCATCATGGGCGTGCACGAGCCGGTCGAGTACGTCGATTCCGATGGAGCGGTCGCCGTGGTCGGTAGCGACAGCGACGACGTGATCGATGACGACCTGGAAGAGGCCGGATCGGTCGGTGGCCGGCGACGGTCCCGGCGTGGTGGGGCACGGCGGCGCACCAGGCCGTAGTCCTACGTCGCGGCGCGGGCGCCACGTCCCCGGCGGACCCCGTTTGGGTTTGCCGGACCGGATGGCGTACGCTTGCCTGCGGCGCACGACGTGTGTCAGGCCCCCTCGTGTGCCCGTGCTCGACTGCCGCGCGCACCAGGTCCGCCAAGTTATTCGCCAGAAGCTACGACAGGAGTCCGCGTCCCATGTACGCGATCGTCAAGACCGGCGGCAAGCAGTACAAGGTCGCCGAGGGTGACGTGATCGAGGTCGAGAAGCTGGTGGGCAAGCCCGGCGACTCGGTGGCGCTCACCGCACTGCTCCTCGTGGACGGGGACGACCTGATGACCGACGCCGCCCAGCTGGCCAGCGCAGCGGTGACCGGTGAGGTCGTCGCGCACACCAAGGGCCCCAAGATCCGGATCCACAAGTTCAAGAACAAGACCGGCTACCACAAGCGCCAGGGTCACCGCCAGCCGTTGACCCAGGTCAAGGTGACCGGCATTTCGAGCGGGAAGTAGGCGTCACCATGGCACACAAAAAGGGTGCGTCGAGTTCGCGCAACGGGCGCGACTCCGCGGCGCAGCGACTCGGTGTGAAGCGCTTCGGCGGGCAGCTGGTCAGCGCGGGCGAGATCATCATCCGGCAGCGTGGGACCAAGTTCCACCCCGGTGACCTGGTCGGCCGGGGCGGCGACGACACGCTGTTCGCGCTGAGCGCCGGCAATGTGCTGTTCGGCACGAAGCGCGGCCGCAAGACCGTCAGCATCGTCCCCGTACAGGGCTGACACTTCGTTCTTCCTTCGCGGCGGGTCCGGGCGCTTTGGCGTCTCGGGCCCGCTGTTGTCATGTGTTGAGATTGGATGCCGAGATGGCAACCTTCGTTGACCGAGTGGTGCTCCACGTCCAGGCCGGTAACGGTGGTCACGGCTGCACCTCGATCCTGCGCGAGAAGTTCAAGCCGTTGGCCGGGCCTGACGGCGGCGATGGCGGCCATGGCGGCAGCATCGTGCTGGTTGTCGATCCGGCCGCGCACACTCTGCTGGACTTCCATTTCCGGCCACATGTGAAGGCGGAGAACGGCAAGGGCGGGGCCGGCGGCAACCGGGACGGGGCCAAGGGCACCGACCTCGTCCTGAAGGTACCCAACGGCACCGTCGTGCAGAGCGTCGACGGCGAGGTGCTCACCGACCTGATCGGGGAGGGCACCACGTTCGTGCTGGCCCGCGGCGGGCGCGGCGGGCGAGGCAACGCGTCGCTGGCCAACGCCCGCCGCAAGGCGCCCGGCTTCGCCGAGCTGGGGGAGCCCGGTGACGCCTTCGACGTGGTACTGGAACTCAAGAGCGTTGCCGATGTCGGCCTGGTCGGCTTCCCGTCGGCCGGCAAGTCGTCGCTGATCGCGGTCCTGTCGGCGGCCCGGCCCAAGATCGCCGACTACCCGTTCACCACGCTGGTGCCAAACCTCGGTGTGGTGCAGGCCGGGGAGCAGACCTTCACCGTCGCCGATGTGCCCGGGCTGATCCCCGGCGCCGCCACCGGCAAGGGCCTCGGCCTGCAGTTCCTGCGGCACATCGAGCGGTGCGCGGTGCTCGTGCACGTGATCGACTGCGCGACGTTGGAGCAGGGGCGGGATCCGATCTCCGACATCGACGCGATCGAGTATGAGCTGTCCGCGTACGGCGGGCTGGAAGACCGCCCGCGCCTGGTCGCGCTCAACAAGATCGATGTGCCCGACGCCCGCGAGATGGCCGACCTGGTGCGCGCCGATCTCGAAGCGCGCGGGCTGCGGACCTTTCAGATCAGCGCGGCCACCCGGGAAGGGCTGAAGGAGCTCACGTACGCCATGGGCGAGATGGTCGCGGCACATCGCGCGGCGGCGCCGCCGCTGGAGCGTACCCGGATCGTGATCCGCCCGATCGCGGTGAACGACGTCGGCTTCACCGTCGAGCAGGACGCCGAGGGTGTGTTCGTCGTACACGGTCGTCAGCCCGAGCGGTGGGTCCGCCAGACGAACTTCGAGAACGACGAGGCGGTCGGATACCTCGCCGAGCGGCTGGCCCGGCTCGGCGTGGAAACCGCGCTGGCCAAGGCGGGCGCTGAGCCTGGTAGCCCGGTGCGGATCGGCATGCAGGAGTTCGACTGGCAGCCGACCCTGTTTGCTGATGCGGAGGTGCGGATCGGTCCGCGGGGCACCGACGTCCGGCTGGAGGACACTCCGACCCGGCTGCGGGCGGCCGAGCGCAAGGCGGCCCGGATCGCGCGTCGGCAGCGGCCGGAAACCGAACTCGAGGCTGCGGCGCACGACCCGAGCGGCGACACACTGACCGATGCCGACGACTGGTCCGACGCGGACGACTGGTCCGATGACGAGGACTGGGTCGACGACGATGGCGGCTTCGGGCCCGGCGCGGCAGAGCCGGTCGGGGATGCGGCGCCCGTCGAGGGCGATGTGCCGGTCGGCCTCGGCGCCTCGGAGGGCGGCGACGAGCCTGCCCACCGAGGCTCCGTCTAGGCAGGTCAGATGCCCGGGTGGCGGGTCGAGGGACACCTGCCGGGCTGCCCGGCCGAGTCGGCTAACCGCTTCCGGGGGCGCGCGCGGTGATGCCGAACCCGGCAGAGTCGACGATCGCGGTCACGTCGGTGAACCCCTGTGCCCGTAGCGCTGCCGACACCGTGTCGAGCACCCGCGCCGGGCCGGTCGGCCCGCTGGCGCCATAGCCGATCTGCAGGACCGCGCCGGGTCGCAGCACGCGACGCAGGACATCCAGTTCCGGGTCGGGGTCGCCGACCCAGAACAGGTTGACGTCGATGGCGAACGCCTTGTCCAGGCTGTCCGGTGGCACGCTCAGCCCGGCCAACGTGGACTGTCGCAGCGTCAACCGTCCAGCCGCCACATGCGTGGCGTTGCGCTGCCCGGCACGGCCGATCGCTACCGCCGATCGGTCGATGGCGAGCAACTGCCCGGTGCTGAGCCGTTCGCAGACGAGCCCGGCCGCGACACCCGGGCCGCAGCCGATCTCCAGGATTTGATCGGCCGGGTCCGGGTCGAGCACGCGGACTGCCCACCGGATTCGATCCGGCACTACCGGCCGCGCGGTCACCGCGCCGGCCCGGTGCTGACCGCGGTGCCAGCCCGGCCCCATTCCGTCGTCCGCCGCCCGCCCACATCCGTTTTCTGCCCCGAAGCAGGCTGGTGAAACGGTTCGGTACTGCGTGCCCCGGGCTGCGGCCCCGCCTATGGCCCCCTGTCTGGCCCCTCCCGCCGTCGCCGGTTGGTACTTGACTTGGCGGCATGCCTGACACGAGCGCAACCGACCCGTCGTTGCCCACCGATCCGCCGGAACCTGCCGCGGCGCCCCACGATGACGGGCGACAGCAGTGGACCGCGGTCCTTCGCGCCGCGGTCGGTGCCGGCTTCGCCGACGCCGACGCCGACCGACCGTGGCAACGGCTGAGCTGCCCCGACTGCGGAGCTCGCCTCGACCTCCCACCGGTCGACGACGCCGGATGGATCGGCTACGCCCTGCGGGCCTGCCGGCGGGTGGCCGCGTACCTGTACCGCCACCGTCCGGGTGGTGAGCACCGATGACGGTTCGGCAGTTCACCGTGCAGCTGGATCGGCTGCCTGATGATGGACATCTCCGTGGACTCTTCATCCGGTGTGGCGACGTGGGTGTCCTGAGTAGTCCGCGAGACGATGCGGCGACGGTTCTGGTCGACCGGCACGCTCCCAGCTTCGTGGACGCGATCGTGTCGGTGATCCGGGATCTCGACACGGTGGGAGTGACGCCCGTGTCGGTCCGGCCGGACGACGACCTGGTGACCATCGCGCTGATCGGGGAGCGGTTGGGCCTGTCCCGGCAGGTGGTTGGGCCATGGTCGACCGGTGCGGACGGCCCGGGCGACTTCCCCGACCCGGTGGCGCCCGACCTGTACCGGTGGGCTGAGGTACGACGGTGGCTGCGGGACCGGATGGGCTTCCGGACATCAGCGATGACCGACCGGTCGGAGTTCTGGGAGGAACCGGACCCGGGGGAGGACCTGGGGCCGACCTTCACCGCAGTCAACCTGGCGCTGCGTCTGCGTGCGCTGGCGCCCAGGGTTGACCGCATCGCGGCGATCCGTGCGCTCCTCTCCGGCTAGCTGGCGCAACCGGGCCATCCGAGCCGAGTCGCGGGCCGCCCGGCATCAGTCCGGGTCGAACTCGCCGTCCCTGGCGCCGAGCACGAATGCATCCCACTCCTCCTGGGTGAAGACCAGCACAGCGCCGTGCGGGTCCGCGCCGTTGCGGAGGCCGATCAGGTCGTCGACGAATGCCACCTCAACGCGGCTGCCGGCGGTGTCACCGGACGGCGTGCGCCACTCCGCGCGGCTGAGATCGAAGTTGCCCTTCGGGTGTGTAGTCGTCACCGGAAAAACGTACACCGACCGGCGCGAAGGGCATCGGCAACGCCGGGCGGGTACCCGAACCGGGTACCGGAGCGCGGGATCGATCAACTGGCTACGCTGCTCCGGGTGAGCGATGGCGACAGCAGGACAGCGGCCGGCACGGCGACCCGACCGCGCCGAATCGGGATCATGGGCGGAACGTTCGATCCGATTCACCACGGTCACCTCGTGGCCGCCAGTGAGGTCGCCGACGGGTTCGGGCTGGACGAGGTGGTGTTCGTGCCGACCGGGGAGCCGTGGCAGAAGGGGACCGTCGAGGTCAGCCCTGCCGAGGACCGGTACCTCATGACGGTGATCGCAACCGCGTCCAACCCCCGGTTCCAGGTCAGCCGGGTGGACATCGAGCGGCATGGACCGACCTACACCGTCGACACGTTGCTGGAGCTCCGGGCGCGGTACGGCGCCACCGCAGAGCTGTTCTTCATCACCGGAGCCGACGCCCTGGCCCGGATCCTGTCCTGGAAGGAGTCGGATCGACTGTTTGCGTTGGCCAACTTCGTGGGGGTCACGCGACCCGGGTTCGAGCTGAGCGACGCGCACCTGCCCGCGGACACGGTACGGCTGATCCAGGTCCCGGCCATGGCGATCTCGTCCACGGACTGTAGGCGTCGGGTGGCTGAGGGCAAACCGGTGTGGTACCTCGTCCCCGACGGTGTCGTTCAGTACATCGCCAAGCGCGGCCTGTACCAGATTGTCTGAGTCCGCCCCGATCGCATGCGGCACCTGCCGTACCGGCGTGAGAGGCTTGGAAGTCGAGCGCGACCTTCGCGCCGACCTGTCCCCAAGGAAGGGAGTCCGGTGCCCGCCACCGAGCGCGCCCGCGAGCTGGCGCTGAATGCGGCTCAGGCGGCCGCAGACAAGAAGGCGCAAGACATCGTGATCCTCGATGTCACCGAACAGATGCCGATCACCGATGCGTTCCTCCTCGCATCGGCGCCGAACGAGCGTCAGGTCACCGCGATCGTGGACGCTATCGAGGAACGCCTCGCTCAGCTCCCCGAGAAGGCCAAGCCGGCCCGGCGAGAGGGCGAACGCTCCGGGCGATGGGCGCTGCTCGACTACGTCGACATCGTCGTCCACGTGCAGCACACCGAGGAACGTGAGTTCTACTCGCTGGACCGTCTTTGGAAAGACTGTCCGACGATCCCGTTCGTGGACCAGGACCTGGGCGCCGCAGCCGGCGGCTCGGACCCCGGCGAGGTCGGCTCCGGCGGCGCTGACCTGCCCGGCAACGAACGGACGGACGCCGATGGCGCGGCGTGGGTGGGTGCCGACGGTGCCGTGAGCGGCCGCGGCAGCGCAGGGTGACCCGACTGATTCTGTGGCGCCATGGCCAGACCGCGTGGAATGCGGCACACCGGGTGCAGGGTCAGACCGACATTGACCTGTCCGAGATCGGTCGGGCGCAGGCCGCGGCGGCCGCGTCGTTCCTCGCCACGCTCCAGCCGGACGCGATCGTCTCCAGTGACCTGCGCCGGGCGGCCGACACCGCCGCCCAGCTTGCCACGCTCACCGGCCTCGATGTCGCCCTCGACCCGCAGCTGCGCGAGCGGGGGTACGGCGAATGGGAGGGCTGCACCGACGCCGACCTGCAACCCCGCTGGCCGGAGGCGTACGCCCGCTGGCGTCGCGGTGAACCGGTCCAGGCCGCAGGGGTCGAGGAGAACGAGGAGGTGGCCAAGCGGGTGCTGGTGGCGCTGCAGGAGGCCGCCGAGCGCGCGCCTGGGGGGACGACCGTAGTGGTCTGCCACGGCGGCGCCGCCCGACTCGGCACCGGAGCGCTGCTGGGCTGGCCTGCGCCGGTGGTCCGCAACTTCGGTGGTCTGGCCAACTGTCACTGGACCGATCTCCGGCTCACCCCGATGCGAGGGTGGATGTTGGAGGCCCACAACGTGGGCGCTCTTGTCGGAACCGTGCCACCGCCGGCCGCGTCCGAGTAACTATGGGAAACATGCGGGATTATGGGTTGGTTTCCAGGGTGCTCGGGCCCGTGGCGGCCATGGCGGTGGTCCTGGGCCTGTTCGCCGGCTGCGACGCCGGCACACCGCAGACCGACGGGGTGACCGGTAGCCCGGTAGTACCGACGGGCTCCCTCGACCCGTCCGAACCCGCGGCCCCATCGACCCCGTCCGCGTCGGTGCCCGCCAGCGACCCCGCCGGCCCCGGCTCGGGGAATCCACTACCACCAGGAGCCAGCGCCGCCCCGGGCAGCGAGCTGATGCTGATGGGTGACGTGGCGCCGGGCGTCGAGGCGAACTGCCTGATCCTTCGCACCGCCGGCGAGACGTACCTCCTCCTCGGCGGCGATCGGGCCCTGCTGCAGTCCGGCGGGCGCTTCACGGTGCGCGGCACGCTCGCCGAAGGCGTGGTATCGACGTGCCAGCAGGGCAGGCCCTTCGAAGTTCTCGAGGCCACCAAGGGCTAACTTCGGTACGGTCCGGTAGCGTGCCGTCATGCCCTCGGCACTACCAGCTATCGGCGTCGTCACGGACTCCACCGCGTACCTGCCGGACGAGCGGGTCACCGGCATCACCGTCGTCCCGCTGCACGTCGTCGTCGCCGGAGCCCAGCGCAGAGAGGGTCGCGACGTCGGATCCGACGTCGTGGCGCAGGCCCTCACCGCCAGGCGTACGGCGGTCACCACCTCGAGGCCCGCGCCGGGGGAGTTCGCTGCGGTCTACGGCGATCTGCTGCGCCAAGGGGCGCCGGCCATCGTCTCGGTGCACCTGTCCGCCAAGCTGTCCGGCACGTACGACGCGGCGGTGCTTGCCGCGGCGGAGTTCGACGGCCGGGTCGCGGTGGTCGACAGTCACTCCACCGGCATGGGCCTGGGGTTCTGCGCGCTGGCCGCGATCGAGGCCGCCGGGCAGGGACAGGACCTCGCCGGCGTACGGGACGCGGCGGTCGGGGCCGCTGCCCGGACCACCGCCCTGTTCTACGTGGATACGCTGGAGTTCCTTCGTCGCGGCGGACGCATCGGCGCGGCCTCCGCCCTGCTGGGCACCGCACTGTCAGTCAAGCCGATCCTGTACATCGGCGAGTCCGGCGTGCTGGTGCGCGACCGCGTCCGTACCGCGAGTCGGGCGCTCACGCGCCTCACCGACCTCGCTGTCGAGGCCGCCGGCGACGGGACCGTCGATATCGCGGTGCACCACCTGGCCAGCCCCGAACGCGCCCAGGGTCTGGCCGACCGACTGGCCACCCGACTGGGTGACCAGGTGCGAGATCGCTACCTGACCGAGGTGGGCCCGGCCGTCGCGGCGCACGTCGGGCCGGGCATGGTGGCCGCGGTGGTGCACCGCCTGCCATAGCACGTCCGCCGGTTGACCCGGCGTTTGTCCACAAGCCCTTCGCTGTCCACAACCGAAGCGCTCGGGTCCGGCGATATCGCGAACGCAGCCCTAACGTCGTGCGCCATGTGGCGGCGAACGGAACGGTTCGACGATGAGCTCGATGACGTGGTGCACCGGCGGTTCGTCCGGGTCATCGGCCTACCCGGCTCGGCCGAACTCGCCTGGGACAACACGGACGAGCGCCCGCCCGCGGGGCACGAGCCGGCGTCAGGCGAGCCGCCGGGGGACGAGCCGGCCGGACGCGAGGCGCCGGGGAACGATCCGGCCGGACGCGAGCCGGCCGGACGCGAGCCAACCGGCGAGCTGGCTGTTGTCACCGGAGGTGACTCACCGGCCGCCTCGCGCACCCGCGTGCTGGCTGCATTCGATCCGGGTCGGCGGGGCGTCCGCGCCATGGTGGCGGTAGCGGTGGCGGTGGTTGCCATCGCCGCATTCGTCGCCTGGCACAGCCGGCCGAGGGCCGAGGCCATCCCGCCCCGGATGGTGGCGGCCGGTCCGGCTTCGGAGAGTCCGGGCGCCGCCCTGGTCATCGCCGTGGCCGGCAGGGTCCGCCAGCCAGGGCTGGTACGACTGCCGGTCGGCGCGCGGGTGGCCGACGCGATCGAGGCGGCCGGTGGCCCCGCGCCCGGTACGGATCTGTCGTACGTGAACCTCGCCCGCAAGTTGGCCGACGGCGAGTTGCTGCTGATCGGGGTCACTCCTCCGCCCGGGGTCGGGAGCGGCCCGTACGGCGGCCAGGCACCCGGCGACCAGCCCAACGCCGGCGCGGCGCCGGGCGGGCAGCTCAACCTGAACACCGCCACCGCCACACAGCTGCAGACGCTCCCCGGGGTGGGTCCGGTTCTTGCCCAGCGCATCGTCGACCACCGGACGAAGCAGGGACCGTTCCGGTCCGTCAACGACCTGCGCCAGGTCGATGGGATCGGTGATGCGCGGTTCAAGCAGCTGAAAGACCTGGTGGTGGTGTGATGGCCGACGGTCCACCCGGCGGTGTGCAGACCACCCGCACCGGCGACCTCCCCGACCTTCGACTGGTCGGCTTCGCGCTGGGCTGCTGGCTGACCGCGTTGGGTTGTCTGTATCTGCCGGCGCTGCCGGGTGCGCTGCTGGCCGCCGCGGCGGGTGCGGTCGCAGCGTGTGTGGGCGCGGCGTTGGCGGCCACCGCGACGCCACGGCACCGGCGGCTCGTCGCCCGCCGGGCCGATAACCGCCGAGCCGACGACCGCCGGGGTGATCACCGGGCGCCCCACCGCAGTCGCCCTGACGTTGATGCGGTGGCCCGTCGGGTCGGGTGGCTCGCCGTTGCGATTCTGCTGGGCGTGGTGTGCGGTGCCGCCAGCACCGCAGCCCGGGTGGCCCTGCGCGACGCCGACCCGCTCGCCGGACAGGCCAGTCGGCACGCCACCGCGACCGTCGAGATCGTGATCACTGATGATCCTCGACCGGTGCGTGGCGGCCGAGGACCGCGCACCTACCTGGTGCCCGCCCGACTGGTCTGGATCGAAGGCCCGGACGGTCGGGTCCGGGTGTCGGCGCGCGTACTGGTGCTCGCCAGCCGGCCGGAGTGGGCCAGGCTCCTGCCCGGTCAGCGGGCTACCGTCACGGGCCGGCTGGGCCCGTCCCGCGGCGGCGATCTCCGGGCGGCTGTCCTCTCCGTCAGCCTGCCGGCAACGGCGGTGAGCCCTCCGCCCTGGGCCCAGCGG
The DNA here is from genome assembly GCA_035296325.1 of Micromonosporaceae bacterium. Lineage (GTDB taxonomy): Bacteria > Actinomycetota > Actinomycetes > Mycobacteriales > Micromonosporaceae > DATHBD01. Next base: position 57,228 of record DATHBD010000017.1, on the reverse strand, counting down.
GCGGCCGGTGGCCTGCGGGCCGGCCTACGGGAGGCGTGTCGGCCGCTGCCACCGGAGCCGGGTGGCCTGCTCCCGGGCCTGGTCGTGGGTGACACCAGTGGGCTCGACCCGGCGGTGGCTGACGCGTTCCGGGCGACCGGCATGACGCACCTTGTCGCGGTGTCCGGCTCCAACTGCGCGATCGTGGTCGCGGCCGTGCTGCTGCTGGTCCGGTGGTGCCGGGCCGGTCCGGTGCTGTCGGCGGTGCTGTGTGCCCTGGCGCTGGCGGGCTTTGTGATTCTGGCGCGCCCGTCGCCGAGTGTGTTGCGGGCGGCCGCAATGGGCGGACTCGCATTGGTCGCGCTGGCGAGTGGCCGGCCCCGGGCGGCGATGCCGGCCTTGGCGGCCGCGGTGGCGGTGCTGCTCGTGGTCGACCCGGAGCTTGCGGCTGAGGCGGGCTTCGCGCTGTCAGTGCTGGCCACGGCTGGTCTGTTGCTGCTCGCGCCGCGGTGGAGCGCCGCGATGCGGTCACGCGGGGTCCCGGCGGTGGTGTCGGACGCTGTTGCCGTGCCGGCGGCGGCACAGGCGGCGTGTGCGCCGGTGATCGCCGCGATCTCGGGCACGGTGAGCGCGACGGCGATCCCGGCGAATCTGCTCGCCGTCCCCGCGGTGGCGCCGGCGACGGTCCTGGGCGTCGGCGCGGCCCTGCTGTCGCCGGTGTGGATGACCGGCGCGCAGTTCCTGGCGTGGCTGGCCTCGTGGCCGGCGCGGTGGTTGGTCTGGTTGGCGCAGACCGGTGCCGACGCCCCGGCCGGCTTGCTGCCGTGGCCGGGCGGGACTGCCGGTGGTCTCCTGCTGGCGGCGGTGTTGGCGGCCGTGCTGTGCGCCGGCCGGATTTCGGTGCTGCGTCGGCTGGCGCTGGTCATCGCGGTGGCCGCGGCCGTCGGGGCGCTGCCGGTCCGCCTGGTGGCGTCCGGGTGGCCGCCGGCGGGGTGGCTGACGGTGGCCTGCGATGTGGGGCAGGGCGACGCGATCGTGCTGGCGGCAGGGCCCGGACAGGCGGTGGTGGTGGATGCCGGGCCGGATCCCGCCGCCGTGGACCGGTGCCTGCGGCGCCTCGGGGTGGAGCAGGTGGTGCTGCTGGTGTTGACGCACTTCCACGCCGACCACGTCGGAGGGGTCGAGGGAGTGCTGCGGCGCCGGCCCGTCGTCGCGATCCTCACGCCGTCGCTGGGCGAGCCGGCGGCCGGACGCTCGTCGGTGATGACTGTCGCGGCCCGGCATGGCGTACCGGTCGACGTGGCCCGGCCCGGCTCGTCCTATGCCGCCGGTGCGGTGCACCTGGCGGTGATCGGCCCGCACCGTCCGATCGTCGGCACCCGCTCCGACCCCAACAACAACTCCGTGGTGCTGCGCGCGACGATCGGCCGGCACAGTGTCCTGCTGGCCGGGGACGCCGAGAACGAGGAGCAGCAGGGCCTGCTCAACGTGCCACTACGCGCGGATGTGCTGAAGCTCGCGCATCATGGCAGCAGCTTCCAGGATCCGGACTTTCTGGCCGCCGTGAACCCGGCCGTGGCGCTGGTGTCGGTGGGGGCGGGCAACGACTACGGCCACCCCAACGCCGCCGTACTGGCTCGGCTGGCCCGCGCGGGGGTCCGGGTGCTTCGCACCGACGTCGACGGTGACCTGGCGGTCGTGAGTCGATCCGGCCAGCTCGCCGTCGTGACCCGCGGCCGCGACCCGGGTACCCGCCGGTGAGCGCCGACCGTCCAGGCGCCCACCGGTGAGCCGGATGGCGCGGAGACTCGGCCGGTGCTGGAATGACCCCATGTCATCGACGCTCGGGTCACCACAGCCCCAGCCCCGCAGCCCGTTCGCCGAGGTCGACACGATGCCACCGCACATGCTGGCGGCGGTCCACGCCATGCTGGAGGGGATGGCCGCTAACCCGGAGATTGTCCGGGTACGCCGCGCCGCGCACGACGCCCTCCGTCCGGTATCCGGGCAGCGGCTCCTCGACGCCGGGTGCGGTGTCGGTGAGGTGGCCCGCCAGCTCGCCGCGGACGTGGCTCCGGGCGGCGAGGTGGTGGCACTCGACTTCTCCACGACCACCGTGGCGGCCGCCGCGCAGCGGCACGACGGCAACGCGGTGCAGTACGTCACGGGTGATGTCACAGCCCTCGAGTTCCCCGACGAGGTATTCGACGGGGTGCGGTGCGAGCGGGTGTTGCAGCACCTCGCCGATCCGGACGGGGCGGTGCGGGAGCTGGTTCGGGTCACCCGGCCCGAGGGTCGGATCTGCCTGATCGACACGGATTGGGAGTCACCGGTCATCGACGGCGTGCCTGAGGACATGGTCGCCGCGGTACGGACGCACATCTACAGCCGGGCGATGTTGCACAATCGCAGCATGGGCCGCACGCTGCGGCGGCGGCTGGTCCGGGCGGGCGTCCTTGACGTCGTGGCCGTGCCGGTCACCTGCTGCTTCGTCGACCCGGCGGCGGCATCGATGGTCCTGCCGATGCTCAATACGCAGGTGCCACCTGAGGCCGGGATGCTGCCGGACGGGATGCGCGACGCCTGGTTCTCCGCGGTTGCGTCGGCCGCCGCACGTAACGAGTTCCTCGCTGCGTTGACCATCTGGGTGGCGGCCGGCACCAGACCGGTCCGCTGAAATCACTTGACCGAACTCGCGCCGAGCCGGCCAGGAACGCCTGCACCTCAGCTGATGCGGCCCTCGAGCGCCCCGGTCAGCCGCTCGACGGCATCCGACGGAAGCTCACCACCGTGTTCCAGCGCCTCCAGCACCACCTTGCGGAACGCCTCGGAGAATCTGGCGTAGTGCGGCGTGACCGGTCGTGATCGGGCGACCTCGATCGCATCCCGCAGCGTCGGTGCATACCGGTACCGGTTAATGACTGCCTGATCTTCATAGACGATGGCGCGGGTGGCGGCGAATCCGCCACGCTCGAAGAGGATCTGCTGGCTGCGATCGCTGGTGAGGAACTCGATCAGCTTCTGCGCCGCCCTCGGCCGCTTGGTCGACGCGGCGATCGCGAGGTTCTGCCCGCCGAGCACGCTCTTCCCGGGAAGCTGCGCGACGTCGAACGGAACGCGGGCTGGTGAACCGGCCTCACCCTGTCCCGTTTCGGCAAGGCTGCGGTACGCCACCGGCCAGTTGCGCATGAAAGCCACCTGCCCGTCAGCGAATGCCTGGGTCGTCTGCCACTCGTAGAAACTCCGCGACGCGGGGAGCGCGACCTGCGGGCTGCCCGGCGCGAGCGCTGCCGCGAGGCGTTTCAGTCCTTCCGCCGCCTCCGTCGAGTCGATCACGACCCGGCCCTGCTCGTTGACGACGTCGCCGCCCGCCGCCCAGATCATCTCCAACGCGTTGACGGTCAGCCCTTCGTAGTCGGCGAACTGACCCGCGTAACCGGCGACCGGCCGCGGACCCGCCGCCGTGGGGCTGACCATGGCCTGTTCCACCGCCGCGGTCATCCTTTGCCAGGTCCATGCGTGTTGCTGTTTGGGCACCAGGTCCGTGCGGTAGAACAGCAGCCCTGCGTCGGTGTTGAATGGCAACGCCCAGAGTTGGCCGCTTTCGGCGCCATCGGCGCGGCAGGTACTCAGCGGACCTTTAAGGAACTCGTCGGTGTCCAGGCCTTCCTCCCGCAGCGGCAGGATCCGCTTCTCGGCGACGAAATCAGCCGTCCAGGTCACGTCGAGGTTGTAGACGTCTGCCTGCGATTCACCGGACTGGTGCCGAGCCACCATCTCGCTCCACTGGCCATCGGCGGTCCTCGGGAGCACCTCGATCCGAGCGGGGTTGGCCTTGTTTTCGGCGTTCCACTGATCGACCAGGGCCTGACGCTGGCCGCCCACGCTGTCGTCATGGCCGCTCAGAATCACCAGCGCGCCGGGCTCGGGGCCGTCCGGGGCGGTCAGCACGGGTTGGAGGTACCAGCCCAGCAGTGCCCCGACCACGACGCCGATCATAGTGCCGGTCGCCAGCGCGGACGGAACAGGACGCCGCTTCCAGGCCGTCACGACCGCCTTGGCCGGTCCGGTCCAACGTTTAGCCGTCATGCTTTGCGTCGCCTCCCCAGAGGAGCCCATGTACCTCGGTCAACGTGTCCACCAGCCCGGCAGGGCCAGATTCGTAGCAGGCGCCGCCGGTGTGATCCGCGACCTGTCTGAGCACCGGGGTCCCGCAGTGCGCCTGACCGATCGCGATCACGAAGACCCGCACACCACGGCCTCGTACGGTGGCGACCAGCCCGCCGGGCGGCTCGCCGGCGGTGTCGCTGCCATCGGTCAGCACCACCAGTGCGGTGACGCCCTGCTCCCGGCCGGCCGTGAGGTGCCCCACCCCTTCCGCGATCGCCGCGTACAGCGGTGTCGCGCCCGCGGGCTTCAGGTGCGCGGCGGCGTCGAGGGTGGCGTGTCGTCGAGGAACGCCGTTGACCGGGACGTCGCCCCGACCGAGGGGTATCACCTCGCGGACCGCGTTCCCGCCCGCCTCAGCGGGGAAGGTCCACAGTCCGAACTGGTCGCGGTCGCCCATCAGGTCCAGCGAGTTCCGGACGCCGCCGATGGCCAGTTCGAGGCGGGTTGCGGCGGCTCCCACCCGGTCGCCCATCGATCCCGAGGTGTCCAGCGCGAGCAGGACGCGGCCCGGCCGGCGGGCATCTGCGTAGCGCGCCATGACCTGCGCCACCGCGACCGCGTCCGATCCCGGTGGTGGGCGCGGGAACAGCGCGGCGGGTTGCGCGCCGTACCGCGCGGTGAGCGGGTCCTCCGCCCGGAAGTGTTTCTCCGACCGTAACCCGGCCTCGACCAATGCCCTGCTGCCGTCCTGCCCGGCCAGCCACCTATCGACATGTTGCGCTGCCCGGGCCTGCCTGCTGTCCGGCTGATCCCAGGTCAGCCGCACGAGTTCGAGGTCAACGCTGCGGGTGTCACGCGGGTAGAAGCCGATCAGGGACGATTCCGGTGGCGCGGGGTCCGGGTCCTGCCCGCAGCTTCCACCGAGTGCCAGTCCGGCGTTGTATCGGACGAGCGCCTGCTCGGTGGTGATCACCGCCGCACCCGGTGCGCCCGCCCGACGCTGGTGGCACAGCACCTCCGTGCTGAGGCCGAGGGGGTAGCCGCCGGCGTCCAGGGACCGCTCGATCCGTTGCTCAACGGCGCGTGCCCGGACCGGTTCGACGATGCGTCCGGGACCGTCGCCGAGGGCGGCGTACAGCAGGAACGTGGACATCTCACCGACCACCGATGCTGCCGGGTCGGGTCGGACGATGTTCCATCCCCGCTTCTCCGCCTCCGTCCACAGTCGGGCCCAGCCGAGACTCCGGCGTTCGCCGTGGAGCCCGGCATCGACCTGCGTGCTTGGCACGCCGAGCACGATCGGCGACGCGGCGATGACGCGCTTCTTGATGGACAGTGCGGTTCCGTACCGCTGCGCAGCCTCTTCGACCGCCTGTACCTCAGCTGAGGAGTCGGCAAGCCAGAGGTCGGGCCGCGGACCGATCTCGGTATAGGCGTCGCCCTGCCAGTTGCCGGCGATCCCCTCCCGGACGGCGCGGGACGACGCCGCGTACACATGGACATTGGTCTGCGGACAGCCATGGTGGGCCTCGGCGGACTTCTGCTCGTACTCGTTGACGAGGTGTCGCGCCGAGTCCAGCTGGTCCAGTGAGGCGAGCAGGCGTACTTCTGTCGCGTGTCGGCAACCGCCGATCCAGTGCACGACAGAGTCGGCGACCTTCGGAATCGGGAGTCCGAGCACGAGCGCGAGCGAGCAGAGGACCACGACGGCCAGCGGAATCCGCAGTAGGCGAGACCTCATAATGATCTTCAACCACGTGACCACGTGGTCGAACAGGCCGGCGACGAGGAGGCCGACTGCCGCGACCATGACCGACCCGACGATCAACCTCGACCAGCCGGCCTGGGAAGTGGGCCATCCGAATGCGAGCTGCTGCAGCGCGCTGCCTACCGCACCGAACGCGGTGCTCGCGAGGAGAAGACTCAGCGGCGGCGCGGACCTGTGAGGCTTGTCACCTGCGGGCATTTGCGGCGTCCTCCTCGGCGACCGAGTCGATCGCGCAGCATCATTGTGCCATCGGTGTGCAATCGATCACCATGCGTGGCTTTACCTGCCATTCCGGTGCGGTCCGTCGGCAGAACGACAGCTCGACACGGTGCGGACGGCGGTGCTGTATCGCTCGGCGATATCGTCGCGTCGTGCGCGATATCAGCGAGGCGGCCGCGGCGTTCGGTGCGGCGCGTGGGTTCGGGACCTCGCCGCTCTACAGCAACTGGAGGCGGCGATGAGCGTCGTGGCGGCTGACCCGCCGAGAGTGCTACGCGGCGATGCCATCGAGATCGGGCCCGACCTCGCGGCCGCCCTGCCACGAGGGCTGCCGCGGCTCGTGGTGCACACGGCGACGCGAATCCACGTACCCGTCGAGGCGCGCCCGGCCTTCGACGCCGCCGTCGCCGCGTTCGGCGAGACCGGTCCGATGCTGCACCTCGCGCTGGAGGACGATCAGCGCATCGCGCCGTCCGGGCGGGCCGGCCTCGGGCTCACCGCGACCGACGCGGGTGGGAGTCGGACGGTTGCCGTCGCCGACGGCCACCTGGCCTGGCTGGAACCGCTGGCCGCAATGCGCGACGTTCGGCTGACCGACCGGTAGGGACGTCCGGAGTCACGGCTGGCCGACCGAGGTGCGGACCTGACCGGCGCCCTCGGCGGCCGGCGACCGCCGGCGCCGCCACCACCAGACGAGCGCGCCGATCGCGAGGATCACGTCGAGGATGGCGCCCGGGCCCTTCGTCTTCGTCGCCAGGCCGAGCCCGTCGGGGAGAGTCAGGAAGATCAGGCCGGCCGCGGCGGCGGTGACCGCGATCCGGGCGGCGCGGGGGAGCGGCACGGTGGCCAGCACACAGAGCCCGGCGACGGCGTACCAGGCGTACACCACCGGGCCGAGCAGCACGGTGGCGATCAGCGCGATGCCGGCCGCGGTCACCGGAGCGGCGATCCGGTCGATGCGCAGCAGCGCCCGCCGCCAGAGCAGTACCAGTACCACGACGAGCAGGACCAGGGCAGCCGTGCGCGGGATCGCCACCGCCGTGTCGAAGGCCTCCGGCCGGCCGAGTGCCCGCATCAGGTACCCGAGCGACATCCCGATCCCGGACGGCGGGGAGAGCCACTGGACCATGCTGCCGGTACGGGTCAGCGCGTGGACGAAGCCGATGCCGTAGCCGGTGAGGGCGGCCAGCACGCCGTACGTCGCGAGGACGGCCCCGCCCAGCGTGCCGCAGCACGCGACCACCCGGCGCCAGCGGACCAGGGACCAGGATGTGCCAGCTGCGCCGGCGAGCACCAGCGGCACGGCGAACGGCGCCGCCACCAGGGCAGTGATCTTCACGCCGCCGGCCAGGCCGAACGCCACACCGGCAAGAACCAGGCGCAGCCACGGGCGCTCCGTGCCGGTCCGCCCGGCCGCCAGGGCCAGCCCGGTGAGCACGAGTCCGGCGAGCAGCGCGTCGTTGTGCGCCCCGGAGATGTCGTGCACCAGTACCAGCGGACTGAGCGCCGCGACCCACGCCACCACGGCCGGCTGGCCACCGCAGCGGCGGGCCAGGTGCACCCCGGCGACGACGGCGAGCGCGGTGCCGGCGACGGCGAGGAGACGCAACGCGGTCACCGCCCCGGCGAGGCTCTCCCCGGCGAGGGCCACCGCACCGCCGGAGGCGGCGATCCAGAGCGGCCCGTACGGCACCGGGGAGCTCTGCCAGATGACCGGCACGTACTCCAGCCAGGGGCACGGCATGGCGATCGGCCCCACCGCGTAGACGTCGAAGCCGTTGCGGTAGAGCTGGGCCTGGCAGGCGTAGCAGTACGCGTCCTGGCTACCAAGCGGTGGGGCGAGCAGGAGCGGCAGCGCCCACAGCGCGGCAGTGACGAGCAGCCAGCGCACGGTCGGCCCGGCCGGATCGGCTGCGGCCCGCGGGGCCCTCCAGCCGATGGCCCGGCCGATCAGCAGCCACGCGCACACCAGCGCCCCGGCGCCGACGATCCACACCCCGACGCCGATCCACCACGACAGGTCGCGCTGCAGTGGCGATCCCCCGAGGTAGGCGCTGACACCCGTCAGGACCGCCGCGGCGAAGCCACCCCACCGCAGCACCGACCAGCTCACTCCACCAGGGTGTACCACGGTGTTGGACTATGCCCGGCGAGCATGACCGACCCGCCGTCGGGGCGGTCAGGACGCAGCGGTGTGGGCCCGGTGCGCCGATCGGGTGACGTGTGCGGGGGCCCGGTCGCCCGGCGTGCAACGATGGCCGTGTGCCCAAATCGGACGTCATCCTCGTGCTCGGGGACGAGGAACTGCTCGCCGCGCGCGGGGTCGCCGACGCGGTCGCGGCCGCCAAGGCGGCCGAGCCCGACGCCGAGGTGCGCGAGTACGTGACCGCCGATCTGGTCGCCGGGCAGCTCGATGAGATGTTGAGCCCGTCGCTCTTCGGTGGCCGACGGCTGCTGGTGCTGCGCGACGCCCAGGACGCGAAGAAGGATGTGGTCGCCGCCCTGCTGGCGTACGCCCGTGCGCCCGACCCCGACGTCACGCTCATCCTGGCCCACCCCGGCGGAGCGAAGAACAAGGCCTTCGCTGAAGGGCTGCGCGAGGCTGGCGCCCAGGTCGTACCGGCTGCACGGATCACCAAGCACCGTGACCGGGTCGACTTCGTCCGGCAGGAGGTGCGCCGGCTCGGCGGCCGGGCGAGCGAGGACGCCGCTGAAGCGCTCCTGGCGGCCGTCGGCAACGATCTGCGGGAACTGACGGCCGCGTGCTCGCAGCTCGTCGCGGACACCGGCGGGCGCATCGACGGTGACGTCGTGGCGCGGTACTACCGCGGACGAGCCGAGGCGAGCGGCTTCACGGTCGCCGACGCCGTCATGGTCGGCGACGTGCCGGCCGCCCTGGAAGCGCTCCGGTGGGCGTTGCAGACCGGCGTCGATCCGGTGCCGATCGCCGACGCCATCGCCGACGGCGTACGCACGGTCGCCCGGGTCGCGTCAGCCGGTCGAGGTAGTTCGTACCAATTAGCCGGAAATCTGGGTCTGCCAGCGTGGAAAATCGACCGCGCGATGCGCCAAGCCCGTGGCTGGACCGCAGAGGCGCTCGTTGATGCCATGCAGGTGGCCGCCGAATGCAACGCGGCGGTCAAGGGCGGGGCAGACGATCGCGGGTACGCCTTGGAGCGCGCGGTCTTCGCCGTCGCGGCGGCGCGCGCTGAAGGGATGGCTCGATGAGTACGAACCTCGGGGTTCCGGCTCCGTTGTATGCCCGGGCGCTGCGACTACGGCACCTGCGACCCGGGGGGCTGGTGTGCTTCCTGCTCTTCGAGACGATGATCGCGATCGCGGTACTGCTGGCCCTTGCCGAACTGGTGAACTGGTGGGCCGTCCCGATCCTGCCGGTGGCGGTGGCCGTGATGGTGAAGATCAATGACCTGCTGGTCGGTCTGAATGCGCAGGCATCGGGCCAGGACGGCGCAGCCGTCCCACTGAGCTACCAGCGTCGGTCGTCTGATCGCCATGGCGCGCTCGACACGGCCGTCGAGCGCGTTCCGGTCGCCACCGCGTTCGCCCCGCCCCGGATAGGTCGGCAGGGCAACGACCGGGCGCGGGGTCGGGCATCAGGTGTCGGAACCCGCACGAACGCTGCCCGCGGGGTCACCCGGATCAGCACCAACCGGATCAGCGCGACCCGGATCGCCCAGACGCGGACCGGTCAGCCCGGCCAGGCACGCATTCGTGCCGGCGGACCCGCTGACGCCGGCACGGGTCGCGCCGCGCGAGGTCACGTCGGCACCGGCAGCGGCGGGACCGGCAACGTCGGGACCGGCAACGTCGGGACCGGCAACGCCGGCACAGGCCAGCCAGCGGCCCGGCCGGGTCAGGGCGGCCACCCCCGGGCCGCCAGGTCATCCGCCGGATCCGGAATGGTGCCGGCCCCGGTGCCGGTGAGCACAGGATCGACGCCGGACCGCCAGGCGGTGGGGACCACCTATCGCAGCCAGTCCTACAACGACGCCATCGCGCGCCGCCGCGCCCGGATCGCGGCTCGTGAGCCCCGGCAGGCGATCGGTGTCATCCGGCTCTCCCTGCCCCCGCGCGACGGCGGCGTGCGCGCGAAGGCCGGCAGCGCCAGTGGCGGCGCCGTCGTCGACTGAGCGCCGTCGCCGACAGGGCGTCGTCGCCGACTGGGCGGGGGACCCCAGCCTGAAACGCCAAGCACCGCCCGGACGAGAACGTCGGGGCGGTGCTTTTGGCGTTGCTGGGTCAGGCGGCCGTCGACGCCAGGCGCTTGGTGATCGCCGACTTGCGGTTCGCTGCCTGGTTCTTGTGGATGACGCCCTTGCTCGCAGCCTGGTCCAGCTTGCGCGTGGCGTCGCGCAGCAGCGTGGTGGCCTGCTCGGTGTCACCGGCGGCGGTCGCCTGGTGGAACTTGCGGATCGCCGTCTTGAGGGACGACTTCACCGCCTTGTTGCGCACCCGGCGCTTCTCGTTCTGCCGGTTGCGCTTGATCTGGGACTTGATATTCGCCACGCGACAGCCTCGTCAATAGCTCGGTTGGAATTTGGCGCGCGCGACCATGTCACGTCACATGCGCGAGTTAGAAGATTACCAGGCCCGGCGCCGGGCGACCAAAACGGGTTCCGGTGTTCACTTCGCGGCGGTGGCGCTGCCCTTGATGTACTCCTCGAACGGGACGTCCCAGTCGGTCCAGCCGTTGCCCCACTGCACGCGCTTCTCGGTGCCCGTGACGATCACCGGGTCGCCCACGCGGGTCTGCTTGTACACCCACTCGGCGTTGGTGGGGGAGAGGTTGATGCACCCGTGCGAGACGTTGCGCCGCCCCTGGTCGCTCACCGACCAGGGCGCGGAGTGCAGGAACTGACCGCTCCATGTGATCCGCTGCGACCAGTACACCTTCATCCGGTATCCGTCCCGGGAGTTCGCCGGCACGCCGACGGTCGAGGAGTCGTAGATCTCGGACTGGCGCCTTGTCATGATCATCATATGACCGCTCGACGAGGGCGTGCGCGGCTTGCCGAAGCTCACCGGCACGACCTTGGGCGGCTGTCCGTCCTGCGCCACGGTGAGCTGCTTGGTGGCGTTGTCGGCGGTGATGACGAGCTTGCGGCCGATCGTGGCGCGCACGTGCACGTCGTTGCCGCCGTACCGGTTGGCGCCCAGCGGCAGCCCGCCCACGGCGACGCGGAAGGTCAGCTTCGTGCCGGCCTGCCAGTACTCCCTGGGTCGGAAGTGCAGCTCCTTGCCGTGGAACCAGTGGAAGCCACCGACCTGCGGCGGGTCGCTGGTGATCAGGACCCGGCTCTGCACGGCGGCACGCTGCGCCGCGGGTACCTCGGAGCCGAAGTTGATGATGACCGGCATGGCGACGCCGTAGACGCCGTCGTCGGCGAGCTGGGTGCTCACGTGGATCAGCTTGGCCGGCTTGGCCATGGTGGTGAACGTCGACGTCACGGTCGCCTCCGCCCCGCCCCGCTCCGACTTCGCGGTCACCTTCGCGACGTAGCGGGTGGCGTACTTCAACTGCCTGGCCGGCAGCCAACCGGAGCCGTCCGGCCGCGCCGCCCCATCGACCTTCCCGCCGGCGCTGTCAGTCAGCTCGACCGCGCTCACCGTCCCGTTGGTGGCCGCGTACGTCAGCTCGGTGGCGGTCGGGACGTCGGTGGCGCCATCGGCCGGCGTGACCGTCGCGGTGACCGCCGCCGGGGTGACGGCGACGCTCGCGGAGGGCTTTGCCGCTTCCAGCGGGGCGGTACGCGCCTCTGAACTGGTGGTGCAGCCGGTCAGCCCGAGTGCCGTGGTCGCCGCGAGCAGCCCGGCCAGTCCGCTGGTCCGCACGTTCCGTCTGGCCCCCATCGGCCCTCCCCATGTGTCGAAAAATCCTCACCCCGATGATGCGCCTCCGGCGCTCTGCGCGAGTCCCCAATTCATGCCGCCCGGGGTCGCCGATGCCGGATTGCCGCACGGTCAGGCGTGGTCGGGTGCTCAGGCCGGCGCCGACGGACCGCCGGAGCCAGGGGGCGCAGCGTCGGGGACGGCGCTGCCGGGGGCGTGCGCCGACCACGGCGCGTCCCACGCCGTCCAGCCGTCGCCGGGTTCGAGCGCCCGATCGGTCCCCTTCACCGTCACCGGGTCACCGACCATCGTCTGCCCGAACAGCCACGTCGCGTTGGCCGGCGACAGGTTGACGCATCCGTGGGACACGTTTCGGACGCCCTGGTCGCGTACCGACCACGGGGCGGAGTGGATGAACTGCCCACCCCAGGTCAGGCGCTGGGCGTACCTGATGTCGATGCGGTAGCCGTCCGGCCCGTCCTCGGCAGTGGTGTCGAAGACGGTGGACTCCTGCTTCTCCATGATCACCATGGTGCCGCTGGACGACGGCGTCTTCGGCTTGCCGAGGCTGACCGGCATGGTGCGGAGGACCTGACCGTCCTGCACGACGGTCATCTGCTTGGTCGCGTTGTCCACATTGATGCGCAGGTCCCGGCCGATGGTGACGGTCGCTGAGCGGTCCATGTCACCGAACCGCCGGCCGATCGGATGCCCGCTCAGTGCGGACCGCACGGTGAGCTTCGTGCCGGACCGCCAGTACTGCGGGGGGCGGTACATCACCTGCCGGGAGCCGAACCAGCGCCATGCGCCCGGCTGCGGCGGATCGCTGTGCACCAGCAGGCGGCGCTCCACGGCGGCGCGTGCGTCGGCCGGCACGTCTGACTCGAACTCCACGACCACCGGCATGGCGACTCCGTAGGTGTTGCCGGTGAAGAGGTAGAGGCCGGTGCCGACCCGGGTGCCGCCGGGCCGGGGCATCGTGGTGAACGTGGTCGTCCCGGTGGCGGTGCGCCCGTCCGCCGAGCTGGCGGTCACCGTGGCGGTGTACCGGGTCGCGTACTCCAATGGCTGCCCCGGGATCCACGAGGTGCCGTCGTCGCGCATCACGCCGGGGATCCGCCTGCCAGCGCCGTCCGCCAGCGCGACGTCACTCACCGACCCGCCGCTCACCGCGGTCCCGATCTCCACGCTGACTGGCACGTCGGCTGCCGCCGGTGACGGGCTGACCGCAACGGTGACCGGCTCGCGGCTGGCCGCCTCCGACGCGCTCGCCGAGGTCGCGGCCGGCTCCGTCCCCGCCACCGGGCGCAGCGGCGACGCGACGCGACGCGTGTCGGCACAACCGGTCAACCCACCCAGCAGGACCACGACGAGTGCGCCGGTCACTGCCCTACCCGGCGTGCCGGCCCAGCCGACCCGGCCGACCGCACCACGCTCCGCCTTGCGCACCCGGCCTCCCGAAGCCACTCCGACGGTCGGGCGCCCTCCGTGCGGCGCTACCGTGCGGAGGGCAACCGTACCTCGAACGTGGTCCCCGGTTCGGACCGATCGTCCACCGTAATCGTGCCGGCGTGTCGCTCGACAATGGTCCGGCTGATGGTCAGCCCGAGCCCGGTCCCGGGGATGCCGCGGCTGCGCGTGTTGGAGGCCCGGAAGAAGCGTTGGAAGAGCTGCTGGCGCTCGGCCTGGGGGATGCCGATGCCGTTGTCCGTGACGGTGACCCGGTACGCGGCGCCTTCGTCGGACAGGGCCACGGCGACCGTGCCGCCGCCGGGCGTGTACAGCACGGCGTTGGTGAGCAGGTGGTCGATCACCTGTCGCAGGCGTGCCGCGTCGCCGACCATCGGCGCGGTCGCCGGCAGCGCTCCACTGTGCATCTCGAGGTCCTTCGCGGCCGCCGCCGGGCGCATCGCAGCCACCGCCTCCCGGACGATGGTGGCCAGATCCACCTCGTCGGTGCGGACGGTGACATACCCGCTCTCCAACCCGGCGAGGTCGAGGAGATCGTCGATGATGCGGCGCAGCGTCTCGGCGTTGCGGTCGATGATGGCGAGGAACTCGCGCTGCTCGTCCGGGCCGATCGTGTTGTCGGTGAGCAGCAACTCGGTGTACGCCGACACGGAGGTCAGCGGCGTGCGCAGTTCGTGCCCGACCAGGGCGATGAACTCGTCCTTGGACCTGGCCAGTTCCAGCGTCAGTTCCTCCGCGCGGTGCCGCTCCACGTACTGTCCGATGTGCGCGGCGACCCCGGAGAGCAGCGCGAGCAACGCCTCGTCACGCACCCGCGCGACGTCGGCGTAGAAGGTCAGCACACCGAGCGCCCGCTCGGCACTGGGCACGGGCACCGCCACCGCGAGGTGCAGGTGGTGCGCGGCCATCGCGGCGGAGTCCGGGATGCCAGGCAGGTCCTGTCCGGTCGACCAGATCGGCGTTCCGGACTCCCACGCGACGCCCGCGAGGCCTTGGCCGGCGCTCACCGAGTCCGGCACGAAGTCGCGCAGGTCGTACCCCTCCTCGGTCCAGGTGGCCGCGGGCCGCAGGCCGCCGCCGACATCCTGGGCCAGCCAGAGCTCAGCGTGTCGCCATCCCTGGATCCGCCCGATCGCGTCGAGGACGAGCCGGCCGGCCTCGTCCACGGTGCCGGCCCGGCTGAGCACCCGCGAGGCCGCCACCTCCGACTCGGTGAGCTGCTCGGCCTGGCGGCGCTCGGTGACATCGTGCAGCGCGACCACCGCGCCCAGCGCAATGCCGTCCGGGCCGACGATCGGCTCGCCGTTGACCAGGAACGTTCGCGGGGGGACGTCCGGTTGGGACACGAGCATCGGCAGTTCCCGCAGGTGCTCCCCACCCAGTGCGCGCATCAGCGGCACGTCGAAATCGGCCGTCGGTTGGCCGTACGGCTGGTTGATCAGCACCAGCTTGCCGGCGCTGTCGCAGACCGCGACCGCGGTGTCCAGGCTGTCCAGCAGCGCGTCCAGGAACCGGCGCTCCACCCCGCCGTCGGGTCGTGCCGGCCGCAGCGCCGCCTCGAGCAGCGTGTCGGTGTCCCCGGTCGGTGGCCCGGCGGGTGACCCGCCCGTGGGTACGGCATCGTCCGGCGTGGGAGACGGGGAGGCGTCGGGGGGCGATGAGTCCGCTGCCGCCGTCGCCTGGGCCGGTGATCCGGCCGCCAGCAGGCTTTCCAGGACCCGCGCCGCCTCACCGACCGCGGCCGTATCGGCGTCGGTCCACCGGCGGGGCACCGTGTCCACCACGCACACCGCACCCACCGTGTGCCCGTCCGGACCGCGCACCGGGCAGCCCAGGTAGGCCAGGAGCCGACCGGACCACGGGGCGGACATCGCCGGTTCACGACGCGCATCGCCCACCACGACCAGATGGTCGCTGCTCACCACGTACTGGCAGAACGACGCCGGCAGCGGCACCTCAGCCGCTGCCACGCCCGCCGCCGCCGCGGCGCCCGGGGCCTGGTGACTGCCCACCACGTACATCCCGTCGGCGCCGAGGAGGGTGACCAGGGCGATCGGGGCGGCCACCGCGGCGCCGGCCAACCGCGCGACGCTGGTACTCGGGGCACCGGCGGCCGACAACAACAGCCGGGCGTGATCGAGCGCGGCGAGCCGGTCCGGTCGTCGCAGCATCTGCACGTCGAGCACCCGCGTGTCGAGCCCCGGCATCGATCCCCCATCACCGGCTGAATCCCACAACCTTGTGCCGGTAAGAGTACTCAGATTTCCGGTATTTCCGCCCCAAACCGGGCGTCCTGCCATTTCCGCTCGGCGCGGCCGGCCGGCGGCCGGGCGGCTACCGGGCGGCCTGGGCGGGCACCAGCACGGCCTCGCGGAGAAGACGGCGACCCAGCACCAGTCGGTCGGTGTCATCCGGCAGGCCCGGCAGGTCACC
Organism: Micromonosporaceae bacterium; assembly: GCA_035296325.1. Classification (GTDB taxonomy): domain Bacteria; phylum Actinomycetota; class Actinomycetes; order Mycobacteriales; family Micromonosporaceae; genus DATHBD01. The sequence continues at coordinate 41,399 of DATHBD010000017.1, read as the reverse complement.
GACCCGTTCCACCGACCCGCTCAGCACAGTTCGCAGTGCCGGCTCGCAGTGGCGGGGGAAGGTCAGCGCCCGATCGGTCAGGTGCAGCGTCACGCGCTCGGGCTCGTGGCGGACCAGGCGCCACTGCAGCCCTGGCCGTACCGTCACCCGGCTGTCCGGAGCAAGCGAAGCGATCGCGTCGGCCTGTGCCAGCGGTCGGATCGGCGCCGGTCGGCTGGCCGGCCAGAACCGTTCGGTCAGCACGGTCGCGATGCCGGCCGGTTCGGCCCGGCCGAGCCAGTTGCCCAGCGCCGCCACCGTCTCGGCAAGGTGCACCGACAACTCGGCCGGATTGGCGATGTTCACCCCCATCGGCAAGGCCGCCCGGAGCTCTTCGTCCTCGGCTGCGAGCGTGGTCAGCGCCTCCAGTACGGCGTACCGCGTGATGGGCCTGATCCCCACGGTGAGGTGCAGGGACCGTTCGTCGAGCGCGGTGGCCGAATGCAGCCAGCCGCGGGGCAGGTAGAGCGAGTCGCCCGGCTCCAGCGTCACGTCCAGTGCCGGCTCGCCGTCGGCGGTCGCGTTGACCTCGTCGAGCTGACCGCCCCACGGCTGGCTCTCCAACGGGCTGCCCTTGACCGGCCGGTGGACCCGCCAGCGTTTGCGGCCGGCCACCTGCAGCACGAACACGTCATGCGTGTCGTAGTGCGCCCCCAGCCCTTGTGCGCCGGCCGGCGTGAGATAGGCGTTGACCTGGACCGGATGGCCCAGCTCGGCACGAAGCGCCACGGTGAAGTCGATCAGCGCCGGCCAGAGGCGGTGCAGCCCCTGCAGCACCAGCGTCGCGCCGTCCATCACCAACTCGAGGACCCGATCGTCGACCACCTGGTCGGCGACCTCGGCCCCGGCGCCTCCGCTACCGGAGAACCGCTGCGTGGGCACCACCCGGCCGTCGTTCACCACCCGCAGGAAGGGTGTCCGCACGCCCCGCCGACTCACCAACTCGTCGACGTCGGCCACACTCAGCAGGTCGTCGAACCCCTTGGGGAGATCCGCCGCGGGGGAGTGCAGTGGGCGGACCGACCAGTACCACGTGGCGAACTCCGCGGGAGCGACCGCGATACATCGGCTCAACGCCGGGTGAGCCCGGTGCACCTGGTGGGCCGGGCGCGTCGGCGCGCCGGCCGTCTCCCGCTCGATGGTCATAGCTTCCGCTCAGTCGTCATCGCTCGGCTTCGACTGGTCATCGCCCGGGGTGGGATGGTCATTGCTCGGGCTCGGGTGGTCATCGTTCAGCGGCTCGGTCGTCGGCTGAGCCGACACTGCCGCCCTCGGCCGGGCCGAGGTCCGCGCCAGTGCCGGTGGGGCCACCGCTCCTGCCGGATTCGGTCAATGGATCGGCGCCACTGACCGGTGCACTGTCGGCGCCGCCGTCAGCGCCGCCGTCGTGCGCGCCCTGCATGGCGCCGCCGTCAGCCGGCCCGTCGGCCGTACCGCCAGCGCCCGTCGTGGTGATGTCGTCGTCGTGAAGTCGCATGCCAGCCTCCCCGCAGTCATGCACGCACCCGACGAGGCGCGTACAACCGGTTTACCATCCCCACTACCCTGACGGACCCCTCGAACACCGGAATGCTCACGAGGTGTTCGTCACTGATCACGCAGCAGAAGGTCGTCCGCGCGTGCGGACCGGGCGCCGCGACGGGTGCGCGTCGTATCGACGGCGGCCGGGACGCCCGGGAGAGGAATACCGCGCTCGGTGGCTCAGTCCCTGTGTACCGACTGCTTGGCGATGGTGTACCCGATGTGCAGGAAGTCCGCGCCGGCGACCGCGGCGGCCGCGCCAGCCACCAGCCTGGTCAGCCGGGGCGCAAAGACCAGACCACCGGCGAACCCGGTCGCGACCCAGACCGCCATGCAGAAGGGGCAGGTCAGCAGCTCGCCGAGGGAGTGCCTGACGCCGCTCCCGCGCGGGCTCTCGTTCAGCTCGGCCTCACCGGCCGGTTCCTCGTACCTCGTGAACGGCGCCCGCAGCGGGCTCGTCACGCTGTCCTTGGAGATGATGCGGCTCAGCTTGTGGGTTGCGACGGCCAGCGTGGCGATGTCGGTGGCGTCGAGGCGTTCCGGCAGCGTCCGCCCGGTGCGTCTGGCCAGGGCCGCGGCCCCGAGCGTCCCACCGGCGTACACGCTCATCAGGGTCAGGTAACCCCGCAGCGGGCGGTGCTCGTGTGGTGAGTACCCGGCGTCGTCCGTCATCGTGCCCCCTCGGCCCCAGCTGCGAGCCTGTCCCGCGCTGCAACCGGTGCGATACCCGCCCTCATTCCGTGCAAACGGGACGCGGTTCACCGCTCGAATCGATGGTGCTGTGCGTCTCAGTTACGGGTACTTCGTCGGCGCGCGCCACCCGGCGCAGGAGCGGAACGAACACGACCGCGACGAGGAGACCGACCGCGCCCACGGCGACGAAACCCCAGGCTGGCGAAGAGTGATCGATGACCACGCCGGCCAACGGGGCGCCGCACGCCACACCGGCGGTCATCGCCGAGCCGTGCCAGCCCATCGCCTCCCCGCGGGCGGACGCGGGGACCAGTCGGCTGACGACATCGGTCGTCGCCGTGAGGGTCGGCGCACACAGGAACCCGGCTGGGATGATCGTCAAGATCAGCATCTCCCAGCCGTGCCCCAGGCCGATCGGCACCGTGGCGAGACCCAGGAGCCCGAGCAGCACCACCGGGCGGGGCGGGTTGGCGATCATGCCATAGACGAAACCGCCGACCAGCGATACGCCGGCCCAGGCGGCGAACACCACGCCGGTCCAGGCGACCTCGTCCGCTGCCCGCATCGCGGCGACCAGGGCAACATCGGTACCACCCAGGACCACGGTGGTCGCGAACGCGATCAGCAGCATGGCGATCAGCTCCGGCCGCAGCCACTCCCGGCGACGTAGGGGGCCGGCGTGCTCCGCCTCCTCCTGTGTGGTGCGCACCCTCGGGTTGAGCAGGTACAGCGTGCTGCCGGCAGCGACCATTGCGGCGCCGATGATCCACATGGTCGTCCCCGCGGACAGCGTGGTGACGAGCAGCACCGCAAGTGCCGGTCCCACCATGAACGACACCTCGACGAGCATCGAGTCCAGCGCATATGCCGGCCGCCGCTGATCAGCCGGCACGAGCGCCGCCAGGGATTGCCGGACCACGGAGAACACCGGCAACGTGAGCAGCCCGCCGAGCAGGGCAAAGCCGAGCAACGCCGGGTACGGCAGCAGCGGGGCGCAGCCCCAGAACGTCGCCTCCGCAACCGTGGTGATGGCGAGCACCAGCCGCAGGCCCCGGCGGTCGACGAGTCGACCGAGCAGCGGGCCGCCAAGTGCCGAGCCGACCGTCGCGGCGGCGGCGACGAGCCCGGCGGCGCCGTACCCCCGGTCCAGGTTCAGCACCACGTGCAGCGTCAATGTGACTGCTGTCATGGTGACCGGCACCCGGGCCAGCACCGCCGCCACCAGCAGCGGACGGAGCCCGGCGATGGCGAGCACCCGCCGGTATGGATCAAGACGCATCGGTCGTCACCTCCAGCACCATCCTTCCCCAGGGGCCCGGTGGGGTTCTGGTGCTTGGTGTCGTCTACCGACCACGCTGCGTCAGCTTTTCTAAGCGCAGCCTAAGTGGGGCGCAAGATTTCCTGAAGCTACCGGGTCGGCTTACCGCACTCTCCGCCAACCCTGGTAGGACCTACCTGTGGATCCTGACGGCCTGGTGGCTTCCGGCTGGTCGCGTAGCGACCCGGCCGGCGATTCCGGCAGTTGGACCTCGGGTCCGTCCGCTGCGGTCCTGCGGCGGCGGCTCGACAATCGCTCCCGGACGCGGCTCGACACGGCGGACCTCTGGGACACCGACGCGGCGTCCAGGGCTGACCAGACCAGCGCACCCGGCGGTGTCGACCCCCGGGCCCGCGACGCGCAGACCCGCGACGCGCGGGCGGAGCCGCCGGTCCGCGATGCGCGGGCGCAGCAGCAGCCGGCGTACTGGCCGTCGGCGTACGAGACACCGGTATACGAGACACCGGTATACGAGACGCCGCAGTACGGGACGCCGCAGTACGGAACGCCGGCGTATCAGCCGCCCGCCCGTGGTGAGCGCGCCGATGAAGTGGGGGGCGCCCCTCAGGTACCGGCGCCGCAACCCGCAGCCCATCCTGCTCCGCGATTCGCGCCTGGCCCGGTCTCGGATGCCCGACCCAGCCAGCGCCTTGCCCCGGAGCATCCGGTCACCGGCCAGTTCCGCGCGGCCCAATCCGCCCAGACCCGGTTCCCCCCGGCCCCACCCACCCCGGCCCCAATCGGCCGGACTCAACCCGGTCCCCCCGACGCCCCGTACGCGCCAGCCCAATTCGCCGCGACCCAACTTGCGTCGGGTCACCTCGCCTCGGGCCAGTTCGCCCCGGCGCAGTTCGCCCCGGCGCAGTTCGCTCCGGCGCAGTTCGCCCCGGCCCCGCCTGCCCCGACGCAGTTCGCCCCGGCCCCGCCTGCCCCGGCGCAGTTCGCCCCGAGCCAGCCCGCCCCTGGTCGGCACGGGACCGGACAGTTCCCGGCGGAGCCGTTGGCTGCCGACACCGCGGAGGGGCGGGCGCCCGCAACCCATCGAGTTGCCGAGCCGGAGCATCCACCGGATGTGTTCTTCCGGCCCGCCACGCCGGTCCGCCGCATGTGGCCCGGGCGGTGGGTGCTCCGGGCAATCTTCTTCCTCGGTCTGGTGGCGTGCGTGGCACCGTGGTGGCTGGACACCCCGACGCAGTCCCTCACCACGACTTCGGGGCTACTGGTTGCGGCGGGGCGCATCACCGGGTTGGTCGGGGGGTACCTCCTCCTGGTCCAGATCGTCCTGATCAGCCGCCTGGGCTGGCTGGAACGATGGATCGGCACCAGGCACATGCTGCTCTGGCACCGCGAGCTGGGCGGCTCCGTGGTCGTGATCGTCCTGGCCCACGCCGTGTTGATCGTGCTCGGCTACGCCGGATTCCGGGGCGTCTCGATCTTCAGCCAGTTCTGGACGATCCTGACCCAGCTCGAAGACATGGTCAGTGCCACGATCGCCACGGTGATCCTGACCGGAACCGGGCTGCTCGGCATCCGGGCGATCCGCCGTGCCCTGCCGTACGAGGTGTGGCATCTGCTGCACCTGAGCACGTACCTGATTCTGCTGCTGGGCTACGGCCACCAGTTCGCGCTCGGGGAGCAGCTTTCCACGGCCGGCCTGGTGCGGTACGGCTGGATCGCCCTGTACCTCGTCGTGATCGGCATGCTGGTCTGGGGCCGGCTCATCGAGCCGGCGCGGTTGAACCTGCGCCACCGGCTCCGGGTGGTGGAGGTGGTCCCGGAGGCCGCCGACACGGTCTCCGTCTACGTCACCGGTCGCGACCTGGACCGCCTGCAGGTTCGCGCCGGCCAGTTCTTCCGGTGGCGGTTCCTGACCCGCGGCCGGTGGTGGCAGTCGCATCCGTTCTCGCTCTCCGCCGCGCCCCATGACCAGTGGCTGCGGTTGACCGCGAAGTCGGTCGGTGACCACACCGGCAACCTTGCTCAGCTACCCGTCGGCGCGAAGGTGCTGATCGATGGCCCGTCCGGCGACTTCACCGCGGAGCGCCGTAACCGAGGTGGATCACTCCTCATCGCCGCCGGCAGCGGCATCGCCCCTGTCCGGGCGGTGCTGGAGGAGTTGCCCCCCGGCGCGGTGGTGATCTACCGCGCCCGCGACGAGGTCGACGTCGCGTTCGGCCGGGAACTCGACTGGCTCGCTGAGACCCGGCATGCCCACATCTGGTACGTCATCGGCAACCGGGACGAGCCGGAGGTGCAGTGGATGATGAGTCCCGAAGGCATCCGCCAACTCGTGCCGGACGTTGCCGAGCGGGACGTGTACCTCTGCGGCCCGCAATCGTTCGTCCAGCACACCACCGGCGTGCTGCGTCGCCTGCGGGTGCGTCGTCGCAACATCCACGTCGACCCATTCGAGTTCTGAGCCGGAGGTACCACGTTGCGCCGCGCCATCGTCGCGCTGTTGAGCACGGCCGCAGGCACAAGCCTGCTGGTGGGGCTGAAGGCTGGGCTGGTGACCAGCCCCGCCTCGACCGTGCTTGCCGATTCGGGAAGCTCGCCGACGCCCGGAGCGGGCCCCGAAGGTACCGCCCCGGGCGGTCCCGGCCCCGACGGCACGGGTCCGAACAGTGCCGGTCCCGGCGGGACGGACCCCGGCGGTGCCGGCCCGGCCGGCGCGGACCCCGGTGGGACGGGCGCGGGCGCCGCCACCCAGGGCGGCACTGCCCAGGGCGGCACTGCCCAGGGCGCCGCCACCCAGGGCGGCACTGCCCCGGGCGGCACCGCACCGGGCGGTAAGAGCGCTCCTCCGGCTGTGGCGCCTGCGGCCCTGCGTGACGGCGCCTTCACCGGATCCCTGGTCACCAGCAAATACGGCCAGGTCCAGGTGCGGATCACGGTCGCCGGCGGGCGCCTCACGGAGGTTGCCGCGCTTCGGCTGCCCGACGGCGACGGCATGTCGGTCCAGATCAGTAAACGTGCCGGGGCGGAGCTGCGCGAGGAGGCCCTCGTCGCCCAGAGCGCCGCCATCCAGACCGTCTCGGGCGCCACGTACACCAGCGCCGCGTACACCAAGTCCCTGCAGGCAGCGCTGGATGCCGCCAAACGAGTTTGAGCCGGCGCCGGGGAAGGATCAACCGGCACCCGCGCCTGGTCGGCACCGCGTTGAGCATGTGATGGGCATGGCCGTGACCGTCGAGGTCGTCGACGATCGGCCTGCTGCGGTGGTGGAGGGCCTGCTCGACGACGTTTTCCGCTGGCTTCGCACCGTCGATGAACTCTTCAGCACCTACCTGCCGGGCAGCGAGGTCAGCCGCCTCGGCCGAGGCGAACTGGCGGTGGGCGAGTGCTCCGCCGACGTCCGGACCGTGGTTGAGCGCTGCGCCGAACTGTGGCGCGTCACTGACGGGTACTTCGATGCGTACGCGACCGGGCGTCTGGACCCCTCCGGCTACGTCAAGGGCTGGGCGGTCCAGGTCGCGTCCGACCGCCTCCTCGCCGCCGGTGCCGTGAACCACTGCATCAACGCCGGTGGCGATGTCCGGGTGCGGGGCACCTGCGCGCCCGGCCAGCCGTGGCGGGTTGGCCTGCGCCACCCGTTTGAACCGCTGTCGGTGTACGCGGTACTCGTCGGTGCGGATCTCGCGGTGGCCACGTCCGGTACGTATGAGCGCGGGTTCCACGTGGTTGATCCGCACCGCGGGGTGCCGGCCCGGGACCTGTGCTCAGTGACCGTGGTCGGCTCGGACCTGGGCCTCGCTGACGCGTACGCCACCGCCGCCCTCGCCATGGGCCTGCCCGGCCTGGACTGGCTCGCTCACCTGGCGGGTCACGAGTCGGCCGCCGTCACCGCGGACGGGCGCAGCTTCCGCTCCGACGGGCTCCCGGTCGACCCGCCGGAAATCGGGCGCTTTGCCGCCGGCCCACCGGGCTGAGCTGCACGTTGACCGTCCGGCCGTGACGAACTGCGCCCACGGTGTTACACATTGGAGTCGTTTCGCGGTAGACGGCGCCGTTCCGGTGAAACACAATTGCCGTACGCACCAATACGTGGAGCCTGCTGGTTGCTCTCCTGCGGCTCCCCGGTAGGAGAACGAGCCGGGGGCTCCCCGGTCGGAGACGACGCCCCCGGACCCGGGCTCGTCTCCCTCTGTGGCACTCCGGGCACCTGCCCGCTGGCTCCGAGAGCGCGATGATCACGCGATGCGCCCGGCGAACGCCAGCACGATCTGCTGGATGGCGGTCACCTCGTCACGGGCGATGAAGGCCCGCCCACCCGTCGCCGTGCAGATCTGCTGGAGCGCGACCGCGTCGGCCTCCGGTCCGACGGCGAGCGCGATCACCGCCAACGGCCGGTCGGCCCGGGCCGCCTGGCGTAGCCGGTCCAGAAGCCCGGGCAGATCCAGGCCGGTGTCGTCCTCGTTCTTGCCGTCGGTCATCACGACGAGAACGTTCTGCGCGTTGGGCTGCCAGGCCTCCTGCATCCGCTGGTACGCCGCGTACACCGTGTCGTACAGGCCGGTGCCCTTGTTGATCTGCAAGGTCGAGATCGCGCCGAGCATCGCCTGCCGGCGCGTCGCCGGTCCGAGGTTGTCACTGGCCGGGCCCAGCGGCACCAGCTCCCGCCAGTCGGTGGTGGGCGTGAGCTTGGACGAGAATTCCCACAGCCCGATCGACGTCTGGTTGTTGAGCAGGCTGGCGCCCTGGGTCGCGGCGCCCTGGACGAGCTGCAGCCGGCTGAGATCGGTGCCCGGCACGGGATCCTTCATGGAACCCGAGGTGTCCAGGACCACCAGGGCATTGTTCGGCCGTTGCAGCACGCTCCACATCCCCAGCAGATTCTGCAGGTTGGTGGGCGTTGCGGTGCGCAGCGGCACCTGCACCGTCTGCTGGAACCCGCGGCTGGATGCCAGCAGGGGAGTATCGGCGGTTGCCCGGGCGGCGTCGCGGTATCCGGCTTCGCTGAATGCCTGTTTGGCGGCGTCGGTGCGCAGATACGTCAGGAACTCGGCAGCGACGCGCTGACGAACCGGGTCCACCCACGGCGCGCGCAGCACCGCGTACGGGTAGTCGGCAAAGCCGGCCCCCTCCTTCGGGTACACGGGCACCAGATCGACCTTCGGCTGGTTCGCCGCGTATTGGGCAAGGTCGCGTTCCAGCAGTGGCATGGCGGCGGGCAGCGTCGTCGGTGCCGTCTGGGCGGCGTCGCTGCGGGTGAACGGTTGTAGCAGGCCCTCGACGTCAGCGGCCGTGGCGGTGGCGAGCTGGCTCAGCGACAGGCCGCCGAGGAGTTCCGGATCGCTCATCGTGCCGCTGTTGTCCGGATCGAGGAACGTCAGCGTCGAGAACAGGCCGGCGATCGCGCGGGTAGGGTCCACCATCCCGAGTCGGAAGGAGCCCCATTCCGGGTGGCCGAGCTTGGCCCAGGTCTGGCCGCCGGCAAACGTGCCCGCCAGATCCGTCCAGCCGACCGGGCGCTCCGGCCAGCCGAGCGCCTGGGCCATCGGTCGCTGCATCGCCAGGACCACGGGCGAGCTGGCGAGGCTCGGCGGAGCGTCGGTCGGGAGTACGCCACCCGCCTCGGGCCGTCCGGCGGCGACGAGCAGCCATGCGCTCGAGTCGGGCACCCACACATCTGGGCGTTGCCCACCGCGCTGCTCATCCCACGTCGGTCCAACCGCGGCTGCCACCTCGCCGCTGGGCAGCGATCGTACGGTGACCGCCGCGCACCGCTTGCCCACGGCAGGCTTCGTGGCCGTCCATGTCTCGGCCAGTCGGGTGAGGACCGGCGCGCTGTCCGGGGCCGCGGCGACGGTGAGCGTGACCGGGTCACCGTCGCACGCCCCACCCGTACCGGCTCCGTCTGCACCGGCCCGCCCGCCGGCGTCGTCCGAGCCGCCGTAACGCAGGTATCCGATGGTTCCGCCGCCGACCACCAGTGCGACAGCCGCCACGCCCCCGACGATGGCGAGACGATTCGAGCGGCGGTGCCGAACGACGGAGGCAACCATGTTGGTATTCCCTTTCTGACGCGTTCGGTGGCATGGACGCCCGTGCAGTGTGTACACAAGAGTGATCGGAACCACCGGAGCGCTATTGATCAACAATGATACTGCGGTGGATTCGGCATTATGCCGGTCACGAAATGGTGCCGGTTGTAGGAACGGTGACGGGTGACGGGTTCGACACGGTGCGAGAGCGGATTGGGGATTCAGTCGTATGGTGCCCGTCCTCGGCGGCCGCTATCAGTTGTCGGATCTCCTCGCCAGCGGAGATGCCGGAATGGTATGGCGGGCGTTGGATCGTGGCACCGGTCGAACCGTAGCCGTCAAAGTGCTGCATCCGCACCTTGCGGCCGACCCTCGCCTCGCGGACCGGTTCCTGCGCGCCCGCCGTGAGCTGACCGCGCTGTGGCATCCCGGCATCGCACGTCTTCTCGAGGTTGTGGTCGATGACGACGCTCTGGGTCTGGTGTCCGACCTTGTCGACGGCACTGATGTCGCTCGGTGGCCGTCCGCCTACGGACCGATGACCGCCAGTACCGCGCGTGACGTGGCGGATGTCATTGCCGATGCGTTGATTTCCGCGCACCGCATGGGGATGGTGCACGGAGACATCAAGCCGTCCAATGTGGTCATTCCGCCGCCCGGCGAGGGCCCGGCCCGGCTGACCGACTTTTCCGTGGCGGTGCTGATCGATGCCGGGCGGCGCGCGCCGGATTTCCCGGAACCTGGCGAGCGCCCGTGGTATCGGGCTCCCGAGGTGACCCGCGGTGTAGTGCCCGCGCCAGCGAGTGACGTGTACGGGCTCGGTGCGGTGCTGACCGAGATGGTGGCGGTGAGCGCCGGATCGCATCCCCACAATGACGCGCTGCTCGGCGCACTGCGGGCAGTCGCATCATCCTGCCTCGTCGCGGAGCCTGCACTGCGCCCGACGGCCGCTGTCGTCCATCAACGTCTCCGCGCGTTGGGACCTGCTCCGGCGCCCGCCGTGGGCCCTGCGCCGATCCCTCACCCCGAACCCGGGCCGGCACCGCCGAGCCAGCTCGTACCAGGGCCGCCCCGACGGGATCTGTCCCTGCCCGGCCGGTCGGGGACGCATCAGTCGACCGCGGCGCCGGGCACGGCCGACGCCGGTCGCGCACCGGTCCCGACGTTTGGCCGTGACCGCTCCTCCGCGACTCAGCGGCCGATCTACCGCCGCCCGCTCGGAGTCGCGCTCGGGGCGGTGACCGTCGTCGCGTGCCTGGTCATCCTCCTGATCGTTCGGGCTTTCGGAGACCCGGCGCCAACGCCGCCGCCGTCAGCCGGTGCCCAGCCAGGCGGTACGCAGCCGAGCGGTGCCCAGCCGTCAGTCGGCGCCCAGCCGTCAGCCGGCAGCGGCGCCCGGCCCGGGCCGCCGACCGGTGCCGCCGCGCGCTCCGCCCAGGGTGGGGCCGAGTTTGTGCGGTACTTCTTCGCGTCACTCGGCGAAGCGGCCAGCACAGGCGACACCGCAGAGGTCGCCCGCCTGACCAGCCCCGCCTGCGGAGCCTGCCAGAGCGCCGTGGCGACCATTCGGCGTAGCTACGACAACGGCGGTTCCATGCGCGGTGGAACATACGCGGTTCGCAGGGTCACGAACGACAGCCTCTGGAGCGTCGAGCGACCGCTGTACGAGGCGACGCTCGACCGGACTCCCCGGTCGAGCATCGACAGCACCGGCGCGGCGCGGGACAGCCTCGGTCCACTGGTGTTCGCGAGCTGCACCATGATCCTGGAGTGGACCGGCAACGAGTGGCGGTTGCTGGATGCACCAACGCCGGGCTGCGTGGCCTGACGGACAATGGCGGCATGGGTACGGATGAGCGGGCCGCCTGGAACGAGCAGCGGAGCCGGGCGATCGCCGAGCACGCGGCGGCACAGGAGCGGGTCAAACGCGCTGAGGCAGAACGCGCTCGGCAACTGATCGCTGATTTCACGGCCGAGGCGCGGCGGCGCGGCGTCCCCACCACTCCGTTGACCGCCTGCGCGTACAACGGCCGGACGCGGTACCGCACCAACCTCCGGGGTTGGTACCTGCGGACCGACCGCTCCATAGCGGTGGACAGTGACGGCAACTTCTATGTACTCACCGTGCCGGCCAGCCTACGCGCCCGCTTCGTCGGTGCGGTGGTGCAGCCTGAGGACCCTCGGCTGGTGATCGGTGAAGGTGCGCGCGACGGCGAGTCGATGCCGCTCCAGGTTCTCCTCGCACAGCGACTGGACGCGGGGGACCGCTGGCCCACCAGCTGACGCCGCCGCCGAACCGCCTCGGTCCAGGCGCCTACCGGCGGGCTCGGTGGAGGAGGTAGGTGGCGGCTCCCGCGCCGGTGAGGAGTAGCAGGAGTGCGATTCCGATGAAGATGGCTGTGGTGGTGTCGGGTCGGTCGGGTTGGGCGCTGGCCGCTGGACTGGTGGTGGCCTGGGCGGCGGTCGGGGACGGGCTCGGTGTCGCGGGTGGCACGTCCGCGGTCAGGGCTTTGACGAGATTGAGTACGCCGTAGCCGTACTCGGGGTCGCGGCCGGGTGGGCCCTTGTCGTCGGCGGTGGCGGTGAGCCGGTGCACGACCTCGCGAGCGGAGAGATTCGGGTACTTCGCGCGCACGAGCGCGGCAGCGCCGGCCGTGATGGCGGCGGCGTTACTGGTCCCGGTCGAGGTTCTGTACTCGTGGTCAAGCCAGGTTGCCGGGACGTCGACTGCTGGGGCGGCGATGACGACCTGCTCGCCGGTGGTGGAGGTCGCGGCGTGGTTGCTGGCCTGGTCGACCCCGGCGGCGGCGAGGACCCCTGGGTAAGCAGCGGGGTAGATCACCTCGGTGTCTGCGGGGAGGTTCCCTACGCCGCCAACGATCACAACGTCGTTGTTCAGGGCGAACTGAATTTCACGAATGGTGTCAGGCGAATCGAATGAGTTGAAGGCGGTACAGATCACTCTTGCGCCGTGGAGGACCGCCCACCTGATCCCGCCCTCGATGTACAGGCCTCCGACGTCGCTGCCACCGGTCGCCACGATGACCGGCAGGATCTTGGCCTGGGGGGCGATACCGAGGATGCCATTGACGCCCCGCCCGTGGCCGGCGACAAGTCCGGCCATCGCAGTGCCGTGCCCGATCAGGTCGCGGCGCCCGTCAGTGCGTCCGGGAGTGAGGTCACCGCCGGGCAGGATGTTGCGGATCAGGTCAGGGTGCGTGGCGTCCACGCCGGTGTCCACGACCGCCACGGTTACCCCGGCACCTTGCGTGATCGTGTGCGCTTCGCCGACGTTGAGGAATTTCAAGTGCCACTGAGCGTCCCGGATCCTGTCGGCCTGCGCCGGTGCGGCCGGCAGCACACACCCGGCAGCCGCGAGCAATGCGACCACCGCCGAACTCCGGACCAGCCTCAACGGTCGATCCCGAACACACCCGGACCTGGATCATGGCGCGTAGGCGCCGGCCCGGGCTCGATCACGCCTGGGCCCCCTTCAGCAACCGCCCACGGATTGTCCGGGTCGAACCCGACGCGCCGCTCCCCGTTATCCGCGCGGCGACGACCAGCGGATCCGGTCGTCCCCACCGGCGGCGACACGTGATGCGTACCGGACTGCGCGCCGATCACGCCCCCGGTGCGACCCAGCCGAGCTGCCGGCGACACACCGCCACGGCTTCCAGCGCCAATACCGGCCACGGGTGGCGTTGGCATGCCGGGTCCGCCGATGATCCCACCCGGGCCGACCAGCCGGCCTTGCTGCGGCGACCCCACCGGGGCAGACACTCGCGCCACCGGCCCACCCGTCCTGCCAACTACGCCCGGAGAGCCACCGCCGTTGACGCCCAACGCGGAAGCGCCAAGTCCGCCGACCACGACGCCGGGCAACGCGCCGAGCAACCCACCCACCAGTGACCCCTGACCCACAGACCCGTCCACCGCGGACACAGGCGCGGGCATGGGCGTGGACGACACCGATGGAACCGCCGACCCCGCCAACACCGGATCACCCCCAACCCAGCCCGGCTCGCCAGTACCCGGCCCAATGGCCACGACATCAGGACCGCCCGTTCCGACCTGCCCCGGGGTCGGCTGTTGCGGCTGAGAAATGACCGGCGGATCCATCCACCCAGCCCCGGCGCCACCAGTCGCGCCGATTCCGCTCGATCCCGACTCGGTTGGCGGGCCCTCAGGCGGCAGTACCGTCCTGAACGGCGGTGGAGCCTGCAGTGCAGCCCTTGCCTGGGCCACGTGCAAATCGGCAGTCGCCATCACGTGCGCCGCCTCCCGCTGCAACGGCTCCCGCCACGCGTCCGGACCGGTCAACCCCACCAGATCGGTCGCCTGCTGAAGCACGCTCTGATTGCGCTGCGCGGCTTCCTGACGCATCCACCGCGCGTAAATCGGCGCCATCCGCTCTTTCGCGGCGATTAACGCGTGCCCCAACCCACCCGTCGCATCGGCATTCACGCCCGCGTCCCCGGCCACCCGCTGCATCGTGGCCAACAGCGCATCGGTGTAGCGGTTGAATGCCTTGGCGGCGGGGCTGCTCGATGGCGGCCAGACCGACAGCAACTCTTCCTGCGCCGCCCGTAGCCTGCTCGCGTGCCCCGCCAGCAGCGCATTCGTCTCCTGCCACGCCCGTTGCTGCGCGAACGTCACAGTCCCAGCGTCGGTGTCCCGGACCATGTCCCACAACTGTGGCACCGTGAATCGGCTCCATTCCACACACCCCGTCGGCTCCCAATCCGCCTTCGTGCCCATCACCGACCGGGCCTCGCCCTCCGACGAAACATCCGAGGCGAGCAGCGGCGACACCGACTGCTGCTGGGCCGCGTCCACCGTTGCCTTCACCAACACCGCATTGATCTCGGCGGCGCCGGCCGACCGCGCCGCCGCGTCCGCGTCCGCGTCCGCATACCTGGTCCGGACCTGCTCCACCGCGGCGACCAGCATCTGCGACGCGTTCACGAAGCCGGCCAGGCTGGTCGTCACGGACACCAACGCATCGTGGTACTTCAACCGAGCGGCCACCACCTCGCGGCTCGCGGTGAACCGGCCACCGAACGCGGCCCCGGCCCTGAACACCGAGAAGGCCCAATCGGCACCGGGCGCCAACACCGCCGACGTGACCGCTTTGACGTCACCCGAGAACTGATCCAGCCCTCGAAGATCAACGTCGATCGAATCAGCCACGTCGACACCGCCTCCCCGCTGCTGTCGCCAAGCCGAACGAAGACTATCGAAACCGGCTCCGGCACGGCACCCCGTGCGATACCCAATCGAGTCAACCGACGACGCTCCGTGGCCGATCGGCGTGCCGGAATAAGGCCGGCAACACGGCGTACGTACGTATGTGCCAAAAGGGCGACGACCCAGGCGCGACGGCCTTGCGCCTGGCCGGCCGAGCTGCCGGATTTCGGCGTGTCTTCCCAATCCGCTGGCCTCGGGCGCACCCAGCGAGGCACGATGGTCACGCCATGACCCTTACCGATCAGTTGCCGCCCTCCCTGGGACGCGATCAGGAGCCTGACGCCGACGTCCTCTTCGACGCGTTCGCCGGATGGGCCAAGCAGCAGGGACTCGCGCTCTACCCCCACCAGGAGGAGGCGCTGATCGAGATCGTCTCGGGCGCCAACGTGATCCTCAGCGCCCCGACCGGCTCCGGCAAGAGCCTGGTAGCGGCGGCGGCGCACTTCACGGCCCTGGCCGACGGGCGGCGGAGCTTCTACACCGCACCGATCAAGGCGCTGGTGTCGGAGAAGTTCTTCGCGCTGTGTGACACCTTCGGCGCCGACCAGGTCGGCATGATGACGGGCGATGCCAGCGTCAACGACGGCGCGCCGATCATTTGCTGTACCGCCGAGATCCTGGCCAACATCGCGTTGCGCGACGGTGACCGGGCCGACGTCGGTCAGGTCGTCATGGACGAGTTCCACTTCTACGCCGACCCGGATCGCGGGTGGGCCTGGCAGGTGCCGCTGATCGAGTTGCCGCAGGCACAGTTCGTCCTGATGTCCGCGACCCTCGGCGACGTGACCCGCTTCAAGGACGATCTGACCCGGCGGACCGGCCGCCCGACCGCGGTCGTGAGCAGCGCGGAGCGCCCGGTCCCGCTGATCTTCTCCTACGTCACCACGCCGCTGCACGAGACGCTCGAGGAGCTGCTCAGCACACACCAGGCCCCCGTCTACGTGGTGCACTTCACCCAGGTGGCCGCGATCGAGCGGGCGCAGGCACTGATGAGCGTGAACGTATGTACCCGCGCCGAGAAGGACGCCATCGCGGAGCTCATCGGCGGGTTCCGGTTCACCGCCGGCTTCGGCCGGACGCTGTCCCGACTGGTACGCCATGGCATCGGCGTCCACCATGCCGGCATGCTCCCCAAGTACCGGCGGCTGGTGGAGACCCTCGCGCAGGCCGGTCTGTTGAAGGTCATCTGCGGCACCGACACCCTCGGCGTGGGCATCAACGTTCCAATTCGGACGGTGCTGTTCACCGCGCTGAGCAAGTACGACGGCGTCCGGACCCGACTGTTGCAGGCGCGGGAGTTCCACCAGATCGCCGGGCGGGCCGGGCGGGCCGGGTACGACACCATCGGCACGGTCATCGTGCAGGCGCCGGACCACGTCATCGAGAATGAAAAGGCCGTGGCCAAGGCGGGGGACGACCCGAAGAAGCTGCGCAAGCTCGTGCGGAAGAAGCCGCCGGAGGGCTCCATCGGGTGGGGCCAGCCGACGTTCGATCGGCTGGTCGTGGCGGAACCGGAGCCGCTGAAGTCGAGCTTCGTGGTGAGTCACGCGACGCTGCTCAACGTCATCGGCCGGCCCGGCGACGCGTTCGCCGCCATGCGGCACCTCCTCACCGACAACCACGAGGACCGCACCGCCCAGCGCCGGCACATCCGGCGCGCCATTGCGATCTACCGGGCGCTGCTGGCGGGCGGCGTGGTGGAGCGCGATCCCGAGGACGGTTCGGTGCGGCTGACCCTCGATCTGCAGTTCGACTTCGCGCTCAACCAACCGCTGTCGCCCTTCGCCCTGGCCGCCATCGAGCTGCTCGACCGGGAGTCACCGAGCTACGCCCTCGACGTGCTGTCCGTCATCGAGTCCACGTTGGACGACCCCCGACAGGTGCTCTCGGCGCAGAAGTTCAAGGCCAAGGGCGAGGCCGTGGCGGCGATGAAGGCCGACGGCATCGAGTACGAGCAGCGGATGGAGCTGCTGGAGGCGGTGACCCATCCGAAGCCGCTCGAGGAACTGCTCGACGCCGCGTACGAGATGTACCGCCGCGGCCACCCCTGGGTCGCCGACCACGCGCTCGCGCCCAAGTCGGTGGTGCGCGACATGTACGAGCGCGCGATGACCTTCGTCGAGTACGTCGGCTTCTACTCGCTGGCCCGTTCGGAAGGGCTGGTCCTGCGCTACCTCGCCGACGCGTACAAGGCACTGCGGCAGACGGTGCCCGAGGACGCGAAGACCGAGGAACTGATCGACATCGAGGAGTGGCTCGGCGAGCTGGTCCGCCAGGTCGACTCCAGCCTCATCGACGAGTGGGAGCGCCTGCGCAACCCCACCGACGAGCCGGTCGCCGTGGTGACGGAGCCGCCAGCGGTCACCCGCAACGTCCGGGCCTTCCGGGTACTGGTGCGAAACGCCCTGTTCCGCCGGGTGGAGCTTGCCGCGCTGGAGCGCTACGGCGAACTCGGCGAGTTGGATGCCGAATCGGGCTGGGACGCCGACGCGTGGCGGGCAGCCCTGGAGCCGTACTTCGACCTGTACGACGACATCGGCACCGGCCCGGCGGCGCGTGGTCCGGCCATGCTGCTCATCGAGATGCAGCGGGACCGCTGGTTGGTCCGGCAGATCTTCGACGACCCGGCCGGTGACCACGACTGGGGAATCAGCGCCGAGGTGGATCTGACCGCGTCCAACGCCGAGGGGTTCGCCGTCATCCGGGTGACCGAGGTCGGGCAGCTCTGAGGTAGGCAGCCAACCCGTCACGGTCGTCAGGAGAACCGCAGTGGACGAGCCGGTACCCCGCGCCATCGCCGAACAGCTCGACGCGCGCGACCCGGTCGCGAGCTTCCGCGAGCGGTTCGTCGTCGCCGACGAGCACGCGATATATCTCGACGGCAACTCCCTCGGACGGCTTCCGGCGGCCACGCCGGCGCTGCTGGACACCGTGGTGCGGGAGGGGTGGGGTGCCGGCCTGGTCACCTCGTGGCACTCGTGGATCGACTGGGGGACCCGCCTGGGCGACCGACTGGCCGCGAGCGTCCTGAGTGCCAGGCCAGGCGAGGTGGCGATCTCCGATTCCACGTCGGTGAACCTGTACAAGCTTGCGGTCGCCGCCCTGGACGCGGCTCCCGGCCGCGGCACCATCGTTTGCGACGCGGCGGACTTCCCCACCAACCGGTACGTGCTGCAGGGCGTCGCCGAGGCACGTGGGCTGAGGATCCGCACGGTGCAGACCGACCTGGACGGCGGCTGCACGCTCGACGAGCTGCACCGGATCCTCGACCGCGACGTTGCGCTGGTCTGCCTGTCGCTGGTCTCGTACCGCTCCGGCGCTCTGCTCGACATGGGCGCCGTCAACGACGCGGCCCGGGAGGCGGGGGCGCTCGTCCTCTGGGACCTGTCGCACGCTGCCGGTGCGGTGCCGGTCCGGCTGACTGCCGAGCGCGCCGACCTCGCCGTCGGCTGCACCTACAAGTACCTCAACGCAGGGCCGGGGGCACCGGCCTTCCTGTTCGTACGTCGGGAGCTGCAGCCGGCGCTGCGACAGCCGGTCTGGGGATGGTTCGGGCAGCGGAACCAGTTCGACATGGGCCCCGATTACGACCCGGTCGAAGGCGTGGAGAGGTTCCTGGTCGGCACGCCGCCCATCCTGTCGATGGCGCCGATCGAGGCGGCGCTGGACATCGTCGAGCAGGCGGGGGTCGACCGGATCCGCGCCAAGGGTGTCCAGCTGGGCCGGCTGATGGTGGACCTGACCGAACACTGGCTGGCCCCGTACGGCTTCCGGTTGGCCTCGCCGCGTGCGGCCGCGAGCCGCGGTTCACATATCTGCCTGGAACACGCCGAGGCCTGGCGGATCTGCCGCGCTCTCGCGATCAATGCCGGCATCATCTGCGACTTCCGGGAGCCGAGCCGACTACGGATCGGCCCGTCCCCGCTCTACACACGCTTCGTCGATGTCTGGGACGCGATGCACCGGCTCCGCCAGATGATGGCCGACCGCGAGTACGAGTCGGTTGGCAACGAACGGCCCCGCGTGACGTAGATGACCGATCTGGTGGTGATCGCGGAAGCCGGGTGGACCGGCGGCAACCGGCTGGCGGGCCCGCTCGGCGTGGGCGTCGCCGGCAGGCTGATCACCTGGGTCGGTCCGGCCCGGCTGGCGCCGACCACCGGTGCCCGCCGGCACGTCGACGGTGTGCTGGTGCCCGGACTCACCGACTACCATGTCCACAGCGCGCTGGTGGATCTGCCGCTTCTCCTTCGCGGCGGGCTGACCACCGTGGTCGACCTCGGCTGGGTGCCCGACGAGATCTGGCCGGCCGTCGCCCGCTCCGCGGAGCCCGACTCCGGGACGCCGAGGATTCTGGCGGCCGGGCCGTTTCTCACCGCCACCGGCGGCTATCCCACGCGGCAGAGCTGGGCGCCGGCGGGAATAGCGTGGGAGATCGACGATCCGGACTCCGCCGTGGCGGCCGTCCGCGCGCTGGCAGCACGCCACCCGGTCACCATCAAGGTGGCGCTGAACGCCGACGCCGGCCCGGTGCCCGACGATGCCACGCTCGGCGCGATCGTCGCACAGGCGCATGCCTGCGGCCTCACCGTCACCGCCCACGCGCAGGGGCCGGGGCAGGCCCGGCGCGCGCTGGCGGCCGGCGTACACGCCCTGGCGCACACGCCATGGACGGAACGGCTCGACGACAGCCTCGTGGCGGCGCTGGCAGCCAGGGTCACCTGTATCTCCACAATCGACATTCACGGGTGGGGGGCGGACACCGCCGCCCGTCAGACGGCGATCGACAATCTGCGTCGGTTCCGCGCCGCTGGCGGGGTCGTGCGATACGGCACCGATCTCGGCAACGGGCCGCTGCCCGAGGCGGTCAATGGTCGCGAGATCGCGGCGTTGCGGGACGCGGGCCTGACCGGCTTCGACATCCTGGTCGCCATGACACGGTCGCGCCTGCGGGTAGGCGATGTCGCCGACGTCACAACCGTGCCCGGCGACCCGCTCGCCAGCCCGTCGCTGCTCGCCCGTGCCACTCCGGTGCTGGTCTCGGGGCGGTGACGCGGTGGACCTGCTTCGGCCACCGCGTCACCACGGTCGTCGTCCAGGGCATCCCGGCCCGGGTCATCGCCGGATGGGGGAGCGATGGCCGTTCGTTGTCGGTCTCCAGTCGGCGCCGTCGCGGCTGTCCGCGGTGAAGCCGGCGACCGATGCGGCCGTGATGACGATGAAGAAGAGGAGCAGGAACATTTCCATGACGGTCAGCTCTTTTCCGGCGGTGGGGCCCGGTGCGCACCGGTGAGGTACGTCCACGGTCCCGCGTCCGCCGGCGAGGCAACAGTGGCAGAGATGCCGCCCATCCTCGAAAAGCTGCCAAAGTGCGGTGAGCGGGGTGGTGGCCCGGCTCGGGTGACCCTGAGCCGGGCCACCGACTCAGGTGACCGGTGCGCGGCGGTGCGCAGAGAAGTGCGACCGGGTACTCGCCGGCGCGAGAAGCAGCACGATCAGGGCGACGGCGCCGATCACAATGACCGGGGCGAGGAAGTTGGTGCCGAGCATGCGCACGCCCGTCACCGCCAGCAGGACGCCGACCGCGACGCCCGCGATCTGGCCGGCCCGGTTGCCGATCCAGATCGACCACGCGGTCAGGCCGACGAGCACACCGAGGACGAGGACGCCCACGGTGATTTCAGATGACCCTTCGAGGATCGTGGCGGCTGCCCCCGTTACGACGAAGAGCAGCGCGAATGCGGCGCTGATCACCGTGGCGCCGATGACCGGGCCCGATGGATTCCGAGAATTCGTCATGCCGGATTCGTGCCCGATCAGGTCTGTCCATAAACGAGCGTGTCGGATTTTCGGCATGATCGCGCAGGCACGCGAGTACGGTGAAGGCATGCCCAAAGCAGTGTGGAACGACATCGTCATCGCCGAGAGCGACGACACCGTGGTGGTGGAGCGCAATCACTACTTTCCCCGCGCCTCCCTGCGTGAGGACGTGCTCCGCGAGTCCAGCACGCACACCGTCTGCCCATGGAAGGGCACGGCGTCCTACTACTCGCTGGAGTCCGACGGCGCGGTGAGCAAGGATGCCGTCTGGTTCTACCCCGAGCCGAAGCCGGACGCCGCCATGGTGCGCGACCGGGTGGCGTTCTGGAAGGACGTCAAGATCACCGACTAGGGTGGCCCAGCGCGTCGGCGAACGGGCGGCGGATCCGACCGTCCGGTGTCGGGTCGTGGATGGCGAACACCACGGTCGGAAAGACCCGTTCGAGCTCGTCGTTCAGCGCGTCGGCGAAGAGCCGTGCGATCAGGGCCGGGTCGTTGCGGAACACGCCGCACCCCCATGCCCCGAGGACCAGGGTGTCCTCCTGGTGCGCGGCGGCCACCGCCAGGACCCGCAGCATCCGCTGCCGCATGGCTGCGGCGATCTCGCCCACGCGGGCGGGGCCCCTGTGCGGTTACGTAGTGACCTTTGGTGACGAATTCGAGCGTCTCGTTGGCCAGTGCCGTCGCGCGGATCCGGGCCGATGTGCGGTTCACCCCCACCAGTCTCCGCGACGGCGACAGAATTTCCCTGCCGGAAACCGTTCCGTGCGATCAACGTGTCCTGGACCGGTGCACTGTGGGACGGTGAAGTCGCGGACGTCGGTGTGGCGGCAGGACGAGGAAAGGGCGGCGGGCACGTGGGCGGCGGCGACGGCGACAAGGGGTGGGTCGACGGGCGGTCGGTCGGGCCGGCGTGGTGGAACGACCTACCGGCGGACGAAGCGGAGCGCGAGCTGATCTCCTGCTGTGCGTCTCGGGCCTGGGCCCGGGCGGTCACCGCAGCTCGGCCGTACGCCAGCGCGGACGCTCTCCTGCTTGCCGCGACCGACGTGCTGGGCGCGCTGCCGTGGGCAGACGTCGAGGACGCGTTGCGGGCCCATCCGCGGATCGGTCAGCGCCTGGGTGATGCCGGCCGGGGCGAGGCCCGCGAGATGGTCTGGTCGCGGCAGGAGCAGGCCGGTGCCGCGGGGGCGGAAGATGCCACGGCCACCGCGCTGGTCAGCGCGAACCAGGCGTACGAGGAGCGCTTCGGACACGTCTTCCTGATCTTCGCGACCGGGCGCACCGCCGAGGAGATGCTCGCCGCCGCCCGGGTGCGCCTGGGCAACGACGAGGCCACCGAGCGGGTCGTGGTGCGGCACGAATTAGTGAAGATCACTCGGCTCCGGCTGGAGCGGTTGCTGGAAGGGGGCCCGGGCCCATGAGCCTGTCCACCCATGTCCTCGACACGGCGCGCGGAGAGCCGGCGGCCGGGATACCGGTGGCGCTGCACCGCCGCGATTCCGAACACGGCGGCGAGTCCTGGCGGGTCGTCGCCGAGGGCCGTACCGGCGCGGACGGTCGCCTCCGGGACTGGGTGCCGGATGGCGAGTGGCGGGCCGGGCGATACCGGCTCGCCTTCGACACCGGCGCCTATCTCGGCCCGGGAGCGTTCTTCCCCGAGGCGATCGTGATCATGGAGGTCACCGAGCCGGAACGCCATCATCATGTACCGCTGCTGCTCAGCCCGTTTGGGCTCAGCACCTACCGGGGGAGCTGAACGATGGCCATCGTGCTCGGCGGCAATCAGTACGGCAAGGCCGAGATCCGGCTGGTGCGGGTGGTGCGGGATGACCCGACGCATGAACTCAGGGACCTCAACGTCAGCGTCGCGCTCTCCGGCGACCTCACGGCGAGTCACTACACCGGCGACAACGCCAAGGTGCTCCCGACCGACAGCCAGAAGAACACGGTGTACGCCTTCGCCGAGCAGTACGGCATCGGGGAGATCGAGTCGTTCGCGCTGCGCCTCGGCCGCCATTTCGTCGACTCCCAGCCGAGCATCAGCCGCGCCCGCGTGTCGGTCCAGGAGTACGGCTGGCGCCGCCTCGGGCCGCACTCGTTCCAACGCTCGGGCGCGGAGACCCGGACGGTGACCGTCACGGTCGAG
Source organism: Micromonosporaceae bacterium (assembly GCA_035296325.1). GTDB lineage: Bacteria > Actinomycetota > Actinomycetes > Mycobacteriales > Micromonosporaceae > DATHBD01. The sequence goes on along the minus strand of DATHBD010000017.1, from coordinate 18,625 downwards.
CAGGGAAGCGATGGCAGCGCCGGGGGAGTCTGGGTCGTCTCCGGACTCACCGATCTGGTGTTGCTGAACACCACCGCATCGGAGTTCACCGGGTACGTCAAGGATGCGTACACGACGTTGCCGGAGGCGACGGACCGCGTCCTCGCCACGGCGGTGACCGCCGGCTGGCGGCACGCCGGCACCGACAGCGACTGGGCCGCGTCCTACGCGGGTGCCCGGGAGGCGCTGGTGGAGGCGTTCGCCAACACCTACAGCCACGCGCTGCAGCAGACGCTGTACGCCATGGGCTCGGTGCTGCTGGCACGCCGTCCAGAGTTGGTCGAGGTGCGCCTGTCCCTGCCCAACCGGCACCACTTCCTCGTCGACCTGTCCCCGTTCGGTCTGGACAACCCGGGCGAGGTCTTCCACGCCGACGACCGGCCGTACGGCTTGATCGAGGGCACGGTGCTGCGCGACGACGCTGCACCGGCCGGGCCGGCCTGGGCGGCGCCGTGGAGTTCCTGAGGCCGGCGACCTGGGCGGATGCGCTCGCCGCGAAGGCCGAGTATCCGGCTGCGGTGCCGATCGCCGGTGGCACCGATGTGATGGTCGAACTCAACTTCGACCGCCGCCGACCATCGGCTCTGCTGGACCTCACCCGGGTACGCGAGTTGGCCGGGTGGGCGCCGGACGGCGCGATGATCCGGGTCGGCGCCGCTGTGACGTACCGCCGGATCATCGACGAGCTCGGGCAGCGACTGCCCGGTCTGGCCATGGCGGCGCGGACGGTCGGCTCACCACAGATCCGCAACCGCGGCACCGTGGGCGGCAACCTCGGGTCGGCGTCGCCGGCCGGCGACGCGCACCCGCCGCTGCTGGCCGCCGAGGCGGTCGTGGAGCTGGCCTCGGTGCGCGGGGTGCGCCAGGTGCCGGTGGCGCAGTTCTTCATCGGGCCGAAGCGCAGCGTGCTGGCGCCCGACGAGCTGATCGCCGCCTTCCGACTGGCCCCGGCCGGCGGGCCGCAGCAGTTCGCGAAGGTGGGCACCCGCAACGCGATGGTGATCGCGGTCTGCTCCTTCGCGGTCGCGTTGCACCCCGAACGGCAGACGGTCCGCACCGGCATCGGATCGGCCGCGCCGACCCCGCTGCGCGCCGTCGAGGCGGAGCGGTTCGCCGAGGCGGAGCTGGCGGCGCGCTGGGACGCACCCGGCCGGGACCTCCCGTCGCAGGTGCTGGTGCGCTTCGGCGAGCTGGTCGCTGCCGCGGCCGCGCCGATCGACGACGTACGGGGGACCGCCGCGTACCGCCGGCACGCGCTCTCGGTGCTGGCGAGGCGCACGTTGCGCTGGGCCTGGGACGAGCACGCCGGCGCACACCGGCCCGGCGACCGAGGGATGTCCACATGAGACTGCGCTGCACCGTGAACGGCGTGTCAATGGAGGCGGACGACGTCTGGGAAGGCGAGAGCCTGCTGTACGTGCTCCGCGAACGCCTCAGCCTGCCCGGTGCCAAAAACGCGTGCGAGCAGGGTGAGTGTGGTTCGTGCACGGTCTACCTCGACGGTGTCGCGGTGTGCGCCTGCCTCGTCGCGGCCGGCCAGGCTGAAGGCAGCGTGGTGACCACAGTGGAGGGCCTTGCCTCCGGTGGGGTGCTGCATCCGGTACAGGAGGCGTTCGTCGAAGCGGGCGCCGTGCAGTGCGGGTTCTGCACCCCCGGGCTCATCGTGGCAGTCCATGACCTGCTGACCCGCGCGGGCGACGCGGCCGGAACGGGCGGGCCCGCCCTGACCGATCCGGAGATCCGTGAGGCGCTGGCCGGCAACCTGTGCCGGTGCACCGGATACGAGAAGATCCTGGACGCCGTCCGGCTGGCGGCGGATCGTCTGGCCGGTCCTACGGCAGTGTCGCCATCAGCGGTGGAACGGGTCAGCCGGACGCGGAGCGGCGCATGACGATCACGATCATCCAGGACTGTGCGGTTGCCACGGTCGACAGCGACGGCACGGAGTACGCCGACGGGCATGTCGTCGTGGACGGCGACCGGATCGTCGCCGTCGGCAGCGGCCACGCCGGCCGGTACCACCGGGCGGTCCGCTACGTCGACGGCACCGGCTGCCTCGCCACCCCCGGGCTGGTCAACACGCATCACCACCTGTACCAGTGGGCCACTCGCGGCCTCGCTCAGCAGGCCACCCTCTTCGAGTGGCTCACCGAGCTGTACCCCGTCTGGACCGGCATCGACGCCGAACTCGTGCATGCCACGACCGGAGCCGGCCTGGCGTGGTTGGCGCTCTCCGGCGCCAGCACCTCGACGGATCACCACTACGTCTACCCTGCCGGGCGCGGCGACCTCTTCGCCGCGCAGGTCGACGCGGCCCGCGCGATCGGCCTGCGCTTCCACCCGTGCCGAGGGTCGATGGACCTCGGCCGGTCCGCCGGCGGGTTGCCCCCGGACAGCATCGTGGAGGACACCGACAGTGCCCTGGCGGCGACGGAGGAGGCGGTGGACCGCTACCACGATCCGTCGCCGGGCGCGATGCTGCGCGTGGCGGTCGCCCCGTGCTCGCCGTTCTCGGTCACGCCCAAGCTCATGCGCGAGGCTGCGGCACTGGCCCGCCGACGCGGCGTGCGGCTGCACACCCACCTCGCCGAGACCGTCGAGGAGGATGAATTCTGCCGGGAGCAGTACGGGCGAACGCCGACCGAGTACGCCGAGGATCTCGGCTGGCTGGGCGACGATGTCTGGCTGGCGCACGGGGTCCACCTCGACGGCCCGTCCATCACGAGGCTCGCGGCGACCGGCACCGGCGTTGCCCACTGTCCGAGCTCCAACGCCCGGCTGGGCGCCGGCATCGCGCCGATCCGGGAGCTGCTCGATGCTGGCGGACCGGTCGGGCTGGGCGTGGACGGCGCAGCATCGCAGGAGACCGGCCAGCTCGGCCCGGAGCTCCGGCAGGCGCTCTACGCCGCCCGGCTGCGCGGCGGCCCGGCCGCCCTGAACGCGCGGGAGGCGCTGCGGATCGGCACCATCGGCGGGGCGCGCTGCCTGGGCCGCGCGGACGAGTTGGGGTCGTTGGAGGTGGGCAAGCTGGCTGACATCGCGCTGTGGCGCCTGGACGGCCTGGGTCATGTCGGCATCGACGACCCGGTCGCGGCGTTGGTCCTCGGGCCGCCCGCACCGGTCAAGGTGCTCCTGGTGGGCGGCGAGCCGGTGGTGGAGCGCGGCGAGCTGCGGACCGCCGAGGTCGGTGACCTGGCGCGCGGCCTGCGCCGGGCGCACCGCCGGCTGATCCGGCTGACCCGATGACGGCGAGCCCAACGGTTGTGGCGAGCCCGGTGACGGCTGCCGGGTCGGGTGCCGCGGCGGGCGGGGTGGGCCGGAGCCCACGTCGTCCGGACGGCACCTTGAAGGTCAAGGGGGAGTTCGCCTTCTCCTCGGACCTGTGGGCCGACGACATGCTCTGGGGCGCGACCCTGCGTAGTCCGTACCCCCGGGCCCGGATCGTCGGTGTCGACATCACCGATGCGCTGACCCTGCCCGGGGTGCACGCCGTGCTGACCGCCGACGACGTGCCCGGCGAACGGCGGTACGGGCTGGAGATCGCGGACCAGCCGGTGCTGGCCTTCGGCGAGGTGCGCTACCAGGGCGAGGCTGTCGCGATCGTGGCGGCGGACCATCCGGAGACCGCACGGCGGGCCGCCGCGCGGATCCGGGTGGAGTACGAGCCCCTGCCGCCCATTGTGGACGCCGCCGTCGCGATGTCGGCCGGTTCACCGCTCGTGCACGGCAACATCGCGGACTTCGCGGTGACCGGCGGCGCCGAGCCGGGGCACGGGCCGGGTGACGGCCCGCACGACGGCGGCAACGTGCTGCGGCATGTGCCGATCCGCAAGGGGGACCCCGCTGCCGTCCAGGCCACCGCTGACGTCGTCGTCCGAGGCGATTACCAGGTCGGCATGCAGGATCAGGCGTTTCTCGGGCCGGAGTCCGGCCTTGCGGTGCCGGCCGAGGACGGCGGCGTCGACCTGTACGTGGCGACCCAGTGGCTGCATGTGGACCAGCGCCAGGTGGCGGCCGCGCTCGGGCTGCCCGCGGAGCTGATCCGGCTGATCCTCAGCGGGGTGGGTGGTGCGTTCGGCGCGCGCGAGGATCTGTCCATGCAGGTGCATGCCTGCATGCTGGCACTGCACACCCGCCGACCGGTCAAGATGGTGTACTCCCGCGAGGAGTCGTTCTACGGCCACGTCCACCGGCACCCGGCCACGCTCTCCTACGAGCACGGCGCCACCTCCGACGGCACGCTGCTCTACGTCAAGGCGCGGATCGTGCTCGACGGTGGGGCGTACGCCTCCAGCTCCACCGCGGTGTGCGCGAACGCCGCGACGCTGGGCGTCGGGCCGTACAAAGTGGACAACGTGCTGATGGACGCGTATGTCGTCTACACCAACAACCCGCCGTGCGGGGCGATGCGCGGGTTCGGCGCGGTGCAGGCCTGCTTCGCGTACGAGTCGCAGATGGACCGCCTCGCCACTGAGCTCGGGCTGCACCCCATGGAGGTGCGGCTGCGCAACGCGCTGCGTCCGGGCGACACCATGCCCACGGGTCAGGTGGTGGCCGCGCCGGCGCCGGTGACCGAGGTGCTGAGCCGGCTGGGCGACTTCGCGCCACCGGCCGCCGCCACCGGCGACGCCCGGGAGTGGCCGGGCGGCGTCGCGAACACCACGCACGGCGAGGGTGTGGTGCGGGGCGTCGGGTACGCCATCGGCATCAAGAACGTCTGCTTCTCCGAAGGATTCGACGACTACGCCACCGCCCGGGTCCGGCTGGAACTGGTCGCCGGTGAACCGGCCGTGCTGGTCCACACCGCCGCGGCGGAGGTCGGCCAGGGCGTCGTCACGGTGCAGGCGCAGATCGTGCGCACCGAGCTGGGGGTGGACCGGGTCACCGTTGCGACCGCCGACACGGGCGTCGGCAGCGCCGGATCGACGTCGGCGTCGCGCCAGACGTACATGACCGGCGGCGCCGTCCGGGCCGCGTGCGAAGCGATCCGTGCGGAGCTGCTGGCTCGTGCCGGCGACCCGGCGGCCGCGCTGCGCAACGGCAAGATCGTCGCGGTTTCCGGGGAGATCCTGGGTGATCTGGTCGACCTGGTCGGCGAGGCGCCGATCGAGGAGACGGTGCGGTGGCGGCATCGGCCGACCTCGCCGCTGGACCCGGTGACCGGCCAGGGTGACGCCCATGTGCAGTACGCCTTCGCGGCGCACCGGGCCACTGTCGACGTTGATGTGGAGCTCGGCCTGGTCCGGGTGGTGGAGATCGTGACCGCACAGGACGTCGGCAAGGCGATCAATCCGCAGGCGGTGGAGGGCCAGATCCACGGCGGCACCGCGCAGGGGCTCGGGCTGGCGCTGATGGAGGAGATCCAGGTGGTCGACGGGCTGGTCCGCAACCCGTCCTTCACCGACTATCTGATCCCCACCATCCTGGACATGCCGCCGATGCGCCTCGCCGTCCTCGAGTACGGCGACCCGGACGCGCCGTACGGCCTGCGCGGCGTGGGCGAGCCACCGACCATCTCGTCGACCCCGGCCATCGTGGCCGCGGTGCGGGCGGCCACGGGCAAGCCACTGACCCGGGTGCCGATCCGCCCCGAGCACATCGTCGGATGACTACAGGGAGCCCATGGGGGCGACCCACTCGACGGGTTGACCGGTCAGCGCGGCAATGCGGTCGTAGTCGGCGTCATAGTGCAACACCGTTGCGCCGTGCTGCTCCGCTGTGGCGGCGATGATCAGGTCGGGCAACCGGAAGTGACGGTGCTGGCTGGTCGCGGCGAGCTGCCGGTGGACAGCGAGCGCCCGATCCATCGCCCGCGTTGTGACGTCGAACCACCGGTGCCCGTGCAGGGCACCCCAGATCAACTCGTAGCTTTTCGGGTCCCGGGCGTTGTTCAGGTATTCCAGTGCGGTCATCTGGCATTGCATGGGACACCATGGGGGCGTGGTGGACTTCGTCGTGGCGCGAAACCCGGAGCCTGACTCGGCGCTGCCGTACCTGCTGTGGGTTCCGCTCAGCGGCCGCGGCCTCGCGTTCAAGGCGCGCGACGTCTGGCCGCGTACCTCGGCGGTGTACTGCCATCCGGTCGACGGCTGGCCGGATGGCGTGGAGGTGCTGGAGCGCATTCCGGTCCGGTCGTGCGTACGTCGCGGGGCCGCCGTGGAGCTGGTGCTCGATCGTGCTCGGGAACACCGCTCGCAGTTCGTGTTCACCTCGGCGCGTGGGCGGGAGGTGGTGTTCTGGCAGTCGCCGCGCACGGTCAAGCAGTCCCGCCCCGGGGTACGCCGTCCGACCGCGCGCGCCGGGGGCATCGCGGAGCTGGAGATTCTCGTCGACCACCGGGAGCGGTACCCGTACCGATTCGCCGACCAGCGGGTCACGGTGGTGTCGCGTCCGCTCCCCGCCGGCGACTACGCGGTGGCGGTGGACGGCCGGTTGGTCGCCTCCGTCGAGCGCAAGTCGCTCGCCGATCTGGTCTCATCGCTCACCGGTAACCGGCTCAAGTACCTGATGGGCGATCTCGCCGCGCTGCCCCGGGCGGCGATCGTGGTCGAGGACCGGTACGCGGGGGTCTTCAAGCTCGACCGAGTCCGTCCGGCCGTCGTAGCCGACGGGTTGGCGGAGTTGCAGGTGGCCTGGCCGCAGGTGCCGATCGTGTTCACCGACACGCGGGCGCTCGCCGAGGAGTGGACGTACCGCTGGTTGGCGGCGGCGGTGCGTCATGCCCGCGACGACGCAGAAGCGCTGGGTAGGTTGGCCGATCTGCCGGTGCCCGCGCCGCCGCCGGAGCCGGAGCCGTCAACCGCCGAAGTGCGCTCATGGGCTCGCAGCGCAGGGCTCGAGGTGGCCGCCGGCGGGCGGCTGCGGCCGGAGATCTGGGCCGCCTATCGCCAGGCCGCGCCGGGACCCAACCCCGGGCGTTGATCGTCACAACTCGATTACCTGCGAGGACACTCGCCGTAACACGCGGCTGGACGATAGGTGGCCTGGACGTTTCGACTCCCCGGGGAGGCCGCCATGGCCGTGCTTGACACCTCCGCCCCCACCTCGACGCCCGATGTTCCTCGGGACGGTCGGCTCTACAACGAAGATCTGGCACCGGCGACCAAGAAGAACTGGGGGGTGTACAGCCTCTTCTGCATGTGGATGTCCGACGTGCACAGCATCGGCGGGTACACCTTCGCGGCCGGGCTGTTCTTCCTCGGTCTCAACGGCTGGTGGGTGCTGGCCGCGCTGGTGTTCGCCATATTCATCGTGTACGGGCTGATGAACCTCACCGGAGCGATGGGGCAGCGACTCGGTGTGCCGTACCCGGTGATCGCCCGGATCAGCTTCGGCGTCTTCGGGGCCAACCTGCCGGCGATGATCCGCGCGCTGGTCGGCATCGCCTGGTACGGGATCCAGACCTACCTTGCCTCGGTGGCCGTGATCGTGCTGCTGCTCAAGGCATTTCCCGGCCTCGAGCCGATGACCGGTGGGGGGTTCCTCGGGCTGTCGCCACTCGGCTGGATCTGCTTCCTCGCCATCTGGGCGGTACAACTCCTGATCATCCGGCGCGGCATGGAGACGGTACGCCGGTTCCAGGACTGGGCCGGCCCGGCGATCTGGGTGGTGATGGCGGTGCTCGCCGTCTGGATCCTGGTCAAGGCCGGCGGCAATGTTTCGCTGAACCTGAGCAGTGTGCAACTCTCCACCGGAGAGCAGATCCTGCAGTTCTTCTCCGCGATGGCGCTGACCGTGTCGTACTTCGCGGCGCTGTACCTGAACTTCTGCGACTTCTCGCGGTTCGCCCCGTCGATGCGCGCGGTGCGGCTGGGCAACCTGCTCGGGCTGCCGGTCAACTTCATCGCGTTCGCCATCGTGACGGTGCTGGTCACCGCCGGCAGCAAGGCGGTGTACGGCGAGTTCCTGCCCAACCCGGTGGACATCGTCGCGAGGGTAGACAGCCTGGTCATCCTGCTGCTCGGTGCGGTCACCTTCACGGTCGCCACGCTCGGCATCAACGTGGTGGCGAACTTCGTCTCGGCGGCGTACGACATCGCCAACATCGCACCGTCCAGGCTGAGCTTCAAGCGAGGCGGGTACATCGCAGCCACGCTGGCGCTCCTCGTCATGCCGTGGAAGCTGTACGCCACCCCGGTGGCGGTGAACTACTTCCTCGGCGCGCTGGGCGCCTTCATGGGCCCCCTCTTCGGCATCATCATGATCGACTACTGGCTGTTGCGCCGGCAACGGGTGGACGTGGCCGAGCTCTTCCGCGCGGACGGCAGGTACGCGTACACCAAAGGAGTGAACGTGCGGGCGTTCCTCGCCTTCGGCGTCTCGGCGACGATCACCGCGATCCTCGCGCTGGTCAAGGCGTTCTCCGACCTGGCGCCGTTCTCCTGGTTCATCGGAGCGATCCTCGGTGGCGGCCTGTACTGGCTGATCGCCCGGGGGCGACCGGAGGTCGGGCCGGCCGGGACGGCGGCACCGGATCCCGCTACGACCGCCCTACCGGCGCCGAACCCCGCATAGGGTGCAGGGGTGGAACCGAATGACATTCTGAGCCCGCAGGCCACCGCATTCGTCGCCGACCTGGAACGCCGGTTCGGTCCGCGCCGGCGCGAGCTGGTCGCGTTGCGCGCCGAGCGGCGGACCGAGATCGGCCGGACCGGGAAGTTGGACTTCCTTCCGGAGACCCGCGAGATCCGCCAAGCCGCCTGGCAGGTCCCGCCGGCGCCGCCGGGACTGGTGGACCGGCGGGTTGAGATCACCGGCCCCACCGAGCGCAAGATGGCGATCAACGCGCTCAACTCGGGCGCCAAGGTCTGGCTCGCCGACCACGAGGACGCGAACACGCCGCACTGGAGCAACGTGATCGGCGGCCAGGTCAACCTGTACGACGCGGTGCGCGGCACCATCGAGTTCACCGCGCCGGACGGCCGGCAGTACGCGCTGACCGACGGCGCCAAGCCGACCATCGTGGTGCGCCCCCGGGGCTGGCACCTCGACGAGCGGCACTTCCCGGTCGACGGGCAGCCGTGCACCGGAGCGCTCCTCGACTTCGGCCTGTACGCCTTCCACAACGCTGCCGAGCTGCTGGCGCGCGGCTCCGGGCCGTACTACTACCTCCCGAAGCTGGAGAGCCACCTCGAGGCGCGGCTGTGGCGGGAAGTCTTCGATGCCGCCGAGGACGTGCTGGGCCTGGACCGGGGCACCATCCGGGCCACCGTGCTGATCGAGACGATCACCGCTGCGTTCGAGATGGAGGAAATCCTGTACGAGCTCGGCCCGCACGCCGCCGCGCTCAACGCGGGCCGCTGGGACTACCTGTTCAGCATGATCAAAAATTTCCGCGACGCCGGGCCGGCGTTCGTGCTGCCCGAGCGCGGGGCGGTCACCATGACCGCGCCGTTCATGCGGGCGTACACCGAACTGCTGGTCTCCACCTGCCACCGCCGCGGCGCCTACGCGATCGGCGGCATGGCGGCCTTCATCCCGAGCCGTCGCGACCCCGAGGTGAACGCCGTCGCCATGGCGAAGGTCCGCGAGGACAAGGACCGCGAGGCGGGCGACGGCTTCGACGGTTCCTGGGTCGCGCACCCCGACCTCGTCCCGATCTGCCAGGAGGTCTTCGACGCCGCCCTCGGCGACCGGCCCAACCAGCTCCACCGGCTGCGCGACGACGTGCAGGTGAGCGCCGGTCAACTGTTGGATCTGGTGAGCACGCCGGGCGGCGCCACGGAGGCAGGGCTGCGCAGCAACGTGTCGGTCGCCCTGCAGTACATCGAGGCCTGGCTGCGTGGCAACGGGGCGGTGGGGATCAACAACCTGATGGAGGACGCAGCGACCGCGGAGATCTCGCGGTCTCAGGTGTGGCAGTGGATCCACAACGATGTACGGCTGGACAACGGCGAAACGGTCACGGCCGACCTGGTGACCCGCATCGAGGACGAGGAGCTGGCGGCCATCCGGGCGCGGATCGGTGACGAGGCGTTCCGGGCCGGGCGGTTCGACGACGCCCGGAGCCTCTTCGAGCAGGTGGCACTCGCCGACGAGTTCGTCGACTTCCTCACCCTGCCCGCGTACGAGCTCATCGACTGAGAGGACGCCGTTGACTCCCCGCCTGCCCGCGACCGTCCTCGCCGACCTGGACGATCGGCTCGCGGCTGCGGACGCCGTACTGGCGGCGCGGTACCCCGGCCCGGCCACCGGCCGGCAGCCGGTCCACACGGTCTACGTGCCGGCCGACGCGATGACGGCCGGACTGGTACCGGAGTGGGGGCGGCTGGCCCTGGGGACACTGGAGCGGCTGGTCGTGCGCGACATCGATCCGGCGATCGAGCTCACCATCGACGACACCCTGCGCGGGCGGGTCGCGGCGAAGCTCGCCCGGGAGCCCATCGAGGACCTGCGGATCGACTTCGAGGACGGCTATGGCGTGCGCGGTGACGCCGAAGAGGACGCGGCTGTGGCAGGCGCCGTCGGCGCGCTCCTCGCCGGGCCGGTGCCGCCGTTCGTCGGGCTGCGGTGCAAGAGCCTGGAGGCCGCCACCCGCGCCCGCGCGGTGCGGACGGTCGACGGCTTCCTGGGGGCCATGCTGCAGGTCGGTCCGTTGCCCGACGGCTTCGTCGTCACCCTGCCGAAGGTCAGTCTGGTAGCGCAGGTGGAGGCCATGGTGGTGCTGTGCGGCGCGTTGGAGGAGGCCCACCGGCTGCCGGCCGGGCGGCTGCGGTTCGAGATCCAGATCGAGACCCCGCCGGCCGTCCTCGGCGCGGACGGCACCGCCACGGTCGCCCGCATGGTGCACGCCGCCGCGGGCCGGTGCGTGGGCCTGCATTACGGGACGTACGACTACAGCGCGGCGTGCGGGATCGCGGCGGGGTACCAGGCGATGGACCACCCCGTCGCCGACCACGCCAAGGCGGTGATGCAGGTCGCCGCGGCCGGCACGGGGGTGCGGCTGAGCGACGGCTCGACAAACATCCTGCCGGTGGGTACCGAGGCCGAGGCCCTCGCCGCCTCGGCGTTGCACGCCCGGCTGGTCCGGCGCTCGCTGGAGCGCGGCTTCTACCAGGGATGGGACCTGCACCCGGCGCAGCTGCCCACCCGGTACGCGGCGACCTACGCGTTCTTCCGGAGCGGTCTGTCGGCGGCCACCGCCCGGCTGTCGGCGTACCTGGACCGGACCGGTCAGGCCGGCGGGGTAATCGACGAGCCGGCGACTGCCCGCGCCCTCGCCGGATTCCTGCTGCGCGGGCTGCACTGCGGCGCGCTCGACGAGTCCGAGGTGGATTTCGATCGGTCCGCGCTGGAGGCGCTGTGACGACCTTCGACCTCGTGGTGCGCTCGCGGCGGGTGGTGACACCGGAGGGGGAGCGCCCGGCGGCGGTGGGGGTGCGTGACGGCCGCATCGCCGCGGTGCTCGGCTACGACGACGCGCCCGACGCGCGATGCACCGAGGAACTGGGCGATCGCGCGCTGCTGCCCGGGCTCGTCGACAGCCACGTGCACGTCAACGAGCCGGGCCGCACCGAGTGGGAGGGTTTCGCAACGGCGACGCGAGCAGCCGCCGCAGGTGGTGTCACCACGCTGATCGACATGCCGCTCAACTCGATCCCGCCCACGGTTTCGGTGACCGCGCTTGAGGGCAAACGGGCTGCCGCGCTCGGCCAGTGCGCGGTCGACGTCGGATTCTGGGGTGGCGCCGTACCGGGCAACGCGGCCGACCTGCCGGCACTGCGCGATGCCGGGGTGTTCGGGTTCAAGTGCTTCCTGATCGACTCCGGGGTGCCCGAGTTCCCCCCGCTCGATCTCGCCGGCCTGGCCAGTGCGTTGCGCGCCGTGGACGCGCTGTTCGTGGTCCACGCGGAAAGTCCGGCCGCAGTCACGGACATGCCCTCGTCGCGGCGGTTCACCGACTTCGTCGCCTCCCGGCCGCACCATGCCGAAACGCTCGCGATCGCCGAGGTCATCGATGTGGCGCGGGGCATCCGTCCGCGGCGGGGCATCGGTACCCGGGTGCACATCCTGCACCTTTCCTCGGCGGAGGCGCTTCCGCTGATCGCCGCCGCGCAGCACGACGGCCTGGACATCACCGCGGAGACCTGCCCGCACTATCTGGCCCTCACCGCCGAGGAGGTCCCGGACGGGGCCACCCAGTTCAAGTGCTGCCCCCCGATCCGGGACGCAGCGAACCGCGACGCGCTCTGGGCCGGCCTGGCCGCCGGCACCATCCACTGTGTCGTGTCCGACCACTCGCCGTGCACCCCCGATCTGAAGTGCGCCGACACGGGTGACTTCGCGCAGGCCTGGGGTGGCATCTCGTCGATCCAGCTCGGACTGCCGGTGATCTGGACCGAGGCGCGCCGCCGGGGCTTCAGCCTCAGCGAGGTGGTGCGCTGGATGGCGGAACGCCCGGCGGATCTGGTCGGGCTGCCCCGCAAGGGCCGGATCGTCTTCGGCGCGGACGCGGATCTGGTGGCCTTCGATCCCGACGCCGAGTTTGTGGTGGACCCGGCGCTGCTGCACCACCGCCATCCGGTCTGCCCGTACGCCGGCCGGCGTCTGTCCGGCGTGGTGGACCAGGTCTGGTTGCGGGGTACCAGGATCGTCGGCGCCGGGCCGCTCGGTGTTCCCCACGGCGAACTGCTGACGAGAGGGCCGGAATGAGTGAACCGTTCGAGGCGCTGCCCGACCTCGCGGTGCAGACCCTCGGCGGCGGCGTGGTCGCCACCAACGACGAGTTCTTCGAAGCGGCCGACCACCTGGTACTCGCCTCCGCCCCGGTCTTCTCCCCGCGGACGTTCGGTCTGAAGGGCCAGGTCTACGACGGCTGGGAGACCCGCCGACGTCGGGAACCGGGTCACGACTGGGCGATCGTCCGCCTCGGCGCACCCGGTGTGGTGCATGGCGTGGTCGTGGACACCGCGTTCTTCACCGGAAACTACCCACCCTTCGCCTCGGTCGAGGCGAGCGCGGTCGACGGCTACCCGTCCGGCGAAGAACTGCTCGCGGCGCGGTGGACGACGATTGTGCCCAGGTCGTCGCTGAAGGGGGACGCGCGCAACGCGTTCGCCGTGCAGACCCGGGACGAGCGCCTCTTCACGCACGTGCGGCTCTGCATCTACCCGGACGGTGGCGTCGCGCGCCTGCGGGTGCACGGTCGAGCTGTCCCCGATCCCCGGCGCCTGCCCGACGGTGTGCTGGATCTGGCCGCGATCGAGCATGGTGCCCGGGTGGTCGGCTGCAGCGACATGTTCTACGGTTCGCCGATGCAACTCCTCATGCCGGGCCTTGCCCGCGTGATGGGGGAGGGCTGGGAGACGTCCCGGCGTCGGGACGCCGGCAATGACTGGGTCATCGTGGAACTCGCGACGCCCGGCCGGCCGTTACTGGCCGAGCTGGATACGAGTCACTTCAAGGGCAACGCGCCGGCCGCGGCAACGCTACGCGGCATCGACGCGCGGGTCGCCGACCGTGACGACGAAAGCGCCTGGTTCAGCCTGCTACCCCGGGTCGGGCTGCAGCCGGACACCCGGCACCGGTTCGGAATCGAAACGATGGCCGCCGGCACCGCCCCTGGCGGCAGCGCGGCGACGGCCACCCACGTCCGACTGGACATCTTCCCGGATGGTGGCATGGCGAGGCTCCGCCTCTGGGGCCGGCTCGAACTCGAGGAGATCGGCCGGTTGACGCAGCGCTGGCGCGAGCTCCTCCGGGCAGCCGCCAATACAGCAGCGTAGGGGCCGAGGCGCTGGACGCCTCGCGGGCCGGCCGGACAGACAGCGGGCGGCGCCGATCCGGTCGGATCGGCGCCGCCCCACCTTGCTGTTTCAGCGGCCGCAGCGCGTCGTCAGCGCCAGTTCATCGAGTAGCTGTTGCAGACGAAGTCGCGGGTGCCGGACGTCCCACTGATCTCAAAGCCGAACTGCGCCTCATTGATGGTTACGTCGCCCCACCAGCGGGCGGTCCGGAGCCACCGCAGGACCGCCAACACGTCGACCGTCGCGGCGTTGGTGTTGCCGACGCGCACGAAGGAGAACACCTGCTGGGGGTTGCCCCGGCCGCGGTACACGTCCCACCGGTGCCCGCCGATGGAGATGTTGCGGTACGCCGCAACAGCCCTGCCCTGGGCGTCGTACCGCTCGGCGATCGGCTTCACCGGACCGTACTGGTTCATCCACAACATGATCTCGTAGGCGTGGTTGTTCGCCCAGATGTCGTAGTCGCTGGAGTAGGCCCCGGCACGCGGGACGGTGACGTTGAACGAGCTGGTGAAGCTGCTCAGCGAGCTGAGCCGGCGGTTCAAGGTCCGGTTGACGTGCGGGTACGACTTGACGCCTCCGGTCGGGTGGTTGGCCACGACGCCCCAGTTGGTACCCGAGCGCGCCCAGATCGTCTGGCGGCCGGCTCCACTGCCCCATACGTCGTTGCGGAGGTCGTAACCGCCGCTGCTCCACTGGGCCCACGACCCGCTGGCCTGCCACCGCACCCCTGCCGGCACCGCTGCCTCGGCGGTCGGGTTGATGGCAAAGGCCAGGCCGAGGGTCGCCAGGACCCCCATCGCGGTCAGCAGCAGCCGCTTGCGGCGCACCGGCCGCCGGCCCGTGGCTTGACGATCATCCATGTGGTTCCTCCCCATCGCCCCTGACGCAGCGGCAATCTTCGATACAAGTCGCCTCATCCTACTGATGGATATCGATACGACAAGGTCCGGAGAAGGGCATTTCGGCGCGCACTATCACGGCGTGCCGCGAGCGGAGGTCGCTGACGTCCGTCGGTGCAGGCCCCACGGGTACCGCCCGCGGATCACCCGTTCTGCCCCGGCGGGTGGTCGAGGTCGGTCGGGTCGGCCACGTCCTCGCACGCCACCTCGGTCGCCTGGTGGCACTCCAGGTAACCGCGTGCCCCATGGTCCCCGCTCACCGACTCGGCTGCGCCGGCCCAGTGGTGGCTGCCAAGCAGGACCGGGTGGCCTGGGCAGCCGCGGTAGGTCGCGGTTGCCAGCGCGGCCGGGCCGGCCAGGGCCAGCAGCCGTGCGACGGCCGCCGGCGTGATGCCCGGGGTGTCAACCAGGAGGACTACCACGGCCGTGGCGCCGGTCGCCGGCAGCGCGGCCAGACCGGCCCGCAGCGACGACGCGATGCCGCTGGGCCAGTCGCGGTTGATCACCACCGACGCTCCGGGCAGCGCGGCCCGCCCGCGTACCTCGTCGGCTGCGGCGCCGAGGACGACCAGGATCGGTGCGCAGCCGCCTGCGGTGAGGGTCTGTACGGCCCGGTCGACCAGCAGCTGGCCCTCGTGCTCCACGAGGGCCTTCGGCTGCCCGTATCGCCTGCCGCCGCCAGCCGCCAGCACCAGTCCCGCGATCACGCCGTTGATCCTAGGCGCGCGTTTGTTGGGTCGTGTCGTTGAACGGGCGGTGGCGGGCGCTGCATGCGCCGGCCATGACGAGCCGGGACGTGGTGGCGGTGGGGTCTGCGGTAAGGAGGCGGCCGCAGGACCGCTCAGCTGACCCCCTGTCGGGCGCTAGGCGGAACCGCGGACCACGAGTTCGGTGGGCAGGATGACCGCGGACGGTTCGTCGCCAGCGATGCTGGTGAGCAACAACCGCACCATTTCGCCGCTGATCCGCCCGAGCGGCTGACGGATCGTGGTCAGCGCGGGCTCGGTCGAGATCGCGACCGGCGAGTCGTCGAAGCCGCCGACCGCCACGTCGTCCGGCACCCGCCTTCCGGCCCGGCGCAGCGCGGCGATGCTGCCCGCCGCCATCAGGTCGGAGCAGACGAAGACCGCGTCGATATCGGGCGCCTGACGCAGCAGGCGCTCCATAGCCGCCTCGCCGGATGCCTGCGTGTAGTCGCCGGACACCACGAGCCGCGGATCGGGCTCACCGAGCACGTCGCGGTACCCGGCCAGCCGGTCGACGCCGCCCGACATGTCGAGCGGGCCGGTGATGGTGCCGATGACCCGGTGTCCGCGCTGCTTCAGGAACGAAACCATCTGCCGGGCGCCGTCGCGGTCGTCGGCGGCGACGTACGAAATTTCCCGTTCGTGACCGAGCGGACGGCCGCACGCGACCACGGGCAGCCCCTGGGTGCGCAGCTCGCTGATGAGCGGACTGCCGGCGTGGTCGGAGACGAGCAGCGCTCCGTCGACGTGGCCGGCGGTCACGTACCGGCCGATACGCTTGCGGTCCTCCTGGGTGCCCGCGATGGTGAGCAGCAGCGTGATGTCGCGCTCCGCCAGCGCCTGCGTGCAGCCACGCAGCAGGACGTTGAAGTTCGGGTCCTCGAAGAGGCGGTCCTGCGGCTCGGAGAGAATGAACGCCACCGAGTCGGACCGTTGGGTCACCAGACTGCGGGCGTGCTGGTTGACGACGTACCCGGCCTTGCGGATGGCCCGCTGCACCGCCTCGAGCGCGGGCGGTGAGACGTTGCGGCCGCCGTTGAGCACCCGCGAGACCGTTCCGCGCGACACGCCGGCCATCTGGGCGACGTCGTCCATGGTCGGACGCGCGCGGCGCGGACGGGGCCCGATCTCGCTCATGCTGTCATTCTCCCCGGTATCCCGGTCCGGTCGTGTGCAGGACGCGCACGTCACCGGCCGGCACCGGCAGCACGCCGTGGCACGGTGCGCCGGTGAGCAGCTCCTTTCCGACGCCCGGAACCTCCGCGTCCCGGTCGGTGTGGTTGATCACCACCAGATAGCTGGCGGTCCCCCGCACCCGCCGAACCACCTCGACGCCGTCGGGCACGCCGTCGCGCGAAGTCAGCCCGGCCGCGTCGAGCACCACGTCCAGGGCCGGGCCGTCGAGGCGGGTGGAGATGTACCAGGCGGCACCACGCCCGATGCGGTGCCGGGTCACCGCCGGTCCACCGGCGGCGGGTCCGTCCAGGTACCGCAGCACAGGCTCCGCCCCGTCCAGCATCAGCCGCTCGGTCCAGACGTCAGCGCGCAGGTCCTTGTCCAGCGCCACCAGTTCCCCCGCCCGCAGCGGCAGGAACTCCTCCACCGACAGGCCGAGCAGCCGGCGCAGCGCCCCGGGGTATCCACCTGCATGCACGGTGTCGGTGGCGTCGACGATGCCAGAGAAGTACGAGACGACCACGGTGCCGCCGGATGCCACATACGACTCCAGGTTGGCGGCGGTCGACGCGGTTGCCAGGTAGAGGCTGGGCACCAGCACCATGGGGTACCTCGACAGGTCGCCCTCGGGGTGGACGAAGTCGACGGTGCGGTGGGCCTGCCAGGCGCGCTCGTAGTAGGCGTGTATCCGCTCGAGGTACCCGAGGTCGACCGACGGCCGCCATTCCAGTTCGAGTGCCCACCACGCCTCCCAGTCCCAGGCGATGGCGAGGTCCGGCACCACGTGAGTGCCTACCAGCTCGTCCAGACAGGACAGGTCTGCGCCGAGCCGCACCACCTCGCGCCAGATCCGGGTATCCGTGCCACCGTGCGGCAGCATCGCTGAGTGGAACTTCTCGGCGCCGAACCGGGACGCGCGCCACTGGAAGAACAACGCGGAGTCGGCGCCTCGAGCGATGTGCGCGAAGCTGTTGCGGCGCATCTCGCCGGGCGTCTTGGCGATGTTGCGGGGCTGCCAGTTCACTGCGCTCGTGGAGTGCTCCATGAGCAGCCAGGGCCGTCCGCCGGCCACCGACCGGGTGAGGTCGGCGGCCATGGCCAGCTCGACGTGGTTGTCCGGCCGCTCCGCCTGCAGGTAGTGATCGTTGGAGACCACGTCGACCTCCGCCGCCCATCGCCAGTAGTCCATCCACTTGCAGTTCGGCACCATGAAGTTGGTGGTGACCGGGACGCCCGGCGCGAGCCGGTGCAGCACGTCGCGCTCAGCCCGGAAGCAGGCCAGGTACTCCTCCGACGTGAACCGCAGGTAGTCGAGCTGCTGGGTCGGGTTCACGCCGGGCGGCGCCAGTCGGGGTGGGTCGATCTCGGCCCAGTGGCCGTACCGCTGACCCCAGAAGGTGGTGCCCCATGCCTCGTTCAAGCCATCGAGCGTGCCGTATCGCTGCCGGAGCCACACCCGGAACGCCGACGCCGATGTCTCGCAGTAGCACCCCGAACTGGCCCAGCCGTACTCGTTGTGCACGTGCCACAGCGCCAGGCCGGGATGGTTGCCGTACCGGCTGGCCAACCGCGTCGCGATCGCCGTGGCGGCCTGCCGGTACGGCGGCGAACTCGGGCAGAACGCGTGCCGGGCGCCCGCGCCGAGCAGGTGCCCCTCGCGGGTGACCTGGCGGGCGTCGGGGTGGCGCCGGAAAAACCAGGCCGGTGGGGCGGCGGTCGGCGTGGCCAGGTCAATGGCGATGCCCGAGTCGTGCAGCAGTCCGATGACCCGGTCGAGCCAGCCGAAGTCGTACTCGCCGGGAGCCGGCTCGAGCAGCGCCCACGCGAAGATGCCGACGCTGACAAGGTTGACGCCCGCCTCGCGCATGAGCCGCACGTCGTCGTGCCAAACCGACTCGGGCCACTGCTCAGGGGTGTAGTCCCCGCCGTAGCCGATCTTGCCGAGGCGGGGGAGCACGCGGGCGCCGTCGACCATATACCGAACTCCATGCTGTGAGCGCTCCCAAGGGACGTGCGT
>DATHBD010000016.1:0-157575 GCA_035296325.1 Micromonosporaceae bacterium | reverse complement strand
CCGACGACGACCGCGACCAACGCGACAACACCGCCCGGTCCTCATCACCGATCTGCACCAACCCAGTAGACAGCGCCACACCCCATGATCGCGTCACCGCCACGGAATGTAAAGGAACTAACGACGCGCAACACTAGCCGGCACGCCGGTCGTCGCGCCCGACACAGGAAGGAGAACGACCATGAACAGCAAAGCTGGCCGGATCATCGGCTGGTCGGCGCTGGTGGCGGCCGCCGCGGCGGCGGCCTACCCGGTGCCGGTGCGACGCTGGTACCTCACCTGGGGAGCCCACCCCGACGAGGTCACCCGCGTCATGCCCGGCGACGACCTGCTCAGCGACCCGGACATGCTGTCCACCCGCGCGATCGGCATCGCCTCGCCGCCGGAGGCGATCTGGCCGTGGCTGGTGCAATTGGGCAGCGGACGCGGCGGCGCCTACACCTACGACTGGATCGAGAACCTGTTCGGGCTCAACATGCACAGCGCGGACGAGATCCTGCCCGAACACCAGCATCTGAAGGTCGGCGACGTGCTGCCGATCGCACCGGACACCCCCGGCATGCGGGTGGAGATCCTCGATCCGGGCCGCGCGCTGGTGTTCCGATCCGCCGACCGCAACTGGGTCTGGGCCTTCGCCCTCTACCCGCAGGGCGATGACACCAGACTCGTGAGCCGCAACCGCATCGCCGCGACATCACCGTCCATCGCCCGGCGACTGGTCAACCGACTGGTGATGGAGCCGGGCAGCCTCATCATGGAACGCAAAATGCTGCTCGGCATCAAACAACGCGCCGAAAGCCACCCCCGCCCTACGCCTGCCCTTGCGCTCTCGCAGGCCGGCACGGTCACCGGAGCTCCCGGCCACAGCCGCTGACGGGTGGCCGGGATGCGACCCGCCCGTCAATGGGTGGCGTGCCGGCCGTGCGGCGCTCGCGGACCGATATGGACGGCACCGGACCGGTGTCGTCCCTATCGGGCGTTCTCACGTCTGACCTTGAATTGTCACGCCGTGCTCAGCCCTGCTGCGCCCAGTCGCCGAGTGACCAGTCGCGGACCTCAGGCATGTCCTCGAGGTGCGCCCCGACGAACCTCTCGTGCTCGGCGAGCTTCCGCTCGCACCAGGTCTTGAGGTCGTGGGCGCCACGGGGCAGACGTTTGGCGTTGTTGATGGCGTCCATCACCAGGTGATAGCGCGACGCCCGGTTCCGTACGGTCATGTCGAACGGCGTGGTGGTGGTGCCTTCTTCGATGAAGCCGCGGACCCGGAAGCGGTCGACGTCCGGCCGGCCGTGCACCAGCTGGTGGATGGCGCCGGGGTAGCCGTGGAAGGCGAAGACCACGTCGACCGTATTGGTGAACAGCTCGGTGAACTGGGTTCGAGCCGGGGGTGGTCACCGACACGTGACTGGGAATGCCGCCGGGCGAGGAGAACTGCCGGAACAGCCGCAACATCCCGGCCTCATCCTGCGACACCTGCGGATAGATCTCGCTGTAGGTGCCTTCCAGGTAGCCGGCTGCGACCAGCGCCGGGCCGCCGTGCCCGGGACCGGCCCGGTAGATGGCCTGCTGCCCGGTCTGCCGGATCAACCGGGAGACGTGCGCGTAGATCAACGACAGCCCTGGGCTGGTGCCCCAGTGGCCGAGCAGCCGCGGCTTGATGTGCTCCGAGGTCAGCGGCTCGCGCAGCAACGGGTTGCCCTGCAGGTAGATCTGCCCGATGGTCAGATAGTTGTTCGCCCGCCACCAGGCGTCCACTGGGTTCCTCCTCGACGAATGCAGGCTGCTCCGCCGCAGAACGCGCAAAGCGGCCCGCTGGCTGATGGTCGGGGTACTGCAGATTGGCGTACCGGCTCGCCGTCCACTCTCCACATGTCGCACAGCGGGGGGTTTGCCGCTGCGGCGGGCCGCTGCGCCGTGCCCCCGGATGACGGGCTGAGGGGCGACACCACAGTGGTGTCGCCCCTCGGTCGACCGGGTTGATCACTTGAGCCAGGTGTGCTGTCGGACGATGGGCTGTCGGGCCCAGGTCTTGCCGAGGCCGAGGGTGTTGCCGGCGGCGGTGAGGGCGAGCACGGCCAGGACGGCGGCGTTGATGAGGTGGTCGTCCATGAAGGGGTTGTTCTCCGGGGGGAGGACGGCGGTCCACATCATGGCCAGGAGCAGCCCACCGGCGACGGCGGCGACGCGTAGGCCGATGCCGAGGATCAGGGCGGTCCCGATGGCGGCGAGGCCGATCATGAACAGCCAGTCGGCCCAGGCGGCGCCGGCGATGCTCTGGTAGAGGCCTTCGAACGGGCCGGTGGCGGCGTTGGCGAGGAAGCCCTTGGTGGGGCTGCCGCCGTTGATCCAGGCGTTCTTCTCCGGAGTGGCAAAGCCGAAACCGAAGACCTTGTCGACGAACGCCCAGAGGAACGTCCAGCCCAGCGCGAGCCGCAGCCCGGCGAGGGTGTAGCGGGTGGCCTTGGCCGCCGCGGTCTCAGTGGGGGTGGTGGTGGCGACCGCGGCAGCGGTGACCCGGGCGATGGTGTGGCGTTCGGCGATGGCGGCCATGACGTCCACGTCCTCTCTTGTCTTCGTTGTCACCTCTATTCCAGCCCGCGGCGGGGGCGTCGGTCAGGGCCGCCGTACCGGACCTGCCGGGACCTTCGGCCCCTCTGTACGCGGCATGGTCGGGAAGGTAGGCGGTGTGGCGACGGTCATCGATCAGCACAGATCGAGCACGTCGGCGACGGGCCGGCGTGGACTGGGGCGGCCGGGTTGGCCGTAGCCGAGCCGCAAGACCATCTGGGGTGTGCCGGAGCGGCCCAGTGCCCGGCGGAGTTGTTCGCGGGCGGCGGGCACCTCGATGGGTTGGGAGATCAGGGAGGCGGCGAGTCCGGCGTCGGTGGCGGTGAGCAGGACCCGTTGCAGTGCCTGGCCGGCGGTGAGCTGGTCGCCGGCGGTGTTGCCGGTGACGCCGAGCACCGCGACCAGCGGTTCGTCCTCGAAGTCACGGCCGGGTGAACGAGGGCGGTCGACGCATGGACGCTGGGGCAGTACATCGTAGGGCTCGGGTCGGCTACTCGCGGCCGGCGCCGGAACGCCGTCGGGGGCGGATTCGTCGCGTACCCAGGAGGCCATTTCGGCGCGGTAGTCGGGGTCGCGGTGCAGGACCCGGCTGGCGGCCCAGGCCAGTTCCGCGACGGCGGCGACTCCTCCGGCGCCGATCAGAAGCTCGAGCCAGGCGCCTTCGGCGCGGGCGGCCTCCATCAGCCGGGCTCTGATGTCGGCGGGCACCGGGGCCGGGTGGAACGGGGTCCGGTTGCTGTGCCGGCGGTCGACGGCGGCGAACAGTTGCCGTTCCGCTGGGGTGGCCAGGCGCGTGGACCCGGCCCACAGCCGCGCCATGAGGTGTGGATCCGTCGGGTCGGGGCGCAGCTTGACCTCGGCGGGTGTTCCCTGGACGGCGTAGGCAAGCCGCAGGTTGAACACCGCCGCGCCGCAGGCGATCCGGGTGCCCCAGCCGGTCCGGTCGGCCACGAGCAGGGTGCGCTGCGGGTCGGCCCGCACCTCGAGAACGCCGCCGGTGTGGCGGAACCGCCAAGGTTGGGTGTTCAGCGCCGACGGTGCACGGACCGCGGCCCGCACCGCGGCCGTCACGTCCACGCCGGGCGCTGTGCTGATCGTGGTCATGCCCATCCCCCCGTCATTTCGGTGGCCGCAGTTCGGCGTTGTACCCAGCGTGCCTGCCGGGACCGGGTCGCTGGCAGGGCCGCAGGGCCCGGCCCGCAGGGCCATCTGCCGGGGTGGTGCGGGTGGGGGCAACGGTGATCAGCCGCGTGCGACCGTCGCACCGGGTACGGGACCTTGGTCCCTGTACGCCACGGATGGTGACCGGTACAAAGGGGGAGTGATCCGTGTCTTTCTGCTCGATGACCATGAGGTGGTCCGCCGGGGCCTCGCCGACCTGCTGCACAGCTCCGGCGACATCGAGGTGATCGGCGAGTCAGGGTCGGCGCAGGAGGCCACCCGCCGGATCCCGGCGCTGCGCCCCGACGTGGCGATCCTCGATGCGCGGCTGCCCGACGGCAACGGTATCGACGTGTGCCGCGACGTGCGCGCGGTGGACTCGACGATCAAGGGCCTGATCCTGACGTCGTACGAGGACGACGAGGCGCTCTTTGCCGCGATCATGGCCGGTGCGTCCGGTTACGTGCTCAAGCAGATCCGCGGCACCGATCTGATCGATGCGGTCCGCCGGGTGGCCGCCGGGCAGTCGCTGCTCGACCCCGCGGTCACCCAACGGGTCCTGGAACGGATCCGGCACGGCGTGGAACAGCCCAGCGAGCTCAAGTCGCTGACCGAGCAGGAGCGGCGGATCCTGGAGTACGTCGCCGAAGGGCTGACCAATCGGGAGATCGCCGGCAAGATGTTCCTGGCCGAGAAGACCGTGAAGAACTACGTGTCCAGCCTGCTCGCCAAGCTCGGTCTGGAGCGCCGTACCCAGGCGGCGGTGCTGGCCACCCGACTGCTCGGCGATCACAGCCACTGACCCGCGTGGCGTGACGGTCGACCGCTGCCCAGTCGACAGCTCAGCCGACCAGCGGGACGGTCCAGCTGACCAGCGTGCCGGAGCCGGGTGCCCGTCGGATCCGGCAGGTGCCGTCGAAGGGCTCGGCCAGCCGCCGCTCACTGCGCCCCTGGTCGGTGCATCGGTGGGTGTCGCTGAGTGACCTTGCCAGGGGCGAAAGGCCCTGAGGCGTCGTTCGATGTGCCACACCCGGGACCATGCCAAAGGCCTCTAACGGCGGGTGTTCGGCCGGGCCAGAGTGGAGGAGAACCACCATCAGGAGTGTGCATCATGGCACGGAGAGCGAACCCGGAGCTCGTCGCAGACGCTGACCAGTCGATACCGGACAGGGCGGGGGTCAGGACAGCGGCGGGGATTCGCGGTACCGGCAGGCCCACACTGTCTGCTGGCAGGACCGTCGTCTCCGCTGGGGGAGAGCTCTGGCGGCCGCCGGCTCGTACGGCGTGCTCGCGGGGTGGTGGACGCCTCGCGGCCCGCTCACCACCGCGGCGGCGCTGGCCGCGATGGCACTGTCGTTGGCTGTCGGTGCCGTTGCCGGACTGGCGCTGCGTTCGCGCTGGGCCATGCTGATTGCGCCGGTGGCTTACGTCGTGGTGTTCGAGCTGACGCGGTGGGACTTCTCCGGCCCCACCGTGGACGCAATCCGCCTGGACAGCACCTACGCGATCATGGTGATGGTGGTGGGGCGTGGCGTCCACGGGGTGCTCGCCCTACTGCCGATGGTGCTCGGCGCCGCAGTGGGCGCCGCGATCGCACGTCGCGGGCTTGTGGGGTCGCCGCGAAAGGTTGGCGTGGGAACACAGCTCGCCACCGCGTTGCGCCGCAGCGTCGCAGTCCTCACTGGTTTCGTGCTCGTTGCCGTGGCCGTGTTCGTCAGCCGCCCGGGCTACACCGAACCCATCATCGACGCCGGCGGCCGAGCGGTCGCCGGAAGCGTCGCCGAGCTGACGTCCCTCCAGATCAACGGCCACGAGTTGGCGCTGATGATCCGCGGACGCAGCACGAGGAACCCGGTGCTGCTGTTCCTCGCCGGCGGACCCGGCGGCAGCGAGTTCGGCGCCATGCGCAACCACAGCCAGGCGCTCGAGGACGACTTCGTCGTCGCGACCTTCGACCAGCGCGGAACCGGGAAGGCCTACGGCCAGCTGGATCCCACGTCGACCCTCACCCTCGACGGAGCCGTCGACGACGTCGTGGACGTCACCGAGTACCTCAGGGAACGCTTCGGGCAAGACCGGGTGTACCTGGTCGGTCAGTTGTGGGGAACGATCCTCGGCGTGCTGGCCGTACAACGCCGGCCGCAGCTGTACCGCGCCTTCGTCGGGGCCGGGCAGATGGTCAGCCCGCAGGCCACCGACCAGGTGTACTACCGCGACACCCTCGCGTGGGCCCGCGACAACGGCAACACCAACTTGGTCGACACCCTGACCCGGATCGGCCCACCTCCGTACACCCGGGTGCGTGACTACGAACCGACGCTGTCGCATGAGTACGAGGTCTACCCCTACGACCACACCGGCAACTCCGAGGGGTCGGGAGGCATGACGGAGAACATCTTCGTCGAGGAGTACAGCCTCCTGGACACCGTGCACGTCCTCGCGGGGTTCCTCGACACGTTCGCGGTCCTCTACCCGCAGATCCAGAACGTCGACCTGCGCGTCCAGGCAACCCGCGTGGACGTCCCGGTCTACCTGGCCCAGGGCCGACACGAGACACCCGGTCGCGCCGGACCGGCACAGCAGTGGTTCGACCTGCTCCAGGCGCCCCACAAGGAACTGGTCGTCATCGACAACGCCGGACACCGGCCGCTCTGGGAGCGCCCACAGGAGTTCACTGAACTGATGACCGGAACAGTCCTGAGGTTGACCCAGTAGGCGGGAGCTGGGTTGGTGAAGGAGCTCGCTGATTTCGCCGGGGCTTCAGCCACGACCGCTCAATTTGTGACAGCTGTGTCTTGTCCAGACACCACTGCATCTGCATGGATCCTGACGCCCGCATGCGCAGTGCGCCAGGACTATCGGCACTACAGCCGTCCGAGCCCCGGGGCGACGCTGGATCGGGGAACACGAAGAGGGGCCGATCATGGAAAAGATCGCGTGGTTGGTGCTCGGTGCTGTCGCGTTGGCCGCAGCCTGCCGGGCCGGAGCAAGCAATCGAGCGCTGTACGTCGGTCGGACCGCATTGGGCGCCCTGTTCATCGGCGCCGGAGCTTTGGTGAACGTGGTCTACCTGCTCACCGGCGCCGACTACGGCACGTTCGCCGATGCAGCCCATCTGACGTTCGTGCGGGACACCTGGCATTCCGTGGTCGCACCCCGGCAAGCCGTCTTCATCGGCTTGCTGATCGCCTGCGAGATCACGATCGGTGTCCTGATCCTCAGCGGTGGACGGCGAACGGAGGTCGGCCTCGTCGGCGCGATCGGCATGCACCTCGGGCTCCTGATGTTCGGCTGGATCATGACGATCTGGGCCTCGGTCATGCTCGTCGCGTTCGGGCTGTTGCTCCGGGCGCAACGACGCCTTACCGCAACCACCGTCCGCTAGCGTCGAGAGCCTGCGAGCGCTTACTGGTCATTGTTCGTCAGGCACGCCCTACCGTGACCATCCAGACTGCCGCAGTCGCGAACCAACGACCCATCCACATCGCGAGCTGACACCGGTCGTCGACCGGACGTATCCACTGCGCGGATTGACGGGTACCGGCCGCCACTGCGACAGGTACCCGTCGGCGTCAGCGAGGACGTGGCTGCCGCTGCCGCTCACGGCTGCGGATGCTTCGCCGGATGGTTGACCTGGTCATCGCGGTGCGTGGACGGTGAAGGTGGTCGTCATGACGTGTCCGGTGGCGTCGCGGAACTGACCCCAGATCCGGTAGAAACCGGCTTCCGGCAGGTCGGTGTGCACCTGGAGTTCGGGACCGAACCGCTGACTGGGCAGCGCGAACACCGGGTTGCCGCGGCGATCCTGTGCCTCGGCGTGTTCGTGGGCGAAGCCGCTGCCATCGACCGGCATGACCACCACGTGCCCGGCCGCGGCGAGGTAGGGACGCAGTGCGACGATCGGCGCCCCGGTGGCCGCGTCGGCGAAGCGGTAGGTGAAGCGGTTCTCCCCGACGGTCGCCTCGCCGTCCAGGGTGACCCGGATGCCGTCGACGACCTGCGTCCGCGGTGACGGCACGGGACCTCCGGCGGCTTCCGGCGTCGGGCCGTCCACTGCGACCTCATGCCGTTCGACCAGGTCGTTCATTGTTCCCTGCCGGCGGAACTCCGTGTGGATGACGTACCGGCCAGCGGTCGGGAACGTGACGTCGGTGGCGAACACGCCGGGTTCGCCGGTGGGCTGAGGGTGAATGTGCGCGAACGTTGCCGTGTCGTCACGGGTGACGATGAAGTGCATCCATGCTTCGTGGCTGCGTCCGATGTCGTTGACGGGACGTCCGGAGGCGGTGTCCGTGATCCGGATCTTCGCCGTGGTCGGACGGGCGGCGACGGTACCGGCCGGGATGTCGACGGCGACGGTGACGCCGTCGTCGGCGGCGTGGCGGGCCGGCGCGTCGGTGGTCATCATCGTGCTCATCGCCGGGCGCATGGGCATGCCGGTGTTCTGCACCCACGCCAGCACACCGTTCATGCCGCGCTGGGCCGTGCCGGTGCGGCTGAGCGCGGTCAACCCGGCGCCCACACCCACGGCGAGGACGGCGACGCCCAGCAGGTAGCCGTAGTCGGCCAGCCTGGTCCGCAGCCGCGGGCGTGCCGGGTGGTGGCCGGCGCCGAATCGGCGCAGCCGGGCGGCGTTGGTGATGACGCTGACGGAACTCATCGCCATGGCGGCGGCCGCCAGTGACGGGTCGAGCAGGGTGCCGGTGAACGGGTACAGCAGACCGGCGGCAACCGGGATGAGCAGCACGTTGTACGCGAACGCCCAGACCAGACCCTGCTTGATGGTGGTGACGGTGCGCCGGGACAGCGCGATGGCGGTCACGATCTTCGTCAGGTTCCCGCCGACGAGCGTGATGTCGCTGGCGGCGATCGCCACGTCGGTGCCGGTGCCGATGGCGATGCCCAGGTCGGCCTGAGCGAGGGCGGGTGCGTCGTTGATCCCGTCGCCCACCATGGCGACCACCGCACCGCCGCGCTGCAAGGCGGCGACGTGTTCGGCCTTGTCCTGCGGGCGGACGTCGGCGATGACGCGGTCGATGCCGACCTGCCGGGCGACGGCCTCAGCGGTGAGGCGGTTGTCGCCGGTGAGCATCCACACCTGCAGACCGGCGTCGCGCAGCTGCGCGACGGCGTCTCGGGACTCCGGACGGACGGTGTCGGCGACGGCGATCAGACCGGCCAGCTGGCCGTCGACGGCGACGTACATGGGCGTGGCGCCGTCCGCGGCGATGCGCTCAGCCTGCCCGCCGAGGGCGTCGATCGCCACGCTTTCACCGCTCATCAGCGCGGCGTTGCCGATGAGCACGGCGCGCCCGTCGACCTGAGCCCGGACACCGTGGCCGGGCAGGGCGGTGAACGACTGCGCCGCCGGTACCGCCAGGCCGCGCTCGCGTGCCTGAACAAGGATGGCCTCGCCGAGGGGGTGCTCGGAGCCGGTCTCCGCGGCGGCGGCCAGCCGGAGCAGCTCGTGGGGGTCGGTGCCGCCGGCGGGGACGATCCGGGTGACCGCCGGCCTTCCGGAGGTGAGGGTTCCGGTCTTGTCCAGCACGACGGTGGTGAGCCGGCGGGCCTGTTCGAGCGCCTCGCCGCCGGAGATCAGGATACCCAACTCGGCGGCTTTGCCGGTGCCTGCCATGATCGCTGTCGGGGTGGCCAGGCCGAGGGCGCACGGGCAGGCCACGATGAGCACGGCGATGGCGGTGCCGAGCCCGAGCGTCCAGGCGGACTGGGACGGGCCCCACATCGCCCAACCCGCGAAGGTCAGCACCGCCACGGCGATGACCGCGGGGACAAACCATGCCGACACCTGATCAGCGAGCCGCTGCATCGGCGCTTTCGACCCCTGCGCCTGCTCGACGAGCTGCACGATGTGCGCCAGGGTGGTGTCCGCGCCGACGGCGGTGGCCCGTACGACCAGCGAACCGGTGCCGTTCATGGTGGCGCCGATCAGCCGATCACCGGCCGTCTTCTCGACGGGCAGGCTCTCCCCGGTCACCATGCTCTCGTCGACCGCGGACGCGCCCTCGACGACCACACCGTCCACCGGGACCTTCTCGCCTGGGCGGACGCGCAGTCGGTCGCCGACGACCACCTCGGCGAGGGGCACCTCGACGTCGCCACCGTCGCGCACCACGCGGGCGGTTGGCGGCTGCAGGTTTAGCAACGCGCGGATGGCGGTGCCGACGCGGCGCTTGGCGCGCGCCTCCATCCAGCGGCCCATCAGCACCAGCGCGATCACCACGACGGAGATTTCAAAGTAGACGTGCAGCGGCAGGCCGGCCCGTTCGGCAGCGGCCGGCCACAACGTGACGAACGCGCTGTAGCCGTACGCCACGGTGGTGCCGAGGACCACGAGGGTGTTCATGTTGACCGCTCGGTGCCGCGCCGCCGCCCACGCGGCTGCGTAGAGCGGCCCACCGGCCCAGAACTGCACAAGCGTCGCCACCACCAGGAGCAGCGGCATCAGCCAGTCCATCGCATCGATCGACAGCGGCACATACATCAGCACCATCATGGCCAGCCCCACCGGCAGCGTGATCTGCCAGCGGCGGCGCAGCGCAACAAGCTCCCGGTGGCCGGGGCCCGATGAAGGCTGCTGGGTCGGCGCGGCGCCCGGCTTCAGCGGTGCCGTTGGTGGAGCCGGCAGGGCTGCGGTGTAGCCTGCCGCCCGCACGGCGGTGGCCAGGTCATCCGGGCCCACGCGGACCGGGTCGTAGGTCACCGTGGCGACCTCGGTGGCCAGGTTCACCGACGCCGCCTCGACGCCGTCCAGGCGGATCAGCGCCTTCTCCACCCGGCCCACGCAGGAGGCGCACGTCATGCCGCCGATGTTCAGTTGGCGGGAGACCGCCGTCAGTGTCGTCATCGTCCAACTCCCTGGTCGGGGCCCACGGGGCGCGGGCCGCTGCCAAACGACGCTGCCCGGACCCCCTGTCCAGGCACTGACCACCGGCTGTCCAGGGTCCGCCGACGCGGCCACCCAACGGACAGCACCGGGACAGGTCAGCCCCGGATGGTTGGGGCAGATCGGCGCTCGACAACCGGGCGCCTGAGACAACCGAGGAGACTTCCATGAACGAGCTGTGCTTCTCCGTCCCCGACATCACCTGCGGGCACTGCGCGTCGGCGATCCGGGCCGAGGTCTGCCGCCTGCCGGGCGTCACCAGTGTCGACGTGGACCTGATCGGCAAGCAGGTCCGGGTGACCGGCACCGCCCCTGCCGACGCCGTCCGCGACGCCATCGCCGAGGCCGGCTACCAGGCCGCCGCCTGAGACCACCGAAGAAACCGGAGACGCGGACATGCACGCACAGACGCTCATCATCGGCGGTGGCCAGGCTGGTCTTGCCATCGCGTACCACCTGCGGCGGCGCGGGGTCGGTTGCGCCGTGTTGGACGCCCACGACCGGGTCGGCGACGCGTGGCGGCATCGCTGGGATTCCCTCACCCTGTTCACCCCGCGCCGCTACGACGCCCTGCCGGGCCGGCCGTTTCCGGGCGACCCCGACGGCCACCCCGGCAAGGACGAGGTAGCCGACTATCTGGCCGACTACGCCGCCCACTTCGACCTTCGCGTGCACACGCGGTGTCGGGTGACGGCGTTGCACCCGCTGCCGGGCGGCGGGTTCGGCGCCGAAACCACCACCGGTGCGTGGACGGCCGAGCAGGTCGTCATCGCCAGCGGCGCGTTCCACACCCCGAGCGTGCCACCCTTCGCCGCCAAGCTCGGAGCCGACGTCGTGCACCTGCACAGCAGCACGTACCGCAACCCTGACCAGATCCCGCGCGGGCAGGTGGTGGTGGTCGGTGCCGGTAACACGGGGGTGCAGATCGCGGCGGAACTCGCCGCGCACGGACGGAAGGTCACGCTGTCCTGCGACACCCTCGGCCCGGCGCTGCCGCAGCGGCTGCTCGGACGGGACATCTTCTGGTGGTTCTCCCGCCTGGGCACCATGGGTCTGTCCGGCGACCACCCGATCGGTAGCCGGATCCGCGCCCGGAATCCGATTATCGGCACGGACGTGCGGCGGCTGTTGCGGCTGGTGCGCCGCACCGGGCGGGTCACCGACGCCGACGGCTCGGGGTTGCGGTACGCCGACGGCACCGGGCACACCGTGGACGCGGTGGTGTGGGCGACCGGCTTCCGCCCCCGCTACCCGTGGCTGCACGTACCGGTGCTGGACCCGAGCGGTGCCCCGGTGCAGACCGCCGGTGTGACCGCCTGGCCCGGGCTGTACTTCCTCGGCCTGCCGTGGCAGCGTGCCCGCGGCTCGGCGGTGCTCGGCTGGGTGGGCCGCGACGCCGAGGCCCTCACCCCGCGCATCGCCGCCGCCGTACGTCGGCGTCCGCAGCCCGCGGGGGTCCGCTGACCCGGCGTAGCATGACCGACGTCGACACAACGACGATGGGCAGGGAATGGCCGAGGTGACGATCCGGGTGCTCGGGCCGGTGGAGGTCCAGGCACCCGGCCATCCGGCGGTGTCGCCGGCACCGGCGGTGCGGGCACTGCTGGCCCGCTTGGCGCTCACGCCCGGGCGGGTGGTCTCCGCAGACGCCCTGACCGACGCGCTCTGGGGCGAGCAGCTACCCGCCGACGCCGCCAACGCGCTGCAGATCCGGGTGTCGAAGCTGCGTCGGGCGCTGAGCGGCGCCGGCCTCGACGGGAATGTGATCGCCACCCGCGCCCCCGGTTACCTGCTCACGCTGCCGGCCGAGGCCGTGGACGCGCACCGCTTCGAACAGGCGGCCGCGCGGGGTCGCGCCGCGGCCGTGGCCGGTGACTCCGAGGCAGCGCTGGCGCACTACACCGCCGCGATGGCGCTGTGGCGCGGCACCGCCCTGGCGGACCTGGGCGACGCCGAGTGGGTGTGTGCCGAGCGGATCCGGCTGACGGAGCTGCACCTCGGCGTTGTCGAGGACCGCCTGGAACTGCTGCTCGGTGCCGGGCACTGCGGCGAGGCGGTGGCGGACCTGGAACGGCTCGTGACCGAGCATCCCCTGCGCGAGCGGTTGTACCGACTGCTCATGCTGGCGCTCTACCGGACCGGGCGGCAGGCCGACGCCCTGGCCGTACATCAGCGGCTGCGCCACCGGTTGGCCGACGAACTCGGGATCGACCCGTCCCCGGAGCTGCGAGCCCTGGCCGAGGCCATCCTGCGGCAGCAGGTGCCGGGCGTGAGCGGTCCACCGCCACCGCGCGAACCGACGTCCGCCGCTCCGGCTGCGGCCCCGGGCTCCCAGCCCGGGCCCGGGACCTCAGGTGTCGTGCCCCGCCGACTGACGTCATTCGTCGGACGCGACGCGGACCTGCGGACCGTTCTGGAGCAACTACGCCCGGCGCGGGTCGTGACGCTGACCGGGCCGGGTGGAGTGGGCAAGACGACGCTCGCCCTAGAGGCAGCGCGTCGCATCGACGCCACCGTCGCCGATACCGTCCACATCGTCCGGCTCGCGGCACTGCCGGTCGACGCCGATGTGGCGGAGGCGTTCGCCGGTCAGCTCGGGATATCCGGCTCCGGTCCGGGCGCGGCGGCGGCGGAGGCCGTCGTGGAACATCTGCGGAACCGGCGCGTGCTGCTGGTGGTAGACAACTGCGAGCACGTCGTGGACGCTGCCGCCGCCCTCGTGGAGGAGCTGCTCCAGCACACGGCGGACGTTCGGGTCCTCGCCACCAGCAGGGAAGCCCTCGCAGTCAGTGGGGAAACCCAGATCGCTGTTGGGCCGCTGGCCGTGCCGGACGAGGCCGCCGGACCTGCTGATGTCGCGCAGTCCGCGGCGGTGCGGCTGTTCCTCGACCGGGCCCACAGCGCCCGGCCGGAGTTCGCGTTGAACGCTGGCAACGCCGCGGCGATCACGTCGATCTGCCGGCAGTTGGACGGCATGCCGCTGGCGATCGAACTGGCCGCTGCCCGGGTGAAGGCACTGCCGCCCGCGGAGATCGCCGCCCGGTTGCGCGACAGGTTCTCCCTGCTGACGGGCGGGCCACGCAACAGCGACGCCCGGCACCGGACGCTGCGCGCCACCATCGACTGGAGCCACGACCTGCTGTCGGAGGCCGAGCGACACCTGCTGCGCCGCTTGGCGGTGTTCCACGGGGGATGGACGTTGGGCGCCGCCGAGCAGGTGTGCGGATTCGGCGGCATCGAACATGCCGACGTGGCCGAGCTGCTGTTCCGGCTCGTCGATCGGTCCCTGGTGGTGGCCGACCCGGCGACCGGACGGTTCCGCCTCCTGGTGACGATCCGCGAGTACGCGTTGGCGCGGTTGCTCGACGCCGACGAGGTGGACACCTGCCGACGACGGCACCTCGCGCACTATCTGGCGGTGGCGCAGGAGCACGGTCCGCTCGTGAGGTTCGCCGGGCCGCACTGGGATCGCATCGCCGGCGAGCAGGACAACCTGCGCGCTGCCCTGGACCTGTGCCTCCAAGATCCCGGCGACCTGGACTCCGGCTTCGGGCTGGCAACGGCGTTGGTGACGTTTTGGAGCTACGGCAAACGCTACGAGGGCGTACGCGCCCTGACGGCGCTGCTGGAACGCGGTGGCCCGGACGCCGTGCGCGCCGGCGCGCTACAGGGCATCTGTCGTCTGCACGTGTACTACCCGACGCCACAGTCGCGCGCCGCCGGGCGGGAGAGCATTGCGCTGTTCGGGGCGCTGGGCGATGACCACAACGCCGCGGTCTCCCGCCTGCTCGTCGCCTGGGAGGGCCAGTACGGCGGCGACACCGCCGAGCACCGGGCCATGATCGAGCAGGCGAGGAACGTCCTCGGAGATGCCGAGCGGGGATGGTGGCGCGCCATGACCTACTACGTCGAGGCATCCGTCGACCTGCGGGGCAGTGATTTCGACGCCTCGGCGCGGCACTGGCGGCGCAGCTTGGAACTGCTGGAGTCCGCCGGCGACCGGATGATGGCCGGTGCCGCTCGGGCACACCTCGCCATCGCGCTGCGCCGGCTCGGACGCCACCACGAGGCCGTGCCGCTGCTGCGGCAGGCTGCCGAGGAGTCCCGCGAGCAGCAGTCCATGCACGGGTACGCGTTCGCGCTGGTCCAGCTCGCCCACACCATGCTCGACGTGGGCGAGACCGCTGACGTGCCGGCGTTGCTGGCTCAGGCTGAGGAGGTGGCGCGGCAGGTCCGCAACCCGCGTAACCCGGCCTGGGCGGCGTGGGGCCGGGCCCGCCTGGCAATGGCCGGAGGGGACGCCGCCACGGCGGCGGACGAGTGCCGCACGGCGGTGGACCTGCTGGGGGACCGGGAGTTCCCGTGGGCACTCGCCGAACTCTGGGCGACGTACGCCGACGCCGCCACGGCCGCCGGACGGCCCGACGAGGCCCGGCACGCCCGCGCCCAGCTCAACGGCATGTCTTCGGCGTAGACCCCGGGCTGGCCGCCGGCACGGCGTAGCCGGCCGCATCGCGGGCGGCCATCACAACCGCGGCCCGCACGTCGCCGGACACGGACAATCGCCCGCGATCCGGCTCCACCCGCAGCGATATCACCCCCGGCAGGTCTGACACGCGCCGGCTCAGCAGCCGCACGCAGCGCCGGCACAGCCCCGCGGGTACCGCCACCGTCACCTCGTGGTCCATGGGCTGACCCTGCCCGACCGTGCTGGCCGGGCACTGTCCATTCGCTGTCCACCGTCCCCACTACGGCCGGTGCACCGCCAGCGGTCCGCCAGCCACCGGACAGCGGAGTCGGCGAATCTCGGCATGTCAGCGATCCAAACAGGCCCGGAGGCCCGCCATGCACCCCTTCCTCACCGCCGAACTCCTACGGATGCGTCGGGGGGGGAGTTGCTGCGCGACGCAGCGGCGTACCGCGCCGTCGCCGCGCACCGCCCGCGCCGCGGCCGTCTGCCGCCACCACGCCGATCCGCCTGAACCCCCACTGCTGAAGGAGCATCCGATGAGCACCAGCACCGCAGCACGCCCAACCGTGACCACGATCGCCGTGCAGGCGCGTGACGTCGTCAAGATCTACGGCCGGGGCGACACCGCCGTCCGGGCCCTCGACGGCGCCACCCTCTCCATCCCGACCGGGCAGTTCACCGCGGTCATGGGACCTTCCGGCTCCGGCAAGTCCACCCTCATGCACGCCCTGGCCGGTCTGGACAACGTGGACGGCGGTCAGGTCCTGCTCGGCGACACCGACGTCACGGCGCTCACGGAACGGCAACGCACGCTGCTGCGCCGCGACCGGGTGGGCTTCGTCTTCCAGAGCTTCAATCTGGTACCGACACTGACCGCGGCCGAGAACATCGAACTGCCGCTCACCCTCGCCGGCCGGCGCCCGGACCGGGCGTGGGTCGACCAGCTCGTCGACACCCTCGGCCTGGCGCAGCGGCTCAGCCACCGCCCGTCGCAGCTCTCCGGTGGCCAACAGCAACGCGTCGCCGTCGCGCGGGCACTCGTCAACCGCCCGGAGACGGTCTTCGCCGACGAACCCACCGGCAACCTGGACTCACGCGCCGGTGAGGCACTGCTCGACTTTCTGCACCTCGCCGCCCACGAGTTCGGCCAGACCATCGTGATGGTCACCCACGACCCGCACGCCGCTGCCTGGGCCGACCGGGTGGTCTTCCTCGCCGACGGCCGCGTCGTCGACGACCTCATCGACCCCACCGCACCGAAGATCCTGTCCCGCATGGCCCGCTTCGACGCGGCCCCCACCCGGAAGGAGCAGTGACCGGCCATGTGGCGCCTGATCCTGCGTAACACCCTCGCCCGGCGCGCCCGCCTGGCCTTCACGATGCTCGCCGTCGTGCTCGGCGTGACGTTCGTCAGCGGCACCCTCATCCTGACCGACACTTCACGCCAGGTCCTCGACGACCAGTTCCGCACCGCCACCGCCGGCGTCGATCTGACCGTTCGCGACGCCGCGACGTTCGACTCGGCCATGGGCGTCGAGGTGGAACGCGACCCTCTCGAACCCGACGTCGCCGAGCGGGTCCGCGCCGTGCCCGGCGTGGCGACCGCCGACCCCATTGTCCGAGGTCAGGGACTCCTCGTGGTCGACGGCACCCCGATCATCCCCTCCGGCCCGTCGATGCTGGTGTCCTGGACGCCGACGCCGGTCGGCGCGTTCCCGCTCCGCGCCGGACGAGCACCCACCGCAGACGCCGAGGTCGTGGTGGACGCCGCGACAGCCGAACGTCACCGAATCCGCGTGGGCGACAGCGTCACCGTCCGAGCCGACACCAACCTGCGGGCCACGGTCGTGGGTCTCGCCGGCTTCGGTGACCGCCCCGGCCTGGCCAACAGCACCATCACCCTGGTCAGCCTGCCGACGGCGCAGCGGATGCTCAACCTTGACCGCGGCGTCACCGAACTGGCCATCACCGCCGCCGACGACGTCGACCCGGGCCAGCTACGCACCCGCCTGAGCACCGCCCTGGGTACCGACTACGAGGTGACCACCAGCCGGGACCTCGCGGCGGCAGCGTCCGCGGCCGCGCAGAACCAGGTCGGGTACCTGCGGGTCATGCTGCTGGCCCTGGCCGCCGCCGGCCTCCTCGTGGGGGCCTTCCTGATCGCGAACACCTTCTCCATCGTCATCACCCAACGCACCCACGAACTCGCCGTCCTGCGCGCCACGGGCGCCACCGGTCGGCAGGTTGTCGGCTCCGTGCTCGGCGAGGCGGTGCTGGTCGGCGCCACGGCCTCAGTCCTCGGTGTCGGGCTGGGCATCGGTGCTGCCGAAGGGCTCCGCGACCTCGCCACCGCATTCGGCATCGCGCTGCCCGACGGCGACATGGTGATCGCCGGCCGCACTGTGATGGTGTCGCTCGCCGTCGGCGTCCTGGTCACCATCCTCGCCGCTCTGGGCCCGGCCCGGCAGGCCGCGCGCATCGCGCCGGTACAGGCCATGCGGCAGGCATCAGCGGCCGAACCCGCCAGCCGGATCCGCACCGTGCTGGGGATCACCGCCGCCGTTGCCGGCGCTGCGGGCGTCGCCGCCTCGACGTTCGGCGCGGGCACCATGGCCGGCCTCGCCGTGGCCGCCGCCGCCCTGATCATCGGGCTGACGATGGCCGGACCCGCGACGGCTCCGGCGATCACCCGACTGCTCGGCGGGCCCCTGCATGTCCTCGGCATGGCGGGGCGGCTGGCTCGTCGGTCCGCCGCCCGAGCACCCCGCCGGACGGCTGCCACCGCCCTCGCGCTGGCATTCGGGCTGGCCCTGGTCAGCTTCACCGCCGTCCTGGCCACCTCCGTCAAGGATTCGGTCCAACGCAGTTACTCCGAGACCATCACTGCCGACTACGTGGTGGAAAGTGCCCGCAACGAGATGCTCGGCGGCCTGCCGATGACCGTGCACCACCACGTCGCGGCCCTGCCCGAGGTGGCCGTCACCTCCCGACTGCGGTACGGGCACTGGAAAGACGGGCAGGCCACCGCCGCGCTCACTGCCGTGGACCCGGGCACCCTGCCACAGGTCACCAACCTGCTGATGCGGGCGGGCACACTGCAGGCGTTGACCACCGGGGGCATCGTCGTGGCCGAACACGTCGCCACCGAACGTGGCCTCGCCGTCGGTGACAACCTGCCGATGACGTTCTCCCGCACCGGTACGCAGCACATCCCGGTGGTGGGGCTCGTCCGTGACCGGGACGCCCAGGCCCTGCAAACCGACTACGTCATCTCATTGGACACCTACGGCAAGCACTACGCCGAAGACGTCGACGCCAGCGTCTTCGTCAAGGTCCGCGACGGCGTCGCAACCGATGCGGGTCATCGGGCGATCACCACGGCCCTGGCGGACGAACCCACCGTCGAAGTTCGTGACCAGGCGGCCGCCGTCGCCGGCCGCACGCAGACCATCGACCAGGTCCTCGGCATGGTCACGGCGCTGCTCCTGCTCACCATCGCCATCGCACTGCTGGGCATCACCAACACCCTCGCATTGTCGGTCTTCGAACGGACCCGCGAGATCGGGCTCCTGCGTGCTGTCGGCATGACCGACCGGCAGCTGCGCACCATGGTGCGCGCCGAGGCCATCCTCATCGCCGCGGTCGCCACCGTTGTCGGCGTGGCCCTCGGCACCGCACTGGGCGCCGGTGCGGTGACGCTACTCGGCCGCACGGCGCAGGCTGCCGTGGTGCTTCCCGCCGGGCAGCTCACCCTCATCGTCGCCGCCACCCTCATCGCCGGTCTCATCGCCGGCCTGATACCGGCACGACGCGCCGCACGCCTCGACGTCCTCACCGCCATCGCAGATCACTGACAGCTGACGACAAGCGCCGTCCCGGCCGGTGCCACTGGCACCGGCCGGGATCTGTGATCGACGTGGATGGGCTGGCGCCGCTGCGTCAGGCTGGTCGGTTGGCTGCGCTGACCATGCTTGATGCGGGGGGTCTCGCGCCTGCCGCCCGTGCGGCAGCTTCGTTATCCAACTCGGCCAGGATCGGCGACGGCTTGAAACCCTTGACGATGACGTAGATGCCGAAGGACAGCTCCCAGATGAACTCGGGGATCGTCGCGAGGCCCTGCAGCACGGATCCGCGCTCGGTGACGTCGAACATGATGGCGATTGCGCAGGTGGCGAGCAGTGGACCGCCGATGAGCCCGAGCACCGCTAGGCTCCGTGGCACCAGGCCGGACCGGTACATCAGGTAGCCCAGAATCATTCCGTTGGCGACGCCGGCGAAGATGTCCGGCCCCAACAGGAACGCCCGGTCGTAGATGGCGACGAAGACGTCGCCGAGAGCGGTGTCCGTGCCGGCTGTGCCTTCCTGCCGCATGAACAGGAACGTGAGGAGGCTGAGGATTCCGATGGCGATGAAGATGGCCTCGACGAGGCGGGCTGCGACGTAGCCCGGGGCGAGACCTTGGCTGTGCCGCTTGAAGATCGCGTACGGCACGACAGCTGTGCCGACGTTGGCGACGATGAGGATGAGTTCAAGGACGAGACGAGCTCCCTTTGTGGTGGGTGGATGCGGCGTATTAAGGCGGCCCGTGGCCGCGGCGATGAAAGACTGGATCTCCTGGCTGCCCGGTGCCGGGACGTGCTCGCGCGCTGCGTGAGACGCCGGGCGCCCTTCCCGTCACGGGCGCATGGTGATGATCACCTTTCCGGTCGTGTGTTCGATTTCCATGTGTCGGATGGCGTTGGCAGTCGCGCCGAGCGGAAAGGTGCTGTCGACGATAGGGGTCAGCTGCTTGGTTCGGGTCAGCTCGATCAGGCGGGCGCGGGTATCGCGGAACCAGGTCTGGCTGTAGGCCAGCAGGGCGAACAGGCCGGGTGCGACGAACGCGTAGATCATGTAGGCGACAACAGCGCCGGCGGTGTTGCGGATGAGCGCACCGAGGGAGAGGCCGACGAAGATCAGGAGCGTGTTGCCGAGCGCGAAGTACCCAAAATCGGCGAGGTTCACGTCCCACACGGTCGGCGTGCTGGCCATATCGCGAAGCCCGCGACGTTGCCGAGCGCCCCGACCGCGAACGCGACCGTGGCGGCGGCGGCGGCGGTGACGACGACCGCGCCGATGGCATGCGCGATGCCGAGCCGCTGTCGCATGCCGAGGGAGTAATCACCCACACGGCGCGCGGCCTCGTCGTCAGTGAGGCTGACTAGGTCGAGCATCTCGTCGACCCGGCTCTGCGGCAGGCCCATCACGGTGGCCGCGAGGGCGAGCACCTCGCCGTCCCGACGCTGCCGCCTCGTCGGGTTGACGATGCGGCCCCGTTGCCGCGTCGAGGAGCCGGCGCAGGTAGGCCGAGCCCGGGTCCTGCCGACGCATGGTCTTGAGTAGGGCGGTCATCGGCGGCCCGGCCGGCGCTGAGCGCAGGACGACGCGGGAGTCGCCGGACAGGCGGTCGACCAGCGACGGCCGCGCCACGGCGGCGGCCTGAAGCGTCGAACGGAAGAACTTGGTCTCCACGAGTGGGATGGCCATCGGCACCTCCTCTCGGGGGTCCGATACGGCACGGATCAGCGTACGACAGTGCCGATCCTCGGCTCGCGACCGAGCGCGAGCGGCTGCGAGATCACCGCGCGGTCCCCGTCGAATCATCAGGCGTCCGGAGTCGTCTGGTCCGACCGGCAAACAGCGGGCGGTACAGCGCCACAGTGAGGGCGGCGAACACGACGGCAAAGCCGATGAACCCGCCCGTCATCCCCAGTGAGGCATCGGGGTCGCCATGCAGGTTCATCACCAGGCCCATCGCGCTGACCGACACCCCGAGCAAGGTGTACGCCGTGAGCAGCGGGTACATCACCCGCCGCGCCCATGCCGCCCGGCGTAGCAGGCCCATGCCGGTGACCGCGGCGATCGGCACGATGATCCCGAGGTCCATCAGCTTCACCAACCAGAACGGGGTCGGGCTGGACGCGTACTCGGTCAGCGACGCCGGGTCGGACCACGCGAGGAGCAACGGCCGGAGGTGTTGACCGGCAACGAGGAAGATCGCCAACCCGAGCAGCACACCGCCGGCGATGCGTTCCAGCCTTCGCGGCAATGCCGGCAGCCGGCCCGGCACCGCCCGCCAGGCGAGGACCACTGTCGCTTCGGCGAGCACGAAGACGGCGAGCAGCAGCGGGAAGAACCGCTCCACGTTGCCGGGTAGCCGCAGGTACTCCTGCCCGACGATGACCTGTGTGTAGGTGTACAGGGCGAACACGCCTACGCCGCTGGCGAGGAGCGCCCCGGCGGGATGACGCCGGCCGACGAGTACCGCCGACAGCACCGCCAACGGCGCGACCACAAACAGTGCCGCCGCATCACTGCCCAGCAGCTGGTTGAGGGTCGTGGGCGAGGTGCGGTACCGCATCACGCCCCAGAGCAACGGACCAGCCACGGAGGTGGCCGCGATCAGCACACCGAGGACGGCCACCGTGGCGGACAGCATCGTTGCCCGGTGTGTCACGGCGGCTGTGCCGGGCTCCTGGTCGATGTCGGGCGGGTGCTGAACAGTCATGGCGGATCCTCCGTTCCTCGTGGTCGTGGGAAGTGGGCCGGTACGCGGCGGCAGCAGAGCGGCGCCCGTTGCCGCGGCGGCGACGGCGCGGCCCCACAGGCGAGCTCGTTGCTCCTCACCGACTACCAAGGGGCCGGGCGTGTCACTGACGAAGAAGCTTGCGGCTTCGGTTACGACGGTGGCGGCACGGCGGCGAAGCCGTTTGACCGCACCTCGCGCCGCAGAGCCGGGTGCCTTCGGTTTCAGTGCTCCGGATTGGGCCACGCGGGTATCGAAGGCGGCGACCTGAAGGCCGTTGCGCGGTACCTGCAGCCGCTCCAGCCATTCGCGAAGTCCCACCGAGCCGCCATTGCCACCTTGGTCCTTTGCCGCTTGGCGGGTGTTGGGCCGGCTCAACCCGAAGACATGGGTGGGGGCACCGACGACCAGAAGGCTCACGTCGTCGTCGATCACGGTTGCGGCGGACGTCACTTCCTGCAGGACCACGTTGAATTCTGTCGCCAGCCCTTCGGCTACCTCGCGGGCCACC
The DNA here is from genome assembly GCA_035296325.1 of Micromonosporaceae bacterium. Lineage (GTDB taxonomy): Bacteria > Actinomycetota > Actinomycetes > Mycobacteriales > Micromonosporaceae > DATHBD01. Next base: position 135,395 of record DATHBD010000016.1, on the reverse strand, counting down.
GCCGCGGTGTTGCCGAACATCGACTCGTACACCACCAGCGCGTACATGATCACCCTCCTTTGGGTTCAGCCTCCGGCCGACGGCGGAGCAGCATGGTCTCGTGCCGATGAACCCATCGTCGCGGTCGCCGCCGTGACGGTGGCAGGGTCTGAGGTCACCTCCGTGAGGTACAAGTGGCCCGCAGGAGCGAGTGGCCGGACGACCTACTCCTGCCCGGGTGTCGCCCGCAGGCTCATCCGTTCGCCTGGGCGCCCGAAGATGCTCAGGATCTCGGCGGGCTCGTGACCGGTGCTGCCGAACCAGTGCGGCACCTGGGTGTCGAACTCGGCGACCTCGCCGGCACCCAGCACCCAGTCCTGGTCACCCAGGACGAGACGCATCCGGCCGGACAACACGTAGATCCACTCGTAGCCGTCGTGGGCGCGGGGCTCCGGCGTGACCTTGCTGGTCGGGATGACGATCTTCCATGCCTGCATGCCGTCGGGCCGGCGGGTCAGCGGGATGACCGTGCGACCCTTGACCCGCCCGGGCTTGAGCCGGACCCGCGGGTCGCCCACCTCGGGCGCACCCACGAGGTCGTCCAGCGGCACACGGTACGCCTGCGATAGGGCGAGGAGCAGTTCCAGGGTGGGCCGGCGCTGCCCGTTCTCCAGCCGCGACAGGGTGCTCTTGGAGATCCCGGTGGAGGCCGCCACCCCGGTCAGGGTCATCCGCCGCTGCGTACGCACGCGCTTCAGCCGGATCCCGACGTGCTCGAGCGCCGCGGCGACGGCCGGGCTGTCCGTGCCCTGCGGTGCGGTCGCGTCCACGGGCTGATCCCACTCCCTTTTCCCAGGAACGGCAACAATCGTTGGTCCGGAACGGTAGCCGTACCAGGCTCAGATCCATGAGCCAGTACGACGTAGCAATCATCGGCGCAGGCGCCGCCGGCCTGTCCGCAGCCTTGGTCCTGTCCCGGGCCCGCCGAAAGGTCTGGTCGCGGACGCCGGCGCGCCACGCAACGCCCCCGCCACCCGCATGCACGGATACCTGTCCCGCGACGGCCTCCCACCCGGCGAGCTGCTGGCGGTGGGCCGCAACGAGGTCCAGCACTACGGCGGTGAGATCGTCGACGGCACCGTCGAGGGCCTGGCCGGGGACGGCCGCACCGGCTTCCAGGTGACGCTCGTCAGTGGACAGCGCGTCTCGGCGCGATGCCTGCTGGTGACCACCGGGCTGCGCGACGAGCTGCCCGACGTCGCTGGTCTGCGGGAGCGCTGGGCCCGCGACGTCCTGCACTGCCCCTACTGCCACGGCCATGAAGTCCGCGACCGACAGCTCGGCGTGCTCGGCGGCACGCCCGGCGCCGCCCGGTACGCCCAGATCGTGCGCCAGTGGACCCACGACCTCGTCTACTTCACCCCACCAGACACCCTGACCGCCACTGAACGAACCCAGCTCACCGCCCGCGCCATGGGCATCGTCGAAGGAACCATCGAACAGCTCATCATCGACAACGACCAGCTGCGCGGTGTCGTCTTGGCCGACGGCCGCGTGGTGCCCCGCGACGCGCTGTTCGTGCCGCCGAGGTTCGTCCCCAACCATCACCTGCTCACCGACCTCGGCTGCGACGCCAACGAGGACGGATGGGTCACCACCGACCCGACCGGGCGCACCACCGTCCCCGGAGTATGGGCCGCCGGCAACGTCGTCGACCCCCGCGCCCAGGTCATCACCGCCGCCGCCGGATCCGCGGCCGCCATCGCCCTCAACGCCGACCTCGTCAACGACGACGTCCGCACCGTCGTCGACACCTACCACCGAACCTCATGACCTGCCACCCACTACAGCCCAAGGAGACACCATGACCAGCCCTCGCCGAGCCGTGGCCGGACCGCCCACCAAGCACCAACTCGCCGCGATGATCTGGCTCGCCGTCTTCCCCACCCTGACAGTCCTCAACCTGGCGCTCGACGGCTGGCTCCGCACCCTCACCCCCGTCCTACGCACGCTCGTGCTCGCCACCATCGCGGTGCCCATCGTCATGTACGGCCTCATGCCCCAGTTGCACCGACTCCGCGGCCAACTCCTGACCCGCATCGCCAGCCGATGAACCACCACACACGCGAGACCCCGGCGTCACGTCGCCCACCGCGAAGCACCGTCCACGGCGGCCCCGACTCCGCCAATCGCACACGGCACATGCTGGGTTGTGGCCTCCCGCCGTCGGGGACGGGACCGCCCTCATGCCAACGGCCCACGCGCCGTACACGAAGGCGGTGGTTTCTCGCCGCTCAGGGGGCCAGATACCTGTGGTGAGCGCCCGTAGGCGGCCGAACCACCCGACACCGCCCTCCGCACCGGGTTGGGTGCGGGGGAGGGCCAGGTACGTCTACCGGCGCCGTAGACCGTACTGCCTGCCGGCGTCCAGGAACCGCTTGGTGGTGCCCTTGGGGGTACCTGGCCGGCAGGGGATGTGGGAGCAGAATGGGAGCAGCGGGCGGTTCTGAACGGCGTGGAACCGCGCGTGACGGCTCTGACCTGCTTGTATCGACGTGCCATGACCTGCGGCTCGTCCTAGAAGTGCTGGTCAGTGCGTTTCGGGTTTACGTTGACACGGAAGAGGTCACTGGTTCAAACCCAGTATCGCCCACCACCTATATTCGCAGGTCAACGGCTCGTTACCGAGTATTCGGTAACGAGCCGTTCGCGTTGTGCCGCTTACTTTGGGAGCAAAGTGGGAGCACAAGATCATCCGGCCGCGACAGGGCTGCGCCGTTCCCTCAAGGGCCGGCACCCATGCGGGGGATCACCGGATCCGCTGCCAGGGTCCGGGCCGGTCGGCGTTAGCCATGAGCGGCAACGCAGTGCCCGCGCGATGGCCGGTTCCGCGGTGCCGGTGACCTACGCGTCCGCCTGGGTGCTGGTGCAGCCGTTTCCGGATGGGACTGGTCATCTTGGCGCTGTGCCGACCGCTGCCGGCCGCCGCGTCGGCCGCGGTGGCGATCAGGTGCTGCGTGGTGTTGTCCCGAGCGCTGCGGGGAGGGAGTCGCTGCGGTAAGCCGGTGAAGATCAGCGTTACGGCATTAGCCGAGTTCGCAGTGTGCGTGTGACCCATCATCAGCGAGTCTGTACCTGCTGGTGGCCGAGCTGCGCCCGGTGTGGTCGGCCGGTCGGGAAGGCCGGCTGTACTCCCGTCGCGGTGGTAGCCGTCGACGGGCGGCCGGGGCGGGGCGGCGGCTGCGGTTACGCTTCACCGACCGGGTCCTGGTGACCCTGGCCCACCTGCGGCTGGGGATGGCGCACGAGGCGATCGCGGTGGATTTTTGGGGTGGACCGGTCCACCATTACCCGGGCGATCGGGCAGGTCCGGCCGCTGCTGGCCAACCGCGGCTGCGCGCTACCGAGCGGCGTCACGCTGCGGACGCTGGCCGATGTGGTCGCCTACGCCGCTGCCGAGGGCGTCACCCTGCGCCTGGACGCTACCGAGATCCGGGTCCGCCGCCCGCGGGCCGGCCGGGCCGGGCGCAAGGCGTTCGTGTCCGGCAAAGTCAAGCAGAACACGATCAAGACCACCCTCGCCGCCGACGAACACGGCGCGACGCTGTGGTGCGGCGCGACCCGACCCGGCCGGATGCACGACACCACCGCGATCCGCACCGAAGGCGTCGACGCGCTGCTCGACCTGTATCCCGACGTCAAGCTGCTGGTTGACGTCGGCTACCAGGGCCTGGCCAAAGACCATCCCGCCCAGGTCAGCGCGCCACCGCTCAAACTACGCCCCGGCGCCCCACCAGAGCGCACGATCGCCTGGGAAGCTCATCGCAAAGCCCAGTCCTCCCAACGCATCCCAGTCGAACACACCATCGCCGAACACAAATGGTGGCGAGTCCTGCAACGCTTCACCGGCCGCCGCGAACTGCTCCCCGACACCATCAACGCCATCGCCGGCCTCGTCTCCGACCGCGCCATCACCTGGTAACCGAAGCCACCTCCGCGCAGCTCACAATGCCTCCATAACTGTGCACAAGATCGTTAGAGCCGCTGTGTATGAATTCCGAATGTTCCTGGTGGCCTCCACTGAATACAGGGCCCGGCTGTCAGGCCCTGGCCGTAACCTGAGGAACCATGGCCCGCCCTCTAGTCCTGACCGGTGGACCCGCCGTAGGAAAGAGCACCACCGCGCAGCGTTTGGGCCGCGAGCAGGCGCGCGCGGCCGTCATCGACGTCGATGACATCCGCCAGCTTGTGGTCGCCGGCGCCGCCGCTCCCTGGAACGGCGACGAGGGCCAGGAGCAACACCTCCTAGCCTCGATCTTTCACGCGGGGCGATGGCCTCGGTCGGTGGTGGGGTGGCTGGGTCGGGTTGTGGTTGGGCGTGCCGGGTCGCCGGCGTTGGGTTTCGCCGGTTCCTCCGGTCGTGCTGTCGTTGGGGTAGGTGTGCTGGTCAGGGGTCTTGTAGCGCGGCCCAGCCGGTGTCGATGAGGTGGTTGTAGGGCCAGTTGCGGGGCAGGCGGAGGCGTCGTTGTCGGCCGGTGCGGATGATGCGTCCGGCAACGGCGAGGATCCGTAGGCGCAGGCGTTTGGGTTCCCACCGGCGAGCGGGTTCGGTGGTGTTCCAGGCCAGGGTCTGGGTCCAGGCGAGCAGGTCCGCGGCGAGGGCGACGATGGCCAGCCAGATCTGGTTGTGGTCGTAGCGGTGGTAGGGCAGGTTGCGCATGCCGGTGTCTTTCAGTGCGCGGATGCGGTCCTCGGCTCGAGCGCGTAGCCGGTGGCGGGTCTCCAGGGCGGCCAGCGTCCAGCCCGGCCCGCGGGTGTTGGTGGCGAAGCACGTGATTCGCCACCCGTCGACGTCGGTCAGGTGCAGTTGGGCGCCGGGGTGAGGGCGTTCGCGGCGGGCGATGACGCGCATCCCGGCCGGCCAGTCCTGTGGTCCGGGCCGGGTGGCCCGCACCGGCGCGGGCATCCAGGCGGTGAGGTCGGCGACCTGCGCCCCGTCCCGATCGAAGCCGTCGGCGTCGACGGCGGGCCGCCACGCCTGGGGCGGGATCGCCGCGATCGCGGCCCGGACCGTCTCATGCGCCGGGAACCCGATCGAGTACTCCAGGGCGGCGTCGGAGATGTGGTGCAGGAACGCCTTCGAGCAGCCCCCCGAGTCCGCCCGCACCAGGACCTGCCGCCGCTCTGCTTCGGGTAGCTGGGTCAGCGCGGCGTCCAGTGCAGCGATGTGATCGGTCTTCGCCCACGGTGACGCCTTTCCCGGCCGCAACTGCAACAGCAGCGTTTCGCCGGTGCCGTGCTCACCGTGATCGACGAACGCGCACATCGGTGTGAACCCGAAGGTGCGCTTGAACGTCGGTTGCGCACCTTCCTTGTCCGAATGCGCCGCCACGATCGTGGAATCGATGTCAATGACCACCATCGCGCCGTCACGGCTGCCCGCTACCCCGGCCAGCGGTCGCCGCCGGGCCCACACCCGCGCACGTGCGCCAGCATGGGCGGCCCGGATCGCTGGCAACGCCACCTCGATGTCCGCAGCCAACGCGGCGACCAGCCGCGACACCGTCGGGTCGCTGGCCACCTCGCCGAACACGTCCGGCTGGGCCCGCACCACAGCCAGGTCCGCGGCGCAGTCCCCGCCGAGCGCGACCGCGGTCGCCAGATCCAACAGCACCTTGCCCGGGTCATGCCTGGCCCGACCACCGCGCCACCGGGCCAGACCCCCCGACAACGACCGGTCCAGCCCGGACAGCCGGATCGTGCGCTGCAACAACAACCCACCCGACGACGAGATCAGCGACTCGCGGCCCGGATCCAGAACCACACCACGAAACCAGCTATCCTTCACCCACGAAGTGCCTTCCCGCTCGGACTACTTGCGACCTCGTAATCCCAAGTTTCCCTTGCAGGACAGGCACTTCGTGCTATCTCCAGCCCGTGTCGCCCGCCACTCCACGAAATCCCGAGGCTAGGCGGTTGCAGATCACCCCAGGACTACGGAGCCGTATCACCCAGAGCGACCAGTACGTCCCGAAGCGCGTCGATGGCGGCGCGGGTCGTGCCGGGCGGCACGTCGCGCAGTGCGGCGGCCTGCGCGGCGCTGGCCGCGCGCACCACCTCCTCGGCGACCTTCACCCCTTGCGCCGAAAGGCGCACCCATGAGCTCCGCGCATCGGATGGATCGGGGTCGCGCTCGACCAGGTCCGCAGCGGCGAGACGGCGCAGCAGGTTGCTGGTGCCGCCGGAGGTCAGCACCAGTCTCTGAGTGAGCACCGACGGACGCAGCCGGTATGGCTTCCCGCCCGCCCGGAGCACCGCAAGGATGTCGTACTCCGCCTTGGTCAAACCATGCCGCGCCAACGCTGCCTCGACGGGCGCGGCGAGCAGGCCGGCCAACCGAGCAGCCCGTTTGCTCAGCTCAAACTCGGTGCCGACCACGCCGGGCAGTTCCCTGCCCCACGCATCAGCGATCTGGTCCACGACATCCTTGGCCACCAGCACATCATACTTGCATCAAGAAAGCTTCTAAGATAGCTTCTTGGAAATCTTTTGGGAGGCACAGTGAAGTTGTTGATCAAGGATGGTCACCTGGTGTCCGGGGAGCGCGCCGACGTCCTCGTCGACAGTGGCGAGATTGTGGCGGTCGGATCCCTTCCGGACTTGGATACAGCCGAGGTGATCAACGCCAACGGCCTGGTGGTGGCGCCGGGCCTGGTCGACGGACACCGCCACGTCTGGCAGGCACCCCTACGTGGATTCGGCGCCGACATGACCTTGCCTGACTACTTCAGTGCCGTACTCGGCAGTGCCCTGCATGCGTACGGGCCAGGCGACGTCCATCTCGCCACCCTGCTCGGTGCGGCCGAAGCCGTCAACGCCGGCATCACCACCGTCTTCGACTGGAGCAACGCGACCCGCACCCCGGAACACACCGACGCCGTGCTCGACGCCTACGCCACCGCTGGAATCCGCGCAGTCGTGGCACACGCCAACCCCGACGATGAACGGGACGTGCGACGGCTGGCGGCGCTTCGTGGCCGGGTCACCGGTGCGCTTGCGATCCTCGGCACCGAGTACGGCCCCTGGGATGACGCCGTGCGGCAGATCGAACTCGCTCGCCACCTCGGCCTCGTCGCCTCCATGCATGCCGGCGGCGGCCCGGGCTCGCCATTGCGCCGGATGCGCGAGGCCGGGCTACTCGGTCCGCACCTGCAGCTCGTCCACCTCAACAACATGACCGACGAGGATGCCAAACTCCTGGTCGACCATGGCGTCGGCGTCACCGTGACCCCGATCGTCGAGGCCACGATGGGCCACGGAGCTTCGGCCTACAGCCGGTTCGCCGACGCGGGCGGCCGAGCCGGCCTCGGTACCGACGTCGTCGTCAATGCCCCGCCCGACCTCTTCGAACCCATGCGCGACACGCTCCGCTCGCACCGCGCCCACACCGCCACCATGCATCCGGCCGGCAGCATCCTCGCAGCCGCCACCACCGACAGCGCACGCGCCATCGGCATCGGCGACTTGGTCGGTACGCTCACCCCCGGCAAACGGGCCGACCTGCTCCTGCTCGACGGCCTGCAACACCTGACCGGCACCGGCGACCTCAGCGGGGCGGTCGTGGCCTCGCTCGGCCCAGCCGACGTCCACACGGTCCTTGTGGACGGACGCATCCTCAAACGCGACGGACGACTCGTCGGGCTCGACCTGCCACAGCTACGCCGTTCAACCGCCGCGCTCGCCGGCCACGCGACGTAGTTCACGTGGCTGCCGGCGTGGACGACTCCGCCCACGTTGGCATGTTCAGACATCGGCGCGCTCCGGCCGCCGTGATGTCATGTCCCGAGCGGTGAACGCACCGTCTTGGCAGCCGAACGCCCCGGGGCCCAGCTGCGGCCAGCCGCGCGGAGCGTGCGCACGTCGCTTGTTCACTGTTGCGGATCGGAGTTCTCCCGGCTCCGGCGGAAGCCGCCCGCTTGCAGGTCGTACGGGTACGGCAGGCGGTTGCGGTCGCTGGCGGCGGTCAACCGGTCCACCTGATCGGTGGTCAAGGACCAGCCGAGCGCCCCGAGGCAGTCGGTGAGTTGCTCGACGGTGCGTGGTCCGACGACTGGCGCCGTTATCCCGGGGCGCTGGAGCAACCAGCGCAGTGAGACCTGGGCCGCCGTCCGTCCGGTCTCGGCCGCGATGGCGTGCACCTCGTCGAGAACCCGCCACGTGTGCTCAGTGGCGTAGTTGTCCCACTGCTCCGGCCACCCCTCGTGGGCGGCCAGGCGCACCCGGCTCTCCGGCGCCGGGGCGGCCATCCCACGGCGGTAGCCCCCGGCGAGCCAGCCAGCCCGCAGCGAGCTCCAGGTGAGCACACCGAGGCCCTCGTTGCGGCACACCGGCAACAGTTCCCACTCGGCTTCGCGGTCGAGCAGGTTGTACAGCATTTGCACCAACACGGGAGGCTGCCAGCCGTGGGCCTGGCACAGGTCGACCGCCTTCTGAAGCTGCCAACCGCAGTAGTTGCTCACACCAACGTAGCGGACCTTGCCGGCCCGGACCAGAGTGTCCAATGTCCACAGTGTCTCGGTCAGCGGCGCACCGTCGTCCCATCCATGGATCTGGTACAGATCGATGTGATCGGTGCCGAGCCGACGCAGGCTGGCCTCAGCCGCAGCCAGAATGTGCTTTCGCGACAGGCCCTCCCGGTTACCGCCGGAGCCCCACCGGACCTTGGTGGCGAGTACCACGTCCTCACGGACACGCCCGCGTAGCCACCGACCGATGATCTCTTCCGACTGTCCACCGGTGTAGACGTCGGCGGTGTCGACGAGTGTGCCACCCGCATCGGCGAACCGGTCCAGAATCTGCACGCCCGTCGCCTCGTCGGTCCGGTCGCCGAACATGCCCGCGCCCAGACAGACCTCGCTGACCTTCACACCGCTGGCGCCGAGGAATCGTTCCCGCATGGCTGTACCCTAGATCCCACACAGCGTAGGCGACAACCACGTCGTTGGCGCGTCTTGCCTGTCGCGGGTATCGTCGGCAGCAACATTGTTGTCGATGATGGCCCGGGTACGCCGCGAAGTGCCCTTCTGATGATTTCTGATCCCAGGAGCATGATCGCTCCCGTGCGGTGAGCCCGGCGATCCGGGTGCGTTCCCGTAAGGACCTACGAGCGGCTCGTCGACCCCGGGGACATCGCTGCTGGGGACATCTGATCGCGGCGGCGTTGTGGCCGATGCACGGGACGAATCTCGGCACCCTGCTGCGTACCTGCGACGCGGTGGGTGCCTGTCTGGCCGTACCGCCGTTCCGGTGGGTCGACGAAGCTCTCGCCCGGGGCAATACCCTGCGTCGGCCCAGCTGCGTGCACCGAGTCGGGGATCCCACCGGTTGGCTTGCGAAGGAGCGGGCCAACGGCTCGCGCATCGTCGGGGTGGAGTTGGCCGACGAAGCGATCCGCTTGGCCGATCTTCCCGTCGCCGACCGCCGGACCATCATGATCCTCGGCCACGAGGCCACCGGCATCCCACCGCACGGTCTCGAACTGATCGATTATGCGGTGGAGATCCCCATGGTGGGAACCGGCCACAGCCTCAACGTCGCCGTCGCGGGGTCCCTCGTGCTGTACAAACTCGCCGGACTCACGTGACGGGCCACCGACCTCGCACCATCGGTTGTCCACGCTCGTCAATGGCCACCAGAACGTGGTCGCCGTTTGTGCGGACATGCTGGCATGGATCCTGAGTCGATCCGTCATGCCGGGGGAGTGCGGGTGGGCGGTTGCCTGGTGTCCACGTTGGCGGTCATGGCGTTGAGGATTCCGGGTAATGCTGCCATCGTTTCTGAGGGCAGACCGGTCACGGTTTCCTCGGCCAGGGCACACCACAGCAACTTGATCTTCTCTGTGAGCGCCTTGCCGCTGTCGGTAAGTTCGACGATGCCGGCGCGCTTGTCGGTGGGGACAGGCCTGCGGCGGATATGGCCGGACGCCTCGAGTTTGCGGGTCATCAGCGTGATGCTGGGCGGCTCGCAGCCGAGCGCTTCGCTGAGCGCCGCTTGGATCATCGGCCCGTTCCGGGCCAGCTCGAGGAGGAGCGCCTCCTGGCCTGGGTGGAGGCCGAGCGGAGCCAACAGCGCGGCGGCCCTGGCGCGGTGGCGCAGGCTGAGCAGGCGGATGGCCTGGTTCAAATCGTCGGCGTACTCGAAGTCCATCGACCCGTCCTTGACAAGTTAGTTATGCGCATAACATTATGCTCATAACTAATCCTACAAGGTCGGGGGCAGACATGAACGTGAAGGTTGCCGTGATCTATTACAGCGCGACAGGTGCGGTGCACGCGCTTGCGCAGGCCTTGGCCGAAGGTGCCGCGTCGACCGGGGCGAGCGTGCGGCTGCGGCCGGTCAATGAACTGGCCCGCGACGAAGTGATCGACCAGAACCCGCTGTGGCGGCGGCACGTCGACGCCACCGCATCGGTCACCAAGGGCACGGTCGAGGACCTGGTGTGGGCCGACGCGTTCGCGTTCGGAACGCCGACCCGATTCGGGACCCCTGCCGCCCCGCTGAAGCAGTTCATTGACCAGACCGGTGCGTTGTGGCGCGCAGGCAAGTTGGCCGACAAGCCGGTGACCGCTTTCACCTCGGCGTTCAACCGGCACGGCGGCAGCGAGGCCACGATCCTGGCGCTCGGCAACGTCTTCTACCACTGGGGCGCCTTGATCGTCCCGCCGGGCTTCACCGATGCGACCGTCTACGCCGCCGGCGGTAACCCCTACGGCACGTCGTCGACTGGGGATGGCCCCGACGCCACGGTGCTGGCGGCGGCGCGCTACCAGGGACAGCGGCTCGCCCGGATCACCAGCCGGCTGCTGGAGGGCGGCCGTGTCGCCGCCGGCGCAGCCAACCGCGGCGACGGCCCGGCAAGCCAGGTGGAAACCGCCTCGCGAGCCGCTTGATCGACAGATCGGCAAGGAGGATCCATGACGAGTACTCAAACCGAAACCGAACATGCCAGACCAGCCCGCGGCCATGCTTGGCTCGTTCTTTCGTTGGTGTGCGCCTGCCAATTCATGGTCATTCTGGACGTGTCAATCGTGAACGTCGCGTTGCCCTCGGTGCAGCGGGAGCTGGGCTTCTCGGACACCGATCTGGCGTGGGTGGTGAACGGCTATGTGCTGACGTTCGCGGGCTTCATGCTCCTCGGCGGACGTGCGGTCGACCTGCTCGGCCATCGCCGGATGCTGGTCTCCGGGTTGTTGGTGTTCTCGCTGACGAGCCTGTTGGCAGGCGTGGCGCGGGCCCCGGAGGTCCTGATTGGAGCGCGGTTCGCCCAGGGAATGGGAGCAGCCATGCTCGCCCCGGCGACGCTCGCCGTGGTCAGCATGTCCTTCGCGGGGGAACTCGATCGGGCCAAGGCCTTCGGGGCATGGTCAGCCGCCGGCGGCGTCGGGGGCATGGTCGGTGCTCTTGCCGGTGGTGTGCTCACGACAGGTCTGTCCTGGCGATGGGTATTTCTGATCAACGTACCGCTCGGTGCGGCTCTGATTGGCCTGGCGTTCGTGTCGCTTTCCGGCACGCGCGTCGGCCAGCGCGAACCCGTGGACCTCGCCGGTGCAGTCACTGGAACGGCCGGACTGGCGACCGTGATCTATGGGGTCATGCAGGCTGCCGACGGCTGGGGATCGGTTCGGGTGCTGGGCCCGATCCTGGCCGGCCTGGTGATGCTCGTGTTGTTCGTGGTGGTGGAGGCGCGTTTGGCCACTCAACCGATGATGCCGCTGGGATCCTTCCGGATCCCGGGCGTCGCTGTCAGCAACGCCATGTTGCTGCTGTTCGGCGGCATCGCGATCGCGATGTGGTTCTTCACCTCACTGTTCATGCAGAACGTCCTGGGCTACAGCGCGATCGAGGCCGGACTGGGGCAGACGCCCGCTGCCGTGATGTTCGTCGTGGTCGCCCGATTCGCGCCGGGTTGGATACCGCGCATCGGCTCGCGGGCGCTCGTCCTGGCCGGGAGCATGTGCCTCGTGGCTGGCTTCGGCTGGCTTTCGCAGGCCGACGCCGGGGGCAGCTACGGTTCCGCTGTGCTGGGACCGACGTTGTTGGTCGCGGTGGGTATCGGCGTGGTGTTTCCGACGCTCATGGCAGCCGCAACCGCCGATGTTCCGCCGAGCGACGCGGGGGTATTCGCCGGGCTGGCGAACACCGCCAGCCAGGTGGGCGGGTCGGTGGCTCTGGCGGTGTTTGCCACGGTGGCGAGCGCCCGAGCCACGGCCGAAGGCACCGGGAACTCTCCGGCTGCCCTGGCTGCCGGCTACAGCCTCGTCTTCCTGATGGCGGTCGGCGTCGGCCTGGCCCTCGCAGCGGTCAGTCTGCTGCTGCCACGCCATCGGCACAGCTGAAACGGGTGCGGCAGCCGGGCGGCCGTCCGCTACGGTGGCTGTCTGCCGGCGACCGCCTCGGCCAGCCGACGGCGTTGCAGGAATCCGCTGTACTGGCACATGCCGGCGAACATCACGGCGCAGCCCCCGAAGGTCAGGGCGAGAATGACAGCTAGCTCAGCGGAGTCGGCAACGCCAGCTCGGGGCCAGCCCATCACGTGGACCTGGACCGGATCCCCGGGTGCCTCGCCGTCGCACTCGGCGCGTCCCCGGTGATTTGTATTGCCAACCGGGTCGATCCAGGTGACAGTACACAAAGAGTCCGGGCCGCGGTTGTCCACCACGACACCCTGCACGGTGCGGTCCCCGAGTAGCGGCAGCGTCCAGTACGCCAGGCACAGAACTGCCACCGCCAGCAGGATCGGCACCGTTAGTGGCACGTACTGCCGCACCCGCAGCAACGGGACCCGCTTGTGCAACGGTCGGGGCCCGGCCGTGCTGGCGACCCGCAGGCACCGCCGCACGTCTGCTACATCGGGCTCCGCGGCCGCGATCTGAAACGCGTGACTGCGGCCGTCCAGGCAGGTGAGCACGATATCGTCCTGTGCGACCACCGGTAGATAGTCGCGCTTTTCGGCCGGGGCGGACGAACTCACAACGGCCCCCGAAAGGGAGGCCGGCACCCCCCAACGGCTCCGTGACCACCATCGCGCCGTGGTCGGGTCGAGGTAGCCCGGCCGCCAGAAGCCGGGGTACGTCACCGGCAGACCACGCAGGCGAATCGGGATGCCCGGGTGGTCGCCACCTGCCATCGCGCTACGCCGCCGCGACACGAGGGCGGAACGAATCGTCGCGGCTGTACCGAAGATCAGGGCGACGGCCACGATGCCGAAGATCGACTGCAAGAACCCGATGATCATGTCGACACCTCTCGCGCGGGCAACTCAACGTAGCGCGTCGCGACCACCCATCGGATTCTCAGCCGGTAGCCGGCCCACACGTCACAGCTCGCCAGAGGTTGACCTACCGCCGTGAGCTCTGACGGCGACGTCATGCCATCCCACCCGGGCACAACCGGAGCGCCCGCCAGCATCTGACGACGTGATCGTCGGGTTGTCGGTGACGAAGCCGAGTGGGTGAACCGTCGAACGATCGCGTCCGAAGGCGGCTGGTCGCGCTGGGTGGTACCCGATCCCTCTAGGGTGATCCCATGCCTGCCAAGCTGAGCTCCACGAGGACCCGGGCCGCACTGCGAACGTCGGCTGTGATCTCGCTGCAGATGCTCCTGATCCTGCTCATGACCGCGGTGACGTTGTGGCTGCTCGGCCGGATGTGGTCGGTGATCTGGCCGCTCGTGGTGGCCCTGCTCCTCACCACGATGACCTGGCCGGTGGCCCGCTTCCTACGTCGACGTGGCTGGCATTCCGCCCTCGCGGCGTCGGTGGTCACCGTGCTGCTCCTCGTGGTGGCTGCGGGCACCGTGGTGGTGATCGCGTTGCCGGTGGCGTCGCAGTCCGGCGAGTTGGCCGCCGGTGTGGTCGACGGCATCCAGCAGCTGCGCGAGTGGGCGTCCGGCCCGCCCCTGAACATCGGCGACGACCAGGTCACCGCGGCGTTCGACGCCGCGATCGCCAACGTCCAGGACAGCGTCGGCAGCATTCTCACCGCGGCGGTCACCGGCGTGGGCACCGTTGTCGACGGCGTGGTCACCGCCTTCCTGGCGATCCTGCTGATGTTCTTCTTCCTCAAGGACGGCCCAAGGTTTCTGCCGTGGCTGACCCGCCAGCTTCCCGGCCGGCTCGCCGACGATGTCCCTACCCTCGCCGCTCGCAGCTGGGAGACCCTCGGCGCGTTCGTGCGGTCCCAGGCCCTCGTCGGGCTGCTGGACGCCGTCGTCATCGGCCTCGGCCTGTGGATTGTCGGAGTGCCGCTGGTGCTCCCGCTTGCCGTGCTGACCTTCGTGTCGGCGTTCGTGCCAGTCGTTGGCGCCCTGTTCGCCGGTTTCATCGCGGTGCTCATAGCGCTGGTATTCAACGGCCCGACGGATGCACTGATCGTGCTCGCCATCATCATCGTGGTGCAGCAACTTGAGGGGAACCTGTTCCAGCCCATGTTGCAGAGCCGTGGCCTCGGGCTACACGCGGGCGTGGTGATCCTGGCAGTGACGCTGGGCGCCAGCCTGGGTGGCATCGTGGGCACCTTGCTCGCCGTGCCGATCGCTGCACTGATCGCCGTGGTCTGGGACTACCTGCGTGAGCAGCTCAGTGACCCGACCCCGGAGCCCGCCTCCGCACAGCCGGCGGCCGGGCAGCCGGCCAATCCAGAGCCGCCCGCCGGCCACATCGAGGCCGCAACGATGACGGAGCCCGCTTGACGGGACGCGGGTTGCCCGGGGGATCGGGCCGCGCCAGGCTGTCACCCGTGCCGATGCATTCCGACGAGCTGAGCGTGCCGACCGAGGTGGTGCGTGCGCTGGTCGACGCCCAGTTCCCCCGGTGGCGGGGTCTAGGTGTCCAACGTGTCGCGTCGCAGGGCACAGTCAACGCCATCTTCCGTATCGGTGACCGGCTCGCGGCTCGGCTCCCGCTGCAGCGCCTGGAGGTCGAAGCGGCACGTAAATGGCTGGAGCGGGAAGCCGAATCGGCACGGGAACTCTTCGGTCGTACGCGATTCCCCACGCCAGAGCCGGTGGCGATTGGTGAGCCCGGCGCCGGCTACCCGCTCCCGTGGTCGGTGCAGACGTGGATTCCCGGCGTCGTAGCCACCGACCACGATCCCGGCGGGTCGGCGGAATTCGCGCATGACCTCGCAGAGTTCATCGCCAATGTGCGAGCGCTCGACACACGAGGCCGGGTGTTCGGCGGGTCGGGCCGTGGCGGTGACCTGTCAGCCCACGATCCGTGGATGGAGACATGCCTGCAGCGCAGCGAAAGGCTGCTTGACGTTGCACGGCTTCGCAGCCACTGGGCTGCCATGCGGCAACTGCCGCGGGGTGGATACCCGGACACCATGAACCATGGTGATCTCATCCCGGGCAACGTGCTCGTCGCCGGCTCGCGACTCGCCGGCGTGCTCGACGTCGGCGGGCTGCGCGTCGCCGACCGCGCCCTCGACCTCGTGAGCGCCTGGCATCTGCTGGAGCAGGGGCCACGCCAGGCACTCCGGGCGCAGCTCGGCTGCGATGATCTTGAATGGGAACGCGGCAGGGCGTGGGCGTTCGAGCAGGCCATGGGACTGGTCTGGTACTACGAGCGCAGCAACCCCGCCATGAGCGACATGGGCCGGCGCACCCTGCGACGCATCATGGCCGACCCTCCAAGCACGTGAACCACCACAGGCTTACCCGACCACTGCCAAGCGGGGCCGAGCGGCACGGGTGCGGTGCGCCGCACCCCATCGCCGGCAGGTCTATCGACAGAGCCCATTGCGTGACGGTGCGATAACTGCAAGTCTGCCGGCATGCACCCGTCACCACCCCGACGGCTGCTTGCCGGCGATCACGACGCCGTGGCGCCGGCCGGTTCCCGACCCCGGGAGTGTCTCTGTGAATCAGCGCCGTACCCTCCTCTGCCGGGCCGTGGCTCTCCTCGCCACCGTCAGCGCCGCCGCCCTCAGCTCAACCGCCCTGAGCTCAGCCGCCCTGGCGACCCCCGCCGCCGTGCCGGCGGACGCCGCCGTCGCTCGTGCGCTTGCCGCACCTGACATCCCGCTGGCCGGGGTCAAGCGGCAGCTCAGCGAACTGCAGTCGATCGCCACCGCCAACGGCGGCAACCGGGCCCACGGCCGGCCGGGTTACCTGGCGTCAGTCAACTTCCTCAAGGCACAGCTGGACGCCGCGGGCTACACCACCGTCGTGCAGTCCTTCACCACCAGCGGTGCCACCGGCTACAACCTGATCGCCGACTGGCCCGGCGGCGACGCCGCCAACGTGCTGATGACCGGGGCGCACCTGGACAGCGTGGCCGCCGGACCGGGCATCAACGACAACGGCACCGGCTCCGCCGCGATCGCCGAGGTGGCCCTGGCCGTGGCCCGGACCGGTTTCCAGCCCGGCCGTCACCTGCGCTTCGCCTGGTGGGGCGCCGAAGAGCTGGGCCTGCGCGGCTCCACCCACTATGTGAACACCTTGCCAGTCGCCGAGCGGGCACGGATCAAGGCCTACCTCAACTTCGACATGGTCGGCTCACCGAACCCCGGCTACTTCGTCTACGACGGCGACAATTCCGACGGGGTCGGTTCCGGACCGGGCCCAGCCGGTTCGGCGCAGATCGAGCAGACGCTGGCGGCGTACTTCGCCGGCATCGGGGTGCCGACCCGGGGCACCGATTTCGACGGGCGCAGCGACTACGGCCCGTTCATCCGCGTCGGCATCCCGGCCGGTGGCACCTTCACCGGAGCGGAGGGCATCAAGACCAGCGCTCAGGCCCAGCTGTGGGGCGGCACCGCGGGTGTCGCGTTCGACCGGTGCTACCACCGCGCCTGCGACACGATCAGCAACGTCAACGACATTGCACTGGACCGCAACGCCGACGCCATCGCCCACGCGGTCTGGACGCTGGCTGCGATCGGCACCCCGCCGACCGGCACCACCGTGTACGCGGACACGTTCGAGGCGGCGGCCGGCTGGACGGCCAACCCGGCCGGCACCGACACCGCGACCGCCGGCCGGTGGGAGCGGGCCGACCCGGCAGCGACCACGTCCGGCGGGGTCAGCACGCAGCTGGACAGCACCGTCAGCGGCACGTTCGCGCTGGTCACTGGTCCGGCCGCGGGCGTCAGCGCGGGGGAGAACGACCTGGACGGGGGAGTGAGTACCATCCAGTCACCGGCCATCGCGCTGCCGGCCGGCCGTACGCTGGCGTTGTCCTTCTCCTGGTACCTGGCACACCTCAACAACGCCAGCGCCGCCGACTACCTGCGGGTGGTGGTGACCGGCCCCACCGGTAGCACGACCGTGCTCAACCAGATCGGTGCGGCGAGCAACCGCTCGGCGGCCTGGCAGAGCACGTCAGTCGACCTGTCGGCGTACGCCGGGCAGAGCGTACGGCTGCGGGTGGAGGCGGCCGACGCCGGCACCGCCAGCCTCGTCGAGGCGGCCATCGACGACGTCACCGTCCGCGCCAGCTGAACCGTGTGGTGGGTGCTGCGTGCCGTTCCGGCGCGGGCACCCACCACGGCCCGGCGACATGCTACGTCGGTGGGTCTCGTTTGCCACTGTTCCCCACGGTCAGTGTCACGGCACGCCCGTCGATGCGCTCCGTCACGAACGACGCCGTGCGTCCGCGTTCATGCCGGGACGGCGAGTGCCCGTCGAGCGTAGGCGCGTACATCGGCGTCGGCGTCGCGTTCGGCGGCCGCCCGCAGTGCCTGTGCCACGTCGGGTCGGTCAGCCCACGCGGTGAGTGCCCGTACGGCCGCCCGGCGTACATCGAGGTTGTCATCGTTGGTGACCGACAGCAGCGCCCGTACCGCGACCGTTGCACCCGCACCGGCCAGAGCCGTGGCGGCGGCCTCGCGCACCTGCCAGAACGGGTCGCGAAGCCCAGTCATCGCGACTGCGGCGAGCGGCCCGGGGCAGCCGATCCCGGCGGCTGCCGTCAGCGCCGCGGCCCGGACCAGCGGGTCCGGGTCAGCCGCCAGGCGCAGGAGGTCCGGAGCGCTGGTCGGTGCGCTGATCGTGCCGAGGCCGCGGGCCACCGCCACGCGGACCTCGCGCGCCGGGTCGGTGATGCCGGCGGCCAGCGCCACCGCCGCGCCAAGGCGGACCAGGCCGGGGACCGCCGCGACGCGCACCGGGATGTCGTCGTCGGCCAGGGCTGCGGTGAAATCGTGCACGATGCCGGAGCCGGTGACCCGGAGCAGTTCCACCACGAGCTCGCGCACCTGTGGATCGTCGCTACCCGCGTACCCGCGAAGGGCATCGCCCAGCATCGCCGGTAGCAGATCGGCCAGTTCCCGAAGGCCACTGACCGCGGCGGCACGCACGGTCCGATCGGTGTCGCCGAGCGCGTCGACGAGTGCGTCAGCGGCGCCATCCGGCGCCGACTCGGTCAAGGTCGTGACAGCGGTACGGCGCACGTCGGGATCGGCGTCGGCGAGGTACGGCCGCAGTTGAGCCACGTCGGGCTGCTCCTCAGCCAGGCGCAGCAGTTCCAGCAGCCGACCGTCTGCCTTCGGGGCGTGCTGGACCGCGCCGTTGTCGACGGGGGTGGAGCCGGAATGGTTGAGCCGGGCCGGTTCGGCCACCACCCGGGCGGCGAAGTCGGCCGGCGGCGTGAACTCCGCAACGGGCACCAGATAGGGCGCGACCGGGCGTTTGATGAACTCCATCGCACCGTCGGCGCGCCGACGCAGGTTGAGGTGGCAGAACCAGTCCTCGTCGTCACGTCCCGGTAGGTCGGCCCGGTCGTGGTAGAGGCCCCAGCGACTCTCCGCACGGACCAGTGACGCCCGAGCGGCCATCTCGGCGCAGTCCCGGATGAAGCTCACCTCGGCGCAGCGCATCAGTTCATGCGGGGTCTGCGCGCCCATCGCGGCGATCTCGTCGCGCATCCGCTCGAACGTTTCGATGGCGATGTCCAGCTTCGCGGCGGTCTTCGCCGGCGCCACGTAGTCGTTGACGAACCGGCGCAGCTTGTACTCCACCTGCGGCTGCGGCGGTCCATCCGGGTGGGACAGTGGTCGGTAGATCAGCGCGTGGGCGGCGGCGATCTGGTCGTCGGGCAGATCGCCGGAGGGCGGGGTGAACGAGCCGGCGGCGTGCGTGCCGGCCAGGTCGCCGAAGACGAACGCGCCGATCATGTAGTTGTGCGGTACGCAGGCCAGGTCCCCGGCCGCGTACAGGCCGGGCACCGTGGTCGCCCCGTGTTCGTCAACCCACACCCCGGACGCGGAGTGCCCGCCGCAGAGGCCGATCTCGGAGATGTGCATCTCGACGTCGTGGGTGCGGTAGTCGTGCCCCCGGCCGGCGTGGAAGGTGCCCCGGGTGGGTCGCTCGGTGGTGTGCAGGATGGTCTCCAGCGCCGAGACGGTCTCCTCCGGCAGGTGGGTGAGCTTGAGGTAGATCGGGCCGCGGGCGGAGTCGATCTCCCGGGACACCTCCGCCATCATCTGCCCGGACCAGTAGTCGCAGTCGACGAACCGCTCGCCGCGGTTGTTGACCTGGTACCCGCCGAACGGGTTGGCCACGTACGCGCACGCCGGGCCGTTGTAGTCCTTGATGAGTGGGTTGATCTGGAAGCACTCGATGCCGGACAGTTCCGCGCCGGCGTGGTACGCCATGGCGTACCCGTCTCCGGCGTTTGTGGGATTCTCGTACGTGCCGTAGAGGTAACCGCTGGCCGGCAGCCCCAGCCGGCCGCAGGCGCCGGTCGCCAGGATCACCGCGCCGGCCGCCACCGTGACGAACTGCCCGGTGCGGGTGTGCAGCCCGGCGACGCCGACCGCGCGGCCGTCGCGGGTCAGTACCCGTACCGGCATGACCCGGTTCTCGATGGTGATCCGCTCGCGCATCCGCCGCTCGCGGAGCACCCGGTAGAGGACCTTCTTGATGTCGCGGCCCTCCGGCATCGGCAGCACGTAGCTGCCGGAGCGGTGCACCCGGCGCACCGCGTATTCGCCGTACTCGTCCTTCTCGAACTTGACGCCGTACCCCTCCAACCGGCGCACCATGTCGTAACCACGGGTGGCGGTCTGGTGGATGGTGCGCTGGTTGACGATCCCGTCGTTGGCCCGGGTGATCTCGGCGACGTACTCCTCCGGCGTGGCCTTGCCGGGAATGACGGCGTTGTTGACCCCGTCCATGCCCATGGCGAGTGCGCCGGAGTGCCGCACGTGCGCCTTCTCCAGCAGGAGGACCTGGGCGCCCGCCTCGGCCGCGGAAATCGCCGCCATCGTGCCGGCGGTGCCGCCGCCGACGACGAGCACGTCGCAGCGCAGTTCCAAGCGGTCGGTCAGGGACGGGATATGCACGGTGGCGCTCCTCAGGATGACGGATGTGCCGAGCACGGCTCGGCGGTCAGTGCGGCAAGGACCCGGGTGCGGGCCGCGGCGACCTCGGCCGTGCCGCGGGCAGTCGGGTCTCGGGGGTACGGCACGTCGACGACGTCCGCGACACCACGCGGCGTGAGCACGGCCACCCGGTCGCCGAGCAGCAGGGCCTCGTCAACGTCGTGGGTGACGAACACGACGGTGGCCGGTGCGGCCGCGAGCACGTCAATGAGGAGTCGCTGCATCGCGGCCCGGGTCTGCGCGTCGAGCGCGCCGAACGGCTCGTCCATGAACACCGCCTGCGGGGCACCAGCCAGGGTGCGGGCCAACTGCACCCGCTGGCGCATCCCGCCGGAGAGCTGACCGGGGAGTCGGCGCTCCTGCCCGGAGAGTCCCACCCGGGCCAGCCAGTTCCGGGCCCGGGCGCGCCGTTCGGTGCGGCCGACGCCCCGGATCGCCAGTGGCAATTCGACGTTGCGCTGGGTGGTACGCCACGGCAGGAGCGCGTCGTCCTGGAAGACGAGGGCGCGGTCGGGAGACGGGCCACGCACCGGCGCGCCGTCGGCCAGGATGGTCCCGGCGCGCGGTGCCAGCAGCCCGGCGAGCGCACGGAGCAGCGTGGATTTGCCGCAGCCGGATGCGCCGGCGATGACGAAGAGTTCACCCGGCTTGATGTCGAGGTCAAGGCCATCGATGACCGGTGCGCCGTCGTAGGCGAGCGTCAGCCGATCGATCCGCAGCGCGATCACCGGTACCTGCCCCGTGCTCGGGCGGGCAGCCAACGGGTGGCCCGCCGGCCGGCGATCTCCACGGCGCCGGAAGTGGCCCAGCCGAGCACGCCGATCGTGGCCATCCCGATCAGGACGCCTGGGTAGTCCACGATGGTGTACGACTGCCATGTCCGGTAGCCGATGCCGAAGTCGCCGGAAATCATCTCGGCTGAGATGACGCAGATCCACGCGACACCCATGCCGACCGAGAGCCCGCCGAACACGCCGGGCAGGATGCCCGGCAGGACGACGCTGCGCAGGATCCGTGCGCGGCCACCACCCATGGTCCGTACCGCGTCCTCCCACACGGTCGGCAGCGCCTGGACCGCGTGTCGGGTGCTGACCAGGATCGGGAAGAACGCGGCGGTGAACGTGATGAAGACGATGCCCTGCTCGTTGGTAGGAAAGAGCAGGATCGCCACCGGCACCAGTGCGATCGCCGGAATGGGGCGGACCACCTCGAACAGCGGTTGCAGCACGTCGGCGAGCAGGCGGGAGCGGACCAGCGCGATCCCGGTGCAGACGCCGGCGACGGCGGCGAGCGCGAAGCCGGTCAGGATGCGGACCAGGCTCTGCGCGATGTCGATGTAGTACTCCCGGCTGACCAGGTGCCGTCCGAGGGAGTCGGCGAGTTCGGTCAGCGTGGGGAGCCGGTCGAACCGTACGTAGAGGTGGATGTCCGCGGCGGTGACCCACTGCCAGAGTGCCAGCGCGGTGAGGAGGGAACCGAGTCGCACCGCCCAGCGGGCCCATGTCGGGTAGCGGCGCACGGCCGGTCCGGGTACCGGCGGCGCAGCCGAACTCACGCGGGAGCCCTCCGCCGTCCCGGAAAGCGCAACGGTACTCATGCCGAGCCTGCCAGCGCGTCGGCGTACGAGAGCTGGGTGGAGCCGGGGTGGCCGGCGAGATAGGACGCGGCGGCTTCGGCGGTGGTGAACGGCTTGAACCGGTCCTGCTCAGCCGCCGCCGGGTCGCGAACCCATACCGCCTTGTCGGCGAACCAGCGGGTCCCCGTGGTCGCGTCCGGCACGTACGCCGCGCGTGGCGCCTTACCAGCGGCCTTGATCGCCCGCAGTAGGCAGGTGGGAGTGGCCGCAGGCTGAGTGGTGTCAGAGTCGGCCGGCCACACCTCGCCGGCCTGCGCGGGGTCGCTCACGTCGCGGTTGCAGGTCGGGTCGGTGCCGGTGACAGCGGCCGGGTTCGTGGTGGTGGTGACGTCACGCTCGTATGCGCTGCCAACGACGGCGCGGATGGCGCTGTCGTCCACGAACGCACCGAGATCGACCTGCTGGAGCACGCCGATGGACTTGAGAAATGGGATGTCCTGGGCCAGCGCGTCGCGCAGCGCGGGCTTGACGGTGGTGTCGAAGGTGGCGATGCCGTTGCGGCCGTTGTAGAGATACACCACCTCGGGCGGCAACCCGGTGGCCTCGGCGACGCTCTTGGCGGCCGCCAGCGGCTCCTCGTGCAGGTATCTCGTGGCGTCGATCTGTGCCTGCAGGAACGCGCGCAGAACGTCGTCGTGGTCGGTGGCGAATCGCTCCCGCACCACCACACCGTGCAGCGTCGGGACGCCCAGTGCGCCGCCGTCGTACAGCATGGTCGCCTGGTTCTGGTGGACCAGCAATCCGGGCCAGGCCACGAACTGCGACAGCGCTGCGACGGCACCGGCCTGCAGGGCCGAAGCCCCGACCTGGGGTTGCTGGTTCTCCGTCTTGAAGTCGTTGGTCGCGTCCAGGCCGGCTTTGCCGGCAGCCTGCACGAGGAGGCCGTGGCCGGCTGATCCGACGCTGGCCGACACCGTCTTCCCGCGCAGGTCGGTCAGCGTACGAATCGGTGAGTTCGGAGCCACGACGATGCTGTTGAGGGCCCCGCGCATGTTGTACCCGGTCACTGAGACCAGCTTGGTGCGCGTCTCCGCGCTCTGCTGGCCGCGTGCCGCGTTGATGAGGAGCGGGTAGTCGCCCATCGAGCCGATGTCGATCTTGCCCGCCATCATCTGTGCGGTGATCGGCGCGCCGGTGTCATAGTCCTGCCAGGTGACGGCGTACTTCTTGCCGGTCTTCCGGCCGAGTTCGGACAGTCGCTTTTCGAAGTCCCCCCGGGAGCGCATGAGCGTCCCGGCCGTCACTGTGTTGATGGTCTTGGACTGGTAACCGACCACGACCGGCTGCGCCGAACCCTCGGCGGCGTTCCCCGCCACGCTGCATGCCGACGTCGCGGCGGCGACGACGGCAAGGACCACGACGGCGGGCTTCGTAGGGCGTTTCATCTGGCTGCTTCCCTTACCTGAGCAGGTACGGCATGTTGACGGTGACTGCCCCGGTCGGGCATCGGGCGGCGCACGGACCGCAGTACCAGCACTCATCCACGTGCATGTACGCCTTGTTGTCGTCCGGGCCGATCGCCAGCGAATCCAGCGGGCACATGTCCACGCAGAGCGTGCAGCCGTCGATGCAGAGCGCTTTGTCGATCGTCACCGGCACGTCGACTCGCTGGTTGATCAGCGCCATGAAAGGCTCTCCTCGCTGTGGTGATGTGTGGTGTCCGGACCACGCGTCGATGCGCGGTGTGCCGACGTCGATCAGCAACAGTCGGATGGGGCCCGGGTGGGATGGGGAGCGCCACGTTGCAACTGGCCGTGCATGGTCAGCCGGTCACCGCGGAAGCGGATCCACTCCAGGTCCACCGGGCGCCCGTCGGCCAGATGCGTCAACCGCTCCACCATGAGCAGCGCCGCCCGGTCGCCGGTGTCCAGCAGCGCAGCCGAATGCGGATCGGCGTTGACCGCCTCGAACGACATGTCTGCCGTACCGAGCGGTTGCCCGGTGATCCGCTCGATCAACACGAAGATGTCCTGGCGCGTGAGGTCGGCCGTGAGCAACGGCTCCCCGATGTCACGGGGCAGGTAGGTCAGGTCCAGCGAAAGCGGACGCCCATCCAGATGGCGGAGCCGCTCCAGGTACACCACCTGCTCGTTGGGCGGTAGGCCGAGCCGGTCCGCGACCGCGGCCGGTGCGCGGGTCAGCGCCGCGGCGCGCACCTCATTGGTGATTTCGCCATGCGGATGCAGCGTTTCGGCCAGTCCGAGCAGCCGGTGCAGGCCGTGCGGGTACTTGCCGGTCAACGCCGTCGTCCCCACTCCCGGCGCCCGCTGGATCAGACCCTCCGTCGCGAGCAACGACAGCGCCTCCCGCACGGTGTTCCGCGAGACATTGAACTCGCGGCACAACTCCTGCTCCTTCGGCAGTGGCCCGGCGTGAAATCCGGCCGCGAGCACCTGGTGGCGCAGCACCGCGGCGACCTGGCGGGCCAGATCGGCGCGGCGCCGGCGGGCCTCGCCAAGAGCGGCGACCGCTGGCTGTTCGCTACGCATCACCACTCCCTCCGCCCTTGCGGTCGTCCAGCCTCGTAATCCTACTATTTACGTGGGAATACCAGGAAGCGCTCAGTGCTGCGCCATCAAATCGACTCGCCGCCCTGTCGCTGAGCTGCGGAAACGTGAGGGAGCTGAGCCGTTGCGCCACGTCACGCGTCCACAGTTCGGGACGGAGCGCCGGTCGGATGACTTCGGTGGCCGGGACCCGTCGGGCGACGGCTTGGCGTTCATTCGCGATGCACCGAATGATCAACGCCCCGGTGGGCTGGTGCCACGAATCCGAGCTGGTGTTCAGCACTCCCGCCGGTCAGCCCAGTGCCTTTCGCAGCAATGCCGTCAACTGGTCCTGTTCGTCGGGTGAGAGTCGTCCGACCGCTGTGCGGGCGAAGGTGAAGGCTGCGGCGAACCGGCGGTTGATCTCGTCTCCCCGGGGGGTTCGCGCGACGAGTCGGGCCCGGCGGTCGAGAGGATTCCGTTCGCGGGCCACCAGGCCGAGCGCTTCGAGACGCGCGACGATCTGGGTGATGTTGGAGGCATCGCAGCCGAGTTCCTCGGCCAAGGCGCCCATGCCGCGTCGCTCGTCGAGCCGGCCGAGCACACACGCCTGCGCCGGGCTGAGCGACAGCTGGGCAGCGGCTGCCTCGTACGCGCGGTCGTATACGTCGACCAGGTCGAACAAGACGGCCTCGACCTCGGATGAGGTCGCTACAGGTCCGGTCGGCAGCGCCATGGCTCCAGCCTAGCCACGGGAGTTACTTGATTCACTTAAACACCTGTGCTCCAATAATCCTTGACTCACTCAAGCAAATAGGAGAACCGATGGACAGCAGAGTCGAGCACACAGCGGTCAGCACGATGGTGGGGCCGCAGATGAACGCGGTCGTCCTTGACCGGTTTGGCGGAGTCGACGAACTCTCGTCACGCCGGATACCGCTCCCAGAGGTCGGCGAGGACGACGTCCTCATCCGGGTGGAGTTCGCAGGGATCGGATCATGGGACGCGGCCGAGCGGGAGGGCGACTTCGACGGCGCCTTCGGTGGCGCGTCGACCTTCCCCTATGTTCTCGGCTGGGACGGGGCGGGCACGGTGGCCGCGGTCGGACGCAACGTCACCCGGTTTGCCGTAGGCGAGCGGGTCTACGCTGCGACGATGCCGGTGCCGCGTGGCGGCTTCTACGCCGAGTACGGCGTGGTTGAGGCGGAGTTCGTGGCGCGTGTGCCGGACCGTGTGCCGACCGAACAGGCCGGCGCGATGCCGTGGGATGCCCTGACTGCACTGAGTGGCCTCAATCTGCTCGGCCTTCGGCCGGACGAGACACTGATGGTTTTCGGGGCCAGCGGGGGCATCGGGCACATGGCCGTGCAACTGGCGCGGTTCAGTGGCATCCGAGTCTTGGCGGTGGCCTCCGGCGACGACGGTGTCGCCTTGGCCCGGCGACTGGGCGCCGACGCGGCCATCGACGGCCGCAAACGCGATGTGTTGGCTGCGGCATTGGAGTTCGCACCAGGTGGGCTCGACGTGGCTCTGGTCACCGCGGGAGGTGAGACTGTCGAACGGTCGCTCTCAGCGATCAAGAACTCGGGACGGATCGCCTGGCCGAACGGTGTCCTGCCCGTGCCGGTGACGTTGCCGGGTGCGACGGTGTCGTACTACGACGGCGATCGAAGCCGCACCGCCACCGATCGGCTGAACGGCATCATCGAGGCGAACGCCTTCGAGGTCCACGTCGCCCGGACCTTCCCGGTGGAGCGGGTTGACGAGGCCCATCGCGCCCTAGGTGATCACTACGTCGGGAAGCTGGCCCTCAAGGTCGGCTAGGGCGCAGCAAGCGGCCCGAGGGGCGGGCTCAGAACGGCGCTGGTCGCGACGAAGTCGTCGCGCTCGACGGCTACGTTCCCGCCCGCCCGCCCGCCCGCCCGGCTGGCTGGGGCGCCCAGGGCCGACGACCTGTGGTGTACTCGACGTGATGGAGCACCGTCTCGAGCCCGATGACCGGACGCTGCACGGGTACTTTTCGGCGCAGTATCCGCCGGTGCTCACGGTCGACCCGGGCGACACCGTGACATTCCGGACGCTGGACTCTTGGTGGTCGGCTGGCCCGTACACCGGCGGGCCGTTCCCGGACCGTCCGCGCGTTCCCCAGCACCGGCCCGAGTTCGGCCACGCGCTCGTCGGACCCGTCGCGGTGCGGGGCGCTTCGGTTGGAGGCACCCTCTGCGTGCGGATCGACGATGTGGTCCCGGCCACCTGGGGCACCACCGTGGCGGGCGGCTGGCCGAGCCCGGTCAACCACCGGTACGGCATCGAGGACGCCGGGGCGGTGCACACCTGGGATCTCGATCCGGCGGCAATGACGGGTCGCAACCATCTCGGCCATACCGTCGCACTCCGACCGTTCCTGGGTGTGCTCGGCATGCCACCGGCCGAGCCCGGCGAGCACTCGACGATTCCGCCCCGGCGACACGGTGGCAACCTCGACTGCAAGGAACTCGTTGCCGGCAGCACTCTGATGCTGCCGATCCCGGTCGACGGCGCGCTTTTCTCGGTGGGCGACGGGCACGCGGCGCAGGGCGACGGCGAGGTCGGTGGGACGGCGATCGAGTGCCCGATGGATCGGGTGTCCCTGACGTTCCAGGTGCTTGACGACTTCCCGCTCACCGGTCCGGTGGCGCGCATCGCCGACGGCTGGCTCACCATGGGCCTGGGTACCACGCTGGACGACGCCACCTTCGAAGCGCTCGAGTCGATGTTCGCGCTGATGGCCCGGCTGCACGGGTTGTCCCGGCCGGATGCCGTCGCGCTGTCGAGTGTGGCAGTGGACCTGCGGATCACCCAGATCGTCAACCAGGTGGTCGGCGTGCACGCCGTGCTCCGCGACGGGGTACTGGGCGGACGGCCGGCATTCCTGGCGGCGGTGGATCCCTCGGTTTGACGCTGTCCCGGGGCACATGGTGGGGTGCACGTCATGCGCCCTGAACGGCCGGCGTACGACCTGCGCCATCACGGCGATACCGAGACCGGTCCCGGCCTCGTCGATCTCGCGGTGAACGTCCGTACCGATCCCGCACCGGCGTGGCTGACCGCCCGCCTGAGTGCGGCGATGGGATCCCTCGCCGCCTACCCGGACCAGTCGGCGGCGCGGGCGGCGGTAGCCGCCAGGCATGGCCGGGAGCCGACCGAGGTGCTGCTCACGGCCGGGGCCGCCGAGGCGTTCGTACTCCTGGCGCGTGCGGTGCGCGCGGGCCGGGCGGGTGGCCGGACGGTCGTGGTGCACCCACAGTTCACCGAGCCCGAGGCGGCGCTCGCCGCGGCCGGCCACCAGGTGCACCGGGTCCTCCTGGACGCCTCCGACGGATTCCGCCTGCACCCGGACCGTGTGCCGTCCGACGCCGACCTGGTCGTGGTGGGGAACCCTACGAATCCCACCTCGACCCTGCACCCGGCGGCGCAACTCAGTCAGCTCGCCCGCCCGGGGCGCCTCCTGGTGGTTGACGAGGCGTTTTCCGACTGCGTGCCGGGCGAGCCGGAATCCCTGGCCTCCCGGTCGGACCTGCCGGGGCTCGTCGTCGTGCGCAGCCTCACCAAGACGTGGGCGTTGGCCGGCCTCAGGGTGGGATATGTCCTGGCCGGGCGCGAGATCGTGGAACAACTCGCCGCAGCGCAGCCGCTGTGGCCGGTCTCCACCCCGGCGTTGGCCGCGCTGGAGGCTTGCTCCACCGCCGCGGCGGTGGACGAGGCGCAGCGCCACGCGGTCACTCTGGCCGCTCGACGCGACCACCTCGTCGATGCCCTACGCCGCCTCGGCGTGGTGGTGGCCGGTCATCCAGCCGCCAGCTTCGTGCTGGTCCGGGTCGATGACGGTGCCGCAGTACGGGAGCGGATGCGTGCCCGCGGGTGGGCGTTGCGCCGCGGCGACACATTCCCCGGCCTCGGCTCGGACTGGCTGCGCGTCGCAGTGCGGGACAACGAGGTTACCGATGCGCTGGCCGTGACCCTCGCGGAGGAACTGCGCCGATCGTAACGGCGATGCGTTGACCGCGGTTCAGCGCGAATGGAGCGGTTGTCCAGCGGGCGTTCACCGGACCGGAGTCGACTGTGGAGCGCTGGTGACCGCAACAGGTCAAGCCCGAGGATCCGGCCGACCGGCCGGATAGCGTCGACGTTCACAGTCGACGCACCGGCGCCGTCGCGGCTTGCCGGACATGGGAGGCCAGGGTGTCAACACCGGTTCGTGCCACGACACGGGGAGTGGATGTGCGCACCGCAGCATGGATCTCCGTTGTTGTCGTCGGTCTGGGTGCGGCCGGATGTGCGCGGGCCGAACCCGGTTCCTCACCTCCGCCGACGGCATCATCGCAAAGTGCATCGCCGGTGCCGACGACGTCGCTGACCCCCAGCCCCAGCCCCAGCCCGCCGCAGTCGGCCCCGCCGCAGTCGGCCCCGCCGCCGGCTGCGGCCGACGGCATGGACGTCGCAGCTTGCTTCGACGGCAGGTGCGAGATCGTACTGGCCGGCCGGCTGGAGATACCCCTCGACAAGCGATTCCGGGTCTCTGGGCTGACGGTGTCCATCGCGGATGGCGAGTCGGTCAATGTGGTCGCGAACGGCGGCATGCTCCAGGCGGGCGGCGGCGTCGGGGCGCAGATGACACTGAACGCGATCAGGATCGAGGTGGTGGCCGTGCGCAACAGCGAGGCGGTGATCCGGCTGTCGCCGACGCGAGGCTGAAGCGCAGTCCGTGCCGGCTGGCGAAGGCACTCCCGGAGGATAGGCGGGTAGTCTTCGGCATGAGGTGATCACGATCGACAGTCCGAACCGCTTCGTGCTGTTCCCGGGCCGGCACCACCTGCTGACCCGATTCCAGTCCGACTACCTCGGCCGGCTCGCCGGCGACGGTGCCACGATCGTCTGGGCGGTCACCTCGGCTAATCACGAGAACACCAAGCGCAACCCCGTCCCGTACCACCGTCGTGAGGCCGCTATCGAGCGTTTCAGCGTGCTGTCCGGGTTGCGCTCGGTCGTCGTGCCGATCTTCGACACCGCACCCACCGACGCCTTCGCCGAGGTGACCCTCAAGACCATCGCGGTCGCCACGGGGCTCGACCTCACGCCGGAGGACGCGGTGGTCGCCTGCTCCACGCCGCCGGTGGCCAAGCTGTACGAGCGGCTCGGATTCACCATCGCCCCGGTGGAGGCGGACCCGTCGGTGCCGGTCGCGCCGGAGCGGCCGTGGGACGTGTTGCTGCGGCTGGCCGGGGGCGACGATAGCTGGCGGGAGTTGGCCCATCCCGCCACGGTCGACGTCTTCCAGCGCTATCG
Source organism: Micromonosporaceae bacterium (assembly GCA_035296325.1). Lineage (GTDB taxonomy): Bacteria > Actinomycetota > Actinomycetes > Mycobacteriales > Micromonosporaceae > DATHBD01. The sequence goes on along the minus strand of DATHBD010000016.1, from coordinate 105,585 downwards.
GCTGGTCGAGACGGTCCGATCCGTGCTCAACGACCCCCTGGTCGGTGAGGAAGGAGGGCTCACCGACACCCGCGACTATCAGCGGTACGTGGAGGCGTTCACCGCGGCGGCCGAGCGCAAGTGGGCTGCTGTCCGCCAGTACGTTCGACCGGGGCGCATCGTGGACATCGGTTGCGGCGCGGGGTCGGTGCTGGAGTTGGCGGACTCCGAACCCGGCCTGCGCGACAGCGACCTGATCGGGGTCGAGGTCGACCGCCACCTCTACCAGGAGTGTCAGCACAAGAAGGACCAGGGCGTCTTCCGCAACGCGAACGTGTACTTCTACCGGCGCAACGTGCTGGGCGGAGCGGTATTCAAGGACCGCTCGGTGGACACCACGCTCACGTTCGCGCTGACCCACGAGATCTGGTCGTACGGCCGGGGTCGCGACTCGGTCCTGCAGTTCGCCCGCCGCATCCACGACCACACCGTCCCCGGTGGCGTCTGGATCAACAGCGACGTGTGCGGCCCCGACGAGCCGCACCGGCCGGTGGTTTTACACCTGGCCCGGGACGACGGTGACAACCCGGCGGCGCCCCGGCGTGACCTCGCCGGTCTCCCGGCCGCCGAGGTCAAGGATTACGTGGCCGGTCTGTCGATCCGGGCCCGGTTGGACCAGTTCGCAGTGGACTTCGCCTTCCCCTTCTCCTATCAGCCTCTCGGCGTCGGCGCTGTCCGGCTGAGCCTGGCCTCGGCGATGGAGTATCTGACCCGCATGAACTACGTCGACAATTGGCTTTCGGAGACGCGCGAGCAGTTCTGCGGACTCACGTTCGGCGCGTGGACCGGCCTGCTCGCCGAGGTCGGCTTCGACGTCGACGCAGCGTCGGCACCGGTCCGCAACGAATGGCTGATCAACAATCGCATCGCCCCGGTCGCCGCCCTCACCGACATCGAGGGCCGGACCATCGACTGGCCCACCACCCACCTGCTCACCGTCGCGCGTCGCGCCCGGAACGGTTGACCCGGGACCGCGGGGAGATCGCCGCCTCCCGGCCGGGGTCATCGATGGCCGCCGTCTGACAGGTCGAGTCCGACGAGCTTCAGGGCTGCCGTTTTCCGGCCGGTGGCGAATAGGCATCGATGCGTTACGATGCTGTCCTCCGCCGACCAAGGAGCATCCCGATGCGCCCGTACCTTCCCCGCCGCGTTGCTACCGCCGCTATCGCCGCCCTTGGTGCCGTCGCCGTCGTGCTCGCCGTGGTCGGCCCCTTCGGAGCCGCCGAGGCCGCCGCGTCATTGCGCCAGCTTGCCGACGCCAGGGGCATCCACATCGGTGCGGCACTCGCGGCTGACCCGCTGCGCAACGACGCCACGTACCGCACGATCGCCGCGACCGAGTTCAACGCCATGACCCCCGAGAACAGCCTCAAGTGGGCATCGGTCGAGCCCAACCGCGGCCAGTTCACCTGGGCCAACGCCGACGCCCAGGTCGCGTTCGGCAACGCCAACGGGCAGAAGGTGCGCGGGCACACTCTCGTCTGGCACAGCCAGTACCCCGGCTGGGTCAACAACTACTCCGGCACCGAACTGCGCACGATCGTGCAAGACCACGTCACCACCACGGCCCGCCGCTACGCCGGCAAGATCTACGCCTGGGACGTGGTCAACGAGCCATTCGAGGAGAACGGCACCCGCCGCCAGAGCATCTTCCAGACCCGCCTCGGTGAAAGCTACATCGCCGACGCGTTCCGCTGGGCCCGCGCCGCCGACCCCGCCGCCAAGCTCTACCTCAACGACTACAACGTCGAAGGCATCAACGCCAAGAGCGACGCCATGTACAACCTGGTCCGTACCCTCAGACAACAGGGCGTCCCGATCGACGGCGTCGGCCTGCAGGCGCACTTCATCCTCGGCCAGCTCCCGAGCACCCTGCAACAGAACATCGCCCGCTTCGCCGCACTCGGTGTCGACGTCGCCATCACCGAACTCGACATCCGGATGCCACTACCAACCACCACCGCCAAACTCGCCCAGCAGGCCACCGACTACACGACCGTCGTCAAAGCCTGCCTCGCCGTCTCGCGCTGCGTCGGCATCACGGTCTGGGGCTTCACCGACCGGCACTCCTGGGTCCCGGCCTTTTTCCCCGGCCAGGGCGCTGCCCTGCCATGGGACGCCAACTACAACCCCAAACCCGCCTACACCGCCATCGCCACCGCACTCGGCGGCACGCCCACCTCGCCACCGGCCACGACGCCACCGCGGACCACCGCGCCAGCCACCACACCGCCGGGCACCACCACCGAAATCGCGGGCACCGGATCCGGCCGCTGCCTCGATGTCCCGAACGGCAGTCAGGTCGACGGCACCCGGGTCCAACTCGGGGACTGCAGCGGTAATCCCAACCAGAAGTGGACCGCGACCGCGGCTGGTGAGCTGCGCTCCGGCGGCAAGTGCCTCGACGCGTTCGGCCGCGGCCGGACGCCCGGGACGGTGGTGGACGTCTACACCTGCAACGGCGGCGCCAACCAGCGATGGACCCTCAACGCCAGCGGGACCATCACCGGCGTGGAGTCCGGGCTCTGCCTGGACGCCTTCGGGGGCGGGACCGCCAATGGCACCCCGGTCGTGCTGTGGACCTGCACCGGCGGCGCCAACCAGCGGTGGACGCGACGCTGAGTGCGGCTCGACGCCGGCATAACGGGCGGGCTCCATGTCATCGATGTGAGCGGGCCAGGTCGACGGCTGTTCGGTGAGCTGGCGTCATCGTCCAACTCGTGGGTTGGAACGGCGCCCGGGTAGCTACGCGATCTCGGGTCACGGCTCACGTCGATGCCCGCTATATTGGCTCGCATGCCGACGCCGCGCCAATTCAGACTCCTCGCCGTGGCCGCCGTTGTGCTGCTGGCGGCGTGCGGCGAGGGGTCGACCAAGAATCCATCAACCGCGACCTCGTCCGCAGTGACCGAGCCGATCGCCGCCTGTGTCTCGGCGGAGGAGCAGCGTGCGGGCGGCCTGCACCTTCCCGCAGCGAACGGGCACTTCATCGACGGCGTCCTGCTCGGCACCGGCACCACCGGTGTGGTGCTCGCCAACCAGAGCAATGGCGACCTCTGCCAGTGGAAATCCAGCTACGCCGACCACCTGACGCAGGCGGGCTTCCGGGTGGCGGTCTTCAACTACTCGTCACAGCCGGCCGACAAGGACGTGGCAGCCGTCGCCGAGGCGCTCCGGAAGGCAGGCGCCACCAAGGTTTTCCTGGTCGGCGCGTCCATGGGCGGCACCGCATCGCTCGCCGCAGGAGCTCACGCTGAACCGGCCGTCGCCGGGGTGATCAGCATTTCCGCGCCGCGCGACTACGGGGCCACGAACGCGCTGGGCGCGGTCCCGACCTTGAAGGCACCGGCCCTGTTCATCGCCGCGGAGCATGACCAGCCCTTCGCCCGCGACGCACAGGCGCTCCACGACGCCTGCGGCTCGACGGAGAAGCAGATTTCCATCGAGCCGGGCGGCAACCACGGGGTCGCCCTGCTGTCCGACCGCGTCAGCGCACTGGTCGACGGCTTTCTGAAGGACCACTGAGCGTGTCCGCGTTGCGACTCCGATCCTGGCTCAGCTTCACGCGCCGATGAGCGCTCTGATGATGGCGCTGCGGGCCATCCGGTGGCGGGCCGGCGCCTCGCTCAGCGTGTTGCTCGTCGCCTCCTTCGCGACGGCGGTCGCCGCCGCCGGGCCGATCTACCTCGCCGCCGCGGGCGATTCGATCCTGCAGTACGGCCTACGGACCGCGCCGCCAACCGCGCAGGGCACCGGCGTCGAGCTGGTCACCTCCACGGCCGGGCGACCCGGCACCGATCGGCTGACCGACGCGATCGACGCGGCGCTGCGCGGAGATGTGCTTCAGCGGGCGTATCCGGATCGGATCGTCGCGCTGGAGTACCGCACCCGGCTCCTGGACACGCACGGCAGGCCCAGCGCGTTGACCGCCGTCGTGTTCCGCCAGGATGCCTGTGCCCACCTGCGGCTCGTCACCGGCCGGTGCGTAGCCGAAGGGACCGCCGACGAGGTAATGATCAGCCGCGCCACCGCCGACGAACGCAAGTGGAGCACCGGAACAGCGTTGACCGTGGGCCACTTCACCGATCCTGGCCCGCGCGGCACCGACCGGGTGATGCGCGTGGTCGGCGTCTACGAGGCCATCGACCCCGGTGGTCCGTACTGGTTCAACGACACCCGGCACTACTTCGGTGCCACCGGGGACCGGCGGGGCGCGGCGAATGTGCCGACGCTGGAGGCTCTTCTGGTTCCCCGCTCCGCGTTCGCCCCGGTCACCGCCGCGCCGACCGGGACGATGAACGCGGTGGTGGACCTGCCGCTGCGCCGGGGCACTGTCCACCACCGTGACATGCCGGCACTGCGCGCGCAGCTCGACGCGTTCGGCACGGCACTCGCATCGGCCGGCGTCGACCAGCGCGGCTTCGGCGGTTCCGTCGTGACCGGCCTGAGATCGGTGCTGAACCGCGCCGACACCGGACAGCGCACGCTCGCCGTGCCGATGCTCCTGATCGTGGGTCAGCTCCTGCTACTCGGTTGGTACGTGCTGTTCATGGTGACCGCGGCGGCAGCCGAGGCGCGCGGCGGCGAGGTGGCGTTAGCCAAGCTGCGCGGTCTCGCACCGGGCTCGACGCTCGCCTTCGGGATGCTGGAGTCGGTGCTCCTCCTGATCGTTTCGGTCCCGATCGGAGTGGCGGTAGGCGCGTTCGCCGTGCGGACGTTCGCCGGCCCCGTATTCGGGCCGGACACCCCCGTCGGTTTCTCCGCCCTGTCCTGGCTCACGGCCGGCTGCGCGGCGGCGGGTGGTTTGCTCGCGGCGGTGCTCGGCGGCCTGGCCACGTTCCGCCGGCCGGTGCTCGCGCAATGGCGGCGGGCCGACCGCACGGTCGGTGGCGGCAGCGCGGCGGTCGATGCGGTCATCGTCGCGCTCGCGGTGGCCGGTCTGGCGTCGATGTGGTGGGGCGGTACGTTCACCAACGGCCGGATCGATGTCCTGGCACTGGCCGCGCCGGGCCTGCTCGGGCTCGCCGGGGCGCTGGCCGGGGCCCGGCTCCTGCCGATCCTGGTCCGCAGCGCCACACTCGCCACCCGAGGGTCGGCCAAGCTTGGCCTGTACCTGGCGCTGCGCCAGGTCGGGCGTCGACCGGGTGGCCCGCGAATGGTGGCGGTGCTGGCAACGGCGTTCGCGTTCGCAACCTTCTCGGTCCTGGCCTGGTCGGTGTTCGCCGACAATCGGCACGACCGGGCCGGCGTCGACACCGGTGCGGCGCGGGTGGTGACGGTCGACCCGTACGGCGGACCGGATCTCCGCGCGGTGATCGAGCGAATGGACCCGGATGGCCGGTACGCCATGGCGGCGCTGGACATCAGCTCGATGGTGGCCGCCGGGACCAGCGTCGACGCTGGCGCCCAGAACGGGCCGTCCGCGGAGCCGATGCGACTGCTCGCGGTGCAACCACCGCGGCTGCACCGGGTGGGGTTCTGGCGACCGGACTTCGGCGCGACCTCGCTCACCGAGGTGGCCGGTGCTTTGTCCGAGCCGGCACCGGACCCGATCAAGGTCCACGGTGACGCGCTGCGCGTGGCCGCGATGAGCCGAACCACCGGCGACGCCGCGGTCGATCTGGGCGCGGAGTTGACCACCGACGCGGGTGACCGGGTGCGGGTGGCACTGCTGCCAACCAATACGGGGTACGTCTCGGCGGCCGTGCCATGTACCGCAGGATGCCAGCTGCGGGCCTTGACCATCACCCGCACCGTGCCCGGCATGTATCCGGTGGTCGGGTCGGTGTCCGTGACGGCGGTGGAGCAGCATCGGCCCGAAGCTGATTGGCAGACCGTCCCGGACGTGCTGCAGCCCAGCCGGTGGCAGCCGGCGAACCCTCGGGTTACCGGCTCTGACGAGCCGGTCGAGAAGATCACCGCTGGCCTGACCATCACCTATGCCGCGCCAGCGACCGTGACTCGGATCGGCGCGCTGGCCGCCGCGCCGAGCCGCATTCCAGCCGTTGTGACGACCGCCTACGCACCCCCGGAAGGTACTCGGGGGCTGAGTCTCGCGGTGCCGACCGGCGCGCCGCTGGAGGTGAACGCCGCCCGGACGGTGGGCGTGCTGCCGCGAGCCGGCGACCGCGGTGTGCTGGTGAGTCTCGACCACCTGATCGCGGTACGGCCGCACGGGTACGCGGATCTGCTGCCCAACCAGGTTTGGCTGGCCGCGGGCGCTCCGCCGGACGTACTAGGTCAGCTCGCCGCAGCGGGGGTACGCACGACCGGAGTGTTCACCGCGGAGCAGCGGGAGCAGGTGCTTGAGCACGAGGGCCCGGCGCTGGCGGTCGACCTGATGCTCGCTGGCGCCGGGGCAGCCGCTATCCTCGCGGCCGCCGGCGCCGTGGTCAACCTGCACCTGCTCGCCCGGCGCCGGGCCTTCGAACTGGCCGCGATGCGCAGCGTGGGGGTCCGCCGCATCAGCATGGCGGCCGCGGTCGGCACCGAACAGGCGTTGCTGGTCGGATTCGCGATCATGCTCGGCGTGGGCCTGGGCGTGCTGGGTGCCCGGTTGGCACTGCCCGCGATCCCGCAGTACGCCGATCTGCCCAGCTACCCGGCTGTGCTGGTCCACCTCGATCCATGGCTCATCGCCGGGGTGACCGGTGCACTCGCGGCCGCGCTGGCGCTGGCGCTGTTCGTCAGCGGGTACGCCCTGCTGCGGTCGGCAGTGCCGGCCCGCCTGCGCGAGGCACAAGCGTGAGCGGGGACACGGCGGCGGTGCGGTGTGACTCGCTGGTGCACATCTACCGGGCATCCGGCGTCGAGGTCGTGGCTCTACGCGGGGTGGATCTGGTGGTGGCGCAGGGCGAGACTGTCGCGTTGCTCGGCCCGTCCGGGTGCGGCAAGTCGACGCTACTGGCGCTGCTCGCCGGGCTCCTGCGACCGTCCGCCGGCCGGGCCGTCGTGGCCGATCGTGACATCGGCCGGCTGGGCCAGCGGGAACTGCTCACATTTCGCCGCACCGTCGTCGGCGTCGTCATGCAGAACGCAGGCCGCAACCTGCTGCCGTATGCGTCCACGATGGACAACCTGACATTCCCACAGCGGGGTGTCGGGCGGAGCCGGCGGGCGCGCCGGGAGCGCGCGCGGGATCTGCTCGACGCCGTCGGTCTCGGTGACGCCGGCCGCAAACCGGTACACGCCCTTTCCGGCGGCGAACAGCAACGGCTCGGCGTCGCGGTCGGCCTCGTCAACGGTCCGTCCGTGTTGCTCGCCGACGAGCCGACCAGCCAGCTGGACGCGGACAACGCGGCTCGCGTGGTCGACCTGCTGAGGCTTGCCCGCGACCGCTGGGGGACCGCGGTCGTGGTCGTCACCCACGATGAGACGATCGGCGCCGCGATGGACCGGACGATCAGCATGCGGGACGGGCGGGTCGGCGCCCACGGCCGGCGCGGCGAGCAGTTCGCCGTGGTCGGCAGCGACGGCTCCGTGCAGCTTCCGGCCGACGTGCTCGACCTGCTGCCGCCGGGCTCGCTGGCGCGCGTACTGCGCCGCGACCATGGGGTCGAGCTCCGTGCCACGACCCCGGCCGGGCAGCCACCGGAGGTCCCGTGACTCCGCCCGCCATCACGGCACGCCGCCTCACTGTGCTGCGCGGTGACCGTACGATCCTGCGCGACGTCACGCTGACCGTCCAGCCCGGCGAACGCGTGGCCATCGTGGGGCCCTCCGGCGCCGGTAAGAGCACCCTACTGGCCACACTGGCCGGGCTTGAGCGGCCGGACGCCGGGACGGTCCACGTCGGACGGACCGAGGTCAGGTACCACGGCCGGCCACACGCGGACGTTGGCATCGTGCTGCAGAGCTACGGCCTGCTGTCACTGCTGACCGCCGCGGAGAACGTGGAGCTTCCGTTGCAGGCGCGCCGTGTGCCGGCTGGTGCGGTCCGGGCTGACGCGGCTGCCCGGCTGGACGCGGTCGGCCTCGCGGCACGTGCCGCCCATCTGGTCGAAGAGTTGTCCGGCGGCGAGCAGCAGCGGGTGGCGATCGCCCGGGCGCTGGTCACGCAGCCCGAGATCCTGCTGGCCGACGAGCCGACCGCTGAGTTGGACGCAGCGGCGCGGTCGCGGATCCTGGACCTGCTGTTCGATGCCGGCTCTGGTCGTACGCTGCTCATCGCCACCCACGACCCGGACGTCGCCGCGCGTTGCCATCGGACGGTCCGAGTGGCTGACGGCCGGTTGACGGCCGACAGAATCCAACCGTGAACCAGCCGCGCGTGGCGATCTGACTGGAGTGGTCAGTCATCCGGTGGCAGGCTTCACGGTGATCCTGCGCCCATGCGACGCCGACCCGCTCGACGGCGAGAAGTTCGTCAACCTCGCGCACCTCCATGGGCTGTCCGCCGATGGGCTGGGAGTCGAGGTCACCTGGTCGCCGCACCGACCGCCGGGGCCGCCGGCACGGGTACTGCCGCGGGCGTGGGTACTGGGGAGATGGGCCGGTTGCGTGTCGTTCCGGTGCGGGCGTGTGTCGCGTACACGGTGAGCCCGACGAAGGTGAGTCCGCCGACCAGGTTGCCGAGGACGGTTGGGATCTCGTTCCAGAGGAGGTAGTCCATGACCGAAAAGTCGCCGCCGAGCATCAGGCCGGATGGGAAGAGGTACATGTTCACGATCGAGTGCTCGAACCCCATGTAGAAGAACACCAGGATGGGCATCCACATGGCGATCACCTTGCCGGAGACGCTCGTCGACATCATCGCGCCGACTACGCCGGTGGACACCATCCAGTTGCATAGGACAGCACGGATGAACAGCGTCAGCATTCCTGCGGCGCCGTGCGCGGCGTATCCGACGGTTCGGCCTTCGCCGATCTCGCCGATCGCTCGGCCGACGTCGTTCGGCTCGGTGGTGAAGCTGAAGGTGAAGATGATCGCCATCATGAGTGCGACGGTGAGCGCTCCGGCGAAGTTGCCGATGAAGACGTAACTCCAGTTCCGTAGGACGGAGCGGATCCGTACGCCCGGGCGTTTGTCGATCAACGCTAGCGGCACGAGGGTGAAGACGCCGGTCAGCAGGTCGAAGCCGAGCAGGTACAGCATGCAGAACCCGACCGGGAAGAGGATGGCGCCGATGATCGGTTGGCCGGTTTTGACGGTGACCGTGACGGCGAAGGCTGCGGCCAGGGCGAGGATCGCACCGGCCATGTACGCCCGGATCAGGGTGTCCCGGGTGGACATGAAGACCTTCGCCTCGCCGGCGTCGATCATGGTGGCGGCCAGGTCTCCTGGCTTGACGTACGACATGACGTCGCTCCTTGGCGTGGTACTGGGAGGGGCGGCGGGACCGGTCCGACCGCGAACCGGCGTTTGATCAAGTCTGTGAATCCTGCGTTTCTGCCATGTTGCATGGGGGAGAGGGTCGCGTCACGTTGGAATCACCGCGGGGCGACCGGCTGCTGACCAACTACGTAACGTCGGCGTAACAGACGCCTGTCGCCCGGCTGGCAGGTCATGAGGCCTTGCCCGGCTGGGAGGTCGGACTGCCACCGCCTGTGACGCGGGAGCCAACCGCCCGGTGTAGCAGTGCGAACCGTCGAGACATTTCCCAAAGCCGCCAGGCAGTCGACCGGCGTAGCACCGACGCACACCTGCTCCAGGCCGCCGCCTAGTCTTGGCCGTACCGCGGTGGACTTCAGACCGCTTCCACCGCAGATCTCGGGGGCCGGCATGCACCGACCACATCTGGACTTCGCGCTCGATCTCCATGACCGGCTGGCGCCGACCGGGAACCTGGTGTGGTCCCCGTACTCGGTGGCGGCCGCGCTGGGCCTCGCCGCCGCGGGCGCGCGCGGCGCGACGCGCGAGGAGCTCGCGCGTGTGCTCGCCCCGGGCGGCGGCATTGACGACCTGGCGAACATGCTGACCCGTTCCGCGACGCCGCGGGACGCGGAGATCGCCGTCGCAAACGCCCTCTGGACGCGCACCGGTCTACCGTTGCGCGACGCCTACCGCCAGACGGTCCTGCGCCTGCCGGGCGGCGCCCTGCACGCTACGGACTTCGCCGGCGACCCGGAGCGGTCCCGCATCGCGATCAACGCCGACGTGGCCGAAACGACCCGCGGACTCATCACCGACCTCCTGGCGCCCGGCCGCATCACCCGGTCGATGGTCGCCGTGATCGTCAACGCGCTGTACCTGAAGGTGGCGTGGGCGAACCGGTTCGCCGCCAGCGCCACCGGACCCGCTCCGTTCCGGGCCCCGTCCGGTATCCGACAGGTCTCCACCATGCACCAGCAGGAACGGATGGGATACGCCGCCGCCGGACATTGGCGCATGGTCACGATGCGGACGTTCGGTGAGGTCGTCGTCGACATTCTACTGCCGACCGGTGACCCGCCACTCACGGCTGAGACGGTGGTGGCACTGCGCGAAGCCGCCGCAGCGACCACGGTCGACCTGGCCCTACCCGCGTTCCGGGTCAAGGTCTCGACCACCCTCAAGGACCCGCTCAGCCGGCTCGGGGTGACGACGGCGTTCACCACCCGGGCCGACTTCTCCGAGATCACCGACGGCGACCCCATCGTCATCGACGAGGTCGTGCACGAGGCCGTGCTGCGCGTCGACGAGGACGGCTTCGAAGGGGCGGCGGCGACGGCTGTCATCATGCGGATGACCTCCTACCAGATGGGACGTCCGGTCGAGTTCCACGTGGACCGGCCATTCGTGATCATAGTGCGGCATCCGGAAACCGGCGCCATCTACTTTCTCGGCCGCATCACTGAGCCGTGAGGATGCCCCGGCCGTGAATGTCAGACGGCGGTCGTCCACGCCGTAGGGACCCGCCCTCGCGTCGATCCGGGAGTACCCGTGGAGCTGCAGCTGCCCTGCTCAACGCGAGGGGGAGTGGAGTCAGCGTGACGTGGCGAGTTCGATGCCGGCTCGCGCCACCGCCATAGCCGACGGAGCGATGGCGGCCTCGAACGGCCTCGCCGGGTCGGACAGCATGGCGCTGCAAGGCCGGCGAACGCCCGGCACATGTCGGTCGGCGAGCCGAACTACTCCAACTCGTCGATCCTGCGCGGAACCTGCCACGGTTGGATCTGCGACAGCGGTACCCGGTCCGTCGCGGCGAGCGCGGCGGCTCGGCTCGCTCTGGGCAGGGCCAGGAAGGCGTCGGCGGTCGTCGGGTACCGGTGACCCTTGAGGACGAACATCCGCGCTGCGGACCCGCCTCATCGACGTGCAGGTATGCCGGGTCGACGACTCGACTTCGACTCAGACCTTGAAAAGCCGCTTATGCCGCGCTTCTCTGTGTAACACCGAAGGCGGTCAGCCGGGTTCGTCGTCGCTTCGCCGAGCCGGGGAGGTGTCAACCGAGCGACCTCTAGATGATCATCACGACTCATATCGGCGTTGTCGATCGCGATCGCGTTGTGTTCCTCGAAGCCGCACGCACCGGTCCCGCGCCGAGGCTGGGGGCAGCCCCGACCGCCACCACGCACGTCCCGGCGAGCACACCGGGTGCCAAGGGGTGCCGGACTGTATAGCGCCGCACAGGATGCTGGCAGCCCGTTCACAGCAAAGCCTCTTACGGTATCCCCATGCCGAACAAATTCCCAACGATCAATCGCGGTAACGGCCCGGCGGGCGAAGGACTTCCCCGCCCGATCGGTGTCGAACCGCATGTGGCGGGCCAGCGGCGCCGCCACGGTCGCCGCCATGACGATGCGTCAAGCGCCCGCTTCCGCGGACACGCCGACGCCGACGTCTCAGCCGACGCCCACGGGTCCGAATCCGGCTTGGCCGCCGCGCGGCCCGCCGGTGCCGTACGCCAACGCCCGGCGAGTCATCCGCACCACGCGCACTGAGATCAGCCGCCAGACGTCGACAGTCGGCTCCACCACGTCAACGTGTCCGCACGGAGATCTGACGAGGTGGCGGTGCGGTCAAGCCTTCCCCCGACGACACGGCCTCGAGAGCGTACGAACAAGTCACCGGACTGCATCCGCATGCACAGCGGCCGATGGGCCTCTGCCGCCGATGCTCATATTCCACTTACCAGATCGGAGTTCATGTCATGACATCAACGAAGCGATACCGGCTGGCTGCCATCAGCGGCATTGCAGCCACGCTGGTGGCCGCTGGCGGGCTGAGCCCGATGGTCGCCGCAGCATCCACCGCTCGCGAGGCCAACTCGGCAGCAGCGGACGGTTTCCGACAGTGTGCCAAGCAGACGTTCCAGGTGCGGACGTACACGCTGGCCACCGCGGAGGCCGCCCAGGCGTACCTCGGGGTGTGGGCGAAGCACGCGGTGAGCCTCAAGGCCTTTGGAATCCAGACGCTGAAGTACGAAGTGGCTCCGGGCACCGATGGTCTCCAGATTCGAGCGTTGGTCGCCTACCCGGCAGGGTCGGATCCAGCCGTACTCGACGTCGCGTACCGAGCGAGCGCGCAGTTCAAGGAGGACATGGTGGGATTCGACTTCACCCAGATGCGGGGCGCCGTGAGCCGCCTGGTGGACCGCCCGTCGTTTGATTGACAGGTCCGACAACGCAGGACGCCGGGCCGTCGACCAGGGCTGGCAACGCGCCGATCAGCGGCACTGGTGCAGGTATACTCTGCACCAGTGCCACGCGGCCCCGGGGCATCCGGCGCACCTCGGCTCCAGCCCAGCTACGTACCCTTAACACCAGCACAGCGCCGGACTCATCCGACGTCGCCCCGCTGGCGGCCCGGTCAGATGAGGGTGCGCCAGTAGTGCCAGAACTGCACGCCGATCAGCGCGGTGAGCACCAGCAGCCAGACCGTCGGGATGGCGCTGTGTACGCGCAGCGCGGCATCGGTGATCCGGCGGGGGGCCGGTAGCCGACCGTCTTGCAGGTTGTAGAGGGTGGTGTAGCTGAACAGCACGATCGCGACGACCCACACGATCATGCAGTAGGGGCACAGCGCTCCGATGCGGTACAGGCTCTGGAAGAACAGCCAGTGCACGAACACGACACCGAGCAGGGTGCCGGCGTGCAGGGCGAGCCACCACCAGCGGGGTAGCCGGGCCCGGGCGAGCACGGCGACGCCGGTGGTGGCGACCACGGGAAAGGCGGCGAGTCCGATGAGTGGGTTGGCGAAGCCGAATACTTCGGCCTGGGCGGTGGTCATGATCGATCCGCAGGACAGGATCGGGTTGATGGAGCAGCTGGGCACGTAGGCGGGGTTCTCCAGCAGGTCGATTTTCTCGACGGTCAGCACGAACGCCGCGATGGCACCGAGCAGGCCGCCGATGGTGAGGATCCAGCCGATCAGCCGGTCGCCGATCACGCGATGCTGTGCCCCGTCGGCGTCCGGTTCGGCGACCGTGTCGGGGCCGCCATCGTGGGGGTGAACCTGGTTCACGAGGCGAGTGACTTGTCGATCGCGGACTTCAGGGCGTCGTAGGTGGGCGGGTCGGTGTACTTCTTGCCGTTGATGTAGAACGTCGGAGTGCCCTGCACGCCGGCGTTCCCGCCATCGGCGGCGTCGGCCCTGACCCGGTCGGCGACCTCGGCGCTGACCACGTCGGCGCTGTAGCGGGTCATGTCGAGGCCGAGCTCTCGGGCGTAGCCAGCGAAAACCTCAGCCTGCGACGCCGGGTTGTGTCCCCAGTCGTGCTGGGTGTCGAAGAGCTTCTTGTACATAAGCTCGAATTTGCCCTGCCGGGCGGCGGCTTCGGCGGCGTGCGCGGCGTTGTACGCGTTGGGGTGACTCGCGATCGGAAAGTATCGCACCACGTAGGTGATCCGGTTGCCGTACTCGGCGCGTAGCTTCTCCACGCCGGGGTAGGCGGCCAGGCACGACTCGCACTCGAAGTCGAGGAACTCGACCACGGTGGTCTTGCCGTCCGCCGCAGTCGACAGCCGGTGGCTGTCCGGGCGCACGAGCGCCTCGGACACCGCCGCCGTGGTGGGGGCGTCGTTCCGGTTGGCCACGACAATGCCGGCGACCACCACCATGGCGGCGGTGAGGACACCGAGGGTGACCTTCAGGTTGGTGCTCATCCCGGATTTCTGGATCTGGCGGGCGGTCTTGCCGGATTTGGCCCTCGACCCGGCGCTCGCTGCGCGTGCGGCGGCCGGCTTGGTCCGCGCCGTGGCTGATGCGTTGCTCTTTGCGGTCCGCTTGCCCGACTTGGCGTTGTTCGCTGGCATGACCATCCTCCCCCTGTGGACGCGCGTGAGCGCATCGTCCATGCCTGGTGGCTGAACATACCGTTCCCGCTTGACTTCCCACTGGGTGAAACCTGGGTGTTCACTGTGAGGGCTGCAGGTGCGGGGGCTTTCGACTCGGCGTCGGGTGCCTGACCGGGTTCACGCGGGCTTGTGACGGCTGTTCTGGTGGTGGACGGTCGGCGCCCGTTGTCGTGGGTGAGGGCTCGGCCCCGGTTGGACGAACTCGACAGCCGCTACCAGCGTTGACCGGTGACTTCGCAAGGTGTCGTAGCGCTGCGCAGGTCGCGGCTGTGGCGAGGTCAGGCAGTGAGGTCGATCGGCGGCATCGTCGCCCAGAACCGGCATTGGTGCTGGGTGACGTAGGTGCCGTCGGAGATGACCTGGGTGTCGCCGCCGGCGCGCAGTGACAGGACTTCGCCGGCGGGGCCGTAGCGTGGCCAGTGGACCTGACCGGGCACGTGCGGTCGCCCGTAGCGGGTGAAGGCTCCCCAGTACTGCACCATCTCCCGCGCGAGCCGGCGCTCGCCGGCGTCGAAGAGCGGCGCGATCGGGGTGCCGTTGTTGAACGAGGGCCAGATGTAGGGGAGTTCGGCGGCGTGGCCGGCACCCCAGACGTAGCCGGGAATCGGGGTCAGACCCGGGCCGGTACGGTGCGCGAACTCGTAGGCGTAGGTCCTCGTCCAGGACGCGAACGTTCGGGCCAGTTCGCGCTGCGCGCATCCGCCGATGCCGGAAATCATCCCGGAGTCGGTGCCGATGGCGCCGATGAGGTACGCCGCGGTGAACTGGTCGGACGTTTCCGGCCACGGGTAGCGGGGGAGCACGTCCGCGGCGCGGTCGCCGAACGTCTGGCGGACGAACGTTTCGTAGGCGGCACGGTCGGCGCCGATGAAGCCTTGAGACAGGGTACGCATCTCGTCACGGTTCGCGCCGACGATGAGCGGCACCCGGTGGAACCTGCCCGCAGCGACCGCGCCCGCGGGCGCCTCCGGCAGGGTCGGCGTCCCGGCGACGACATGGGCGCTGAACCCGCTGCTGGCATCGAGGAGCCGGCCGACCGGGGCGGCACGGAGGCAGGCGACCGTGGTGGCCGGGTCGGCGCAGCCGGCGGTGGCCGCGAACGGTGTGCCGCGTTGCTCGGCGCGAGCCGGTGTCTGGCTGGCGCAGGAGCCGCTCTGGATCATGGCGCGTGCGAACAGCCCTCGGGATCGCGGCGCGACCAGGTGGGCGCAGGTGGAGAAGCCGCCTGCGGACTCGCCGCCGACCGTGACGCGGTCCGGGTTGCCGCCGAACGCGGCGATGTTGCGGCGAACCCAGTGCAGTGCTGCCTGCTGGTCCAGGAAGCCGTAGTTGCCCGCGTCCGCGTTTTCGCTCACAAGTCCCGGCGTGCGGAGGAAGCCGAATACACCGAGTCGGTAGTTGAAGGACACGCCGATGATGCCGGCCTCACGGACAAGCGTTGACTCGTCGTTCTGTGCGCCGCTGCCGTTGACCAAGCCGCCGCCGTGGATGAAGACGTGCACCGGCAGTTGGTGATCGCGGCCGCGGGCCGGGGTGGTGGCGGGGCGCCAGACGTTGATGACCAGGCAGTCCTCCGACTCACTGCGCGGCCCGTTGGAGCTGGGCAGTACGGGGCACGCATCGCCGAACTCGGTGGCGTCGCGGACGCCGGACCAGGCGGCCGGCTGGCGCGGCGGCTGCCAGCGGCGTTCGCCTGTCGGGGCCGCGGCGTACGGAATGCCGAGAAACCGCTGGACGCCACTCGCCGTCGCGCCGCGGACGGCGCCGTGTGTCGTCCTGACGATGCTGCCGCTGACTGTCGAGGTGTTCGCCGATGCGGGCGACGGTAGCGTTCCGGCGGCGAGGGCGACAACGGCGAAGGCGGCGCCGGCGCGGAACAGGCGGTGGTGCATGGGTGACCTCCGTTGGTCGGGCCTCGCCGTCATGGGTCGGCGAGGTGCACTGGGAAGGTGCGCCTGGTCGTGCGAGTGTCTGGCCGAGACGTCGGCAGCAGCGCGAACACGTGCTGCCGGATTCGCTTGGTCCGGTCGATGTGCAGCTGGGCCTGGTGACGGGGGACCAGGATAACTTGTCGCGCCGATCATCCCGGGTCCCGCGCCCGAGGCTGTGCTTGGCACTGTCGACGATACGCCGGCCCTCAAGGTGGTGGGCGTGTCCTTTATAGAGGGCTTCGCTACGCTGCGGGCACGCTCTCCAGGTTGTGCAGGATCTCGCACACCTGATGATGCTCGGCGCGGAGCTGGTCCATGAGGGTCGGAACGGCGTGGAGATCGTTCCTGCGGCTCAGAACCTCCAACTCCTGGCAGAGGGCGGACATGACGGTGGCTCCGAGGTTGCCTGCGGCCCCGTTGAGACTGTGCGCGGCATCGGCGAAGGCGGCGGCATCCCCCAAGGCGAGGTTCCTGTCGAGGTCGACAAGATAGGTCGGGGACCGGTCGAGGAACGACGCGACGATCCGTGACACGAGGTCGCCGGCCGCCTGCGGGGCGGGCGAGCGGAGTTCCGCCAGACGGTCTCTGATCGCCTGTTCAGATGACGGGATCCGGGTCGGGGCGGCGGTGTTCGCCGCCGGCGGCGCAGCGACCCAGCGGGCCAGGACGGCGGCGAGCTCGTCCGGCTGGACGGGTTTGCTGATGTAGTCGTCCATTCCAGCGGCGAGACACCGTTCCCGGTCCCCTTCGAGCGCCGCCGCGGTCATCGCGATGATGGGAGTGCGCAGTGCAGAGGCGGAGTTGTGTTCCCGCTGGCGCAGTTCGCCGGTGGCGCGGTATCCGTCCATGTGCGGCATCTGACAGTCCATGAGCACGGCCTGGTAGCTGTTGCGGCTGGCGAGTTCGAGGGCGTCCAGGCCATTGTCGGCGACATCGGCGGTGTAACCGGCGCCGGCGAGCAGGCCGAGAGCGACCAACTGGTTGATCTGGTTGTCTTCCACGAGCAGCAGGTGGCCGCGCGACGGTTCCGAGCCGCTTGGCGGTGACGTGCTGCGGACGGGTGCGGCGATCCCTGCGACCATCCGGACGAGGCAGTCGTGCAGATGGGACTGTGACACGGGCTTCATCAGGCAGGCAGCGAAGCCGGCGTCACGAACGACCTCGGCCGGCACCGATCCGTCCGAGGTGAGCAGCAGGAGGGACAGTGGCGCGATGCCCATATTGGTCCGGATGTGTTCGGCGGTCTCCAGCCCGTCCATGCCGGGCATGCGCGTGTCGAGAAGTGCCAGGTCGTAGGGCTGTCCCCGGCTACCGGCGCTCTGTAGTTCGTCCAGTGCCTGTTGCCCGGACCCGACCGTGGTGCACTGCATCGCCCAGTTCTGCAGCTGGTGGCTGAGGATGAGCCGGTTGGTGTCGTTGTCGTCCACGACAAGCACCCGAAGGCCTTCGAGACTGGTATCCATGGATGGCTTCGGCTGTTCGTCGGCTTCCGCCGGGTGCAGTGGGATCACGGACCAGAAGGTGCTGCCGGAGCCGATTCGGCTGTCCACGCCGATCTGGCCGCCCATCGCCGTGGCTAGCTCGCGGCAGATAGCCAGACCCAGGCCGGTGCCACCGAACCTTCGGGTGGTGGAGGCGTCGACCTGGGCGAACGCGTCGAACAACCGGTCGCGGTCCTTGGCGGCGATGCCGATTCCGCTGTCCACCACCTCCAACCAGACCTCGACCGGGCCGGTGGAGGCGGCGGTGCCGTCGGTTGCACGAGGTGCGGACGGGCCGGGTCGCACCTGGATGAGGACTTCGCCCCTGTCGGTGAATTTGACCGCGTTGGTGGCGAAGTTGAGCAGGATCTGGCGGAGTCGCACCGGGTCACCGCGCAGCGACGTGGGCAGGGACGGGTCACAGTAGCCGATCAGCTCCAGGCCCTTGCTGCGCGCGGTGTCGGCAACCAGCTCGGTGACCTCGTCGACGAGTTCGCGAAGGTTGACCGGGGCGTCGTCGAGCACGAGCTTCCCAGCTTCGATCTTCGAGAAGTCGAGGATGTCGTTGATCACCGATAGCAGGACGTTGCCGGACGTATGGATACCGTCGGCGTAGCGGCGTTGGGTGTCGTTGAGTGTGCTGTCGAGGAGCAGCCCGGTCAGTCCGATGACCCCGTTCATCGGCGTGCGGATCTCATGGCTCATCGTTGCGAGGAACTCCGATTTGAGCCGGGACGCCTCCAGGGCCTGGTCGCGGGCGTGCGCGAGGTCGTTCTCGATCTGCTTGCGTTGGCTGATGTCGCGGATAAAGGCGCTGAAGCGCTCGGTTTTTGCGGAGGTGAGACACCAGACGGCGAGTTCCACCAGCACTTCCCGGCCGTCGCGGTGCAGCGCGGGAATCTCGATGCGCCGATCGAGTATCTGCGGCTCGCCGCCGGCCAACACGCGGCGCAGGCCGGCATGGTGCAGTTCGCGGTACCGCTCCGGGATGAGGATCTCGGCCAGGACTCGTCCAACCACCTCATCCCGAGGCCAGCCGAAGAGCTTCTCGGCGGCTCGGTTCCACTCCGTGATCAGCCCGGCGGCGTCCATGCCGACGAACGCGTCACCGGCGGTGGCGATGATGGAGTTGGTCTGCTCCTGCTGAATCCGCAGCGTTTCGACAACCCGCCGGTTCTCGGTGATGTCGCGGGCGATGACCGAGGCGCCCATCACGGATCCGTCCGGGGCGCGGACCGGAGAGAGGGTCAACGACACATCGATGACCTGGCCGTCCTTGCGCAGCCGGGTCGTCTCGTGCTGCTCGAGGGCCTCGCTGCGACCGATGCTGGCCAGGAGAGAGGCTTGGTCGGCACTGTTCGTGGGGGCGAGCCGCGTCACCGGGCGCCCGCACATCTCCTGCGTCGTGTAGCCGAACATCCGCTCGGCTCCGCGGTTCCAACTTGTCACGATGCCGTCGACGTTCATCCCCATGATCGCGTCAGCCGAGGAGTTGACGATCGCCGCCAGCCATGCGGAGGACTCATCGGCGTTCTTGCGTTCGGTGATGTCGCGAGCCACCGCGTAGAGCAGCCCCCGCTCGAGCAACGGCACCGTGTTCCACAGCAGCCATCGGTACGAGCCGTCCTTGCACCGGTACCGGTTTTCGAACGATGCCGTCATCGCGCCGCCGGCGAGCCTGGCCACCTGGGCGTTGGTGGCGGCCACGTCGTCGGGATGGACGAAGCTGCCAAAGGGCTGGGTGAGTAGTTCGCCGTCGCGGTAGCCGAAAACGACGTCCCAGGCCGGGTTCAGCCGCTTGAAGTACCCGTCCGTTCCGGCGATGCACAACAGGTCGAGGGAGAGGTCGAAGAAGTGGTCGATGTCCTCACGGGCCTGCCGGTGTTCGGCCTCGGCCCGCAGCTCGCTGGCGCGCGCGGTGTCCGCGGCCAGCCGGGCGGCCCGGTCGGCGCTGTCCAGGTAGCGGGAGGCCTGCCAGATCGCCACGGTGAACAACACGATCACGGCCGTGGTGAACAGAAACACCCCGGTCTGGGTGTGGTAAAGCCCTCGCGCCTCGCCCTCCCAGCGCAGCAAGGCCAAGGCCACCGGGAGGAGCACGGCCGCGGGCAGCAACCGGCGCGCGAGAACGCCGCCCGGACTGTCGCTGCTCAGCAGCTGCAATGCTCCCCGGTCCGGCCGGACCAGCAGCAGGCCCAGGGCCAACAGCGGGAGAGCCACCGCGGTCGGAACCGACATCCCGGTGACGTGGCCGAACCCATACAGCGACGGGAGGTCAGTGGAGTGCCCCACCAGCGCGAGGAAGCCCAGCGCGCCGGCGGCCAAGGCCAGACCGTGCGACGGCCACCATCGCCCCGCCCGGGTATGCAACAACAGCAACGCCAGACCGAGTAGTCCCAGGCCCGCTGCGGTGTTCGGCGCCATCCGCGCGGCCTCGTCGGTCGCTCCAGCCTCGCTGAGGAGGATCCAGGCGATGCGCAG
This sequence comes from Micromonosporaceae bacterium, assembly GCA_035296325.1. Classification (GTDB taxonomy): domain Bacteria; phylum Actinomycetota; class Actinomycetes; order Mycobacteriales; family Micromonosporaceae; genus DATHBD01. The sequence continues at coordinate 85,436 of DATHBD010000016.1, read as the reverse complement.
GTCGACGTCGAATACGGGCTCGGCCGCACTGGCGGTGGCGATGACGACGACTGCCCCCGCCGCCGTCCGGCCGATCACCCGGATCCACGACCTTGATTGGTGTTTGCGCAGCAGCCAGTACGCGGCGCAGCTGAGCACGAGGCCCAGGGCGGCGTTCGGCTTCACCTCCTCTGCGGCCGGCTCACCGCTGTACAGGAAGGGAATTCCCAGCCACCAACCCATGAGGGCCACGCCACCGATCAACCCGCCCAGGCTCGCCGCCACGCTCGACGCCAGCCGCAGCACAGCCGAAACCCGTTCGCTATCCCTCGCACGGATCACGCCGGACCCGTCCACCGCAGCGGCCACGCGGGGCCCTCCCTGTTTGACGCTTTCACCTTAAACCGGATACGCGAACGAAATACGCGATCCGGTGATCCTCGGTGCCGACCAGCGCCGACCGGGCCTGGACCCGTTCGCGACTCGCCGGCCGCATACACCGTCGCGGCGTTCCAATCGCCACGTGCTCGCGGTTCAGCTGCCCGCCGACTGGTCGACGGGGGGTGCGTCGAAGCCTTGGCGCGTCATCTGCCCCCAGACCGCCGTTCTACCCCGCACCGCCGACCAGGCCCCGCGCATCTGCCAGAACGCCAGCAACTGCCGGTAGCCCAGGTTTTCCACCACGGCGGCGGCGACGCAGATGGTCAGGTCACGCCAACGCGGATAACGGTGGAATGTGACCTCCTCCAGCAGCAGCACGGTCAAGCTGATCAGCATCGCGTACCCGTACGCGACGAGCATGAATCGCCAGATGAAGTCGAGGTCAACGACGCCTGCCGCCAGACTGAGGGGAATCACCGCGAGCGCGGCGAGTTCGACCACGGGCGCCAGCAGCTCGAAGACCAGGAAATACGGCAACGCCACCAGACCGATCCGGCCGTAGCGCGGATTGAACAGCATCGCCCGGTGCCTGCTGAGGATCTCGGCGAGGCCGCGGTGCCAGCGGCGGCGTTGCCGGCCGAGGATCGTCAACGTCGTCGGTGCTTCACTCCACAGCACCGGTTCGGCGACGAACACCACCCGATAGTCCTCGCGCGCGGCCCGCAGGTGGCGATGGAGTCGGACGACGAGTTCGGCGTCCTCGCCGACGCAGTCGTGGGCCATCCCGCCGATCTTCACGACGAGGTCACGGCGAAAGAGGCCGAACGCCCCGGAGATCACCAGCAGGCCGCCGACGCGCGACCAGCCGGCGCGCCCCATGAGAAAGGCACGCAGATACTCCACAACCTGGATGCGCGCCAGCCACTGCCGCGGCATGCGCACATCGACCACTCGACCGGACACGACGCGGCAGCCGTTCGCGATCCGGACGACTCCGCCGCACGCCACGACCCGCAACGGGTCGTCGGCGAAGGGCTTCGCGACCGACAGCAGCGCGTCCGGGTCGAGCACCGAATCTGCGTCGAGCATGCAGAGCAGCGGATACTGCGCGAGGTTGATGCCCACGTTCAACGCATCGGACTTGCCGCCGTTGACCTTACGGATCACCACGAATGCGTCGGCGTTCGACCTGGCGACATGTACCGACCGCACCTCACCCACGAACGGCACCTCCCGCGGAACCACCCGGGGTACTTCGATCAGGTCGAAATGCTCCCGCAGCCGATCGAAGGTGTCGTCGGTCGAACCGTCGTCGACCACGACGATCTCGAAGCGGGGATAGCGCAGGGCGGCGACCGCCTCGATCGCGACGACCAGCCCGGCGCCCTCGTTGTACGCCGGCACGATAATGGAGACCGGGAGCGTGAGCGGGCTTCGGAACATGTCATCGGTGCCGGCGAACAGCAGTCGACGGCGCCCCTGCGCCAACTCCAACCCAGCTACCGCGATAAGGAGCAGGGAGCTGGTGTTGATGACCATGAAGTATCCGACGATCGCGTGGTCGGCGAGCCCGAGCAGGTCGTGTAGCAGTTCCACCGCCGTCGTCATCGTGTGAGGGCCAGCGGCTGCACTGCCTCCGGTTCCGGGTCCGGCTCGCCGCGCCCGACGACGGCCATCGCCAGTGCCTCCCGCGCGTGTGCCGCGGCGCTCGACCACGAGGGGGGCGACGGATCGCTGTCGACCGCCGTAGGCGGCCCGGTCCCGGTCCCGGGCGGCTCGTGCGCCACCCGCCGGAGCTCAGCCAAGCCGGTCGGGCCGAGTCGCCGAAGTGCCCGCGCCGCCTCGTGCGCCACCCGGTACCGCGGATCGTCCAACAGCAAGCCCAGGGAAGCTACCGCAGCGGCGTTGCCCAGGTCGCCGAGCGCCCGTGCGGCGGCTGCCCGCAGCGGTTCCGGCTCGTGCGCGAGCACCGCCTCCGCCAACGGCGCGAGCGCGGCTCTGCCCCCCAACCGACCCAGCGTGGCCACCGCCGCCACCCGCACCTCGGTGGACGGGTCCGCGCGGGCCACCTCGGCGACCGGTACGGCGGACGCCGCTGCCCCCAGCAGGCCGAGCGCGTCCAGGACGGTGACCCGGACCAACGGCGCGGGGTGCTGCAACGCCCGGATCAACGCCGGTTCCGCAGCCGGATCGAGTTGGATCAGGGCGTGCGCCACGACCAGCGAAGGTGCCGGATCGATGTCGGCCAGGCTGGCGAGCAGCGGTTCGGCCGCAGCCGGGTCGCCGATCCGGCCCAGCGCCCGCACGGCGACGACCCGGACCTCGGAACGCGGGTCGCGCAGCAGCACGCACAGCGCTGCGACGGCGTCACGTCGGCCGAGGTTGCCCAGCGCCTCCGCGGCACGTGCCCGCCGGACGCCGCTACGGCTGTGCAGTGCTCGCAGGGCGTCGTCGGCGGCGCCTCGGCGCTCGAACACGGTCACCAGGGCCTGATGGGCATCTCCGCGGATCTTGCCGAGCAGGTTGACCGCCGTCCGCTCGATCGACCGCCAGGCGGCGGGCGCCATGGTTACCAACTCGTCCGCGCCCTCAGCCCCGCTCTCGGCCGCGAACCGCAGCAACGCCATCCGCGGCACGGCTGCCAGCCGAACCTGTCGCCGTGCCCGCATCAAGCGCACACCGCGCACCAGCACGACCGCAACACCCAGCGATCCCACGCCGGCCAGCAGCAGAAGCGCGGCGTAGGTGACCGCGCTGATCACGTCAGGCACGCGTCGCCCGATGACGACCAGGGCGAACCGTGGATCGCCCGCGGCCCACCCTGCGCTCGACACGTCTCATGCTCGTGCTCTTCTCAACAGGACCTGAATCCGCGACACCAGCTCGCCCGGAATGAACGGCTTGGTCAGGTAGTCATCCGCCCCGGCGGAGAAGCCACCCTCGACGTCGTGCTCCTGCACGCGATTGGTGAGCAGGATGACCAGGATGTCCTGGGTAACTGGATCGGCGCGCAACAGACGACACACATCCAGCCCTGACATCCCCGGCATCGAAACGTCCAGCACGGCCAACCGCGGGTGATGTGCCCGCGCCGCCTCCAGCGCCGCGACCCCGTCACCGACCGGAAGCACCTCGAAGTTGGCCTGCTCGAGCTTGAACGCCACGAGATCACGGATATCGGCGTCGTCCTCGGCGACGAGTATCGCAGTCAAGGTTTCTCCTTTCGCGGGGGCCGAGCCGGCCACGACCTGGTGGGGCGCTGGTCGCGTTTGACCGACCCACCGGCACCGCGAACGCCGGCGCATCCTCGGGCGTCGGTCGCCCCCGACGCCGCTACGTCGGCCGAAGCCCGCCCACGGTCCAGCAGGCGTCGGCACTTGCGCCGTTGCCTCAGCGTCGATCGCCGGCGTGGGATCCGGCTGCTCAACGATCTCATACCCGTTCGCTCAAGGCGCCAGATCACAGGTTCGGCACGGCGACGCCGGACATCGCCGCGGCGCGGGCCGCCATCACGCCTGACTCGAGCGTCGTAACCGGGCGTCCGTCGAGGGCGATGCGGCGGTGGGCGGGCGAGCAGGTCACTTACCGGTTTTACGAGAACTTCTTCCGTTGAAGGTATGTACTGACGGCAGCGAGAAATTACAGCGGTTCCCGAGACGCCTGGTTGGGCCTGCACGAGCGCACGATCGTCGTCCGTTACCGGTGGACGCCTGACAACTCGAGGACGTAGGCATGGCAACCGAGCAGAAACGTGACAGTCACCGGCCGACCCCCAACGGGTCGGTCACTCCAGCGCAGTCGTTCCCGAAGACCCCGACCGGAATCAGCGGCCTCGACGAGGTCACCGGGGGCGGCTTGCCGCGTGGCCGGTCCACCCTCGTCTGCGGGCCGGCCGGTTGCGGCAAGACGCTGCTCGCCATGGAGTTCCTGGTACGCGGGATCACCCAGTTCGACGAGCCCGGCCTCTTCGTGGCGTTCGAGGAAACCGCCGACGACCTCGTCGCCAACTTCGCCTCGCTGGGATTTGACCTCGCTCGGGCCACGGCCGACGGGCAGCTCATTATCGACCACATCAAGGTTGTCGCCGCGGAGATGGAAGAGACGGGCGAGTGGGACCTCGACGGGCTCTTCCTGCGGCTCGGTGCAGCCATCGACGCGGTCGGCGCGAAGCGTGTCGTCATCGACACCCTCGAGGTCCTGTTCGGCGCGTTCCCGAACAGCGCGATTCTCCGCACCGAGTTGCGTCGCCTGTTCAGCTGGCTCAAGGACCGAGGGGTCACCTCCCTGATCACTGCTGAGCGAGGCGAGGGAACGCTGAGCCGCCACGGCATCGAGGAGTACGTGTCGGACTGCGTCATCGTGCTTGACCACCGGGTAACCGAGCAGACCTCCACCCGACGCCTGCGGATCCTCAAATACCGAGGCTCCCTGCACGGCACCAACGAGTACCCGTTCCTGATCGGCGAATCTGGCGTATCCGTGCTGCCCATCACGTCACTGAGCCTGCGGCACAACATCTCGACGGTGTGCCTGTCGACGGGCGTCCCCCGTCTTGACGCCATGCTCGGTGACGGTGGCTTCTACAAGGGCAGCACGGTCCTCGTCACCGGCACCGCCGGCACCGGAAAGTCGACCCTGGCAGCCCAGTTCTGCGAGGTGACCTGCCGCGGGGGCGACCGGGCGATGTACTTCGCCTTCGAGGAGTCCGAGGCTGAGATCATCCGGAACATGTCGTCCGTGGGTATCGACTTGATGCGATGGGTCGATGCCGGGCTCCTGGAGTTCCGGTGCTCCCGACCCAGCATTCTCGGGCTGGAGGCGCACCTGTTCGCCATGCAGAAGTCGGTCGGCGAGTTCGGTCCCTCGGTCGTGGTGATGGACCCGGTGTCCGACTTCCTGCGCGTCGGGACGGGCATGGACGTTTCGGCGATGCTCACCCGTCAGGTCGACTTCTTGAAGAGCAAGGGCGTGACCGCCCTGTTGACCAGCCTCAACGCCGGCGGCGATCCGGCCCAGGCCAGTCAGCAGCTGGCTTCCCTCGTGGACACCTGGCTCCTGGTCAAGACCATGGAGGGCAACGGGGAACACAACCGGGTCCTGTACGTGCTCAAGTCCCGCGGCATGGCCCATTCCAACCAGATCCGCGAGTTCCTCCTCACCAGTCAAGGCATCGAGCTGGCCGACGTCTACGTCGGCCCGCAGGGGGTCCTTACCGGGTCCGCTCGCCAGGCCCAGGAGGCAAGGGAACGTTTTGACGGCACAGCTCGAGCCGGCGAGCTCCAGCAACGTCGGGTCAACCTCGAGCGCCGCCGCGAGGCGGTCGAGCTACAGACCGCAGCCCTGTGGCGGGAGTTCGAGGACGAGGCTGACCTGGTGGGGCGCCTGCTGAGTTCTGGCTCGACCGGTGTTGAGGATCGCGCCGACCAGCGGGCGGAACAGGGCAGGCTCCGGCGGGCCGACGCTGACCACGCCGAGGACGGCGCTACCAGCCAGGGCGCGAAGGCCGGTGCGTCATGACCGCAGCCGTCGGTACCGACGACGCGATAGCCGACCACCCCGACGCCTGGCATCTACGCCTGTACGTGGCCGGCCCGTCGTCAACGGCACTGGACGCGTTCGCCAACCTGCGCAACCTTTGCGAAGAGCATCTCGCCGGACGCTACACGATCGAGATAATCGATCTCCTCGAGCAGCCGTCGCTTGCCCGCCAGGATGACGTTCTCGCCATCCCGACACTGGTACGCCACCGTCCGCCACCGTCCCTGCGGGTCATCGGCGATTTGTCGAACACCCAGCGTGTCCTCGATCGCCTCCAACTCCAGTCGGAGTCATCCCGATGAGCACACCCAACGATGCGACGCTCAAGCGCTTTGACGCAGCGCTGGCCCACCGCGACGAATCCTGGTACGAGCTGACGCTCATCGTCAGTGGAGCCTCGGCGCTGTCGGCGCGCGCGATCGACAACGCCAGGCGGCTCTGCGACACCTACCTGGAAGGCCGGTACCACCTTTCCGTTGTGGATCTGCGCGAAGAACCGGTCAGTGTGGCCAACGAGCATGTGCTCGCCGCACCCACCCTGGTCAAGAACCGACCGCTGCCAGTACGCAAGTTCGTGGGAGACCTGTCGAACACCGACCGGGTCCTTCTCGCGCTTGGACTGTCAGTCCCGGGTGCCTCAGAAGCCCTCCGCTGAGGCGCGGCCGATGCTCTCGCAAGCACCCGGCAGCTCAACGCCGACAGACCCGCCGGATGGCGCCGAACTCGTGCCCCCGAACAGCGCTCCCAACGGGCAGGTCGATGGCGTGGGCGGCAGCGATGTCGAGACCGCCGCGGGTCAAGCGGCTGAGGTACCAACCACGCTGACGCAGGCGCTGGCCCGGATGACGGATGCCGAGAACACGCTACGCGCCATCGGGGCCGGAGAGATCGACGCGTTCGTTGTCTCGGTCCGCGGAACCGGCCGCCACGTCTTCACCCTGTCCACAGCGGACCGGCCCTACCGGATGTTCGTGGAGAACATGCATGACGGGGCGGCGACGCTGTCCTCGAGCGGCATCGTGCTTTATGCCAACAAGCGGCTCGCGTCGATGCTGTCGTACACGAGAGACGCCATCGTGGGCTCGCCGCTGGCACAGTTCATCGACGGGGGCCCTTCCGGCGTGCTGGCCCAGCTACGGGATCCACTGGGACCCGGCAGCGCGCTCGAGATGGAACTCCGCGCCGCCGACGGGTCGGCGGTTCCGGTCCTGGTGGGGGTGTCTCCCCTCGACATGGACGACGATCACCTCACCTGCCTCACCTTCACTGATCTGAGCGCCCAGAAGGCCCTCGACCGCGAGATCGCCCGCCTCAGCAAGGCTCAGGTCGAGCGGATGGTCGACCTGCAGGACGCCCAGGCCGGCCTTACCAGGGCCACCGAAAAGTCGCGGGACGAGGCGGTGGCGCAGTCCGAGGTGAAGTCCCACTTTCTGGCGACGATGAGCCACGAGATCCGTACGCCGATGAACGGCGTGATCGGCTTGTCGTCCCTACTTCTGCGTACCGACCTCGATCCCACGCAGGAACGTTACGCGGCGGGCATCCACACCGCCGGCAACGCTCTCCTCGGGGTGATCAACGACGTCCTCGACTTCTCCAAGATCGAGGCCGACAAGCTGGTGCTCGACGTGGACGACTTCGAGCTGTCTGCCGTGCTCACCGCGGTGACGGCCCTGGTCAACCCGGCGGCGCAGCAAAAGGGCCTGACCGTGGTCACGCGCTGCGACCCGAAACTGCCGACCATGGTCCGTGGTGACGGTGGCCGGTTGCGGCAGATCCTGCTCAACATCGTCGGGAATGCGGTGAAATTCACGCCGCGCGGCAGCGTGACCCTACGCGTCACCCAGGACACCAGCGCGCCCGGCGACACCGGGACCGTCCGGGCACGATTTGAAGTGAGCGACACCGGCATCGGCCTCGATGGTGCTGACGCCGAGCGGCTGTTCGAGCCGTTCACCCAGGCCGACGCCTCCACCACCCGTTCCTACGGTGGCACCGGCCTCGGTCTGGCCATCTGCCGCCAGCTCACCGAGGCAATGGGCGGCACCATCGGGGTCGAGAGCGCACCCGGCCAGGGCAGCACCTTCTGGTGCCTTATCCCGTTCGGTCAGACCCATTCCGACGACCCGCACGTCGAGGCGCCCTCCGCACCGGACGCCACGACGCTCCGGGTGCTCATGGTTGACGCCGGACTCGGCCAGACGCTGCTCCAGGACCGCCTACGCGGCTGGATGATGACCCCGACCGCAGCCGACAATGCCGCCGATGCGGTGCACCTGCTGCGACAGGCCGCCAACTCCGGATGGCCCTTCGACGCGCTGATCATCGATGCCGAGCAGGTCGGGCTCGACGCCATCGGCCTTGCCCAGCAGATCATAAGCGATCCGCGGATCCGAACCGTCCACATCATCGTGCTCAATCGGGACCCGGAGACCGACCCCTTTGCCGCCACCAACGGATTCAGCTGCCTGGCGAAACCGGTCGATGAAGCCGACCTCTACATCTGCCTGACCACCATCATTCCCAGCTCGCCCCCGGCGGAGACGCCACGCGGAATCGAGTCGGTCGGGGCCGGGTCGGCCACGCCGCAGCGTCAACGGCGGATCCTGCTGGTGGAGGACAACGACATCAACCAGATGGTCGCCGTCGGCATCCTCACCGGCATGGGGTACCACCTGACCGTGGCCAGCGACGGCGTCGAAGCGGTTGAACTGGCCGCGGCAAACACCTACGACGCCATCCTCATGGACTGCCGGATGCCCCGGATGGACGGCTTCAGCGCCACCGTCGCGGTTCGCCGCAGCGAAGGCGCAGGGCACCGCACCCCGATCATCGCCATGACCGCAAGTGCCCTGGCGGCCGACCGCGAAGCGTGCCTCGCCGCCGGCATGGACGACTATCTCACCAAACCGATCAAGGCTGCCGAATTGAAGGACGCCCTCAACCGCTGGACGACCGACCCGGCAACCGAGGCCGACGCGGATCCCGACCCCAGCATCGCACCCGGGGCCACGGTGGCATCGGGCCAGCGCCCGACGCACCCGTCGGATGGGGGAGTTCCGCGGCGTCAGTACTGAACCGGCACCGCCGCGCAGGCGGGCCCTGCTGATGTTCGGCCGGGTTGCTGTCGAGGAAGGTGAGCGAGGATCCGATCTGCGGGGGAACATTGAACATCTTCAGCAATCTCCGTTCCGTCTGGGTCCTGTGTGTGCTGCTCCAACTCGCGGGTACCGGCATCTTCTTCGTGCTGCCGGCAGAGCCCTGGCGGCCCCTGCTGCTTGTGGTGTTGAACTCCTCGACGGTGGCGGCGTTGATCGTGGGCACCCGCCGGTGTCGTCCGCCGGCGGCAGCCGGCTGGTACCTGCTGGCCGCCGGGCAGACGCTCAACGCGGCGGCATGGGGCTGCTGGTACCTGTATCCGGTGTGGGCCGGGGTGACCCTGACGGCGCCGTCGGTCGGTGATCTGATGTTCCTCGCCTCCTACGGGCTTTCGTCGGTGGGGTTGGCGTGGTTGGCGCGCGCGCACGGTGCGGGTCGTGGTGCGATGATCGACGCGGCGATCCTGGCCAGCGCATTGGGCTCCCTCGCCTGGGTGGTGTTTCTCGCCCCCTCCACCAACGCGGGGTTGAGCCTGCCGTTGCTTGCGGTCAACCTCGGGTACGTCGGAATGGACATGCTGCTGCTCGCAACGGCGGCCGTGTTCGCGTTCACCGCGGGGCGGTCACCGCGGTCGCTGCTGCTGGCCGGTTGGGCGGTGCTGCAGTTGAGCGGTGACCTCGTGTTCAACCTGCAGGTCCTGGACGGTTCGTTCCGCGTGGGTACCGGCGTGTTCGGATGGTGGATGGTGTCGATGGCGCTGCTCAGCGGCGCGGCCCTGCATCCCGCCTCGTCCGCCGCTGAGTTGGGCAAGCCACGGCCGTGGCGGCATGTGGTCATGGTGGCCGCCGTCATGCCGCTTCCGGTCGTGCTCGTCCTGCGGGCGGTGCAGTCCTCCACCGCCGACGTGATGGTGATCGCCGGGGGATCATTGCTGGTCACGGTGCTGGCGGTGGCGCGGCTGACCGGGTCCCACGACCGTGCCATCACCGGCGAGGCGCGGACCGGCCTGCGGCGCTCCGTGCTGCGCCTGTCCGCCGCGATCTTCACCTTGGCGCTGCTGCCCCTCGCCGGGCTGGCCTACCTGGCCATTCATGAGGCACGCACTACCGTGGAGGCGGAGGTGAACCGGCGCCTGGGTGCCAGCGCTGACGTCAGCGTCGCGCACGTGGGTGCGCAGATGAACGGCCTACGAACGCTGGTCACCTCCTACGCCGAGCGGCCGGAGCTGGTAAGAACCATGTCCGCCGGCGGCGCGCGGGACCTGCCGTTGATCCAGGATCATCTGGAGTCGCTGCAGCTGCGTGACGCCGCGTTCGTCGGGGTGTGGGCGTTGGACACCTCAGGCACACTGTTGGGCTTTGACCCACCGCAGCCCGGTCTGGTCGGGCAGAACTTCGCCAACCGCGACTACTTCAAGGGCGTGATGCGGACCCGGGTGGCGTACGTATCGGAGGTGTTCGTCGGAGCCATCGCCGGCCAACCGCACCTGGTCGCTGTGAGCGCGCCGGTCCTTGACGGTGATGAGGTCGTGGGGATGATCGGTCTCGGGTACCGACTGGACGCGCTCACCGCCTTCACCAACAACCTTGCCAAGGCTCAGCAGACGCAGCTCACGCTGACCGACCACCGCGGGACGCTGGTGGCCGGACCGGGCACCGACCGGCCCGAGCTGTCGTCGGGTCGCGACGACAAACGCATCGCTGCGGCCCTCGTCGGTGAGCGCGGGGCCACCCGCGAAATCACGGATGGTGTGGACGTCATCGCAGCCTACCGCCCGATCCCGGACCTGGGATGGGCCGTGGTGGCCGAGCTCCCTGCCCATGCGGCGTTCGCCGAATCGCGACGGTTCACCGGACGAGTCGTGGCCGTCGCGTCGCTGCTGGCTCAGGCCCTGCTCGCCGGCCTGCTCCTGGCCGTGCGGGCGGAACGACGGCGGCGGCGGACCGAAGCCGAACTTGCCCAGCGCGAGGAGGACGTCACCGCCATCCTGCAGGCCGCCGGGGACGCCTTTGTCTCCACGGACGCGCTCGGGCACGTCACCCGGTGGAACACCCGGGCCGAAACCACGTTCGGCTGGCCTGCGCAGCAGGCCCTCGGCCAACCTCTGGCCGAGGTCGTCTCCGGTAACCCACGAGACGGCGACCTGAGTTGGGTCTCCGCCATCCGGCACGGCGAGGTCACCCACGTCGCCGGTCAGCGAGTCGAGGTTCAGGCACGCCGTCGCGGCGGCGAACTGTTCCCCGCCGAAATCACGGTCTGCAGCTCGACGACCAAGGGCACGACCTTCAGCGCGTTCATCCGCGACATTACCGATCGCAAACGCGACGAGGCCCAGCTGGCCACCGCCCGCGACAACGCACTCGCCGCTTCCCAGCTGAAGTCCGAGTTCGTGGCCAACATGAGTCACGAGATCCGCACCCCGATGAACGGGGTGATCGGCATGACGACACTGCTGATGGACACCGTCCTCGACGACCGTCAACGCGACTATCTCACCACCGTGCAGAACTGCTCCGAGGCGCTGCTCAACGTCATCAATGACATCCTGGACTTCTCCAAGATCGAAGCGGGGAAGCTTGACATCGACCCGGTCGACTTCGACATGCGTGGCCTCGCCGAGGAAGTCGTCAGCCTGCTCGCCGCGACGGCCCAGACCAAAGGGTTGGAGATCACCACCGTCATTCAGCCAGCCATCCCACCGGCGTTGCGCGGTGACGTGCATCGGATCCGCCAGATCCTCACCAATCTGCTGTCCAACGCAATCAAATTCACAGAGGACGGCGAAGTCGTCCTCACTGTCGAGATAGGACCGCGGGTCGGTGACGGTCCGTCGCATCCGGTGACCTTCACCGTGTCCGACACCGGCATCGGGATTCCCGCAGACCGTCAAGCCCACCTGTTCGAGGCCTTCACGCAGGTTGATGCATCCACCACACGGCGTTACGGCGGGACCGGGCTCGGGCTGACCATCAGCCGCCAGCTCGTCGAACTCATGGGCGGCACAATCGGAGTCGAGAGCCGACCCGGCGACGGCAGCCGCTTCCACTTCACCCTCGTCCTGCCCGGCGCCACCGCCGCGTTCCCAACCGGACAGCAGCAGCCGGCCGACCTCGACGGGGTGCGTGTGCTGATCGTCGACGACAACGCCACGAATCGCACGGTCGTCAGGGACCTGCTCCTCATCTGGGGCATGCGCGCACACGCCGTCGCCGACGCCAGCGCGGCCCTGGCGGCGCTCCGCGAGGCGGTCCACACCGGCGACAGGTTCGATGTCGCTCTACTGGATATGCGGATGCCTGACATCGACGGCCTCGAGCTCGCGCGCATGATCACTACCGATGCCTTGATCAAGTACATCCGGTTGGCCCTGCTGACCTCGTCCACCAGCGAGGTCGGAGCCGCCCGTGCCTGCGGCATCGAGGTGCAACTCACCAAGCCGGTGCGCGCTGCGCAGCTGAACGCCGCATTGCGGCAGCTGCTGGGCCGACCGACGCTGGTCAGTGGCGCGACCCAGCCGGCCGGCGAAGCATCCGCACCCGAGCTGGCCCGGCCGGGCGGCCGCATCCTGGTGGCCGAGGACAACGAGGTCAACCAGGACGTCGCCGTCGCGATACTGGCCGGGCTCGGGTATACCGCCGACATCGCGGGGGACGGTGCGCAGGCCCTGCAACTCCTGCAAACCCGCCACTACGACGCCGTCCTCATGGATTGTCAAATGCCCGTGATGGACGGCTTCCGGGCGACGGAGCAGATCCGCCGAATGCCCGCACCGCTGTGCAGCATTCCCGTGATCGCCCTGACCGCTTCTGCGCTCGCCTCCGACGAGCAACGCTGCCGATCCGCTGGGATGGACGACTTCCTCAGTAAACCCATCCGTCGACAAGCCGTCGCGGACACCCTGCGCAGCGTGCTGGGTCGGCGCTTGGCCGAGCCCGAAAGCACGCCGCAGGATCTGCTCGATCCTGAAATATTGCAGCAGCTACAGGACCTGGGTCCGGCCTTCACTCAGCGCGTCCTGGCCGTTTACCTGAACAACGCGCCCATCGCCGCAGCCGCGATCACTGCCGCCGCTGCCAGCCGTGACATGATCGAACTGGCTAGGCTCGCCCACGAGTTCGGCGGCAGCAGTGCCAACCTGGCCAGCCGTCGCCTCGCCGCCACATGCAGCGCACTGGAACAGTCCGCCAACCGAGGCGACATCGGCACGGCTATCCGCCTCACCACCGCGATCGAGCAACAGGCCGAGGCCACCTGCCACGCCCTACGTGCGGCCCTCATCTTCGAATCGCCCCCCGCCACGGCACCTGCGATGGGCTCCTGACGGGGTTCGGCGGGACCGTCACCGGGCTGAGTGATGGGCCACAGCGTCCAACGGTCACAGGCAGTCGCCGGTCACTGCCGGGTTGGTGCTCGGGTCGGCGAAGCGAAGACGGTAGATTGCCGGCATCGGCATACGCTGCCAGAACCTCCAGTCCGCCGGCATGCCGAATCCGGACAGCGCTCGCGCGATGAAGGTGCCGTGGCTCGCGGCGAGCACCACACGGCCACGGTGTTCGTCCGCGAGTGTCCGCACAGCGTGGACGGCGCGGGCGGTCAGCTGGTTGAGACTTTCGCCTTCGGGCCTCGCGTACGACGGGTCCGCCCAGCTGTGGGCGTAGTGCTGCTCCCAATCGTCGGTGTATGGGAGTCCGTCGTCCCATTCCCGCAGCTCCCAGCTGGTGTGGATGGGGAGGCTGAGCGCCTGTGCCGTTGGCTGGACGGTCTGGACCGCGCGCCGGTACGGGCTGGACCACACGGCCACCGGAAGTGGCTCGGTCAACGTTCCAACGAGTGCCAGTGCCTGCTGAAGACCGTCGCCGGCCAGCGGGCGGGTGAGTTCGGCCGGACCGTCCGCGGTCGGCGGGATGGACAACGCGTGACGAACCAGCACCACGTTGGTGTGCACCTGCTGACCTCCAATGATGGGTGCGTGGGGCTGGGCTCAGTCCACCCGGCCCATACCTGGGACCACTCGGTGTGCATGTGACCGCGGCGTGGCAATGACACCTCCTACCCATCGACTGGTCATCGTCGTTTCGAGGCTATCCATTCCCACCGCCACGCAAACAGGTGCACAAACGTCGGTCGACGGGGCGGCACCGCAGCGTCCCGCTGGCTGACCGGCACGGCCGACGATGCGCTGGCTGCCGGCAGACGTCGGCGGCGGCGCGGACCGGGACCGGGGGTTGCGCGGGCCACGCACTCCGCCCGATGTGCGTATGGTGGGCCGACGCACTCGGATACACGGGGGTTCTATCGATGTCGGTACGCACCAGGGTCGTTGCTGTCGTGGCCGGTTTCACGGTGGTCGCGACGACGTTCACCGTGACGACGGCCGCGCACGCCGCCAGTTCACCGGCGGCGTTGCCGGCCGGCCAGTTCACGTTGACGTCCGACTATCACCAGTTCGACGCGGTCAACGGCGCACTCACCGCCACGCTCGGCACCAGTTCCGTGAGTGCCGTCATGGCCACGGCCAACCACACCCGGACGGGGATCACCGACCCACTCGGGCTGCCGGGTTACGTCAGCGGATTCAAGTTCGACGCAGCCGACGACGACGACTGTACGAACTACCCGCAGGGCATCACCACGAGTCGGGACGCCGTCGGTACCGCCAACAGCGGCACGTACGACGGGCACCAGCTCGTCCTGGTCAGTTGGTACACCAAGGCCGCCTGTGATGCCGACGGCCACACCCGCAGTCGGATCACGCTGGTCGACTGGGACGCCACCTACCCCAACAAGTACCGCAAGATCCTGCTCGTCGAGCCGACCGGCACCCCGGAAGCACCGAGTTTCAAAGACATCCCGATCCATGCCGGCGGCGTGGCCTGGTACGGCGACCACCTTTACGTCGCCCAGACCGGGCGTGGCATGCGCGTCTTCAACATGAAGAACATCCTCCGGGTCGACACTAGCGGGACCGCGGAGCAGATCGGCCGGCAGCCGGACGGCAGCTATCAGGCACACCGATATGCCTACGTCCTGCCGCAGGTCGGCACCGTGACCGCTGCCACCACCTCCGGTACGCCGTTGGTCTGGTCAACGATCTCCCTCGACCGGGTCAGCAAGTCGATCGTCATGGCCGAATACACCTGCCCGTCCGGATGCGACGGTTACCCGAACCGTGCGCCGCGTGCGATCCGTTTCCCCTTTGCCCCGGGCGCCACCACGTTCGCCGCGACGACCACCGCCGCACAGGCCCTGCGCCTGTCCTGGTACAAGATCAACGGCGTCGCCTCGCGAAACGGACGCTGGTGGTTCTACTCCTCCGGCGACAAGAACCTCTACTACTGGGCGCCCGCCACCGGACAGAAGACCTTCAGCTGGGTCGGCGGAGGCGAGAGCATCAGCTACTGGGAGGACGCGACAAAGGCTGATCTGCTGTGGTCCCTGCAGGAGCATCCGGGTCACCGCAACGTCTTCGCCGTCGAGCAGGCCAGGTACAGCTGACCGTATAGCGCTGCGCATCGCTGGGGCGCATACAAGATCACAGTGTCCGGCGGCAAGACGTCGGTTCACATCGGACAGTGTGTGGATCGACACATAGCTGCGCGACTCGGCGGGTCCGGAGACATCAACTGGCGTAATGACACCACCGACGACCTGGACACTCATCCGATCCAACGGGTCGACGACCACGGTCACGGCGCACAAAGCGGGGCTGCGAAGAACACCGGTGTCCCCATAGCCTTTTCCCGATCGCGGTTCAGTTGCAGATCACCGGGGGACCGCGGCGAAACCCGATCGAAGGGAGATCCGGATGCGGATCCCGTGGTTCACCGTGGGCAAACATCGGATACCTGCGGTCGCGTTCGTCGCCATGACCGTCACCGCCGGCCTGGTGGGATCACCGGCGGCTGCCGGCACGGCGTCAGCCGATGTTCGTAATGCCGGCGGCGCAACCGCCATACAGGACAGCTACGTCGTCGTGTTGAAGGATGCCGTGGCGGCGCGTGATGCGGTGGATCGAACTGCGGACGCCGTCGCTCGTCGGTACGGCGGGACCGTCGAGCACCGCTACACCTCGGCGCTGCGGGGCTTCTCCGTCCGGACGAGTGCCGCCCGGGCCCGCCGCATCGCCGCGGACCCCGCGGTGGCGTTCGTGGAGCAGAACCACGTCGTGCGACTCGCCGACTCGCAGGTCGACCCCCAGTCGTGGGGCCTCGACCGGGTGGACCAGCGCACGCTGCCACTGGACCGCTCCTACTCCTATCCGGCAAGCGGTGGTGCCGGCGTGCACGCGTACGTCGTCGACTCCGGCTTTCGCTTCACCCATCGCGATCTCGCCGGCCGTGCGGTCACCGGGATCGATCTGGTCGACGGCGGCAGTGCCGACGACTGCAACGGGCACGGCACCCATGTTGCCGGCACCCTTGGCGGGTCCACGTTCGGCGTGGCGAAGGCGGTGACCCTGGTCGCGGTGCGGGTGTTCGACTGTATTGGGTTCGGCGACCTGGCCCAAACTGTCGCAGGCGTAGACTGGATCACCGCCAACGCGGTCAAGCCGGCAGTCGCGAACCTCAGCCTGGGTTTCCCGCCCGGTTACGACGGCGATGGCATCCTGGACGTGGCCGTAGCGAGATCCATCAACACTGGCATCAGCTACGCCGTTTCCGCCGGCAACCTACACAGTGACGCCTGCGCGAAATCGCCCGCTCGAGTCCCCGCCGCGATCACTGTGGCAGGCTCCCAGCACGACGACATCGCTTGGCCGAGTTCGAACGACGGTCCGTGCGTCGACCTCTTCGCACCCGCCCTTTACGTCGTCTCAGCCGGCATCAATACCGACGACGAATCGTGGACCCGAAGCGGGACCTCGATGGCAGCTCCACATGTGGCCGGTGCCGCCGCAATACTCCTCAGCGCGCAGCCGACATGGACGCCCGAGCAGGTGCGCAACGAGATCGTCGGGCAGGCTACCCCAGACGTGCTGGGATGGGTCACACCTGGCACGCCGAACCTTTTGTTGTACATCGGTGGGGAGCCTGTCGCGGCCGCTCCGAGTTGACGGGGTGTGTTGGTCCGCCGCCGCGCACCCTGGTACACGCGGCGGCGGACATTGCCCCACCACGAGACTGCTCTCGTATGGGGTATGACGTAACGTTCGTGGACGATATCGCGCGTGCCGTCGTAGCTTTGCGGCGCAGCGATGTGTTGCATGACCGACACTCTGAGGCCTGTACGAACGTTGGGGCCAGCCTTACGACCTTGTGCACAGTAGAGGGACCCGGCGTGGCGGCTTGACCGAGACGTGGACGGCCGCGCAGATGTTTTGATTGTGTCGATCAACGCCATCCGCGCGGCCTTCGCCCATTGTGCCTTCACTGGCCTCAGCCGCAACCACCTGGGCCTGCTCCTGACCGAACTCCAACCTGGCTGGACAGCGGCCCGGGAGGACCAGTTGCACGCCCGCCGTACCCGCGAGCGTGTCCGCAAGGCAGGAGCCGGCCGCCGACCACGGCTCACCTTCACCGACCGGGTCGTGATCACCCTGGTCCACCTCCGCCTTGCGATCCCGCACGCCGCCCTCGCCGTCGCCTACGACGTCGACCGGAGCACCGCGACCCGCGCCGTCACCCAGATCCGCCCGCTGCTCGCCCGCCGCGGCTTCGCCACCCCAGCCGGGGCACGACTGCACACCGTCGCCGACGTCTTCGCCTACGCCGCCGCCGAAGGCGTCACCCTGCGCGTGGACGCCACCGAGATCCGGGTACGCCGACCACGGCAAGGACGCCCCGGCCGCAAAGCATTCGTCTCCGGCAAACTCAAACAGAACACCATCAAGACCACCATCGCCGCCGACCACCACGGGGCCACCCTCTGGTGCGGCGCGACCCGCCCCGGGCGTATGCACGACATCACCACCGCCCGGGTCGAAGGCATAGCCGCACTCCTCGACGCCTACCCAGACGTGAAGCTCCTGGTCGACGCCGGCTATCAAGGACTCGCCAGAGACCACCACGGCCAGGTCTGCGCGCCGCCGTTGAAACTACGCCCAGCAGCGCCGCCGCAGCGGCAGACCGAGTGGGAACACAACCGCAAACACCAGTCCTCACAACGGATCGCGGTCGAACACACCATCGCCGAACTGAAATGGTGGCGCGTCCTGCAACGCTTCACCGGCCGCCGGGAACTGCTACCCGAGACCATCAACGCCATCGCCGGCCTCGTCTCCGACAAGTCCGCACGCCTCACCTGGTAAAACGCCCAGATCACGCACCATCAACTACTGCGCACAAGGTCGTTAGACTTCGGCGGAGTCCCGTAACGCGATCATCACGGGGACCTGATCACGCCCTCCCTGAAATACACGGGGTATCCGGAGGAGAGTTCGCATGAGCACATTCCGCCATGGCACCGCGCTGGCGCTTCGCGCCGCCGCGCTCGCCGTAGTAGGACCGGCGGTGGCGGTGGCATTCGCCGCGCCGGCCCTGGCCACGCCCACGGCCGGCACCGCTGCCGCCGCGGGCACCGGCACGATCCAGGGCTTCGTCTGGGATGACCTGAACCGCAACGGCATCCAGGACGCGGGTGAGCCCGGTGCGGCGGGCGTGACGGTCGGTTATCAGCAGATCATCGACGGTCGGCCGGGGTTCTACTATGCCAAGGCGACCACCGGCAACGATGGTGTCTACGCGATCGCTGACCTCACCCCGGGTGAATACCGGGCGGTCGCGAGCACGGCGGACGGCTGGGTGTTCACGACGGCGTCGACCGGCGAGGACCGGGCGAAGGACTCCGACTTCGTCGACTACATCCACAACACGACCCCCGGCGTCCAGCAGTGGGCGATGACCAGCAACGTCACGGTCGAAGCTGGCGGCACCGTGGTCCTGGACGCTGGCGTCATGAAAGGGCCGGGCTCGCTTGGCACGATCCAGGGCCGAGTCTGGAATGACCTGAACCGCAACGGCGTCCAGGACGCGGGTGAGCCCGGCGCGGCGGGCGTCACGGTCGGTTATCAGCAGATCATCGACGGTCGGCCGGAACTCTTCTACGCCAAGGCGACCACCGGCAACGATGGTGTCTATGCGATCGTCAACCTGCCCGCGGGTGAATACCGGGCGGTCGCGAATACTGTGGACTGGTTGTTCACGACGGCATCGGCCGGCGAGGACCGGGCGCGGGACTCCGACTTCGCCGGCTACATCGACAACCCGGCCCCCGACGTGCAGCAGTGGGCCGAGACGAGCAACGTTACGGTCGAAGCTGGCGGCACCGTGGTCCTGGACGCCGGCGTCATGAAGCGACCGGGTGGGGGTGGCACGATCACGGGACGCGTCTGGAATGACCTGAACCGCAACGGCATCCAGGACGCGGGTGAGCCCGGCGCGGCGGGCGTGACGGTCGGTTATCAGCAGATCATCGACGATCGGCCGGAACTCTTCTACGCCAAGGCGACGACCGGCAACGATGGTTCCTACTCGATCGTCGACCTGCCCGCGGGTGAATACCGGGCGGTCGCGAATACTGTGGACTGGTTGTTCACGACGGCGTCGGCCGGCGAGGACCGGGCGCGGGACTCCGACTTCGCCGGCTACATCGACAACCCGGCCCCTGGCGTGCAGCAGTGGGCCGAGACGAGCAACGTTACGGTCGAAGCTGGCGGCACCGTGGTCCTGGACGCCGGCGTCATGAAGCGACCGGGTGGGGGTGGCACGATCCAGGGTCGTGTCTGGAGTGACCTGAACCGCAACGGCATCCAGGACGCGGGTGAGCCGGGCGCGGCGTACGTGACGATCGGTTATCAGCAGATCATCGACGGTCGGCCGGGGCTCTTCTACGCCAAGGTCACCACCGGCCACGATGGTGCCTACTCGATCGTCGACCTGCCCGCGGGTGAGTATCGGGCGGTCGCCAGCACGGTGGTCTGGTTGTTCACGACGGCGTCGGCCGGCGAGGACCGGGCGAAGGACTCCGACTTCGCCGGCTACATCGACAACCCGGCCGCCCCGCAGCAGGTCGCAATGACCAGCAACGTTACGGTTGATGCTGGCGGGACCGTGGTCTTGGACGCCGGAGTCGTGAAGCGGGAACCGTAATGACGCTCGAGCCGCAGCACCCTCGCGCCACCACCCGACCGACTGGCTCGGGTGGTGGCCTGGCCGAAGACACTCAGCCCCGGCGCCTGTCGATGCTCGTCTGGCCGGTTCCGTCGGTATCCGCGGCGAGGTGAGCGCGGACGCGTGGTGGACGGCGCCGGGCGACAGTACCGCGGCGCTCGGTACCAGTCGGATGTCACCCTGAGCAGGACGTCAGACCGTCAGGATGATTTTTCCTTTGGCCCGGCCGGATTGACCGATCTCGTGGGCCTTGGCGACCTGGCCGAGGGGGAGCACCGTGTCCACCTCGACGCGGAGCTTCCCGCTGCCGACCAGGCCGGATAGTGATGCAAGCCCACCGCTGTCCGGCTCGACGATCATGAATCTGGCACGCCTGCCCTGCCGGATCGCCTGCTGCTCCAGGTACGTCTCGGCCGGCGAGGCGAGGGCAACCAGGATCCCGCCCGGGCGCAAGGTCCGTAGCGAGCGCGGACCGTACTCGCCGCCGATCGAGTCGATAACCACGTCGAGGTCGTGAAGGCGCTCGGCGAAATCCGTTGTGGTGTAGTCGATGACTTCGTCGGCACCCAACCCGCGGACGAACTCGTGCTTGGCGACCCTGGCGGTGCCGATGACGTGTGCCCCGCGCGCCTTGGCGATCTGCACGGCGAGATGTCCGACGCCGCCCGCAGCCGCGTGAACCAGTACGCGCTGGCCGGACCGGACGTTGGCGACGTCAACGAGAGCCTGCCACGCGGTGAGCCCGGCTAGGCCCAGGCCGGCCGCCTCGACATGGGAAAGTCCGGCGGGTTTGCGGGCGACGTGACGCGACGGTGCTGTGACGTACTCGGCGTAGGTGCCGGCTGCCTGGGGTAGCCGTGGCATTCCGAAGACCTCATCACCGGGTCGGAACAACGCGGCGCCGACACCGACGGCCTCGATGACACCGGACAGATCCCAGCCCAGCCGCACCGGCCGGCCGAGCAGGCCGCCGGTCCCGCGGTGCCAGTAGTCGGTCGGATTGACGCCGGCCGCGTGTACCCGGACGAGTACCTCCGCCGGACCCGGCTCGGGACGGTCGACCTCCACCAATTTGAGGACTTCGGGGCCGCCCAACCGGTCCTGTTCGATTGCCCGCATCGCATGCCTCTCTGCTCGTCTTCGATGTGTGAGCTCCACCCTGTCCGAGCGTCGCATGCGATTTCGAGTGGCCACATCGCCAACCTATGCAAGGATCTGGCCATGCATCGCGTGGTCGTCCTGGCGCTCGACGGTGTGTATCCGTTCGAGCTGAGCATTCCCGTCCGTATCTTCGGCACGGCCGCCGGGCCCGACGGCGAGCCGCTCTACGAGGTCGTCACCTGCAGTGTTGACGGCGAACCGGTCGCAACGAGCGCTGACTTCGCCGTCGCAGTCCAGCACGGTGCCGAGGCAATCGACGCGGCCGAAACGCTCGTGCTGCCGCCCTTCATCTGCGAGCCCACCGGCAGCCAGGACTGGCTACCCGAGCCGGTTGCGGCGGCACTGCGTCGGCTGCGGCCGACCGCCCGAATCGTCTCCATCTGCACGGCCTCGTACGTGCTGGCCGCCGCCGGGCTACTCGACGGACGGACGGCCACGACGCACTGGAACAACGCCGACCACCTCCAACGCACATTCCCCAAGCTGAAGGTCGATGCGGACGTGCTCTACACCGATGACGGTCAGGTGCTCACCGCGGCTGGCGTCGCCTCAGGTATCGATGTGTGCCTGCACCTCGTGCGCCGCGACCACGGTAGCGCCGTCGCCAATCGGGTAGCCCGGCTGTGCGTCGTGCCGCCATGGCGCGAAGGCGGTCAAGCACAGTTCATCGACCGTCCGGTGCCCGAGTCGACAACCGCAACCACGTCAGAGACACGGCAGTGGGCGCTCGGCCAGTTGTATCGGCCGATCACCCTCGCCGAGTTGGCCCGGCAGGCACGGATGAGCGTACGCACGTTTTCACGCCGCTTCCGCGCCGAGGTCGGGATGACGCCCGGACAATGGCTGGCGCGGCAGCGGATCGAACAGGCCCGACACCTGCTGGAGACAACCGACCTACCGATAGACCGGGTCGCCGCCGAGGCTGGCTTCGGCACCGCAGCCTCGCTTCGTCAGCACCTGACCGGTGCGATCGGGGTCTCGCCGACGGCCTACCGGCAGACGTTTCGCAGCACGATGTCGGCGGCGGCGAACGGCGCCGGAGTTCAGAGGGACGCTGAGGCGGTGACCGGCGCGCCAGTAGACCAAAACGGGCGCGACGCTGCTCAGGCGGCAACCGGACACGCTTGCGGGACCGGTTTGCGCAGCGACCACCAACGGGCGAGGGCGACCGCGCTGACGGCTGCGGCTATGACGAGCCCGATTTCGGTGCCCACGACCAGCGGATGCAAGCTGTAGTCCATCAGCCAGCCGAAGCCCATGACTATCGGCGTCACCAATATGCCCGCGACCGGCAGCAGCAGCATCATGGCGTGGACGGTCTGCCGGATGCCGGGCAGGGCCGGGAGGCGGAGTCTGAGCGCGAGGGCGGCGCCGGTGACGCTGAACACGGTGTTGGCGCCGAGATAGACGGCGGCGGCGAGCCACAGCGGCACCCGGTTCGGTCGGGGCAGGTCGAACAGCGATACCAGCAGCGGGTGCACGCCCTCGGTAATGATGAAGAATCCGGTCACGGTGCCGGCCACGATGCCGGTCAGGGCGACGCGGACCACTCGTCCGTACGCGTACGCGGTGCCTTGCGCGCCTGCCTCGTCGGCCAGGCGGCGGGCGAAGTCACGCAGGTCGGACCCGATGAGCACGTCTGGGGTGATGCCTTCATTCGCGGCCGATTCCATGTCGGCGCGCAGGTCCGCGGCGAGCGCGATGCGTTCCTGCAGCCCGATGCCGCACTCCCGCCACTCCTGCTCCGCGATGGCGATCGTCTCGTCGATGGTGGTCATGAACTACTCCTCGGAAGGTCGGTGGCGGAGTTGGCGAGCGTGGTATCGACGAGCCCGACGAAGTGGACCCACTGCCGCCGCCAGGCGTGCAGGCGGGCGTGACCGGCTTCGGTGAGGGCATACACCTTGCGGGGCGGGCCGGTCGGGCTGGCTTGCAGTTCATCAGCGACCAAGCCGAGCCGGCGCATGCGGGTCAGCAGTGGGTAGACGGTGCCGTAGCCGACGCCATCGAACCCGGCGGCCGCTACCCTGCGCACGAGCTCGTAGCCGTGAGCGGCGTCATCGGACAGCAGGGCGAGCAGGCACATGTCGAGTGCGCCACGCAGAAGCTGGGTCTGCCGATCGCTGCCCGCGGATGAATCCTGGTCGGCCGGTATCATGTGACGCATACTACCGCCCGTACTGTGTGACGTCAAATAGTGGTCGTCGGCCTGGCTCCGGGGATGAGCTGTCGACGCACGCCCGCCGTGGTGCGGAAGCGTCGTCAACCCGTGGGGCCGGGAGAAAGCCCAATCGCGGCCCGCTACATCGGTGTCCACACCGGACAACGCGGGGGCGGCATGAGGGTATGCTGCTGGACCGCCGCCGGATTCACCAACGATGCCGGACGTTAAGCCCTTCACGACCGACTTGCGGAGGAAACGGTGAGTGTCCTGTTCGACTATTTCCGGGCGGCCAATGAGGTCCAGGTGCGCAAACACATGGACGATAACGACGCCCTCTCACCCGTGCCGGCGACCTTCGACGGGATGGGAGTGAAGACCATCGACCCGTGCGTAATCCTCGGCCAGTTGGTCGCTTTCGTGACCGGCCAGGATTGGAGCCCAGACATGGTCGGCGATCGCCTTATCTGGCCAGAGGGCGGCGGGCAGGACATGACGTACGAGGGTCCGTGGGTATCCGTCCTCGACGACCGCGCCCGGGACGTACTCGCCAGCATCCCGGCCGATCGGACGCCGGATCTCGCCGAGCGGTGGGCCACCGTCGAGGAGTTCGGCGGCTATGCCGAGCAGGAGTACCTTCGCGACGTGGTGGCCGACTTCGCCGCCCTCGCTGTGCACGCTCGCGAGCATGGCGAATCACTCTACTGTTGGATGAGCCTCTAGCGTGCTGGGCAACGTCTCGTGGCAGCGGCTACGGACCCGATTCTCCTTGGCCGGTACCGGTCATGAATCGAGATCTCCCCGGGCCGGGGCGTGGTCGGCAGAGGTGATTGGCGCCCGGAATACCCTGGTCGCGACCGACCATCAGGAGACAGCCCTCTTCGTCATGGCAAGCGGTGCCCTGCTTGCTCAGTCCAGTGCGGACACTGTGACCGGCGTTCCGGTGGTCTGGTCGGTGGCGGTCAGTCGGAATGCGCCGGATGCGTCGATGTCGAAGGTGACGGAGAGCTGGGGGTCACCTTTGGGCCCGGGGTTCGGCACGGTCAGCTCGTAACGGCCGAGGCGCTGGTTGTCGGCGAGGCGGTCGGAGGTGCCCCGGTACACATCGATGTTGATTGTCGGCTGGTTGTCCTCTGCCGTGGTGAACGTTTCGTTGTGCGTCGTCGGCAGCACGGTGTCACGGTCGATCAGCGGCGTGAACGTGCCGCCCTTGGTCTCGATGCCGACGTCGGCCGCGGTCTTGCCGTCCCTGACCGGTACCGTCGCCGAGGGTTGGGCGGCAGCGCTTGCCGTCTGACTGGTTGCGGGCGGCGTCGACACGGTCGGGCCGTCGTCCGACTCCGCGGCGGGCGGGCCCCCGCCCGACTCAGTGCAGGCCGCCAACCCGAACATGATCGCGATGGCTGCCGTGCCTGCCCGCTTACCCAACCGCGACTCACCGCGCATCCGCTTCTCCAAACGCCGTAAACCTGGCACGACACCGGCCCCGCCGGCCCAACATCGCGTTCCGGACGAACCTGGCCACGTTCCCGGGACGTCCTCGCACGTGTGTCGCAGCCGTTTCACATACCGTCGCGCGGGACGGCCGTGACGCCATGATGACCGATGAAGCGGCCCTGGTACGACACCCCGGACAGGCCCTGCACCTTGAACCCCGGACGTCTGCCCGATCAGCCCTCACTCGAGCATTCCTCGCCCCAAGGCCAACACCCCGAAGCGTTCCCACCGGCACAGCCGCGTGGCGTAGCGGCCGATCGGTGCGGAGACGCCACATCGGCGGAACGCGGCTGGCTCGTCGGTGTCGGTGCCGGTGCACGGCTCGCCTCGCCACTTCGATCTGCTCGTAGACCTGGGTACGCGGGCTGGTGCGTCACTGACCCGCCGGGTCGGGCCGGCGACCGGCGATGTTGTCGCACTCGGCACAGACCGATTCGGGAACAAGGCCGGCACGCATCAGCCAGCCGAAGACCGTGCATCCCACGCAGAAGGCGAATACCGACTCGAGCGTAGCGGCCAGGATAACCACACCGAGTACGGCATACGCGGCGGTCTTCTGGCCGAACCCGAGGACCAGCAGCGCCGCGATCACCGTGACTACGGCGCCCATACCCTGCGCGAAGCGCTTCGGTGGACCGGCCACCAGCTTCGCCCTGACCGGTAGTCGTGGCGTGATGACCCGGGTGACGAGCAGGGCCAGCGGGCTGAGTTTCGGCCCAGCCAGCACCCGGGCAACGAACCCGTACGCGATCACCGCCGTCAGCCAGGGTTGGTCAAGGGCCACGGTTGCGATGGAGAGCACGACCACGCCCCCGGCAACGAGTCGGGCCGACACCTCGTTCACCGGGTTGGGAAAGCCGAACAGCGACCGAGCCACCATGCCTCCCATGCCAACTCGCAGCGTAGGACATCCGTCCGCGGCTGATCACCGTGGCCGGGAGGGCCTCGGGCCGGCACGTCGGTGCTTCCGGCGATTCGGCTGTAATCCGGCGAGGCTGGGAGGATCATTGGCAGGTGAGCTGGAAGCGGAGCTACGCCGCCGGCCGGCCCAGGCCGTCGGCGATAGGGTGCGGCACGGCGCGTCCGGCTGCCGCAGCGGCGCTTCGTCCGGGGTGCGGCGGTCGAACTGCGCCGTTCCCGCCCGCCGACGGCGGGTTCACGCTCGTTGAGATGGTGGTGGCCATTGGCCTGATTGCCACGATCGCAACCTCGGCCACGACGTTGCACATCACCTCGATGGCGGTCGCCCGGGAGCAGGCCGACCGGCAGGTCGCCGCTCAAATGGTCTCCCGTGCACTGGACACAGCGCGGTCACGTGGCGGCGCAGCGTTGCTGGCGTCGCCTCCTCCGACGTTGACGGTCCAGGTCAACGGCATTTCGTTCAGACAGCGTTGGTCGGTGACCCGGTGTTGGAGGGCGCCGGCCGGCGGCGACTGCACGACCGCGGACGCCGGCCCCGGCATCGCCGAGCTGACCCGGGTTGTGGTGACGGTGGAGTGGACGGATGCCGGCGTGGAGCGGGCCGAGCATACGGCCGCCCTGGTCAGCGCCGCCGTAGTCGACCCGGCCTTCCCGGCATGACGGGTTTGAAGCGAACCCGACCGGTGCCGGCGGAACATACGGGCCGCCGCACGACGGCGGCGCACGGTGATGCCGGCGTCACCCTGATCGAGACGGTCGTCGTCTTGGTGATCATGTCAGTTGCCATGATCATCACGGCCGGGAGCCTCGTCCAGCTCACCGTGGTAAACCGGCACATCACCGCCGCCGCGGACGCCCAGACGCAGGTCGGCCGGGCCTTCCTTCGTCTCGATGGCGAGTTGCGGTACGCCGCCGACCTGCGCGTGCAGACTGTGCCGGCGACCGGGTCGGCGTACCCGTCGCTGCTGTACCTGTCCACCGCCGACGGCGCCCAGTGTCACACCCTTTCGTTGGTCGACCATCGACTCCTGCGCCACCGCTGGCCACCCGGTGCCAGTGTTGGTCCGGCGACAGTCCTGGCGTTCGGGGTCAGCGCCGTCGGCGTCGCTGTGGCGCCATTTGCGGTCACCGGTGGAAGCACAGCGGCGGCCGGGGACGGGGAGACCGGCACGTCGGCCGCACCGAAGGAAGCAACCGTCAGCCTGGCTGTCACGGCCGGCGATACGTCGCGACCGACCCGCCGGGAGTTGCGCGAGACGTTCCTCGCGCCCAACAGCCTCCGGGGACCACACGGCGCGGTCCTCGACGACTGTCTGACCGGCGTCTGAGATGTCGACTCAGCCACGGCGCGTGGGCGATCGTTGGCCGGTGCGGGGTGACGCCGGGTCGCTACCGCTGGCACTCCTGTTCGCCCTGGTCGTCGGAGCGCTCACCGTGGCGCTCCTGCCGACAGTGTTGAGCCAGGTCAATGACACCCGCAATACGGCCGGTCGCGGCCACGCCCTGCACGCTGCCACGACCGGCCTTGAGGTGGCGGTCGCAGCGGTGCGGGCTGCCTACGACTCGAGCGGGCGGGGTGACCGGGGTCAGCTACCCTGCGGCCCGCTCGACGGTACCGCCGGGTCGGAGGCTGCCGCGACCTACCGGGTGGAGCTCACGTACTTCGGCGACGACCCGTCCCGGCCCGACGCGTCCGCGATGAACTGCCGGGAGGCGCAGACCGGCGCCACGTCCCCCCGATTCGTTCGGCTGGTCGCGACCGGCACGGTCACCAGTGGCAGGCCGTCGCGGCGGGCGCTGCGCGGCGACTACCCGCTGCGGGTCACCGCGTCCACGCCAGACCCTGCCGCGACCTGGGGGCCCGAGGATGACGACTATGTCCATCCCCGGGCCATCCTGGCCTGGGCTCCGCCGTTCACCAGTTACCCCGAGTGGTGCCTGGACGCCGGCTCCGGCCGGCCGTTGAAAGACACGCCGGTCCGGGTCCAGCGCTGCGACCTCGGGAACTACCAGGACAACGGGTACAAGCAGAACTGGTACTACCGGCAGAATCTGGCGATCGCCACGGTGGGGTCGATCCTCGCTGGTGCGCCGATGTGCGTGGACGCCGGCCCCGGTCCGGCCGCCGGGGTCCCTCTCACGATGCAGCCGTGCGAGTTTCCAATCCCAGCGCGACAACGCTGGTACCACAACAACCACTACAACTTCGAGCTGGCATCGTCGACCGGCCCGGGCGGCGACGACTGGCAGCTCAGCGGCCTCTGTCTGAACGTCGAGACCATCCAGACGTCGTCGCGCCTGGTGCTCGGCAGCGCCGGCAACGGCAACTGCCGCAGCGAGTTGCCCAACACCCAACAGACGTTCGGTACCTACTCCCTCGTCGGTCCGGGGCAGGCCGGCAGCCGGGCCGTGGACTGCACCGCCGAGGCGGCGTATCCGTGCGTGCTCACCCAGGTCCGCAACCACGCGTTCCCGTCACGGTGCCTGGACAAGTCCGGCGCTGTCATCGGGGCAATGGAGTGCGTCCAACACCCTGACCTCGCCAGCATCCGGTGGAACCAGCTCTGGCGCGTGCCCGCGGCTGCCGACGGGCCGGTCGGCGCCGTCGGACCGATCGTCACAGTGGACCCGGACGGGACGAAGTACTGCCTGACCGCACCGGTAGACACCACCCTGCCCAGTCAAGAACTCTGCGATCCGGGCAACACGACGACGCAGCGGTTCACGGTCTACCGCAACACCGGTGATCCGGTCACCATGTATCGGATCGTCGACTCCGCTGGTCGCTGCCTGACCGAGCCGGATGCCCAGTTGGCGACGCTCAGGTTCTACTGGAAGTCGTCCTACAACTGGAAGTTCACCATGACTGGATGCGGCACGGTCGATGACACAGACGACATCTTCAACAAGAGGGTGTCCATCCTTCGACGCCAGAAGTGGAACACGCCCTTCCGGCTCCCCGCCGGCAACGCGGCCGCGCCGGCGGCGACCGCTGTCGGAACCCCGCCGCCGAACATCGTCGGCGGTCTGTCGCTGCTGAACCTCAAGGAGATCCCGCCGAACGGATGAGCCAGTCGACTTCGATGTTGTACCCGGCCCAGTGAGGGTGGCACCGCTGCCTCACCTCCCCTGAACTGTCGGTTCGCGACTTGACCGGGTTGCTGCCGCGCTATGGCCGGTAGGCCAGGATCTCGGCGTCCGCAGGTACGGAGACCGACGCGATCTGGTGACCGCTCGGATCATCGAGCGCGACGTCCTTGGCGCCGTCGGCGCGCACCGTCGAGATGAGCCGCCGGCCCTCGGGGAGCAGCAGCACATCGCCGAGCGAACCGCCGGCCGGCGCCACCCGGCGCAGATCGATGTCCACGCCGGTGGTCATGTCGACGACCCTGGTGGCGCCCCGGACAGTGCCGGGGTCGGTGTTCTCATGGCTGACGCCGACGTACCGGCCGTCGGTCGACACGGTCTGCACCGAGAAGCCACCGGTGAAATCGATGTCGTACGGCACGCGTTGCACCACTTTGCCGGCTGCCGTAGCCACCACGATCTTGCCGCTCTCCCCGTACGCGACGTGCCGGCCGTCGGCCGACCAGGCCAGGTAACCACCCCACGCGGGGGGAGCCGGCGTCCGGGCTCCGGTGGCCGTGTCGACGGTGAAGACGCCGCGATCGATCCGCACGATCAGACGCCGCGAGTCCGGCATCCACTTCGGCCCCGTACCGCCCGTGCACGCGACGTTGCCCTCGACCACAATCTTGTGACCTGCGCCGTTGAGTGATGCGATCACGAGTGCCGTACCGCCGTTGCCGTTGCTGTTGTCGCCTTCCACCCAGGCCATCGACCCGCCATCCGGTGACACCGCCAGGGACTGCCGCGCGCAGTCCATCTCGCCGACCGTGCCGCGCAGCGGTGCGCTGCGGAGTTTGCCACCGCTCAGCACGCCGATAACCAGCTTGCTGTCCCGCTGGACGTAGTACAGCGTGCCGGGCAGCGACGGCTTCGCGACCGACGTCCACGACCCGAGGGTGAGCGCCGCGTTGGGCGGGGTGGTTGTCGCGCTCGGCGGAGCAGAAGTTGCGGCAGCCGGCCCACCGCTTGGTGTAGCTGAGCCGCTGGCATCCGGCGTGGGGGACGGCTCGGGTGACTCGGATGCGCTGACACCGGGAGGGTCGGCCGGGGGGTTGATCCCGGCGCCGTCGTGGGGGACCAGTGCGAAGGCGGTGCCGGCGACTCCGAGGACCGCGGCGGCGGTCAGGCTGGTGAAGGTAAGGGCGCGGCGCCTGGCCAGTCGCCGCGATCCGGCAAGAACACGATCGTGCATTTCAACCCCCGTGGAAATGTCGGCGATCTCGGCGAGATCGTCCTGGAATCGCTGCGCGTCAAAGCCGTTCATCGGGTCACTCCCGAGAAGTAGAACTCGTCCAACTCCGGCGCGATTGTCCGCAGCCGGGCCAGTGCCTTGGCCGTCTGGCTTTTCACGGTTCCGACCGAAACCTGCAGTATTTCTGCGGTATCTGCTTCGCTGCGGTCCTCAAAGAAGCGCAGCACCAGCACCGCTCGCTGGCTGTTGGTCAGGCGCAGCAACGCGGCCTGCAGCGTCAGGCGTACGGCACTGGTCGACGCGTGATCCGCCGGGTCCGGCCGGCCCGTCGCGCCGGCGTCCCCGAGCCGCCCCTGGATCTCAGCGAGCGACGACTCCGCCACCCGGCCGCGCCGCCACCAGGCCACCTGCAGGTGGTACATGACCTTCCGCGTGTAGGCCTCGGCGTTGCCCGTCCGGTGCAGGTTCCGCCACGAACGGTGGGTGCGGATCAATGCGTTCTGGACGAGATCCTCCGCCAGATGCTTGTCCCCCGTCAGCAGAAACGCCGACCGCAGCAGCGACGTCGTCCGGGCCCGGACGAAGGCGTCGAACTCGTCGGCCAGGTCGCCGCCGACCGATCCGATGGGTCCGGGATGGGGGAGGCCGGGTGGGTCCGGATCGGCCACACGGGATCCGACGACTGCCACGCCCACGCTCCTCTCATGATTCGATGCTTCGATGGTGGCCGCCGGCTGGCAGACCGTGTTGCTGTGGTGGTAGATGCACCGGGCGGGCAGCGGGGTTGTCGGGTCACCGCGTGAAGTTTGCGGCTGGGCTGACGGAAATCCGACCGACGCGGCGGCGACAGCCTGACACCGGCCGGGCCGACGGAGCGGGCCGGGGGGTACTTACAACGCACGAGTGGGCGACACTCCCGCGCCGCACGTTCGGCGGCGGTGCAGGGCCGCGGCAGCGGGCAGCTCGTCGAGTCGGGGTGCGCCGACGGCGCTTCGGTGGTCGTTCCCGGTTCTCGGAGGGAGGTCCTCAGAGACCATCTCGTTGACGCTGCATCGCGCCTCCCGACACTCGTCCGCCGTGGCGCGGGGTCAGGCGTTCCGAGTGGTAGCTCCGACTCGGTACGGTCGCAGCATGGTCACCGCCGAACCACACCCATTCCGCAGGCTAGCGATCGGCCCGGTGGGCTGACGTGTCTGACATCCCGATCGTGGCGCTGGTGTGCTCCAGCGGCGGCCTCGGCGCGCTCACCCGGGTCCTGACCCGGCTCCCAGCCGACCTGTCTGCCGCCGTGATCGTCCTGCAGCACATGCAGCCCGACCGGGCCAGCCAACTCGCCACACTGCTGGACCACCAAACCGCACTGCCGGTCGCGTTCGTTGCCGACGGGGACCGGCTCACCACGGGCCGGGTGTTCGTTGCCCCACCAGGACAGCACACCATCCTCGGCCCGGACGCCACGCTGGTGCTGATCCCGTCCGGCGCGTTACCGCCCTACCGGCCATCCGCCGACCTCCTGCTCACCACCCTCGCCGTGGCCGCCGGCCCCCGACTCATCGCCGTCGTCCTGACCGGCCATGGCAACGATGCGGCCACCGGCGCCAGCGCCGTGCACCGCCTCGGCGGTACCGTCATCGCCTCCAGCACCGCCACCTCTACGGAGGCCGCCATGCCCGAAGCCGCTATCGGCCGCGACCACGCCGTCGACCACGTCGTGGCCCTCGACGACATCGCCGCCCTCATCACAGAGACGCTGGACCGTTGAGTCGCCGGTCAGCCGGAAGCGCCAGGTGTCAGGTCACGAGACGCTCGACGCCGGCGTGGTGATGGGCTCTGCGACCAGTTCAACGACGCCGGTGGCGGGTCGGCGTGCGGTCGCAGCGCCGGTGGCATTCGGCGTGACCGGTATGCCGATGCGGACCACAATCGCGGGATAGCCCGCGTCCGCGAGCAGGTCGCGCAGGAGGTTCCGCGCGGTCGGCTCTTCGATCATGTCGCTCAGGGGTGAGGTCGCCAGGCCGTGGGCGGTGGCGGTGAGCAGCACGGACGATAGCGCTTCCCCTGCCGCGAGCCAGTTCCGGGCGTCGTCACCGTCGGTGTAGAGCAGGCCGTACCGGGCGTAGCGGTCACCGGCCAGTAAGCGATCGAGCATCGTGGACCGGTTCGCACGCGTACCGGCAACGTCACTCTGCCCCGGCGGCGCGACGGTCAGGGCGGCCAGGTTGGTCCTTCTGATCATGTACATCTGCGTGTGGTAGGTCGACGCGGCGGCGCGCAGGAGTTCCAGCTCGATCGCGGGTGCGGGCCGGTCGGCGAATGGGCGCCGGTCGGTGTGGCGCATGGACATCGCCCGGTACAGCCGAAGCGCTTCGGGGGTCGGCCGGGTCCAGTCGGCCAGCCGCACGCTGGCCAACAGATCGGGATCATCCGGGTCCGGGAGGTACGTCACGTCGGGCACCGCGCTGGACGCCGCAAGTGCGGTGCGGGCGTGGTGCAGGGCGGTGCCGCAGCTGATGGTCAGCAGCCGACCGTCCGGGTCGACCGTGGTGTCCTGGCGACTGCGGTCGGCGCGCAGCTGCGCGGAGTCGGTCCCGATCCGCCAGCGCCATGGCTGGCTGTTGAAGATCGACGGGGCGCTGAGTGCGGCCATCGCGGCCCGAGCCAGTGCCCGGGCCGGCGGGCCGAGCGTGGCTGCGGTGCTTCGGTCGATGAACTGGATCGCGGCCATGGCCCCTCCCGCGGGTTGGTGTCGGTAACGCTGTGTCAACTCTGACCGACACCGGTGCGGAGGGTCAGGGCCATTGGACCCGGCTTGACAGGTACGCGGCTCGGTCCAACGGCGGCTCCGCGGAGCGACCCGTCGACAACTAGGGTTGGTGGCATGGCCGCTGACACCTCCCGGGCCGACGGTCCGCAGGACTGGGTGCCGGCGCTCCCGCTGCCGGCACTGTCGCGGGTCGACCTCGACGCGTTGCTCCAGGAGCTGCTGGCGCGCGTCGGCGAGGTGGTGACGAGCCGGGAGCGGTTGCGGGCGTTGCTGGACGCCGTCGTGGCGATCGGGTCGGATCTGGATCTTCGGAGTACGTTGCAGCGGATCGTCGAGGCGGCGTGCCGGCTGGCCGGGGCGCGGTTCGGTGCCCTCGGGGTGATCGGCCCGGACCGGATGCTGGTCGAGTTCATCACCTCCGGGCTCACGGCCGAGCAGCACGCGGCCATCGGTGACCTGCCGAGAGGTCACGGCGTGCTCGGGTTGTTGATCGAGGAGCCGCGGCCGATCCGCCTGGAGGACATCACCAAGCATCCGCGGGCGTACGGGTTCCCGCCGCACCATCCGCCCATGCACAGCTTTCTCGGGGTGCCGGTGCGCATTCATGACCAGGTCTTCGGCAACCTGTACCTGGCGGAGAAGCGCGGTGGTGAGCAGTTCACCGACGATGACGAGGAACTGATGGTGGCCCTCTCGGTCGCGGCCGGCGCCGCCATCGACAACGCCCGCCTCTACGCCCAGACCCGTCGCCGGCAGCGGTGGCTGGAGGCCGCTGCCGAGATCACGGCGGTACTGCTCGGCGAGGTGCGCCGAACCGAGGCACTGCAGCTGGTGGCTGACCGGGCCCGTGAGGTTGCCGAGGCCCACCTGGCGATGGTGCTCCTGCATCATGCGGTGGAGAAGTCGCTGATCGTTGAGGTGGGCGCCGGCATCGATCCCGCACTGGTCGGCACTGTCGTGCCGCTGGACGGTACGGAGCTGGGCGGTGTGCTCGACGAGCGGCATGTGACCGTCGTCGGCGACCTCGGCGACGTGGCGACCTGGGCGGTGCCACTGACGACCGGCGCAGCGATGCTGGTCCCCCTGTCGGCCGGTGGGCAGGTGCTGGGCGCGCTCGTGGTGGCGTACGAGCGTGGTCACGCCGGATACGCAGAGGGGCCTGATGTCGCCCTGATCGAGGCGTTCGCGGGTCAGGCGGCACTCGCGCTGGAGCGGGCCCGCGCCCAGGACGAGCGGGAGATGTTCGCCGTGCTCGGCGATCGTGAACGTATTGCCCGGGACCTGCACGATGTGGTTATCCAGCGGTTGTTCGCCGCCGGGATGCAGCTGCAGATGGCGTCCGGCCTGTCGGCCAAGCCGGAGGTGCGGCAGCGGGTCGACAGGGTGATCGACGACCTCGACACCACGATCCGCGACATCCGCGGGGCGATCTTCGAGCTGCGCAGCCCGGCCGCGGGCAGCCTACGCGGTGATGTCCGGAGTGTCGTCGAAGAGGCCCGATCATCGCTGGGTTTCCGCCCTGAGCTGCGCACGGACGGTCCCATCGATTCGGCGGTGCCGGACGCCGTGCGACCCTCGCTGCTGGCGGTGCTGCGCGAGGCGCTGTCCAACGTCGCCCGGCACGCACATGCCCGCACTGTCTCGGTCGCGGTAGCCGTCAGTGGCAGCGAGCTCACCGTCGTGGTGACCGACGACGGCCGGGGGCTGGGCACGCAGACCGGTGGCGGTAACGGTCTGGCCAACCTGCGCCACCGCGCCGAAGAGTTCGGCGGCAGCTTCACGGTCGCCGACCGGCCCGGCGGGGGCACCAGCCTCATGTGGCGGATACCGACCTGACCTCGACCCCGCCCGGTCGGTCGGCGCCCGACAGGGGAGCGAGCAAGGGCGAGGGCGTCCGGATGGTCCTAGGGACCGGCAAACCGATCGCCGCGGTTGCGCGTGAGCTCGGGATCCGATGACGGCAGGCAGGCTAGGTCCTGCTCGCCGTCGAGTCGCGCCACTCGTCGGCGAGCAGGGCGTAGCTGATGCCGTCGAGCCACTCGCCGGATCGATGCAGGCAGTCACGGACCGTGTAGCTCTCCCGGCGCATCCCGACGCGTTCCATGAGGCGCCACGATGCGGCGTTGGCGGCGAAACAGGTCGCCGTCACGCGGCGCAGCCCCAGATTCTCGAAACAGAGCCGGAGCAGTTCACGGACGGCTTCGGTGGCGTATCCCTGGCCGGCGTACTCGGGGTGCAGCACCCACCCCAGCTCCGCTTGCACGCTGCGGGCGCGTTCGGCGATCTCCGCTTGTGCCCAGGCGTCCTCGATCTTGACCATGAGGTCGCCGATGATCGCACCGCCGCACTCGATCACCACCGTCCTGGCGAGACTGTCCGGGGCCTCGAACCAGGTCCGGTGCTCGGCCAGGGTGGCGGGAGCGCGGGTGAGCCAGCGGCTGACGTCATCGCGCCGGCGGAACTGCCACGTAGCGTCGACGTCGTGCGTGGTCGCCGGGCGTAACGTGAGCCGGTCGGTGCGCACCGGCCAGGTCAGCGCAGCCAGTCCAGTGCCCATGCGCCCATTGTGGCAGTCGGCCGAGTCAACCTACCGATCCGGTATCGGGTGGCTCCCATGGCTGATCCCGGGCAGCGTCGAGGGCGTCGGCAGGCAGGTCTCGGCGTCTCGCCACCGCAGGTAGACGGTGGTGCGGTGCACACCTGGTCGCGCGGCGACATTGTCGACCGTCAGGGCCTCGCCGGACTGACCACCGGCGCCCTCGCCGGCTGGCTGCGGTGGCACCAGCGTGGCGGTGGGCTGCGCCAGCCCGGCTGTCCGGGCGGGCTCAGAGCCGTGGCGGCAGGCCGTCGTGTGCGGTGCCGGGCTCGGCTTCCCGAACGTGCGGCACAGGCTGACGAGGCAGTTTGCCCGCGTTCTTGCTGGTCTTGCGAGAGCTACGGGTGACGGTGGACAACAGACCCACCGCATCCGCCCTCAGTTGCCGAATCCGATTGAAAAACGTCTTAATAATTCGGAGATAGTTGCTCCTGGAATCGGCAAGGTGATGATTTGGACGTCCTCGGGGCGCCGCGACCGGTCCGGACTGCGGCGTAGCCAGATAAACCTCGAAGAGTTCAAGTGTGAAAAACCTGTCGAGTTTTCGAATATCGATAGCATCAGGTGTAGCGTCGTAGTGGAAGTAGCGCATTGGAGCCTAGTGATGCATTCGCTACGCACAGGGCGCATGCCGAAGACGTTCGGCCTGACCCGACGGGATTGCATCCGCATCGCATAGCCGGCGAAGGCTTTTTCTCAACCACACAACGGAGGTTTCATAGTGCTCCACAACGCCAAGTCACCCAAACGGCGCCTAGGACGAACGATTAAGATGATGGTTGTGGCCGGAACGGCCGTCGCGATCGCCGGGTTTGGAATCGGGGCCGCCCATGCCGACAACTTCTATTACAAGGGGACGTATCCAACCTACTTCCAGTGCAACCTTGAGGGAGTCAAGGCCATGGAGCAGCTGGACGCGTCCAGGTACGGCCGGTCGCGGGCGATTTGTACAGAGAGCAAGCCGAACAACTGGGACCTGCTGATCGGCGAAACAGGAGTAATTTAACCCCGGATCGTGCCCGTCGACGCCCTCAAGTTCAGGTATCTGCCTGCGGTTCCCCACACTGTGACGCATGCCCTTGCATGCACGTTTCGGCAGACCATCCTCGCGCCAGTTCGGGTCAGGTCAGCCAATTTCCGTGGTGAGGAATGGACCGTCACGCCCGTCTAGCGATTGACGGACGCGCGGACGAGCCAGGCGGTGTAGGCAAACCCGTCACCATCGGGCGTTCAGCCGCTATGCCGGCGAATGGGCGGTTCCCCGGCAGCTGGGGAACTCCCCATTCGCCGACGTTCGCCGGCATGCTGGTGGCAAATGTCGGGCCGACATATTCGGCTATCGCTTTACGCTACGCGTGGCCGCCTACGGCTTGCCTGGCGTGACGAATCAGGATGTCCAGCGGTGTGGCTCGTGCCGTGAGGCGGTTGACCGGCGTTGCCGTTAGTTGTGGGCTGGGAGCCGGGGAGGTGGAAACGTTGCCCAAGTACGGACGGCGGAACCAGGAACTCCACAGGCCGCCTCTCCACGCTTACTCAACTCAACTCAACTCAACTCGGCACAAGCGTGCGCCGGCGCTTCGAGAGCCTGCCACTCCACGGCTGGAGTCCGAGACGCGCATTACAGTGACGATGTGCGCATCCGGATCGAGGGCACCGACCTGCCCGGCCGCCGCGGCGGGACTGAGGCTGACACGCTGCGCCGCAACACTGTGCACGTCGGCGTGCAACGCCGGGCCGAGGTCGTCGATCGGTTCCCGGCCGACGCAGAGTCGGTGACGTGGGAGTTCCAGATCAACAGCCGTGAGATCGACGAGTTCCTGGACGTCGGTGGCCCCTACGTGCATGGCTGGCCCGGTGCTCGGTTCCTCTACCTGAGCTGGGGCGCGGTCGACGGTACCGAGTTCGCCATGTTCAGGCGGATCAAGCTCATGTTCGCTGATGTGCCGACACACCTGCTGCGTGCGGCGCACGACGGCGACGGGGTACTGGTCGGCAGGCTCGGACTCACCGACAGCAAGGGTCAACCGCGCGCCGCACGCGTGCGGCCTCCCGATGTCGTCTGGGAGGCCCACCTACCGCTGGTGGCATGACCGTGCGTATCCACTGCCCGTCACTTGTGACGGACAAGCGTTCGCGCTTCGCGGCGGCAGTTCAATGCCGCGTCCGTGAGGGGAGCCGATCGGGACGCGCGATGGCGGTAGGTCGGGCCCCGCACTAGCGTCCTGCTCCGGCAGCACGCTGCCGGACACGGCTACCGGATCTGACGGTCCCGGCCGGTCGCAGTGCGATCATCGTGCGGTGACCGCAGAGCAGGCGCGCGTGCTCGCGCGTGGGACGAACATCGCAGTGACGCAGTTGGAAGGCGCGATTCCCGGCATCCATGTGCAGGGGGCCACGTTCTTCGTGGTGGTGAAGCGGCTCATGGATGCGGCAGGCCGATTGCGGCACGTTGCAGGCGATCATGAAGCGTCGGAGGAGTTGGACGACGCCGTGAAGGAGATGACCGAGATCCTGCGCTTCTACGAATCGGTACTCGGAGCGAAGGAAATCAGGCTTCCATACGGACGCGCTGATGCCGGCCTGCAGCCTGCCGGTGTAGGCGCCATTGGCTCGACGCGAAGGAGCGGGCAACGACGCAGCCGCCATCGCCGACGAGCGGCCGTGGCGGCGGTGGCTGCCTACCTTGCCGACGAGGACGCGGACGTCTACAACGTCACCGACGCCGGGGTCAAGGAGGATGCGCTGGCGGCAGCGTTGAACCTGACGGCGCTGGCATCGGCTGCAGTCGCTGCGCTGGCCGCCGCGACCGGACGCGATCCGCAGGACGTCCTGTTGTCGGTTGATCAAGGAACCTCCGCGTAGGTGGTGTCGCCGGAAGTCATCGGCGTCACCGCTAGATCACATCCGGAGCGGAGGTTTTCTCTCCGACGCCATGGCCGAGTAGGGCCGGGCGGTGGAACGGCTGGCGGATCGCTGCGCGCAAAGAGCGGACGCCTGTGCGCTCCGGTCACCCGCTCATCGACGTGGTGGGACGCAGGCGGGACCGGACCAGCGGCATGAAGAGCGACGATGCCGCCAGCGACCGAATCGGCAGATCAACCGGGTCGTGCACCTCAAACTCCAGCGTGACCGGCTCTCATCCCCACGCCGGGTCATCGGAGAAAGTCACTTCCCGAATCCGCCGACAACAAGCTCAGAACCTCGCCTCGGACGGCGTCTTGACACAGAGGGAGCCAGATCCGGACGTTCGATGACGAGTCACGAGCTCAACTCCGGCTCGATCCACAGCGCCGTGATTGTGACGGGGCCGCCGTCAGGGGCGGCCTGCGGCCCGGCGGGCGCGGCGCGGCTCGCGGAGCACTCTGGCCACCATCGCTGGAGCGAAGAGGGCCGACGGCGGACTGACCAGGTGCTGGACGGCGAGCAGGGTGCGCCGCACCTCGGTCGAGGTGAGTGCGGCCATCCAGATCCGGTGCGAGTACCCGTTGAGGGCGTCGGTGCCCCGCACTTTCGGGCCGGTCGTACCGGGAAACCTGAAGTCAGCGCCGACGGCGAACCGCCATGGCGTTGTGAGGATGCGCGCGGCGGCCCGATAGTACGCCCGGGCCATTTCCGGCGATGCGCCCGGATGGTCGTCGAGTACCTGACCCAACACCGTCGCTTCCAGCGCGGCACAGGTCATGCCCTGCCCGTACACCGGGTTGAAGCTGCACATGGCGTCGCCGGCCGCCAGGTAGCCGGCCGGCAGGCGCCGCAGCCGTTCAAAGTACCGCCGTCGGCTGGACGGGAACGCGGCTGTACGTACCTCGTCGAGCGGCTCGGCACGGTCGTACAGGTCGGCGATGCCGCCGTGTGGCAGGGAGCGGAGGTGCCGGCGCAGCGCCGCGTCGTCGGCAGCCGGGTAGTCTCCGTGCCACCCGCCACCCGAGATCAACCACCGGTCGCCCTCAACCGGGAGGGCGAGCCCGCTGCGGCGCTCGCCCGGTGGCACCGGTAGGACCAGGAGGGCTGCGCCCTCCGCCAGGTCGCCCGGCGTGCGTCGCGCCAGCCGGGTGGCGTAGCCGACCCCGATCTTCACTTCGGCGACGTGCGGGGTGGGAAATCCGAGTGAGCCCAGCCAGCGGTCCGAGCGGGTACCCCGGCCGGAGCAGTCCACCACCAGGTCGGCGGGCAGGACATCCCCGTCGTCCAGCGTCACGCCGGTGATTCGCGAGTCGTCACCGGTCAGGCCGGCGATGGCGACGCCGTCGCGGATCGTGACGGACGTCATCGCGGCGACCCGGCGACGGATGGCGTACTCCAACCGTGGACGGGTGACGTTGATCGTCTCCAGGCCGATCGGCAGCGCTGGCCACGGCTCGCCACCGCGGTAATAGGCGAGGTCACCCCCGGTGTCGAACACCACCGCGCCGGCACCGACGAGTTCCTCACGCAGACCGGGGAACAACCCCTCGAGGGCGCGCTGGCCAGCCAGCAGCAGCGTGTGCGGGTGGTGGCCCTGCGGCACGCCTCGTCGCGGCACCCCGGCGTCGGGCAGCAGGTCCCGGTCGAGCACGGTGACCCGCTCGAACCGTTCGGCCAGCACCCTGGCGCTGGTCAATCCAGCGATGCCGGCGCCGATCACCACGGCGGACGATCGCGCTGTGGACATGAGGCTTCGCTCCCCCCGTCTGGGCGCCCTCGACCCTACCGCCCGCGGGCAAGCGCGGGCAGCCAGTCGAGCCGCGCCCGGGTAGGGGCGGGCCGGCAGCGAGGCGGTCCGAAATATTCACGTCCGTTGAGGCAGGTCCCGAGCGGCGCAGATCGTCCGGCCGACCGGGCAGGTGGCGGGTCATGGGGCTTCGGGCCCCGTCGTCGTGAGTGGGCTCACCTCGACCTGGTTGACGACGACGCAGTGACCGGTAACATCGCTCTGCCTGCGTCATCGAGGTCAGTCGATCACCGCGCGGTCCGTGCCGGTTCAGCAGAGAGGACGTGTGCGATGCGCGTCAACATGAAGTTGCGGGTCACGCTCGTGACGACGACCATCGGGGCGGCGATGCTCGCCACCACAGGTGTCGCGACGGCGCCGGCCGCCGCTGCCGCGGCGGATCGCCCCGGCCACGGCCGGACCTACTTCGTGTCCACCGGCGGTGACGACGGACGCTCCGGCCGCTCACCGCGCGTCGCGTTCCGGACGATCCAGCGGTGCGCCTCGCTCGCCCGACCCGGGGACACCTGTGTGATCGCCGGCGGGGTGTACCGCGAGACCGTCACGCCCCGGCGCTCCGGCGCCCCCGGTGCACCGATCACCTTCCGCGCCGCGCGCGGCGCCAAGGTCACCGTCGACGGCACCGACGCTGTGACCGGATGGACGCCGGACAGCGGCAACATCTACCGGGCCTCGGTGACGCTGTCCGGGACCGCCGAGCAGCCGTACAGCTCTACGGAGTACCCGGCGAACAGCGATCTGTGGGCGAATCAGATCTTCCTCGACGGCAGCATGGCGCCCGAGGCTGCCTACCCTCCACCCAGCGCCGACCCGTGGAGCCAGGCCTTCATCAACGGTGGCTGGAGCTCGACCCGGAGTGCGGGCGGTGACTGCAACCCGGCGCCGTGCACCACCACGTTGACCGGCACGTTGACGTACGACAACTTCCCGGCGTTCGGGGACATGACCGGTGCCGTGGCCTACTTCGCCGGCGGCTGGGTGGCGCTCTCCGCCACTGTCACCGGGGGCAACCTCGACGGCACCAACAAGACTCTCGACATCAGCTTTCCGCAGAGCGACGACAACGTGTACCCGGGCGGCGGCAACAACCGCAAACTGCGGCTGGTCGGCAAGAAGGCCTTCCTGACCGGGCCGAACCAGTGGTACTACGACGCGGGCACCAAGGAACTCTTCGTCTGGGCCCCGGATGGTGCGGTACCCACCAACGTGACCGCGAAGAAGCGCAATTACGCCTTCGACCTGCGCGACCGCAGCTACATCAACGTCTCCGACGTCGCGCTGTGGGCCAACACGGTGACGACCGATGACGCCAGTTCCAACATCGTGCTCGACGGGATCGACGGCCAGTACCTGTCGCACTGGCAGACCGCGCAGTACGTCTCCACGCTGCCGTTCGCCGGCATCTATGACGCCAACCACCGCTACGACAGCGGCATTCTCCTGCACGGCCGGGACAACGCCCTCAGGAACAGCACGCTGCAGCAGTCCGCCGGCAACGGAGTAAACCTGATGGGTGCCGGGCACGCCGTGGTCAACAACCACATCCACAACGTCAGCTACGGCGGAACGTACACCGCGGCGGTGACGATTGAGGTCGGCGCGAGTGACATGACGATCATGAACAACTCCATGCACGACACCGGCCGCGATGTGATCAACATGAACACCAACGCGTTTCCGAACGCCGGGTACACCAACATGCGGATCGCCTACAACAACATCTACGCGTACGCGAAGATCGCGTTCGACCTGGGCGGCATCTACGTCTGCTGTGACACCTCGCTGGCGGGCACGCGGATCGACCACAACTGGATCCACGACCCGGTGCACA
This sequence comes from Micromonosporaceae bacterium, assembly GCA_035296325.1. Classification (GTDB taxonomy): domain Bacteria; phylum Actinomycetota; class Actinomycetes; order Mycobacteriales; family Micromonosporaceae; genus DATHBD01. The sequence goes on along the minus strand of DATHBD010000016.1, from coordinate 43,368 downwards.
CCGGCAACGGCATGCACCTCGACAACGGCACCATCGACGTCACCGTCGACCACAACGTCATCTGGGGACTGAAGAGCGTCGGCAACATCAACCACGGCGGCAACGGCATCAACTTCGGTGGCCACACCAACCGGCCTCCCGCCGGGTCCAGCCTGCCGTACCTGCGCGGCTCCTTCTTCAACAACACCATCGTCGCCGGCAAGGGATACACGATCTTCAACTACTTCGCCACGGCTGCGCACGTGGCGAACACGACCGTCAAGAACAACATTCTCGACGGCGCGCACCCCGCCGGCCGCGACTACGGCCACATCGCGGGCGGCGACCCGGACGACAGCAACAATCTGGTCACCACCATGAGTCTTGACGGGACCGGCATCGACCCTCGGTACACCGACGTGACCGTCGGCGACTTCACCGTTGCGGCCGACTCGCCGGCCGTCGACGCGGGTGTCTCCGTGCCGGGAATCACCGACGGGTACACGGGGGCGAACCCCGACATCGGGGCATACGAGTCGGGCAGTCCCCGCTGGGTCGCCGGCTGCACGTTGGCCGGGTGCTGAGGCGCGGCAGCGGCGGTGGCGGGTCGCCCGACTGACCCGCCACGCGCACGGCTGACGCGACTACTCGAGTCGGGCGCTGCCGGCGATGGCGGTGCTCTCCGGGTGATCCCGGTCCGCCGCCGAGCGGTCCGTCGATCCGGACGCCACATGCCGCTGCAGCCGCACCGGTCCGAAGAGTCCGGTGTGGGTCTGGCCGGCCGCGATCGCCGGCGTGGGTGACACGTCGTCCAGATAGCCGGCGAGGGTGCCGCGCACGATGATCTCGATTTCGTTGTCGCCCTCGTGCAGCAGACCGGTCAGTTCCACCCGGTACGGGGAGAAGACCGCCGCTCCGGCGCGGACACCGTTGACCCTGACCTCGGAGGTGCCGCGGACTGCGCCAAGATCCAGGATCATCCGGTCGCTGTCGGAGATGCTGGGCAGGCGTACCCGCCGGCGGTAGGTCACCGAACCGGCCAGCGAGCGCAGGCCCAGATCGGCCCACGGCGCGAGTTCCGCGGCGACGGCACCCAGCCGTGCCTCGACCGGGCCCTCGACCAGGCTTCCGCCGCGACGACCCTGCGCGTCGTCGAACCGCAGCGTCACCGGCGTGCCGCCCGGCAGCGGCGCCGGCAGGGTGACCCGGCCGGCGACCGGCGTCAGGTGTGCGCCGGCGATCACGACGCTGAACGGCAGCGGGGTCGCGACGGTGAACTCGTGCATGCCGGCGGGCGCAGCGAAGCGGAGCCACTGCGTCGACGGTTCCGCATCGCCCGCGGTGGGGACGACATCCAGGACGGCGCCGTCGGCCGCGACCGTCGGGTCGAGCCACGCGGCTCGGGGGAGCGGGTGCGGGCGGGGCCGCAGGCACACCCATCGCGGGTCGGTCCACTGTTCGCGGCGAAGCTCCAGGCCGACTGGCCGTCCATCACGGGTGGCGGTCCACGACGCGTCGGTCACCAGATCGGATCCGTTGTCGGCTAGTACGCTCACCCGACGACCACCGTCGGGGAGCCGGAAGGTCACCACATTCGTGCCGGTCCGCAGCGCGCCAGTGAGGTCATACGGCTGCACCCGCACGGTCCGCAGCGCCGCGTACGGGTCGAAGTCCCCCTGCCGGCCGACCTCCTGGCCGTTGACGAGGACCGTGCACGGGCCCTCGGCGGCCACCTGGAGCACGGCCCGCGTCGGCGCGCGTTCGAGTGTCCATACCCGACTCACGTCGACAGTCGTGCCCGGTCGGGTCCCGTCAGCCGGGACCAGCCACTCCGGCCGCCGGTACGCGGACCGGTCGGCCACCACAGCGAAGGACGCCCGCACCCCCGTTGTCGGTCCAGGGCTGGCCGGGTCGTGCGGCCCTTCGGCCCGGAGCCAGACCTCGACCGCGATCCGCCGTTCACCGTCGGGCACGTCGGTCAGGGTCCAGTAGCCGGTGCCGTGGACCCGCTGGGGCGCACCGTCGAGGCGGACCAGGCGGTGCGCGTTCGCGCCGACGGACAGCCACCTGCCGGTGCCGTCTGGCAGGTCCAGATGGGTCCGGAAGGCGACCCATTGCCCGGCGCCGGCGTCAGGCCAGGCCAGGAACTCCTCCGGCACCATGCCTTTCGGGCCGAGGTACTCGAAGTGCAGCGGGTCCTTGCGAATGCCGTGGGACAGCGAGTACCCGCCCGGCAGCCAGCCATCGGGCACCCCGGGCGCGGCCGCCTCCTGCGGTGGCTGAATCTCGACGTATGGCCCGAACCCCGCGTGCACCGGCTGCCACGACCCGGCCGGCAACCCGTCGGTGCCGCCCACCGCGTGTTCGAATCGCCACACCTGCAGAGGGACGACGCCGGAGTGGACGGCGCCGGCGAGATCGCCCCACCGGTTGTCCGCGGTGGAACGTGCCTCGATTTCCCAGACGCCGTCGAGCGGCGTCACATCGATCGGTCGGCCCGGGTCCGCGGCGGTGGCCGCCGGCAGGTCCGGTGCGAGCACCACGACCGCCATCGCGCCATCGTCAAAGCCGAGATCGAGGTGCGTGAGCTCGCCGTCGGTCCGGACCGGCAGTTCGACGCGGGCGCCGGAGCGGGGATCCCACCGCTGCGCGCGAATACCCGGGTTGCTCACGCCGGTCAGCTCAGCGGAGATCCGACGATCACCGACCGGCACGAAGGTGTAGCCGCGCTCACCAAGCTCGGTCCAGTACCGGTCCCATCGGAACGTCTCCTCCACCCAGTTCAAATTCCGGTGGCCGGGCAGGATGGGCGCCTGGGTGCCGGTGCGGTCGTCGTGCGCCACGAAGATCAGCACCAGCGCGTCGCCGTACCGGCGCAGCATGAACGGCGCGTCGGCCCGCACGCTGATCGGGCCGCGCGCGAGGGCCGCGGGTACGTCGTCGGGTCCGGCCACCACGCTGATCCGGCCGGCCCGCACCGCCTCGCGCAACGCGGTGGCGAGCACCCCACCGGCGTCACCAAGGATCACCGACGGCGCAGCGCCGACGCAGACGACCCGTCCGCCGGCGGCGGCGAAGCCGGTCAGCACAGCGGCGGTGGGGGAGTCGAGGACGCTCACGCGGGGCAGTACCACGTTGCGGAAAGCGCCGTCGGCGACCCGCAGCTCGCCGTCGGTCACCCGGGCTCCCGCCAACGTCGCCTCGTCGAAGACCTCGTAATCCAGACCCGCCCGGTCCAGCACGCCCGGCTGTTCACTGAACCAGCTCGTCGCACCGTTGAGGGCGTGGTACACCGCCGAGGCGGACCGTGCGTCCGGGAGCGCGCCGTCAAGGGTGAGGTTCGCCTGGACCGTGAGCGTCGGGTGCACCAGGATCGTGTCGCACACCAGCGAACCGGCGCTGAGCAGGGAGCACATTCGGGTAACGGGGTCGGCGAAGGATCGGTAGGTGTCCCAGTACGGTTGGCGCCAGCACGTCGATGGAGGCGCCCATTCGAACCAACCGCCGACCGTGGCGTAGTAGACGGCGTGCGGGTCGTAGAGGTTGGCACCGCGGCGCAGGAACGGGCCCAGCCAGTCGTACGTTTCCTCGAGCGTGCCGCCCCAGCCCGACGAGTGGAACGCCTCCAACCACGTGCGCGGCTGCCGGCCGGCGTGCGCCAGCGAGCTGTGCACCTTCGGGTCGCCCCAGTGATCGCTGCCCGGCGCGGTGAACCCCGAGTGCGTGGCCAGGTAGTCCCCGTAGAGCGCGACACCGCCGGTCGGATCACCTTCGCGGGCCGGTGACTGCTGGTCGAAGCCGGCGGTCAGGCCCCACCTGTTCGCCCATTGCGCGAGCGGTTGGAAGAACGCCCGCGTGGCGAGCGTGGCCCGAAGGGCATGGAAGTCCCGGCGGACCGTCTGCCCGCGTGGGCCGGCCTCCTCCCACAGGTGCGCGATCTCCGCGCGCAGGTCGTACCCGTACGCCTGCCGGAACGACTCGGCGAACGCGCCACTCCAGGACGGCATGGTTGGCAGCTCGTCCTGGAACAGGCCGACGATCACCGAGCCGAACCACTGCTGCGCGCGCCGGGCGAACTCGCCCAGCACCAGGTCGATCAACGTCGCGCCGGCGTCCGGGTGGTGGTAGTCGAAGCCCCGGCGCACGGTGTAGACCAGGCAGAGCCGGGCCGGGCCACCGTTCCAGGTGGCGACGCCCCCGGTCAGCGGCACCGGCGTCGGTTCTCCGCCGGCTGGCACGGCGTACGCCGCGACCGGCTGGCCACCGGGCGGGGTGGCGAGGGTGGCCCGCCCGCCGGCGCTCTCCACGACAAGGCGGGCAAGCTCCCAGCCGGCGTACTCGGGGTGGGCGGTCACGACCTGACCCTGGAAGTTCGCCCCGGAGAAGCCGAGCTGGTCGTAGAGCCAGAACCGGAACCCGATGTCGTGGGCGTCCTCGCAGGCGCCGAGGAAGATGTCCCACCACGCCTCGCTGAGAAACGGCGGGTCGTCGGCGAGCGCGCCGAAGAGTGGACCGCGGGGCGCCAGACACATGATGACCGCCTGGCTGACCCCTTGCGACCGCAGCTGCTCCATCTGCCACCGGAGGCGGTCCCGGCGCAGTGGTGCGCCGCTCCACCACCAGATCGGCACCGGTCCATAGGTCTCGTCAACCCGCTCGAACCGCTCCACCAGTTCCATACCGACGCGCGCCTCCTACTCACGTCGCAGGGGGACTACTTCTTCTGGTACTCGGCGTCCATCTGGGCCAGGACATCGGTGGGCTTTGCCTTGCCCGCGAACATGTCCTGCACTCCGGTCAGGTGCACGGCCTGAACCTTCGAGCTGGGCCAGCGCTGGTCCATGAACGGAACCGTCTTGCCGTCCTTCTGGTACTTGATGAACTCGGCCAGCGTCGGGCTCGCGGTGAACTTGTCATTGGGGAACGCCGGCAGCGACCCGCCGGTGGTGGCCCACAGGTTCATCGTCTCGGGCTGCGCCATGAAGTTGAGGAACTTCATGGCGAGCTCCTTGTTCTTCGTCTTGGTGTTCACGCCGAAGGAGGCACCCGCGGCGCCCGCCATCAGGAACTCCGCCGGGTTGTCGGTCGCCGGCAGCGCGGTCATGACGAAGTTCGTGCCGGCCGGGGCGCTCTTCTGGAGCGCGGCCAGTTGGAAGGTGCCCTGCACGATGCCTACGGCCTGGCCCTGGGCCGCCTGGGTGGTGGCCGCGTCGACGGACGTGCCGACCGGGTTCGCCTGGAAGCAGCCGCGCGCGTTCATCTCCAGGTACTTGTTCATGGCGGTTTCCCAGCCGGAGCCGACAAACTTCGCCGTGCCGGCCTGCATCTGCTGGTCGAAGTCCGGATTCTTGGCGTACACGGTCGTCGGCACCAGCGCGTAGTTGACGAGTTGGGTGACCCAGTTCGTCTGGTTGCCAAGCGCGAAGGCCACCTTGCCCTTGGCCTTCGCGGTGTCGCAGAACGCCAGCAGCTCGGTCCACGTCTTCGGCGGCGTCGCGCCGATCGCCTGCAGGGCGGTTTCGTTGTAGATCGCGCCGACCCCGCTGAAGGCCATCGGCAGCAGGAACGTCTTGCCGTCGACCTGGGTCACCGACTTCAGGCCCTCCGGGATCTGCCCGGCCCACGACTGGTCCGACAGATCGGTCAGGTAGCCGTTGGGCTGCAGCACCTGGAGCGCGCCGGGGTTGCCGTTGCCCGGCCAGACGAACATGACATCCCAGGCGTTGCCGGCGGCGAGCTGGGTGCGGATCGCCGCCTGCATGGGCTCGGTGTCGAGGTACTCGCCCTTGACGGTGTCGTTCGGGTTCTGCTTCTTGAACGCGGCGATGACCGCCTCCATCGCCTCCTTGTCGGAGACGGTGGCGGAGACGCGGATAGTGCTGCCGCCGGCACCACTGTCGGTGTTGCTGCCGGTCCCGCTGCTGCACGCGGATGCGGCGCCGAGACCGGCCAGCGCGGCCATCAGGGCTGCCCAGGAACGTAGGCGCATGTGTGACTCCTCAACATCTCAGGGTGGGTCAGGAGGTGGCGGGGCCGTTGACCGCCGCCGGAGGCTTGGCCGTGAAGCGGTACCGGCCGGCGACGAGGTGGAGGACGAGGTGGGTGGGTGTGATCGCGACGATGTCGACACCGGGGCTCTCCGCCACGGCGGCGCCGCCCTCGCGCGCCCCGGACGGATCGTCGGTCGGTAGGTGGAGCGCAGCCGTGCTGCCGACCGGCACCACGACGTCGTACTGCATCGCTTCCGGCGTGAGCCGCCAACCGCACGACGCCTCTCCCCGGGGAGAGGCGTACCGGGCCGACGCCCAGGTGAGCCGGCCGCCCGGTGTGGGCCGGAGTACCAGGCGACGATCGGCGACCGAGTCGGAGGCCTGGTCGAGACCGGCGACGCGACCGTAGAGCCAGTCGCCGACCGAGCCGAGGCTGTAGTGGTTGAACGAGTTCATCGCGGCGGACTGGAATCCGCGGTCTTCGGTCCAGCCGTCCCACCGTTCCCAGATCGTCGTCGCGCCGTGCGCGATGGAGTACCCCCACGACGGGTACGTGTCCTGGTGCAACAGGGCGTACGCCAGTTCGGCGTGCCCGTGGTCGGTCAGGGTGGGGCAGAGCAGGGCGACGCCCACGAATCCGGTGGACAGGTGGTTGCCCCGCGCCCGGATGTCGCCGACGAGGTGCTCAACCGCGGGTGCGACGAGGTGCCGGGGCAGCAGGTCGAAGGCGAGGGCGAGCAGGTAGCAGGTCTGGGTCTCTCCGGTCACCCGTGCGTCGGGGCTGACGAACGCCGCCCGGAACGCGTCGCGGACGGCGTCGGCGAGGTCGGCGTAGCGACCGGCGTCGTCGTCGTGGCCGAGCACCTGCGCCGCGTGCGCGACGAGTCGGGTGCTGCGGGCGAAGTATGCCGTGGCGAGCACCTCGCGGGGGGTACGGGCGTCCACCTGCAGCCAGTCGCCGTAGTGGTTGCCGACCCGGTTGCGCCAGACGAGGTCCGGGTTATTGCGGTGGATGTGCTCCACCCAGGCTGCCATCGCCGGGTACGAGCGCTCCAGCACCCGGCGATCGCCGTACGTGCGGTACAGGTGCCAGGGGACGATGACGCCGCCGTCGCCCCAAGCCGGGGCGCCCTCGCGCAGCAGGAGCAGCCTCGGCGCCATGTCGCCGAACGCGCCGTCGTCGTCCTGGCCGGCGACCACGTCGCCCATCCAACGCGCGAAGAACGCCGACACGTCGGCGTTGCGGCACGCCGTCGGGAGGAAGATCTGCGCGTCGGCGGTCCAGCCCAACCGCTCGTCGCGCTGTGGACAGTCGGTCGGGATGGCCAGGAAGTTGCCGCGCTGCCCCCATCGGATGTTGGACTGCAGGCGCATTACGGTGTCGTCGCTGCAGGTGAACTCCCCGGCCGGCGGCGTGTCCGAGGACAACACCCGCCCGACGATCGCCGCCGGGTGCAGGTCGCCCGGGTATCCGCGGACCTCCACGTACCGGAAGCCGTGGAAGGTGAATGCCGGCTCGAACACCTCGCCGGCGCGGCCGGCGGTCAGGTACACGTCGGTGGCTTCCGCGGAGCGCAGGTTGGCGAGGTACAACTCGCCGTCGTCGGTGAGCATCTCGGCGTGCCGCAGCTCGATTCGGGTACCTGATGCGCAGTGCGGCACCGAGAGGCGCACCCGGCCGACCATGTTCTGGCCGAGGTCCACGCGGAACCGTCCGTCGCCCCGACCCTCGATTGACACCGGCGTCAGCTCGTCTACCACGCGGACCGGCTGGGCCGGGTCGGCGAGCAGCGACTGGGCGGGCGAGTCGTCGCCGAGCCGGACCGGCATCCACCCGGCGACGTCGAAGCCGGGACGGTCCCAACCGGCGGTAGCGGCGCGCGCGTCGTGGCACTCACCCACCAGCAGGTCGGCGTAGCGCAGTGCGCCCTCGTGCTCCAGCCACCGGCTGTCGGTGCCGAGCACCCGGCGAGACCCGTCGGCGAAGTCCATCACCATCTGGGCCAGCAGGTACGGCGCGTCGCCGTAGTGCTGCGCGGCCCGGCGCGGATCGAAGCCGACGTAACCGCTCCACCAGCCGTCGGCGAGTGCCGCGGCGATCACGTTCTCGCCCGCCGCCAGCAGGTCGGTCACGTCGTAGGTCTGGTACAGCAGCCGCTGGGCGTACTCGGTCCACCCGGGTGCCAACTCCACGTCGCCGACCCGCTGCCCGTTGATCCGCGGCTGGTACACCCCCCGGGCGGTGGCGTAGAGCCGGGCCCGGACCGGCGCGGTGGCCAGGACGAACGAGCGGCGCAGCTGTGCCGGCGGATCCAGGCGGCTGGCCCGGTCGCTGTGGTCGGAGCCCTGCGGTGGATCCATCGGGGGCGCCACAGCCGGGTCGCGCCCGATCCACCGGGCCACCCACTCGTCGCGGTGCAGCAACGCCGTCTCGAACCATGAGGCGGCGCCCGCACCGGGCTCGCCGTCGGCGTCCCAGACTTCGACCCGCCAGTGGTAACGGGTCGTCGACACCAGCGGGGTGCCGTCGTACGCCAGATGCAGGGTCTCGTCGGAGGAGACCACGCCGGTGTCCCAGCAGAGCCGGTCCGGATCGGCCAGGTCTGCCGCCCGGGTCGCCACCCGCACGCGGTAGGCACGCTGTGCGGCACCGCGCCGGTCCGATGCGAGCTTCCACGACAGCCGTGGCCGGGGCTCGTCGATGCCGAGTGGCTCGCGGAGCAACTCGCAACTCAGCCCGTACGCGGTGAGGCCCGGGCCGGTCATCCTTTCAGCCCTCCGGTGAAGCCCACGATGATGCGCCGCTGCATGAGGAAGTAGACGATCAGAATGGGCAGCACGCCGATCACGAGCCCGGCGAAGACCAGCGGCCAGTTGGAGAAGTACTGGCCGACGAAGCCGTAGATGGCCACCGGGATGGTCTGTTGGTCACTGCCCTGCAGGTACAGCAGGGGAGTGAGGAAGTCGTTCCAGATGAAGATGGCGTTCAGGATCACGGCGGTGCCGGTGACCGGGCGGAGCATGGGAAACACCACCCGGCGGAAGAGCTGGACCGGACCACAGCCGTCGAGGATCCCGGCCTCCTCGTAGACGCCCGGCAGTACCCGGATGAAGCCGACGTACAGGAACGTCGTGAACGGGACCTGCAGGCCGCTGTAGAACAGCACGAGCGACCAGAGCGTGCCGAGCAGCCCGAGGTCGTTCATGGTGAGGTACAGCGGGATCAACGCGAGTTGGAAGGGCAGCAGCAGACCCAGCATGATCAACAAAAAGGCGGCACGTGACCAGTGCGCTGTCACCCGGGCCAGGGTGTACGCCGCGGTGGCCGACACCAGCACCACGATGGCGACACTGAGCACCGTCACGACAACGCTGTTCACGATGGCGCCGGCGAGCCCGGCCTGCTGCCAGGCGTCGCCGTAGTTGTGCAGCGTCGGCGCGGTCGTCGGGGCGGACGGCGACGTCGGGTCGTTGGACTCCCGCAGGGAAATGTTGACCAGGACGTACAGCGGGAACGCGAACAACGCCGCGACCGCGATCATCACGACTTCCAGGCCGAACGTGGGCAGCCGGTAGCGGTTCATTCGGCGCTTCCGTCCTGGCGACCGAGCAGGCGGTACTGCCCGGCCGCGAAGATCGCCACGAATACCGTGAGCACCAGCGCCAGGGCGTTGCTGTAGGCGAACTCGTTGAACTGGAAGGCGTTCTTGTAGATCAGCGTGGACAACGTCTCCGAGGCGTGGCCCGGTCCACCCCCGGTCATCACCCACACCTGGTCGAAGAGTTTCAGGCCACCGATGATCGACAGCATCAGATTGACAGTGATGGCCGGGGCCAGGCCGGGCCGAACGATGTGCCAGAACCGGCTGATCGGGCCGGCGCCGTCCACCGCGGCCTGCTCCAGCGTGTCAGGGGAGATGCCCTGGAGGCCGGCGAGGAAGATGACCATCGAGTAGCCGGCGAACTGCCACACCACGACGCCGACCACCGACCAGATCACCAGGTCCTGATTGCCGAGGAAGTCCTGCCGCAGGGACTGCAGCCCGAGCGCGCTGAGTAGGCCGTTGATCGCACCTTCCGGCGCGTACATGTACTTCCACAGGTAGGCGGTGACCACGGGCGTCATCACGGCGGGGGTGAACAGGATGACCCGGAGCAGGTTGCGGCTCTTGATCCGGGCATTGACCCCGAGGGCGAGCAGCAGTCCGATCGCGTTCTGGATCACGGTGATCGCGACGGCGATGACGAAGGTGTTGATCGCCGCGCTGCGACCGGCAGGGTCGGTCAGGATCTCGCGGAAATTGGCGAGGCCGACGAAGTTCTTGACCGGCCGGAGACCGTCCCAGTCGGTCAGCGCGATCCAGGCCCCGCGGGCGCTGGGGACCAGCACGATAAAGAGGTACAGCGCGATGGCGGGCAGCAGAAACCACCACGGCGCGGTCGGACGAACCTGGCGCCGGACACCGCTGCGACTACCATTTTCCGCAGCGTCAGCATCGGCCGCCGTCGCGTGGCGCTCCAGGGTCCGAGCCATGTCACACCTCTGCATCCGGCCACTCACCGATAGCAGCGACCTTAAACCGTTACCCTTGGATGTCAACAGTGTGAACTTGGATTCACATATGAGAACTTGCGTTAGGCTGCGGGAGTGAGCGAGCAGAGCCGCGACGGTGAGGGCGGGAGCGTCAAGTCCGCTCAGCGGACCTTGGCGATCCTTGAGCTGTTCACCCAAACCAGAGGGGCGCTGACCTTCACCGAGATCTCGGAGGCACTCGGCTACCCACGGTCCAGCTTGCACAACCTGTTGCGCACGGTGGTCCAGTCCGGCTGGGCCGAGCTTGATCCGGTCACCCGGCGCTACACCCTCGGCATCCGTGCCTGGCAGGCCGGCAACGCCTATCTGCGCGCCGTCGACCTCGCCGAGCGGGCCCGGCCGTACATGGAGCGCGTCCGCGACGCGTTCGCCGACACGGTCCAGCTCGCGGTGCGCGACGGCCGGTACAACGTCTACGTCGCCAAGGTGGAAGGCAGCCAACTGCTCGTGCTCGCCTCGGCGATCGGCCGCCGGCTGGAGGCGCACGCCACCGGCGTCGGCAAGGTGCTGCTCGCCGACCTGGCGACCGAGGAGCGCCAGGCGCTGCTGTACAGCCAGCCGTTGGAGCGCTTCACCCCGCACACCATCACCGAGCCGGTGGCGCTGGAGCGCGAGTTCGCCACCATCCGGGCCCGCGGGCACAGTCTGGATCGCGAGGAGTACACCCTCGGGGTCCGCTGCGTCGCCGCGCCGGTGCGCGACCACACCGGCCGGGTCGTCGCCGGGATGAGCGTCTCCGTGCCATCGATCCGGTTCCGCGCCGAACGCATCGAGCAGGCCCGCGCCCTGCTCGCCGAGGCGTGCGGCAGCCTCTCCGCAGCTCTCGGCTGGACCGATGCGCCCGCTACTGCAGATTCACGAACAGCCCGCCGTCCACGAGGAGACTCGCCCCGGTGACGTACCGGGCCGCGTCGGAGGCGAGGAACACCACCGGATCCGCGACATCGGCCGGCGTTCCGAACCGACCCAGCGGGATCCGGTTGTTCAGCAGCGCCGCCTTGTCGGGGTTCGACCAGTCTGCCCGGTTGATGTCGGTCCCGATCGCACCGGGTAGCACGGAGTTGCACGTGATCCCATGTGGACCGAGGGAGATCGCCATCGACTGCATCAGGGAGTGCATGCCCGCCTTCGTCGGCGTGTAGTGCGCCTGCTGGGCTCCGCCGACCAGCGCGCTGATCGAGCTCACGCTGACGATCCGGCCGCCGCGGCCCTGCTGCACCATCACCCGGGCCGCCGCCTGTGAGCAGAGGAACGCCCCCTTCAGGTTGACCCCGTGGACCCTGTCCCAGAGCTCTTCGGGCATCGTCAACACGTCGTGGAACGGGCAGATGCCGGCGCTGTTGACCAGGATGTCGAGCCCGCCGAGGCGCTGCGTCACATCCTCGACCATCGCGCCGACGGCTGGGCCCACCGAGACATCGGCCCGCACGGCGATGGCGCGACGCCCCATCGCCTCAATTTCGGCGACCACCGCGGCGGCGTCCTCGGCGTTGTCGTGGCCGAACTCCGCTTCGGGCGGAACGTGATAGTTGACCGCCACGTCCGCGCCGGCCGCTGCGAGGCCGAGCGCGATGCCGCGCCCGATACCCCTCGACGCGCCGGTGACCAACGCGGCCCTGCCGCCCAACTCCACGTTCATGCTGCACCCCTCTGCCGGCTGCGCGACCCCGCGCGGTTCAGTGTGTGTACGGGCGGTGCATCGACACCGCCGGGTTGAGCCGGACACCGAAGCCTGGCCGGTCGGGCACGGTCAGCCTGCCGTTGACCGGCACCGGCTCGTCGATGAGGAGCGGGTGCATCATCGGCACGACCTCGCTGCCGTCCGGATGCATCATCAGGAACTCCGCGTACGGACTGTTCGGCCGCGTCACCACGAAGTGGTACGAGTAGACGCTCGAGCCGTGCGGTACCACCGCCTTGCCGTAGGCGTCGGCCAGCGCCGAGATCCGCAGTAGCTCCGTGATGCCGCCGCACCAGCCGACATCGGGTTGCAGGATGTCGGCGCAGCCCATCTCGAGCAGCAGGCGGAACCCCCAGCGGGTCGCCTCGTGCTCGCCGGTGGTGAGCAGCATGCGTGGCGGCATCCGGCGGCGGAGCTCCGTGTAGCCCCAGTAGTCGTCCGGGTGCAGCGGCTCCTCCATCCAGCGCAGGCCGAACTCGTCGGCGGCGTGCGCCAGTCTGGTGGCGTAGTCCAGGTCCAGCGACATCCAGCAGTCGAGCATCAGCCAGAAGCCGTCGCTGACCCGGTCCCGCATGGTCCGCAGCGCGTCCAGATTGCGGCGCATGCCGCCGGCGCCCTCCGCGGGCGCGTGGTGCAGTGGCAACTTGCCCCCGATGAAGCCCATCTGCTCGGCCAGGTCGGGTCGGGGACCGGTGGCGTAGAAGATCAGCTCGTCGCGGACGGCGCCGCCGAGCAGGTGGTGCACCGGAGCTTCGCGGAGCTGACCGAGCAGGTCCCACAGCGCCAGGTCGACGCCGCTGATCGCATTGAGTACCAGGCCCTTACGCCCGTAGTGCAGCGTGGACAGGTACATCTGGTCCCACATCTTCTCCAGGTCGGTGACCAGCTGGCCCTCGACGAGCCGGGCCAGGTGCCGCTCCACGATCCAGGCACCGGGCTCGCCCCCGGTGGTGACGCCGAAGCCCACCGTCCCGTCGTCCGCCTCCGCCTCGACCACCAGCGTGCCCAGCACGTTGATGCCGAAGGACTGCCGGCTCTGCCGGTACTGCGGATAGCGGGCCATGGGCGTGGCGATGTGGTCGTCGATCCAGTGCCCGGCGGCCTGGTCGTGGTAGTCGGCACCGCCGGCCGGCTGCGCCTCACCGCCGCGCTCGCCGCCCGCCCCGGCCTGGCCGGCCCCACCGATGGTGTACGCGCGAAGCTGGCGTACCCGCTGTCCGGTCAGGACTGGCACAGCACCAGCACCTTGCTCGCGGTCAGCTCGCCTGACGCGAGTCCGGCGAACGCATCCGGCCCGCCGGCCAGCGGCGTGCGGCCCTCGATCAGGTGCGCCAGCTCAGGTGGGCCGGTTGCCACCCAGTCCGCCGTTTGACGAAACTCGGCGGAGGGGTAGCAGAAGCTGCCGGTGATGCTGCGCTCCTGCGTGCTGATCTCGTACGCCTGCAGGGTGATCTCCGGGGCGTTCATGCCGACGAGCACGATCCGGGCCCCAAACGCCGAACCGGCGAACGCATCGGCGAGGCTGGCTCCGGTGCCGACCGCGTCGAGCACCACGTCGGCCGGTCCGTCGAGCAGCGCCCGCACCCGCTCGCCCACCGCGCCGTCGGCCGGGTCGATCGTGGCGAGGGCCAGCTTTCCCAGCAGCGCGCGGCGGTGCGGGCTCAGGTCGCTGACCGCGATCCGCGAGGCGCCCAGCCGCCGTGCCGCCAGCGCGCAGGCCTGACCGATTGGGCCGCCGCCCACCACGAGCACCCGATCCTGAGGCGTGATCGCGCCACGGACAGCGGCGTGGTACCCGACGGCGAGTGGCTCGACCAGGGCGCCGTACTCCTCCGGTACATCGTCCGGCAACAGAATCACATTGCCGGCCGGGGCTGTCATCAGCTCGGCGAAGGCCGACCGCAGGGTCGGGTCGACCCCGATGACTCGACGGCGGACGCACCGGTGCTCGTCCCCGGCGGCGCAGGCGGTGCAGTGGCCGCAACCGATCACCGGATTGACGGTGGCGACCCGTCCCGGCCGCAAATTGCGATCCTCCGGCACCGCGCTGCCCACGCCGACAATGCGCCCGACCGTCTCGTGCCCCATGATCTGTCCAGCGTGCCGCCGGCCGTTCTCGCCGGTATAGCCGTGCAGGTCCGACCCGCAGATCCCGGTCGCCGTGATGCGCAGGAGCACCTCGTCGGGGCCGGGCACCGGATCGGGGAAGTCCGCCACGCAGAGGTCGGCCGGACCGCGAAAGACGAGGGCGCGCATTGATCTCCCTTCGGCGACCCTGCTTTCATGGGACGGGTCGCATCGCTGTTGCCAGCCTCCGTGGGGTTCACCTTGTCGCGACGACACCGTCGGCGTAGCGATCGAAGACCTTCGGGTCGTACAGCGGGACGATGTGATCGGCGACCAGGCGGGTGCGCCGGTAGCAGTCGAGCGCCTCGTACATGCTTTCGTTGATGCCGAGCAGGCGATCATCCTCGACGTTTTCGTAGTAGAAGTAGGCGTCGGAGGCGACCACCGTCCCCGCCGCGGAGTCGATCTCGACCGCGATGGAGGCACGGTGGTGCGTGCCGGCCCACCAGGTTCGCAGGCCCGGCACGATTTCGTCCTCGTCCTCCAGCAACCTGACCCGGTCCCAGCCATCGGTGACCAGGTGGATCAGTACCTCCGGCGAGAAGGAGGTCCAGCGGTTGTCGTGCGGATGATTCTTCGTGGTGTGGAAGTGCGCCCAGCCCCGCTTGGACAGACAGATCTGGGCGTTGCGGAACAGCGGTATCCCGGCGGTGGAGTAGAGCTGGAAGGGTGTCGCCACCACATGGGTCACCTCGTCGGGTCGAATGCCCACCCGGGTCAGCCCTGCCTCGATGTCTTCCTCCGGTTCGCGCCGGTACTCGGCGCGCTCGCCCAGGATGGACTTCCAGATTTGGTTGAGCGGTCCGAGGTCGGCCGGGGCGCCCGTGTTGACCAGCGCCGTCACGCCCTCACCGCGAATCACCACGACGTTGAACGAGAGTGGAAACCACCGGTCCCACTCGGCCATCCAGAACAGTTCCGGGCCGGGGATTTCGGTACGACCGACGGAAAGTACCTGAACCGCGAACACCATGCCGGACTCCTCAGCACGTCGTGGCGCCAGTACGAGCGACCTTAGACCGTTGCCCGTCGATGTCAAGAGTGTGAACTTCAGTTCTCATATAGGAACGACTCCGGCGGTGTCGAACTCATTCCGACCTGTGGAACCGCCCTGATCACGCTGCCAACAGCCGATGTGGACGCGGCGTGCGGGGCCGGCCCGACGGGGCACCGCACTCGCCGGTCTGCTGGTGGCCGGCTGCCTCGCCAGCCGCGGCGCGCTTCCAGCCTGACCGCAGCCATGCTCTCGGAGATGGACGTCCTCGGGTACTGTGCGTCAGTAGCGGAGCTGCACCAGCTTGTCCGCGATCGATGTCGGGCCGCGGAGCAACCGCTCGTGCAAGCCAAGGTCCTGATGATCAGCCTTGGTAATCCGGAACCCACCCACCACTACGCACTGAGGAAGCGGCGTCCTTCGTCAGTCAGCCCGCCTTTGGGGTCTCCGACTCGGGCACAGGTCCGGTCGTACACCATGATTGCCGACTCCCGTGAGCAGGAACGTCGACATCACGGCGGTTTGCTTACCGCCGTCGTTGGCGCCGGTCATGACCGTCGCTCGACGAAGCGGTGTCGGTACCGCGCCGCCCGTTGCCGGATTGATCGCTGGAATTGATCTCGGGAGCACGGCGGATTGGATCATTAAGTGGAGGACAGGTGACGAAGCGTCTGCGGGTGGCAGTCATCACCGACTGGTCTCACTGCACACGGGGTAACCACTGGGAGGAAGTGATCGCTCCCAACCACGAGTACACCGAAGTCCGGCTCGCAGATGCGGTAGCCCCGCTCAACCAGCAGGCGGTCCCGGGTGGGGGATACTCGTTTCTCCAGGCTCTCGACGACCTTGACGTGCTTGTACTGAACTGGGACGTGGTTAACGGTGACCCGGACTTCGGTGCAGACTTCACGCTGGCATGGTTTGATCACCATCGCGGTGAAGTGCTCATGTGGGTGCGTAACGGTGGTCTCCTCATAATCGAAGGCCAAACTGTGCTGAGTGTTCCCAGCCAGCACGCGTACGACCGGTTGCTCGGCCATCGTGAGGTCGTTGTGTGCGGCGCCGAAGACGAGCTTGATCCGCCGGCACAAGCCAGGCGCTTTGGTGCAGAATGCGTGGTGACGGCGGCGGCCCAGCGGCCCGCTCGCTTTGGCTCCAGTCTGAACAGGCTCCAGCCCTTAGGGGAACGGAGCCATGAGGAAATGTTTCCTGCGGCCGAACGGGTCGCCAGCTTCCTGGCCAGGGAGAATTGGAAGACTCTCTACCGAGGTTGGTTTCGGCTCAGTCCCTTGAGGCGGCGCTCCCGTTTGAACTGGTGCCCGGTAATAGTTACGACACGCCGTAGCGGGCGCCGCTACCCAACAGCAATCGCGGCACGCCACGGCGAGGGTGCGATCGTCGCCACAACGATGTTCCTGGCAAGTACACGACAGCACAAGTTGATACATGCCCTGCTTGACTGCCACGGTGACAACTCAAAAATCCCCGAGCGGAATGCGATTTCGAGTATCGCCCGAGAAACCTTCCTGCCGGCAGCCATATCCGCGGTTGCCGGCATTGTAGCGGCATTGATATTTAAGGAGAGTTGGCAGCAGCAGCTGCTGTTTCTCCTCGTGGTGGCCGCAGCTGTCTTTCTTACCTTGCAGGTGGTGGTTCCCCAGTGGGGGTGGCGCTGGCGCCGCGCCCTCCGCGCCTTCCTGGGATGGTGACGTCCTTGCCGCGGCCTGGTGGCCGCGGGTCAGTGTTTCGGTGTGACGGGGGGCTCGGCACCGGGCACCGCCGGCTTCTCGCCGGGACGGCCGCCGAGGTAGAGCTCGCCGAGCTGCGGGTCGGCCAACAGGGCACCCGCCGGCCCGGAGATGTGCACCCGCCCGAGGTCCAGCACGCAGCCGATGTCGGCGGTCTGCAGGGCGCGCCGGGCGTTCTGCTCCACGAGCAGCACCGCCGTGCCCG
The DNA here is from genome assembly GCA_035296325.1 of Micromonosporaceae bacterium. GTDB lineage: Bacteria > Actinomycetota > Actinomycetes > Mycobacteriales > Micromonosporaceae > DATHBD01. The sequence goes on along the minus strand of DATHBD010000016.1, from coordinate 26,050 downwards.
CGTCGCGCATCCGTACAATCTGGTCGAACACGGTGCTGGTTGTCTTGGGGTCCAGGCCCATCGACGGCTCGTCGAGCAGCACCACCTTCGGCTCGATCATCAGCGACCGGGCGAACTCCACCTGCTTCTGCTGGCCGCCGGAGAGCAGGCCGGCCAGCGTTGTCCAGCGGTCGGCGACCACCGGGAAGACGTCCTTGACGAATGCGACCCGCTCGGCGATCCGCTTCGGGTCCCGCACGGTGTAGCCGCCGAGCCGGACGTTCTCCTCCACGGTCATTTCGCGGAACACGCTGTGGCCCTGCAGTACCAGCGACACCCCGGCGGCGAGCAATTTCTGCGGCCCCTGCCCGGTGACGTCCCGCCCGCCGACGAGCAGCCGGCCGGAGCGGGGCTTGAGCAGGCCGGCGGCCACCTTCAGCACGGTGGACTTCCCGGCGCCGTTCGGTCCGACCAGGCAGACGATGGATCCCGCAGGTACCGACACGCTGAACCCACGCAGCACCGGAGCGGCCCGGCCGTAGCCGGCCTGGACATCGACGAGTTCGATCTCAGACGCCAAGGTACGCCCCCAGCACGCGCTCGTCGGTCCGGATGACGGCCGGCGGACCCTCGGCGATGGGACGCCCCCGGTCGAACACCACGATGTGGTCGCTGATGCTCATCACCAGGTCCATGTTGTGCTCGACGATGACGAAGGTGCGGCCCTCGGCGTTGAGCTCGCGGACCAGCGTGCCGATCCGGTCGAGCAGCGCCGGGTTGACCCCGCCGGCCGGCTCGTCGAGCAGCACGGTCTCCGGCTCGGCCATCAGCACGCCGGCGAGTTCCAGCAGCTTCTGCTGGCCCCACGACATGTTCCGCGCTTCCACGCCGGCGAGGTGCTCGATGCCCAGCCGGGTCAGCCAGCCGCGGGCCCGGTCGACATCGGCACGGTGCCGGGCCGCGCGCAGGCCGCCGAGGATCCCTCCGGGCCGGGTCGCGGCCAGTACATTGTCCAGCGCGGACATCCGCGGGAAGACCCGGCAGAGCTGGAAGGTACGGCCGATCCCGGCGCGGGCGACCACGTGCGGGGCGCGCCCGGTGAGGTCCCGGCCCCGGTAGGTGATCCGACCGTCGTCGGGTCGGATCATCCCGGTGACGCAGTTGAAGTACGTCGTCTTACCCGAGCCGTTGGGGCCGATCAGCGCATTGATCTTGCCGTCGTGGAACTCGACCGTCGCGCCGTCCAGCGCGGTCACCCCGCCGAACGCCTTTCGCAGGCCGATGGTCGCCAGGCTCATCCCCGGACCTCCTCGGTACGACGCTGCTCGTGCAGCTCGGCGGCCGTGACCTCGCGGATGGACGCCTGCTCGCCGGCCGGCCGCAGCCGCCGCCACAGGTCACCCAACGCGGGCAGCACGCCGTCCGGCATGAACAGCACCACCAGCCCGAGCAGTACGCCCGTAGCGACCAGGTGCAGCGGGGTGTTGCCGAACTCCACCTTGAAGTACTCCAGCGCGGTGCCGACCACCATCGCGCCGACCAGCGGCCCGAACAGGTTGCGCACCCCGCCGAGCAACGCCATCAGCACCAGGTAGGCCCCGGTCAGGACGGAGAACTGGAACACCGGGTCAAGGTCGCCGAACCACAGCGCGTACAGGCCGCCGGCCAGCGCGGTGAACGCGGCGGAGACCACGAAGATTCCCAGCTTGTACGCGAACGTCGGCGTTCCCAGCGCCTCGGCCTTGTCCTCGTCCTCCCGGACCGCCTTGAGACCCAGGCCGAAGCGGGACCGGTCGATCAGCCACCAGACGAGCAGCGCGAGCCCCAAAGCGCCGGTGAACAGGAACCAGAACACCCGGTGGTGCTCTGGGCGCGACAGGTCGAAAGGCCGCGGGACGACCAGCCCGCGCGACCCGCCGGTCACCGGGGCCCAGCTCTGGAACACCAGCAACAGGACCAGCACCAGGGCGATGGACACGATCACGAACGAGGCGCCGCGGACCCGCAGCGCGGCCATGCCGATCGGCACCGCGATCGCGGCGACCAGCAGGGTCGCCAGGAAAAGCGCGACGAAGCTGTTCAGGCCGCCCCGGGTGACCAGCAGGCCGGTGCCGTACCCGCCGAGGCCGGCCAGTGCGCCGTGGCCCAGCGAGATGTAGCCGGTGAACCCGCCCACGAAGTTCCACGACGTGGCCAGCACCGCGTAGTTGAGCACCACGATGCCGGCCGACAGGATGTACGGGTTCGGTGCCAGGCTGGGAAAGGACAGCAGCGCGGCGGCGAGCACCAGCACCGCGGCGCCGGACCCGACGCGCCTAGAAACGCTGGGCAAGACGACCTCCGAAGAACCCCTGAGGCCGGAACGCGAGCGTCGCGAACAGCGCCAGGTAGAAGACCGTCTGCGCCCAGGTCGTGCCCAACGGGATCTGCAGCAGGCTCTGCAACATCCCGAGGACCATCGCCGCGACCGCCGCGCCGGGGACACTGCCCAGGCCGCCGACCACGATGATCGCCATCAGCGGTCCGATCCAGTGCCAGTGCAGGGAGGGGTAGATGGTCGTGTCCAGACTCAGCGCCGTGCCACCGACCGCCGCGGTGGCCAGGCCCAGGCCGAAGCCGTACCCGGCGATCCGCTCGGTGTCGATGCCGACCAGCCGGGCCGCATCACGGTGCGCGATGGTGGCCCGCAGCGCCCAGCCGAACCGCGTCCGCTTCATCACCACGTACAGGGCGCCGAGCGCGATGGCGGCCAGGACGAACGCGATCAGTTTGACCACCGCGATCCGGGCGCCGAACAGACCGATGCTGGCCGAGCCGTAGTCCAGTTGGATGCGGCGCTGCGTGCCGGTGAACGCGTACCCGAGCAGCCCTTCGACCGCGACCGCCACCGCGAACGTGAGCAGGACCGACATCATGCCCAGCGTCGCCGGCCGCAGGCGGGCCAGCAGACCGCGCTGCAGCAGCACCCCGGCGGCGAAGAACAGCGGAACGGTGACGACCATCGACAGCAGCGGGTCGACGCCCAGCCGGGCGTGCGACCACCAGGCCAGGTACGCGGCGAGGATGAGGAACGCCGAATGCGCGATCATCACCACCCGCATGATGCCGAAGTAGAGCGTCAGGCCGGCCGCGAGCAGCGCGTACAGCCCACCCAGCAGCAGGCCGAGCACGATGCTCTGCAGGAGTAGTCCGCCGGACGGCACGCCGGTCACCAGGCCGGCTTCGGGTACTGGAACTCAGCCTCCTTGGCGTCCGGCGGGAGCACGATCTTGATGTCGCCGCCGATCCACTGCTGGATCATGTGGGCGCCCTTCGGCTTGCCGGTGGCGTCCCAGCTCAGCGGGCCGACCACGGTCGGCACCTCGTTGCTGCGCAGCCAGCCCACGAGCTTCTGCTGACATCCGCCCTGCTCGGCGCAGCCCACCGCGGTCACCGCGGCGGCCACGACCTGCCCCGTGGTGTACGCGTTGGCCTGGTCCTCCTCCGGCGGCGAACCGAACTGGGCGGTGTACTTCTCGACGAACTCCTTGTTGCTCTCGTAGGGCGCGTCCTGGCTGTAGCCGGTCGGCGACAGCACGCCCTCGGTCTTGCCGACCGCCTTCGCGAACTCCGGGTTCGTCGGGGCGGTGGAGAACGCGGCCAGCTTCGGTTGGTACTGCAACTGCTGCAACGCCACGATGAGGTTCACACCGTCCTGGTACTGCGAGCCACCGATCAGGACGTCCGCCCGGGACGCGGCGATCTTCGCCGCGATGTTGCTGAAGTCGGTGGTGTTCGGCGGGTACACCTCGTCGACCAGCACGGACAGTCCGCCGGCCTTGAGCTTGTCCCGCAGGCCGTAGGCGGTGCCCTGGGCGAACGGGTCGTCCATCGCGGCCACCGCGACGGTCTTGGGCCGCTGGTCGGCGGGCAGCGTGAGGATGTGCTGCGCCAGGTGGTTGTAGTGGTCGTTCGCGACTGCCGGAGCCGCGTAGAACAGGTTCTTGAAGCCCTGCTGGAAGACCTCCTTCGCGGCGCCCGCGGGCTCGACGAACAGCATGTCGTACTCTTCGGCGACACGGGCCGAGGGCACCACCAGCCGGGTGGAGAACGGGCCGAAGACCAGGTCGACCTGGTCCTTGCCGATGAGTTGCTCATAGTCGGCGACGACGCGGTCCGCATTGGACTGGTCGTCGAGGATCTTGAGTTCCACCCGCCGGCCCAGCAGCCCGCCCTTGTCGTTGACGATCTTCGCCCAGGCCTGGTAGCCCTGCTGCACCCCCTTGCCAGGCTCGGAGAAGTCCCCGGTCAGTGGCAGCGAGACGCCGATCATGATCGGATCCTCACCCTTGGACGCCGGGTCGTCGCTCCCGGAGCAGGCACCGACGGTCAGCAGCAGGGCGGCACCCAGTGCGGCGGCCCACCGTACGCGCGATCTGTTGGTCTGCATCCTCGAAGGCTCCTCTGCACCGCGTAGGTAAGCGCTTGCCGTACCCTATGGCGAGCGCACCCGAGGGGCAATCTCGGAAGGTCGATGTCCGGGCCGACCGGGGTCCGCCGACCGCAAAGTTCGGTCAACGGCGCACCCGATAGCGCAGGTGAAGCACCCGGTTGCCCTGAAGAACCACGTCAGGATCCTCCAACAGGTGCTGTGCGTGGACCGACCCGAAGTAGCGCTTGCCGGACCCGAACACGACGGGTACGACGTCCATGCGCACCTCGTCGATCAGGCCCGCGGCAAGCACCTGGCCACCGACGTCGCCAGCGGCGACCTCGACCATGCGGTCACCCGCAAGCTCCTGCGCCTTGGCCACGGCTGCCTCGACGCCGTCGACGAAGTGAAACGGCGCCTCGGGATGCCAGCCCTCGGGCCTGCCCCGGTGGGTCACGACGACCCCGTGGTCGACCCCGCCTGGAGGCTTCCCGTCCCAGCCGTCCGTCATGTCGAAGACGTGGCGGCCGCAGATTGTCACCCCTATCTCGTCCCAGTACGGCCGGGTGTAGTCGTAGGACGTCTGCGACACCTTCAGCTGGCCGCTCTCGTCCAACGGGACGTTACCGCTGGTCAACCAGTCGAACAGCGGTCCGGGCTGGTCGTTCCCGTCCGCGATGAAGCCGTCTACCGACACTGAGCTGTACATGACCACCTTGCCCACGGAACTCTCCTCTGCCTTGGGGTGCGGGCCCCAAATTAGCGTGTCGTGAGCTGTCGCTCTTGTAAGAAATCAATCGGCCGGCAGCGGCCAGCCGTCCAGCGCGTGGCCGGGATGTTCGCGCAGGAACCGCCGCCGGACTTCGACGTACCGGGTCGGCGTGAGCCCGGTGAACGCCCGGAACTCGTGGCCGAAGTGGGCCTGGTCGAAGTAGCCTGCGCCACCGGCGAGGTCGCCCCAGTCGACCGGTCCGGCGGGGTCGATCGCGAACACGGTGGCGGCGAAGCGGTAGGTGCGGGCCAGCCGCTTCGGTGTGACGCCGATGAGCTCCTTGAACCGCTGTGCCAGATGAGTGCTGCTGACGCCGGCTGCCACGTTCAGGTCGCCGATCGCCACGGCGCCGCCGGTCGCCGCGATGACGCTGGTCGTATGGCGGACCAGCCCCAGGCCGGCGGTCTCGCACAACCGTCGCATCAGCTCCTCCTCGAGCAGCGTCAGCATCTCCTGTGGTCCGTCCGCCGTGGCCAACCGGTCCCGCAGCTCAGCAACGGCGGGTCGGCCCCAGACCTGCTCTACCGTCACCGGCCGGTCACACAGCTCGGCCGCGGGCATCGGCAGGAACGGCGCCAGCCCCCACGGCTTGAAGTGCACGCCGACGGACCGGGTCCGGAACGGGTAGCCGAACTCCCACGCGCGGGTGGGCATGGTGACCACGCAGCCGTCGGCGTACTCGGCCGTCTCGACGTCGATGCCGCCGCGGATGCGGAACGGCGCCCCGAGGTTGACGATGAGCAACGCCGACGGCGCGGGCGGCAGCGTCAGCAGGGCGTACGGCGGCGCACCCGCCAGGTAGTAGAGGTCGTCGATCAGCCCGTCCAGCGGCGGTCGCGGCACTCGGGACACGTACTCCACGCCCAACAGCATCGCCGACGCCCGTCGGCATCGCGCGCCGGGATGGTCCCCGCTGCGCGCAGCTGCGACATCGACCGGTGCTGCCCGGGCTGCGGGACCGGGCTTCAGTGGCCGAGGAAGTATTCGCGCGAGCTGCGGGGCGCGACCAGGTAGGCCACGACCGCGCCCGCCGGTAGCAGCATGATCAGCGCGCCGACGATGGTGTTGCCCTCCGCATTGCCGACAGCCATTCCCAGCCACGCGACGACGTGGACGCCCAACGTCACCAGCATGGTGACCCACGCCGCCCTGCTACCGCGGCGGATCTTCCACGTCAGGTACAGGAACAACGTCTGGACGGCGATCATCACCGCGGGGAGCGCGATCCAACCGGGCGCGGACTCGTCGTCGGCCGCCAGCAGGACGATACCGAGAAGGAGAAAGAGTGCCCACGCCAGCGCCAGTCCATTCAGGACCAGCAGGACGGTGGTGCCCTGGCGCACCAGGGCTGGCGGCCCTGGCGATCCAGCCGGTTCGCGCGACGACAGTGAGTTCGTGGGTTCTTGTGTCATCGTCATACAGGGATGCATTCCCAGTTCATCCGCCGTCCATACATCGCCCCCGGTACAGGACGGTGCCGATCAGTAGGCGAGCGCCTTCTGCAGGTGGAAGTTCGCAACGTCGAGCATCCAGTCGCGGTTCGGGAAGTCGCCCTCGGCGATACGGAGCGGGCCGCCGACCAGGTCCAGATGCATGACGTACTGGTAGTACTTGACACGCGTCGGGTCGAGTTCGGGGTTGCGGAGCGCCGCGTAGTGCGGGCCGAAGCGCATCCGCATCCAGCAATGCTCCACTTCGATGTCGGTGTACATCAGGCCCTCGATGTCGATGATGACGGGTTCCCCGTCCGGCCCGACCAGCGTGTGTTCCGCGCAGAGCTCGCCGTGGACCACGCCGTGCTCTGCGCGCGGGTCGAGTGTGGCGTACAGCGTGCGGAGTTTCCGTTCAAGCATCGCCTCGCCTTCGGCGGCGCGGGCGTCGCGTGGCACGGCGGTGGCGATGTTCGCCAGCGCGCGTTCCAGGTAGGCCTGCTCGCAGGTCGTGGGTGGCGGTGCGCCTCCGCTGTCGATCCACGCGACCCGCCCGAACGCCGGCGCGCGGTAGGCGTGCATGCGCCGAAGCATGTCCGAGAGCCGCGCAAGCGTTCGCCGGCCGGCGTCCGGGTCGCGTTCCAGTAGCGCCTGCAGCGTTCCGCCGCGGACGTCCTCAGTGACGGCGATGTCGGCCGGGTAAAGATCCTTGCTGCGGTCGGCGAGCAACAGCCGCGGCGAACGAACTCCGACCGCTTCCAGCCGACGGGTGGCACCCACGAAGTAGTCGATGCCCGAGGCGTGGGCGAACGGGTTCGACGGGTCGTCGTGGCCATCCGGCAGCAGACCATCCCAGTAGTCCTCGTCGGCGTTCCAGACATAGACGATCACGCTCGTGGCGTCGTCCAGCGTGACGCGGTAGACGCCCTTCTTGGTCCCGTTGAGCAGGCGATCGACGGTGGCGATGTGACGGTCAGTGCCGAAAACCTCTCGCATCATCGGCGTCAGGGTTTCGGCGCCGGCGAATTTTCGTTCAGCGGTCATTTCGATCCCCGGTCTGGAGCGCCTGCGTCGATCCTCTGCAGTGGTGTAGCCTCCGCAGATTCTCCCGCCGGTTGGGCCCACTAGTCGATGATCACCAAATTGTCCAGGCTAAAGCATCGCGTGTAGGTGCCTCTCAGCGGCATGATGACGCGCACTGTTCCCGGCACGAGCGTGTACCGGTCCGCGAGCGGGCCGCCGTGCCAGCGTACTTCGACGGCTTACCAAGGGAGAAACCCCATGCGGGTCGCAGTCGCCGGCGCCACCGGCAACATCGGAATCCTCACCGTCGCCGCCTTGGAGCGCGCCGGCCATGACGTCGTACGCATCAGCCGGTCGCTCGGCGTTGACCTGGTCACCGCGGCAGGACTGGACGCGGTGCTCAACGGTGTCGACTCGGTGGTGGACGTCACGAACGGTCCAGCGGGGGATCGCTCGGGCGCGGTGGCACACTTTGGCGCCGCCACACGGAATCTGCTCGCCGCCGAGCAGAGCGCGGGCGTGCGCCACCACGTGCTGCTCTCCATCGTCGGGCTCGATCGCATCGAGGGCAACGCGCACTACGCTGGCAAACGGGAGCAGGAGCGCCTCGTGAGCGCCGGTCCGGTGCCATGGACAATCGTGCCGGCGACGCAGTTCCACGACTTCGCCGCGACCGTGGTGAGCTGGACCGAGCGCGACGGTGTCGCCACGATCCCTCCGCTGCTCGTGCAGCCGATCGCACCCGCGGACGTAGCGGATGTCCTCGTCGACATCGCGGTGGGTGATGCACGCGGCCGCTACGTGGACGTGGCCGGCCCGCAGACGCAGGACCTGGTCGACATGGCCAGGCGGACAACCGTGGCGCAGGGTCGCACGGTGCGGCTGGTGCCGACCTGGTCCGCCCCGTTCGGCCCGGAATGGGCCGGGAACGTGCTGCTGCCGGCCGAGGACGCTCGAGTCGCCGCAACGACATTCGACGAGTGGCTCCGGCAGCTCAGCAGCTCTGCACCGGCAACGTAGGGCTGCGCGAGCTCCGGCGCGATCGTCGGGTTCGGGTTGGCCCTGCACGCAGCGACGCAACCGGTCGCGGCCGCATCCATCGAGCCGGTACTGCGCGCATTCGACCTGGTTGTGGTCGACTGGTGTCGCGGCGCCGCCGTCGGAGTCGATGACCTCCCGGACTATCTGCGAGCTGTCGCCACGGTGTGATGCGGCAACGCAGACGCGGCCGAACTGGCCGCCGAAGGCACGCAGGCCGACCGCCCGCGGAACCGTTCCGCGCGGTCCCGTTCGGGATCCTACGCGAACGTGTAAGAGTGTGGGTTCCACCACGACCACCGCATCGCACGGGACGCATTCCGGTCATGCGCGGTTGACGTCATCATGGTCGATGTGGTGAGGTCACCGTTGACGGACAATGGAGGAAGCCGGTGAGATTCCGGCGCGGTCCCGCCACTGTCATCGGGTAGCAAGCCTCAAGCATGGTCACGGCTCGCTGGACTGCAGTATGTATGCAGGAGCTGGAAGGCCGGGGTGCGCGTTGATCCGAGAGCCAGGACACTTCGTCCGTCGCGACCTGACCACTGGGCGAGGTACCCGGGAGGCTCCATATGTGCTGCATTTCAACCGCTGATCCGCCGACGCTGACGTAGCGGGTGACCGCCCCTACCGGAGTGTGTCCACCCCGTGCTGGGTGCACCTCCGGATCTGCCGTCGTGCCATCCACCGTCCTCCATTCGCCTGACACGGCGGCGGACGTGCGCTGCCATGTCCGCCCAGGTCGGTTCGGCGCGTGCACCTCGTGGCGCGGCCGGGCGGGGGCGCGCGCGTGATCGTCCTGCTGTCCACTGCGGACACTGATCTGTTGGCGGCGCGGGCCAGCGGTGAGCGGTGGCTGGTGGGCAATCCGGCCCGGTTGACGGCGGCCGAGGTGCCGGCGCTGCTGCGGGAGGCTCGCATCGTGGTGGTCCGGCTCCTCGGCGGTCGCGCGACCTGGCCGGAGGGCCTGGATGCGGTCCTGGAGTCCGGTCTGCCGACGTTGGTGCTGGGCGGCGAGACAGTGCCCGATCCGTCCCTGATGGCGATCTCTACCGTGCCGATCGGTATCGCGAGGGAGGCGTTGGCCTACCTCGCCGAAGGGGGCCCGGCCAACCTGGCCTCCCTGGCTGCGTTCCTGCGCGACACGTTGCTGCTGACCGGCGAGGCGTTCGCGCCACCGCAGGCGCTGCCGGCATTCGGCCTGCACCATCGAGCCGGCGCGGTCACCGGCGGGAGTGTGGACGGGTCGGATGCGCCGGTGGTGGCGGTGGTCTTCTACCGGGCGCACGCGGTGAGCGCCAACACGGCGTTCGTCGATGCCCTGTGCGCGGCGATCGAGGAACGGGGAGGCCGGCCGTTGCCGGTCTTCACCGGCTCGCTGCGGGGCGCGGACCGCGGGCTGTTCGACCTGCTGGCGGCGGCCGACGCCGTGATCGTCACGGTCCTCGCGGCCGGCGGCGCGCACGCCGCGAGCGCGGCCGCCGGCGGTGACGACGAGTCGTGGGACGTGGGTGCGCTGGCCGGTCTCGATGTGCCGGTGCTCCAGGCGCTGTGCCTGACCACCGATCGGGCGACGTGGTTGGGTAGTTCGGCCGCCCTGTCACCGATGGACGCCGCCATGCAGGTGGCGATTCCGGAGTTCGACGGCAGGTTGATCACGGTGCCGTGCTCGTTCAAAGAACTGCGGGACGGGGTCGCGGTGTACGCCGCCGACGCCGAGCGGTGTGCCCGGGTCGCCGGGATCGCGGTGCGGCACGCGGCCCTGCGCCATGTGCCCAACGGGCGCAAGCGGCTCGCGATCGTGCTGTCCAGCTATCCGACGAAGCACGCCCGGGTCGGCAACGCCGTCGGGCTGGACACCCCTGCCTCGGCGGTCGAGCTGCTCCAGGCACTGCGCTCGGCCGGCTACCACACCGGAGACTTCCCGACCGACGGTGATGCGCTGATCCATGCGCTGATCGCCGCCGGTGGCCACGACGTCGCGTGGCTCACCGAGGAGCAGCTCGCGGCGGCACCGGCACGGGTGCCGGCCGCGCAGTACGCGGAGTGGCTCGACGCGCTACCGGTGGAACTGTCGGACCGCATGGTGGCGCACTGGGGCCCGGCACCCGGCGCGTTGTACGTCGACGGCGAAGGCGCCGCGGCGCAGATCGTGCTGGCATCGCTGCGGTTCGGCAACGTGGTCCTGATGATCCAGCCGCCGCGGGGGTTCGGGGAGAACCCGATCGCGATCTACCACGACCCGGATCTGCCGCCCAGCCATCACTACCTGGCCGCGTACCGCTGGGCCGACGAGGTGTTCGGCGCCCACGCGATGATCCATCTGGGCAAGCACGGGACGCTGGAGTGGTTGCCCGGCAACGGGCTCGGCCTGTCCGCGGCGTGCGCGCCGGACGCCGTACTCGGTGATCTGCCGTTGGTCTACCCGTTCATCGTCAACGACCCGGGGGAGGGCACGCAGGCCAAACGGCGGGCACACGCCACGGTGGTGGATCACCTGGTGCCGCCGATGGCGCGGGCCGACACCTACGGCGAGCTGGCCCGGCTCGAGCAGTTGCTCGACGAGTACGCCACCGTGGTCGCGCTGGATCCGGCGAAGGTGCCGACGCTGCGGGCGCAGATCTGGACCGTGATCCAGGCAGCTCAACTGCACCACGATCTGCACGCCGAGCAGATGCCCGGCGACGATGACTTCGACGATTTCGTGCTGCACCTGGACGGGTACCTGTGTGAGATCAAGGACGTTCAGATCCGCGACGGTCTGCACATCCTCGGCCAACCACCGCGCGGCGAGGCGCGGGTCAACCTGGTGCTGGCGATCCTGCGGGCGACGCAGATGTTCGGCGGGCGGTCCGGGGCGCTGCCCGGTCTGCGAGCGGCGCTCGCGGCCGGGTTCGGGCTGGACGAGCGGGCCCTGCTGGCGGCGCCGGGGGCCGCGGTCGACGTGCCGGCGGGACTGCTCGGCGCGGTGGACGGGCCGGCCCGATCGGCCGCCGACGCCGTCGACCTCATCGAGGAGTTGGCCCGGCGGCTCGTGCTCGGCATGGAGGCCGCCGGGTGGGATTTGGCCAAGGCGCCCGCCGTCGCCGGCGAGGCCCTGGGACGCGACGTTCCGGAGGTGGTCCGGGTCCTGGAGTTCGCGGCGACAGAGGTGGTACCTCGGCTGGCGCGGACCACCGATGAGCTGGGCCATCTCCTGCACGCGCTGGACGGCGGGTACGTGCCATCGGGCCCGTCCGGGTCGCCGACGCGGGGTCTGGTCAACGTGCTGCCTACCGGCCGCAACTTCTACTCGGTGGATCCCAAGGCCATTCCGTCGCGCAACGCCTGGGACGTCGGTGTCGCGCTGGCCGACTCGCTGATCGAGCGGCACCTCGCCGACACCGGCGACTACCCCCGCTCAGTGGGCCTGACGATCTGGGGCACCTCGGCGATGCGCACGCAGGGCGACGACATCGCCGAAGTCCTGGCGCTGCTGGGCTGCCGTCCGGTGTGGGACGACGCGTCCCGCCGGGTCACCGGTTTCACCGTGGTGCCGCGGGCCGAGCTCGGTCGGCCCCGCATCGACGTGACCGTTCGCATCTCCGGGTTCTTCCGCGACGCGTTCCCGCACGTGATCGCGCTGCTCGATGACGCGGTTCGGGCGGTGAGTGGATTGGCGGAACCAGCGGAGGAGAACTACCTGCTCGCGCATGTGGCGAGCGACCTCGAGGCGCATGGGGACGTCCGGCGGGCCACCACCCGGATCTTCGGGTCCAAGCCCGGCGCGTACGGCGCCGGCCTGCTGCCGCTGATCGATGCTCGCAACTGGCGCAGCGACGCCGACCTCGCGGAGGTGTACGCGGTGTGGGGCGGCTACGCCTACGGCCAGGGGCTCGACGGGCGGGAGGCCCGCGCCGACATGGAGGTGTCGTTCCGACGGATGTCGGTGGCCGTGAAGAACCAGGACACCCGCGAGCACGACATCGTCGACTCCGACGACTACTTCCAGTACCACGGCGGCATGGTGGCCACCGTGCGGGCACTGACCGGCAGCGCGCCGGCCGCGTACGTCGGCGACTCGGCCGTGCCGGACCAGGTACGGACCCGGACCCTGGCCGAGGAAACCAAACGGGTGTTCCGGGCCCGGGTGGTCAATCCGCGCTGGATCGCGGCGATGCAGCGGCACGGCTACAAGGGGGCGTTCGAGATGGCCGCGACCGTTGACTATCTCTTCGGCTACGACGCGACGGCGGGCGTGGTCGACGACTGGATGTACCAGCGGCTCGCGGAGTCCTACGTCTTCGACCCCCAGGTCGGGGACTTTATGCGCCGGTCCAACCCGTGGGCGTTGCACGGGATCAGCGAGCGACTGTTGGAGGCGGCCGAGCGAGGGCTCTGGGCGCAGCCCGATCCGCAGACGCTGGAGCAGCTGCGTGCCACGTTCCTGGAGCTGGAGGGCGACCTGGAAGGCGACGCGGTCGACGATGGGGTGCAGCGGTGAGCGGGTACCCGTTCTCCGCGGTGGTCGGCCTCGACGACCTGCGGCTGGCGTTGCTGCTCAACGCGGTATCACCGGCCGTCGGCGGGGTCCTCGTGCGGGGCGAGAAGGGCACCGCGAAGTCCACTGTGGTGCGGGCGCTGGCCGCCCTGCTGCCCGGCCTCGCCGTCGTGGTCGGCTGTCGGTTCTCCTGCGACCCGGCGCGCCCGGATCCGGTCTGCCCGGACGGGCCGCACGAGCCGGGGGCGGCGCGGGCCACCCGTCCGGCCCGGCTGGTGGAACTGCCGATCGGCGCGACGGAGGACCGCCTGGTCGGCTCGCTGGACCTGGAACGGGCTTTGACCGAGGGCGTCAAGGCGTTCGAGCCGGGCCTGCTCGCCGACGCGCACCGCGGCGTCCTCTACGTCGACGAGGTCAACCTGCTGCACGACCACCTGGTGGACCTGCTGCTCGACGTCGCCGCGATGGGATCGGCGCACGTGGCGCGCGAGGGCGTGTCGGTCACCCACGCGGCCCGGGTGCTGCTGGTCGGGACGATGAATCCGGAGGAGGGCGAGCTGCGCCCGCAGTTGCTCGACCGGTTCGGCCTCACGGTCGAGGTGACCGCGTCGCGTGACCCGCAGGTGCGCGTCGAGGTGGTACGCCGTCGGTTGGCGTACGAGGCGTCGCCGGATGCGTTCGCGGCCCGGTGGGCACCGGCGGAGGCCGACCTCGCGGCCCGGATCCGGCAGGCGAGGAGTCGGCTCGGCACGGTCGTGCTCCCGGAGCGTGCCCTGCACCAGATCGCGCGGATCTGCGCGGCGTTCGAGGTGGACGGGATGCGCGCCGACCTGGTCACCGCCCGTACCGCCATCGCACACGCGGCCTGGCACGGGCGTGGCGTCGTCACCGCCGAGGATGTCCGGCAGGCTGCGTTGCTGGCCCTGCCGCACCGCAAGCGCCGCAACCCCTTCGACGCCCCCGGTCTCGACCAGGAAGCGCTGGACGAGGCGCTGAACTCGGAGTCCGACGACGGACCCGATGAGGATCCGCGCGACGACGGTCCCGGCGGAGGCGGTGGTGGCGGCGGCAGCGGTGACGGTGGTGGTGGTCAGCCGGAGCCGGTCGACCCCCCGCGCTCGGCCCCGGAGAGCGACCCGTCACCGGAGCCGACGACATCGGACTCCGCCACCGGCTCGCCGGCTGATACGCCCCGTTCGTCCGGGCGCGCCGCCGGCGCCGCGCGGCAGCCCGACCAGGTCGCCGCCGCGGGCACCCCGTTCCAGGCCCGGCTGCTGACCGTACCGGGTGTCGGCGGTGGGGCCACGGGTCGCCGGTCGCGCGCCGAGACGCCAACCGGTCGCACCACCGGATCGCGGCGGCCGACCGACAGGGCCACCGGCCGGCCGCTGCATGTTCTGGCGACCCTGGTGGCCGCCGCGCCGCACCAGCGGACCCGGGGCCGCATCGGCGTCGGCCTGCTGGTGCGCCGTGACGACGTGCGGACGGCGGTCCGCGAGGGCCGCGAGGGGAACCTCGTGCTCTTCGTCGTGGACGCCTCGGGATCGATGGCCGCGCGGCAGCGGATGCACGCGGTCAAGGGCGCGGTCCTGTCACTGCTGCTCGACGCGTACCAACGCCGGGACAAGGTCGGCATGATCACGTTCCGCGGCACGTCGGCGCAGCTCGCGCTGCCACCCACCTCGTCGGTCGAGGCCGGCGCCGCCAGGCTCGGTGCGCTGCCGACCGGCGGGCGCAGCCCGGTCGCGGCGGGCCTGCGGCTCGCATTTGACGTGCTGCGGCGGGAACGGCTCAAGGATCCGCAGCGCCGCCCATTGCTGATCGTGGTCACCGACGGCCGGGCCACCGGCACTGGGCAACCCGTCGCGGAGGCACACCGCGCGGCCGCCGTCCTCGCCGCGACGGGCACCTGCTGCGTCGTCGTGGACTGCGAGGACGGACCGGTCCGGCTCGGCCTGGCGGGCGCCCTTGCCGAGGCGCTCGGCGCGCCCACCCTGCGGCTCGATGAACTCGCGGCCGACCACCTCGCGGCCGTCGCCCGCGCCGCCCGCCCCGATCGGAAGGTCGCCTGATGCCCCAGGGTCAACCCAGCACCGTGCCCGATGACGGCCTGACCACCCGGCAGCGCCGCAACCGGCCGCTCGTCGTCGTCCACACCGGAACCATGAAAGGCAAATCCACCGCGGCGTTCGGGCTCGCGCTGCGCGGCTGGAGCCAGGGGTGGTCGATCGGCGTGTTCCAGTTCGTCAAGAGCGCGAAGTGGAGGGTCGGCGAGGAGGGTGCCTTCCGGACCCTCGGCCGGGTGCACGAGCAGACCGGCGAAGGCGGGCCGGTCGAGTGGCACAAGATGGGCGAGGGCTGGTCGTGGGCCCGCAAGGGCGGCACCGAGGACGACCACGCCGCGGCGGCGCTGGAGGGGTGGCGGGAGATCCAGCGCCGGCTCGCCGACGAGCGCCACGGCCTGTATGTGTTGGACGAGTTCACCTATCCGATGACCTGGGGCTGGGTCGACGTCGACGAGGTGGTGGCCACGCTGCGGGACCGTCCCGGCTCCCAGCACGTCGTCATCACCGGCCGCAACGCCGATCAACGGCTCGTCGACGCCGCCGACCTGGTCGTGGAAATGACGAAGATCAAGCACCCGATGGACGAGGGCCAGAAGGGCCAACGGGGGATCGAGTGGTGACCGGTGGGCCGGCGACCCCGCGGATCGTCGTCGCGGCGCCTGCCTCCGGCCACGGCAAAACCACCGTCGCGACAGGGCTGATCGCCGCGCTGACCGCCAGGGGCCTCGTGGTGAGCCCGCACAAGGTCGGCCCGGACTACATCGACCCTGGGTACCACGCGCTAGCGGCCGGTCGACCGGGGCGCAACCTCGACCCGTACCTGGTGAGTCCGGACCGGATCGCCCCGTTGTTCCGCCACGGCGCGGCAACCCCTGTGCCGGCGGACGTGGCGGTCATCGAGGGGGTGATGGGCCTGTACGACGGCGCGGTCGGCCGGGGTGAGCTCGCCTCCACCGCGCAGGTCGCGAAGCTCCTGGACAGCCCGGTCGTGCTCGTGGTCGACGCGACGGCGCAGGGCCGGTCGATTGCCGCGCTGGTGGGGGGGTTCGTAGCGTTCGATCCCGAAGTGCGCATCGCCGGGATCATCCTCAACCGGGTCGGGTCAGACCGGCACGATGCCATCCTCCGCGACGCCCTCGCCCCGCTCGGGGTGCCGGTTCTGGGATCGCTGCGCCGCGACGACGCCGTCGCCACGCCGGCGCGCCACCTCGGCCTGGTACCGGTCGCGGAGCGGGCCGCCGAAGCGGTCGGCACGGTAGCCGCGCTGGCCGGGCTGATCGAGCGGGCTGTCGACCTGGATACGGTGCTCGCCGTGGCCGGCACGGCCGGGCCGCTCCCCGGCCCGGCGTGGGACCCTGCCGTCGAGGTGGCCGGGTTCGGTGGCCCGGTCGCGGCCCAGCCACGCGTGGCGGTCGCCGCCGGGGCGGCGTTCACCTTCGGCTACGCCGAGACCGCCGAGCTGCTGACCGCGGCGGGGGCCGAGGTGGTGCCGGTCGACCCGCGCAACGATCCACAACTGCCGCAAGGCACCACCGGGCTGGTGATCGGCGGCGGGTTCCCGGAGGTGTACGCGGCCGATCTGGCCGCCAACACATCGCTGGCCGCACAGGTCGCCGCGTTTCCCGGCCCGATCGCGGCCGAGTGCGCGGGGCTGCTCTACCTGTCCCGCTCACTGGACGGGCATCCGATGTGCGGGGTGGTCCCGGCGGACGCGGTGATGACTCCCCGGCTCATCCTCGGCTACCGCGAGGCCGTGGCGATCGGCGACTCGGTGCTGACCCGCGCCGGGGAGCGGTTCGCCGGTCACGAGTTTCACCGCACCACCCTGACCGGCGACGCCGGAACGGCGTGGTCATGGACCGGTCCGGCAGGGCCTCGCCGCGAGGGGTACGCGGACGCCCGGGTCCACGCGTCGTACCTGCACCTGCACTGGGCGGGCTCGCCCCAGCTGGCCCGGCGGTTCGTCGCGACGTGTGCCGGAGCAGCGGCGTGACCGGCGCGGGAATCGGAGGCGGCGGCACCGGCCGGCGGCTGATCGGGGTCGGGGTCGGACCGGGCGCCCCGGACCTGGTGACGGTCAAGGCGGTCCGGGTGCTCAGCGACGCCGACCTGGTGCTGGTGCCCGTGATGGATCCGTCGGAACTCGGCCGGGCCGAGGCCACCGTGCGGGCCCACGTCAGGCACGACCGGATCCGACGGGCGGTCTTCGCACTGAACGAGCGCCAGGACCGGGCCCGCCGCGAGGCGGCGTGGGATGCCGCGGCCGACGCGGTGGTGCAGGCGTTCCAGGCCGGGGCGGGCACCGTGGCGTTCGCCACCATCGGCGACCCGAACGTGTACTCGACCTTCGGCTATCTGGCGCAGACCGTCCGGACGCGGCTGCCCGGGCTGGTCGTCGAGACGGTACCCGGGATCACGGCGATGCAGGCGCTCGCGGCGGCCAGCGGCACGACCCTGTGCGAGGGCACCGAATCGCTCACGCTGGTGCCCCTCACCGGGGGGATCGGCGCGCTCGCGGCGGCCCTGGACTCGGCCGACACGGTGGTGGCCTACAAGGGCGGTCGTCACCTGCCCGAGGTGCGCGCACTGCTGGAGCGGCGCGGGCGGATCGACACCGCCGTGTTCGGTTCGTCCCTGGGCCTCCCCGACGAGCAGGTGCGGCCGTTCGCCGACGTGCACGGCCCGGCGGCGTACCTGTCGACGGTCCTGATCCCACCAACCCGTCCGACCATCGGCGGGCGGCTATGAGCACCGACGGCGAGCGCACCGGTCGCGGCAAGGTGGTCTTCGTCGGGGCCGGACCGGGCGCGGCGGACCTGATCACGCTGCGGGGCGCAACCCGGATCGCAGCGGCCGACATCGTCATCTGGGCGGCCAGCCTCGTCACCGAAGACCTGATCCGCGACCACGCCCGCCCGGACGCGGAGATCGTGGACTCGGCCCGCATCCCGATGGAGGGCATCCTGCCGATCTACCAACGGGCCGCGCGGCAGGGCCTGCTGGTGGCCCGGGTGCACTCCGGTGACCCGTCACTGTGGGGCGCGGTGCAGGAGCAGTACGACCGGTGCGTGGCACTGGGCCTGGACGTCGAGATCGTGCCCGGCGTCTCCGCCTTCTCCGCGGTCGCCGCGATCATCGGCCGGGAACTGACCATCCCGGAGGTGGCGCAGTCGGTCGTGCTGACCCGACTCGGCGGTGGCAAGACCCCGATGCCGGCCGGTGAGGAGGTACGCGAGTTCGCCCGGCACGGCGCCACCATGGCGATCTTCCTCTCTGCCGCCCGATCCGGGCAGCTCGCCGCCGAGCTGCTGGACGGCGGCTACCCCGAGGACACGCCGATGGTCATCGCGTACCAGGCGACCTGGCCGGACGAGCTGGTGCTGCACACCACGGTCGCCGATCTGGAAGCGACGGTGAAGCGGGCGAAGCTCTGGAAGCACACGCTGTTCCTGGTCGGCCCCGCGCTGACCGCGGGCGGCACCCGCTCGCACCTGTACCACCCCGGCCATTTCCACGGCCACCGCCGGGCCGAGTCCGCAGCCCGGCGTGAGCTGCGCTCGGCTCGGACGACCGCGGGCCCGCACCCCCACAACGACGGCAGCGGCCGTGGCCGATGAACCCGCCGAGCTGCGGGAACCGGACCTGCCCCGGACCGCGAAGGTGCGCCCGAAGGCGCTGCGCACCGGGTGGACCACCGGCACCTGCGCGTCGGCGGCGGCCAAGGCGGCCACCGTACTGCTCGTCGAAGGGGCCGCGCCCGCTGTCGTCGAGGTCGGGCTGCCCGCCGGTCGGCGGGTGGCATTCGTGCCCGAGCGATGTGAGCTACTGGCCAGCGGTGCCGCGCAGGCGGTGGTGGTCAAGGACGCCGGCGACGACCCGGACGTCACGCACGGCGCCCACATCACGGCAACCGTTTCGTGGCGCCGGATGACCGGGGAAGACGCCGACCGGATCGACCTGCGGGGCGGAGCCGGTGTCGGCGTGGTGACCAAGCCAGGGCTCGGCCTGCCGGTCGGCGGGCCGGCCATCAACGACACTCCACAGCGGATGATCCGCGCCGCGGTCGGCGAAGCGCTGCCGGCGCACCGGTTTGATCGCGGCGTGTGCGTGGTCATCTCCGTGCCGGACGGTGAACGGATGGCCCGCAAGACCACGAACGCGCGGTTGGGCATCGTCGGCGGCATCTCCATCCTCGGTACGACCGGGATCGTCCGGCCGTTCTCCACCGAATCCTGGCGGGCCAGCGTGGTCCAGGCCGTTGCGGTCATGGCCGCGCAGGGGGAGGACACCCTGGTGCTGTGCACCGGTGGGCGCACCGAGGCCGGCGCGATGGCGCTGCTCCCGCACCTGCCGGAGGTCTGCTTCGTGGAGGTGGGCGACTTCACCGGGGCGGCCCTGCGCCGCGCGGTCGAGCTGGGGCTGCGCCGGGTCGTGTTCGTGGGGATGGCCGGCAAGCTCACCAAGCTGGCCTCCGGCGTGCTGATGACCCACTACACCAGATCCCGCGTCGACGTCGGGCTGCTCGGCTGGGTGACCCGTGCGGTGACCGGTGACGTGGACCTGGCCCGGGCGGTGGACGGCGCGAACACCGGACGGCACGCGTACGAGCTGTGGGAACGCGCCGATGTGCTGCGCCTCTGCGGTGACCAGTTGTGCCGACGGGTGCGGGAGGTCCTGGTGCGCTTCGCCGGCACCGCCGGCCCGGCCGGCGATGGCGCGCCCTTCGCGGCAGAGGTGGCCATGGTCGACTTCACCGGCACCCGGGTGGTGGCCGCCACGCGCGGGGAGTGGGTCGGGTGAGCGGGCCGATCATCACCATCATCGGCTGGGACGGCGGGCCGCTACGGCCCCCGGCGCTGGCCGTGTTGGCGCGCGCGACGCTGATCGTGGGCGGCCCCCGGCTGCTTGAGCTGCTCCCGTTGCCGACCGGCGTGCCGACGGTGCCGACTCGCCCACTCGCGGCAGCGCTGGATGCCGTGGCGGCGCATGACGGGCCCGTGGTGGTGCTGGCCAGCGGCGATCCGGGACTGTTCGGGGTGACCCGCACCCTGCGCGCCCTGGGCTATCAGGTTGCCGTGCTGCCCGCCGTGTCGTCGGTCGCCGTACTCGCGGCCAGGTTGGGGCAGGCGTGGGACGACGCCGTCGTGATGAGTGCGCACGGCCGGGCGCCACGGGCCGCGATCAACGCGGCGCGGGCGCTGCCCGCGGTGTTCGTCCTCACCGCGCCGGAGTACGGGCCCGCCGAGCTGGGCCGCGACCTCGACGGGTGGCCCCGCGCCCTCGTTGTCGGCGAGCGGCTGGGCCACCCGGACGAGGCGGTCACCACGTGCACCCCCGAAGAGGCCACCGCCCGGGGTTGGCGGGATCCCAATGTGGTCCTGGTGCTCGACCCGGCCCGCCACGACGCCAACCGCCGCCGGCTGGAGTCCAACCAGCCGGCCGCCCCGCCCGGCGGCTTCGCCGCACCCGAGAGCGCGTTCGGGTACCGCGACTCGATGATCACCAAGTGGGAGGTGCGGGCGATCGCGCTGGCCCGGCTCGGCGCGACGCTCGGCACGCTGGTGTGGGATGTCGGAGCGGGAAGCGGCTCGGTCGGCGTGGAATGTGCCGCCATGCACGCCGCGGTCATCGCGGTGGACCGCGACCCCGACGCCGCGGCGACGATCCGGCGCAACGCCGCCGCCAGGGGCGTGGACATCCGCGTGGTGATCGGGCCCGCGCCGGACGTGCTGGCCGCACTGCCCGATCCGGACGCCGCGTTCGTGGGCGGTGGAGGCATCGACGTGCTCCGCGCCGTCGCCGCGCGCGCGCCGGCCCGGTTGGTGGCCAGTTACGCCGCGCTGGACCGGGTGGCCGAGGCGCGCCGTGCGCTGCTCGCCGCCGGGTACGCCGTGGAGGGCGTGCAGGTGCAGGCGTCGCGGCTGGTGGACCTGCCCGGCGGTAGCGTGCGGCTGGCTGCCGCGAACCCGGTGTTCCTGCTCGCCGCGACCCGGGCGGTGCAGCCGTGATCGGTTTGGTGGCGGTCACGGCCGCCGGGCGGCAGGCAGCGGGTGAGCTTGGCATGGCGTGGCCCGGTGAGACCAAGCTGTACGCCGGGCCGGCCGCGCAGGCCCTGCCGGCCGCGTTCGCCGAGTGCACCCACGTCGTGGCGTTCCTGGCGACCGGCGTGGCGGTACGTCTGCTGGCGTCGCACCTCGGCGACAAGCACACCGATCCCGCGGTGGTCTGTGTCGACGAGGGGCGCCGCTTCGCCGTCGCACTGCTGGGTGGGCACGGCGGCGGTGCGAATGACCTGGCTCAGCGGGTGGCGTCCACGCTGGACGCGCAACCGGTCGTTACCACCGCAAGCGACGCGGTCGGCATCGCCGGCATCGACCAGCTCGGCTGGCCGATCCAAGGTGACGTCGCCGGGGTGGCGCGGGCGCTGCTCGATGGTGAGCCGGTGGCGTTGCAGCAGGACGCCCGGTGGCCGCTGCCCGCGCTGCCCCCCAACGTGCAGCCGGTCGACGAGGTGCCGGCCAGGGACCTGCGGCCGGCCGTTGGGGCGCGCCACCGGCTGCGGGTCACGGATCGGGTGGTGGCCGAGGAGGCCGGGCTCGCGGTGCTGCGGCCACCATCACTCGTACTCGGCGTCGGGGCCTCCCGCGGTGTCCCCGCCAGCGAGGTCCTCGCCCTCATCGACGACGTCCTGGCCGGCGCGGACGTGTCCGCCCACTCGGTGCGACACCTCGCCACCATCGACGTCAAGGCCGATGAGCCGGGCCTGCTGCAAGCCGCGGGGGTGCGGGGCTGGCCGCTGGTGACCCACCCAGCCGAGGTCCTTGCGACCGTCGCCGTTCCCAACCCCAGCGAGCGGGTGCGCGCCGAGGTCGGTACGCCGAGCGTGGCCGAGGCGGCCTGCCTGGTGGGGGACGCGACGCTTCTGGTACCCAAGACCAAGTCGGCAGGAACACCACCGATGGCCACCGTCGCGCTGGCGCGGCACCGTCCCCGAGGCCGCCTCGCGGTGATCGGTCTGGGCCCTGGCGCGCGCGACCTCCTCAGCCCGCGCGCCCACCGCGAACTGCGCGCCGCCTCGGTCGTGGTAGGGCTCGACCAGTACGTGGACCAGATCCGGGACCTGCTGCGCCCGGGCACCAGGGTGCTGGCCACCGGTCTGGGCAGCGAGTCGGAACGGGCCCGCTCCGCCGTCGATGAAGCACGTGCCGGTCAAGCCGTCGCCCTGATCGGATCCGGCGACGCCGGGATCTACGCGATGGCCAGCCCGGCGCTGGAGGTCGCCGACACCTCGATCGATGTCGTCGGCGTCGCGGGCATCACCGCGGCCGTCGCCGCGGCTGCGCTGCTCGGCGCGCCGCTCGGCCACGACCACGCCTACCTGAGCCTGTCCGACCTGCACACCCCCTGGGAGGCGATCGAGCGCCGGGTCCGCGCCGCCGCCGCCGGCGACTTCGTGGTCTGCTTCTACAACCCGCGCAGCCACACCAGGGACTGGCAGTTGAGCGCCGCGCTCGATCTGCTCGCCGCGAGCCGGCCGGGCACCACACCGGTCGGTCTGGTGCGCTCCGCGAGCCGGCCGGACGAGTCCGCCACCGTCACCACCCTGGACCGGATCCGGCAGTCCCGCGGTGCCGAGGTCGACATGGCCACCGTCGTACTGGTCGGCAGCTCCCAGACCCGGCTCATCGCGGGCCGGATGGTCACACCGCGCGGCTACCGGTGGATGCCATGACACCCGTCGCGGTGAGCGCCGCCTGTACCGCGTGTGGCGCCTGCCTGATCACCTGCCCGGAGCACGCGCTGCGGCCGGCCGCCGGACGCCTGATCGTGCTGGACTCCTGCTCCGGCTGCCTGGAGTGCGTCGAGATCTGCCCCGCGGACGCCATCACCGAAACCCGTCTCGCAGAGGAGCGCCCGTGACCGATGCCGTGGTGATGTCGGGTCGGTGGACCCCGGCCGAACGCACCCGCCTGTTCAGCATCGTCGCCGTCATCGCCGGCCTGCACGTCGGGGGCTGGTCGCTGTTCCTGTTCTACTCGCACAGCTACGCGGCGGCCGGGTCTTTCGCTGGAGCCGGCGTTCTCGCCTACGTGCTGGGCTGCCGGCACGCCTTCGACGCCGACCACATCGCCGCGATCGACGACACCACCCGGCTCATGCTGCAGCGCGGCCGCCGCCCCGTCGGCGTCGGATTCTTCTTCGCCATGGGCCACTCCACCGTGGTCCTGGTCCTGGCCATGGTGGTGGCGTTGGCCGCCGGTACGGCGAGCGCCGGACAACTCGACGGGTTCCGCTCCGTCGGCGGTGTGATCTCCGCGGTGGTGGCGACGGTGTTCCTCCTGCTCGTCGCGGGCCTCAATGCCGTGGTACTGCGCGGTCTGGTGGATCTGTGGCGGCGGATGGCGCGCGGGGAGCTGGACCATGCCAGGCTTGACGCGCTGCTGCTGGACCGCGGTCTGATGAACCGGCTGCTGGGCCGTCGGCTGCGCGGCATGATTCGGTCGAGCTGGCACATGTACCCGGTGGGGATTCTGTTCGGCCTGGGCCTGGAGACCGCATCGGAGATCACGCTGCTGTCGCTCTCCGCCTCCACCGCCAGCGGCGGCGGCCTGCCGGTCCTGGCCACCTTGTCGCTGCCGCTGCTGTTCGCCGCCGGCATGAGCGCCTTCGACACCGGCGACAGCCTGCTGATGACCCGCGCGTACTCCTGGGCCTACCGCCGGCCCGCACGCACGCTGTACTACAACATCGCCACCACCGCGATGACCGTACTCGTCGCCGCAGTCGTCGGCACCGTCTACCTCGCCGGGATCGCCCACACCATGAGCGGATGGCGCTGGCTGCACGCGTATGCCCAGCTCAGCGAGCACCTGGAGGCACTGGGCTACGTCATCGCCGGCCTGTTCGTCCTGAGCTGGGCGCTCGCTGCCGGCATCTGGCGACTACGCGGGTACGACACGCGATACCGTCCCGGGAAGCCGTCATGAGCCGCGCGTCGATCCACCCGATCGAGGTGCGGTCCTACGCGATCCTGCGGTCCCGGCTGGACACCTCCGGCCTGCCGGCGTGGACCCGCGCCGTGGTGGAACGGATCGTGCACGCCAGTGCCGACCTGGACTACGCCACCGACCTGTGCTGCGACGAGGACAGCCTCGCGGCGGGCGCAGCCGCCCTCGCAGCCGGCGCCCCGGTCGTCGCTGACGTGCACATGGTCGCCGCAGGCATCACCACCCGCGCCGTGACCTGCCGCGTCCGCGATGAGCGAGCCGGTGACCTCGCCGCCAACCTCGGGCTCACCCGGTCCGCAGCCGCCATCCGCTTGGCCTACTCCGACGTCGGCCCGGGCGCCGTGTGGGTCGTCGGGTGTGCGCCGACCGCTCTGGACGAAATCATCCAGCTGGACGTGGCGCCGGCACTGGTCATCGGCCTGCCGGTGGGCTTCGTCGGAGCCGCGGAGAGCAAGGCCAGGCTGCGGCACAGCGGCCTGCCGGCGGTCAGCAACGTCAGCGAAAAGGGCGGCTCCGCAGTCGCTGCCGCCGCGCTCAACGCCCTGCTCTACGGCGATGCGGTAGCGCACAGCGACTCAGCGACGGAGGACCACGCATGAACCACCGACCGCAGCGGGGACCGGAGGCCGGTCCCGCGCTGCTCGTCGTCGGGCACGGCACCCGCAGCGCACCGGGGGTGGCGCAGTTCCATGCGCTGATCGCCCGGATCGCCGGTCGCGCCGGCGTGGACGTCGCCGGCGGTTTCATCGAGCTGTCCCCGCCGCCGTTGACCGACGCGGTGGCAACCCTCGTCTCCGCCGGGCACCGGCGGGTCGTCGCGGTCCCGCTGGTCCTGGTCGCAGCCGGGCACTCCAAGGGCGACATCCCCGCAGCGATGCTCCGGGAGACGCTCCGCAACCCCGGACTGTCGTACACCTACGGACGCCCGCTGGGCAACCACCCCACCGTTCTCAGCCTCCTCGAGGAGCGGCTCACCGCCGTGCTGCCGGCGACCGACCGCACCGACACCGCGGTCCTGCTGGTCGGGCGCGGCACCACCGACCCGGACGCGAACGCCGAGGTGTACAAGGCCGCCCGGCTGCTCTGGGAGGGCCGCAATCTCCACCTCGTGGAACCTGCCTTTGTGTCCCTCGCCCAGCCGTCGGTGCCCGAGGGTCTCGAGCGCTGCCGCCGGCTCGGTGCCCGACGCATCGTGGTCCTGCCGTACTTCCTATTCCCCGGCGTCCTCCCGGAGCGCGTGGCGGCACAGGCGGCGGAATGGGCGACCGGACATCCCGGCATCGGCGTACGGCTGGCCGGACTCCTCGGAGACTGCGATGAACTCGCTGACCTCGTCCTGGAGCGCTACGCCGAGGCCACCGCAGGGCAGGTGCGGATGAACTGCGACACCTGCCTGTACCGGGTCGCGCTACCCGGCTTCGAAGATCGGCTCGGTGCCGCCCAACGACCACACCACCACCCGCACGATCCCACCGGCCACCCACACCCCGACCACGCACACCCCGGCCACGGGCACCCGGCCGCAATGCATGCGCATTGATCTGGATCCGGTGATCCGGCGTGCGCGGCGGCCGCGATGGCGTGTGGCGAGTGTGGCCTGCCTGGGCCGCCTGCCCGCTTCGCTAAGCATCGCGCTTCGGTCGTCGAAGAGCCTATGGCGCAGGAATCCGCGGGCGGCCGGGCTCGCGCTACCAGCAGGGCCGCTAGTGTTGCGCGTCGTTAGTTCCTTTACATTCCGTGGCGGTGACGCGATCATGGGGTGTGGCGCTGTCTACTGGGTTGGTGCAGATCGGTGATGAGGACCGGGCGGTGTTGTCGCGTTGGTCGCGCTCGTCGTCGGTCC
>DATHBD010000015.1:0-87837 GCA_035296325.1 Micromonosporaceae bacterium | reverse complement strand
CCCCAGGCTCTCCAGCGCCTTGGCCGCCACGCCCTCACCCTCATGGATGAGGCCGAGCAGGATGTGCTCGGTGCCGATGTAGTTGTGGTTGAGCATCCGGGCTTCTTCCTGCGCCAGGACGACAACCCGACGGGCCCGGTCAGTGAAACGCTCGAACACGGTACTCACGTCCTCGCAGCGAAGCCCCACGCACTCCGCCCAAGGAAACGCACGCGTACGTGCGGAAGCGGAAGGGGTGACATGCGCTGAGTCGGAGCCTCTTGGCGTACACGCGCGGCCCGCGTGGGGGGCCTCGCTACGCTCGTGCAGGCGCGCTGCCCCCTGAGCGTACAACGAATCGGGCCTAGGATGAGCGGGGGAGGACCACGATGAGCGGAACCCGCAGCCGAGAATCCGTACCCGACCGGGCCCGCAAACGCGCCATCCGGGCCCTGGCCACCGAACTCGGCGTGGCGTATTGCGTTGCTGCGCGCCTGCTCGCGGCGAAGGCGCCGACGCCGGCGCACCTGCGGCGTCCCGGCTTCCCGATCGGCGACGACGAGCATCGGGCATGGATGTTCGCTGCCCGCGAACACCGCACGTTCAACTCCCGGGTACGCGACACTCGGCTGGCCGCGGACCTCCCGCTGGGCCGCGCCGCGCACCTGGTCAGGCGTTTCCCGCCACTACGCGCCACCGGCGGGATCGGCCCGCTCTACCAGGGGGAGGGCCGGGAGACGACCGTGGCCATGCTGTACGCCGTCCTGGAGCACGAGTCGCCGAACCTGCTACCCGCCACGGAGGAGCTCGTCTGGGCGGGCGATCTGGGCGAGGAAGCAGCCGTCGACATTGCCTGCGGCGCGCTCGACCGGGCCGCTCGGCGCCTGCTCGACCATGACCGGTGGCACCTGTGGGTCCGCGTGGAAGCCGCACTCACCGCTGGCGAAGCGCACCCTGACCGACGGCGCCGCGACGCGGCGGCCACGCTCGGTCGAGAACTACGGTCCACCAGTCTGCGCGGCTCCATGGACGGCGTCCGGCACATCCTCGATGCGCTTCTCGTCGAACCCTACGACTGCCACCCGCCAGGAACACGGGTTCGCATCGGAAACCAAGCGGGCACCGTCGTCGGAGCGCGCTGGGAGCAGACCGGCCCACCCGTGGTGTACCAGGTCCGCCTCGACGCCGAGCCGGGCACCCACAGCGTTCCGGTCATCGAGCTGTCGTCACCGTTGACCGCCGACGCATAGCCGAGCGCCTCGGCCGGGTACGCCGCGTCCGGGCGCGCTTCGTTCGCTGCGGCGAGGACGCGGACGACGTCTGACCTCCCGTGGCGTCGGTTGCCGACGCGCGTACCAAGACATATATTTGCGTCAATTCTCGCCTCGCCTCGCCTCGCCTCGGGAGACCGCATGCTGCTCCGCCGCCGGAGGGCCATCTCGGTCGCCGTGGCCGCCTCGTTGCTGGCCGGCGGGCTGGTTTCGGCCGTCGTCAACGCCACCTCCGCGTCCGCCGCCTCACTGCCAGCCGAGTTTTCCGAACAGATCGTGATCCGCGGCCTGAACCAGCCGACGAACATCGAGTTCGCCCCCGATGGCCGGATCTTCGTAGCCGAGAAGGCGGGCGTGATCAAGGTCTTCGACGGCCTGAACGACACCACGCCGACAGAGTTCGCGGACCTGAGTCCTCAGGTGTTGAAGGTGCACGACGCGGGACTGCTCGGCATGGCGCTGCATCCCAGTTTTCCCGCCGAGCCGTGGGTGTACGTGCTCTACACGCGCGATGCGTTGCCGGGCGGCACCGCGCCGCAATGGCGGGACAGATGTGAGAACGCTCCCGCGAACCGGTGCGTGACCAGCTCCCGGCTGTCGCGGCTGGACGCCAACGGCACCGAGCAGGTATTGATCGACAGTGGGTGGTGCCAGCAGGGGCCGAGCCACTCCGTCGGTGACCTGCGGTTCGGTCGGGACGGCATGCTGTACGTAACCCACGGTGACGGTGCCCGCGCTGACATTGTCGACTACGGTCAGACGCCCC
The DNA here is from genome assembly GCA_035296325.1 of Micromonosporaceae bacterium. Lineage (GTDB taxonomy): Bacteria > Actinomycetota > Actinomycetes > Mycobacteriales > Micromonosporaceae > DATHBD01. Next base: position 85,821 of record DATHBD010000015.1, on the reverse strand, counting down.
GAAACGCCCCCAACCCCTGTGGCGATCCGCCGGGCGGGGCGATGACCCCACCGCGCGCCGAGGGCGGCGCGCTGCGGGCCCAGGATGTCCGCACCCCGAATACCGCGGAGGACCCGACCGGGCTCAATGGCGCGCTGCTCCGGCTCGACCCGGTGACCGGCGACGGCGCACCCGGCAACCCCGGCGCGGGCAGCCCTGATCTCAACACCCGCAGGATCATCGCCCATGGGCTGCGCAACGCCTTCCGCTTCGATATCCGACCGGGCACCGACGAGGTGTGGTTGGCTGACGTCGGCTGGAACACGGTCGAAGAGATCAACGTGGTTTCCGACGCGACGACGCTGACGAACTTCGGGTGGCCGTGTTACGAGGGACCGGATCGACAGGCCGGATACGACGGCGCCAACCTCGACCTCTGCGAGAATCTGTACCGCGAGGATACCCAGACCGCTCCGCGGTTCCACTTCAGGCATGACCAGACGATGGGTGCTCCCGCCGGGGACCGGAAGTGCGGGACCGGGGGCTCCGCCTGGTCCGGCGTCGCGTTCTATCCGACCGCCGGTGGCAACTACCCGCCCGAGTACCAGGGTGCGATGTTTCTTGCCGACTACACCCGCAAGTGCATCTGGGTGTTGCCGCCATCCGAGCCCGGTGGTCCACCGATCACGACGACACGGCCGGAGGACGTCAAGACCTTCGTCTTCGAGCCGGCCACGCCCGTGGATCTGGCCATCGGTCCGGGCGGCGACCTCTTCTACGTCGACTACGGCATGGACCCCAATAGCGATAGCGGAACCGTACGGCGGATCGTCTACACCGGTGCCAACACGTCGCCGACCGCCGTGCTCTCGGCGACGCCGACGGCGGGCGCGGCGCCGTTGACGGTCGCGTTCGACGCCGCGAACTCCACGGACCCTGATGGCGGCGACGGCGGTCGGTTGAGCTACGAGTGGGACTTCACCGACGACGGGACGGTCGACGCCACCACCGTGACCGCATCCCATACCTATCCGGACGAGGGCTCGTTCACCGCCAGACTCCGGGTCCGCGACGGCGCGGGCGGCACCGACACCAAGACGGTTGTCATTTCGGTCGGGAACGCCGCCCCGACGGCGACGATCGACGCACCGGTGGGGACCACCACCTGGGCGGTCGGGGACACCCTCAGCTTCGCCGGTGGTGCCACCGACCCGGAGCAGGGCCAACTGCCCGCTGCGGCGCTGCGGTGGCAGTTGATCCAACACCACTGCTACACCCTTGACAGCTGCCACCAGCACGTCCTGCAGGAGTGGGAGGGCGTGGCCGAAGGGTCGTTCACGGCGCCCGAACACGAGTACCCGTCGTACCTCGAGCTTGTGCTCACCGCAACCGACGCGGGGGGCCTGCAGCAGACGAGCCGTCGGCGGCTCGACCCGAAGACCGTCGAACTCACGTTCGTGACGGACCCGCCCGGCCTCACCATTTCGGTGGGGAGTGCGGCGGAGCAGACCCCGTTCACCCGGACCGTCATCCAGAACTCCACCAACACGGTCAGCGCCGTCACACCGCAGACCGTCGGCGCCGACGTGTTCACCTTCCGGGAGTGGTCCGACGGCGGCGAGCAGACCCATGTGGTGACCGCGCCTGCCACGCCAACGACCCTGACCGCGGCGTTCGACCGGACGGTGACGGCGACTCCGACGGTCGCCACCGCGAAATGTACGCCGGGCGAGAGCTATGGCGCTCCGTTGGATTCGGCAGCGCAGCGCGCCGGGTTGCTTGCCGGCGGGTTCAACTTCCTGGAGGGTCCGGTCTGGATCGCCGGCCGGGACGGGAACCCAGGCCGGCTGCTGGTGTCGGACATGCAGCGGCCGACTGTACCGGGGGGTGTGGAACCGTCGGTGATCCGGTCGATGACGCCGGCCGGGGTCTTCGCGGTGTTCCGCGCGGACGGTGGCAGCAACGGTCTGGCCCTCAGCGCGGACGGCACGAAGGTTTTCGCAGCCACCCATGACCAGCAGAGCGTGTCGTCGTACAGTTTGGCCGACGGCACCCGTGGCGTGGTCGCGGCGAGCGTCCCGGGTCGCCAGTTCAACTCGCCGAACGATCTGACCGTGCGCGGTGACGGCACCGTGTACTTCACCGACCCGAGCTTCCAACGGGCCAACCGCGCCGGCCAGGCGGCCGGCCTGACCAATGTGTACCGGGTGAAGGACGACGTCGTCTCTGTCGTGGACGACACCGTGAAGCAGCCGAACGGGATCGTGCTGTCGCCGGATGAGCAGACGCTCTACGTCGCCGGCGGCGACAGCGGCCGGATCTACCGGTACCCGGTGCGGGCCGACGGCAGCGTCGGGCCGCGCACCGAGTTCGCCGAGGTGACAAGTCCGGACGGGGGGACGGTCGACTGTGCCGGCAACCTGTACTGGGCGTCCCACACCCAGGGCCTGATCCACGTCTTCGCACCGGACGGGCGCAAACTCGGCACGATCGCAGCAGGTGACGACGCGACCAACGCCGCCTTCGGCGGGCCGGACGGCAAGACCCTGTTCATCACGTCCGGGATCCGCGGCAACTACGGGGTTTACAGCATCGACCTCAACGTGCCCGGGTTGCCGTACTGACGTCGGTCATCCGGCTACACGGCGCGCAGCGCGCCGGGGCGGCGGCCATTCAGGCGGTCGAGCGCGGCCGCGGTCGTCGCGTCGGCCGGCAGGTGAACGACCAACCGCTGCTCGTCGGCGTCAGGCAGATCGAGGATCTCGTACGCCAGCCGCAGCGCGCCCACCTCGGGGTGCACCATCCGCTCGACACCGGCCCGCTCCGGCGGGCCGGAGTGCGCTGCTACCCGGTCGGTGAATTCGGGCCCCACCAGCACGGTGAGGTCGTCGGCGAGGTCGGCGGCGTGCGGGTCGCCGCGGCGGATCTCGCCCTTGAGCTGGGCGACGTAGTTGTCGGCCACCCGGTCCCAGTCGGGGTACGCGGCGCGCGCCCGCGGATCGGCGAGCACGTACCGCAGCACATTGGGCCGGTGACCGTCGAGCAGCCCCACCGGGCGGAGTAGCCGCTCATAGCCGGTGGTCGCGGCGAGCACGTCGCAGAGCCGGTTCAGCACCACCGCCGGGCCCGGTTCCAGCCGGTCGAGCAGGGCGCGCACCGTGGGTCGCACGTCGGCGGCCGGCGCGTCGCCGGCCGGGCACATCACGCCGACGCTTGTCTTGCCGAGGTAGCGCAGGTGGGCGCGGTCGGTGGGGGAGAACCGCAGTGCGGTGGCGAGCGCGTTGAGTACCTCCGGCGAAGGGTGCCGGTCCCGGCCCTGCTCCAGCCGGGTCAGGTACTCCACGCTCACCCCGGCCAGCGTGGCGACCTCCGAGCGTCGCAGGCCTGGCGTGCGCCGCCGTACGCCCGCCGACAGCCCGACGGCCGCCGACGACGTCACCTCCCGGCGGCTCCGTAGGAATCGGCCCAGTTCGTTGTCGGTCGCGGGATCCGTCACGCCGTCGACCCTACTCACCCGGCAGGCTCGCAGCGTGGCCCTGCCGGGGCCAGCCTTGGCACGGTCTCCCTCGGTGTCCGCCGTTCCGCCACGGTGGAGCGGACCGAGATGAGGGAGACATCCGATGGATCTGGGACTGGCAGGCCGCACAGTGATCGTCACGGGAGCGACCGGAGGGCTGGGCGACCCGATCGCGCGCCGGTTCGCGGCTGAGGGAGCCGACGTGGTGCTGGTATACCACGAGGCCGATGACGCGGCCGGGAAACTGGCCGCCGACCTGGGCGGGCGCACGATGGTGGCGCGGTACGAACTCGGTGACGCCGGTTCCGCCCGTGGCCTCGTCGACGCCGTACTGGCCTGGTCCGGTCGGGTCGACGTGCTGGTCAACAACGCCGTGCGGTGGGGGATGTCCGAGCCTGACGCCGCTGGCAGGTTCGAGGACGTGCCGGACGACGCCTGGCTGCGGGTGCTGCGCGACAACATCGAAGGGGCGCTGGCCCTGAGCCGGCTCGTCACCCCGTACATGCGCGAGCATCGATGGGGTCGGCTGGTGCACGTCTCGTCGTCGATCGCGACGAACGGCATGGCCGGGGGCGAGTACTACGGCGCGGCGAAGGCGGCGCTGCACGGGTTCAGCCGTTCGGCCGCGTTCTCGCTGGGTCGCTCCGGCGACATCTTGTCGAATGTGGTGTCGCCGGGGCTGACCCGCACCAGGACCAACGGACACATCGTCGACTCGGTGCCGGCCAGCTACACCGACATGGTCCCGCTGGGCCGCCTCCTGGACGCCGACGAGATCACCGCGCCGATCGTCTTCCTCGGGTCGGCCGCGAACACCGGTATCACCGGTCAGGTGATCGCCGTCGACGGCGGCGTCTGATCGTCTGCGGCCACGCATACGACCGTCATCACCTGCGTGCCGGGGTCACGCCGGTCGTCGGCTCCGGACGCCGGTGATGTGCTGGTTGGGCCCTGACGCCGTGGTGGTCGTCGCTGTGCCGCTGAGTTGGCGGGCGGAGTTGATCAAGCCTACGAGGCTGAACGCCTGCGGAGTGTTGCCCAGGTGCCGTCGGGTATGCGGGTCGTACTCTTCGCTGAGCAGTCCCACATCGTTGCGTAGGGCGAGGAGCCGTTCAAACAGCTCCAGCGCTTCGTCCGTGCGGCCCATCCCGTGCAGCGCATCGACGAGCCAGAAGCTGCAGGCGAGGAATGCACCTTCCTCGCCTGGCAGGCCGTCGACGTTCTGGTCCGCCTGCGGGTGGTAGCGCAGGACGAAGCCGTCCCGGCAGAGCTCCCGTTGGACCGCCTCGACGGTGCCGACCACGCGGGGATCGGTCCACGGGAGAAAGCCCACCCGCGGGATCAGCAGCAGCGCCGCGTCCAGGCCCTGCGAGCCGTAGGACTGGGTGAAGGTGTTCCGGTCGGTGTCGAATCCCTTGGCGCACACCTCGGCGTGGATGTCGTCGCGCACGGCGCGCCACCGGTCAACAGGTCCAGCCAGGCCGTGGTGCTCCACGGCCCGGACAGCGCGGTCGAAGCCGGTCCAGGCGAGCACCTTCGAATGCACGAAGTGCCGCCGCGGCCCACGTACCTCCCACAGGCTGTTGTCGGGCTCGGCCCAGTTGCCCTCCAGGAACTCCAGCATGGCCCGCTGCAGATCCCACGCGTCGTCGTTGGCGCCGATGTCGGCGTCCCGGGCGAGGTGCAGGCCTTCCAGGACCTCGCCCCACACGTCGAGCTGGAGCTGGTCGGCTGCGGCGTTGCCGACCCGCACCGGGTGGGACCCTTCGTATCCGGATAGCCAGTCCAGCGTGTACTCAGGGATTCGGCGGGTGCCGTCGAGCCCGTACATGATCCGCAGATCGGCGGGATCGCCGGCAGCGGCACGGAGCAGCCAGTCCCGCCATGCCACGGCCTCCGCCCGGTACCCCGTGCCCAGCAGCGCCTGCAGGGTGAACGTGGCGTCGCGCAGCCAGCAGAACCGGTAGTCCCAGTTGCGGGGGCCGCCGAGCTGCTCGGGAAGGGAGGTGGTGGCGGCCGCGACGATGCCACCGGTCGGCGCGTAGGTCAGCGCCTTCAACATGACCAGTGCCCGGCGTACCTCGTCCGGCCACCGCCCGTCGTAGTCGCACTTGGCGATCCAGTCCGACCAGAAGCCCTCCGTTTCGGCGATCGCGACATCGACATCGACCGGGCGTGGCCGGGGCAGGTGTGATGGCTGGTAGGTCAGGACGAACGGAATCCGCTGCCCTGCCTCGACCGAGAACTCCGCGACCGTCGTCTGCTCCACGCCGTGCAGCGCCACCGGCGTGCGAAGCCAGACAGCGTCAGGCCCGGCGATCGCTCCCAGATCCTCACCTTGGCGACGGACCCAGGGGACGATGTGGCCGTAGTCGAAGCGCAGCGCCAGACGCATCCGCATCGTGACCCGGCCGGACACACCTTCCACGACGCGGACCACGTCCGCTGCCTCACCCCGGGGCGGCATGCAGTCCACCACCCGGACCGTGCCATCTTCGGTGTCCCACTCGCTCTCCAGGATCAGCGAGTGGTCCCGGTACCGTCGTCTGGTCGCCGGTCCGCCGGTCGACGGAGCCAGCAGCCAGTGTCCGGCGCGCTCGTCGTGCAACAGCGCTGCGAAACAGGCGGGGGAGTCGAAGCGGGGCAGGCACAACCAGTCGATGGAGCCGTCCCGACCCACCAGCGCAGCGGTGTGCAGATCACCCAGCAACGCGTAGTCCTCGATCTTCCCCGGCACAGCGCAACCTCCGTTCGCCTCGACGGCCACCCGCCGCCCGTCCGCTGGATACCCACCAGACGCCGGGGTACCCGCCGGTCATGATTGCAGTCCTTCGGTTCCGTGCCCCGGTGGTGCCCTCGGGTACGGCCCGGCGGCGCCCGACGTGCCCCCAACGTAATAGGATTCGACAGCGGAGGAACCGAATCGTTGGACAGCCGAATGGAGCTGCAGGAGTTGGTTCAGTCTGGCCACGGGACCGCTCGGCGGTGGACGGTGTGGCGGCAGGACGACAACGGCAACCGCTACGAGGTGTCCCGGCACGACACCCGCGCCGAGGCGGAGTCGGTGGCGGCGGCGATGGAGGCTCGTGGGCACAAGCAGACCTATTGGGTCACCGAGCCGGAGTGATCGCCCAGCACGCGGGCCATCGTGGCCGGGCGGGGCTACGCCGCCATGCGCTGCCAGTGCTGGTTGGTGCCGCTGCCGCAGGTCCACTGGATGAGGGCGGCGCCGTCGGCCACCGACCGGTCGGTCACGTCGAGGCACTTGCCGCTGTGTCGGGCGACCAACTGGACGTATCCACCGTCGACCGGACGGAGTTGCCATTGCTGGTTCGTCCCGGTGCCGCACGTCCACGCGATGGCGGCGGCCCGGTCGGCCAGCGAACGGCCCGCGACGTCCAGGCACTTGCCACTGGCGCGGTTGACCACGGTGACGTAGCCGGCACCGGCGTCGCGGAGTTCCCACTGCTGGCTCGCGTCACCGGTGCGCGGCTGCTGGATGATCGCGGTGCCGTTGGCACTGCCCGGGGCCTGGGCGACTTTGCCGCTGTGCCGCGCGGTCAACGTCTGGTGCCCGGCGCCGCCCGGCACCGAAGGACTGGCGGACGCAGGGACCGACACGGACGCGGTGACGGACGCGGTCGGGGAGGCCGGTGTGGTGGGCCGTCCCGGGCTCGGGCTGGCGGAGATCCTGGTGGGGTCCACGAGCGCCCAGTACGCCGGCTTGGCCTGCAACTGCTCGTCGAAGAGCAGCGGAAGGTCGAGCCTGGTGATCGGGAACTGCTTGAGCCAGGTGTCATCGTCGGCGAGGCCCCACAGGGTGACCGACGTGATCGACGCCCGGTGCCGCCGGAACACGTCGAACAGCTCGCGGTATCGGTTGGCCTGCCTGATGAGCAACGCGTCCGAGATGGTGGGGAACGAGTCGGTGCCGTTGGTGTAGACACTGATGTCCATCTCGGTGATCTGCTGCTCGACACCCAGCGGGATGAACTTCGTGATCATCTGCTCGGTCTCGGTCACCGATGGCCAGTCCACGTTGACGTGCATCTGGTGTCCAACGCCGTCGATCGGGACGCCCTCCGCGCGGAGCTGGCTGACCAGCGCGAAGAGCTTGTCCCGCTTGGCGGGCACGTTGGTGTTGTAGTCGTTGATGTACAGCTTGGCGTTCGGCGCCACCTCGCGCGCCACCCGGAACGCGGTACGCAGGTAGTCCAGGCCGGTGAGGGTGAACCACCTACTGCGCCGCATGCCGTCGGCCTGGCCTTCGTCGATGACCTCGTTCGCCACGTCCCAGGCGTAGATGTCGTTCGCGTACCGCCCGGCCACGGCGCGGATGTGGTTCTCGATCCGCTTCAGGACCAGTGCCTTGTTCGCCGCGGTCGCCGTCATGTCGGCTCCGGTGGCGTCGGTGAACACCCAGGCCGGGGTCTGCTGGTGCCAGACCAGCGTGTGCCCGCGCACCTTGATGCCGTTGGCCTTGGCGAACGCAACGATGGCGTCCGGATCGGAATACCTGAAGGTGCCCTCGGTCGGCTCGGTCGCGTCCCATTTCAAGGAGTTGCCCGGGGTCACCGAGTTGAAGTGCTTCGTGAGCAACCGGGCGTGCTCGCCGAGCAGTTCCGGTCGGCCCACGGCGGCGCCGATCGGGAAGTCGCCGGCGAGCACGGTCTTCAACGACGGGATGTCGGTCTGGATCGGGGTGGCGGGCACGTAGGACATGACGAAATCGTCGATGTGCAGGGACGGCGTGCCACCGCTCGTCTCCACGTAGACGGCTGCGAAGTCGGCATCCACCGCGAGGGTGTACGTGCCGGAGAGCTGCGTCCAGGCCGCGTCGGAGACGGCTTTCGGGCCGCCGACCTGTCCGTAGCTCGGCGTGCCGGCCAGTCGGCGCTCCAGGCTCAGCTGGGCGTTGGCCGGCGCCTGGCCGGCGGCGAGGCGGACCCAGACGGAGAAGGTGAACTGGGTACCCTTGGTGAGGTGGCTCAGGACGTTCCGCGACGGCGCCTGCCAACTCGCGGTTCGGCCGCTGGTCAGCAGGCTGTGCGTACCGCCGTGCGCGGTGGCCGTGCTGTTGGCGACGACCTCGGAGCCGCGAGGCCCCCACCCGTTCGTGGTGCCGTCCTCGAAGTCGCTCGTCAGCGTCACGACCGGCTGCGCGGCCGCGGTGCCCGGGTGCGCCGGCCCCCAGACCACCACGGCGAGGGACGCCGCCAGAGCGGCGCTCAGCAGGCTGACCGGGAGGGGTCTGGAGATGCGCATCAACTGTGCCTCTCTGCACGAAACCGCTGCACCGAACATCGACGCGACGCCAAGGGACACATCCGCGCCGGTTCAGCGTAGGGGGCGGCGATCGAACAGGTCAACGAACGTCGATGAGGCCGACCGCACCAGCGTCGGCGGAGGACCAGCCGTAACCCGTCACCGGCCCGTTCAACGGTTACGATTGCCCGGGTCATCCCGCCTTGAGTCGCGCCGACGCGCGCACGAGGGAGTGAATGTCGTGATCCTCCCAAAGGTCCAGGACCCTCGGTTTGTGACGATCCGTCGTGGTGGAACTCTCACGGATACCGATCACCGTCTCCTCGCTCTATGGGCTGCCTCGTGTGCCGAGCACGTCCTTGGCCTCTTCGAGTCGGCCCAGCCCGGGGACCCGCGACCGCGCCAGGCGATCGAGCATGCCCGGGCCTGGGTGCGTGGCGAGGTCAAGATGATGCAGGCCCGTGCGGCGGGCGGCCATGCGATGGGAGCCGCCAGAGAGCTCCGTGGGGCGGCCCGGCATGCCGCGTACGCCGCCGGCCAGGCCGGTGCTGTCGCCCACGTCGCCGCGCACGAGCTCGGCGCGGCCGCCTACGCGATCAAGGCTGCACGTGCGGCCGCACCGGAGGGACTGGGTGAGGCAGCAGGGCGACTCGAGTGCCAGTGGCAGCGCGATCAGCTCCCGGAGGCGATCCGCGAACTCGTACTCGATGACCAGCGGTTGCGCAATGGCCTCTGCTGGTTTGTGTTCGACTGTTGAAGCGGAGCCCGGCGCGACCGCAAGGCCGCGACTGGTGTGCAGGTGGACTTCGGCAGACGCGCGCGCCGCCGAAATCAGCAGTGGTCATCCCGTCGCCAAACCAGGAACGTCTGCTGCGGCCGCCATGATCCGTCCGGCTGCTGTGCCTCGTTACGCCAGCGAAAAGCGTTGGTCTCGACGCTGAAGAAGGTCCAGCGCAAATCGCCGCCGTCGAGCACGATCTCGTCCTCCACCCGCCGGGCCAGAAAGGTGTGCACCCGCCGCCGGCCCGGACCCACCCAGGTGGAGCGCCAGACGCCTGTACCAGCCGCGGGATCGGGGAACCGTACGCTAACGCCGTGCTCGACGCCCGGCAAGATCCAGACGTCGGTCGTCGCCCGGCCACCCAGCGCGTATCCGAAGTGCCATTCACCTCGGCGGACGGTCGTGGATCCGTCGAGGTGGTAGTCCACGCAATCCAGGTCCCACGAGCCGGCGAACTGGCCGAACAGGCTGAGGTCGACGTCGTCCGCCGGACCGTCCGCGAGGAAGGCCGCCGCCAAGTGGTCAGAACGCTCGCCCGCCATGGCGGTGACGATAGCCGGTCGCGCCGGCGACGGCGTCGCACGACGTCGCCCGTGGTCGACGACAGCAACCGCCCAGACCTGGATACTGCGGGAGTAGGCTGCGAACGGGCACGCTGGAGGCATGGAATCCACCGACAGCGCCGCGGGCGGCACCGGGGCAGCGGACATCAGCGACACCGAACGCGCCGTCTCCGGTTGCGCTACGCCCCCTGAGCTACAGGCGCTGCTCGATGCCTGGGTGACACATCGGTTGGGTAGCCCGATCGAGAGGGTGCGCTTCCGCGCCGGGCGGATCGACGTGGTCTGGGGGGTCGAACTTCAGGACGGGCGAGCCGTTGTCGTCAAGATGCATCGACCTCCGGTGGACCTGGCCACCACCCGGGTTGCCAACGACGCCCAGCGTGTGTTGTCAGGAGCGGGCTTTCCCTGTCCAGTGCCGCTGGCCGGGCCTGACGAGGTCGACGGCCGGGTCCTGACGGCGGAGACGCTGATCGACGGCAACGCCCCTGACGGGCGGGATCCGGCCAGTCGGCTGTTACTGGCCGAAGGGCTTGCCCGGCACATCGAGATCCTGCGGGGTCGACCCGACCTCGTGCTGGTGGCTGGCGCGGGGCCGTCATGGTGCCGGTACCAGGGTGGGCCCTGGCCCGTTCCGCACGACACTCTCGTCGATTTCCGGTTGACGCCGCCCGGTTTCGCATGGCTCGACTCATTCGGACAACGAGCCGCCGACCAGATTCTGGCTCATCGCGACGCGGCGGCGGTCGTGGTCGGTCATGCCGACTGGTACGCCGGCAACACCGCGGTGTCGGGGAATGTCCTGGTCGGGACGTTCGACTGGGAACTCGTCGCTGACACCGAGGCAGTGATCGCAGGCTTCGCTGCCGCGTGCTACGCCGCCAGCTCAACGGGTAGCGGCGGGTTGTCCACTCCCGAAGAGGTGGCGATATTCATGCACGACTACGACACTGTCCGATCCCAACCGCTGGCCGACCGGGAGCGGCGAACCGCCGCGGGAGCGGCCGCCTGGATCCTCGCGTTCAACGCCCGGTGGCAGGTCGGGCTCCTCGACCACGGTCTTTGCGACGAAGCGACTGTGTCGTTGGTCCGGAATCGCAGCGAGGACTATCTGTCTCTCTCGTGGTGACGAGGGGGAAAGGACCCACCGGCCATGTCCCGCAAGTCGCCGGAGTTCTACCGCAGGTCCGGTGCAGCACAGTGCAGCTACCTCGGCGCGTTCACGACCCAGCACAGACAGAAGGGATGGCCCGCGGGATCGGCGTAGACCTGGAAGTTGTCGGTCGACCCGTCCCTGGTCGCCGGCTTGAGCAGCTTCGCGCCCAGCGCCATGACCTGCTCGTGGGCTGCGTCGATATCCTCGACCCAGAGGTCCAGGTGGATCTGCTGTGGATCTCCGTCCGGCCACTCGGGCGGGACGTGGTTGGGTGCGCGCTGGACACCCACGCGCGGATCTCCGTCCACGAGCACCATGTGCCAGTCGTCCTCGGCGTCAACCGTGCCGCCGAGCACCCCGGCCCAGAAGGCGCTCTCTACGCTGAGTTCGGCCGCGTCGAATACGACCACCTGGTGGTTGATTCTCACGACGCCCATCCTCGCACGGTGCCGTGGAGGCTCATGAGCTGTGCGGGGACTTGGTCGTCGCACGCACCAGGTCCTCCATCGACGTGTCCAGTTCGGCGACGGCGCGATCGAATGCGTCGGCCACACCCTCGGCCACCAATGTGACTGCCGGACCGTAGCCCTCGTCTGCCGCGGCGCGCAGCCCGGCTGCGTGCTCGAGCGCGCGGTGCCGCACGGCGATGACCACCTCTCGCACAGTGCCGGCCCATCCGAAGGCCCTCAGGAGTAGGCCCAGCCTGCGCGGGCGGTCGACGTGGAGCGGGAAGCCGTCTGCGGCGGCGACGTCGCGCGCGGTCAGCGGGACCCACGTGAGCGCCACGAACGCCAGGTCACGCAAGGGTGTCGCCGGGCCGGCCAGGTCCCAGTCGATGAACCCGACCAACGCTCCGTGACTGGGGTCAGTATCGAGTGGGGCTGCACGCCAAACGGCGTTGTACGGCGCCGCGTCGTGATGCCCGATCACCTCCCCGGGCCGTAGTTCGTTGTGGTCACCGAACCACCGTGCCCCTGGTGGCGGCACGAATGAGCGGGACGCGGCGTGGAAGTCGCGCAGCCACCGACCCGCTGCGACCAGCGCCGCGTCGCTGTGTGCCCAGGGCGGCCATGGCCTGGTGATGCCGACCGTGTCACCGTCCAGGTAGGTCAGAAGTTCCCAACCTTGATCATCCACGCCGAGGGCGCGTGGCGCGCCGGTGAACCCGACGGCCTCCAGGTGACGCAGCAGCGAATGAACTGCCGGCGTGTGCGTGCCGGCGGGTCGGCGGACGATCTGTCCGACGCGTATGGCGCCATTGTTGCGCCCGCCGGGCATTCGCTGTTCCATGCCCGCAGACGTTAGTCTGCCGGCGGCGCCGCTGGCCGGGCGGACTCTGAGCCGTGACGGATTCTTGAGCGGTGACGCGTCGTTCCGTACCGCCAGTGTGGAACCGGGCACTTCGCGCGGCCAGGCTCATCGCGCTGTCGTCGTAGGGGACGGGTCAGCTCGCGCGGCCGCTACGGTCAGCGCGCCGATGGCCACGTAGAGCGGTGCACCAGACACGGGCATGACCACCATGGCCGGCACCGCGACGCCAATGAGCCACCAACCGAGCCTCTCCGGCAACTGCCCGAGCTGCCGTGCGGTCCACCGCGCGAGCTCACCCAACGCGATCAACACCATTCCGGTGGCCACAAACCAAAACGCCGCGCCGCGATCGTCGTGACCATGAGGGTGTCGACGAAGCCGGCCGATGCGATCGCGGTGAACGCCGCGGTGTTCGCCAAGCCGAGTAACACATGTAGCGCCGCGGCTCCGATCACCAGCCGGGGTATCCATCGAATCAAGCGCCTGGTCGCCATGGGTCGGTCCCTCCGAATACGAGCCTGCAGTATCGATACTCTAGGGTCGTATGATGCCACGCATGGTCACAGGTAATCAACGGGTCGGGCGCCCCAGGGACAGTCGTATCGATCACGTGGTGCTGCAGGCAGTACGACAGCTCGTGAACGACGTCGGCTACGACGGCTTCACCATCGACGACGTCGCAGCGCACGCCGCGGCGAGCAGAGCCGCCATCTACCGCCGTTTCGGGTCCAAGGCGGAATTGGTCTTCGCCGCCTCGGTACACGGGCTTGATGCCACGCCACCGCCTGACACGGGCACGCTCAAAGGCGACCTGCTGGCGATGGCGCGCTTCATCCGCGACAACATGGGCCGGACCGAGGCCCGACAAGCGGCGCCCGCACTGGTGGCCGAGCTTGCCCGCGACCCGGATCTGGTGATCCGGTTCCGCCAGACCTTCGTGGCCAAGGAGCAGGCCGACTTCGCGGCTCTTGTCGATCGAGCACTCGCCCGGGGTGAGCTGACTCGCCCGATCGACCCGGCCGTGCTGCATCTGCTGCTCAGCGGCCCGATCTTCGCTGCGCTGGTTGCCTTCCACACCCCAGTTGACGAGCACCTGCTGAACGGACTGATCGAGATCATCGCCGATGGGCTCCTGTGCGCCACGTGAACGGCATCGGCCACCAGCGACCGACGTCCCTACGTCCCCACCGAAAGCCGCTCGAAGGCCAGGTCACGCAAGGAGATGACGCCGACCGCCAGGTGACGCAGCGAATGATCGGGTGACTTGCACGGATGGCTGATCATTGAGGGGTGACGAGTGCTTCCGTGCCGCCCATGGAACCGGGCACCTTCGCGCTGGCGACCCCGCCGCTGTTCGCCGCCCTGGCCCCGGCGCGCAGCGTTCTGATCGCCGGTGCCGGTGGAGGTTTCGACGTGTACGCCGGTCTGCCGCTCGCCCTCGCCCCGTGGCACAGCGGCGTACAGGTACACCTGGCCAACCTGTCCTTCTCCCAACTGGAGCTGATCGACGTCGACTCCTGGGCAGCGCCGCACGTCGCGGCGGTGACGCCGGACTCGACCAGCCCGGACTGGTACTTCCCGGAGGGCACGCTCGCCCGGTGGCTCGCGGCTCACGAGCTGCCCTCCACGGTGTACGCCTTTCCGCCGCTCGGGGTCCAGCCGCTGCGGGACGCCTACCGGTACCTGGTGGATCGTCTGAGCATCGACGCGGTGGTGCTGGTCGACGGCGGCACCGACATCCTGCTGCGCGGTGACGAGAGCGCTCTCGGCACACCGGTGGAGGACCTCACCAGCGTTGCCGCCGTTGCGGGCGTCGACATGCCGGTGAAGCTGGTCACCTCTCTCGGCTTCGGCATCGACGCCTACCACGGGGTGAACCATGTTGAGGTGCTGGAGAACCTCGCCGCGCTCGACCGCGACGGCGGCTACCTCGGCGCGTTGTCCATACCGCGCGCGAGCCGGGAGGCGGTGCTGTACCGCGACGCCGTCGCCCACGCCCAGGCCGCCACCCCGGCGCGGCCGAGCATCGTCAACGGCCAGATCGCAGCCGCCACCAGCGGGGCGTTCGGCGACGTCCGGTTCACCATCCGCACCAGCGGCAGCGCGCTGTTCGTCAACCCGCTGATGGCGATCTACTTCACAGTCGACCTGGACAAGCTCGCCGCCCGATGCCTGTACCTCGACCGTATCGAGCAGACCTACGGCAGGCGCCAGGTGATCGGGCGCATCGAGGCGTTCCGGAGCGAGATCTCCACCCGCATCCCACGGGCGTTTCCACACTGAACACCACCGGGCGGTGTTCCATTATTCGCCGATTCCATTGCGCGCCGGGTGGGGATTGAATGATGACCATGACGACTCCGGAACGCTACGGTGATTCAGTCCTGAGCTCGAAGTGGCACGGGGAACGGGAGCGGCTCGTCGCGATGGCAGAGGTTGCCGACCCGACGACCACGCGGATCCTGCGCGACCTGGGTCTGCGCCGCGATTGGCGCTGCCTGGAGATCGGAGCGGGTGCCGGCACGGTCGCCACCTGGTTGGCTGCGCAAGCGACCGATGGCAGTGTCCTCGCGACCGACATCGACACTCGATGGCTGGCGCCCGCCACCGCACCCAACCTGATCTCGTCCACGCCCGGTTCGGCACCGACGCCGTCTGGCCGCGCACGTTCCCCGCTCCGTTGCGGCGACACGGACTCAGCGGGATCTCGGCCACGGTGCACGTCCCGCCAACCGGGGCGCGGAACGCCTCGGCCCAATGCTGGTCACACACCTTGGCACAGTTGCGTCCCCGAATCGCCCAACACGTTCCCCGGGCCCTTCCGGAGATCGATGAAGCGGTACGCCTGCTCCAGCTTCCGGACTTCTTCGACTTCGCCTTCGCCACCGCAATCTGCTGGGGGACCAAGGTTCGAAGCTGAACAGCTCGACGCTGACGCCCGGGCCGCCGGCGAGCGGGTTCGCCATAAATCGCGGTGCCGGCTCGGCGGTGGTCTCCATATACTCCCGGCATGTTCCGTGCGGCGAGGCCTGGCGACTTTGACGGCGTCATGCGGCTCTACCGACAGTTGCTTCCCGAAGACCCGGTCCTGACCGACGGTTCCGACCGGGTGGTGTTCGAACGGATCTTGAGGACCCCTGGGTTGGATCTGTTCGTCCTCGAGAAGGACGGCGGGATCGTCGCGACCACCTACCTCAACGTCATCCCGAACCTCAGCCGGTCGGCATCGCCATATGCGATCATCGAGAACGTCGTCGTCGAGGAGTCGCTGCGCGGTGCCGGCCTCGGCAAGCGGATCATCGACGGGACGCTACGGGCGGCGTGGGACGCGGGCTGCTACAAGGTGCTGCTGGCGACCAGCTCACGTAACCCGTCAACCCACGCGTTCTACCGGGCCTGCGGCTTCTCCGCCGACGTCAAGACAGCGTACCTCGCCCGCCCGACGTGAGATCCGGCCACGGACCCTGCACAGGTGCCGGGCGGCGGCGCCGCGATTGCATGTATCGCGGGCGTATCCAAAGTTGCATACGCCACGGTAACGGCCCCCCGTCTTCAATTGGGGCATGAACCACAGCCCGCCCCGGTCGGCCCCGCCCCGTCGCACCCGCAGGATCGTGCTCGTCGGCCTGGCAGTCCTCAGCCTGGGGGGCGCGGCGTTCGCCGTACGGCGGCCGCTTCTGATGTCCGCTCCGGCGTGCATGGCCGGGCGGTGGCAAGGCTGCTTCGGCACGGAGAACGGTGTGCTGCTCATGATGCTGGTCGGGCTGCCGTTGGCCGCGCTGGTGGTGTGGGCGCTGGCGCGCCGTCGGCGTGCTGCTGGCGTCACGGCGGCGTTGCGGATGTCGCTGGCCGAGGTGGGCATGGTCTACGGGACGGTGCCGATGGTATGGCTGACCCTGATGCCGGGTCCGGGGGCCGGCATCGTCCCCGGCCGGGTGAGCCTCGTGCCGCTGCGGGACCTGGTCACGATGGGGCCGGTCGGGATCGGTGGCAACCTGGTGCTCCTCGCGGCGCTGGGGTGCTTCGCTCCACTGCGGTTCGCGGCGCTGGCATCCGTGCCGCGGATCCTGGCGCTCGGGGCAGGCTGTTCGGTCCTGGTCGAAACCGCACAGTACGTCCTGCGGCTGGACCGGGTGTCGTCCGTCGACGACGTCCTGATCAACGCCGCCGGCGCCGGGCTGGCCGCGCTGGCGTCGAGCCACTGGTGGCGATCATAGGCTTCGGGCATGCGCGTACTGATCGTGGAGGACGAGCCCTACCTGGCCGAAGCCATCCGTGATGGTCTGCGGCTGGAGGCCATTGCCGCGGACATCGCCTCCGATGGCGACTCCGCCCTGGAACTGCTCACCATCAACTCCTACGACCTCGCGGTCCTCGACCGTGACATCCCCGGCCCGTCCGGCGACGAGGTGGCCCGTCGTATCGTCGCCTCCGGCAGCGGAATCCCGATTCTCATGCTCACCGCTGCCGACCGGATCGGCGACAAGGTCTCCGGGTTCGAGCTGGGCGCCGACGACTACCTCACCAAACCGTTCGAGCTCCGGGAGCTGGTCCTGCGGCTGAGGGCGCTCGACCGCAGGCGCGGGTACGCCCGGCCCCCGGTCCGCGAGATGGCGGGTCTGAGGCTCGACCCGTTCCGCCGCGAGGTCTTCCGCGACGAACGCTACGTCGCGCTCACCCGCAAGCAGTTCGCGGTGCTGGAGGTCCTCGTCGCCGCCGAGGGCGGGATCGTCAGCGCCGAAGAGCTGCTGGAACGGGCCTGGGACTGCAACGCCAACCCCCTTACCAACGCCGTGCGCATCACGGTCTCCGCACTGCGTAAGCGGCTCGGCGAACCATGGATCATCGCCACGGTTCCGGGCGTCGGCTATCGCATCGACACGGCACCCGGCACCGGGCGCGGGGGAGCGGACCGTGGATAGGGAGCCCGGTTTGACCGTCCGCCTGAAACTGACCCTCAGTTATGCCGGGTTTCTCATGCTGGCCGGTGGCCTGCTCCTCGTCACAGTGTGGGTGTTCCTGCTGCGTTATGTACCCGAGGTGATCGACAGCCCTCAGATGTCCGTACCCAACCACTCACGTCTCCCCGTGATTGCCGTACCGAACCGCTCCGACCTGCTCCGCGCCTTCGCCCCGAGAGCAGCCGCAGTGCTGGCCGTTCTGCTGATATTCGGCCTGCTGGGCGGATGGATCCTCGCCGGTCGGATGCTCGCGCCGCTGACCCGCATCACAAGTGCCACTCGCGTGGCTGCGGCCGGGTCACTGTCCCACCGGATTCGCATGGAGGGCCGCCGAGACGAGTTCCGTGAACTCTCCGACGCGTTCGACTCGATGCTCGCGCAGCTGGAAGCAAACATCGCCGAGCAACGGAGGTTTGCCGCCAACGCGTCCCATGAACTGCGCACCCCGTTGGCGATCTCGCGGACGCTCCTCGATGTCGCCCGCAAGGACCCTGCGCAGGGGCGGGGCGAACTCATCGAACGCCTGCACACGGTCAACCAGCGGGCAATCGACCTCACCGAGGCCCTCCTGCTGCTCAGCCGCGGCGACCGCAGAAGTTTCACCCGTGCGAGCGTCGACCTCTCCCTCATCGCCGAAGAAGCCGCCGAGACGCTGCTCCCCCTCGCCGAGGAACGCCGGATCACCCTGGAGGTCACCGGCGGGGCGGCCCGGACCAGCGGCTCCGCCGAGCTGCTGTCGCGGATGGTGACGAACCTGATCCAGAACGCAATCGTTCATAACCTCCCCGACGGCGGCACCGTGACGGTCCACACCGAGGCGCACGGCGACCTCAGCGTGCTACGCGTCGACAACACGGGCCATCGGGTCCCACCAGACCTGGCACCGACCCTCACCGAGCCCTTCCGGAGGGGAACAGAACGCGTACGCACCGACGAACATGTCGGCGTCGGCCTCGGCCTCGCCATCGTGCACAGCATCGTCCGCGCCCACGACGGGACCCTCGACCTCGTCCCCAACCCTGCCGGCGGTCTCCTTGTCACGGTCCGGCTTCCGGGCACGCCGTAGCACCCGTCCCGGCGTGCCGCCGTGAACGCCGGCGACCCTGCTCGCCGGGGTGCCGGCAGAACGCCGATCTGCGCGGCTACCGGACGGCGCGCCGCACGCCGAGGCCGGCGAGCATCAGGCCAACCGCGACCGCCACCAGCCATGCCACATCAAGGCCGGTCATCGGCAACCTGCCGGGGGTGATTGCCGGCTGCGCCGCGGTCACCGGCACGGCGGGTACGTCCAGCGCAACGGGCAGCATTGCGTGGGACGGCTCGGCGGACATCACGGTGACTTCGACAACGGCCGAGGCGGTGCCGGTGATCGGATCATGGCCGGAGCAGGAGTACCTGCCGTACGGGACGTTCGCCAGGGCGAAGTCACCGGTTCCGGAGGCGATGACCTCCATCAGGACGTCGTCGGAGGTGCCGAGGACGTCGTCGAAGCCGGCCCACCGGCACGTGACGTCGGCGCCGCCGATCGGTGTCAGCGTTGAGCTGCTGAAGACGGTGCCGTCGATGGTCCCCTTGCCAAGCCCGGCGAAGTTGGCGTTCGCGGTGCCGGAGCCGCCGAGGACAACGTCGACGTTCCAGTCCGCCAGCCCGTCGGTGTCGGAGGTGTAGCTGAAGCCGGCAGCGCTCACTGAGGCGGTGACCGTGTACCACCCGGGCGCGGTACCTTCGAACCGGTACCCACCGTCGCCGCCGGTGATGGTGTGCTGCGTGCTGGCGGTGCTGGTGACCTGCTGCAGTGAAGCGCGGGACTGGGCGGCTGCCGCAGGGCCGGTGCTTGCGACCGGCGCGCTGGGGACACTCCGCAATGCCACCAGCACCCCCGGAAGTGGCCACTCGCCGGGGTCCCGGTTGCCATCCTGATTCCGGTCGAACCACACGATTCCGCTGACGACACCGGGAGCTGACGGCGCGGGGCTCGGTGACGGCGTTGGTGTCTGGCTCGGAACGGGACCGGAGGTCGGGGAGGCGGGAGTGGTCGGAGCCGGCGTGCTGGCCTCGGTGGGCGTCGGGGACGCCGCATCAGTCGGCGACGGCCCAGGCGACGACGTCTGCGTTGGCGCGGGCGTCGGCGTCGCGGTTTGGGACGGCGTCGGACTCTGGGACGGCGTCGCACTCTGCGTGGGCGAAGGGCTCTGGGTAGCCGAAGGGCTCTGGGTGGCCGAAGGGCTCTGGGTCGGGGAGGTGCTCTGGGTGGGGGAGGCGCTCTGGGTGGGCGCGGTGTACGGCAGGTCGGTCAACGTGTTGTCGTGGGCGGTCAGTGCCTGCTCGGCGCCGGGTGAGCTGGCGGTGGCGGTGCCGGTGCTGGCCCAACTGCCGCTCTCCAGGTCGCCCTGGGCAATCGCGTGGGTACCGGTACAGGCGACCGGCGCCCCGGGCGCGGCAGTCGTCGACTCGCAGGTCAGTGCGTCGCCTTCGGTCAGCACCACGTTGATGTCGCTGATGGTGGTGTTGCCTTCGTTGGTCACGGTGTAGGTGATGTCGATCGGCTCTCCGACCGTTGGTGCGGTGGGGGAGGCGCCGGCGAGGATCGCCGTACCGGCAACAGCAACTGACGGAACGCGGGCCAGTTGGGCGGTACCGGTGTCGGCGTCCGTGGCGGGCCCTGCCGGGCTGCTGGCTGACACGCTGACGCCGGCGGTGACCTGGCCACTGTTCACCTCCGCCTGGGTCAGCACCTGCGGCGCGGTGCATCCGATCGTGACGCCGACGGCGATGGCGCTCGCGGTGCATGTCACCGGTCCGGCGGACGGCGACGTGACGGTCACGGCGGTAAGCGGTTGCGCACCGGTGTTGGCCACGGTCCACGTCCAGGTGACGGTGTCGCCGGCGTGCGGATGCAGACCGGCGTCCGGGACGGTCGTGGTGATGGCCACGGCGGGCTGGGGCACCGGCGCCGCCACCGTGAGGGTGACCGCGGCGTTGACCGAGAGCAGAGAGACCGGGTCACTCACCCGGTACCCGAACGTGTCGGTGCCGGTCCAGTCGTCCTCCGGCGTGTAGGTGAAGCTTCCGACGCCGTTTGCGTCGACGTCCCCGTGATCCGGCGCGATACGCACGGCGACACCGCAACCGGTGCAGGTGCTCTCGGCGAGTGGGGTGACCGTGGTGGCCACACCCTCGATCACGTCGAGGTGCTGCTCCATCGGCGTCACCAGGATACGGACCGTTGAGGAAACGACGCGTACGCCGTTGCCCGCGGTGTAGCCGAACGTGACCAGGCCGCCAAAGCCCGCCGACGGCTCCCAGCTGACGCCGCTATCGTCGAACGTGGCGGCGCCGTAGGAGGGGTTGGTCACCGCGGTGACCACGCAGCCGTCGCAGTCGTCGTTCGCCACCACGTCCAGGTTGGTGACCGCCGCGCCGAAGGCCGCTGTGATGGCGTCGGGTCGGGCGTCACTGACATCGACGGTGAGTGTTGCCCGCGCTTCGTTCACCTGGGGATCGATGGTTGGATCGGTGACCGTGTAGGCGATCGTGGCCGTGCCGCTCCAGCCGGCGTCCGGGACGACACGGATGCGTCCGCTCAGCACACTCGCCGTCACGCCCGCGGAGATGGCGCCGGTGGTGAGCGTGCATCCGGTACATGCGTCGTTGGCGAGTACGTCCACGGCGATCGCCGCGTCGACTCCGGTGAACGCGTGGTCGTCACGCGCCGTCGGGGTCACCGTGACGTTGACGGTCGCCGCCGCGTAGCCGCCGCTTGTCGCGTCGGTGGCGGTGTAGCGGAAGGAGTCCACTCCGCTGAACCCGGCGGCCGCGGCGTAGACCGCGCGCCCTGCGATGTCGATGGAGACCGAGCCGTTCCTCGGGTCGTCGACAACCGTGACTTCGCAGCCCGGGCAGGTGTCGTTGGCCAGCACCGATATGACCGCCGGGTCGCCGCTCGGGGTGGTGATGCTGTCGTCACTGAGCTGGGGCGCCGCGACGACGGCAACCGTCACCGTGCCGGTGAAGGCGTTGTTCGATCCGTCCACCGCGTCGTAGGTGAACGTCGCCGGGCCGATGCCGGCCGGCGTGAACGTCACCAGGTCGCCGACGCGCTGCACGCTTCCGGAGGTCGGCGCACCGAGGGCAGTGAGGGCACAGTTCGCGCAGATGTCGTTGGCCAACGGCACCACGTCGACCGCATGGCCGGCAACGGTGGTCGCATTGTCGTCCACAGCGCGCGGCGCGACCGTGACGAGCACCGCCGCGGATGTTGTGCCACCACCCACCTGGGTCAGCGTGTAGCGGAACGGAACCTGGCCGGAGAACCCCGCCACCGGCGTGTACAGCACCGAACCGTCGCTGACCTGAGCCGTGCCGGACGTCGGTGCGGTGACCGAGGTGAGCGTGCATCCGACGCACGGGTCGTTGTCGCTCACGTCGATGCGGACCGGATCACCGGCCGGCGTGGTGGGGTCCAGGTCGTCCACGGCGCCCTCCACCCGCACCGTCACGGTCGCGTCGTCGGTGGCGGCGCCGGACACCGTGCTGCTCACCCGGTAGGTGAACGAGTACGTCCCGACCGTCGCGCCAGGTGTGTAGGTGTACGTCCCGTCGGCATCGAACACGACAGATCCGGAGGTCGGGTCTGATCGTTTCGTGCGGGTGCAGGTCGCCGGGCAGGCGTCGTTGGTCGAGGCGTCGCCGGACACGGTCGCCCCGATCAGGACCGATGTGGCGTCGTCCACGGCGTCCGGCCCGACCGTGACGTTCACCGTTCCGGTGATCTGCAGGCCGCTCGCCGGATCCCGGACGAGGTACGTGAACGTGTCCGTGCCGGCGTAGTCAACAGCCGGACGGTACGTCGACGCGCCCGTGCTGGCATGGACCGTGACGGAGCCGTGCGTCGGCGCGACGCCGAGCGAGTACGTGCAGTTGACGCACGAGCCTCCGCCCGGGGGCATCGCGACGGCGCTGACTCCGTAGGTGGTGGGCAGCGCCACCGGCGGCGGACCGACGAGCACCTGCACCGAGGTGGTGGCGCCGCCGCTGTTGCCGGTGACCCCGTAGGTGAACGGGTCCAGCCCCCACAGACCGGGGGTTGGGGTGTAGGTCACGACCGTGCCGCTCCCGGTTGGATAACTGACCGTACCCCGGCTCGGGGCGGCGCCCGCCTGTGGACGGCAGCTGTTCGAACAGCCCGGGTCGTTGGCCTGCACCGGGACGACCACGGCGGTGCCGAACGCGGTGGTGATGAAGTCCGGGGCCAGGTCGGCGAGGTTGATCGAGACCTGGCCGTCAGTGGTGTTGCCGGCCACGTCGGTCGCCCGGTAGGTGAAGGTGGCAGTGCCGGTGGCGTTCGCCGCGGGTACGTAGCTGAAGGTGCCACTCGTCGCCATGGTGACCGTGCCGCTTGCCGCACCGCCGAGGACCGGGCCGCTGACCAGCGTGGTGCTCACCGTGCACGTGGTGCAGGCGTCGTTGGTGAGCACACTGGATGCCGAGAGCGTGGTGTTGGTTCCGGTGCTGTACCGGTCCGAGGCGGCGACCGGGGTGATGCTGACAGTCACGGTGGCGGAACCGGTCGAGTACCCGTCCGTCGCGGTGTAGGTGAAGGTGGCGGGGCCTGAGACACCCGGGCTCGGGGTGTAGGTGATCGTGTCGTTCGCATCGAGGACCGCGGTCCCGCTGCCGGACGAACCGACGAGCGTCACGTCCAGCGGGAGCCCGGACGGAGCTGTGTCGTTCGCCAGGACGTCCACCGTCACCGGCGTCCCGGCGGCGGTGGTGACGCTGTCGGCTGCCAGGCCCAGGCTGGCTGGACTCTGTACGGTGACCGAGGCCGCTGCCGGCGCGGAGGTGGTCACGTCGGCGGTGCTGTCCAGCACGACGCTGCCGAAGCGTGCGGAGGCGGAGTTCACGCGGCTGCCGGGGGAGGGTCCGAGCATCAACGAGTACGTCAGCACGGACGCACCGGCGGCCGGCACCGCCACGGGTCCCGGCACCACGAGCGTCCGCCCGGTGATGTCCGGGTCGGCCAGCGGTCGCCCGTCCAGCTTCAGAGTCCCGACGATGTACTCGGCGTCGGTCGGCATGGTGTCGGAGATGGAGTCCACCGGAGCGGCCGAGTTCCCGGCGTTGGTGAGCGTGAGCGCGTACGAGGCTGTTCCGCCTCCGCTGGGCAGTACTCCGTTGATCGGAGCGGTGACAGCCTTGTCGAGGACCACCGGCGCCACCGACGAGACCGCAGGGAGCGCCCCGAGGGCAGCGCCGCCGGCGTCGGTGTGCTTCACCTGGGTGCCGCTGGCGATGTACTGGATCGGCTTGATCTGGGCGGGGGTCGCGCTCGGTCCGATGGCCCGGAACCGGTACCGCGCGGTGTAGGGACGGGCCGGTCCGCTGGCGCCGGTCAGGTACAGCCGGTCGACGTAGGTGACCGGCGGTGCGCTCCCATCGGGTGAGATTTCGAGTTCGGTGCGCTCCAGCCGCCACGCCGACACCGGAAAGTCGGTCAGGGCGTTCGGGGTGTACTGAAGGACGCCGGGATCGTTGGGCGGGCCCGCCCCGAGTGTGCCGGTGTTCCCGATGACGGTGACGGTGACGGCCTCGCCCAGTTGCGCTGTCGGCGGTCCGGAGGCCGTAACGCTCTGCACCTTGTTCGCCAGTGCCTTGATGGTGTCCACCACGTCGGCGTATGTGAACGTGCGCGAACACAGCGCGGCGCCGACGCCGGGCGGGCCGTCGTACATCGTCACCGTGTGGGTCTGCGGCACAGCCGTCGGCGCGCCGGCCGTCAGAAGGGCGTACTGGGCGGCGCTCCCGCCGCTGGCCAGAGCCGGAATCGGCATCATCGCCGGCTGGTCGGCCGCCAGCCCGAGAACACCGCCGGTGAAGTCGCTGTACCCGAGCCAGAGGTGACCGCGTGCGGTGGCACCTGCGCTGACCCGGTAGCCGGCATAGCCGGAGTAGAGCAGCGCGGTGCTGGCGGAGTCGATGTAGAAGTGGCTGTTGTGCATCGCCACGACGGTCGGCGTGCCGCTGTCCCCGCAACGCATGCTGGAGGGCGCGGCTGCGACGGCCGGTGCCAGCCCACCGACGGCCTCAAGGAGCACCAGGAGCACGACAAGCAGCCCTGCGGTCGAGCGGGACACAGTCCGGCTGGACAAGTGCGCTCCTGACTGACCTGGCAGTGACCGGGCGCCACCTACTGCATCATCGGCAGCCCGCCTCGCTTACTGAGGGCGGTCGACGAAATTCGAAGCGGGCGTCGTGCACAGAGCCGGAGTCGCGCCTTGCGAGTCCCATGCTTCAGTCGGTGGAGGGTGGGCCGCTGTGGCTGGCGGGGTGGTCGCGTAGCCCGGCGGCGTACTGCGTGACGATCTGGCGGAAGTCGCGGATCAGGTCCGTCAGCAGCGCGAGTTGCGCCTCGGTGTAGGTGTTCGCGAGGGCGGCGAGGGCATCGAGCAGGCCATCGAAGAGCGCGAACGCCTGGCGTGCGCCGTCCTCGGAGGCGACGACCACCACGCGGCGCCGGTCGGTGGGGTCGTTGCGGCGGTGCACGTATCCGGCCCGTTCCAGGCGGTCGATGGCGGTGGTCGTGGCACCCGAGGTCAGTCCGATCGCGGACGCGAGTTGCCCCGCGCTCATCGGACCTTGTCGGAACAGGGCGTTGAGGCAGATCAGGTCGGTCTGGTTGATGCCGATGTGCGCCGCGGCCGCCTGTCCCACCGCGTCGATGTCCGCCCCCAGATCGAGCGCGGCGAACACCAGTGCCCGGTGCGCCGGCGCACTGTCGCGTACGGCCGGCGGCTCCACGTATTCGTTTGACAATCAAGACTCCGGATTGTAAAGATACTCTTACGTCTAACAGAATTTACCAGGAGGCTCCATGGTTCTCTTGAGCCTGGCCCGATGGATCCTTCGGCATCGGCTGCTCGTGGTGGTTGGCTGGCTGGCTCTCGCCGTGGCGGGGGCAGCGGCGGTGACGCCGGCGAACGAAGCGATGACGGCTGACTTCGGCGCGCTGCCCGGCCGGCCGGGCTATCAGACAAACCAGGAGATCCTCGCCAGGTACGGCAATGGCGGCGGCGCCGACCCACTGGTGTTGGTGGTGACCCTGCCCGAGGGCAGGACGGTTGACGACCCGGGCGTACGGGCCGAACTTGGCTACGCGCTCGACCGGGTCGTTTCGACAACTGAGCGGGCCCGGATCGTGTCCTACCTGGGCACGGGTGACCGTGGCCTGGTCTCGGCCGACGCCCGCACGACGTTCATGCTGCTCTACCCGCAGGGCGGGTCAGCGTTTCCGCCGTACGCGGCGTCGTTGCCGGCCCTGGAGGCCGTCCTGGCCGACATCCGGGTGGCTGGCGCGCCGGTGCGCCTCACCGGCACCGATGCCTTGTTCGTTCAGTCCAGTCACGCCGGCGGACCGGGTCTGTTAGCCGAGATCACCGTCGCCGGGATGGCGGCCCTCGTTGTGCTGGCTGTCGTATTCGGCTCGTCGCTTGCGTGGCTGCCGCTGATCATGGCCTTGATCGCCGTCCTGGTGACCTTCCTGGCGATCTGGGGCCTCACGGCGGTGACCGAGGTGTCGTTCGTCGTCGGGTTCCTGGTGGGCCTGATCGGGTTGGGTATCGCGATCGACTACGCACTGCTGATCATCACCCGCTGGCGGGAGGAGCGCGCGAACGGCGTCGACAACCACACCGCCGTGGAGCGCGCCATGACCACAGCAGGCAAGGCCGTCGTGTTCAGTGGCGTCACCGTGGCCGTCGCCTTGGCCTCGTTGATCGTGCTTCCGGTGCCGTTCCTGCGCAGCATGGGCTACGGCGGCCTGATGATCCCGCTGTTCAGCGTGCTGGTCGCGATTACGCTGCTTCCCGTCCTGCTGTCCACGATCGGGCCGGGGCTTGACCGGCGCCACACCAGGCGCCACACCAGGCGCCACGCCGGCACCGAGCGCATCGGCACAATGGAGGTCCGGCACCCGGAGGGCTGGAACGCCTGGGCCCAGCTTGTCGTCCGCCGTCCGGTAGCCGCCGTCGCCGCCGCCACCCTGCTGCTGGCTGTCCTGATCGCGCCGGTATTCGACCTGCGGTTGGGCGCGCCGGTGCCGGCCGCCGTGGCCCCCGCCGGGCCGGCGCGAGCGGCGCTCGACATGCTGACCCGCTCCGGGATCGGGGCCGGAGTGCTGAACCCCGAGTACGTGCTTGTCGAGGGCGACCCGGCGCAGGCGGCACACCGGGCCCGCAACGTCCCCGGAGTGCGCGCGGCCGTCGCGCCGGACGACCCGTCCTGGCGCCGCGACGGCACCAGCCTGCTGGTCGTGCTGGTCGATCACCCGGCCGGTACCGCGGCCGGCAAGGACACCCGGGACCGGCTTGGCAGGGAGTTGGCCGGTATACCCGGCGCCCGGGTCGGCGGTGCCGCGGCGCAGGGCCGCGATTTCATCGACGCCGTCTACGCAAACGCGCCCCTGCTGCTCGCGCTGGTGGTGCTGGTCACGCTGGTGCTGCTCACCCGGGCCTTCCGCTCCCCGGTGCTTGCCATCAAGGCCGTGGCGCTCAACGCGCTCGGTGTTGCCGCGACCTTCGGGCTGCTCGTCCTGGCCTGGCAGCACGGTTACCTGTCCGAGCCGATCTGGGGAATCCAAGCCACCGGCGCCCTCACCGAATGGGTACCTGTCATGGTGTTCGCGTTCCTGTTCGGCCTCTCCATGGACTACGAGGTCTTCATCCTGGCCCGGATCAGGGAGGCGTACGACGCCACCGGATCCACCGAGCAGGCAGCCGTGCTCGGCGTCGCACACACCGGCAGACTCGTCACCAGCGCCGCGGTGATTCTCTTCCTTGCTTTCATGTCACTGGCCGCCACTCCGGGCACCGAGGTGAAGATCTTCGCCACCGCACTCGGGCTCGGCATCCTGCTCGACGCCACCGTGATCCGGTCCGTGCTCGTGCCCGCCCTGGTCGTCCTCCTCGGACGGTGGAACTGGTGGTTCCCCCAGCCGCTGGGCCGTGCGCTGCTCATTCGACACGCCCCGGGCGTGACACCCACCGCCGTACCGGGACCGTCCACCGAGAAAGCGGTGCCCAGATGATCTTCGCAACCGTCATCGCGTCCGTCGTGCTCGCACTCGTATCCGCAGGATCCGGTATCCCGAAGGTCATCGGCACCGAGCAGATGGTCAATGAAGCCAAACACCTCGGTGTACCGCGCGCGGGCTACGTCATCATCGGCTCGCTGGAACTGGCCGCGGCGGTTGGGCTGCTCGCCGGCCTGGCCAAGGCGCCGATCGGCATAGCCGCCGCCGCCGGAATGGTGCTCATGATGATCGGTGCCGTCGCCGGTCACGCCCGGGCCGGCGACCGGTTGGCGGCAATGGCTCCAGCGCTCACCGTCGGCGTCGCCAGCGCCATCACCCTCGGCCTGCGCCTCGCCACCGCCTGACCACCCCGTCCGCGACGAGTGCCTCGATGGACCGGTCCACCACCGACGCGGGATCCGGACCTCAGAGGTTCATCATGATGCCGTTGGTCAGCGACGTCGCACCCTGTACGCCGTCGATCTTCACCGGGCTTCCAGAGACATGCTCGACGTACACGCGCATCATGAACTGCCGCCCGCAGCTGGTGAGTACCGGAACGCTCGGCAGCGAAAGATAGGCGGTGTAGTGGTGGGCGTCGTCGAGCATGGTCTTCACCGACCTCGCCGTGCGTGTGGTGTTGCAGGTGTGCGACCCGTCCCCGTCCATCTGAAGGACCTCGAGGCGCACCGCAACCAGCGAATGGCTGCCGACGGTCCGCGCCAGTCGGTTCGCCTCCGGCACCCGGTCGCACGAGGCGGTGCCCCGGTAACAGGTGGTCACTGTGACGTTGGCGAGCGCCTGGACGAACCGGGCGTCGCCGCCAACCGTCCACTTGTCGTGCGGCAGGCCTGGCTCGTAGAAGACGAAGGCGGAATCCGGTTGGCCGGGTCCGACATACGTGCAGGTGGATGAGGTGCCCCGGCTGTCACATGGCGGGTTCTGCCACCAGTGCGCACCGACCTGGTTGGTCTGACTGGCCGCCAGCCAGGTCTTGCCACCGGCCACGGCGCTCAGGTGGTACGTCAGGCCGCTCTGGTTGGTCGCCGTGCGACCGTAGAGACCGCACCGGTAGGAGCCCGCCGCGGGGGCGGTGAAGAGGAGATCCACGACAAGGGGCAGATGGCCGTCGACGGCGTACGAGGTGGTGTCGCGCCCCTCGTGGTTGCGCGACGAGGTGGACGAGATGCCCACCTGCGTCGTCCCGGAGAGGCACTTGACCGTGGCGTTCATCGCCACGATGACGGTCGTGCTGCTCGTCGCCTCCAGCCGGCCCTGAAGATGGCGTGACTCGCCAGCGGCAAGGTCGAGGGTCGTGCCCACGATCAGCCGATCTCCGCCCGGCGCGAAGTGCACCGGCGCATCGAGCATCGAGCGGGTCACCGGTCCCTGGTCCGCCCGTGCCGCACCTGCGGGTACCGCGACCGCGATCGCGGCCAACACCGATATCGCCCACCGAAACTCGCGCATCATGTTTCCCCCGGATGTCTGCATGGGACGGGCCCGCGGCAACCTTCACGGTCACGGCATCGCGCAGTGTAGCCCGGCTGGCTGGCCGGAAGGGGGCATGCGGGTGCCGAGCGGGTGGGCCACGGGTTGCCGCCGCGACGGCCGCGGATGGCGTGGCGCCACCGGGTAATACTTGACGGGCGGAGCCCCGAAGCGGGCCCATTTTCGGAGGAATCCATGCCCCGATCCATCCGCGAACGGCCGCCAGTCTGATGATGGAGAGCAGTCTGATCCTCGCGATACTGGGCGGATGCCTGGCCGTGATGGTGCTGTTCGCACTCGTCGTCCGTCTCAGCTTCCGGTTGACCGCACCGCGCCTGCGCCTGGGGGCCCAGACACCAGAGCTGATCGATACGCCTCCTGCGCTGGTGAACCTGCTGGCCAACGGACTGCACTCGGCACCTCAGGCAGCGGCAGCGGTCCTGCTGGACCTCGTCGCTCGCGGCTGGTTGGAGATCCACCAACCGGACGCCGATCCGACCCAGGCGGTGGTGCATATCCGTCGACCGGGCCACGCCGGGCTGGAACCATACGAGATGCGGGTACTCGACCTGGTGCAGCAAGCGGGTTTGGCGGCTCCACCGACCCTGGCCGCGCTGTCCCACCAGCACGCGACGGATGGCCAGCGGTGGCATGACCGGCTCGTCGAGGAGGTGCGGCGGGACGCGCAGGCGCGCGGCATGATACGGATCTCAACCGGGTTGAGCACTGGCATCGTCTTCACGATGTTCGTCGCGGCGCTCCTGATCGGTTGCCTGGCAGGGCCGTTGGCCTCCCTGCTGATTCCGAACCTCGGCGACCTGCCCGACTGGGCTCAAGGTGGCGTCGGGGTTGCGTTCCTGGGCGTGTGGGCGTTGGCGAGTCCGTTCCTGATGATGGCAATCGCGGGGGACATGCCGGACACCCGGCTGACGGGCCTGGGACGCCGGGTCAGCGATCACTGGGGCCGGGTCGCCGCATGGCTGCGCGCGCATGAGAGCTTCGGTCAGTTGCCGCCGTCCGCCGTCGCTGTCTGGGATCGCTACCTGGCCTACGGCGTTGCGCTTGATGCGGCGCCGATCGCCACGGCCGCCCTCGACCTCGGTACCGGGCGGGTCGCCGTGCTGGGCTCCAATTATCGGGGCATTTGGCGACCGCTGGGCGTGTCGTACCCACGCGAGGGCGGCCTGCGGGGTGCTCCCGCCGGGTTCCGTCTGCTCGTCTCCGTCGCATCCCTGCTCGGCTGGTATGGAGTCTGGCTCGTCCTGGCCAGGCCCGTGGCCGACCTGCCCGCCTACGTCGGGTATCCACTGGCCGCCGTCGGCGCGCTGCTCGCACTCAACTCGGCGTACCGGACGGTACGCGCGCTGGGTGATCTGGTGGCTTCGCGACGGATGACCGGACAGGTCCTGCGGATCACGCCGACCGGCACCTTCGGCGATGCCGTATCCAATGATCGATTGCTCCGGGTGTACCGGTCGCCGGTCGTGCGGTTCCTCCTCCGGAGCATGGGCACGCCGCACCGCGCCGAGGACGGACACAGTCTGATTCCCGGTTACCACGTGGTCATCGACGACGGCCATGGCGACGTGCTGCGGGCCTGGCGGTTACGTACGCGGCTGGCCGAGCAGATCCGGGTCGGTGACGTCCTGCGGGTTCGGGTCCAGCGCTGGAGCCGGCACGTGGTGGCGGTCGCGCCGGCACACGCCTCCGCGGCTCACCCCGCTCGCGTCACCGGCTGATAAGCCGGTGACGCGAGCGGTCCGCTCATCGGCGAAAACCTCGAGGCAGCGGGACCTTCGTGAAGTCCATGTCCGATGCGAGGTAGAAGCTCGTGTAGCTGGGTTGGTTGTACGTGGTGTTCTGGCGAGCGACCTCGGGGCGGTACTGCACGTCGTGCATGAGGGTGTAGAGCATGTGCTCGCTGGTCTCGGTGGTCGTGTAGACACGCAGCGCGGACCCATCGACGGTGCCGACCACCATCTCCTCCCGCCAATCTCCGATCACGTCTGCGACCAGGGAGACGTTCTTGATGCCGTTGCTGGTGGCGGTGCCGGTGGCCGTCAGCAGCGGCCCGCGGCGCCAATCGGAGATCGTCGGCACGGTGGCGACCCGGGAGATGATCTGGGTCGTCATGTCGCCGGCCCAACGGATGCTCTGGTCGGTGCCAGGGATCCGGGTACCGAGATCGACACCCGCGGCGGTGCGCATCCCGATGGACCAGGTCTCCAGACCAGGGTGTTCCGGCAGTACGTCACCGACCATGGCGCGCCCGACGTCCCGGCCGGCGAACTGCCCGTAGATAGCTTCACCGGTGGCGGCGTCGCGCAGAACGTATCCGTACGGAGCGGTGACGTTCTCGTGGACGGTGTACATCTCCAGGCCGGGTCGGGCCGGATCGATGTCGGTGACGTGCATGGAGTCCCCGTGCCCGAGCTTGCCGACGGTGCCGTCGGGCCGCGTCCCGGTCGAGCTGTACAGCAGATCCCCGTCGTCGTCGATGGTTGCCGAGCCGTAGATGATCTCCTGGCGACCGTCGCCGTCGACGTCGGCTGCCGAGAGGGAGTGGAACCCCTGGTTGGCGAGGGAGCCGTACTCGGGATCGGTGCCGTCGGGTCCGTGCGGGAGGGGGACGGCGTTGAACGGGTTGTCCATCGGCACGAACCCGCTGTCCACGCTCCACTTCTGACGCAGCCGACGTCCGTCCCAGTTGTAGGCGACGAGGGCGGAGCGGGAGTAGTAGCCGCGGGCGAAGATCGCCGACGGGCGGCGGCCGTCGAGGTAGGCGACTCCGGCGTTGAACCGGTCGACCCGGTTGCCGGGCTCGATCCGAGGGAAGGCGTAGTCACCCCAGAGCAGGCCGTCGTCGACCCGCCCCGGCTCGTAGCGGATGGTCTGGAGCTCCCGGCCCGACGCACCCTCGAAGACCGTGAGGTACTCCGGGCCCTCGATGATGAAGCCCTCGAACTGGCGCAGCAGGTTGCGCGCGTTGCGGCTCGGCGCGTAGACGTCGAGGAAGTGGTCGGCCAGGGCGCCGGCGTCAGCCTCGGACAGCGGGTAGGCGTAGCGGGGCTCGATGCCCCACGCCTGCTCCAGCGTGGCCGGCCAGCTCCCGTTGACGACCTCCGGACGCTGACTCCACCCGCGGAACATCTCGACGAGGTGCAGTCGGTAGTCGGCCGCGGAGAGCCGGTAGTCGTCGGCGTGGGTGACCCCGGCGCGGACGTCCTCCCGAGGCAGGGTGATGAAGCGCTGGGATCCGTCGGCGGCGACGGTCCGGGTGCCCGGAGCGGTCTTGAGCATGATCTCCGCGCGGCCGTCGCCGTCGAAGTCGTACACCATGAACTGGGTGTAGTGCTCGCCGGCCCGGATGTTCACCCCGAGGTCGATGCGGTGGCGCAGGGTGCCGTCGGTTTCGTAGGTGTCGAGGTAGACCGGTCCGGTGTAGCCGCGCAGCGACACGTCCTTGGCGTTGGACGGGTTCCACTTCACGATGTACTCGTAGGCGCCGTCGCCGTCCACATCGCCCACGCTGGCGTCGCCCGCGGTGTAGGTGTAAGCCTCCCCGACCGGCGTCACCCCGTCGGCCGGTTTCTGCAGCGGGATGTTGAGGTAGGGCTGCGCCAATGGTGTGGTCTCACCTATCCGCCCGCGCTCGCGGCCGCCGACCACGGGCACCACCCGGTACGACGATGCGGCGGTACCCCCGGCGTCCACGTGGTTCGTGCGGCCGGACACCGTGGCGACGAGCGCCCCGTCGCGGTAGACGCGGAAGTCCGGGCCGGTGAGTCCGGTCGCGGTGGCGCCGGTGGCCTCGGGACGGAGCAGGCGCCAGGACAGGAACACGCCCTCCGGGACGACTGTGGCGACCAGGCCCCGGTCGAGCCGTTCCAGCGCAGGCCCTTGGCCGCGCCCGGCGGCCGCGCCGGCCTGGCCCGGTGCGGCCTGCGCGACAACCGGCTGGCCGAGCAGGAGCATCGCGGCGCACACGGCTGTGAACGCGGCGGCACGAAGAGGTGTCGGACGTGGTCTCGCACTCATCGTCGAGTCTCCCTGTTGAGCAGGTGCGGTGGTGGTGCGGGGCGAGCGGAACGATCTGTCATCAGGTAGCGGCACCACGCAGGCGTCTTGACCGCTATGCCCGATTTTCCGGCGTTACGCGATGACTTTCGCGCGGCGGAAAGCGCTTGCCTGCGCCGCAGCATGGTATCCGCCGAATGTGTCATCGTCAATGAATGGGCGGCGCGACGGGGCGGCTGACCGCCGCAGGTCCACTCTGGCCGCAATTTCCGGAACACGTTCGTGATCGGCCCGGTCAGCTTATAGACGAAACCGCACGCGTCATTCGAAACGGCAATGGTGCAGAATACGCTTCGAGTCGCATCGATATCAGCACCGCAGCCTTCATATCAACCTCGTTGGCGCCAATCCGAAGACCAATTGCTCAGCGGACTGGTACCGCTATGAAAAGTGAGGCCGGGCGGCGTGCGGACGAGACGCCTGACAGGTTCCGAAGCTGTGTCCGTTGATGGTCCCGGTCAGCTGACGGGCCACTTGTCGGCGAGGTGGTGCGCCACCAGGGCGGCGTGTGACGCTGGCCGGTCCAACGGCGAACGGCGAGCGGTGTGCTGGAGTCGGCGATCGACTGACGACCGCTTCTCCTTGGCCGGCGGTGTTGCCACGGTGGCAGCCAGAAGATGGGCGGTCTCGGGGGAGGGGCCGATGCCCAGCTCGCTGTCGAGCAGATCGCTCAGCCGGCGGTACGCGAGGACCGCTTCGGCCCGGTTGCCGGCCGCCAGATGTGCGGTGATGAGGTGGCGGTGGGCGCTCTCCCGCAGCGGCTCGTCCTGGATCGCGGTGAGGGAGACGTCCACAGCCTCGCTGTAGCGCCCGGCAGTGGCGAGCCGGGACGCCAGCAGTTCGAGGACGTCCAGCCGCAGCATCCGCCAGCGTTCGCGCCGGCCGACCACCCACTCGTCGGACCAGTCGGGCAGCAGGTCGGCGGTGAGCCAGCCGGGCGGCGTCGACTGCGGGGCGAGCGCCGGGCCCGAGGCCTGTAGCCGCCGGATCGCTGCGAAGGACTCCAGCACGTCGACCCGTACGCCGTCGGCGAGTGCCAGGTCCGTGCCGGTGACCAGCAGCACGTCGTCGCTGATCTGGCGAAGCCGCCACAGGGCGGTCCGGAGGCAGCCGGTGGACCGGGCCGGTTTGGCGTCGGGCCAGAGCACACCCGCGACCCGTGCCCGGGACACCCGTCGATTGCCGAGCGCCACATACGCCAGCAGCCGCTCCACCGCGACCGGCACCGGCAACCGGCGACCGTCGCGTCGCAGCGCGAACGTCGACAGCAGGTCCAGAGTCAATCCGGGTGCAGTGGTCATGGCCGGCTCCCTGCGGGGCGGACGGTCCGATTTCCGTCTCCTTCACCTTGGCGCACCGGTCGGCTACCGGGTGTCACCGATCCGACGTATCTCGGCTGCGGGTTGGCCCTCCCGGAGTCGCACTGTCGGCATTTGGACGTACCCGGGTCGTGGTGACTGTGCGGTGACGCCACGGTGACGGCGCGGGCGGAACGTGATTCAGCGTGCAGACCCGGACCGCGGGCCGTGCCACGGAGCAAGGCTGGAGGAAGCCGATGCCGGTCCAGACAACATATCCAGGCGTGTACGTCCAGGAGGTGCCGTCCGGCGTACGCACCATCGTCGGCGTCTCCACCTCGATCACCGCGTTCGTGGGTGCGACCCGCCAAGGGCCGGTGAACCGGCCGACCAGGGTGCGTTCGATGGCCGAGTACGTACGGACGTTCGGCCCGCCGTGGGACGCGGCGCATCCGCTCGGGCACTCGGTGAACCTCTACTTCGCCAACGGTGGAGTCGAGGCGCTCATCGTCCGGGCCACCGGGACCGGGGCCGGCGAGGCCACGACGACGCTCCGCAACGCCGCACCGGCCGACGTCCTCATGCTCACCGCGAACGGGGCGGGCGCCTGGGCCAACCGGTCCGGCAGCGTCGGCATGGAGGCCGCGGTTGACCACGCCGGTACGGCCAATCCGGCCGACCTGTTCACGCTGGTGCTGCGGCAGCGGGCGGCGGACAGCGGTCCGGGCGGATCGGTCGTTGTCGCCGAGGAGACGTTCGCCAACCTGTCGATGGCACCGAAACATCCGCGATACGTCGGAAAGGTCCTGCCCGGCTCCAAGTTGGCCCGGGTCACCGGCCCGGCGACCGCGGTGGCGAGCACCAGCCAGGCGACCTCAACCAGCAAGAACCCGCTGCCCGCGCAGGTGAACCTCGGCGCAGCCAACGGCATCCTGCGGGTTTCGGTCGACTACGGCCCGGTGACCGACCTGACCGTCGCCAGCGGTGCCCCCGCGAACGTCGATCGCGCCAACGTGGTCACCGCGATCAACAACGCGGCGGCGGCCGCGACGCTACCGGTGACCGCGAGCCTCAACGGCGCCAACCACCTTGTTCTCACCACCACCGGTACGGCCGGCGCGGACCGGTCGGTCGTGGTGCACTCGGCACCGTCCGGTGACGCCGCGTCCACCTTGACGATGGGGCTGGCGGCCGGCGGCGCCGAGGCCTCCGGCGCGGCGGGGCTGCGTCCGATGGTGACGGTGGCCGGCGCCGAGCGGGGCTTCGGCGGTGGCACCGACGTCGACCCGACGTCGGTGAACCTCGTGCCGAGCAGCGGCACCGGCGGGATCTACGCCCTCTCCACGCTCGACTTCCCCAGGTTCAACCTGCTGTGCCTGCCGAGCCTGCCGGCCACCGATCCGGCGGACGCCGCCACGAGCGCGAACAGCGCGGCCCTATCCACCGCGCTGGCGTACTGCCGACAGGAGCGGGCGTTCCTCATTGTGGACACCACCGACGCGTGGCCGGTGGACAACGCGAACGTGGGTCCGTTGGCCGCGCTCGGCGAGCACGGCGCGATCTACTACCCCCGGGTGACCGTCGTGGAGCAGCCACCCGGCGGGCTGCCGGTCACGGTCAGCCTTCCCGCGTCCGGCGCGGTCGCCGGAGTGATGGCTCGCACCGACGCGGCCCGTGGGGTCTGGAAGGCCCCGGCCGGTCTGAGCGCCGGGATCGCCGGCATCTCCGGACTGGCCAAGCCGACCGACGACGGGCTCTCCGGTGACCTCAACCCGCGCGGCATCAACGTGTTACGGACATTCCCCGGCGCGGGCAGCGTGGTGTGGGGCGCACGGACGCTCAAAGGCGCCGACAGCCAGGCGTCGGAGCACAAGTACATCCCGGTGCGCCGGATCACCGATTTCATCGCCGGTTCGCTGTACCTGGGCACGCAGTTCGCCGTGTTCGAGCCGAACGACCCGGACCTGTGGTCCCAGTTGCGCCTCGCGGTCGGCACCTTCATGCGCGGGTTGTTCCAGGCCGGCGCGTTCCAGCAGAGCGCGCTGAAGTCCGAGGCGGACAGCTTCTTCGTGGTCTGCGACGAGACCGTCAACCCACAGTCGGAGATCGACCTCGGCCGGGTCAACGTCCTGGTCGGGTTCGCCCCGTTGAAGCCGGCCGAGTTCGTCGTCATCACCATCACCCAGATCTCGAAACTGGAGGGCTGACCCATGGCGCAGTTCACCGTGAACGCCCAGCGCTACGACCCGTACAAGACGTTCATGTTCCGGGTGAAGTGGGACGGGGAGTACGTGGCGGGCCTGTCGAAGATGAGTGCGCTCAAGCGGACCACCACGCCAGTGGTGCACCGCGACGGCGCCGACCCGTCGCGGGAGCGCAAATCGCCGGGCGTCACCAAGTACGAGGCGGTCACCCTGGAACGGGGCGTCACCCACGACGCGAAGTTCGAGGCGTGGGCGAATCTGGTCCATTCGGTGGAGAACCCGATCTCACTCGCCAAATTCCGCAAAGACCTGATCGTCGACGTGTTCAACGAGGCGGGGCAGAAGGTCCTCTCGTACACCCTGGAACGGTGCTGGGTCTCGGAGTTCCAGGCCCTTCCGGCGATGGACGCCGCGAACGCCGCGGTCGCCATCGAGTCCGTCAAGGTGGAGCTGGAGAACTGGAAGCGCGACGCGTCGGTGACCGAGCCGACGGAGGCGTGACCCCGATGGCCCCGGCGACCCTGCCCATCCCCGCGCCGCCACCGTTGCCGGCGCTCGCCGCCGCGCTCGCGGCGCCGACCGAGCTGGCCCAGGCCGCCGCGGTACTGGCGGCCGCCGGTGTCCCGACGGCCGGGCTGACGCTCGGCAGCGGGGACCGGGTGCTGCTGCGGCTGCACCGGGCGCTCACCGGGCGCGATGTCACGATCGCGGCGGCCTGTGCGGCGTGCGGCGTGCTTGGCGAGGTGACGCTCACGGCCGACACGCTGCCATCACCATCCGCTCTGGACGATCGTTCGGTCCGACCTCCGACCTACGCTGACCTGGCCGGGCTGCCGCCGGGCGCGGCCGGCGCGACGGAGCTGCTGCGTCGGTGCACCGTGGCCGGGCGCGGGCCGGCCACGGCCGACGCCCTCGCGGCCGTCGATGACTCGCTCTGCGGGCCCCTGGTCTTCGCCTGCCCGGCGTGTGCCGAGCCGGTGCGGTGTGCGGTCGACGCGCAGACCCTCGCGCTGCGTGGGCTGTTGGACCTGCTACGCCGGTACGACCGGGAAATCCACCTGCTGGCCAGCGCGTACCACTGGGACCTGTCGACGATCGAGGCGCTGCCGGACACCCGGCGCAGCCGCCTCGCCGGGTACGTCGAGGCGGAACGGTGAACGCGCTCGCCGCGATCGTCTCCCGGGCGCACCGGCCCGCCGCCCAACTCGGCACGCTAAGCCCGACCGGATACGCGCTGCCAGAGCCGGCGCTGCCCAACGAGACGGAGTGGGCACCGGACAGCAGGGTGGGACCGGGGCGGACGGCGTGGCCGGAGCCGCCGGGCGCGATCGGCTCCGGGACGCTGCTGGAGAGCGTGGGGCCGGCGCACATCGGCGGGCCGGCTGACATCGGCGGGCCGACTGACATCGGCGGGCGCGGTGGAAGTGCGGGACCGGACGGGCGGCGAACAGAGCCCGGCGGACCGGCCGAGGCGGCAACGCTGACCGACACACTCACCCGGACGGACACGGCCACCGTCGTGCTACCGGCCGAACACCCCGCACCGGTGGACGTCACGCCCGTGTCGCTCGCGGCGCCAGCCGTTGAGGAGCCGATCGCCGCGGTGGGTCCGCCGTTCGTGACAACGTCCGTAGTCGACTTCGGGACGGCGGCGGCGCCTGGGCGGCCGCCCACACTGGAAGGGCGGCCCGGGGCGGAGCTGCCGGCCGGGCAGACGGCCGTCACCGTGAGCCGGGTCGGGCCGGACCTGAGGCACCGCACCGCGGTCCAGGCCGCGGCGGCACAGCAGCCCGCCGTCACACCGATCGCCCCGCCGGCCGTTCCGCAGCCCGCCCCACCGGCTGCCCCACCGGCCGCCCCACCGGTTGCCCCACCGGCTGCCCCACCTGCTGCCACGCCGGCCGCCCCGCCGCCCGCGCCGGCGCCGGTGGTCCGGATCGGCCAGATCTCCATCGTGACGCCGCCGGCCCCGGCCGCCATGCCGGACCCCTTCGGCTCGCTCGGCGCCCGGCGGACCGGGCGCTCCCGACACGGCGGCGCCCGATGACGCCGGCGAACGCGATCCAGGTCGCCGACACGGTCCTCAAGCGACTGGCCGAGGCGGGGATCGCCGACGCCGAGGTCCAGCCGAAGCCGGAAGTGACGATCGGGCCGCTCGACCGGGAGGCCGAGGGTCCACGGCTCAACTGGTACCTGTACCGGATCACGCCGCACCCCGGGTTCCGGGCGATGGAGCATCCCCGGACCGGCACCGAGACCTCGCTCGGCCGGCCGCCGCTCGCGCTGACCCTGCACTACCTGCTGTCGGTGTACCCGGCCGCGCTGACCAGCACCGGCGACCAGGAACTTGTCGCACACGTGACCCTTGCGGCGGCGATGCGGCGGCTGCACGAGAGCGCCATCGTCGGCACCGGCTCGCCGTTCCTGCCACCGTCGACCAACCTTGTGGAGCCCTTGCGCATCACGTTGCAGAGCCTCGACCTGGAAGCGCTGACGAAGGTGTGGACCGCATCGGCGCAACCCCTGCGCCTCTCCGTCGGGTACGAGATCAGCCTCGTTGTGGTCGAGCAGCAGGCCCGGCACGTACCGGGTCCGCCGGTCGGGTCGGCCCGGACCCTCGTCGGGACGCTCGGCATCCGCCTGCTCGGCGCTGCACCGACCCGGGTCGGCGCGGACACCCCGCTTGTCGTACGGGTGCTCAACGCCACGCCGGACACCGTGTACCGGCTCGCCGCCGAGGCGCAGGACCCGCCCGGCGCGCCCGCCGACGGTTGGCCGATGACAATGCTGTCCCAGGACGTCAACGGGGTCCGCTTGCGGCTGCCCCGCAGCGATCTCGCGCCCGGGGTCCGCCGACTCGACGCGGTGTCCACGATGGAGGGTCTACCGGCCGGGCGGGACAGCATCGGGCTGACCATCGTGCCGACCGTGCGGTCCCTTGACCGGCCGCCGACCGCCGGTGACCCGGTCGTGCTGGACACCGCGCACTGCGCGGACGACACCGAGGTCTTCCTCGACGGGCGGGCCGTCGCCCCCGACAGCGTCGCGGCCACGTCGGTGACCCTGACCGTGCCCGCCGGCACCGCTCCGGGGAACCACGCATTCACCCTACGATCGCGCCGGGTCGCCGGGCCCGCCTTCCCATTCGAGGTGGGCCCGTGAACGCGAGACTCGACCTGCTGACGGTGGCCCCGTCGGTAGACGGCGATCTCGGCCTTGAGTGTGGGCTCGCCGCCTGGCGGCTGGCGATCGACGGGTACCTGCGGCGGCTGCGCGGCGCCTGGCGGTCCGCCGGCGCGGAGGACGACGACGTCGGTCGGCTCCTGGCGGGCATCGACCTGCCGGGCCCGACCGACCCGGAAGCGGCGGCCGACTTCCGCGCCGCCGCCCGGACCGCAACGACCACCGGTCGCCTCGGCGTCCTCGCCACCTCGGTCGGGCTGGACGAGGCGGGCGCGCTGGCCGTCGCGGCGGCCTGGTGGGCCGACACCGACCCTCAGTTCGGCGTCGCGTTGGGCTGCTGCCACGACGACGGCTCCCGCCGGTACCCGACCGCGGCGCTGCTGCGCCTGCTGCTCGCCGGGTTCGACCAGCCTGCCCCGGTCGAGTACGCCGACGCCGACCCGGTCGTCCACGGCGGGGTGCTGGCACCGGCACTCGGGCCGCACGCGCCGCTTCGGCTGACCACCGTGGCCCGCCGGTACCTGGCCGGTGCGGCGCCGGTGCCCTGCACGGACCTGCCCGACGACGTTCCCGACCCGCTCGTGCTCGGCGTGAGCCGTGCGGTCTGCGGGGGCGGCGTGGTCCTGCTGCGCGGGGCGGGTGCCCGGGCGGTGGCACTCGCCGCGGTGCTGCGGGCGGGCCGTACCCCGGTCGCGGCCGGATCGGTCGCGGAGTGCCGCTTCCTGGCCCGGGTGTGCGGCGCGGTGCCGGTGGTGGCTGCCGAGGACCTGCCCGGGCTCGGCTGGCACCCGGCCGACGGCGCGCTGCTCGCCCACGGCCCCCGGGGCAGCGCCGGCACGGCGGACACGTACACGGTTGACCTTCCACCGCCGACGGTGCGGGCGCGTACCGCGGCCTGGCGGTTGGCCTTGGCCCGGCACGGGCTGCCCACCGACGCGGCCGACGCGCTCGCCGCCCGGTACGGGTTCGACGCGGCGGGCATCGCCGAGACGTTGCGCCGGGCGTTCATCCGGGCTCGGGTCGAGGGGCACCCACCGGGCCCGGACGACCTCTGGCATGCCGCCCGACACCGGCCCGGCCATGACCTGACCCGGATCGCCACCCCGGTGCGGCCGGTGTTCGCCCTCGACGATCTGGTCGTGCCTGCGGGGACGCGGCAGCAGCTGGACGAGTTGGTCAGCCACGTCCAACTGGCCCACCAGGTGATGGAGCGCTGGGATTTCCAATCGGTCCTGCCCCGGGGGCAGGGCGTCGTCGCCCTGCTCTACGGCCCGTCGGGCACCGGCAAGACGATGGCCGCCGAAGCGGTCGCGAATGCGCTCGGTCAGGACCTCTACCGGGTCGAGCTGTCCGCCGTCGTCTCCAAGTACATCGGGGAGACCGAAAAGAACCTGGCGCTCGCGTTCGAGCAGGCGGAGCGCGCCGGTGCGGTGTTGCTGTTCGACGAGTGCGACTCGCTCTTCGGCAAGCGCACCGAGCAGCGCGACGCGCACGATCGATGGGCGAACCTGGAGGTCAACTACCTGCTGCAGCGGGTGGAGACGTTCGCCGGCCTGGCGCTCCTGGCGACGAACAAGCGGACGGCGCTGGATGAGGCGTTCCTGCGCCGGCTGCGGTTCGCGATCCGGTTCGACCCGCCGGACGCCGGGCTGCGGGAGCGACTGTGGCGGCGGGCCTTCCCGCACGGCGTGCCCACCTCCGGGGTGGATCCAGCCGCCCTCGCCGGTGCGGAACTCTCCGGTGGGCACATCGTGCAGGCCGCGCTCGCGGCGGCATTCCTGGCCGCGGCGGCCGACAGCCCGGTCGAGCCGCGGCATCTGGACCGCGCCATGCGCCGGGAGTACGAGAAGCTCGGCAAGTCCTGGATAGGTGGCAGCCATGCCTGACGAACCCGCACGCGAGCTGACGGTCGAGGTCGCCGCCGCCCCCGACCCGCACCGCATCCGCGTCGCGATCGCCGACGCGCTCGCCGGACGGGCAGTGGGCGCCGGGCCGGAGGCCCAGGTCGCCAGGGTGGTCGCGGATGCCGTCCGCCGATCCACAGTGGAAGGACGGTCCTGATGCTGCTCAAGGGGATGCTGCTGTCCTTCTCCGACCCGGTGCTCGGCCTGGTCCCGACCATCGTGTTCTGCCAGTACAACCCGGTCGAGGTGACCCGGACGTTCACGGTCGCCACGACCGGTGGGGGCAGCACGGGCGGTACCGGGTCGGCCGCGGCCCGCTCCGCGCCGGTACCGGCCGGCGAGGAGTACACCCTGAAGCTGGAGTTCGACGCGACCGATGGCCTCGCCGACGTCGCCCCGCTGACCACCGCGCTCGGCATCTCACCACGGCTCGCCGCGCTGGAGATGCTGATGCAACCGGTCGGCAGCTCGTTGCTCGGCGGACTGGTCGGTGATCTGGTCGGCCTGGCGAAGCCGGCGGGCCACGCGATCCCGGTCGGCCGCCCGCCGCTGGTGTTCTTCGCCTGGGGCCCCACCCGGATCACGCCGGTTCAGGTGAAGTCGCTGGTGATCCGGGAGACCGGCTTCGACGCGCTGCTCAACCCGATCCGGGCGACCGCCG
Organism: Micromonosporaceae bacterium; assembly: GCA_035296325.1. GTDB lineage: Bacteria > Actinomycetota > Actinomycetes > Mycobacteriales > Micromonosporaceae > DATHBD01. The sequence goes on along the minus strand of DATHBD010000015.1, from coordinate 43,404 downwards.
ATGTCGGGCTCACCGTGCTGCGCACGGCCGATCTGCCGAAGGACGAGACGTTCGCCCGGCTCGCCGCCGACTACTACCGGGGCGCCCGCGAAGTGAAGTCGGTGCTGCAACTGCCGCAAATGCTGGAACTGGGAGGCTGACATGCCGTCGCGGTACGCCGGACAACCCACCATCGCCGTCCCGACGCCGGACGGCGGCACGGCCGTTCTGTCCGCGCCCCGGATCGCGCCGCCGCCGGACGGCGTCACCGGGTCGTACACGGTGCGCGAAGGCGACCGGCTCGACCTGCTGGCCCGCGCCGTCGTCGGGGACAGCACCGGCTGGTGGCGGATCGCCGACGCCAACGCGGCCGACGACGCCACCGACCTGGAAGCCCCGGGCCGTCGCGTGACCCTCCCGGGAGGGTGACCGCGATGGCGAACACGACGCTGCTGCTGGAGATCGACGGGACCGAGATCGGGGCCGACGACCTGGCGAACCTCGATGAGATCCTGGTCGAGGAAGCCACCTGGGAGGCCGACGCGGCCACCCTGTCGGCGAGGTTGGAGCCGACCGACGACGGCGAGTGGATCAGCCTGCTCGACCCGCTGGTCGTCCCGCGCACGCCGCTCGTCGTGCAGGTGACCCGTGGCGACACCGTGTACCGCTTCGACGGGTACTCCACCGAGGCCACCTGGGAGATCGACGCCGAAGGTGTGTCGAAGCTGACCGTCAAGGCGATCGACCGCAGCCTCGACCTGGACGCGGAGGAGAAGGTGGTCGGCTGGCCGGGTGCGAGCGACTCGACCATCGCGTCCACCGTCTACGCCGCGTACGGGATGAGCGCGGAGGTCACCGACACACCGGTTGGGCCGGACCCGGACGTACATGTGGCGTTCCAGCGGGGCACCGACTGGGCGTTCCTGCGCGCGCTCGCCGACAAGTGGGGCTATGTCACCTACCTCGACGCGGCGGAGCACGGCGTCACGGGGTACTTCGGGCCGCTCGACCCGACCGCCGACCCGCAGGCCGAGCTGGCGCTGGGCTTCGGCGGCGACGCCTTTCAGGTGAGCGTCGAGGGGCAGTTGACCGCCGGCCACCGGGTGATCGCCACCCGGGTACCACCGTTGTCGGACGCTCCGGCGACCGGGGACTCGACCGGTGACGCCGGGGCGCAGGGCGCCACCTCGCTCGGCGGTGCCGTCACCGTGCTGCTGACGCCGTCCGATGTGGAGGGCGAGGTGGAGCCGCAGGAGGCGGCCGACGGGTTGGCGCGGCGCTCCGCGTACGGCATCACGCTGACCGCCGAGGTGGACACCGACCGGGTCGGGGTGCTGTTCCGGGCGCGCCGGCCGGTGCTGGCCAAAGGGCTCGGCAGCACACTGTCCGGCCAGTACCTGGTGGAGAAGGTCCGCCACCAGGTGACGCTCGGCTCGCACCGGCAGAAGCTCACGTTGCGCCGCAACGCCCTCGGTGTCACCGGGGCGGAGCCGTTCGGCCAGGTCGGCGGATTCGGGGGGTTGTTCTGATGGACCGGTTCCCTGGTCGGTACGTCGGCACAGTCGTGGACAACGACGACCCGAAGGGTCTGTGCCGGCTCAAGGCGACCGTGCCGGAGGTGCTGGGCGCGGAGACCAGCGGCTGGTGCCTGCCGTCGTTGCCGTTCGCCGGTGACGGGGTCGGTCTCGCGATGGTGCCGCCGGCCGGTGCGGTCGTCTTCGTCGAGTGGCCGGCCGGGGACCCGGCCCGGGTGCCGGTCTGGTCCGGCGCGGCCTGGGCCGACGGTACCGGCGTGCCGGGCGCGGCACCGGACCGGATCCTGCTGGTCACCACGGCCGGCAACCGGCTGGAGATCCGGGACACCGACGACGACGAGGCGATCGTGCTGACCGCCGCCTCCGGTGCCGAGATCACGCTCGATTCCGCCGGTGTCTCGGTGGTGTTCGGCGGTCAGTCCATGACGATCACAGACTCGTCAATCTCGTTCAACGACGGTGCGTTGGAGATCTCGTGAGCGCGTACATGCTGCACCAGGGCATCAGCATCACGTGTCCGCACGGCGGTACCGGCGTGGTGTCGCCGGCTCACGTGCCGGTGCGGGTCGTCGGAAACCCGGTCCTGCTGGCGGACGCCAGCGTGACGATCGCCGGCTGCGCCTTCAACGTCAGTGGGGCACCACAGCCGTGCGTCAAGGTGCGGTGGCAGGCACCGGCGACCCGGGTGAAGGTCAACGGCACGGCCGTCCTGCTGTCCTCGTCGGTCGGGCTGTGCGTCAACGGGCCGGGTGCGCCGCAGGGCACCGCGCAGATCTCCGGGTACCAGACGAAGGTGAGCGGGCAGTGACCCCGGCCCGGCACCCGTACCGGCTGGCGGCGGCCCGCCGGCTCGATGAGGCCGACCCCGCCCAGCACATCGCCGACCTGGTCCGGCTGGTCCTGCTGACCTCGCCTGGCGGGCGGCTGCACCGGCCGGGCTTCGGCGCCGGACTCGGCACCGACGTGCTGTTCGAGCCGATCGGCGGTGCACTGAGCGGGCTGGTTGAGCTGCGGGCCCGGGGCGCGATCACCGATGCGCTCGGCGACCGGATCGTGGTCGACTCGCTGACCGTCGGCACCGAAGGGGAGAGCACCGTCACCGCGGTGGTTGCCTATCGACTGCGGGACACCGGCGAACCCACCACGCTCACCGTACGGGTGGGGGTGCCGGCATGACGACGCCCGTGCACCGCCCCGCGATGCTGTTCGACCCGACAACCGGGGTGCACGGGCTGCGCGCGGCCGGTACGCGGACCGAGGCCGGGGCGCGGCGGGTCGACGTCTGGCTGTACGGGCCGCCACCGCCCGCGATCGCCGACCCGGCCCGGTGGCGGCTCACCCCGCCGCCCGGCGGTCGCACCGCGCGGGTCACCGGCGCCACAGTGGACGCGGGCCGGATCGTGCTCGCGGTCACCGGCAACCCGGACCCCGGCCGGTACCGACTCGACGTGCTGCCGCCCGCGGCCGTCCCGTTCGACCCGCTCCGGACCTGGGTGCCGGTGCGGCTGCGGCCGGAGTGCGACGACGGCGCCAGCTGGCTGCCCGCGGCCGAGCCGCAGATGCCGCCCCGGCCGTCGCCGGTCCACGACTACCTGGCACGGGACTGGACCGGGCTGCGTCAGGCCCTGGTCGAGTTCCTGCACCGGGAGTACCCGGATGCGGACCTGTCGCCGGCCGATCCGGACATCGCCGTCGCGGAGCTCTTCGCCCACGTCGGCGACCTGCTGCACTACCGGCTCGACCGGCAGGCCACCGAGGCGTACCTGGAGACGGCCCGCCGGCGTACCTCCGTGCGTCGGCACGTTGCGCTGGTCGACTACCGGCTCGGTGAGGCGGTCTCGGCCCGGACCTGCGTGCTCGTCCAACCGCCGCCCGGGGCCGCACCCGTGGCGGTGCCGGCCGGTTCGGTCGCCGCTGTGGCGGCCGGCTCCGCGCTCGGGTTCACCATCGAGGCGGCCCTGACCGTGCAACCGTCCCGGGGTGAGATCCCGGTGTACGACTGGACCGGCGACGCGTTCGAGCTGCCCGAGGGGACCACCGAATGCGTACTGGTTCGGCCCGCGCCGGCCGACCCGCTCGGCGATGCCTGGCTCGCCGCGGGGGACCTGCTGGCGTTCGAGGTCGTCGACGCGAGCGACATCGACCGCCAGCACGCCTGGGCCGGCCGCACCGTCACCTGGCCGCTGCCCGGTCCGGCGTTCCGCGAGCCGCTGCCGAGCCGACCGGCGCATGTCGTCCGGCTCGCCGCGGTCACCCCGCTCACGGACCCACTCGCCCCGGCCCTGCCCCTGTACACGGTGCGCTGGTCACCAGGCGAGGCGCTACCCCGCGCCTACCCGGTCGCCGTCGACGATCGAGCCGGCGCCCCCGAGGTCACCGTCGCCCGCGCCAACCTGGTACCAGCGCACCACGGCCGGCTGGCCGCCGGACCGGGGGCGCTACGCGCCGGTCGGCCGGGTGAGTACCACCTCGACGCGGCGGCCACGATGCCGGTCGCCCGGCGCGCCGACGGCAGACCGTACCGGCTCGATGTCGACGTGCGGCTGCCCTCCGGCGGCACCGTGCGGCCGGAGTTGGTGCCGTCGCTGGTCGAGGTCGCCGACCCCGCCCTGGCCTGCGTCCTGGATACCGAGGACGGGATGCCGCCGGCCCTGCGGTTCCGCACCGGCGCGCTCGGCCTGCTCCCGCCGGGCGGCAGTACGGTCGTCGCGGCGTACGAGGTCGGTGCCGGCGTCGCGGCGAACCTGCCGGCGAACGTGCTGCGGGTGTTGGAACGCAACGTCGCCGGCCCAGGTCTGCCGCCGCAGTGGCAGCACGTCGCCGACGCCCGCAACCCCGTACCCGCGACCGGTGGCGCCGAGCCGGAGTCTCTCGACCGGGCCCGCCGGGACGCCCCCGAGGCGTACGCGGCGAACCCACGCCGCGCGGTCACCCCGGCCGACCATGCCGGATACCTCAGTCGCCAGCCGGGCGTCCAGCGCGCAGCCGCCACCCGAGGGTGGTCCGGCTCCTGGCCGATCGTGCGGACCTCGGTCGGGCTGACGGCCGATCCCGCGACGGTCGCGGCGGACCGGCTCGAGCGGCTCCGCGTCGCCGTCGAGGACGTGCGGATGCTCGGCACCGAGGTGGCCGTCGTCGCCGGAACCCCGGTCGGGCTGTACCTGCAGCTGACCGTGTGCGCGACGCCCACCGTGGGCGCGGACACGCTGCGCGGGCAGATCCTCGCGCTGCTGCGCCCCGGCTCCACCCGTCAGCCCGGCTTCTTCCATCCGGACCGGATGGGCCTCGGCGCACCCGTGTACGTCTCCGCGGTGATCGCGGCGGTGGCCGCCCTGCCGGGGGTGGACCGCGTGGAGGCGACCCAGGCCCGGCGGATCACCGACCCACCGTCGGTGCGCCTGGACGTGCTGACTGTCGGCCCGGGCGAGATCGCGGTCCTGGACGACGATCCCGCGCAACCGTCGCGGGGTCGACTTGACGTGATTGTCGGAGGTGGCCGGTGAGCTTCCAACCCGCTGTCGTACCGCCCGGGCTGTCCCGGCTGCGCCGCCGGCTCGCCACGTACCACGACTTCCTGGATGAACTGGTCCGCGACGTGGAACAGTCTCCTGTGGACGGTGTCCCGCTGGGTCGGCGGTGGGACGTGGCGGGCGACCCGCGCGCGATGAAGCTCGCGGCTCTGTGGGCGTACGTCGCCGAGGGCGTCGCCGCGTACACCGAGCTGACCGCCGGTGAGGCGTACCTGCCGACCGCTCAGGACTGGACGGACCTGCGGCGCCTCGCCGGGCTGGTCGGGTACCGGCCGCAACAGCGGGTCGCCGCGCAGGGCTGGGTCATGGTCGACACCGACCGGGGCGCCGGCCCGGTCGTACCGGCCGGCACCCGGGTCCAGGCACCCGGCACGTCGACCCGTCCGGCGCAGGTGTTCGAGGTGGCCGAGGAGACCCAGCTGTACGCCGACCGGGCGGGCCTGACCGCCACGCCGGTCCCGGTACCGGCGGCGCCGGCCGGCCCCACGCTGCGGTTCCTGCAGGACCCCGGGTTCCGGGTCGGCGACCGGGTGCTGTTTGTGGAGGAACTGGCCCCCACCGGAGCGGGTGCGCCGCCGCCGTGGAGCTACGACTGGTCGGTCTGGTGGACCTGGCTGCTGTGGTGGTGGTACCTGTACCAGGCCGCGATGAGCGCCAACGCCACCCCGCTCGCGGTCGCCAAGGTGACCGGGCGGGTGGCCGACCTGGGGACGGTCGTGGTCACGTTCGACCGGGACCTGGGTCCGCTGCTGAGCGATCCCAGCAGGGTGTACGCCGCCTACCGCGTGGTCACCGCGGCCGGTTCCGCCCGCCGGCAGGCCTCGACGGTGCGGATCCCTACCAGCGGAACACCCAGCACCACCACCGACAAGATTCAGCTCGCCGGCTTCTACACCGGGCCGGCAGGTCTGGAAAGTAGCGCCGTGGTGCTCGACACCCAGCTCGACGAGCTGTCGCCGGGTCAGCGGGTCGCCGTGGTCGACTGGGGCCTCGGCCGGGGTGCCACGATCGAGACCGCAGACCTGCCGGCCTGCGACGTGGTCGAACCGACCGTCCACTCCAGACTCGACTGGGAGGTGGCGCCCGGCTCAACGGTCCCGGCGTCGCGGCTGCAGTTCGGTGGCCAGCTCGCCGCGCTGGCCCGGGCGACCCTCAGCGGTCGACCGGTCCGGGTGTACGTCGTCGGCGCACGGATCCCGGCACAGCACTACGAGCTGCCAACGGCGGTCACCGGCACGCCCGCCCGGCTGCGGCTCTACCCGGCCCCGGGCGCGGCGCACCCGGTTGAGCGGATCGCGCTGCGCAACCCGGCCGGCACGTGGGACGTGTTCGACTGCGCCCCGGCCCCGGCCTCGGCCCAGGAACTGCCGCCGCCCGGCCACAGCTCGGAAGCGCCGCGTGGGCTTCTCGTCGACCTGATCGGGGCCACCCTCCCGCTGCCCGCCGACCGCGCGCCGGCGAATGCCAACCTGGTCCGGGTCCGGCACGGCACTACCACGGTGAACACCCTCGGCAGCGGCGACGCGAGCCGGCCTGGGCAACGGTTTGCGGTGCCCAAGGCGCCGGTCGCCGCCGACCTCGGGCCCGACGGCACCCCGGTCAGCACGCTCGAGGTCCGCGTCGCCGGGCTGCTGTGGCCCCAGCGGCCGACCCTGTATGCCACCGGCACCACCGACGCGTACACCACGGCGCTCAGCCCGGACGGCGCCCAGGCCGTCGTCACCGGCGACGGCGTCGAAGGCAACCGGGTCCCCACCGGGCGGAACAACGTCGTGGCCACGTACCGCGTGGGAGGCGGGACGGTCGGCGAACTGCCGGCCGGCGCGATCACCGCGCTGCTCGGCAGCGTCCGGGGCGTGAAGAGCGTCGTCGGTGCCGGGCCGACCAGCGGCGGCGCCGACCAGGACGACCCGCGCCGGATTCGCCGTCTGGCGCCGGGTCGGTCCCGCGTCGGCGACCGGGTCGTCTCCCGCGCAGACCTCGCTGACGTGGCGCGCGGGTTTCCAGGCGTCTCGCACGCGGCGGCCTGGCGGGGCGCGGGACCGGCCGGCTGCCCGTGCGGCGGCACCGGCGAGCATGTCGCGTTCCTCCGGCTCGGGACCACCGGTCCGCGTCCACCGACGGGCGCCGAGGTAGATGCGCTCGCCGCCTACCTGGACGGTCGCCGCGACCTGAGCGTGCCGCTGTGCGTCTCCGCCGGCACGGTCACGGCGCTGCCGCTCACCGCGCAGATCGTGCCCGATCCGCGGGCCCGGCCGGCGGACGTGACCGCCGCGGTGGTCGCGCTGCTGACCACGGCTGGGGGCCCGCTCGACCCGCTGGACCGGGCGCTCGGTGTCGCGCTCGACCGGTCCGACGTGATGGTGCACGTCCACGCCGTGGCCGGGGTGGTGGGCGTTCCGGTGCTGACGCTCGGCGCCGCCGATCCGCCCGCCCGGTTCGAGTTGGTCGGGCTGGCGCCCGCACCGGCCGTCACGGCGGTGACCACATGAGCGCGAGGAGTGAGCGGAGCGAGCCCCGCAGTCGCGAACGGAAGGTGGACACGTGAGCGCCACGATTGCCCGTTGGCTGCCGCCGGCGGTACGGGCCGAACCGGAGCCGGGCGCGCCGCGCGCGCTCGACGCGCTGCTCGGAGCGGTCGACCGGCAGGTCGAGGCGCTGCACGCGGACCTGGACCGGCTCTGGGACGACTTCTTCATCGAGTCCTGCGCCGACTGGGCCGTGCCGTATCTCGGCGCGCTGCTCGGGTTGCCGCCCGACGCCGGCCGGCGCGAGGTCGCGTTCGCGGTGGCGCTGCGGCGGCGCAAGGGCACCCCGGCGGCGCTCGAGGACTTCGGGTTCGTGCTGACCGGCCTCACCGTCCGGGTGCTGGAGGGCTGGCAGCACACGGTCTGGGCGCAGCGGCCCGGGCACCCGCCGCCGCTGCGGGTCGCGGCGTACACGCCGGGCGACCGGGGGGCCCGGTCCCGGGCGAACGGGCCGTTCGAGACGAGCCGCCGGGTCTTCACCCCGGGCGGTCGCTGGCACCCGCGCGCCGTGACCGCGGTCGTGTGGCCGTGGCAGGTACGGACGCTGACCGACACGGCGGCGGCGCCGCTGGCCGAGCCGAACCGGTTCGCGCTCGACCCACTGGGCGGGCAGGCGCCGCTGTATCTGCGCCCGCGCCGACCCAGGATCGCGTCGGAGTCTGCCGCGTCGCAGACCGGCGGATCGGCGACCGCGGCCGACACCCGGACCGGCGACGAGAGCGACGCGCCGGTCCGGGCCACCTACCGGGTACTGGAGGCGCTCGGCCCGGTCGGCTACGGCCCGCCGTGGCAGTTGCCGGTCGGCCATCCGCTCGCCCATCCCGGCGCGCTGCTCGCCTTGACCGTCCAGGGTGGACCTGTCGCGGCGTCGGCGATCCGGTACGGCGCGGTGCCGGCGACCGGTGCCGTACCCGTGCCGCCCGGCCCCGGTGAGGTCCTCGTGGACCCCGGCCGCGGCCACCTCCAGCTCGGCGGCGGGCTGACCGGCCCGGTGCGGGCGACCTGGCACCGGGCGTTCGCGGGCACGTTCGGCGCGCTCGCCAGCCGGGCCGAGGAGCAGCCTGCCGCCCGTGTCGTCGTGGTGGTCAACCCGGCCAGCAGCACCGCCGAGACGACCCTCGCTGCGGCGTTCGCCAAGGCACGTACGCTCTCGGCCGGCCTCGACGCGGCGGCCAGCCGCGACGGGGTGCCCGACGTGGAGATCCGACTGGAGACGTCGGACCGGCTCGTCGCGCCGGCGCCGCAGGCGTTCACCCCGACCGCGCCCCGCTGGCGGGTGGTGGCACCGGCGTTGGTCACCCCGACCATCGTCGGCGACCTCGCGTTCGACCTCGACGGCGGCCGCCTGGAACTGGCCGGGTTCCTGCACACGGGCGCGCTGCGGCTCGGTGACCGGCTCGTGGCGGTGACCCTCGACGGGATCACCCAGGACCCGGTTGCCGGCGGCGTGCAGGTCGCCGCAAGCGCGTGGGAGCTCGCGTTGACCGTACGGCGATGTGTCCTCGGCCCCCTCCGCGCGGACCTTGGCGCGCTGCCGGTGACCATTGCCGACAGCGTGGTCGACGGCCGGCGCCGCCGTGCCCGCCCGTGCGGCGGCAATCCGCAGGCCGCCCCGCCGGTGACCGCGGTCGATCGCGCCAGCCGGTTCGCACCGGCGTTGGTGACCAGCGCGGTGACGTTCCTCGGGCCGGTCGTTGCGGAGACGGTGTCCGCGGTGGACACCATCTTCACCGACGGGCTGGAGGTGACGCAGCAGCAGGAGGGCGGCGTCCGGCACAGCTACCTGGCGCCGACGGCGAGCGGCCCGACGCGGTGGCCGGTCACCTACGCCAGCGGCCCGTACCCCCCGCCGAGATTCGTCTCCGACGGCTTCGGCGCTGCCGGATATGCGGCGCTGGACTACACCGACGACAACCACCCGCTGCTGCGGGCGGCCGGCGACGGTGGCGAGGTCGGCGCGTACCACGAGGCCGGCCGTGCCGCCCTGATCCGGCGGTTCGCCGGGCGCATTGACGAGTTCGTACCGCTGGGGCTGCGCGCGTCGGTGGTCGTGGCGGATTGGGAGGAACGATGACCGGCGATTACACCAAGGTGCCGCTGCGCCGCGACGAGCGGTGGACCGGTGCCCGGCTTCAGCAGGGCCGGGTGCTCGTCGAGCACGAGTGGAATCTCAACCTCGACGCCACCACGCGGGCCATCGCCGAGGCGGCCCGAGACGTGGTCGGCGTGGCTGGCGTGCCGGAGGGCAGCACCGCGTTTTCGGTCTCGGTGGTCACGTCGCCCGGCCTGGACCTGGACGTCGCCGCCGGGCGGATCTGGGTCGACGGGCAGGCCGCCTTCGCCCCGGCCACGTTCCGGTACAGCCAGCAGGGCCGGATCACCCCAACGCTGCCGGCCGGTGGGCGGGCGCTGGTGTACCTCGAGGTGTTCGGCGAACACGTCCAGCCGGCCGAGGACTGGACGGCACTTGTCGACCCGGCACTGCATCCGGTCGACTCCGCGGCCCGGACCCGGGTCGGCTGGCGGGTCCGGGCGGTGCCGACCGCCGAAACTATCTGCGCCCAGGCCATGTCCGCCGCGAATCTGCTGCCGCTGTCCACCGGCCGGTTGACGATCGACCGCAGCGCGCCGCCGGCGACCACCGACCCTTGCCTGCCACCGGGTGACCCGCGCGGGACCGTGCCGGACGGGTTGCTGCGGGTGGAGGTGCTCGACCCCGGCACCGCGACCACCGCCCGGTTCGCCTGGTCGTACGAGAACGGGGCCGCCGCCGTGCCGGTGCAGACGATCAGCGCCGACCAGGTGACGCTGGCGTTCGCCGGCGGGGTGAAGTTCGCTCCAAACGAGCTGGTGGAGGTTTCCTGGCTGGCGAGGCGGCAGGACCGGCTTCAGCACGGCGCGCTGTACCGCGTCGTGGACGTGACGCCCGGCGCCGGGGGCGACGTACTGTCGCTCAGCCGTCCGGTCGACGCGCCGCCCGGCGCCGCGGGTCTGGTCGTACGGCGGTGGGACGGCGAGACGGTCGGCGGCACCGGACAGGTGCCGGCACTGCGCGGCACCCGGAACCTGGGCGTGTTCTTCACCGCCGGTCCCGGCAACTACCAGGCGGGGGACTGGTGGGGTGCGGCGTTGCGGCCCGAGGCCGACCGGGCCGTGGAGCGGCGGCTCAACGTACCGCCGGACGGCGTGCCGCGCGCGTTCGTGCCGCTCGCCCTGGTCAACCTGGACACCAAGGTGGTGGAGCGGGACTGCCGGCCGAAGTTCCGGCCGCTGACCGAGCTGCGGGACCGGTCCACCTGCACGGTGACCGCATTTCCGGGCGACGACCTGCAGGCCGCGGTGAACTCGCTGCCTCCCAGCGGCGGCGAGGTCTGCCTCGCGGCCGGGGAGTATCTGGTCCACACCGGTGTCTTCATCCGCCGGCCCCGCGTCACGATCACCGGGGTCGGCCCGTCGACCGTGATCCGGGCGGTGAACGGCGAGTGTGCGCTGCGGTTCGACGGCTGCGCGGACGCCCGTCTGGACGACGTGCAGGTCGCCGGCGGACCACCCGGAGGCGTGCACCGGGACGGCGCGGTCACCTTCGTCGACTGCGCCGAGGTGGTCGTCACCGACACGGTGCTCACCTGCCTGGACGCCAGCGCGCCGCAGGCCGCGGCGCTCGCCGTGCGCAACTGTGCGCGGGTCAGGGTCACCGGTAACCACATCGCCACCGGCGCCTGGCAGTCGGGCGTGCTGGTGGCCGGCGGGCTCGACGTCCTGGTACAGGGCAACACCATCCGGTACGTGCCGGCGAAGCAGGCCGGTGTGGACTCCTTGCCGCGCGAGCTGTTCGCCGGTGTGCTCGCCGCGACGATACGTCTGGTGCCGCAGATCCAGCTGCAGCCGACGATTCTGGCCTTCGCCCAGGAGTTCGACAAGCGCGCCGCGGTGCTGATCGGCCAGTACGGCACCCGCCGCCGCGCATCGGTGGTCTTCGCCCGCTACGTCACCGGCCCGACCCGTCCGGCTGACATCCCCGAGTCCTGGTGGAGCGGGCTGCGGGACGCGCTCGCCGGTTACCTGGCCGGTGGGGCCGGGGTGACCGTGGCCGGCACCGGCAACGCCATCCGCGTGCTCGACAACGTCGTACAGGACTGCACGCGGGGTATCCATATCGGCTTCGCCGCCAGCCAGGGCCGCACCGTGCAGGTGCGCGGCAACACGGTGCGGGTGATGGTGCCCTTCGACCACCGTCGCGACCGGCACGCCGTGGCGGTCAGCAACGTGCACTCCACCTGGATCACCGACACGTTCGCCGAGCTGGTCCTCACCGGCCGGCGGCTGACCAAGCTGAGCACCCCGGTCGACGGGGTCAGCCTGTACGGCCAGCTCGGTCCGTACGCGCTGGTGCGGCAGAACAGTTTCCTCGGCTTCACCACCGGAGTCCACTGCCAGCAGAGTGTGCTCGCACCCAACGTGAACAACCGCGCCTGGGTGGTCGCCGAGACCGTCGCGGCCGGTGGCACCGCACTCGTCACCGCGCTGCCGGTCGTGGCCGAGAACAACTTCCCGAAGCAGTGAAAGGGGAGTCAGATGGACGACTCGACGCTCGCCAACGGCGCGACGATCTCGTACCGTAGGAATTGCACACGGTTCCGCGTGGTTGCGTTCGGGCTTGATCTGGCGTTGTCCGTCTTCATCGTCGGCTGCGTTTGTCTGAAGGGTTCGATTCCCTACGCCGTGGCAACAGTGGTGAAGCCGCGTCCTTCGGGGCGCGGCTTCATCCATTTCGGACAGTCCACTGTGCGCTTCGTCCACTGCATGCCGGGGCGTCGTCGTGTCTGGTGAGCTGACCGCCGAGACGACCCGCACACCGGCGAAGCCGGTCGCGCCGTCGCGCCCACGCGGCGCCACGGCGCCACCGGCACAACGTCCCCGCGGCGCCGGCGCGACGATCCTGGCGAAGTCACCCGGCAACCAGCCGGCCTCCGGCAGCAGAGCGGCAGCCGCCGGCAGTGTGCCGGCCGCGGGTGGCCCGACCCCGATCGCCGCGGGCGGAAACTCCACCACCGAGGTGCTCGCCGACCTCGGCCGCATCATGGGCGGCTTTCCCGGGATCGAGCAGGTCGCGGTCCTGGTGGTGGACGGCCGGACCGCCCAGGTGTTCGGATGGCCGGACCGGCCGCTGACGCCGCGCCTGCGCCTGATCCCGGGCAAGGTCGAGATCGGCTCGGCGGCCATCGCGATCCAGATCCCTGGAGCGGGCCGCGAACTCCACCCGCTGGTACGCGCGCCCGACGGTCGGGCCTACTTCGCCCGCGACCTGGTGGTCGGTGCCAGCAGCGGCGACCTGAACGCGGCGTTCAGCGCGGACGACCTCGCGACATTCCGGCGGGTGATCGCCGGGTACGCCGACGTGTTGACCGTGTTTCCCGGTGTGCCGGCCGGCCAGGGGGCGCTGCCGCCGCCACCGGACAACGCCGACGTGCCGGAGATTTTCAAACCGTCGAACGCGGCGCCCGGCGCCCTGCTCAAGGCGTACCCGGCGGACCTGCAGCCGTTGACCCCACTGGTGACCGCGACGAACAGTACCGGCAGCTTCCTGATGCACCTGGACAAGACGACCGGGACGGTCGGCACGCTGGACGCGGTGACGAACATCCTCCAGCCGGTCACGTTCCGCTGGGAGGTGGTCAAGCTCAATCCGAAGCACGACGCCCAGGACAAACTCGCCGCCCTGATCGAGGCGTACCGCGCCGACGCGGCGTCGGCGCGCGACGTCGGCAGGATCGACGGGGTCGCGGCCGGGTTCGAGAAGCGGATCCGGCACGCCGAGGAGGATCGCGAGGTCCTCCTCGGTGAGCGCCCCGAGGAACAGGCGTATGTGGAGCAGGCCGTCCGGCGGTTGACCGCGGACATGCTCTACGACTCGCGGGTCACCCTCGGCGTGGTCGGTGAGGTCGCGCTGACTGTGATCCGGGCGCTGCTGCCCGGAGCGGGCATGCCGACCGTCGACGACATCATCGACATCCCGTTCCGCGAGGAGGGGCTGTACCTCGTACGCGGGCTCGCCACCCCGCAGCCTGGAAGTTCGCCCACCACGACGCGGGCCACCTCGGTGGTCGGCACGTTCGTCGAGGTGCGCAACCTGGAAGCGTTGGCCCGCAACGCCATGCCGAGCCAGCAGACCCAGCGGGAGGAGTTCACCAGGGCGGCGGACGACCTGGAGCTGAAAATCGACGCCGCCCGCTTGCGGCTGGCCGACCCGGCGCTGGGGCCCGAGGAGGCGAAGCAGCTCCGTCCGAAGGTGGAGCAGGCAGAGGCGCAACTGGCGTACCTGCGGGCGAAGGCCGACGCGGCAGGCGACCCGCGGGCCACTGTCAAGGTCGATCGGGACGAGACCGCCCGCCAGCTCGCGCAGATGGAGAAGCTCCTCGCCGAGAAGACGGCGAAGGACGGCGCGGCCGACCCGGCGCTGGAGCAGCGGATCGCCGCGAGCAAGGCGGAGGTCACCCGGCTCACCGGCCAACTCGGCCGGCTCGACGCGGCAAAGGGCGACAACTGGACGACGGTCACGCCGATGAACGCCGTCCTTGTCGACGACGCGACCGGATCACCGACCGACCTGCTGTTCACCGTCACCGCCCGGACGTACGTCACCCGCCCGCCCATCGTGGAGATCTCCGACGTCACGGCCGCCGAAGGGCGTACCGCGTCCGGCAGTGGTGCCACGCTGCGCGACGCCTGGGCGGCGGCCATGCAGGACCTGCGAAGCAACCTGGGCCGGGGGCGTGGTTACCTCAACTACCGGGCGCCGGCGCCGTACGACAGCTACCGGGTGGATGTGCCCAACCCGATGCGGCTGCAGATCGGATTCGCCGACCAGGTCGTCGAGACCGTCGACGACGCGGCGAACGTGGCGACACTCGCCGCACTGATCGCCGCGCCGTTCACCGGCGGGGCGTCCCTGGCCGTCCTCGCGCCGCTCGGGGTGCTCGGCGCGGCCACCAGCGCGTACCGGATCCTCGACCGGGGCGCGTACGGCAACCTGAGTCTGGACGCCGCGGCAGTCAGCGACCTGCTCAACATCGCATCGCTGGGCGTAGGCAGGATCGGGCCGGCCGGCCAGTTCGCCACCCGGAGCCAGATCATCTTCAGCCGGGGCGGCCGGATCGGCGCCCGCGCGTTCGATGCCGGCGGTTATCTGGTGATGGGCTACCAGCAGTGGCAGGCATTCACCACACCGAGCGGGAGCGCTGACCCCCGCGTGGACCAGGAGCGGCGGCTGCTGGCGTTCCTCCAGTTCCTTCAGGCGGGCGCGGTGCCGGTGGCCAGCCATCTGTGGCCAACCGGGCACGCACCGACGCGGCTGCCCGGCGCCGAGCCGCTCCCGACGCCCGACGTGCCGCCGGTGGTGGGCCCGGCCCCGCCCGTTCCGGACGCGACGGCGACCCCGCAGCCGAAACTACCGGTCCCCGCACCCGAGCTGAAGGCCGCGCTGCCGCCGACCCTCGACGTCAACGTCCTGCGGGACTCGGGGCTGCACGGTGACACGGTCCGGGTGCACTACACCCTCGACCGGTTCGGCCTCGTCGCCGAGGTGCACATCCTCGCCGGGCCACTGGCGAGCGCCGAGCACGTGGGCAGGCACGCCGAAACGGCTCAGCTCATGCTGCGGTACAAGGGGGTGTCGGGCGCGCTGCGGGTCCTGCTGGACCGGGTGACCGGCCTGGTCGCCCCGGGACAGGCGCCACCGCCGGTCGGCTCCCGTGCCTGGGAGGCGATGCTGGAGGTCCGTAAGCTGCCGGCGATCATCGAGTACCGCGCGCGCACGCTGGCCGAGAGCGCCGATCCGGACGTGCTCGCCCGCGCGGTCACGGACCTGGCCTATCTCCAGGCACAACTCGACCGCCACCGGTCAACATTGGACCGCTGGGACGTCGAGCGGGGCACCGGATTCGTCGCCGCCGAGGGCTCGCACCACGACGACGCGGTCAAGGCCGGGTATCCGTCGCTCGCCGACGTGCCAGGCCACTATTACGAGCCGGTCCAGGGTGGTGGGTACACCCTGCACCAGCGCGCCGGCAGCGCCGGCCCGCCGAAGCGGCTGGCGCAGGAGAACGGCGTCTGGGTCCTGCGCGATGCTCCCCGGGCCGACCCGCTCCTCGGCGGCCTGCGACCGGACCAGACGCACAAGGTGCTCAGCAGGGTGACCGCGGACGAGGCGGCCGTCCTCGCCGCGTTCCTCGGCAGGTACCTGCCCGTCGTCGTTGACGCGCCCACACCGGGCTACCTGGAGCAGGTGACCGGCATCGCGATGCAGGTGCACGCCCTCAAGGGCGACGCACCGGCCATGGCCGGCCTCGGCCGGTTGACCACCGCGGGTCCAGCGCCGCGCACCCCGCTCACCGTCGCGGAGCTGCTCGGCCCGCCACTGCCGCCGGACCGGATCGGTTCCTTCCTCACGGTCTTCGCCCACGACCGGTTCCCCGCGTACCACACCACCTGGCCCAAGGCGGTGGCCGGGACGCCGGAACTCCTGCGGTTCCTGGAGAGCGCCCACGGCGTCGACCGGTTCCTCGCCATGTACGCGGACAAGACGCTGATCAACGGGTTCCTGGCGGTCCTGCCCGGTCGGACCGAGGCGGAGATCCTCGACCTCGTCGGCAAGATCGAGGCGACGAAGAGCCCGTCGGGCAGGCACAAGCTCGTCGGTGCCGGACCACCGCCGCCACCGCCTCCATTGCCCGCCGATCTCCAACTGTCCAGGGCGGACGTGGACAGCCGGTTGAAGGAGGGCGAGAAGTGGGCCGAGGACCACCACAACGACCCGGACAACCTCAGGTCGGAGAAGCCGTTCCAGGGCACGCCGGACGAGGCCCGCGCCTACGCGGAGTACCTGGCCCGGCGGCACCACCTGGAAACTCGGGCGGCCGACTACCAGAAGTTCTCCCACGCGGAGCGGCTCAACCTCCTGGACCGGTTCGAGGCGACGATGCGGCACTACACCTTCAAGATCCAGTGGATCAACAACTGGCGCGGCGCCCTGAGCGAACTGCTGTTCATCCCGGCCGCTCGCCAGCTGAGCAAGGTGCGGATCCCGCATCCACCGCCGCTGGGCGGGGTCAGCATCCTGGACTACTCGCTGGCACCGGGGGATGCCGCGCCGCTGCGCCCGAAGCAGCTGCCGGACGGGACACCGGAGTACATCCGGTGGGTGGAGCAGAAGTCGGACCTGATCACCGCACCGCCCGGAACGACAGCCGTCTACGCCTACGCGAAGGCACGTGCCACGAAGTACGCCGCGGACGCCGCCCTGGACTACAAGTCGCTGCGGCACAACGCCGCGCACGCCAACGACGTCATCTTCATCGAATTCGTCCGGCCGGCGGGCAACGCGGCGACCGAGGTGGCGATGCTCGATACGCTCTTCTCCCACGACCCGCCGGTCCAGGCGGTGCGGTTCGCCGACGGCCCGTGGCGGTCCCGCGCCGACTGGTCGACCTCCCGTCCCCTGACGTCGCGGAGGCCATGATGTCGTACGACCACGAGCCGCTGCCCGAGCCGGAGTCGGGTCCGGTACGGGCCACCCGGCAAACCGTCCCGGACCGGTCCACCGGCGAGGCCCTGGACCCGGCAGCCGCACGCGACCTCGGTGAGCGCTTCGGCGCCGACTTCTCCGCGGTGCGGGTGCACACCGGCCCGGACGCCGGTCGGTCGGCCGCCGAGGCGCGGGCTGCCGCGTACACAGTGGGGGAGGATATCGTCTTCGCCGCCGGCCGGTACGCGCCGCGCACCGGCCCTGGGCGGCAACTGCTCACCCATGAACTGGCGCACGTGGTTCAGCAACGGGCGGGCGCCGGTGCACAGTCGGTCGACCGAGGTGGGGTCCGCGCCGCGCCGGTCGACGACACCGACGAGGGGTACGCCCACCGCGCGACCGAGGCGGTCCGGACCGGCCGCCGCCCGGATCCGCCCAGCACCCCGCCACGGCCCGGTCCCCGCCTGCAGCGCTCGCCCGACGTCCCCGAGACGCCCCGGCGTGACGAGGTGGCGCGGGAGTTGGCGGCCCTGAAACTGAGGCTCGGCGCCGCCCGCGCCCAGGAAGCCGCGACCAGCACCTCGAGGGCCGACGTCCCCGCACTGGAAGCCGAGCTGGGCTGGAAGGAGAAGCTGGCCGCGGAGCCCGACACCACCAAGCAGCGGATAATCTTCCTGCGCGCCCAGCTACGCCAGCTCAAGCAACGGCTCGTCGTCGCGCCACCGTCCTCGGAGCGGGACCGACTCAGTGAGACGATCCATGCTCACGAGTTGGCCCTGGCGACGGCACTGGAGACGAACATCGCGCGGCTCAGCGCCGAGGCGCTGCGCCTGCGGGACGCGATGGCGGGTGCAGCCGACCCGGGGGCGAGCCAGACGTTGCTGACGGTCGAGGCGGAGCTGCTGGACAACACGGCCGACCTGGCGTTCCTCCGCCGCGTGTTCGCGCCGGCCACGGCACCAGCAGTCGCCGCGAAGTACCGGAACGAGGTCCGCCCGCTGCCGGGTGGTGGTTGCATGACCGCCGTCTACAAGGGACTCGAGGCGCTTTACACCCCGCAGACCTCGACCGAGATCCGAACCACCGTCCAGGCGGACGCGGCGCGCATCCTCGCGCAGACCAGGCGTGACACCAACCATGTCGACCGCATCATGGAAACCGTGCGCGCGCGTGGACTGGCCGGCCCGGTCAATCCGGTCCGGTACGACCGGCGCCAGGGTGCCTGGGTGCCGACCGTGGAGCGGACTGTGCTGAACCTCGTCAGGGCGGACTACCCCGGCTGGTACTTCTTCGGCCTCTCGGTCTCCGGCGCGTACCACTCGGTGATCGTGGCGGTGGACAACTCGTCGGGTGGCGCACCGCAGGTGTACTGGCTCGACCAGTACTCGAAGGGTTTCACCAAGAACGTCACCGGAAAGCTTGACGCCACAATGAAGACGTACGAGCCGAGCTACGGGTACACCGACAGCAAGGTCTGGGCGTTGCTGCCGGCACCCGACACGGTCATCCCGGTCCCGTGACAGCAGTCAGGAACGTCGCGATGCGAGGCAGCGATGTGGACCGTGACCGGGCTACAGGGTCGGGTAGGCGTTCGCCATCAGTTGGAGCAGGTGAGCCGGGAAGAACGCACCGTAGACCGGGGCGTTGGGCAGGGCGCCGGTCGGTAACTGGTTGCTGCCGCCGACGTGCCAGACGTGGTGCTGGCCGCACATCTCGTCGAAGCCTTGACCGTCCTCCCCTGGGAGCATGACGCTGGAGCCGTCGGACTCGCCCGGCGGCTTGGCCCAGACGTAGGCGTCTATCCCAGGTTCCGGGTTGGCGGTGGGACGCTCGCCAAGGCCGGCACCGCTCTGATTGCACCAATTGCCGATGCTGATTCGCCGGTCGACGCGCGACTCGTCGACGAAGGTGTCGACGTGGAATGACGTACTGGGGGCGGTGGGTCGGTTCGGACCGCCCCAGCCGTTTCGGGAGGTGTCGATCAGCATGCCGATGTCGGGCTCGAACCCGGCGGTCAGCAGTCTCGTACGCAACCCCTGGGCGAAGGTCAGCTCGTCCACGTAGTCGTTCCAGTCGACCCACTTCGACACCTTCACCGAAGTGCCGACAAGCGTGGTGTTGGCGTTGAGGAAGGGCTCGCGCAGGGCCGAGTAGTTGGCAGTGTTGACGATGAACCCGTCCACGGTGGCGACGCCGCCCACCGCGCCACGGGCGGTGACTGCCAGCAGCTCAGCGGTCTGGTCGAAGTGCAGGGGCCAGCCGATCGAGCCGTGGTGCCCCGCGTCGAGGTACTGGTACACGTTGGGTTGGCGGAACGTACCGAGCGCGTACTGGATGCCCTTGACGTAGTTGCCGTAGGCCAGCATGGCGTCGCACCTCGCTGTCGCGAACGGGCTCGAGCGGGTGTTCGTGATCAGGCGGACCAACGAGCCCGGCTCGGTGATGTGAATGATCCGCAGGTTCGCGTACCTCGGGTCTTCCTCGATCTTCGCGATAGCGTCGATGTACTCCTTCTGGTAGCGAACCAGCTCTGTCGGCGCCAGTTCGCCGCTGACGCCGCGTGCGGCACACTCCCGACCGGGCAGGTTGTAAATGACGAGCTGGATGTAGTCGGCGCCCTGCGCCAACGCCGTGTCGAGGTGGTCGCGCAGGCCCATGCTGCCGTCGGAGCTGCTCCCCGACGTACTCCCGATGGCGGCGATCCGGTCCAGCCAGACGGCGGTGGGATTGTCGGCGATCCGGCTACCACCGGCCAAGGTGAGCACATTCGCCCGCCATTCGGGGTTCACATATCCGCGGCCGATGTACGGGTTGTCGAGGTGGCTGCCGTCGGGCGCTGGCGGAGTCGAAGGCGGGCCGTTGGTCGGGTGGTCCGCCGGTGGGAGGTCGTCGTTGCACGTGACACCGTTGAGACGGAAGGTGGTGGGCGCGGTGTTCGTGCCCGAGTACGCGGCGTTGAACCCGGCACTGACCGTACCGTTCGTCGGCAGGCTCGCGTTCCACGCGACGTTCCGTAGTGTGACGTGTCGACCAGCCTGGGTGAAGGTGCTGTTCCAGCTGTGCTTCACCGTCTGGTTTCCGGCGTAGTCCCACTCGAGAAGCCAGCCATCCCCGACTCGGTCCCCATGGTTGGTGATCGCCACAGTGCCGGTGAAACCGTCGTCCCAGGAATGTGCGCGGTATGAGATCGAACAACCTGTTGCGGCCTGCGCCTGATGGGCCGAGACGACGAGGGTCGTCGAGCCCAGCAGCACTGCGACAGCGGCGGAGACGGCGCGGCGCAACGCCGAGCGTCCTGCTTCAGGCCTCGGACGGACATGCATGGCGGCTCACTCCTCGCGGGGGTCTTTCAGCGGGCCGGCAGGCTCGCGATGGCAGGAGACCTGGACTCGTCGCCGCGGTTCCCCGAAATCGCACAGTTCACGGTGGACCGAAACCGACTGCGACACCCCGTGAACCGGCCATGTCATTGTGTGACGTCGGCTCATCATGACATGGGAACACTCGCCCCTCAAGGATCGACAGACCTCGCCGAAACTTTCTCCTCGGCGGCAGCGGCGCTGCCAGCGGGGGAGTTGGACCGGCAGGATGAGGTCATGCCGGACACGCGTTCATCTGCATGATGGACGCATTTGCCGATGGCGCCCATCCCACGTCGCTCGGCTGCGGTCACCCGGGAGCGGACCCCACCGCAACCCGGCTGCCCTCGCGTATGTGCGAAGGGGAAGCCGACCCTGCCCATGATGCTGCGCCATCGTTTGGGTACCGACCGTGCATGGCTTGTACACCGGAATCGGAGAGGGGGAAAGCCATGTACTTGTGGGGGACACAGAGCTGGCCATCGAGTCAGTCAGGTACACGCACGCGTCGCGCGGTGCGAATCACCGTGGCGGCGGCCATGACATCGGTACTGGCGGTGGCCGTGCCGCCGCCCGGTGCGCACGCCAAACCCGCGACGAGGTCTGTTCCGCTGGATGCCAGTGCACCGGGACGCACCGACCGCGGCAGCGTTCCGGTGAGCGGGCGCACGGTCGCTGGTGCGACCGTGCAGGTGACCGGGGGAGCCGTGCCGGTCACCGGATTCGCGCGCGGCGACGGTGGGTTCGCCGTCGAGGTGCCGCTGCGACCCGGGCGCCCGAACAAGCTCACCGCGACGGCGTCCGCGGGCACCGTACAGGCATCGAAACAGCTTCCAGTTGTCCAGTCATTGAAGGACGCATCCGGTACCGCATCGGGGCGGGTGCTCGATGTGCTCAGCCGAGCGCCACTGGCCGGCGCGCGGGTCTCCTACGGGGACCGGTACGCCGTTACCGGTCCCGACGGCGGGTACACCCTGCACGGGCTCCCGGAGGGCACTTTGGCCATCACCGCCCGGGCGGCTGGTCACCTCGGCGGGGTGACGTTCGGCGTGGGCAGCGGCGCGACGGGCACCGTGCCTGACCTGCTGCTCCAGCAGACGGCCGCGCCCGTGCGGGTCGGACCGGCCGGGGGGACCTTCACCGGGCCCGGTTGGCGCATTCAGGTACCGGCCGGCGCTGCATACAAGGCGACGGACCTGGTGCTCACCACCCTGGAGTCCGCCGGGCCACTGGACAGCTGGGGGGCTGCGGTGGTGGCGGTACAGGCCACGCCGCC
Organism: Micromonosporaceae bacterium; assembly: GCA_035296325.1. GTDB lineage: Bacteria > Actinomycetota > Actinomycetes > Mycobacteriales > Micromonosporaceae > DATHBD01. Next base: position 21,674 of record DATHBD010000015.1, on the reverse strand, counting down.
GTTCTCCAAACCGGTCCGGGTGGCACTCGATCCCGCGGCGTTCGGACTCGACCCCATGGCGAGCCGGGTCGTCGCCGTCGGTGGTGACGGCACCACCGGGTCTACGGTGCTGGCGCGGACCGTCAACCGGGAGCTGGTGTTCGATCTGACCCGGCTGTCCGGCCTGCAGTACCGGCTGCAGGCGGTCCCGGGTACCACGCAGCGCACCGCCTGGGAGACCGTGCTCAGCCGGATCGGTGCCGACGGTCGGGTCGACCTGGCCACCGCGCTGCAGGCGTTCGCACTGGCGGTCACCCCGCTGCCGGGCGTGAAGGTGCCGCCCGGGCCGATCGGTGACATCGGCTCCGGCAGCGGACCGGTTCGATGGCTGCTCGGACACCGCAACGCGTTGACCACCCGGCAGTCGCACGTCCTCACGGCCTGGCTGGGTGATCTACGCCCCGCCGAACCGGCGCCCGCTGCGGCTGTGCCGGCGGTCGCCGCCGCGGCCGATGGCGGTACGGCGGCCGCATTCCGCACTGCGGCGCCGATCCGCACGGCGGCGCAGGCCCTGGCCGCACCGGCCCCCTCGTGCGCGCAACTACCGACCCCCGACGACCTGGTACCGCTGCAGGCCTGCGTGGAGCTGGCCAAGGGACTGATCGCCGACCGGTTCGGGATCCCGCTGACCCTCGTCCCGCTGGTCCATTTCGACAGTCGGCGCGGATCCGACGTCTATGCGCGGGCACTGCCGCGCGACGCGACCGGCAACCATGCCCAGGGAACCGCGTTCGACTGCGTCATCTCGGTCACCCCCCGGTTCTTCGGGTTGACGCAGCAGCAGTTCCTGGAGGTCGTCGCCCATGAGGTGTTCCACTGCTACCAGGCCCAGCTCCTTGTTGACCTCGCCGCCTACGTTGACACGCTGCGCGCGGCGCCATGGATCATCGAGGGCCAGGCGGAGTTCGTGGGCTTGGAAATAGCTAAGGTCATCGACACGCCAAAGCCATTCTGGTCGATGTACCTGACCCGGCCGCAGGTCGCCCTGTTCGCCCGCAGCTACGACGCGGTCGGATTCTACGGTCATCTTCAGTACCAACGGATTGATCCATGGGCGGCGTTCGCGCGCATGCTGGGCGCCGTTGGCAACAGCCAGGACAGCCCTGCAGCGTTCCAGGCGGCCATATCCGCTGCCCCGGACCGGTTGCTGGACACCTGGCCGTCGGGGTACGCCCGGTTCCAGCGGGAACGCACCGAGTGGGAAACCGGTGGGCCGGCCATCAGCGATGACGCGCCGCAGGTCAGTACGACTCCGGTGCCGAACGGCGGAGGCGTCACCATCGCCGCGCTGCGGGTCGCGAACGATTTGCGGCGGCTGAACCTCACCGGTGACGTAACCCGGTTCACCGTCAACGGTGAAGCACACGGACGTCTCGGCCCGAGCTCCGGCAATGACCTGCTGCTGCGAGACATCACCGGCGAATGGTGCACCCGACCCGAGGGATGCCGATGCCCTGACGGCAGTGCCGGACCCGACAGTGACCTTCCGGTCCTCCCGTCCGGCCTGACCTGGCTGGCCGCGACCGGCGGATCGGGCACCGGAACGGTGGAGGTCAGCGCGCGGGAGGTCGCCGAGTGCGAGCCCGACGACGACGATCTGCCGCCCGGCGGTGAACCCGGGGGCGGCCCCGAGGACGGGGCGACCACGCCGGACCCCGGCACGCCGGACCCCGGCTCGGGCGGCTCGTACGGTGATCCGCATTTCATCACCTTCGACAGCGGGTCGCTGAGCTTCCAGGGCGCTGGAGACTACGTGCTCGCCGAGTCGACCACCGACGACTTCCTGGTTCAGGGCCGCTACCAGCGGCTGCGGCTGTCGGGCGGCACGGTGACCGGCGCGTCGTACAACCGTGGGGTGGCGGCCCGGGTCGGCGACGCCGTGATCGCCTTCGGCGACGACGCGACCGCCGACCGTCGTGACCCACAGGTCGCCTCGCTCAACGGTCAACCACTGGCACTCGTCGATGGGGCCCGCACGACCCTGCCCGGCGGCGCGGTGTTGACCTTCAGCTCGGGCGGCGGTGCGGTGGTCCGGTGGCCGGACGGGACCGAGCTTGCCGCTGGCCGATTTGTTGGCGACAACGCGTTCGTGACGCTCGCGCCAGCCCGCTGGGGCCGGGTGCGGGGACTGCTGGGCAACGCCGACCGTGACCCGCGCAACGACCTGTCGGCTCGCGACGGCACGGTGGTGCGTGACCCGGCTGACCCTGCGCAGCTGTACGGCGTGTTCGGGGCGAGCTGGCGGGTCACCGGCGCGGCGTCACTGTTCCGTAGCGTCCTACCGCCCGACGGCGCCCTGCCGGTCGACCCACCCGGCGCGGTATCGGTGGCCGGGCTGCCGGCCGACGTGCGTGCAGCGGCGGAGCGGCAGTGCCGCGACCGTGGGCTGGCGCCGGGGGCCGGTCTCGAGCAGTGCATCTTCGACCTCGGCGTCAGCGGTGACCCGACCTTCGCCGACGGCTCGGTGGTGGTGGCCAATCGGCTGCGTCGAAGCGTCGACGTGGTCGCGCTGGACGGGCCGGTGGAGGACACCGCCGAAATAGGACCGGGGCGCCGCGTGTCCGGTTCGCTGACCGCGCCGTTCCGTGCCGACGTGTACCTGGTGGACCTGCAGGCCGGCGACGGGATCCGCATCGCTACGCCGGGCGGCTGCCCGGGTCTGGGTACCTTCGTGATTGCGCTGGTGGCTCCCAGCGGCCGGCCGGTCGGGCGCAGCCGTGGGCCCGGCTGCGGTGCGCTCGGGACCACGGCGCTGCGCGAGGCCGGCCGGTACCAGGTCCGCGTCCTGGACACCGGCGGGTTCACCGGTGACTACGAGTTCCAGGTCGACGCGGCGGCGACCGAATTATCCTGCCAGGCCACCCAGGTCGCCCCCAACGACGACGATTCAGGGCCGGAGGTGCCGCTGCCGTTCCCGGTCGACTTCCACGGCCGGCGGTTCTCCTCGCTGTGGGTCAACAACAACGGCAATATCACGTTCGACGGCCCACTCCAGGCCTTCACCCCGGCCCCGATCCAGACGGTCAGGAACCCGATGGTGGCCGCGTGGTGGGGCGATGTGGACACTCGAGGTGCCAACTCGCAACGGGTCCGCTTCGGATTCGGCACGGTCGACGGCAGGCGGGCGTTCTGCGTGGACTATGACCGCGTCGGCTACTTCGCCCTGCACGATGACCGGTTGAACTCCTTCCAGCTGTTTGTCGTGGACCGCGGCGATGTGGCTGACGGGGCGTTCGACATCGTGTACCGCTACCGGCAGATGCAGTGGGAGACCGGCGACGCAAGTGATGGGCAGAACGGGCTAGGCGGCACCTCGGCCGGCGTCGGTTACACCAACGGCACCGGCCTGCCTGGCACGTTTGTCGAACTGGCTGGATCGCGCCAACCGGGCACGTTCCTGGACGACGGATCCAACCCGCTGTCGCGCACCTCCAGCAACAGCAGCGAGGTCGGCGTGCACAGGTTCGCGATTCGTACCGGCTAGGACGCGCCGTGACTGAGAACCGGTCGGGTCGTTGACCTGACCGGTTCTCGGTCATTGCACCGGCGAGGTGCGCAGACGAACTCGATGCCTTCGCTCAGCCGACCGGGACCTTGAACGGGTCGTGATCACTGAGCAGCTTGTCGAGCCTTGCCTGGTCGACCCGGTTCACCACGGTGCTGGTGTCCTGCTGGTCGCGAATGCACTTGGCGAGCGTGAAGCTGGACGTGACGACGTAGAGCAGGCCGAGTCCCAGGAAGGCGCGCTCCCACACGCCGACAGGCAGGTAGAACACGGCGAAGGACATCGCGATCAACGATACGGCGAACGAAATGATCGATTGGACGAAGAACGCTGTGGTCGTCTTGGACGGTACCGGCGTGGTCATGGACGAAGTCTTGCTGGAACCTACCGGGTGAGCCTGAGCGCAGGTACTCACCATGCGTACTCAACCTCGTCCACGGCCGGCGGCCTGAAGTCGCTAGTCGTGGCCGGTGTGCCCCGTGCCCCCTGGGATTCGCCCAGCCTGTCGGCCGGGCTCCACCACCACGAACTGGCCCATCATGCCGCGGTCCTCATGGAAGAGCAGGTGGCAGTGGAACATGTACGGGGTGTCCGGGTCGGCGTAGCGGGGGAACCGGACGGCCAGCCGTAGGGTCCGCTTGCCCTCCAGGAACACGGTGTCCTTCCAGCCCTGCAGAGCCGGCGGCGGCGTACTGTCGCCGACGCAGGTACGCCCCGAATCCCGGCATGGTCACCTGACCGCCCATCGAACTCATCTGCACGATCGTCCCGGACCGCTGTGCCCGCAGATGTGGCAGCACGAAGCTCCGCCATGTCGAGTTCCTCAACGGCGCCGACCGAACCCGGCAACGACAACCGGTGTACGGTCGTGGCATGAGTCTGCCCACTGCAGCGATCACCACAGGTTCCCTCATCGGGGGATGGCAACTCGCCCGCCGGACCGGTAACCGGCCTCTCGGCGGCGTGGTTCTTGCGGCGGGCGGTGTGTTGGCGGGACGTCAATGGGCCCGGCGGACGAGTCCTGCAGTGACCGCGGCGTTGGTCGCCACCTACATCGGTGCCTTCGGCCTGTCGCACCCGCTGGCCAGGCGTATCGGCGCATGGCCGTCTGTGCTGGCGGTCTCGGCGATCACCGCCGCGGCGTCGTACGTGGCAGCCGATCGCCGCGATCCGCGCTGACTGTCGCCAGCCCCGTTGACGGCCGACAGCCCGGGCTGCCGGATGACGTCGTGCTGCGGCTTGGTCGCGTAACGGCCGAGGACACATGTCATCGTCGTGGTCGGGACGGCGCTTGCTAGCCTCCGACATGCTCGTTTCGGCGTTGTGGCGTTATCCGGTGAAGTCCTTACGCGGTGAATCCTTGCGCCGGGCCCAGGTGGAGCCGTGGGGCATCACCGGGGACCGGCGCTGGATGCTGGTCGACGGGTCCGGAGAAACGCTCTGGGCCGGCCAGCACCGCCAGCTCGGCACGGTGGCCGCTGTGCTCACCGAATCCGGCGGTCTTCGGTTGAGCGCTGCGGACCGCCCGGATCTGCACGTCGCTGAACCCGTCGATGGTGAGGCGGTCGAGGTACGCCTGCGTGGAGTCAACCGCGCCCTGGCCGCCGGCGAGCCGGTGGACACCTGGCTGAGCGAGACGCTCGGTCTTGATGCCCGCCTGGTGTGGTTGGACGACCCGACCCGCCGGTCGATGTCCGAACGCCACGGTGGCCGTCCGGGCGACGTGCTGAGCCTCGCAGATGCTGCCCCCCTGCTGCTGACGGCGGTGCCGTCGCTGCGGCAGCTCGACGCCTGGATAGCGGAGGACTCGGGCGCCAGTGAGCCTCTGGCCATGGAGCGGTTCCGCCCGAACCTGGTGGTGGACGGGCCGGTGACTGCGTTCGCCGAGGACGGCTGGCGCGATCTGCACGTCGGTGACGTGCGGTTCCGCTTCGCCGAGCATTGCGACCGATGTGTGGTGACGACGACGGACCCCGGCACTGGTCGACCAGGTAAGGAACCGATCCGCACCCTCGCGAAGCGCCGGCGGTGGAACGGGCACGTGTGGTTCGGCATCCGCATCGTGCCGGTCACCTCGGGCACGATCGCGGTGGGAGACCCGGTGCGGGTCGGGGCATGAGCCCTCTCGCGGGTGCGCCGGTGACGTCGTTCATGCCGGAGGACACGCTCGGCGACCACTTCAGCCGTGGGCTCGATCTTGGCCAGGCAGATCGTCCTGGTCCAGGTGAGTGCTGCCGTCCGTGAGTTCTCGACTGATGTCGAGGTGTCCCGCGTGCCGCGCGGATTCCTGCAGCAAATGCAGCAGTACCCACGCCAATGTGGGTCTGACGCCGGCGCCGTAGTCGCGCGCCGAGACGTCATCCGGACTCCCCGCGCGCAGCACGTCCAGGCAGTGGGCATGCTCGTCACGGAAGAACCGCGTGATTCGCTCAGGACCTTCGTCAATGGTCACCTGCCACTCCAGTTCCGCCGAACCGGGCCAGGTGAAGTCCACGTCCTCGCCGGCGAAGACGTGCCGAATCCAGAATCGGTGTGTCGCGGCGGAGTGCTTCAGAAGCCCGAGCGCCGACCAGCCCGTCGGGACGACCGACACCGTCTGTTGATCGGGAGTCAGCCCTTCCAACCGTCGCAGCAGGACCCTGCCGTACCAGTCGAGGTAGTCGACCGCGAGGCCGAAGGTATCGGAACGCTCTGCGCCAGGCTCACCGTGGAACGGCATGGAGGGAGCCTGCATGACGTTGCCCGGAACCGCAACAGGTGTCGATCGTCGCCTGATTCCCGAGGCACGATGGTCGCTTCCGCTATTGCCTCTGGCGCACCCGAGTACCGGGCATACTGCGGTCATGGACGACTTGCGGGCGGGGTCGCACCGGATCGGGACGTCAGCGGGATGAAGCGCATCGCGACGATCGGCGTCTACGGCTTCACGGCCGGAACCTTCCTCCAGCGGCTCACCGGCGGCGGCGTGGGGCTGCTGCTCGACCTCCGCCAGCGCCGCGGCGTGCGCGGCCCCGACTACTCCTGGGCGAACTCGGTCCGGCTCCAACGCGCGCTCGATGCGGAGGGCATCGGCTACCGGCATATCAAGGGTCTGGCGCCGACGACCGAGCTGCGGCATCTCCAGTACCGCGAGGACGACCGCCAAGGCGTGGGCAAGCGCGACCGCATCGCGCTGGCGCCCGAGTACGCCGAGCGCTACGCCCGCGAGATCCTCGACCCGTTCGACCTCGGCGCCATCGTGGCAGAGTTTCCGAACGACTCGGTGACCGCCCTGTTCTGCGTCGAGCGCGACCCGCAGGCATGCCACCGGTCGCTTGTGGCCGCAAACCTGCGGGCCGAGTACGGCCTACCGGTTACGGATCTCCGCCCGGAGTGAAGCGCTGCCTTTCGAGCCGGAACAACGCCGAGCGTCCAAGGCGCCGCCTCGGTGAAGGACGCGACCGCGCGGACCACGCCGACAGCGGATTTGAGGAACGGCCGGGCTGGTGCGCCGGTCGGCGCTGTGCCACACTCTCATCCGACAGTTCTAGAACTGTCTCGTGAAATCTAGAACTCTAGGAGGCGTGTTGTGGGCGAGGTTGCGGTGCATCAGCGGCCCGGGTTGATGGGCGACCCGTCGGAGCGCGGCCGGTTCGGCGAATTCGGTGGCGGCTACGTCCCCGAGTCGCTCGTGCCGGCGTGCCGGGAGGTGGAGGAGGCGTTCCGCGATGCCTGGGCGGACCCGGGCTTCCGGGGCACCCTCGCGACGTTGCTGGCCGTGTACGCCGGCCGGCCGACGCCGTTGACGCCGGCTTGGCGGCTGTCCGCAGAACTGGGCATCAACCTGCTGCTCAAGCGTGAGGACCTTGTCCACACCGGCTCACACAAGATCAACAATGTCCTGGGGCAGGCGTTGTTGGCCCGGCGGATGGGCCGTACCCGGCTCCTCGCCGAGACGGGCGCCGGCCAGCACGGTGTCGCGACCGCGACCGCCGCCGCGCTGCTCGGCCTCGGGGCGACGGTGTTCATGGGCGAACGCGACGTGGAGCGGCAGGCGCTCAACGTGGTCCGGATGCGAGTCCTGGGTGCCGAGGTGGTTCCCGTCCGGACCGGCAGCCGCACCCTCAAGGACGCCACCAGCGAGGCGATGCGGCACTGGGTCGGCGCGACCGCGGAATCGTTCTACTGCATGGGATCGGTCGTGGGCCCGCACCCATACCCGTGGATGGTGCGGGAATTCCAGCGAGTCATCGGTGACGAGGCGCGCCGGCAGTGCGCGGCGAACCTGGGTAGCGGGGTGCCCGACCACGTGGTGGCGTGCGTGGGCGGCGGCTCCAACGCCGCGGGCACGTTCGCCGGGTTCGTCGACACGTCCGCCCGGCTGGTCGGCGTCGAGGCGGTGGGCGGCGCCGGCGCGAGCCTCGGCAGCCCCGGCGTGCTGCACGGAGCGCGGTCGCTGTTCCTGCAGAACAGCGACGGTCAGATCAGCGAGGCGCACTCGGTCGCCGCTGGGCTGGACTATCCCGGCGTCGGGCCGGAGCACGCCCACCTGCGCGACCTCGGTCGGGCTCGATACGAGACAGTCACCGATGCCGAGGCGGTTGCCGCCGCAATGCGGTTGGCCCGGGCGGAGGGCATCATTCCGGCGCTCGAGTCGGCGCATGCGGTCGCGTGGGTGATCCGCGCGGCCGGTACCGGCGAGCTCCCGCCGGGCACGACGGTGCTGCTGACCCTGTCCGGGCGCGGCGACAAGGACACCGCGGCCATGTTGGAGCTGATGTGACGCCCGAGATCGGACGGCTTGAAGCACACCTACGCAGCCGTCGGGACGCTGGCCGCAGACTGCTGATGCCCTACCTCACCGGTTGCGTCACTGCGAACTGGGCCGCCCACCTGCGGGCGTTCGCCGACGCAGGTGCCGACGCGATCGAGGTCGGCCTGCCGTTCTCCGATCCGACGCTCGACGGGGTCACCGTTCAGCAGGCCACCGAAACGGCACTGGCCAACGGCGCCACCGCGCACGGCGTCCTCGCCGAGCTCGCCCGCTTGGCCGCCGACCTACCGCCGCTGGTCGTGAGCACCTACGGCAACCTGGCGCTGCGCGACGGCCCGGACCAGTTCGGCGCAGCGCTCGCTGCCGCGGGCGTCGCCGGCCTGATCGTGCCCGACCTGCCGCTCGACGAGGTCGACGAGCTGGCGGCCGGCACCGCGGCCGCAGGCGTCGACCTGGCCCTCCTCGCCGCACCGGCGACCCCGCGCCCGCGGCTGGACGAGATCGGGCGGCGCAGCCGCGGCTTCGTCTACGCAGTGTCGGTGATGGGCACGACGGGGGAGCGGGCGGAGCTGGCCGGCTCGGCGGCGGACCTCGTCGCGCGGGTCCGGGCCGGCACGGACCTTCCGGTGCTGCTGGGCTTCGGCGTTTCGACGCCGGAGCAGGCGGCTGCTGCTGCCCGGAGTGCCGACGGCGTCATCGTCGGTGCGGCGGTGCTGCGCCGCATCCTCGACGGGGCAACCCCGGCCGAGGTCGCGGCGTACCTCGCTAGAATGCGCCGAGCGATCGACGAGGAGGACGGCCCGCCGTGACCCGTGGTTCCCGTGTCTGAGGCGAAATCCGGGGCGAGGTACCGGGCCATCGCCGCCGACCTCGCCGCGAAGATCCGGGCCGGCCACTACGCACCGGGCCAGGCGCTTCCAGCTCAGCGGGACCTGAGCGCCGCGTACGGGGTGACGTTGATGACGCTGCGGCAGGCGCTGCGGCAGCTCAGCGACGATGGCCTGATCCTCCAGCGGCCCGGCCTCGGGACGTTCGTCGCCCCGCCGCACCTGGCCTACCAGTTGGGCGCGCTCCAGAGCCTCGCCGATGACCTGAAGAAGCAGGGCCACGACGTCCGTACCGTCGTGCTCGCCCGCACAGTGCGCCGCGCTCCGGCGACCGCCGTCACCCGGTTGCGGATCCGCGCCGGAGACACCGCGCTTCGGCTGGAACGCCTACGTGAGTTCGCTGGGCGGCCCGCGGTCCATCAGGTGTCGTGGGTCCGCCAGCCGTACGCTGACCGGATCCGAGACCACGACTTCGGCGCGGTCTCGTTGTACGGCGCGCTTGCTGACACAGGTGTGGCCGTCGCCCGCGCCACCGAGACGATTCGGCCCGGCACCCTCGCCGCGACCACGGCCCGCCACCTTCAGGAACCTGTCGGCAGTCCAGTGTTCATCAGCGACCGGGTCACGTACACGCTCGACGGCACCGCGGTCGTCGCGGACCGGGCCACGATCCTCGGCAGCATGATGGAGATCCGCACTGAGCGTGCCGCGAGCGGCCTGTCGCTGAACTGGGGAGCCACCTAGGGCGCCGTCGGCGACCACCCCACCTTGCCCGCGGTGCGACAGACGCCGCCTCCATGCGCTACCTTAGGACAGCCTAACCATATAAGGGGGGCCGTCCGTGGTACATCGCCTGTCCGCAATCGTCGCCGCGTGGCCGCGTGGCGGCGGCCCGGTGTACTGCATCCGGCTCGCTTCGGACGGCGGGTAGCTCGCCATGTATGTGTGCATCTGCGCCCGGGTGCGCGACTGCGAGCTTCGCGCCGTGATCCGCCGCGGCGCCCACAGTGACGAGGCGATTGGCGAGGCCTGCGGTGCCGGTACCGGGTGCGGCACCTGCCACCAGCGGATCGACGAGGTCGTCCAGGAAACTCTTGCGAACACGCTGGTCAGTGCCGACCGCTAAAGGGGCAAAACAGATATACAGTGCACCCATGCGAGGCGACGACAGAGTCATCGAGTTCCTCAACGAGCAGCTCACGGCGGAGCTGACTGCGATCAACCAGTACTTCCTTCACGCGAAGATCCAGGAGAACTGGGGATACTCGAAGCTCGCCGCGCACACCCGGGCAGAGTCAATCGACGAGATGTGCCACGCCGAGGTCCTCACCGACCGCATCCTGTTCCTCGACGGGCTCCCGAACTACCAGCGCCTGTTTCCAGTGCGAATCGGCGAAACCGTGACCGAGCAGTTCAAAGCGGACATGCTGGTTGAAGTGGATGCGGTGGACCGGCTGCGTCGCGGAATCCAGCACATGCGTTCGGTCGCTGACGTCACCTCAGCCAAAGTGTTCGAGGACATCCTGGCCGACGAGGAGCACCACATCGACTACCTGGAGACACAGCTCCGGCTGCTCGAAACCCTCGGTGAGCCGTTGTACCTCCAGAACCTCACCGAGCACCCCGACCCCGGGTAGGCCCTGCGACACGCTGGTCACCGGAGCGTCGGCTGAGCAACCGGCGCGGATATGACGCTGTCCAGTACGGGCAAGCCCCGTACGGCGTAGGTGTTCTTACCGCGGTCCTTCGCTTCGTACATCGCCAGGTCCGCCTCGTGCAGTAGCCCGTCCACGGTGCAGCCCTCGATCGGCGCGCGGGCGATCCCCACGCTGATGCCGACGGTCAATGCGACGCCGTTGACCACACACGGCTGGCGCATCGACGCGATGATCCGCTCGGCCACCATCGCAAGGCTGGTCAGCAACAGGTCATCGAGCAGGATGGCGAATTCGTCACCGCCAAGCCGCGCGACTGTGTCGGTCTCGCGGAGACAGCCGCGCAGCCGTTGGGCGGTCTCCCGGAGTATCGCGTCTCCCGCTGCGTGTCCGTACCGGTCGTTGATCGGCTTGAAGTCGTCGAGGTCGAGAGCCATCACCACGACCTGCCCGTGGTGGCGGCGGACCCGCGCCAGCGCGGCTGCCAGCCGGTCATGAAACAGCGCACGGTTGGCCAGTCCGGTGAGATCGTCGTGGAACGCCATGTCGCGCAACCGGTCGGCGAGCTCGTCGCGCTCCCGCAGGGCGGCGTGCAGGACGACCTGCGCCTCACGCAGCTCGCGGACCTTCGTGTCCACGGCCACCAGGAGGCGGGCGTTGTCAGCGAAAGCAGCGAGTTGCCGAGCCACCACAAGGGCGGTGCAGAGTGCCAGGCCGGCGAGTACGGACCAGGCGCGGGAATCCAGTCCACGGTCGTTCAGGGCAATGGAGAGCAAGAAGAAGGTACCGGCCAGCGCCACGTAGGGCAGGGTGCTGTACGGCCTGCGGCGGGTTCTGGCCGGCGCTCCCGGATTGTTGTCCAACTGTCGGATCTGTACCAGCGCGGCGATCGTCACCAGCGCGTCGCCGAGCGCACTGAGCGCCACCACCCAGGTGCCCCGGCCGTGGGCCAGCCACCCGGGCCCGAGCACCGCGCCGATTCCTGCCGCGACAGCGGCCCCCGCGCCGATCATTCCCGCGGCGGCGCTGAATGGCGGTCGGCCCGAAATCAGGAGCTTTGCGACCGCGAAGACGCACACGAGCATCACGACGGGTCCGGTCAGTAGGCTGAGCAGATCCGCCCGCAGGCCCGCCGAAGGACTGGAGAAGTACCAGCCGAATGCCGCCGCGCCTACCATCACGGTGGCCATGTCGAGCCAGAAGCAGATCTTTTCGCGGCGGGAATGCACCTGCAACGGGTAGGTCAACATAACCACGACCACCACCGCCGCGCCCAGCCCACCGAGTACCCCGGTGATGTTGCCCACCGCAAGTTGATCATCGGTCGCGGTGAGCAACTGAACGATGTACCCGACGCCGATCAGTGCCGCGTTGGCGGCGAATGCCCACCAGAACCGGCGCGCCGGATCACCGGCGGGTAGCCGACGCACGGTGTGCCGGGCGGCCGCGATTGTGCCCACGCTGAACAGGACGGACGCCGACCAGCTCAGCCGGGCGTTCGTGGGCAGCGCGATCGGTGCCGCGAGGTGAAAGGCCACCATTGCGGACATGGCGAGCACAGTGAGGGGCACCGCGCTCCCACGACGGGGCCACGGCAACGACACTGCCGGCACCGGCACCTCCCTGAGCGCTCAGTCCGTCCATCGGCCAGTCACGGACCGATCTGAGCTTCTCCGTTGCCCCGGTCGAGGTACCGAGCCGGGTTCGTCGTCCGGGCAGGTGTAAGTTCATCAGATGATGTACTGTCGTGGCGTGGAGACGTTGTCGCACGGGCAGGTCCTGGCCCGCTTCGGCCATGCCTTGTCGGACCCGATCCGGGCCCGGCTGCTTCTGGCACTGCGCGACGGGCCGGGTTACCCGGCGGTCCTGGCGGAGGTGCTGGGCACCACGCGCCAGAACCTCTCCAACCATCTCGCGTGCCTGCGTGGGTGTGGGTTGGTGGTCGCGGTGCCGCAGGGCCGGCGGGTGCGGTACGAGTTGGCCGACGCCAGGATGGCGCACGCGCTGGGCGACCTACTGTGCCTGGTGCTGGCCGTGGATCCGGCCGCCTGCCCGGAGGCTGAGCAGAAGGGTTGCTGCTGATGAGCCTGCCGTTGACACCGCAACCGATGGGTCCAGCGCTGGCGCGGCGGACGGTCCTGGCCAGGCGGGTGCGGTGGCTGGTCGCCGCGACGATCACGTACAACGTCATTGAGGCGGTCGTGGCGATCACGGCCGGGACGATCGCGTCGTCGACCGCACTGATCGGCTTCGGCCTGGACTCGGTTATCGAGGTGTCGTCGGCGATCGCAGTGGCATGGCAGTTCGCCGGCCGCGATCCGCAGGCCCGCGAGAGGATCGCGCTGCGCGTCATCGCCGTGTCGTTCTTCGCTCTGGCCGGCTACGTTTGCATCGAGTCGGTGCGGGCGCTCGTTGGCGGTGCCGAGGCCGAGCCCTCCCCGGTCGGTCTCATTCTGGCCGCGGTGTCCCTGGCCGTCATGCCCGGCCTGTCGTACGCGCAGCGCCGCGCCGGCCGCGAACTCCGATCCCGGTCGGCGGTCGCTGATTCCAAGCAGACCCTGCTGTGCACATACCTCTCCGCGGTGGTGCTCGTCGGCCTGGCGGTCAACAGCCTCTTCGGCTGGTCCTGGGCCGACCCGGTCGCAGCGCTGCTCATCGCCGCCGTCGCGGTCAGGGAGGGCCGCGAGGCGTGGCGCGGGGACAGCTGCTGCGCCTCGGCCACCACCCAGAGCCGGGCCCGGGGCGGTGACACGCCCGCGGGCGGATGCTCCGACTGCTGCTCGCCGGCCCTTTCGGATCGCGGCAGTATGGCGGCCGGTGGCGCGCCCGGGGATTGAGCCGGTGTGCAGCATTTGACCTTGGCCGGGGTCACGTGCAGCAGTTGCCGCCCGCTGCGGGGGTGAGGCTGATCAGCCCGGCGACGCTGGGCAGGGCGCCGGGCTGTTGGGTGAGGGTGGCGATTTGCAGGGCGATGTCGGGGTCGAGGCCGATCTGTTCGGCGGCGGCGCGGACGGCGTCGCCGGTGCTGGCCGCGGTGGGGAGCAGGGCCATGGTGGCGGCGGCGAGTTTGACCGGCACGTCGGGGGCCAGGTTGAACCGGGCGGCGATGTCACGGGCGGCGGCTTCGGCGCCGAGGTTGGAGCTGCACACGCCGGTTTCGGGCAGGTCGAGTTGGACGTCGTTGGCGTCGTCGAAGTCCCCGGCGAGGGCGGCGGCGATGGAGCGTACCTGTTCGTAGCCGGTGGCCATGAGGAAGGTGGGTGCCCGTCCGTAGGACTTCATCCCGACGGCGTAGTAGTTCGGTTCCGGCTGCGACAGCTCGTTGTAGCCGTGCGGGGCCACGGTGCCGCAGGAGTGTTCGTTGGGGTCGATCAGGTCGGCCAGGGTGCGGGTGCACCCGAGGATCGGGTCGAGGTCCAGGCGCAGTTCGCCGGCGATGCTGTGGTCGGGGCGGAACCCGGTGGCGGACACGACCCGGTCCGCGGTGACGGTTCGCCCGTCGGCCGCGACCAGCTCGACCCTCTCGCCGGCGCGGCGCACGGTGTGGACGCCGAATCCTTCCACGAGGGTGATCTTGGCCGTGTCGACCAGGGTGCGGAGGCCGCTGCCGAGCGCACCGCGCGCGGGGAGCTGGTCGTCGGCCTCGCCGCCGAACGCGCGCTGCGCGGACCCACCCCGCACCGCCCAGGTGATCCGGGTGCCGGGCGTGGTTTCGGCGAGCCGGGCCAGGTCGAGCAGGGTGTTGGCGGCGGAGTGCCCGGAGCCGACGACGACGGTGTGCCGATCGGCGTGTGCGTCGCGCGCGGCGCCGAGCACGTCGGGCAGCGCGTGGTCGATCAGGTCAGCCAGGTCTGCTTCGCCGTGTGCCGGAAGGCCGTTGACCCCGAGCGGGTTGGAGGTGCGCCAGGTGCCGGAGGCGTCGATGACGGCGCTGGCGGTGATGTCCGTGCCGTCGGCCAGACGGACGACGAACGGCAGATCGGCGCGGCCGGCGGTGTGGACCCGGTCCACCCCGACCCGGCTCATGGCGACGACGTGGGCGTCGAAGCGCAGATGCGCGGCGATGGCGGGCAGCTTCGCCAGCGGTTGCAGGTAGTCCTCGACGAGCTGCGCGCCGGTGGGTAGGGCTTCATCGTCCGGTGCGGCCCAGCCGGCGGCATCCAACAGGCGGCGGGCGGCGGGGTCGATGTTGTAGCGCCACGGGCTGAACAGGGCCACGTGCCCCCACTGCCGTACCGATGCGCCGACGTCGCTGCCGGTCTCCAGGACGAGGAACGGCCTGCCGCGTTCGTGCAGGTGCGCGGCGGCGGCCAGGCCGACCGGCCCGGCACCGATCACGACGACCGGCAGCAGTTCGTGCGGCTGGCCGGCAGGCGTGGCGAACGGCACGGGTTGGGCCTGGCGCACCGGTGCGGCGACGACCTGCACAGTGCTGGTGGTCGCCGGGGCGCAGCAGTCCGCGCCGGCGGCGATCGCGTCGGCCTTCGCCGCAGGGGCACAACAGGCGTTCACCTGCGCGGCTGCCTCGGCGGTGCCGCAGCACGGGTCCTGACCGGTGACCGGGACGGCGGTGTCGTTACTCATGGGCGGAACTCCTTACAAGGGTGCCGACGTACGGGTCCGAACGGCGGGAAAGGTCACCACGTCGCTGGTTAGGTATCTATCGAAGCAACACGGCCCATGGTTGCACTCTGGTTCGACAAGTGTCAACCTAGGCGTATGTCAAAACAACCCGGGTCCGTGGCGTTGGCAGATCTCGCCGAGCAGGCGTGCTGCACCCCGTTGGGGGACGGGCGGATCTCGGCGGACACGGCGGCGGTGTTGGCGCCGGCATTCAAGGCGCTCGGCGACCCGGTGCGGTTGCAGTTGATGTCGATGATCGCCTCCGCGCCCGACGGGGAGATCTGCGTGTGCGACCTGACCCCGGCGTTCGCGCTGTCCGGACCCACGATCTCGCATCACCTGCGGAGCCTGCGCGAGGCCGGTCTGGTCACCGCGGAGCGGCGTGGGACCTGGGTGTACTACCGCGCGAACCCGCAACTCCTGCGACTGCTCGGCGCGCTGTTCGGCACGGGCGCCGCCGTCGGCGCCTGAGGTCGCCGGCGGCGCTGCAGATGGCCAGTTGGTGAACACCCGCGCCTGACTGCTGCCGGCACACCGACCGCCAGTACGAAGCCACCGTCGGTGCGCTCACCCGCGCCTGCACAATCCCTGGAGCATCTGCGCACATGAACACTGTTGCGACCTGGCGGCGGCTGCTCGCCGAATGCGTCGGCACCGCGCTTCTGGTCACGGCTGTCGTCGGGTCCGGCATCATGGCGACGACACTCTCGCCCGACGACGCTGGCCTGCAGCTGCTACAGAACTCTGTCGCCACCGCGCTCGCGCTCGGCGCGCTGATCCTGGCCTTCGGGCCTGTGTCGGGCGCCCACTTCAACCCGGCCGTCTCTGCCGCCGACTGGTTCCTCGGCCGCCGTACCGGCACCGGACTTCCCAGTGTGCTGCTGGGCGGTTACATTGCCGCGCAGACCCTCGGCGCGATCGTCGGGTCCATCCTGGCGAACCTCATGTTCGATCTGGCCGCCATCGATTTCTCGAGCAAGGAACGGGCCGCCGGCCACCTGTGGCTCGGTGAGATCGTCGCCACCGCCGGCCTGATCGTTCTGATCTTCGCGGTGGTCCGCTCCGGACGCGCCACCGTCGCACCAGCCGCCGTCGGCGCGTACATCGGCGCGGCGTACTGGTTCACCTCCTCCACATCCTTCGCCAACCCGGCCGTCACCGTGGGGCGCGCGTTCACCGACACGTTCGCCGGTATCGCCCCCGCCTCGGTGCCTGGGTTCGTCGCCGCGCAGCTTGTCGGGCTCGTCGTCGGTGCGGGTCTGGTCGCGGCGTTGTACCCGCATGCCGGCGCGGACGCCGGCGCCGTCATCGTCCCGCACGGGGCCGCCGAAACCGGTGAGCCAGCGAGCGCCCGAGCGCGACTGCCAGCACCGTGACCTTGACGGTGTCCGCGCCGTCGGCGACGACATCGACGCGCGCGGGCCCTGCGCACTGACCCAACCACCAGTACCGATCGGAAGGCGCACCATGAGTGACAAGCCCAGTGTCCTGTTCGTCTGCGTCCACAACGCCGGCCGTTCCCAGATGGCCGCCGGGTGGCTGCGCCACCTCGCCGGGGACACCGTGCAGGTTCGCTCAGCCGGCTCGGTGCCCGCGCAGAGCATCAACCCCGCCGCGGTCGAAGCCATGCGCGAGGTCGGTATCGACATTACCGACCAGACCCCGAAGCAACTCGAGTGGGAGACCGCCGAGAGCAGCGACGTGATCGTCACTATGGGCTGCGGTGATGCGTGCCCGATCTTCCCCGGCAAACGCTACGAGGACTGGAAACTCGAAGACCCCGCCGGCAAGGGCGTCGCCTCCGTACGCCCCATCCGCGACGACATCAGGATCCGGGTGGAGAAGCTGCTGACCGAACTCGTACCCCGCTGACGGTCCCGCACCGGGACCTGCGACCCCGCGCGGCTCTCCGCTATGCGGCCGTGCCTGCGGTGTCACACGGCGGGCGGTTCGGCTGCGTACACGGGTTGGACGTCCAGACAGCCGGCGGGGCGTCGTGACCCCGGGACGGAGTTCGGCGGCCGGCGCTCAACCTGCGCGGCGCATGAGAACCTCGCCGGCGCGACGCAGCTCGAGCAGCGCCGGAGACGGGTGCATTGTCCGCGGCCGGTTGTACTGTCGATCGGTCTCGTTCGGACCACAGGACAGGAGCTGATTTGAAGATCATCAGGAGGGTCACGGTCTTCGACGCCGGAGATATCGAAGCCGAGAGCAGGTTTTGGGCCGGCCTCCTGGGCGGCACGGTGCACCGCGACGAAGACTGGCACAGCATCGTGGTCGACGGCGACTGGGTCATGGCCGTGCAACTCGCCCTGAACCATGTAGCACCGGATTGGCCGATCGGTTCCCAGCAGCAACAAATGCACCTTGACCTGCATGTGGACGACTTGGAAGCGGCTGGTCATCTGGCGGTCGAGCTTGGCGGGCGTCAGCTTCAGGCCGCAAGGCGACCAGCAGACAACCCTGACGGCGACGAGATGTTCGCCGTGTACGCCAGTCCGGCCGGTCACCCATTCTGCTTCGGGGTGCACTGACCTGACGCGATCTTGTGAGCTGCGCGGCTGGCGTTGACTCGCACGCGGCGGGAAATCCTGGTGGACCAGCGCCGCCCGGATGGGTGAGGATCTGGACTGTGTCTGTTCCCGTCGGCCGAGTCGATCACCGACAGGTCGAGCGCGCGCTGGTCGGTGCTGGCTGGACCCCGTGCGGCGCCGGCGACTGGGCGATCGCGCTGCGCTCGCCGGACGGCACGTCGGCCGCACGGATCAGCCCGTTCGACCCGGCCGGCCCGTATACAGCGGCGCTGTACCGGGAGGCCCGCCACACCCGCCGGGTTCCCGAACTGTTCGCGCACCGTCGGTTGGCCGGTGGTGGCGACCTGCAGGTGATGGAATGGTTGCGGCCAGTCGCCGAGGATGAGGCCGCCGCTTTCCACCGGGCGATCGCTGTACGGGCACCCGAGGTTGCCGAATTCGTTGACATCGTGCGCCGGGTCCACGAACAGGCCCGGCGAGCACTGCCCTGGTGCGGACCGCTGGACCACAACCCGACCAACGTCATGCGCGCCGCGGACGGCCGACTCGTTGTCGCCGACCTGTTCTACGCCGACGGCCCGAGCCTGTACACGACCGCGGCCACGGACCCCGACCTCGTCGTCGCGCGGATCCCGGAGGCTGAGCGGCGGTTCATGACCGAGATCCCACTGGCCGCTTCCGGACCATGGGAGCCAGGAGCGCAGGGGCGGATGCGCGCCGGGCTGGCGGCGGCCGATGAGACTCCGTGGAGATGAACGGCGAAGTCCGGTTCGGGCCGTCTCCAGCCCGGTGGCGTCTGTAGCGCCAGGTTTTTGATCAGAAAGGGGGTGCGTCCTGGCCCATCAACGCCAGGACGACGCCTCCCTTCCCGCTCTTGAGGCTCTGGACCACGACCTTGCCGGTCCTGCCGTCGGGCAGCTCCAACGTAAAAGTCTTCCCGACGGCGTCCTTGGGGCCGTTGCCGGCACTGTTGGCAGGTCGGAAGTCCCCTGCCCACGGCGGGGTCCCACCCTTGCGGGCGGGCTCGGCGAAGAGGGCGGCGGTGCCGGGGGTCCTGGTGCCGTCGGAGGAAAGGAGCACTGAGGCGCTGCGAAAGGTAGCCATATACGGCAAGGCTATCCTGGACTGCGCCCGTCCGCGCCACGACTCCTGTGCCGTCGACCGAGTGGCCACCGAGTGACCTTGCAGGCAGCGTCGACAACCGCAGCCGCCGATCGGTTCGGCAGGGTCGGTGGAGGATGTAGACATCGGCGCGGGCGCTCCGACGTATCAGGTGAGCGACGGACCGGCCGTCGTGCGTACTTGGAGGCTCTGATGAAGTACGTCATCTTGATCCATTCGAACCCGCAGCCCTGGGGTCACCCGACGAGTGACTACCTTGCGGCCCACCAGGCACTGCCCCCCGAGGTCCGCGAGCGGCTGAACGGGGAGTTCGAGCAGGTGATGGCCGAGCTGCAGGCCAATGGCGAGCTGCTCGGCGGTGAGGCGCTCGGTGACCCGGCCAACGCCCGCCTGTACCGGTGGCGCGACGGCGAACCGCTCGCCAGCGACGGGCCGTATTCGGAGGCGAAAGAGCACCTCGCCGGGTTCTTCCTCATCGACGTTGACAGCCGGGCGCGTGCTGAGGAGGTGGCCGCTCGGTTCTCCGGACCGGACGAGACAGTGGAGTTGCGGCCGCTGATGTGGCCCGGTGGCGACGAGCAGTGACGGACTCCATCCTCGACGATGTGTGGCGCCGGGAGGCGCCGCACGTCCTCGGGGCGCTGCTGCGCAGGTACGGTGATTTCGGAGACTGTGAGGAGGCGCTGCAGGACGCGGCGGAGGCGGCTGCCGCCCAGTGGCCCGTTGACGGGGTGCCCGACGCGCCGAGAGCCTGGCTGATCACAGTGGCTTCACGACGGCTGATCGACCGGGCTCGAACGGACCTGGCCAGGATCCGCCGCGAGACGCTGGACGCCGCGCGACGCCCGCCCGCACCGCAGGAGGTAACCACCCACGACCGTGACGACACGCTGCGCCTGTTTCTCCTCTGCTGTCATCCCGCGCTGACGCGATCGTCGCAGGTTGCGCTCTGCCTACGGGCGGTGGCCGGCCTCGGGGTGGAGCAGATCGCGGCCGCGTACCTCGTCCCGGTCCGCACGATGACGCAGCGCCTCAGCCGTGCACGTACGGCGCTGCGCCAGGCCGGTGCGCGGTTCGTAATGCCATCGCAGCGGGACCTGCCCGACCGGGTGGCCGCGATCATCGACGTGTGCCATCTCGTGTTCACCGAGGGGTACGCGCGGACATCGGGTGAGGCGCTGCTCGACGTCCGCCTCGCCGAGGAGGCGATCCGGCTCATCCGGCAGCTGCACGCCGCACTACCCGACCACGACGAGGTTGCTGGTGCGCTGGCCCTCATGCTACTCACCCACGCCCGTTCGCCCGCCCGGGTCGACACCGCCGGTGACCTCGTGCCGCTTGCCGTGCAGGACCGCTCACTGTGGCGGCGCGACCTGATCTCCGAGGGCGTCGATCTGCTGGAGCAAACCCTGCCCGGCGGCCACGTGGGCAGATTCCAGCTGCAGGCCGCGATTGCCGCCGTACACGCGGAGGCCGCGACGTATGAGGAGACCGACTGGCTGCAGATCAGCCTGCTTTATGACATGTTGGGCCGGGCGGCGCCGGGTCCGGCCGTCACGCTCAACCACGCGGTCGCCGTCGCGATGGCGCACGAACCCGCGACGGGTCTCGCCATGCTGGAACCGCTGCTCGACGATCCCGCGATGCAACGCCACCACAGGCTCTACGCCGTACGCGGGCACCTGCTCGACCTCAACGGCGACGCCGAAGCCGCGAAGGAGCACTACCGGATCGCCGCCAGGCTGACCGCGAGCCTGCCGGAGCAGCGCTACCTCAACCGCAAGCTCACCTCGTGATCGACCGTCCATCCGGTGCCGCTCGCCGATGAAGCAACCCTCATCGTCACGTGGGCCGCGTCGAGATCCGTTGCGCCCGGCCGAAGGCTTACGGCGGCGGCTCGACCGGCGGGCTGGAGGTGTTGTACGCGTTCTTGGCCGCGACCACGGCCGCCTGTAGGTGTTCCGGGTCCACGCCGTGGACGTTGAGTGGCGGGTGCAGGCGCCGGACGAGTTCGGCCTCGACGGTTGCTGGCTCCCTGTCCTCAGCCCAGGTCAACCGCAGGTGCGCGTGCATCCACGCGGTCAGCCGCTCTTCGTCCTCACTGACCAGGACGACACGATCGGTCCACGTCGTCCGGTAGCCCTCGGACAGGAGAAGCCCGGCCAACGTGCGGCGCAGCGTCGAGCTGCCCGAACGCCTCAGATGGTTGCGCAGAATCCGGCCCCGCAGGCTCGTCGCCCGGCCGAGATACAGCAGCCGTAGTGACGGGTCGTTGCTGTTCGGCGGCCCGGGCAGGTCGGGAAAGACCGAAGGGGCGGCCCACCACGCGTAGACACCGCTGCCACGGCTGAGTCCTTTGCCGGCGACCTCGAGTCCGACCGGCGCGCCGTGCAGCAGCCGCAGGATCTCCTCCGACCGGGTCCGGTCGGTTGGGACATCCTCGGGGCGCACTGGGGAAGTGATCATCGACACCATGCTAGAGCTTGTCTCGAAGTGCGTTACAGCCATTCGTTGATCGCGGTGATGTGGAGGGTGGCTTCGTATCGGACGGCGAGCTTGTCGTATCGGGTGGCTACGGCGCGGTGGCGTTTGAGTCGGTTGATGCCGCACTCCACA
>DATHBD010000014.1:0-137935 GCA_035296325.1 Micromonosporaceae bacterium | reverse complement strand
CGCGCTCTTCGCGCGTTGCGACCAACGCGTCAGCGTGGCCCGTTCCTCATCGGTCAGAATCAGGGCTGCCTTCGGCCGACCACGTCCAGACATGAAGCCACACTACCATTTAGAAAACGAATTTCAGGCGCGGGACACTAGGTAGCCGCGTCCACGCCGCGCAGGACGAGCGCGAGCTGGCCGGCGCCGTCGGCCGCCACCCGCACCGGGACGCCCCAGTCCTGGCGGGTCAGGTGGCACGCGGGGTGCGCCGCCGCCGCATCGCAGGTCGCGGCCTGCGCGCTGACCTGCAGTACGCCGGTCGGCACCGCATCGGAGAGCACCAGCCGGCGGTGCAGGTCGGTGGTGGTGCCGGCACCGGCAAGCAACAGCCCGGGTGGCGACGCCGAGACCTCCAACCGGGTCGCCGGGCCGAAGGACTCATCGAACCTGGAACCGGGCCCCGGCTCGAAGATCACTTCCAGGACCACCTCGCCCGGAGCGAGTACGGAGGGTGGGCGCTCGGTGCGGTGCCGCTCGCCGGTGGCGGCCGCCTCGGCGTCGAGCGCCAGCGGCGTGAGCCGGTGCGCGGCCGACTCGATGACCAGTACGACGCCGTCGGCGGTGCGGACCAGGTCGCTCGGCTCGGCCAGGCCGGTCGCCACGGTGGACACCGTCGCGGTGCGCGGATCGAAGCGGCGGACGGCGCTGTTGTACGTGTCGGCGACGAGTACGGTGCCGTCGGGCAGCGCGAGCACGCCCAGCGGGTGCTGCAGCAGCGCGGCCGACGCCGGCCCGTCGACGTGCCCGAAGTCGAAGAGTCCCTGGCCGACGGCGGTGTGCAGTTCGCCACCGCCGACCCAGCGCAACGCACTCGATTCGCTGTCCACCACCCAGAGCCGGGTGCCGTCCGGCGACGCGGACAGGCCGGACGGCTGTGCCATCCAGGCCTGCTCGAGCGCGCCGTCGCGGAGCGCCTCGACATCCGTACCGGCGTAGCTGCCCGCGGTGCGCTTGACCGGGTCGAACCACCAGAGCTGGTGGCTGCCGGCCATCGCGACGATGACCCGTTCGTCGAACCAGGCCACGTCCCACGGCGAGGAGAGGTCCACCACCAGGGAGTCGTGCGGGGCGAAGTCGACGCCGCCGCGCCAGGGCCGTCCGCTGCCGGCGACCGTCGTGACGTCGCCGGTGTCCAGGCGTACGCCGCGCAGCAGGTGGTTGACGGTGTCGGCGACCACAACGTCGTACCCGGCGATCTCGGCGACGTGCCGGGGCAGCAGGCACAGCCCGCCGGGCTCGGCGAACCGCGCCCGGTTCGGGCGGCCGTCCACCCGGCCGCGGGTGCCGTCGCCGATGGAACGCACCGGCGTGTGGCCGTCCGCCGCCACCTCGACGAGGCGGTGGTTGGCCGAGTCGGCCACCAGCAGCGTGCCGGCCGGCAGGACGAGCGCCTTGCCGGGGAAGCGCAGCGGCGTCGCGGCCCGGTCCGTTCCCGCCTCCGCCGCTGTCGGCTGGAACGGGCCCGCGGGCGCGAGGGTGCCCTTCGTGCGATGTACCTCGATGAGTTCGTCCAGCAGTCGGGTCAGGCCGTCGACGTGCCCCTCGCCGGCCATCGTCGCCACGACGTAGCCCTCCGGGTCGATCAGGCAGAGCGTCGGCCAGGCCTTCGCCGTGTACTCCTGCCACATCCGCATCGTCGGGTCGTCGAGCACCGGATGGTGAACGCCGTACCGCTCCACGGCGGCCGCCACGGCAGCGGGGTCCTTCTCGTGCTCGAACTTCGGCGAGTGCACCCCGATCACCACGAGATGGTCGCGGTGACGCTCCTCCAACGGTCGAAGTTCATCGATCACATGCAGGCAGTTGATGCAGCAGAAGGTCCAGAAGTCGAGCAGCACGAAGCGGCCCCGCAGGTCGGCCAGGGTGAGGGTGCGGTCGCCGGTGTTCAACCAGGCGCGGCCCCGCAGCTCGGGCGCGCGGACCCTCGGCTCGGTGGGCATCGAGCGGTACCTACCGGGAGGTGGGGCGCAGGCAGAGCACCTGATCGTTGCCGCCGTCGCGCTCCAGCTTCACGTGCGGTTCGTTCTGGTCCGGGCAGTCCTCCCGCTTGGCGACCTTCGACACGACCGTGTACGCGCCGTCCTCGCCGCAGTCGGCCTTGACCGCGTTTTCGCCGTCCCGCTTGACGCACGAGTTCACGGCGAAGTCGGTGGCGCTGCGGTTGAGCGCGATCGTGATGCCGGTCGCGGCGATGGCGAGCAGCAGCAGCACGGCGCCGACGACGAGGCCGATGACCAGACCGCGGCGGCGCTTGGGAGCCGGACCGCCGGGCGGTCCGCCCGGCGGAGGCCCGAAGGAGGGTGAGCCGTCCGGCGCGGGTGCACCTGAGGACGGCGGTTGGCCATACACCGTGGACCCGTACGCCCCCGAGCCGTACATCGACTCGGACGAGCGGTCGTACTGCGCCGGGTTGTACCGGGCCTGGTCGTACTGCGCCGGGTTGTACTGGCCCGCGTCGTACTGGGCCGGGTCGTACTGGGCCGGGTCGTACTGCGCGGGGGCGTTGCCGCCGCCGGGGCCGGGCGGGGGCCCCCACGGGCTGCCGGCCGGGGCGGGAGGGTAGGCCGGCGCTCCGGAGGACGGTGGCTGGCCGTGGCTTTCGGGCTGACCGTGGCTTTCGGGCTGGCCGTAGCCCGCGGTCTGCCGGTAGCCCTCGGGCAGGTAGGGCGCGGGCGGCGCCGGCTGGGGAGCCCTCGGCGGCAACGGACTCCCCGGCGGCGGTGCGGCCGGGGAACCCTGCGACGGCACCGACGCGCTGGCCCGGTACGTCCGGCCCGGGTGGGTGTCGGGCGGCGAATCGTCGGCCGTCATGGAAGTCTCCTCATCCACGGATGCGTCGTGACCGCGCCTTGGTCTCCTGCTCCCGGATGGTCCGGGGCTGGGTCCTAACCGTACCCGGCACCGCCCATCCGATCTGACCCGGCGCGGCCGACCTGGGCCGCGACCCGTCGCCGGGGCCCCGCCGGATGGACAGTGCGCACGCGCGAACGGACAGTTCCCGACGCGCCGCAGCGGTCAGGCCGTGCGCTCGGCGGTCAGGTCCAGGCGAGCAGCGTGGAGCCCGGGTCGGTCAGGAAGGCGCCGACGTCGCGGAGGAACTTCGACCCGAGCTCACCGTCGATGATCCGATGGTCGAACGAGAGCGCGAGCGTCGTCACCGACCGGACCCGCACCTTGCCGCGGTGGACCCACGGCGCCTCGCGGATGGCGCCGAACGCGAGGATGGCAGCCTCCCCCGGCGGCAGGATCGGCGTACCGGTGTCGACGCCGAAGACGCCGACGTTGGTGATCGTGAAGGTCCCTCCGGTCATGGCGGCCGGGGTGGTGCGCCCCTCCTTGGCCGTGCTGACCAGCGCCTGCATGGCGTCGGCCAGTTCCCGCAGGGACAGCCGCCCGGCGTCGGGAATGTTGGGCACGATCAGGCCGCGGTCGGTGGCGGCCGCGATGCCGAGGTTGACGTACTCCTTGACCACGATCTCGTGGCCGGCCCAGGTTGAATTGATCATGGGATGCCGGCCGATCGCCACGAGCACCGCCTTGGCGACCAGCAGGAGCGGGTTCACCCGGGTGTCCCGCCATTCCGGTCGGCCGCGGAGCCGCTCCAGCGTGCGCATCGTCCGGGTCACGTCGACGGTGAGGAACTCGGTGACGTGTGGCGCGGTGAAGGCGCTCGCCACCATGTGCTCGGCGGTGAGCTTGCGGACGCCCTTGACCGCGATCCGGCGTTCCCGCTCACCGTTCCCGGTGGAGCCGATCGCGATCGAACCGTTCGAGGCCGGATCACCGGTGTGGGCCGGGACGGTGGCGCGGTGGTGGGCGGCCAGCACGTCGTCGCGGGTGATCACGCCGCCGGGCCCGGTGCCGGCCATCGCGACGAGGTCGATGCCGAGGTCCCGGGCGAGCTTGCGGACCGGCGGCTTGGCCTGCACACCCGTCCCCGCCGGCGGCGCGGCGGGCGCGGTGTGGGGGGCCGGCGCGGTGTGGGGGGCCGGCCCGTTGTGGGCGGCCGGCGCGGTGTGCCCGACGGGCACGGGCGCCGGTGCCGCGGCGGGAGCGGGGGGCGCGGGGGGCGCGGGCGGCGACGACGCCGGCGGGGCGGCGTCGTGCAGGCGCGGGCGGCGTTTGGCGACGGTGGTTCGCGGGCCGTACCCGACGAGGACCGAGGTCCGTCCGCCCGGCGCCGTGCCGCCGATCAGCCCGTCCTCCACCAGTGCCTCGATGGCGGCGTCGGCAACCGCGCCGGGCTCGGTGTCGATCGCGATGATCGGCGTACCGACCTCGACGGTGGCGCCGGCCGCGTGGAAGATCGCGGTGACCTGACCGGCCCACTTCGCCGGGATCTCGACAGCCGCCTTGGCCGTCTCCACCTCGACGATCGGCTGGTTCTGCGTGACGGTGTCACCCACCGACACCAGCCAGCTCAGGATCTCGCCTTCGGTGAGCCCTTCACCCAGGTCGGGCAGGGCGAACTCTTTGACCCGTGCCATGTCGTGGCTCCAACCCCTAGAACCGCAGGCTGCGGTCGACGGCGTCCAGGATCCGGTCCAGCTCGGGGAGGTACTCCTCCTCCAACCGGGCCGGCGGGTACGGCGTGTCGAATCCGGTCACCCGCAGCACTGGCGCCTCAAGGAAATAGAAGCACTGTTCGGTGACCCGTGCGGCGATCTCCGCGCCCAGCCCGAGATTCCCGGGTGCCTCGTGCACCACCACGAGCCGTCCGGTGCGGCGCACCGAGTCGTACACCGGGCCCATGTCGAGGGGCGAGAGGGTGCGAAGGTCGATCACCTCGAGTGACCGGCCGTCCTCCTGCGCCGCTGCCGCGGCCTCCATCGCGGTGCGCACCATCGGGCCGTAGGCCACGAGCGTGGCGTGCTCGCCGGGCCGGACCACCCGGGAGGCGTGCAACGGGTCGGGCGCGGAGCCGTCGAGGTCCACGGCGCCCTTCTCCCAGTACCGCCGCTTGGGTTCGAAGAAGATGACCGGGTCGTCGGAGCTGATCGCCTGCTGGATCATCCAGTACGCGTCGGCGGGGTTGGAGCACGCGACGACCTTGAGTCCCGCGGTGTGCGAGAAGTACGCCTCGGGGGATTCGGAGTGATGCTCGACCGCGCCGATACCGCCGCCGAACGGGATGCGGATCACGATCGGCATCCGGACCTTGCCCTGTGACCGGTAGTGCATCTTGGCGACCTGGGACACGATCTGGTCGTACGCGGGGAAGACGAAGCCGTCGAACTGGATCTCGCAGACCGGGCGGTACCCGCGCAGGGCGAGACCCACGGCCGTACCGATGATGCCGGACTCGGCCAGCGGCGTGTCGATCACCCGGTCCTCGCCGAAGTCCTTCTGCAGCCCGTCGGTGACCCGGAAGACGCCGCCGAGCTTGCCCACGTCCTCGCCCATGATCAGGACCTGCGGGTCACGCTCCATCGCCCGCCGCAGCCCGACGTTGAGGGCCTTGCCGAGGGTGAGGGATTCGGTCATCGGGAGCTCCCGTCGAGCGGGGCGGCGAACGACGCGCGGTAGTTGGTGAAGAACTCGCGCTGCTCGTCGAGCTCGGGTGAGCCACCGGCGTACACGTTGTCGAAGATCCGCTGGGGATCCGGCTCGGGCATGGCCAGGACGCGTTCCCGTAGGGCGGTGGCTTCCCGCCCGGCCGTCTCGTCGACCTCGGCGAAGAACTCAGGGGTGCCCAGCCCTTCCCGCTCCAGCAGCAGTCGGACCCGCAGAATCGGGTCCTTGGCCTGCCAGGCCTCCAGCTCACCGGGCATCCGGTACCGGGTCGGGTCGTCCGAGGTGGTGTGTGCGCCCATCCGGTAGGTGTACGCCTCGATCAGGCTGGGGCCCTCACCGTGCCGGGCGTCGTCGAGGGCCTTGCGGGTCACCGCGTACACCGCAAGCACGTCATTGCCGTCGACGCGCAGGCCGGGGAAGCCGAACCCGGCGGCCCGACGGTAGAGCGGAACCCGGGTCTGGCGCTCCAGCGGCTCGGAGATGGCGTACTGGTTGTTCTGGCAGAAGAAGACCACCGGGGCGTGGAAGACGCTGGCGTAGACGAACGCCTCGTGCACGTCGCCCTGGGAGCTGGCCCCGTCGCCGAAGTAGGCGATCACCGACTCGCCGTCGGCGCTGCCGACCTTGCCGTCCTTGTTGATGCCCATGGCGTACCCGACGGCGTGCAGGGTCTGTGCGCCGATGACGATCGTGTACATGTTGAACTTGTTCGCGATGGGGTCCCACGCGCCCTGGTCCACGCCGCGGAACAGGCCCAGCGGCATGATCGGGTCGATGCCGCGGCAGTAGAGCACGCCGTGCTCCCGGTACGTCGGGAAGGCCATGTCCTGCGCGCGCAGCGCGTGACCGGAGCCGACCTGGGCGGCCTCCTGGCCCAGCAGGCTGGCCCAGATGCCCAGCTCGCCCTGCCGCTGCAGCGCCGTGGCCTCGGTGTCGAGGCGGCGCACGGTGACCAGGTCCCGGTAGAGCTGGCGGTACTCCGCGTCGGTGAAGTCGACCTTGTAGTCGGGGTGGTGGACCCGTTGGCCGTCGGGGGCGAGCAGCTGCACGAACTCCGGCTCGGGTGGCGCCTTCGACATCGCTGTCTCCTGTCGTCTCGTACACCGGCAGCGGGGTCGCCGCACCGGCGCCGCGGGTGGCGCGCTTCGGTCGTCGCCTCGCAGGTTATGCGGAGGTGGGTGACCGGGGCGTCGTCTGTCCAGCATGGCAGACCCGGTGTCCGTCGCCACAGGGTCAAGTCCTGGTAGGTGGTAGGGGGCCGATCGGAGGACGCGCCGCCGGTTCGCACCGCGCCATCCACGACTGCGAGGAATGCATGCGATTGTCTGGCCCCTGGTTCTCCGGCCGCTCCGATTCCGAGCCGGACCATGGTCCCGGCGGCGTCGGGCGCGACCCCGTGCCGGGTCGGCCCGGCTGGGTGCGCAGCCACCGACTGCGGTTCGGGGCACGGCGGCACCTTCTACTGGCGGGGCTGCTGGTGACGCTGACCTCGGTTCCCAGCGTGATCTCCGTGGTGGCCGGATCCGTCTCGCTTGGCGGCGACGAGGGTCGGCCGGCCGCAGTCGCACCCGGATCGCCGGACGGGCCGCTGGTGATCGACCGGGGTCCGGACCCCGGCATGTTGGGTGGGCCGCGCCGTTCCTACGCGCCGCCGGCCCCCGGCGGCTCGAGCGCCGCGCCGGCTCCCGGCGTGGTGCCGCCCGGCGTGGTGCCGCCGGGCTTGGTGCCGCCGGGCACGGTGCCGCCTGGGGTGGCGGCGCGGCCTGGGGTGGCGGCGCGGCCCGGGGGTGTCCCCCGGGCCGGCGCGGCGCCCGGCCGGCCGAAGCGGCCGACTCGGGCGGGCCGCGCTGTCGGTGGATCCGGTGGGGGCTCGGGCAGTCCGATCGTTGTCGGCGGTCGTACCGGATCCAACGCCCACGGCGGCGGTGCCGCGGCCAAGGCTTCGCCGGTGGACCCCAACCGCTCGCGGTCAGCAGCCAAGGGTTCGCGGTCCGGGTCGCCGAGGTGCCGGCCGGGCCCCGCCGTGCGGGCCGACCGCTCCGGCGGGGAGCGATCTCACCGGGGTGGTGGGGCCCGCGGATCGCGCAGCGAGCGGCATGCCGAGGTGCGGCGGGACTGAGCTGACGGAACGGTCGGTCAGCGCGATGCCGGGGTGTTGGAATTCCGGGTGATGACAGCGAGCGCAATGTAGAACGGTTTGCACGGCCACCGCCCACAACCGGCGGTGCAGCGGTTACCCGTCCACCGCCGCCACGGTTGGTGTCGCCCGATGGTGCGACGTGCTTCGGTGATCGCCTGGTCGAAAACCATTGCCATGGCCGGCCTCCTAGAAACCTTCGGTGGCCGGCACGGTCCACAGCAGCCGCGCCGGATACAGTAATTGCGCTGTGGCGAGCGCGGCTTCAGCAGAACGGAAGACGGCCACCTCGGAGCCGCCGGAATTGAGTCGCCAGCTGAGGACCGCCTGATCCGGGAGCTCATGGCCCCATGCCACCACCTGGGGGGCGTTGTCGTCCTCAAGATCGGCGATGATGGCGAACAGGCGCGGTGCCCCTTCAAGCAGCGGCGCGTCCTCGTCGTACACCGCTTCTCCCTTCGAGTGAATAGCCAAGCACAGCATGACCCGACGCCTGGCTGCATCGTGACCTGCAGCGGCGTCCGGTCGGGGGAGAGAACGCTGGCGCTTGGCTGGTAGAACCAAGGATGCACGTGCAAGTTCGGCGTCGCAACCGAATGCGCCAAAGTTGAGTATCCGGACCCAATCGCTCATATCCAACGTGTTGCCCAGGGCTGGAGAAAGAGGAAGACTCATGTGTGACGAACGGACGGGGGTGAGCGGTGCCCAGTGGTGGTAGCCCTTCGTTCCAACGCTTCCAACTGGGGAAGCAGTTGCGCGCCCTGCGCGAGGCCGCCGGCCTCACGACCGAGGAGGTTGGTGCCCACCTGCACTGCTCAGCCAGCACGGTGAGCCGCATCGAGGGTGGAAGGGTCGGGGTCCGGCGGGGCGTCCTGGTGTTGTTGATCGACCTCTACCGGGTGAAGAGCGCCGAGCACCGCAAGACGCTGCTGGCGCTCGGGCAGCAGGGCAAGCAACGCGGCTGGTTCGCCCGTTACGGGGACCTCCCGGAATCGTATTCGCGATTCATCGGGCTCGAGTCGGCGGCGACGGAAATGCGCGACTACGAGGCGCTCGTGGTGCCCGGTCTGCTGCAGATCGAGGAGTACCATCGGGCGTTGATGCTGGCCCGCTGGCCGGATTACTCGGATCAGGCAATCGAGAGTCGGATTCGGATCAGAGCCGAGCGTCAGGGTCTGTTGATGTCACCCGACCCGCTGCGATTCTTTGCCGTCTTGGACGAGAGCGTGATCCGTCGTAAGATTGGTGGGCCCGATACGATGCGGGCGCAGTTGAAGTACCTTGTCGAGCTTAGTAATCAGCGTAATGTGACCATCCAGGTGTTGCCATTCTCCGGCGGTGCGTACGCCGGTATGGCTGGATCGTTCGCACTCCTCACATTCGAGGACACTCCAAGCGTCGTATACGCGGAGAGTCTTACTGGTGACATCTACCAGGACTCGGATGACGTGAGTCGGTACGGTCTGGTTTTCGAGAACCTGCGAGCCGCTGCGCTCAGCCCGCTGGAGTCGATCAAAATGATCGACGCCGCCGCAGGCGAGAGCGTGGCCTAACCCAAAGGGAGTACGCAGTGATGGCTGCGTTGAACCAGCAGTGGCAGAAGGCCACCCGAAGTGATCCGAATGCGAACTGCGTCGAGGCTCGCTACCTCGACGGAGTGATCGAGGTCCGCAACTCAAAGAGTCCGGAAGCCGGCTCCGTCCAATTCACCAGGTCGGAGTGGGAGACCTTCATCGTCGCCGTCGACCAGGATGGCGAGTTCCGCCTGCCGTAGGGCGGTAACTCCGCACGACGCGCGCGGGGACGGCCGACCGCCGGCCGGCCCTGCGCGCGCCGGTAGTAATCCCGCCATCTCGCTCCGTTTCCGGTGCCGCGGGAGTAATGATGAGCCATGACCGAGACTCTGGCGGCGTCTCGGCGCACCGCCGCCGCGCAGATCCGAGCCTATCGGCCGTCGGATCACGATTTCTGCCGTCGCCTGTGGGCAGAACTCGCGAGCGAACACCAGGAACGCTACGGACGACCGTTCCGGGCCGATGAAGACCCCGGCGCCGCATTCGAAGAGCACCTCACCCGGCTGGATCTGACCGGGATGTGGGTCGCCGACGACGCCCGGGCAGGGGTCGTCGGTCTGGTCGGGCTGATTCTGAGCGACCACGGCGGCGAGGTCGAGCCGGTGGTGGTGACCCGGGAGCGTCGCGGCGAGGGGATCGGCCGGGACCTGCTGGCGTACGTGGCGGAGCAGGCGCGGCGTCGTGGTCTGGGCCGGTTGACCATCGCCCCGATGGCGCGCAACGTCGATGCCATCCACTGCCTGCACGCCGCCGGGTACGACGCGTTGGCCCGGATCACGCTGTCCATCGACCTGACCACCCGGCCCGGTGCCGCGTCGGTCGCGGCGGACGACGGCGACGAGGGCATCGGCCTGCACGGCCTGACCTTCCACTACTGACCGCAGTCAAGGGCCGATTGCCCGCTGTGGACAAACCCGCAGCGCTTGTCCACAGCCGAAAACCGTGCCTTCCCCCGCGGGATGGACGCGGGCAGTGTCGGACGCCATGACGACATCCAGCACCGCGGCGTTACGGCTGCGAAGCCCGTCCGACATCCTCGCGGCCGTGCCGTACCTCCTCGGCTTCCACCCGACCGACAGCCTGGTGATCCTCGGCCTGCGGGCCCGTCGCCTGGTCTTTCATGCCCGCAGCGACGTGCTGCCGGTCGGTCTGCCGGCGGCCGACCGGGCCGGGCAGGCCGAGGCGTTGGCCGGGCTGTTCGTCGGGCAGGGCGTGACCCAGGTGATCCTCGTGGGCTACGGCGATCCGGCGCAGGTGACGCCGACCGTGCTCGTCGTTCGTGAGGCCATGCGGGCCAGGGGTCTGCTGCCGGCCGAGGTGCTGCGCGCCACCGCCGACCGGTACTGGTCCTACGAGTGCGATCAGGCGTGCTGCCCGGCGGAGGGCGTGCCGTACGAGGTGGCCGGCAGCGTGGTGGCCGCGGCCGCGACGGTGGCCGGCTGTGTCGCACTCCCCGACCGGGCGGCGGTCGTGCGGACCCTCGACCCGCCGACGGGCCTCGCCCTGGTGGCGATCCAGCAGGCCGGGGAGCGGGCCGCCGCACGGCTGGCCGAGGTGCTGGCCGCTGGATCACCGAATCGGCTGGTGGCGGAGGGCCGCGCGGCGGTGCGGTCCGGGCTGGACCGGTACGGCGTGCTGGAACGACCGGCGGCCGATGGTGCCGGCCGGCTCAGCGACGACGAGGTGGCCTGGCTGAGCGTGCTGGTCACCGTGTCCCTGCCGGTGCGGGACTGGGCCTGGCAGGGCCTGGACCGCCGTCCGGCGGATCGGGAGGCCGCGGAGCGGCTGTGGACCGATGTGGTCCGCCGCTGCGAGCCCGACCTCGTGCCCGGCCCCGCCGTGCTGCTCGCCTACGCGCTCTGGCGCCTGGGCGACGGCGTTCGAGCCTCGATCGCGGTGGACCGGGCGCTCGCCGCGGACCCGGGGTACCCGGCGGCGAAACTGATCGCGGAGCTCCTGCGGCGGGCGATCCCACCGACGGCGATGCCCGACCTGGTCAGTGCCGGGCGACCTACGCGTCGACGGCAACGCGCTGCGCGCCGGCGTACACGTTGAACCGGCTTCCCCGCAGGAAGCCCACAAGCGTGAGCCCGGCCTCCTCGGCGATGTCCACCGCGAGGGTGCTCGGCGCGGACACCGCCGCGAGCACGGGCAACCCGGCCATCCATGCCTTCTGGGTCAGTTCGAAGCTGGCCCGCCCACTGACCAGGAGTACCTGCCCGGCCAGTGGCAGGCGACCGTCGCGCAGCGCCCAGCCCACCACCTTGTCCACCGCGTTGTGCCGGCCCACGTCCTCGCGCAGGCACAGCAGGTCGCCCTGCGGGGTGAAGATCCCGGCGGCGTGCACCCCTCCGGTCGCGTCGAAGCCGCGCTGCGCCGCGCGCAGCGTGTCGGGGAGCCCGGCGAGGGCTCCGGCGCTCACAGTGGTCAGGTCCGCCGTAACGTCAAACTGGGAGCGCGTCCGGATGGCGTCGATGCTCGCCTTCCCGCAGACGCCGCACGAGGAGCTGGTGAGAAAATTGCGACCCGGGTCGGTCACCGGTGGCGGCACGCCGTCGGCGAGTGCCACATCGACGACGTTGTACGTGTTGGCGGCGCCGTCACCGGCGCACAGCTGGGCGGTGCGGACGTCGGCGGCCGTCCGGATCACCCCCTCGGTGAAGAGGAAGCCCAATGCCAGGTCGAGGTCATGTCCGGGGGTCCGCATGGTGACGGCCAGCGGAGGCCGGCGAGCGATGCTGGCCGGACCCACCCGGATCTCCAGCGGCTCCTCCGCCGCGAGCGTGTCCGGTGCCCGCCGTACCTGCGGGGACGCGCCGGCCAGGTCGATCCGGAGTACCCCCCGGCGGTCGGTCACGCGGCCCATGGCCCCAGTCTTCCCCGGCGACACCGGGCGCAACCACCGCGGCCCGGTATGACCGTGCACCCAACGGCCGGCTTCGCCGCGGTGATCCTCGCCGGTGGCCGGGCGCAGCGGCTCGGTGGCGCCGACAAGCCGGGTCTGGCCGTGGGCGGCGCGCCGATGCTGCACCGCGTGCTCTCCGCCGTCGGTGACGCCGACCCGCGGGTGGTGGTGGGGCCGCCGCGGGACGGGCTTCCGCCGGGTGTGGTGCGCACTGTCGAGCGGCCACCCGGCGGCGGGCCGGTCGCCGCCATCGCCGCGGGGCTGGCGGCCGTGGCGGCACCCGACCCGGCCGGGCTCGTCGCGGTGCTCGCCGCGGATCTGCCGTTCCTTACCCCGGACGCGGTCGGCCTGCTCCGGCTCCAACTCACCGCCCGGGAGGCGGACGGCCCGGGCGCGTACGACGGGGCGGTGTTCGTCGACGAGGCCGGGCGCCGGCAGCTGCTCTGCGCGGTGTGGCGACGGTCCTCGCTGGAGCGGGCACTGTCCGCCCTCGGTGACCCGGCCGGCCGGTCGATGCGGCACCTGATCGCCGCACTGCGCGTCGCCGAGACGCTGTGGCGGGTCAGCGACCGGGCACCGCTGCCCCCGTGGTTCGACTGCGACACTGAGGCCGATCTCCGACTGGCGCAGGAGTGGACCGGATGAACGTGCTGGACGAGTGGAGCGCGGCGGCTGCGGCCGCACTGGGCGTGCAGGGTTTCGACGCCGCCGACCGGCAGCTGGTGCTGGAGCTGGCCAAGGTGGTCGCGCACGGCGTGGTGCGGCCCGGTGCGCCGGTCTCGGCGTACCTGCTGGGTGTCGCCGTCGGTCGGGGCGCGGATCCGCGTACCGCTGCGGCCACCCTGACCGCGTTGGCGCGCGCCTGGCCGCCACCGGAACCCGCGGCGCCGCCGGACCCCGCGGCGCCGGAATCCACGGCGCCGCCGGAACCCACGGCGCCGCCGGGGACCGCGTGAGCCGGGCCACCCCGTCCCACCGCCCGACCATGCGCCGATCTCGGTAGGGTGTGCCGGGACGGAGGTGGCGCGCGATGTCGGAGTTCGAGGGTGCGTTGCACGACGGTGAGCTGGCCGGCGCCGATCTGAAGGCGAAGGTCGGCGAGGCCTGGCGTGACTTCGCGCGCCAGCTCGCCGAGGCGCTGCCCCAGATCGCCGCCGGCACCAGCATCGATCTGACGCTCGACCCGACCGCCTCGGGCACCGGCGACGCGGTCTACTCGGTCGAGATCACCGCCGAGGAGGGCGGCACCTTCGTCGCCAGCGCGGTCGGCAACGCCGACCTGCCGGTGGCGTTCCGGCTGGACCGGGGCGCCATCGCCGACCTGATCGCGCTCGGCTGGTCACCGCCCGGCGTGGTGGCCGGTTCCCGGGATTCGTTCGGCGTCCGGGTGGGCGCCGCCGAGATCAACCGGCTCGCCGTGCTCGCCACCCGCACGCTGCGGGACGTCTACGGTGCGCCACACCCCGCCTTCCTGACCTACTTCGCGCGCAACGCCGGCAGCGAGGACCTGATCGCGATGCCGCCGCTGGCCTCCGCCCGCTCGCTGATGGCGGTCCTCGACACCGACGGTGACGGCACCCTCAGCACCGACGAGTCCGCCACCGGTCGGGGGACTTCCCGGCTGAGCGACGCGGTTGCCGGGCTGCCGCTGGCCGAGCAGGTGACGACCGTGGTGGCCAGACTGCAGAAGACCACACCGGAGGCGCTGTCGGTCGACCCGGACGGGGATATCAGCATTCGCGCCGGCTCGGCCATGGTCTTCGTCCGGGTGCGGGACAGCCCGCCGCTGATCGACGTCTTCTCACCCCTGCTCACCGAGGTGCCCGCCGGCCAGAAGCTGTACGCCAAGCTGTCCGAACTGACCAACCGCATGCCGATCGGCCGGCTCTACCACAGCAACGAGACGGTGTGGGCCTCCGTGCCGGTCTTCGGGCGCGACTTTCAACCAACCCATCTGATGCTCGCGGTGCAGGTCATGACCGGGCTCGCCGACGAACTCGACGACCGGCTCCAGGTGGAGTTCGGTGGCCGGCGGTTCTTCAGCGAAGGCGACAAGCCACCGGCGAA
The DNA here is from genome assembly GCA_035296325.1 of Micromonosporaceae bacterium. GTDB lineage: Bacteria > Actinomycetota > Actinomycetes > Mycobacteriales > Micromonosporaceae > DATHBD01. The sequence goes on along the minus strand of DATHBD010000014.1, from coordinate 123,696 downwards.
GGACTCCGCCGAGCGCACCGGGATGTACCTGTAGCACCCGGGCGCGCCCGCCGGGCGGCTCAGCCGAACGGCACCCACCCGAGCTCGGCCACGGTGGTGGCGTCGTTGACCTTCAACCCCTGCTCGGAGACCGTCCACAGGGCCTCGCCGATGATGAGCGAACGCCGGATGCCCCGACCCTCGGGGCCTCCTCCGCCGTCCCCGTGGCTGATCCGGCCGAGAGAGCGGATCGTGCCGCCGCTGACGCTCAGTACCAGGGCCGCCGAGCGGTACCTGCCGGACTCCTGGTAACTCATCATCGGCACGACCAGCAGCCCGGTCTGCGCCCAGTAGAGAAACGCGTGCGGGTCGAACTCGGCCTCCGAGTGGCCCTCGCGCACCTCGTGACGCGCCAGCACGGTGGGGGTCGCCAGATTCGCGACGTCGAACAGGGAGATCTGCGAGCCGGTACGCCGACCGGCGGTGGTCGCCTCCTGCCCGACGCCGAGCAGGCGACCCTCCCCGGCGGGGTGCAGGTAGGCGGAGTACCCGGTGATCTTCAGTTCACCGGCCACCTTCGGCGTCGCCGGGTCGCGCAGGTCGAGGGTGTAGAGCGGGTCGGTCTGGCGGAACGTCACCACGTACCCGATGGCGCCGGCGAACCGTACCCCGTGGATCTGCTCCCCCCGGCCGAGTCCACCCACCCGGCCCCGCTCGACCAGCCGGTCGCGGTCCTGGCGGAGCACGTACACCGTCGACTCGCTCTGCGGCGGGCTGGGCCGCGGCGCTGAGCCGTCGCCGGGATCCGGCATGCCGAAGGAGTTCCCGGTCGTCGTGGCCACCCGCAGATGACCGTTCCACTCCGACAGCGCGTACTGGTTGAGCAGCCATCCGCCCACCTCGCCGGAGGCGGCGAAGCGCGGTTTGCCGGTGCCACCGGTGTCGAACCGGTACACCTCGGTCCGCGCCGCGGCCGGTGACCTCGGGACGGAGACCCGCGCCGGTGCCATCCAGCGCGTGTCGGTGGCGACATAGAGGCTGGATCCGGTCCCGTAGACGGTGTCTCCGTCGGCCACCAGGCTCACCGGGTCGCCGGCTCCGAGCGCGGCGCTGCCCAGGTCGAAGGTCAGGATCGTCAGCATCGACGCGCCGGAGTACGTCGTGGGTCGGCTCACCGCCGCGCAGTCGACCCGGCCTTCGGTGACCTTTCCAGCGGTCTCCACCCGGAAACGGGGCAGCCAGTCCGCCGCGGTGGCCCGGTCGACCGCGGCCTGGTTGGCCCTGGTGCGGCCCTCGACGTCATCCTGCCGCCCCGGGTCCGGAAATTGAATCCGGGGCGCGGACCTGATCACGACCCGGGCCGTGTTGCCGACCTGGCGTGCGTCCAGCATCGATCCGTCGATGGCGTACCTGCTGAGCACCTTCGGGGTCCCGGTCAGGTCCACCAGCAGCAGTTCCGCCCGTCCGCCCGGCCCTCCGCCGAAGGGCCGGTCGGCAACGCCGGCCGACCCCCCCGAGGTCGGCGTGTCGCCATCCCACCGTTCCGGTAGGAGCACCAGCGCGCGGTCGCCGGCGAGGAGCAGGTTGCTGCCCGCGTACGCCGGTGTATCGAGGTTGAGTGCCCCGGTGACCCGTCGGGTCGCGGCGTCCACCACGCGCAGGGTGCCGCCGACGACCGTGACGATCCGCCGGCCGTCCGTCTTCACCAGATCGGGCTCGTCCGTGCCGGCCTCGTGCGTGTTGGTGCCGGAGTGGGCCGGCGGCTTGTCGCCGCCAGCTGCGGACACCTGGCCACTGCCGGCCGCCACCGCATCCTCCGCGACGCCCGCCCGCATGCCGCCGCCACCGAAGCCGTACGGCCCGACGTGCTCGCGTGCCGCGGCGCGCAGCGCGGTCACCAGGTCCGCGCAGTCGTCGAAGGAGACCAGCCGCAACGGGCCGACCCCGGCGTCCGACCGCGGCGGCACCGGCCGGGCGGTGCCGTTACCGGAGGTACACCCGGCGAGGGCGAGGAGCACGGCGCCGGCGGCGAGTCGCTTCGCTGCAGTGGTCATGCCCGCTTCGACGGCGCGGGGTGGTCGCGGGTTCCGCCCAATCCGCGCCGGCCGCCGGCCGGTTCGATCGTCAGGCCGGGGTGAGGACCCGGGGCCGGAAGAACGCCCGGAGCAGCGCGTCGGCGCGCATCACCTCGTCGGCGCAGCTCATCGCGATCCAGAAGTGCTCGCGGACACCGTCCATGGCCGTCACGGCCAGTTGCACCGCCCTGCGGTCCAGCGCGGGTGACCAGGTGACGTTCGCCAGGTGCGCCAGGCTCTCGTTGAGGTAGAGGTGCAGGCGACGAAAGACCCGACTCTCTCCGGTGATGACCAGCCGGTGCCTGGTCAGCAGCAGCAGGGTGGTCGGCGTGGTGCGGCCGATGGGCTGCCGGCTCGGGGCGCAGCGGGCGACCAGCAGCGCCGTGTCGCTCGTGCCGACACAGGTGCGCATCACGGGGAGGTGTCGATTGACCGTGGCCATCGGGATTCCCGCGCCTGCGGCCTGGGGCAGGAGCGACCTGGAGAATCCATCGAGTACGGGCCGGGGGAGTTGGCTCATACCCGGAGCAACGAGCGCTTCACGGAATGCGTAACGGAAGTTGCAAGCCGAGATATGTCGATGCGTCGGTGCGCTCAGATCAACTCGAGGATCGTGGCGTTCGCCATGCCGCCGCCCTCGCACATGGTCTGCAACCCGTACCGGATGTCGTTGTCCCGCATGTGGTGCAGCAGCGTGGTCATGATCCGGGCGCCCGACCCGCCGAGGGGATGGCCGAGGGCGATGGCACCGCCGCGCGGGTTGAGCCGGGCCGGGTCCGCACCGGTCTCGGCGAGCCAGGCCAGGGGTACCGGTGCGAACGCCTCGTTCACCTCGTACACGCCGATGTCGTCGATCGTCAGCCCGGCCCGACGCAGTGCCTTGGCGGTTGCCGGGATCGGTGCCGTCAGCATGATCACCGGGTCGTCCGCGGCGACCACGGCGGTGTGGATGCGTGCCAGCGGCGTCAGTCCGTGCGCCGCGGCCCACTCCGAGGTGGTGATCGCCAGCGCGGCCGCACCGTCGGAGATCTGGGAGGCGGACCCGGCGGTCACCACGCCGCCGTCCGGGCGGAACGGCGTCGCCAGACTTCCCAGCTTCTCCAGCGAGGTCTCCCGCCGGATGCCCTCATCCGCGCGTACCCCGTCGACAGCCGCGATCTCGGCCTGGAACAGGCCGCCGTCGCTGGCCGCGCCGGCCCGCTGGTGGCTGCGCAGCGAGTACTCGTCGAGCCGGGCCCGACTGAGCTTCCACCGTTCCGCCACCATCTCGGCGCCAACGCCCTGGCTGAACGGCACCGCCTCGCCATCGGCGAAGCCCTGCACGCCGGCGTACCGCTTGCGGATCTCCTCGCCGTAGGGCATGCCGCCGCCCGGCCCGCCCGCCGACGAGCCCATCGGCACCCGGCTCATCGACTCGACCCCCCCGGCCACGACCAGGTCGCACTGCCCGGCGATCACGGCCGCCGCGGCGAAGTGCACCGCCTGCTGGCTTGAGCCGCACTGCCGGTCGAGCGTGCTGCCGGGCACCGACTCGGGCCAGCCGGCAGCCAGTACGGCGTTGCGGCCGACGTTCCACGACTGCTCACCGACCTGGGAGACGCAGCCCCAGACCACGTCCTCCACGTCGGCCGGGTCCAGCCGGGTGCGCTCCGCCAACGCCCGGAGCACCGCGGCCGACAGGTCGACCGGGTGTACGCCCGACAACGCGCCCCTGCGCTTGCCGATCGGCGTTCGTACCGCACCGACGATGACCGCGTCCCGCATGGTTACTCCCCGGTAGCTAGGCTCCGCTCGAATGGTACGCCGTCCGGGGGTCGTGCCATCCTGGCTCCATGGAACTGCGCAGCGGTGGCATGTCGGAATCCGACCACCCCGGTCGGGACACCACGGATCAGGCGGCCCCGACGGCCCTGAGCTGGCGGGTCTCGCCGGCGCTGACCCTGTTCAAGGGCATCGGCGCGTTGGTGTTCATCGGGGCGGCCGCCCTCTTCGTCACCGACGCGGGCCGGTTGCTCATGGCGGGCTTCGCCGCGGTCCTCCTCGTCGCGTTCGCCGTCCGGGATCTGGTGGCGCCGGTCCGGCTCGCCGCCGACGCCGACGGCATCACCGTGGTGGCCGGGTACGCCGGCCGGCGGCGGATCCCGTGGTCCGGGGTCGAGCGGGTACTGGTGGACGAACGCCGTCGGCTGGGCACCCGATCGCAGCTGCTCGAAGTCGACACGGGCGAGTCGCTGCACCTGTTCAGCACGTACGAACTCAACGCCCCCGTCCACGACGTGGCCGACGCGCTGAACCGCCTACGGCCATCATGATCCGGCGTCGTTGCGTACGGCGAAGATGGCGATGTCGTCGCGCGGTTCCTCGGGCGAGTAGCTGAGCGTCGCCGCCCGCAGCCGGGCGGCCACCACCTCGGCCGGGAAGCCGGCCAGCAACCCGGCCTCCACGCACAGCCGGTCCACCCCGAACAGTTCGGTGCCGCGCCGCCGTTCGGTGACGCCGTCGGTGTAGAACACGAGCGTGTCGCCGGGCCCGAGCCGGACCTGCGTGGCCGGCGAGAGCACCCGGTCCAGCAGCCCCAGGGCGGTGCCGCACGTGCCGACCAGGCTGGTCGCGCCGTCCGCCGCGATGAGCACCGGCTTGTCGTGGCCGGCCAGGTGCAGGGTCACGTCGAGCAGGCCGTCCGCACGGCGGGTCACCGCGGCGAGAGCGAGCGTGCAGAACCGCCCGGCCCCGCGTTCGACCAGGGTTTCGTTGAGCCGGGCGAGCGCCTCGGGCAGGGTACGGCCGTCGCGTACCAGTACCCGGGTGACATCGCGGACCAGCCCGGTGACGGTCGCGGCGTGGACCCCTTTGCCGGAAACGTCGCCGACCATCACCAGCCAACGGTCCTCGCCCAGGATGACCACGTCGTAGAAGTCGCCGCCCACGTCGGCGCCCTCGCCCGTCGGCACGTACTCCGCGCCGAAGTCCACGCCCTGCACCTTGGGCAGTTGCGGGGGCAGCAGGGAGCGCTGCAGGGTCTGCGCGATGGATCGCCGCTCGGCGTGGATCCGGGCATTGTCGATGGCCAGCGCCGCCCGCCGGGCCACGTCCTCGACGACCGCGACCTCCTCGCTGCCCTGCCAGTGCTCCAGGCCGCGGCCGACGGAGAGCGTGCCGAGTTGCTGACCCCGCGCGAGCAGCGCGACGACGTACCCCTCGACCGGCGCGGTCAGCGGCACCACCGCGTCCCCCCGCAGCGCCTCCACCAGGTCGGCCCCCGCCTCCGCGAGCGCCTCGGTCAGCGCGGCCACCTGCGACTCGTCAGCGTGGGCCACCGCGGCCAGGCGCAGCCGCCCGGCGGTGTCGGTGGTGTGCACCGCGCACCACCGACCCAGGCGCGGGACCACGAGGCGCGGGATCAGCGCGAGGGTGAGCTCGACGTCAAGGGACTGCGCGAGCAGTTGGCTCGCCTCGGCGAGAAACGTCAACCAGCCCCGCCGCTCGGAGTTGGCGCTGCGCAGCCGGGAGTTCTCCACCAGCAGGCTCAGCCACTCGGCGGCCAGCTCCGCGACGGGACCTGCCAGGGCGGTGGCGGGACTGACCGGGGCGCCGTCGCCGGGCCGGTCCACCCCGGTGAAGCGGAGTTCGCCGCGCCAGGGGCGGCTGAGCCGCAGCGGCACCCGGAGCGTGTCGGGGGAGTTCGCCGCCTGGTACCAGACGGCGGCGCCGTACGAGGCGACCTGCTGCGGGCCGGAGCCGTCGCCCTCGTCAACCGTCGCCACCGCGGCCCACGCGCCGAGCGCGCCGCACACGCGGCGCAGCAGGTCGTCGCCCGCGACGGCCAGCGTGCCGTGCTCGGTGCCGGTGTTCCCCGCGCCGACGAGGGTGGTCAGCACGGCGGCTGTCGCGGCGACCGGGTCGCCGACCGGGGTGGGCCTGGCAGGGGACGCGCCGGCCGGAGCATGCGGGCGCCTCGCCGGGGCGCCGACGACGGCCTGGCCGGTGACCGGCGGGGACGGGCTGCCCGGCCGGTCCAGTCGGAACCACACGCCCTTGCCGGTCGGGTGATGCAAAGTCCCCCAGCACGACGCCAGCTGGTCCACCAGGAGCAGGCCGCGCCCGCGCTCGTCCAGCTCATCCGGGGACCTCCGGCGGCTGACCGGACGACCGTCGGTCGCTGCCCGCCGTGCGGTCGCCCACTCACCGAAGGTGAGCGGCCCGCTTCGGAAGTCCATCACGGTGACGGTGAGACTGTCGGCGTCCGCGACGATCTCGAGCTCCAGGTCGGTGCCGGCGTGGACCACGCCGTTGGTGGCGAGTTCCGTGGTGAGCAGCAACGCCTCATCGGAGATCAGGTCGAGCCCGCTTTCGGTGATCACCGCGCGCACCGCCGCGCGCGCCGCTGCCGGCGAGCTCTGGTGTGCCGGTAGGCGCACCCGGTGCACGATCGTGGCGATCACACCTCGCAGTCTCCCCGCAGGAGAGATAACAATCCAACCGGGGTCCTCGCTGATGCGCGGGGCTTGCGGCGACGATGATGGGTACCCCGGAGCAACGATCGGTGAGGTAGACATGACGACTGTCGATGAGGTCCCCCCGGCGGTGCTCGGGCACGCTGCGTCACCGGAGGGCGAGTTGCTCGCCGAACTCTCCGACGCGCTGGACCGGATCGCCACCGGCGATCTCAAGATCCGTCTGGGCCGGCGCACCGGTCTGGCCGGCGACGTGGTGGACCGGTTCAACCGGGTCGTGGAGATGCACCAGCGCTCCAACCGGGAGCTCCTGCGGATCAGCCGCGTGGTCGGCCGCGAAGGCCGGATGACGGAGCGGATGGACGAGGAGGGCACCGAGGGCGCGTGGGCCGAGGGCGTACGGGCGGTCAACGCGCTCATCGACGACCTGGGTCGCCCGACCACGGAGATCGCCCGGGTGATCGTGGCGGTGGCCGAGGGCGACCTGTCCCAGCACATGGCGCTGGAGATCGACGGGCGGCCGCTGCGGGGCGAGTTCCTGACCATCGGCCGGACCGTGAACACGATGGTCGATCAGCTCTCCTCCTTCGCCGACGAGGTGACCCGGGTGTCCCGGGAGGTCGGCACCGAGGGCAAGCTGGGCGGTCAGGCCGACGTACGCGGCGTCGCCGGCACCTGGCGTGACCTGACCGACTCGGTGAACACGATGGCCTCCAACCTGACCAGCCAGGTGCGGTCGATCTCCGAGGTGACCACCGCGATCGCGCACGGCGACCTGTCCCAGAAGATCACCGTCTCCACCAAGGGTGAGGTCGCCGAGCTGGCGGACACGATCAACTCGCTCACCGACACGCTGCGGATCTTCGCGCAGCAGGTGATCACGGTGGCTCGCGAGGTGGGCACCGAGGGCAAGCTGGGCGGTCAGGCGGAGGTGCCCGGCGTGGCCGGCACCTGGAAGGACCTCACCGACGCGGTGAACTTCATGGCGTCCAACCTGACCAGCCAGGTCCGCAACATCGCCCAGGTGGCCACCGCGGTGGCCCGGGGCGACCTGTCACAGAAGATCACGGTCGCCGCGCAGGGCGAGATCCTGGAGCTCAAGGACGTCGTCAACACCATGGTCGACCAGCTCTCGTCGTTCGCCGACGAGGTGACCCGGATGGCCCGCGAGGTGGGCACCGAGGGGAAGCTGGGCGGTCAGGCGCAGGTCTCCGGCGTCGCCGGCACCTGGCGCGACCTCACCGACAACGTGAACTTCATGGCCTCCAACCTGACCACCCAGGTCCGCAACATCGCGCAGGTGGCGACGGCGGTGGCCCGGGGTGACCTGTCGCAGAAAATCACGGTCGACGCGCGCGGCGAGATCCTGGCGCTGAAATCGACGGTGAACACCATGGTCGACCAGCTCTCCAGCTTCGCCGACGAGGTGACCCGCGTCGCGCGCGAGGTGGGCTCCGAGGGCAAGCTGGGCGGCCAGGCCCAGGTCAAGGGCGTCGCCGGGACGTGGCGCGACCTCACCGACAACGTCAACTACATGGCCTCCAACCTGACCGCCCAGGTCCGCAACATCGCGCAGGTGGCGACGGCGGTGGCCCGGGGCGACCTGTCGCAGAAGATCACCGTCGACGCGCGCGGCGAGATCCTGGAGCTCAAGTCGACGGTGAACACCATGGTCGACCAGCTCTCGTCGTTCGCCGACGAGGTGACCCGGGTGGCCCGCGAGGTCGGCTCGGAGGGCAAGCTGGGCGGGCAGGCGCAGGTCCGCGGCGTCGCCGGCACCTGGCGCGACCTCACCGACAACGTGAACTTCATGGCCTCCAACCTGACCACCCAGGTCCGCAACATCGCCCAGGTCGCCACCGCGGTGGCCCGCGGGGACCTGACGCAGACCATCACGGTCGACGCACAGGGCGAGATCCTTGAGCTGAAGTCGACGGTGAACACCATGGTCGATCAGCTCTCGTCGTTCGCCGACGAGGTCACCCGCGTCGCGCGCGAGGTGGGCACCGAGGGCAAGCTGGGCGGCCAGGCCCAGGTCAAGGGCGTTTCGGGTACGTGGCGCGACCTCACCGACAACGTCAACTCGATGGGCTCCAACCTGACCGGCCAGGTGCGCAACATCGCCCAGGTCACCACGGCGGTGGCCCGCGGCGATCTGTCGCAGAAGATCACCGTCGACGCACACGGCGAGATCCTGGAGCTGAAGAACACCGTCAACACGATGGTGGACCAGCTCTCGTCGTTCGCCGACGAGGTCACCCGCGTCGCGCGCGAGGTCGGCTCGGAGGGCAAGCTGGGCGGTCAGGCCCAGGTCATGGGCGTCTCCGGTACGTGGCGCGACCTCACCGAGAACGTCAACCAGCTCGCCTCCACCCTGACCACGCAGCTGCGCGCGATCGCGCAGGTGTCCACCGCGGTGACCCGTGGTGACCTGACCCAGCGGATCGCGGTCCGGGCCCAGGGTGAGGTGGCCGAGCTCAAGGACAACATCAACCAGATGATCGTGACGCTGCGGGAGACCACCAAGAAGAACGCCGAGCAGGGCTGGCTGGACTCCAACCTGGCCCGGGTCGGCGGGCTGCTGCAGGGCCAGCGCGATCTCGGCGAGGTGTGTCGCATGATCATGTCGGAGGTCACGCCACTGGTGGACGCGCAGGTCGGCGCGTTCTTCCTGTCCAGTAACGAGCCGGACGCGGCGATGCATCTGCGGCTCGCCGCGTCGTACGGGTACGCCCCACCGGACACGGACATCAGCTTCGCCCCGGGGGAAGGGCTGACCGGGCAGGCGGCGCTGTCCCGCCGGGCCATCCGGGTGAGCGCGCCGCCGGCGCAGCGCCTCGTGGTGCGCTCGGGCCTCGCCGTCACGCCACCCGCGGACCTCGTCGTCCTCCCGGTGCTCTTCGAGGGCGAGCCGCTCGGCGTGATGGAGTTCGCCTCGGTATCCACCTTCTCCGAGCTGCACCTCGCCTTCCTGGACCGGTTGGTGGTCACCATCGGCGTGGCCCTGCGGACCATCCTGGCCAACCGGCGTACCGAGGAACTGCTCGCCCAGTCCCAGCGCCTCGCGCTGGAGTTGCAGGACCAGTCGGCCGAGCTGCAGCGCACCAACGCCGAGCTGGAGGAGAAGGCGACGCTGCTGTCGGAGCAGAAGGGCAACATCGAGACCCAGAACCGGGAGATCGAGATGGCTCGGCTGGGCCTGGAGGAGAAGGCACAGCAGCTGGCCCAGGCCTCGCAGTACAAGTCCGAGTTCCTGGCGAACATGAGCCACGAGCTGCGGACGCCGCTGAACTCCATGCTGCTGCTCTCCCGGCTGCTGGCCGACAACCCGGAGGCCAACCTCAGCAGCAAGCAGATCGAGTTCGCCCGGACCATCCACAACGCCGGATCGGACCTGCTCGCGCTGATCGACGACATCCTCGACCTGTCGAAGATCGAGGCCGGGCGGATGGACGTGGAGCCCGGCGAGGTGTCGTTCGTCGACATGCGCTCCTATGTCGAGCAGGCGTTCGCGCCGCAGGCCGAGGAGAAGGGCCTGGACTTCACCGTCGAGGTGGACCCGGCCGTGCCGGCGGCGTTCGTCACCGACCCGCAGCGCCTGCACCAGATCCTGCGCAACCTGGTGTCGAACGCCGTCAAGTTCACCGACCGGGGGTCGGTCACCCTGGCTATCGGCGTGGCGCCGGAGGGGATGACGTTCGACGTACCAGGGCTGGCCAACGCCCGTCGGGTGATCACCTTCGCGGTGTCCGACACCGGCATCGGCATCTCCGACGACAAGCTGGCCCTGATCTTCGAGGCGTTCCAGCAGGCCGACGGTACGACCAGTCGCAAGTACGGCGGCACCGGCCTGGGGCTGTCGATCAGCCGCGAGCTGGCCCGCCTGCTCGGCGGCGCGATCACGGTCGGCTCCCGGATGGGCCGAGGTTCGACGTTCACCCTGCTCCTGCCGGACGTACTGGCGTGGGAGGGCCTGCCGGCGAGCGGCCACCCGTCGGTCCTGCCCTACCCGCCCCAGATCTCCCGCCCCGGCCCGGCCATGCTGCGGCCGGTGCCGATGCCGGAGCGGCGCTCGAGCGCGTCGGCACGGCAACTCGACGGTGCCACGGTGCTCATCGTCGACGACGACGTCCGCAATGTGTTTGCCCTGACCAGCGCACTGGAGATGCACGGCATGACGGTGCTCTACGCCGACAACGGCGCGGACGGCGTCCGGATGCTGTCCGAGCATCCGGAGGTGGACATCGTGCTGATGGACGCGATGATGCCCGACCAGGACGGCAACGAGACCACCCGGGCGATCCGGCGCAACCGCCGTTTCGCCACCCTGCCGGTGGTGTTCCTGACCGCCAAGGCGATGCCCGGCGACCGGGAGTCCAGCCTCGCGGCCGGTGCGAGCGACTACATCACCAAGCCGGTCGACCTGGACGAACTGCTCGAGGTGATGGCGGCCTGGGTCACCGGCGACGGCCGGGCGGTCTGAGCCGGCGCTGCCCGGTACCATCCAAGATCGTCACACTTCGTGGGAAGTGTGGTGATCGTCGACGAAGGAGCGCGCGTGCCGGACAAGCCAGCCAGAGTGCTGCTCGTCGATGACCGGCGGGACAACCTGCTGGCACTGGAGGCCAGCCTGCAGGGCCTGCCCGTGCAGCCGGTCGCCGCCGAGAGCGGCGAGGAGGCGCTCAAGCACCTGCTGCTGGACGACTTCGCGCTGATCCTGCTGGACGCCCAGATGCCGTCGATGGACGGGTTCGAGACGGCCCGCCACATCAAGCGGCGCGAGCGCACCCGGCACGTGCCGATCATCTTCCTCACCGCCGCCGACCGGGACTCCCACCTGGCGATGCGCGGGTACGCGGCCGGCGCCGTGGACTACCTGACCAAGCCGTTCGATCCCTGGGTACTACGGGCGAAGGTCGCCGTCTTCGTCGAGCTCTGGCAGAAGACCCGGCAGTTGCAGGCGCTCGCCGAGAGCGCCCGGATCCGCGAGGTGGAGCTACGCGCCGCCACCGCGGACCTGGACGAGGCACTCGCCCTGCTCGACGGCGCCAGCCAGCTCGATGGCGAACAGATGGTCCGCGCGGCGGAGACGCTGCGGCGGGTTCGTGCCCGGCTGTAGCCGCCCCTCAGACCGGGGCTTCCTGGATCATGAGCGCGTCCCGCAGGCCGGTGATCTCCAGGACCCTGAGCAGGAACGGGCCGACGTTGACCAGCACGAGGTAGCTCTGCGCCAGGGTGGCCTTACGGCTGAGCACCACGAGTGTCCCGAGGCCCTGGGAGTCGCAGAAGGTCACGCCGGCCATGTCGAGGACCACCCGCTGTGGCGCCTCGGTGAGTTCCTCGTCGACCATGTCGGCCAGGCGCTGCACCGTGGACATATCGACCTCACCGGTCAGGGTGAGGACGGCCTCCCCGGCCACGCGACGCGCAGCGATGGCGAGTTCGGGTCGGTCCATTCGGACAGCCTAACCCGGCGCCGATCGGTGAGCCGTTCGCGCGCGCCTCGGGAAGCTGTGACGATCGAGGGGGCGGCGGGTGGGTTGCATCACCCCGGCGCGGAGGCCGCGGGCCGTGCGCGGAGGTGGGCTGTAAGAATGGAGAAGCCGTGAGAAACATCGAATCGGCCGGCGTCGGGCCATACCCGGCCGACGCGCCGGCCTCGCAGGCGCTTTTCGACCGCGCCCAGGCCATCGTGCCGGGCGGGGTCAACTCGCCTGTCCGGGCATTCCGGTCGGTGGGCGGGACGCCCAGGTTCATGGTGCGCGGCGAGGGCTGCTGGCTGACCGACGCCGACGGGCGGCGCTATGTCGACCTGGTCTGCTCGTGGGGCCCGCTGATCCACGGCCACGCCCACCCAGAGGTCATCGCCGCGATCACCGAGGCGGCGACCCGGGGCACCAGCTTCGGCACCCCGACGCCGGGCGAGGTGGACCTGGCCGCCGAGATCGTGGCGCGTACGCCGGTGGAGCAGGTGCGCCTGGTCAACTCCGGTACCGAGGCCACGATGAGCGCGCTGCGCCTGGCCCGCGGGTTCACCGGGCGGTCCAAGGTGGTCAAGTTCGCCGGGTGCTACCACGGCCACGTCGATGCGCTGCTGGTCGCGGCCGGTTCCGGCGTGGCGACGCTGGCGCTGCCCGATTCGCCCGGTGTGACGGGTGCCGCCGCCGCGGACACCATCGTGGTGCCGTACAACGACGTCGCCGCCGTCGAGGAGGCGTTCGCCCGGCACGGCAGCGAGATCGCCGCGGTGATCACCGAGGCGGCACCGGGCAACATGGGCGTGATCGCGCCGGCACCGGGCTTCAACGCCCGCCTCGCCGAGTTGTGCCACGCGCACGGCGCGCTGCTGCTGCTGGACGAGGTGATGACCGGGTTCCGGGTCAGCGCCGGGGGCTGGGCCGGGCTCGATCCGGTCGACGCCGACCTGTACATGTTCGGCAAGGTGATGGGTGGCGGCCTGCCCGCCGCCGCGTTCGGTGGCCGGGCCGAGATCATGGGGGCGCTCGCGCCGGCCGGGCCGGTCTACCAGGCCGGGACGCTGTCCGGGAACCCGCTCGCCTGCGCCGCCGGGCTGGCCTCGCTGCGCCTGGCGACCGCCGACACGTACGCCCGCCTCGACGCCACGGCGTCCGCGGTGGGCACGTTCGCGTCGGACGCGCTGGTCGCCGCCGGGGTGCCACACCGCCTGTCGTACGCCGGCAACATGTTCTCGATCTTCTTCACGGCCGCCGAGGTGCGCAGCTACCACGACGCGCGCACCCAGGACACCGGTGCCTTCCGCGCCTTCTTCCACGCCATGCTCAGCGCCGGCGTCTACCTGCCGCCCAGCGCGTACGAGGCGTGGTTCGTCTCGACCGCGCTCGATGACCAGGCGCTGGAGACCATCGCCGAGGCGCTGCCGCGCGCGGCCCGGGCCGCCGCGGAAGTTGCCGGGTCATGAACACGGTCGTCCACGTGCTGCGCCACGGCGAGGTGCACAACCCGGACAAGGTGCTCTACGGCCGCCTCCCCGGCTTCCACCTCTCCGACCTCGGCGTGCAGATGGCGAAGGCGGCCGCCCAGGCGCTCAGCGACCGGGACGTCACCTACGTCGTGGCGAGCCCGTTGGAACGCGCGCAGCAGACGGCGGAGCCGTTCGCCGCGCAGTTCAAGCTGCCGGTGGCCGTTGACGACCGGCTGCTGGAGAGCATCAACCGGTTCGAGGGCAAGCGGTTCGGTGTCGGCGACGGGGCGCTGCGCCACCCGCGCAACTGGTGGAGCATGCGCAACCCGGTGACGCCGTCCTGGGGCGAGCCGTACAAGGTCCTCGCCGAGCGGATGTTCGCGGCGCTGCTCGCGGCACGGGACGCGGCCGAGGGGCACGAGGCGGTCTGCGTCTCCCACCAGCTGCCGATCTGGACGCTGCGTCGCTTCGTCGAGCGCAAGCGCCTGTGGCACGACCCGCGTACCCGGGAGTGCGGCCTGGCCAGCCTCACCAGCTTCCACTTCGAGGGCACCAGGGTGGTGGGCGTCGGCTACAGCGAGCCGGCCGCGCACCTGGTCGCGATGTCCCCGACCGCGCGGACCGCCAAGGGGGCGTGATGCGTCGGCTCCGTACCGCCGTCCTCGGGCTTGTCGCAGCCTTCGCGCTCAGTGCCTGCACCGGCTCCGCGACAGCCGACACCGGTAGCGGCATGTTCCCGGTCGCCGACCGCAGGGCCGCCCCGGAGCTGCGCGGTGAGCTCCTCGGCGGCGGCTCGTACGACCTCGGCGAGCACCGCGACAAGGTGGTCGTGGTCAACTTCTGGGCCTCCTGGTGCCCGCCCTGCCGGGACGAGGCGGACGAACTCGAGGCGTCGTACGGGGCGACCAGGGCGAGCGGGGTCACCTTCCTCGGGATCAACACCCGCGACGACCGGGACCCCGCGAAGGCGTACCTGGTCGGTCACCCGGCGAGCTACCCGAGCCTGTTCGACCCCCCGGGGCGGCTCTCCGTGGCGTTCAAGGTGCCGCCCAACTCCATCCCGGCCACGCTGATCATCGATCGGCAGGGCCGGATCGCCGCGGTCTACCGCAAGGCGTTGACCCGCGAGGAACTCACCCCCGCGATCGAGACGGTAGCGGCGGAGCAGTAATGGGCGCCACCTTCGAGGCGATTGCCGAATCCGGGCCGCTGCTGCTGGCCGTGGCGGTCGCCGCGCTGGCCGGGCTGGCCAGCTTCCTCTCCCCGTGCGTACTGCCGTTGGTGCCGGGCTACCTGAGCTACGTCACCGGGCTGGCCGGCGCCGACCTCGACGAGGGGCGCCATCGTGGCCGGGTCCTCGCCGGGACCGGGCTCTTCATCCTCGGGTTCTCGGCCGTCCTGATCACCTCCAACATCCTGGCGATGAAGATCGGCCTGGCGCTGGTCGCCAACACCCGGGTCGTGCACCTGGTCGCCGGCGTCCTGATCATCGTGCTCGGTCTCGCCTTTCTCGGGCTGATCCCCGGCATGCAGCGGGAGTGGCGGATCTCCCGCCTGCCCGCGGCCGGGCTGATCGGCGCGCCGGCCTTCGGCGTGGCCTTCGCGCTGTCCTGGGTGCCGTGCATCGGGCCGACCCTCGGCGCGGTGATCGGGCTGGCCGGCGTGAGCGGCTCGGTGCCGCGGGCGGTCACCCTCGCCGTCGCGTACTGCCTCGGCCTCGGCCTGCCGTTCCTCGCCTTCGGCCTGGGCTTCCGCCGGGTGCTGGGCCTGTCCCGGGCGATCCGGCGCAACAGCCGGTGGGTGACCCGGCTGGGCGGGGCGATGCTGATCCTGGTCGGGCTGGCGTTGGCGCTCGGCGCGTGGGACCCGTTCATGATCTGGCTGCGGGCGACGGTCGGGATCGGAACGGTGCCGATCTGATGTCCACTGTGGAGGACCGGGTCGCGCCGGCCGCGGCACCGCCCCCGCCGGTGCCGCCGCGACGCCCGGGCAACCGGCTGGTCGCGCTGGCCCGGCGAGGCTGGCGGCAGCTCACCAGCATGCGTACCGCGCTGATCCTGCTCTTCGCGCTGGCCGTCGCGGCGATCCCCGGCTCGCTGCTCCCGCAGCGCCGGCTGGGCGTCGAGGCGGTCAACACCTACCTGCGCGAGCATCGCGAACTGGGCCCGCTGCTGGACCGCATGTCCCTCTTCGACGTGTACTCCTCGCCGTGGTTCTCGGCGATCTACCTGCTGCTCTTCGTGTCGCTGGTGGGGTGCCTGGTGCCCCGACTGCGCACCCATGGTGCCGCGCTCGTCCGGACGCCGCCGGACGCGCCGCGGCGACTGGACCGCCTGCCGGCCTTCGCTGAGCTCGACGTGGCGGACGCCGACGTCGATGCCGCCGCCACGGCGGAACGCCTGCGCGGCCTGCTGCGGCGGCGCCGGTTCCGTACCGCGGTGCGCCGGCACGACGACGGTACGGTCACCGTCAGCGCCGAGAAGGGGTACCTCAAGGAGACCGGCAACCTGGCCTTCCACTTCGCGCTGCTCGGGCTGCTCGTCGGCGTGGCCCTCGGCGCGTGGTACGGCTGGCACGGCAACCGCCTCCTGATCACCGGCGAGGACAGCGCGTTCTGCACCGGCGTGCAGCAGTTCGACGAGAGCAGCCTCGGGGCGCGCGTGGGCGGCGCCGACCTGCCGCCGTACTGCCTGACGCTGGAGAAGTTCACCGCGACGTACCAGGAGAGCGGGCAGCCGCGCACGTTCGACGCGGTGATGCGCTACCGGGAGACGCCGGACGGCCCGGAGCGGGTTCGGTCGATGACGGTGAACTCCCCGCTGCGGCTACCCGACGCGAACGTGTACCTGCTCGGCCACGGGTACGCCCCGGTGCTGCGCTACACCGACCGGTACGGCCAGTCGCAGACCAAGGTCGCGCCGTTCCTGCCCCAGGACGGCATGCTCACCAGCGACGGCGTCGTCCTCTTCCCGGACGCCAACATCAATCCGGCCACCGCCAAGCCGGACCCGGGCGGTCAGATCGGGTTCGCCGGCGTGTACCTGCCGACCCTGCCCGACGACATCACGCACAACGCCTCGGCCTTCCCGGCCGAGAACAAGCCCCGCCTGATCATCACCGCGTACGGCGGCGACCTGGGCCTCGACGCCGGTACGCCGCTGTCGGTGTACACCCTCGACCAGCGCCAGATCGACGCCGGCCGGCTCAAGGAGGTCGGTGAGCAGCACGTCCTGCGCCCCGGCGAAACCTGGTTCCTGCCGGACGGGTCGGACGTGCAGTTCGTCGGCACCCGCCCGTGGGTGACCCTGTCGGTCCGGCATGATCCGGGTGAGCCGGTCGTCCTGGTCGGTGCCGGCCTGCTCGTCCTCGGGCTGCTCGGGTCGCTGATGGGCAAGCGGCGGCGGGTCTTCTTCCGGGTCGGTGCCGGCGGCGTGACCGCCGGCGGACTACCCCGCAGCGACTACCCCGGCTTCGCGGCCGAGTTCGATGAGATCGTGCGGGCGGCACGGCCGGGAGCGGCCGAAACAGAAGGGCGCACCTGATGCTTGACCTGATATCGAACAACCTCCTCGTGGCCGCGATCCTGCTCTACCTGGTGGCGATGCTCTGCTACGCCGTGGAGTACGCGTTCGGCTCGGACAGCGCGGTGGCCCGGGTCGCCGAGCGGGCCCCCGCCCTGGTCGGCGCGGGCGCCCCGATCTCGTCCCAGGACCGGCCCGACGTCGGGGACGGTGCGGTCTCCGCGGCGCAGCGGCGGGCCCGGCTCGCCGGGCTGGCCGGTGTCGTGTCCACGGTGCTCGCGGCCGTGGCGCACGGCGGCACACTGGTCACCAGGGGGTTCGCGGCGGACCGGGTGCCCTGGGGCAACATGTACGAGTTCGTGGTGGCCACCTGCTTCGTCGGCACGGTGGCCTGGCTGGTGGTGCTGGCCTACCGGCCGGCGCTGCGCCACCTCGGGCTCTTTCTGGCGCTGATCCAGCTGATCATGCTCGGCGTGGCCGGAATGAGCCTCTACGCGGCGGCCGGCCCGCTGGTGCCGGCCCTCAACTCGTACTGGCTCAAGATCCATGTCGGCACGATCTCAGCCGCGTCGGGCATCCTGCTGGTCGGGTTCGTCGCGGCCGCGCTGACGCTGATCCGCACCGGGTACGACGAAGGCAAGGTCAGCTTCCCGTACTCCCTCGGCAACCGCCTGCCCGCGGCGGAAGGGCTGGAGCGGCTGACGTTCCGGGTGCACGCGTTCGCGTTCCCGCTCTACACGTTTGCCGTAATCTGCGGCGCCATCTGGGCGGAGGCCGCCTGGGGCCGGTACTGGGGCTGGGATCCCAAGGAGACCTGGTCCTTCATCGCGTGGGTGGTCTACGCCTGCTACCTGCACGCCCGCGCCACGCCCAGCATCAAGCGCAGCACCGCGACGTGGATCGCGGTCGCCGGTTGGGGCGTCATGCAGATCAATCTGTACGGCGTGAACCTGGTGATCTCCGGCCTGCACTCCTACGCCGGCGTCAACTGACAATTCTCGCCGCGGGCGACGCGGCGGGCCGTGGCCGTGGCCGGGCCGGGTCGTGGCCGGGCCGGGTCGTGGCCGGGGCGTGCGTGGTCCGGTGGCTGCCGGGAGCCGACCGCGCGGTTACGCGTCCCGGCCGGGTTGTTCCCCGCTTCGCAACGTATAGACCTGCTCGCACCGATGAGAGCAGGTCTATACGCAACAAAGTGGCCATCGCCTAAGTGTCGCCGTAGCGGAGTGTGACGCCTCGGGGCACGGAGTGCGAGTAGTGGCGAGCGGATCCTCCGGGTGCCATCCGCCGTGGCGCAGCGTCGGGTCGGCTCAGCCACCTCACGGTGGGGTCGCCGCCGGAGCGGCCGGGTGGATGTGTCGCGCTGGTCACGCGGGCCCGGCCGGTGGCGGGTGCAAGACTGGTCGGTATGGCGCACGGCTTTCCGTACCCGGATCTCAAGGACTTCCTCACCGCCCTGGAACGGGCCGGCGAGTTGCACCGGGTCACCGTCCCGGTCGACCCGACCCTGGAACTGAGCGAGATCGTCAACCGCACCGTCCGCACCCGCGGCCCGGCGCTGCTCTTCGAGCGCCCCACCAGGGGCGACATGCCGGTCGCGATCAACATTTTCGGATCGACGAAGCGGATGGCGATGGCGCTCGGCGTCAACAACGTGGAGGAGATCGGCGACCGGATCGGCGAGCTGATCAAGCCGGAACTGCCGGTCGGCTGGTCCGGCATCCGGGACGGGCTGGGCAAGTTGCTGCAGCTCAAGTCGGTGCCGCCGAAGCGGGTGAAGGGCGCTCCCTGTCAGGAGGTCGTCTACAAGGGCGACGAGGTCGACCTCAACCGGCTCCCCGGGCTGCAGGTCTGGCCGGAGGACGGCGGGATCTTCCACAACTACGGCCTGACCCACACCCGGCACCCGGAGAGCGGCAAGCGCAACCTCGGGCTGTACCGCCTGCAGCAGCACAGCCCGACCACGCTGGGCATGCACTGGCAGATCCACAAGGACTCCACCGCCCACCACGCCATCGCCGAACGTCGCGGCGAGCGGCTCCCGGTCGCGGTCGCCATCGGCTGCGACCCGATCGTCAGCTACGCCGCGACGGCACCGCTCCCGTCCGACATCGACGAGTACCTGTTCGCCGGATTTCTGCGCGGGGAACGGGTGGAGATGGTCGACTGCCTCACCGTGCCGCTGCAGGTGCCGGCGCACGCCCAGATCGTGCTCGAGGGGTACGTGGAGCCGGGGGAACGCCACCCGGAGGGCCCGTTCGGCGACCACACCGGGTTCTATACGCCGGTGGAGCCGTTCCCGGTGCTGCACATCGAGTGCATGACGACGCAGCGCAACCCGGTCTACCACTCCATCGTCACGTCCCAGCCGCCGCAGGAGGACGGCCCGCTGGGCAAGGCGACCGAGCGCATCTTCCTGCCACTGATCAAGATGATGATTCCGGACATCGTGGACTACGACCTGCCCGAGCCGGGCGTCTTCCACAACTGCCTCGTGGTCTCCATCGCCAAGCGGTTCCCGAAGCACGCACAGAAGGTGATGAATGCCATCTGGGGTGCGCACCTGCTCTCGCTCACCAAGCTGATCGTCGTGGTGGACGACGACTGCGATGTGCACGACTACGCCGAGGTGGCGTTCCGGGCCTTCGGCAACGTGGACTACGCGCGGGACCTGCTGGTCACCGAGGGCCCGGTCGATCACCTGGACCACGCGTCGTACCAACAGTTCTGGGGCGGCAAGGCCGGCATCGACGCCACCCGCAAGCTGCCCACCGAGGGCTACCACCGCGGGTGGCCGGCCGCCGCGGTGATGTCCCGTGACGTCGCGGCCAAGGTGGAGAGCCGCTGGCGCGAGTACGGCTTCCGATGAGCGCGCAGGCGGTGACCGCGCCGGGAGCGCCGGCCCGGCGGGGCGTGCCGGCGTTTCTGCGCCTGGTCGCGATCGAGCACTCGGTCTTCGCGCTGCCCTTCGCGTACCTCGCCGCGCTCGTGGCGATGCGCCTCGCGGCGGGGCCCGGCGAGGCCCCCGGGGTGCGCTGGCTCGATCTGCTGCTGATCACGATCGCGATGGTCGGGGCGCGCACCTTCGCCATGGCGGTCAACCGGATCATCGACCGGCACATCGACGCGCGCAATCCCCGTACCGCCGGGCGCGAACTGGTCACCGGCGCGGTGAGTGTCGGCACGGCCTGGACCGGCGCGGCGGTGGCGTTGGCCGTCTTCGCCGGGGCGGCGGCGCTGCTCAACCCGCTGTGCCTGATCCTCGCGCCGCTCGCCGTGGTGCCACTGGTCGCCTACCCGTACGCCAAGCGCTTCACCAACTGGCCGCACGCGGTGCTGGCCGTCGCGCAGATGGTCGGGCCGATGGGCGGCTGGCTCGCGGTGACCGGCACGCTCGCCGGATCCGGGCCGGCATGGGTGCTCGCGATCGGCGTGGGGCTGTGGATCGGCGGCTTCGACCTGATCTACGCGTGCCAGGACGCGTCGGTGGACCGGGAAATCGGCGTGCACTCGGTGCCGGCGCGCTTCGGCATCCCGTTCGCCCTGCACGCGTCGACCGTCGCGCACGTGGTGACGTTTGCGCTGTTCGTCTGGTTCGGCGTGCTGGTGGGGCTCGGCTGGCTCTGGTGGATCGGCCTGGCGCTCACCGCGGTGGCGTTCGCCTACGAGCACGCCATCGTGCGCCCCGACGACCTGTCCCGGGTGAACCGCGCGTTCTTCACCGCCAACGGGTTCGTCGGCATCGCGTTGTTTGCATTCGCGCTGCTCGACCTCGTCCTGCGCGGCGGGCTGCGCCCGTGAGCGCCCCGCCCGTGAGCGCGCGGCGGCCGTGGATCGTCGGCGTCTCCGGCGCATCCGGTACGCCGTACGCCGCGGCGGTGCTGCGGGCGCTGCTGGATGCGGGCTGCGCCGTCGACCTGGTGGTGAGCCGGGCGGCCCGGTTGACGATCCTGGATGAGACGGGTGCCCCGTTCCGGGACGCGCACTGGAAGGACGATCTCGCCCGGTGGCTCGGCACCGACCTGGCCGGAGCGGACCTGAGCTACTGGCCGCCGGGTGACCTCGCGGCCGGTCCGAGCAGCGGTTCGTACCCCGCGTACGGCATGTTGATCGTCCCGGCCAGCACGGCGGCCTGCGCCGGCATCGCCATCGGCCTGTCAAAGGACCTGTTGCAGCGCTCCGCCGAGGTCAACCTCAAGGAGCGCCGGCCGGTCGTGGTGGTGCCGCGGGAAACCCCGGTCACCCGGAGCCACCTGGAGCATCTGATCGCCCTGCACGACGCGGGCGCCACGGTCCTGCCGGCCAGCCCCGGCTTCTACAGCGCCGGAGCGGCCGCTTCCGCACAGCAGCTCATCGATTTCATCGCCGGCAAGGTGCTTGACGCTGCCGGTGTACCGCACACGCTCTATACCCGCTGGGCGGGTCAACTCAATTCGGACCGTTCCCGTTCGAGCTAGGCACCTCGTCGAGTGCGCCCTCGCCCTCGAGTAGCGCGCGTACCTCGGACTCCCGGAAGCGACGATGCCCTCCTGGCGTTCGGATACTGCTGATCCTTCCGGCCGCGGCCCAACGGGTCACAGTCTTCGGATCCACGCGAAACAACGCGGCGACTTCGCCCGGAGTCAGCAAGCGATCTCCCGTGTCCACGGGCCGCCTCCTTGCATGGGGGAAGACTTGACGAATCGGCGTGTGGCCCCATACCCCACGCCAAGTACAAGCCTTCCTGTTACGTACGACCATTACAGCACCGTGAGGGTGGCGTGTCCGACAAACACGGAAAAGGTGTGGCTTGAGAAATTCTCTGTGGTAAGGCCCGGTTGCCGGCTTCCGTGAGCCTTCCCGTGCCGCAGGTCCGGGCTGTGGACCGGACCGACCCCTGCCGCCGGCGGACCCGCCCGGACGGTATCCACAATGGACGCTCGGGGTCCACTGTGGCGTGTTGACGTCGCGCATGTCGCACACCCGTCCGGCCGCCGGCCGGCTTGCTTGAGACCCGGATCCCGGCCAGGTGGTTGCCCGCTGCACGGCGTATAGACCTGCTCGCACCGGTGCGAGCAGGTCTATACGGGGTCTATCCGCGGCGAGTTTGAACTACAGGTGAGGAGCGGGCCGGTCAGCTCAGCCGGCGGCGGGGTGCCGCGCGACCCTGGGCTGGCGCGACGGCCGGCCGGCGTTGCGCGGCGGACGCCGCTCACCGAACTCGTGCCTGGGGCCGGCGTGGCCGTACCGGGAACCGGACTCGCTGCTGCGGCCGGGCGAGCGGGAGTCGAAGGTGCGGACCGGCACCGGGACACCGGTGGGCACCCGGGCTCCGGTCACCGCGACCAACGTGGGGTCGCCGACCTTCACCCGCGCCTCGGTCGGCGAGACGCCGGCCTTGGAGAGCATCTCGGCGGCACGCCGGCGCTGGCGCGGCATCACCAGCGTGACGACGGTTCCGGACTCGCCGGCCCGGGCGGTGCGCCCGGCCCGGTGCAGGTAGTCCTTGGCGTCCCGGGGCGGATCGATGTGCACGACGAGGGATACGCCGTCGACGTGGATACCGCGGGCCGCCACGTCGGTCGCCACCAGCACGTCGACGCCGCCCTCCTTGAACTCGGCCAGCGTGCGGGTGCGCACCCGCTGGGTCTTGCCGCCGTGCAGGGCGCCGGCGCGGACGCCGACGCTCGCCAGCTGGGTGACCAGCTCGTCCACGCCGAGCTGGGTCTTGACGAAGAGCATGGTGCGCCCGGGGCGTGCGGCGATGGAGGCTGCCACGGCGAACTTGTCGTGCGGCGGCACCAGCAGGATGTGGTGGTCCATCGCGTCGATCGACACCGCGGCCGGCCCGACGGAGTGCGTGACCGGGTCGGTCAGGAAGCGCTTGACCAGCGCATCGACGTCCTTGTCCAGGGTGGCGGAGAAGAGCAGTCGCTGGCTGCCGGCCGGGGTCTGTTCGAGCAGTTCGGTGACCTCGGGCAGGAAGCCCATGTCGGCCATCTGGTCGGCCTCGTCGAGCACCGTGACCTCGACCGAGTCCAGCGAGCAGGCGCCGCGCCGGATCAGGTCGCCGAGCCGGCCCGGCGTTGCGACGAGCACGTCAACGCCCCGGTCAAGGGCCCAGATCTGCTTGTCGTACGGGACGCCACCGACCGCCGTCTTGCTGAACAGCCCGACCGCCTTGCCCAGCGGGGTGAGCGCGTCGTTGACCTGCATGGCCAGCTCGCGCGTCGGCACGAGCACCAGTGCCTTGGGGTGGCGCGGCGCCGATCGACCGGACCGGGAGAGCCGGGTGAGCAGCGAGAGCCCGAAGGCGAGGGTCTTGCCCGAGCCGGTCTGACCCCTGCCGAGCACGTCCCGACCAGCGAGCGCATCCGGCACCGTCGCGGTCTGAATCTCGAACGGGGTGGTGATCCCTTCGACAGCCAACGCCCGAACCAGCTTGCGAGGCAGGCCCAGGGCAGCGAAGCCGTTCACCGGCGTGGCAGCGGTGGTGGCATCCGGCGCTTCGATCGGGGCCGGTGCCGGGCTCTGCGATGCCGTGATCTCCGATGCGGCGGGCTGGAACAGCGATGGGAACGAACTGGGGTCGACGATCGACACGTAAAACCTTCCGGTGGGCAACGCTCAAGGTTAACTCGGCGCGCCGGAAATCCCGCTGGTCGGGGATCTTACGTGGCGCGGCTCACCCACGGCAGGATGAGGGAGTGGTGGATTTATCCTACCTCGCCCGCCACGGGGCGAAGCTACGGCCGCCCGCTACCCGCTGATCACGTCCTTGATCACCTCGAGCAGCCGGGTGTTGGCAAAACCGACGGCAACCAGCGCAGCCACGACCAGCAGGATCAGGACCAGCACCAGGACCACCTTGCCCGTGCCGGACCGGGTGGCCGGACGGTTGTCCGCCGAGCCCTGGCTGAGGATGTGGCCGGTGAGGGAGCCCGACGTCTCCAACGGCAGTGAACCCTGTTGTCGCGGGAGTTGCTGCGGAGCGCCTGCGCCGCCGTACACCGTCCCTTGTGGACGTTCAGCCCACGGGCTGTCCGACGCGGGGCGGTCACCGTACCGGGTCCCGCTCACCGGGGGGATCACCGTGCGTGGTCGGCCGGTCGACGGATAGACAGTCCCGGATCCAAACGGTCGCGGCGCCGGGCCAGGCAGTGTGAAACCGGGCGGCGCCGAGCTTGGCTGCGCCGAGACCGGCTCCGGGGGTATCGGCTGTGACTCGAACGACTGCCCGGGAATCCGCTGTGCGGGGATGACCGGAGCCGAAGCGGCTTCCGGCCGGACCGGCTCGGGTGGGGTCAGCGGTCTCGGGAAGGGTTGCCCGGCTATCGGTTGGCTGGCCGGAAGGGGTCGGGACATGGGTTGGCGCGGCACCGGCGGAGCAGAGGCGGGCGCGCCCCAGCCGAGCGATGCCGGCTCGGGCCCGGGGTCCGGTTGCAGGTCGGCCTGGGGCTGACGGGACATCGGCACGGGGAACGGGGGTGCGGGCGCCGGCGGGTAGGGCGGCGGTAGTGGCTGCGGCTCGGGTTGCGGTGGGCCGGGAGGCTGCGGCGCCGGCCCCGGTCGGCCCGGGCCCGGGCCCGGTGGTGCGGGGAACGGCGCTGGAAACGGCGAGGGCTCCGGCGCAGGGGGCACGGGATCGGGCGGGCGGGGCGCGGGCGGCGGCGAAGGCTCCGGCGGCGGGGATGGCTCCGGCGGCGGTGCCAGCGGCTCCGGCGGGTTCAGCGGCCGCGGCTGTGGCTCAGGCGAGCGGGGCTCGGGTGAGCGGTGTTCGGGTGAGCGGGGCTCGGACGAGCGGAGTTCGGGTGAGCGGGGCTCGGGCGAGCGGGGCTCGGGCGAGCGGAGTTCGGGTGGGACGGCTTGGCCTGAGCGCGGCTCAGGGGTGCGCGCGGAGTACGGGTCCGCGGTACCGGCGAACGCATCGAGCCCGACGACTCCGCCGCCGGCCCGGTACACCGTCGGTGCCGCCGCGATGCGGGCCGCCGCGGCCTCTTCGGCGGTGACCGCCGCGGCGCCGCGCACCCTGGCGTTGGCCCGGGTGCCCCGCGGCGTGCCGGGGACGCCGGGCCGGCCGTTGGTCGGAGCGAGCGCGGCTTGCCCGGCCGCAGACACCGCCCCGGACCGGTCGGCGCCCGTCGGGTCGGCGGCGCGCGCGCTCTGCTCCGGCCCGCCCGGTGCCGGTGCGGGTGCCATTGCCGGTGACTGTGGTGATGATCCCGCGCTGGAGGCTGACCCGGTCACAGGGCTGGGCTGCTCTGCCTGATCAGGCTTGCCCTCCCACGCCTTGGCGAAACCGTCCCACGGGGACAGCGGGGCGTTCGGTCGTGGAACGCGGCTGGGCAGCGGCGGAACCTCGGACTCTGGCGCCATGATCGGCTGGATCGCCCCGCCGGAGCCGCCGACCCGGGACGTTGCGCCACGGGCCAGCCCTGGCCAGAGCTCATAGATCGACGGCGGTGCGGGGGGCGGTTCGTACGGCGTCGGCATACCCTCGTGGACCGGTCCTGGATGGCCCGACGACGTGGACGCGCCACACGATGGGCAGACTGCCGCGCCGAGGGGCACCGGCTGACGGCACCTGTGACATGTGGCCGGATATGGGTCGTTCATGGTCTGCCTCCACGCATCCACCGCGTCTGGCACTACCGTGCCACATCCCAGGGACAGATGGGCACTGCAGTGCGCTGGCAGATGTTACGACCCGGGCGACGGGCTGGGCCCAGCGGAGCCGCTCGCCGGTGGGGACTCCGGCGGCGATGACGGCGGCTCCGGTGATGGGACGACCGAGGGCTCGGGGGACGGTGGCTGCGACGGGTTCTCCGACGGCGGCGGTTCTGCAGACGGGCTCTCCGTGGGTCTCGCGGGCGGGGTCGTGGGCGGGGCCGTCGGCGGCGTCTCCGTCGGCGGGGTCGTCGGCGGCGTCGACGGGGTCTCCGTCGGCGGGGTCGTCGGCGGCGTCGTCGGCGGGGTCGCCGGTGGCGTCGCGGTCGGGGAGCTCCACGGCGGCACCGAGGGGGCGACCAACGGCGGGACGGGGTTCGGCGGCAGCGGCGCAGCCGGCCCGGGTACGGCTGGGAAGATGCGGACCGCGCCGTACAACTCCGACCACCAGACCGGGGAGACCCGAACCGTCAGGCCAGCCCGGGGGGCGTGCACCATCTGACCGCCGCCGACGTACATGCCGACGTGGTGGATGGACCGCCAGTCCCGCTTGTCGCCGAAGAACACCATGTCGCCGGGGAGGAGCAGATCACCCGGGGTGACGCGGGTCGGGTTGATCGCCGCTGTGCTGCGGTACCGGTGGTACTGATCGGCCGCCACCCGGGGCAGCGTGTGCCCCGCTCGACGGTAGGCCGCCCACATCAGTCCGGAGCAGTCGTACTCACGCGGGCCCTCGGCGGCCCAGAGGTACGGCAAGCCGACCGCACCCAGCGCGAAGTCCCTCGCCACCAGCGCCTTCGGGTGGGCGGACATGCCGTCGATGTTGATCGTGTTGGCATGCGGCCCGGCAGCGCCCAATCCGCCCTGGTTCGGTCCGCCCTGGTTCGGTCCGCCGAGGGCCGCCTCGTAGGCGTCGCGCTCCGCTTCGATCTGCGGCAACTGGACGGCGTTCCGGGTGATCAGGTCGTTGAGTGCGGCGGTGCGCTGGTCGAACGACTGCTTCACGGCGTCGCGCTGGGTGCGGATCGTCGTTTCTTTGGTCTGCGCCGCGTCGCGCGCCTCCCGGGCGGCCTGCTCGGCCTGTTCCGTCCGGAGCAGCTCATACGCCGTTTCCGGACCGCCCGGCTGGGTCCCCATGCCGGGAGCCAGCACGGAGAGCTTGCGCAGCGTGTCGGCGTACGAGCCGTACGGCCCCAGCGCGGTGGCCCGCTTGTAGGCATCGGTGGCGGCCTCGTTGGCCTCTCCACGCAGGCCGGACAGGCGCTCCTCGGCCTCCTCCAGGCGGGTCTTCGCCTCTTCGGTGGCCTCGGTGGCAGCGGTGAGGTCGAGCTCCGCCTTCTTGAGCTGCTCGCCGAGCGACGCCACGGCGCGCTGCTCAGCCGTGATCTGAAGCGCGAGCGGGCCGAGCACGGGCGGGGCACCCGGCAGGCCGACCGGCGTGACCGCGCCGGTGGCGGTGCCGGTGCCGGGGGCGGCGAGCGCACCTGCCGCCACTGGTCGTACGCCAGGGTCCGGGACGCTGACGCCGCCCGGTTCGGCGGACGCTCGCCCGGCGAGGACTGAGCAGAGCAGGGTGCAGACGACGGCAGAGTATGCCAACGGGCGCGCACCTCTGCGGATCGTCGCCAGCTTCCGCGGACGCCGCCCGCCGAAAGCCGACCGCTCCTGGCCGCGGCCCATCAACATCACATCCCGCACAAATCCGCCGTTCATCCCACCCGCCCCGTCGGTCACCCCATCCGTCATACCTCACGACAACGACAAGTGTCGACGTGTCCCGGCATTGTGTCGGTAATTGTCCAGAAACTTGGTGACGTCGATAGCACCTTGGGCCATGCGCAGCTGATCCGTGTCCGGCGCGACGTACCGTGTCGGCATGGACGTGGGACTGAAGCGGGAACTCGAGGCGAAGGTCTCCACCGGGGAGCGGCTCTCCCGGGAGGACGGCATCGCCCTGTATGAATGCGATGATCTCGCCTGGCTGGGGCGGCTGGCTCACGAACGGCGCACCGCGCTCAACGGCGACCGGGTGATGTTCAACGTCAACCGGCACCTGAACCTCACAAACGTGTGCGCCGCCTCCTGCGCGTACTGCTCCTTCCAGCGCAAGCCCGGCGAGAAGGATGCGTACACCATGCGCGTGGCCGAGGCGGTGGCCAAGGCCAAGGAGATGGAGGGTGAGCAGCTCACCGAGTTGCACATCGTCAACGGCCTGCACCCCACGCTGCCGTGGAAGTACTACCCCAAGGTCCTCCGCGAGCTGAAGGCGGCGCTGCCGGGCGTCAACCTCAAGGCCTTCACCGCGACGGAGATCCACTGGTTCGAGAAAATCTCCGGGCTGGGCGCCGACGAGATCCTGGACGAGCTGATCGACGCCGGGCTGGAGTCGCTGACCGGCGGCGGCGCCGAGATCTTCGACTGGGAGGTCCGGCAGAAGATCGTGGATCACGCCACCCACTGGGAGGACTGGTCCCGCATCCACCGGATCGCCCACAGCAAGGGCCTGCGTACCCCGTCCACGATGCTCTACGGACACATCGAGGAGCCCCGGCACCGGGTGGACCACGTCCTGCGGCTGCGTGAGCTGCAGGACGAGACCGGGGGCTTCGTGGTCTTCATCCCGCTGCGCTACCAGCACGACTCCCAGGAGATCGCAGCCGAGCCGCGTTGGCCGGACCAGCCGCGCAACCGGCTCCAGCCGCTGACCACGATGGCGTCGCCGGCCGAGTCGCTGAAGACGTTCGCGGTCTCCCGGCTGCTGCTCGACAACGTGCCCCACGTCAAGTGCTTCTGGGTGATGCACGGCCTCTCGGTCGCCCAGCTGTCGCTGAACTTCGGTGTGGACGATCTGGACGGGTCGGTGGTCGAGTACAAGATCACCCACGATGCGGATCAGTACGGCACGCCGTCCACAATGCACCGCGAGGATCTGCTCGAGTTGATCCGTGACGCCGGGTTCCAGCCGGTGGAGCGCAACACGCGGTACGAGATCGTGCGCGAGTTCGACCCGCCGGTGTCGTTGGCGCAGCGCCGAGCCGAGCCCCAGCAGGTCTGGGCCTGACCCACCCGCGCTTCCGTGCCGGCGGCCCCCGCACGTCGCCGCACGTCGCCGTGGCAACCCGTCGACTGTGGCGCCCCGTCCGTGCGGTCCGTCCGTGCGGTCCGCCGACGTGGCGGCCGTCGACGTGACTCGTCGACATGTGGCTGAAGCACGTAATGAGGCGCGAATACGGTGCTTCGCGCGCATGTCGGCGACTGTCCGCGCGCGCGCCGGGCGTGTCGCGCGGGTGGGTTCGAAGGGTGCTGGGTCGGGTCAGCCCGCGATCGTCTGCTCCCGGGTGGGTCCGCCGGGCGATCGTCTGCTCCCGGGTCCGGGCCCGCGGCGATCGTCGGCTCTCGGGTTCGGGCCCGCGGCGATCGTCGGCTCGGAGTTGGTCCGCCCGGCGATCGCCCACCGTCGCCCGCCTGGCGCATTCGTCCGGTTTGCCGGTCGTCGAGCTCGCTCGTCCGCAGGGGAAGCCGACGTGGCTCGTCGACATGTGGCGGAAGCACGTAATGAGGCGCGAATACGGTGCTTCGCGCGCATGTCGCTGACCACCAGCGCGCGTGCCGGGCGTGTCGCCCGGTCGGGGACGGGGACTCGCGGGGGGGGGGTAACGCCGGTGCGCGGCGGTACGTCAGCCGAGCGCTGCGGCGATGGCCTGGCGGATCTGGGCCACCATCCGATCCGGGTGGCGGAGCACGTCATCGGCGGTGAAGCGGAGCACGGTCCAACCGCAGAGCCGCAGTCGGTTCAGGCGGACCGCGTCGCGCTGGAAGGTCGCTCGCTCCCGGTGCTGGTCCCCGTCGTACTCGATGCCAATCCTCAGCCACGGGTACGCCAGATCGAGCCGCGCCACAAACCTGCCGGACGCGTCGTAGACCTCGTACTGGAGCGCCGGGGGCGGTAGACCGCCCCAGATCATCACCAGGCGGGCCCGGGTTTCCATCGGCGACTCCGCCTCCGGGGCCGCCAGCGCCACGACCCGGCGCACCTGGCGGATGTGAGGCCAGCCGGCCCGGTCCGCCGTGAGGCGGGACAGCGCGTCGAGCGTGACCAGACGCCGGAAGAGCAGCAGGTCCACCGCCACCAGGGCCTCGGTCAGGGGGCGGTGGCGGGCCAGGTCGAATGCCGTTCGCAGCGGCGAGGTGACCGGCATGCCGCTGCGCCGGGCCACCTCTGCCGGAGCCACGTGGGCGTGGCGGACCAGGAGACGCGGTGCCGACCGTAGCGTTGCCGATGCCGGCACGGTGGCTTCGATGTCGGGGGGCGGCAGGTCGGCGGTCCACAGGTACGCCGCTGCGGCGTGGCTGAGCGTCCCACCGGCCGGCAGGAGGAGGGCGGCCGCCCGACACAGCGTGTACGCATCGACGGGTGTCTCGACGTGGACGTACACGTCCCGAAACAGCCGGCGCCACGACCGGCCGGCGAGCTGGCGTCGGCTGATCAGGCCGCGCGCCACCGCGTCGGCGGCACGGAACGGGCTTGTCAGAAGCGTTGGCGGCGGCGCGAGGGGTGGGCGTGGCACCGGGCCAGACTGCGCCGACAGCCCGGTCGACCGCCAACCCACCGCAGCAGACCTGTGGATAACCCGGCGCTTGTGGATAACCGCCGGACCAGGGCGCCGGACCAATGCGCCGGGTCGGGGCGCCGGGTCGGGGCCGCGGACCAGGGGCCGGATCGGGGCTGCGGACCGGGGCGCTGGATCGGGGCCGCGGACCAGGGACCGGACTGGAATGCCGCGACTGCTCGGCTGCTGGCGTGGGGCGTATCCTGCGAGGCGATGAATCCCGTGGTGAAGTACACGTTGGCCCGTTTCGGCCTGTTCATTCTGGTGGCGGCGGTGTTGATCGCGGTGCCGGTGCCGATCCATCTGTTGATCAAGCTCGCGCTGGCGATTGTGATCTCGGCTGCGCTGTCCCTGTTCCTGCTGCGCGGGCTGCGCGACCAGGTGATGGCGCACTGGGCCGGGGTCGCTGCGGAGCGGGCCGCGCGCAAGGAGCGGCTGCGGGCCGCGTTGGCCGGCGACGACGAGCCGAGCCAGGACGGCGACGAGCGCACCCCGCACCAGGGCAGCGCCGGGAGTAGCGGCGGCGCCCGGAAGCGGCCGGGAGTAGCGGCGGCGCCGGAAGCGGCCGGGAGTAGCAGCGGCGGGGAAGTGGTCGAGAGTAAAACTCGCGAACCTCTTGAGAAACCTCGCTGAGAGTGTTCCATTGGAACCGCCCGGGTTACCCAGGAGGTTCCGATGAGTCGTACTCGATGGCTGATCACCGTGCTCGCCGTGCTGGCCGCGAGCGCGACGGCCGCGGCCGCCGCCGGGCCGGCCGCGGCGCGGCCAACCCCGGTTGCTGAGGCAGCCTCCGCGTACCAGGTCACCGGCGTCCGATCGATCGCACAGCGCGACGCCATCGCGGCGACCGGTGCCGCCATCGACGGTGTCGACCACGGCGTCGCGGACATCACGGCGATTCCGTCGGAGGTCGCGTCGCTGCGGGCCCAGGGCTTCACCGTCGATGAGGTGCACACCGCCTCGACCTTCGCCGCGCAGGGTTTCCCGCCGGCCGACTCGGGCTACCACGACTTCGCCGAGATGAATGCGGAGATCAACCGGCTCGCCGCCGCCTACCCGACCATCTTCCAGCGGCGTGTGCTTGGCCGGTCGTACGAGGGCCGGGAGATCCCGCTCATCAAGATCTCGGACAACGTGGCGACTGACGAGGACGAGCCGGAGGTGCTGTACAACGCCCACCAGCACGCCCGGGAGCACCTGACCGTCGAGATGGCGCTCTACCTGATGAACGAACTCACCAGCGACTACGCGACCGACGCGCGGGTGCGGGAGATCGTGAACACCCGCGAGATCTGGATCGTCCCGGACGTCAACCCGGACGGCGGGGAGTACGACGTGGCGACCGGCTCCTACCGGTCCTGGCGCAAGAACCGCCAGCCCAACGCCGGTACCACCGCCATCGGCACGGACCTCAACCGCAACTGGCCCTACCAGTGGGGCTGCTGCGGCGGCTCGTCGGGCACGCCATCCTCGGAGACGTACCGTGGCCCGAGGCCGTTCTCGGCTCCGGAAAGCCAGCTGCTGAGCCAGTTCGTACTGAGCCGCCGGGTCGGCGGCGTGCAGCAGATCAAGACGAACATCGACTTCCACACGTACTCGCAGCTGGTGCTCTGGCCCTACGGGTACACGAGGAGTGACACGGGGCCGGGCCTGGGTGCCGACCAGGCGGCCGTCTTCGCGACGCTGGGCCAGGCGATGGCGCGGACCAACGGCTACACCCCGGAGCAGTCGAGCGATCTCTACGTCGCGGACGGCACCAGCATCGACTGGATGTGGAACAGCCAGGGCATCTGGGCGTACACCTTCGAGCTGTACCCGGGCTCGGCCTCCGGTGGAGGCTTCTACCCGCCCGACGAGGTGATCGCGACGCAGACCTCGCGCAACCGTGAGGCCTCACTGATGATCGCCGAGTACGCCGACTGCCCGTACCGCATCATCAACAAGCAGGCGCAGTACTGCGGCGGCGGGCCGGCGCCGGTCCCGGTCTGGTCCGAGACGTTCGAGACGACGGCCGGCAACTGGACCGTCAATGCCGCCGGCACCGACTCCGCGACCGCCGGTCGCTGGGAGCGGGGCGTCCCGCAGGCCACCGACTCCGGCGGCGTGAAGCAGCTCGGCGCCCCGGTGAGCGGCACCAACGACCTGGTCACCGGCCGGCTCGCCGGCACCTCCCCAGGCGAACACGACGTCGACGGCGGCGTCACCAGTGCGCGCTCGCCGTCGGTCGTGCTGCCGTCGAACGGCACGCTCACGTTGAGCCTGTCGTGGTACCTGGCGCACGGCAGCAACGCGTCGTCGGCGGACTTCCTGCGGATCAGTGTGATCCACAATGGAGTGACGACGGTGGTCTTCACCCAGCCCGGCGCAGCGGTCAACCGCAACGCGGCGTGGGCGGTGGCCACCGCCGACCTCTCGGCGTACGCCGGTCAGACGGTGCAGATCGTGGTCGAGGCCGCCGACGCGTCCGGCGCCAGCCTGGTTGAGGCGGCCGTCGACGACGTCGTGATCGCCCGCAGCTAATTCGCGACCGTCACCTTCCCGGGACGGTTTGTGACATCGGTCACCGCCGATGCCACGACCGTCCCGGGGGTCTTGGTCGGGTGCCCGGCGGCGGGTGCCGGGTGCCGGAGGCCTGGTCAGGCGGGTGCGCTACCGTCGTGGGGACTGTTCCGCAGCGAAGCCGGTGCAAACCCGGCGCTGTCCCGCAACTGTGAACCCGCCGGATGTTCCCGGCGGGTGAGCCAGGTCGCCTGCGGAGCGCGTCGCGAACCGCGCTCT
Organism: Micromonosporaceae bacterium; assembly: GCA_035296325.1. GTDB lineage: Bacteria > Actinomycetota > Actinomycetes > Mycobacteriales > Micromonosporaceae > DATHBD01. The sequence continues at coordinate 90,693 of DATHBD010000014.1, read as the reverse complement.
CGAGGAAGGGCGTATCGCGGGCGGGCCGTCCCAGCGCGGGGCCTGTCGGCGAGCACCAGCCTCGACCGACAGGAGGATTTCCATGCGTCCCCGTTTTCCCGCACTGCTCGCTGCCGCCCTGAGCGTGGCGGTCGCCCTCACCGGCTGCGCCGCCAAAGACGGCAGCTCGTCGTCCCCGGAAGCCGACGTCAGCCTGGAGTCCGCCACGTACCCGGTGACCGTCGGCTCGGTCACGCTGGCCAAACAACCGGTGAAGATCGTGTCGCTGTCACCCAGCGCGACCGAGATGCTCTTCGCCATCGGCGCCGGTGCCCAGGTCACCGCCGTCGATGACAACTCCACGTTCCCGGAGAATGCGCCCCGGACCGACCTCTCCGGGTACCAGCCCAATGCCGAGGCGGTGGCCGCCAAGAGCCCGGACCTGGTGGTACTCGCGACCGACAGCAACAAGATCGTCGACCAGCTCACCGCGCTGAAGGTGCCGGTGTACGTGGCGCCCGCGGCGAAGACGCTCGACGACACGTACGCGCAGATCGCCGGCCTGGGCAAGCTCACCGGGCACGAGGCGGAGGCGACGCAGGTCACCGAGCAGATGAAGAGCGAGATCACCGAGATCACCGGCACCGTCAAGAAGCCGGCGAGGACGTTGACCTTCTACCACGAGCTCGGGCCCGAGTTCTACTCCGCGACATCGAAGACGTTCATCGGGTCGGTGTACGGCCTGGTCGGCCTGGAGAACATCGCCGACGCAGCCGACCCCACCGGGGCGCAGGGCGGCTACCCGCAGCTCTCCGCGGAGGCGATCGTCAAGGCCAACCCTGACCTGATCTTCCTGGCCGACACCAAGTGCTGCAAGCAGTCGGCAGCGTCGGTGCAGGCCCGGCCGGGCTGGTCCGGTCTGACGGCGGTGAAGAACAGCCAGGTCATCGAGCTCGATGACGATGTCGCTTCCCGCTGGGGACCGCGGGTCGTCGAGCTGCTCCGCACCGTGAGCGGCGCCGTCACCGAGGCCAAGGTGGGGTGAGCATCGCAACGTTCGGCGCGGTCGGCGGCGCAGGTCGCCGACCGGCGGGGCTCCGGATGCGCTGGCTGCTGGCCGGGATGGTGGCGGTGCTCGGCGCCGTCGTGGCCGGTCTGGCGTTCGGCCCGGTACCCCTGCCGCCCGGGTCGGTCGCGCTGGAGTTGCTGAACCAGCTCCCGTTCGTCCGGATCGACAGCGGGCTCTCGCCGACCGACGCGGCGATCGTTCACGATCTTCGGCTTCCCCGGGTGGTCCTCGGCCTGCTCGTGGGCGCCACGCTCGCCCTCGCCGGCGCCTGCTACCAGGGTGTCTTCCGCAACCCGCTGGCCGACCCGTACCTGCTCGGCGTGGCGGCCGGGGCCGGCCTGGGTGCCACCGCGGCGATCGCGGCCCGCGCGGCGGCCGGCTCCTCGGCGGTGGCCGGGAGCGGTACGCCGATCGGGGTGCCCGCGGCGGCGTTCGTCGGCGCCCTGGCGGCGGTGGCACTGACCTACGCACTCGGCGCGGCCGGGGCGCGGTATCGCAGCCCGGCCACCCTGATCCTGGCCGGGGTCGCGGTGTCCGCCTTCGCCACCGCTGTGCAGACCTACCTCCAGCAGCGCAACGTGGAAACCATCCGCGAGGTGTACGCCTGGCTGCTCGGTCGGCTGGGCACCGCCGGGTGGCACGACGTGCTGCTGCTCCTGCCGTACTCGGTGGTCATGACGGTGGTGATCCTGCTCGCCCGGCGCTCGCTCGACGTCCTGGCGGTCGGCGACGAGGAAGCGGCCAGCCTGGGTATGCACCCGCAGCGGATCCGGTACGGGCTCATCGTGGTGGCGTCACTGGGCACCGCGGCGGCGGTCTCGGTGTCCGGGTTGATCGCCTTCGTCGGCATCATCGTGCCGCACACGCTGCGGCTGCTCGCCGGCACCAGCTACCGGGTGGTGCTGCCGCTGTCGGCGCTGTTCGGGGCGGCCTTCCTGAGCCTGGCCGACCTTGCCGCGCGCACGGTGGTGGCACCGGCGGAGGTGCCGATCGGCGTGGTGACGGCGTTCCTGGGCGCACCGTTCTTCGTACTGGTCCTACGGACCGCCAGCCGGCCGGTGTCCACATGAGCGAGCGTCAGCGAGGGAATCGGAAGGCTCAGTGCGTAGCGACATGAGCGGCGCTGTCGTGGTCCGGGGGCTCAGCGTCGACCTGGGCGGAACGCCGATCCTGCGGCGCGTCGACCTGGACGTGGCGGTGGGCGAGTGGGTCACCGTGATCGGCCCCAACGGCGCGGGCAAGTCGACCCTGCTGCGCGCCGTCGGCGGCCTGCTGACCGGCACCGGGACGATCTCACTGTTCGGTACGCCGGCGGACCGGCTCCGCCGGCGCGAGCGGGCCCGGATGGTGGCCACCGTGCCGCAGGCCCCGGTGGTGCCGCCCGGCATGGCGGTGCTCGACTATGTGCTGCTGGGACGCACGCCGTACCTGCCGACGCTGGGGCGGGAGTCCGCCGCCGACCTGGACATCGTGTACGGCGTGCTCGCCCGGCTCGATCTCACCGGGTTCGCGGGCCGTGCGCTGGAGACGCTCTCCGGTGGCGAGCGGCAGCGCACCTTCCTGGCCCGGGCCCTCGCCCAGGGCGCCAGGCTGCTGCTCCTGGACGAGCCGACCGCCGCCCTCGACATCGGCCACCAGCAGGAGGTTCTGGAACTGGTGGACGAGCTGCGCCAGGACCCGGGTCTGACCGTGCTGGCGACGATGCACGAACTCTCCATCGCCGGGGAGTACGCCGACCGGATGGTGCTGCTCGCCGACGGCGAGGTGGTCGCCGTGGGCGCTCCCGCGGAGGTGCTGACCGAGGAGTTGCTGGCCAAGCATTACCGGGCCCGGGTCCGGGTGGTGCAGGGCGCCCAGGGTCCGTTGGTGGTACCGGTGCGCGACCCGAGGTGACGCCCGCCCGCGCGACACGCCCGGCCCGCGCGCGGGGGCTCGCCGACATGCGTGGGAAGCACCGTATTCGCGCTTCATAAGGTGCCTCAGCCACATGTCGACGAGTCGATACTCCCGGTCACCCGGCCAGCGCCGCGGGCAGTGCCCGGGCGTGCAGGACGTCGAGTCGGGAGACCGCGCGGGTGAGCACCACGAACAGGCGGTTGAGGCCACGGGGCTCCGCGGCGACGATGTCGGCCGGCTCGACCACGATCACGTGGTCGTACTCCAGGCCCTTGGCGATCGTCGCGGGCAGCACCGTCACCCGCGCCGCGGACCCGGGTTGCTCCGGTGTCGCGGTCTCGATGCCGGCGGCTGCCAGCGCGGCGGTCAGCGCCGGGACCGCGGCATCGGGCGCGATCACCCCGACCGAGCCGTCGTGGGCGAGTGCGGCCCGTACGGCGGTCACTGTCGCCGCCGCGAGGTCGGTGACCTGGGTGATCCGCAGTGCGCCGTCCCGGCGCAGCGACCGGGCCGGCGGCACGTCGACGCCGAGCGCCGGCAACAGGCGGTTGGCCAGGTCCACCACGACGGCCGGGACGCGGTACCCGATGGTCAACGGCACCACCCGGGCCTGCGCCTTGCCCAGGTGGCCGAGCAGGTCACGCCAGTCCGCGGGCGCCCACGGCGCGGTGCCCTGAGCCAGGTCGCCCAGCAGCGTGAGAGAGCCGTGCTCGCTGCGTCGGGCGATCGCGCGGGCCTGCATGGGGGAGAGGTCCTGTGCCTCGTCGACGATCACGTGCCCGAAGCTGACCGGGCGCTCGATCAGCCCGGCCGCCTCGTCCAGCAGCACCGCGTCCGCGGCTGACCACCGCGCGGCTTTCGGCGTGCGGGGCGGCTTGGTCCACACCAGGGCGGCCTGCTCATCGGCGGTGAGGATGCCGGCGGCGGCGCTCGCCAGGGCGTCCGGATCCCCGAGCAGGTCGGCCACCAACTGCTCGGCCGTCACCGCCGGCCAGGCAGCATCGAGGAACCCGGTCACCGGCTTGGCGCGGCCCATCCGGCGTACCCACGTCTCGCCGGGGGAGTCGGCGCTGCGTACCTCGGCCTGGCGCTGCAGCAGCGCGACCACCCGGGCGCGGACCCGTTCCCGGCCCAGCGCGTAGGGCGGCGCCTCCCGGCGTACCTCGTCCACGACGCGGCGCAGGGCATCCACGGAGATCCGCCACCGGTAGCCGCCATCCGGCACCGTGATCGGTTCCACCGGCTTGCTGATCTTTCGCCGGAGCGCGGCCGCCAGCACGGCGGCCATCCGGGCGTCGTGCTTCAGATTGGCGACCGCCGGCGGATCGGTGCCGCGGACCGGACCGCGGGCGATGAGCTCCTCCACGGTGGACTGAGCCACCTCGACCTCGCCCAGCGCGGGGAGCACCGCGGCGATGTAGCGCAGGAACGCCCGGTTCGGGCCCATGATCAGGACGCCGGACTTGCGCAGGCGCTCGCGGTGCAGGTAGAGCAGGTACGCCGCGCGGTGCAGCCCGACGGCGGTCTTCCCGGTGCCGGGCGCGCCCTGCACGCAGATCGACTCGTCCAGGTCGGCGCGTACCAGCTCGTCCTGCTCAGGCTGGATGGTGGCGACGATGTCGCGCATCGGGCCGACCCGCGGCCGTTCGATCTCGGCGGTCAGAATGCGACTGGCGGTGCCGAGCTCCTCGCCGCGATCCAGGTGCTCGTCTTCGAAGCTGGTGAGTTCCCCCCGGTCGAACCCGAACCGCCGACGGATGGTGACGCCTTCCGGGTCCTTGGCGCTGGCGCGGTAGAACGAGCGCGACAGCGGTGCGCGCCAGTCGAGCACCATCGGCTCGCCGGCGTCGTCGGTGACGTGCCGTCGGCCGATGTGAAACCGTCCCGGGTCCGGGTGCCTAGGGCCGGTCTCGATGTCCAGGCGGCCGAAGAAGAGCGGGGTGTCGGGGTCGTCGGCGAGCTCGGCGACCCGGCGGGAGAGGTGCCGGCCGAGCTGTTCGGCGGTGTACGCGTCGCCGGCCACCTTGTCGCCGGTGGCGAACAGCACCTGGGTCCGCTCGCGCATCCGCCGCAGTGCCGCGCGGGAGGCGGTGAGGTGGGCGCGTTCGGTGTCCAGTTTGTCGGCCGTCGTGGTCGCCGTCTTGCCGGATGTCGATGCTGCATGGCGGTCGTTGGCGGGCATGCTGACCGGTCCTCATGTCGTCTGCTGCCGCTCGCGTGTCCGGGGGCGGATGGCCGCCGCCCGGCGCGGGGACGTCCGAAGCGGTGCCTGGCACACCACGGCCGTCAAGCGCTCATCGACAGTACGCGCTGCCGGCCCGTCTCTGCACCGACTTTCGCGTTGGTGGACGGCGGCGAAGGTCGCCAGCGGTGCTACAGCTCAAGGTGCAGCCGAAGTGCCTCGTCCAACTGGCGCAGCAACGCCGGGGGGAGGGTGCCGAGCCGTTGGCTGACCCGCGCGACGTCGATCGAGCGGACTTGTTCGGCGTGGCCCTTCGACTCGACGCTCAAGCCGATCACGGGATCTGGCGGCAGTCGTACCTGGAATGGATACACGCGTGCCGTGTTGCTGGTGACCGGAACGATGGTGACGACACCCTGCCCTCGCGACACGGCGCTGCGGTTGGCTGCGTTGTTGCTGACGACAATCACAGGTCGTCGTTTGGCTGGTTCCGATCCGATGACCGGGCTGAGATCTGCCAGGAGTACGTCGCCGCGCCTCACTTCAGGCCGTCACCGGTGATGGCGTTCCAGACGTCAGCCTCGCCGCTGGTTACCCATTCGTCGTTGGCCGCCTCGTAATCCATGGCGAGGTCGCGGCGGCGGAGCATTTGAACGGCCTCGTGCATGACGGCTGACCGGGTTGTGCCACGGTCGCGGGCGTAGTGGTCCACGAAGTCGATGTCGTCCGCGGGGAGGCTGACGCTAACCTTCATACCTGGATCCTACCGTCTTCCTACCTTCGCTGCTACCGGCGGATCGCCGGCGACCGGGTCGTCGGTGGCGAAGATTGCCTCGGCCCCAGGTCCGCCGGTGGACCGTGGCCAGATGCCCGGCACGCGTCGGGTTCGGCGTTGAGCGAGCGCCATGGCCTTCCTGGATGACCGCGGGACCTCTGGCCCGTACGCCACGCCGGCGTCGTACGATGCGGGTCGACAGAGGAGTGCGTCAATGAGTGACAGGTATGTCGCCCGTCGGATCCGGCGCAGGTTGAGCGTCGCCGGCATCGCCCTGGCACTGCTCGCCCCGATGGTTGTGGCGGCGGCCAGCCCTGCCGTCGCGGCTGGCTCGTGGACGGCGGCCGTACCGTCCCCGACCGATCAGTCCCCGACCGATCAGTCGGCTGCGCCGGCACCCGTCAGCCCGCCCGCCGAGTCGCCCATCAGCCCCTCGGCCGGCGCTTCGGCCAGCCCGCCGGCCCCGCCGTCGCTGTCGCCGTCCCCGTCCTTGACGCCGTCGACCTCACCGACCGCAACGCCGTCCCAGTCGCCCACCCCGACCTCGCCCAGCCCGACCCCGCCCAGCCCGACCCCCTCCGTTTCGCCGACGATCGTCGATCCGGTCACCATCGCCGGGTCCTTCCGGTCCGCGACCGGTGCGCCGATCGTCGGTGCACGGGTTATCGCGTGGAATGTCGACGTCGGGGGCCGGGCCACCGCGGAGGCCCTGACCGGCGCCGACGGGGCGTACTCCCTCGTTGTCCCGGCCGGCAGGTACCGGCTGGAGTTCGTGCGCCCGGAGGGTGGTGGCTCCCAGTACGCACCGGGAGTGCGCTTCCTGTACTCCGCAGGTGTGTTCGCGCTCACCACCGGCGCGGCGATCACCGTGGACGAGATCGCGCTGCCGACCGGTCGGATCACCGGACGCCTGGTGGACGCGGCCGGTAACCCGGTCGTCGGCGCGGAGGTCGTGGAACGCCACGAGGACAACATGATCAGGGTCGCCGCGAGGACCAACGCGGACGGTCGGTACACCGTTGCGGGCGTCCCGGCCGGGCAGTACCGCCTCTCGTTCCGGCTCCCCATCGGCGCCGTCGGTGAGCAGTTCGTGCCACGCACCCTGGACCTGGAGCGAGCCACCCGGTTCGAGGTGCGGGCGGACGAGACGCTCACCATCGACGAGCAGTTGCTTCCGACCGGCACGATCATCGGTCGAATCCTCGACGCGCCGGTCGACGGGCTCATCGGGTACAACGTCCAGCTGTACGACGTCCGGGGCGCATGGTTGGGCGCGGTGACCACCCTGCCGGACGGGACGTTCCAGGTCGTCGTGTTCGCAGGCGGGTACAAGGCGTCGTTCACGGACGTCCCGTGGACGCGTACCCACTTCTTCGCCGGCGCCCGGACGTTGGCGGCGGCCGCGGTGATCACGGTTCCGGCCGACTCGTCGGTTCCCATCGAGGGCCGTCCGCTGCCCACCAGCGAGGTTCGGGTCACCGCGCGGGACACCAGGACCGGAGCGCTGCTCGACAACTTCTGCGCCTACGTACCCGAGAGCAGCGGGACCAACTGCAGCAACGGCACCGCAGAGGTGTGGGTGACCGGCGTGGTCGTCGGCGCCACGTCGATCACCACGTACGCGCCGAACGGGCGGTACAACCGTGTCTCCGTCGACGTCAACGTGACCGAGGGCATCATCACGGAGGTGGTGGTGCCGATGACGCGCGACCGCGATGATCGCGACCGCGGTCCGGGACGCGGTGGCCGGTGAGCCGATGGCGAACGCCTGTGTCCCGCGGGTCCTCGCGGCGACACCGCGGGTACCGGACACGGGCGCTGAATCTCCAGAGTGGTTGTCCAGGGCCGTCAAGTGTGGGTCGGCTTTCGGACGTTGGACCAGCGTTAAGCCTTCGGCACCATCGCGAGGACCGGTGAACTCGTAGGCTGCTCCGGCGTCGTGCGTTGCGGCGCGACAGAGGAGTAGTCAATGAAGGACAGGTATCTCGCCCGTCGGATCAGGCGCTGGTTCAGCGTCGCCGGCATCGCCCTGGCGCTGCTCGCTCCGATGGCTGTGGCCACACCCAGCCCCGCCGCCGCCGCTGGCTCGTCGGTGGCAGCGCTGCCGCCGCGGACCACCGTGGACCAGGGAACCATCACCGGGTACTTCCGAACTCCGGCCGGTGCGCCGATCGCCGGTGCTTCGGTTCACGCGTGGCGGGTCGGCGTCCCGGGCGGAGCCACCGCGGTCGCTGTGACCGGCGCCGACGGGGCGTACTCCCTGGTGGTGCCAGCGGCGAGCTACCGGCTGGAGTTCACCCGACGAGAGGGCGGCCATCAGTACGCACCTCGGGTGCTCGACCCGTACGACGGAGACGTTTTTGCAGTCGCCGCCGGTGCGTCCCTCGCGGTCGACGAGATCGCGATCCTGACCGGTCGGATCACCGGACGCCTCGTGGACGCAGCCGGCAACCCGGTCGTCGGCGCCGACGTGGTGGAGCGCGACGAGGACAACATGACCAGGGTCGCCGCGAGGACCGACTCGGACGGCCGGTTCACCATTGCCAACGTGCCGCTCGGGCGGTACCGCATCTCCTTCCAACTTCCCAGGGGCTTCGTCGGCGAGCAGTACGTGCCACGCACCCTGGACGTCGAGCGCGCCACCCGCTTCGAGGTGCGGACGGACGAGACGCTCACCATCGACGAGCAGTTGCTCCCGACCGGCACGATCGTCGGTCGGATCGCCGACGCGGCCGGCGTGCCGCTCAGCGGGGGCTACGTCGAGGTACACCCCGCCGGCGGCGGACGGGGGGGCTCGGTGACCACGTCGCCGGACGGGAGGTTCGAGGCGGTCGTCCTCGCCGGCGAGTACAAGGTCTCGTTCGGCAATGATCCGTGGCGGGTGCGTGGCCAGTATTTCTTCGGCGCCAGGACGCAGGAGGCGGCCGCGGTGATCACGGTCGCGGCCGGCTCGTCGGTCACCATCGAGGACCGCCTGCTGCCCACCAGCGAGGTTCGGGTCACCGCGCGGGACACGAGCACCGGAGCGATGATCACCAACTTCTGTGCCTACATTCTCGGGGTCGCCCACGGTTGTAGCAACGGCACCGGAGAGGTGCGGCTGACCGGCGTCGTCGTCGGCGCCACGTCCGTCTGGGCATCCGCGGCGGACGGCCGGTACAACAGCGCCTCCATCGAGATCAATGTGGCCGAAGGCACCACCGCGGAGGCCGTCGTGCCGATAACGCCCGCTGCCCTGATCACTACCACGGTGCGGGACGCGGTCACCGGTGAGCCGGTGCCGAACGCCTGCGTTCTGCAGGTCGGGGCCGGCTTCACCGAAATCCCGGATGCAGGCAACGGCTGCAGCGACGAACAGGGCGTCGTCCGGCTCGGCCCGCTCCCGTCCGGGGACTACACCCTGTTCGTCCGTGCGCCCAGCCACAGTCCGTACGGAAGCCAGTGGGTCGGCCGCTCGGGTGGCACGGGCGACATCCGGGAGGCGGTCGTGGTGCGCGCGGTCGCCGGCGTGGTGACCGAGGTTCCCGACATCCGGCTGGACCGGGCGGGCTCCATCACCGGCCGGGTCACAACACGAGCCGGTGGGGCCGCGGTCTCCGCCGGCCACGTGCGGATCAGCGTCATGTTCTTCGGCCGGGAGAACGCGGAGGTGGTGGAGATCGACGCGACGGGCCGGTACACGATCGGCGGGCTCGGGCCGTACCGGTGGCCGCTGCTCTTCGACGCCCCGGACCATCCGATGCAGTTCTCCGGTGGCACCATCAACCGCTACCGTGCGACGCACATCCAGGTCACCGCGGGCGGTTCCACCACGTTCGACGCTGCGCTCGTCGGCGGGGTCCGGCTGACCGGAACGGCGCCGGCCGACTACGTCCACGCCGTGCACGAGAGGACCGGTGACATCGTCGGGGTGGCCTACGTCGTCGACGGGCGGTACTCCATGTCGCTGGTCACCCCGGGTCGGGTCCGCCTGATCTACGGTGCCGACGACCGGTCCACCGGCCCGATCACGCTACCCCGGCGCGGCACCCGGACCGTCAACCTGCCGTAGCACCGCTCGCACAGTGCCCGGCGGCAGCGCGTTGCCGCCGGGCACTGTGAGATGCGACGCCGGACCGCGGGGTTCAGCCACTTCCGGGGGCAGGATGAGAATGTGAGCCAGTTACGCCGCCCCCGGGTCGGGCACATCCAGTTCCTCAACTGTCTGCCGCTGTACTGGGGGTTGATGCGTTCCGGCGCACTCCTCGACGTGGACCTGCGCAAGGACACCCCGGACCGGCTCAACGCGGCCCTGGTCGAGGGCGATCTCGACATCGGCCCGATCTCGCTGGTGGAGTACCTGCGCCACGCCGACGACCTGCTGCTCCTGCCCGACCTGGCGGTGGGCAGCGACGGGCCGGTGCTCTCGGTGAACATCGTGTCCACCGTGCCGCTTCCCGAGCTGGACGGTCGTCGGGTGGCGCTCGGCGCGACGTCGCGGACCGGGGTGCTGCTCGCGCAGATGCTGCTGGCGCAGCGGTACGGGGTGACACCGGAGTACTTCACCTGCCCACCCGATCTCACCCAGATGCTGCTGGAGTCCGACGCCGCGGTGCTCATCGGCGACGTGGCGCTGCGCGCGCGGCACGAGGCTCCGGCGCGCGGTCTGATCGTCACCGACCTGGGTGAGGCCTGGCGGGAGTGGACCGGTCTGCCCATGGTGTTCGCCGCGTGGGGGGTCCGGCGCGAGTTCGCCGCGGCGTTCCCGGGGCAGGTCAAGGACGTGCACGAGGCGTTCCTGCGCTCCCGCGACGTGTGCCTGGGGGAGTTGGACGCGGTGGCCGAGGCGGCGGCCCGATGGGAGCCGTTCGACGCCGCCACGCTCGCGTCGTACTTCCGGGCCCTCGACTTCTCCCTTGGCGACCGCCAGGTCGCCGGGCTGCGCGAGTTCGCCCGTCGCGCAGCTGCCCTGGGCGCCGTGCCGGCGCTGCCACCGGGCGGCCCCGCCTTTCTCGCCTGACCGGCCACGGCCGGCGGAGGGCCGACCGATCTCAGGCCATCAACTGCTGCGCGACGCTCTTGCAGATGCCGGCGCCGTGCGCGAAGCCGCGGTTCGCCGGGTACACCAGCATCACCGCCAGCGACCACTCCGGCCCGACCGCCATGCAGTTGACGTGCCACTTGCCGTCGGACCGGACGACCCAACCGTTCTTCATCGCGGTGACCTTGGCCTCCTCCGGGGGCAGCGCCGCGATGATGCCGAACCGCCCCACGCCCCGCACGGCGCGCATTTCGCCAAGGACCCATTCGGTCCACTTCGGGCCGGCGGCGCGCCCATCGGCAAGGCAGCCGCCCATTCGGGCGGAGTCGCGGGCCGACATCTTGGCGTTGGCCCAGTTCAGGTTGGGCCGACTGTCGGTGAGCCCACAGATCTTGACCAGTCGGCTGATGCTCGCCGTCCCGCCGAGCGCACTCGAGAAGAAGGACGCTGCGGCGTTGTCGCTGTCCCGGATCATGATGGTGAGCCGCTTGAGGGTCGCCGCCGACGGAGTCTGCCGCTTCTCGGCGGCCCGGCGCAGGTAGTCGGCGGCGAGCCAGGCCTTGATCATGGATGCGGTGACGTTTGTGGATCCGAGATTGGGTGAGCCGACGATCTCACCGGTCCGGCGGTCGAGCAGTGACCAGGACCAGAAGCCGGGGCTGTTCACGGTCACCGTCGCAGGGTGGAGCAGCGCGGGGCCGAGTGCCGGCGCCGGCTGCGCGGCCATCATCGGTGCCGGTGCCCGCCAGCTCAGCCGCGGCCCCGTCGAGCCGGACTGTGTGCCGATCACCGGCAGTGAGCCCAACGCCTGGGTCGCCCACAGATAGCCACCAACCACCACCGAAGCAGTGACGATGGCTGCCGCGATCAGGGCCGGGGTGCGGCGCATAAGCAGGAGGCTCCCATGGGGTCCACGTTGTGTGATCAACGGCGTTGCCCGACCGAGGTTACGCTGATCAATCGGGTCGAACCAGTCGACCACATTCGTATTTCAGATCCTTGTGGCGATGTCACCGCGCGGTAACATCGAGGCGTGTACGACGAGCCGGTCGAGGCACTACCGTCCGTGCTGCTCGCCGAGGTCGACCAGGCTGAGCAGGCCCTCCGGGCGGCGGGGACACAGCGAGCGCCGGGGCGTTCCGCCGATAGCAATCGGTCCTTCCACGATGTCCTCGCGGCCGACGGGAAAATCGAGCCGCACGATCAGATGCCCGACGGATACCGGCGGACACTTCTTCGACAAATTGCTCAGCATGCGCATTCAGAGATCATTGGTATGCAGCCAGAGGGTAACTGGATCACGCGTGCGCCGTCACTGAAACGCAAGGCGATCCTCCTCGCGAAGGTGCAGGATGAGGCCGGTCACGGGCTGTACCTGTACGCCGCCGCGGAAACGCTCGGGGTGTCCCGCGACGAGCTCGTCGACCTGCTCCTCACCGGGCGGCAGAAGTACTCGTCGATCTTCAACTACCCGACTCTCTCCTGGGCCGACGTCGGTGCCATCGGCTGGCTGGTGGACGGCGCGGCGATCGTCAACCAGGTGCCGCTGTGCCGCTGCTCGTACGGGCCGTACGCGCGCGCCATGATCCGGGTCTGCAAGGAGGAGTCGTTCCACCAGCGGCAGGGCTTCGAGATCCTCTGGGTGCTGTCCGGGGGTACGCCGGCGCAGCGGGCCATGGCGCAGGACGCGGTGGACCGGTGGTGGTACCCGTCGCTGGCCATGTTCGGCCCGCCCGACGACGCCTCGACGCACTCCGCGCAGTCGATGGAGTGGGGCATCAAGCGCTTCTCCAACGACGCGCTGCGCCAGCGCTTCGTCGACATGTGCGTGCCGCAGGCGGCCGCGCTGCGGCTCACCCTGCCCGATCCTGACCTGCGGTGGAATGAGGAACGCGGCGCGCACGACTACACCCCGCCGGACTACGCCGAGCTGCGCCGCGTGATCAGCGGGGACGGGCCGTGCAACCGGCAGCGCCTGGCCCACCGGCGGCAGGCCCACGCCGACGGCGCCTGGGTGCGCGAGGCCGCCGCGGCGTACGCCGTCAAGCACGCACCGGCGACAGCCCGATGACCGGCGCGGGCGGCGCCGACCTCACGTTGTGGGAGGTCTTCGTCCGACCCCGGCGCGGGCTGGCGCACACCCATGTCGGCAGCGTCCACGCACCCGACGCCGAGCTCGCGCTGCACCATGCCCGCGACGTGTACACCCGCCGCCAGGAGGGCGTGTCGATCTGGGTGGTGCCGGCTGTCGCGATCACGGCGACCGATCCGGACGCCAAGCACGCCTTCTTCGACCCGGCCGCCGACAAGGTGTACCGGCATCCCACCCACTATCCGGTGCCGGAGGGGGTGCCCCACCTGTGACCGCCGCCGATGACGCCGACCTCAGCAGGGCGGTGGCCCAGTACGCGCTGCGGCTCGGCGACGACGCGCTGATCCTGGCCCAGCGGCTGTCCTGGTGGTGTTCCCGGGCGCCCGAGCTGGAGTCCGATGTCGCGTTCGCCAACATCGCGCTGGACCAGCTCGGCGTCGCCCGGGCGCTGCTGAGCTACGCCGGGGAGCCGGCCGGGCGCGACGAGGACAGCCTGGCCTACCTGCGGGAGGACCGGGAGTACCGCAACTGCCTGCTGGTGGAACTGCCCGACCGCGACTTCGCCCGGACCGTGACGAAGCTGCTCTTCGTCGCCGCGTACCAGGTGCCCCTCTACGCCGGCCTCGCCGGATCGGTCGACGACCGCCTCGCCGGGGTGGCCGGGAAGGCGGTCAAGGAGTCGGCGTACCACCTCGAGCATGCCCGGCTGTGGACACTCCGGCTGGGCGACGGCACCGCCGAGTCGCACCGGCGGATGCAGGCGGCGGTGGACGAGCTGTGGCCCTACACCGCCGAACTGTTCGAGGCCGATGCGGTGACGTCCCGGCTGGCGACCGCCGGGGTCGGCGTGGACCCGGCCGGGTTGCGGCCCGCCTGGCAGGCCAGCGTCGCGCCGGTACTGGCCGAAGCGACCCTCGCGACGCCGACCACCGGGTGGGCGCCCTCCGGCGGCCGGCACGGTCGGCACACCGAGGAGCTGGCCTACCTGCTCGCCGAGATGCAGGTGGTCCACCGGGCGCATCCGGGCGCGCGATGGTGACCGGGGACCGGCCGTTGGGTGACGTCCGGGCCGCCCTGGCCGCGGTGCTGGACCCGGAGATCCGCGTGGTCACCATCGCCGACCTGGGCATCCTCCGCGATGTACGGCTCTGCGACGGCCGGCTGACCGTCACGGTCACCCCCACGTACTCCGGGTGCCCCGCGATGGATGTGATCCGCGCCGAGATCCGGCGGGTGGCGCGGATCGCCGGGTACGGCGACGCGCGGGTGGTGACCGTGCTGGCACCGCCGTGGACCACCGACTGGATCACCGAGGCCGGCCGCGGCAAGCTCGCCGCCGCCGGCATCGCGCCCCCGCCGCCCGCCGGCCCGCCACCAGCGGCGTCAGGGGCACCAGCGGCACCAGCGGCACCAGCGGCATCAGGCGCGCCGGGCCGGGCGGTGGCGGTGACGGTGAGCGTGCGGTGCCCGCACTGCGGATCGCCGTCGACCGAGCAGCTCTCCCGGTTCTCCTCGACCGCGTGCAAGGCGTTGTGGCGCTGCCGGGAGTGCGCCGAGCCGTTCCACGCGATCAAGGCGCTGTGATGGGCGTCGCCGCGCGCACCCGGACGGCGTTCCACCGGCTGCCCCTGGCGGGCGTCGAGCCGCTCACCGAGGACGCGCTCTGCCTGACCTTCGCCGTGCCGGCGGGGTTGCGCGAGGTGTTCGCCTTCCGGGCCGGCCAGCACGTGACGCTGCGTTGCGAGATCGGCGGCGCGGAGATCCGGCGCTCGTACTCGGTCTGCTCCACGCCGGCGCAGCTGCGCGCCCGAGGGGTGCTGCGGGTCGGCGTGCGGCGGTTGGCCGGGGGGGCGTTCTCGACGTACGCGGCGGCGCTGGGGATCGGCGACGAGGTGTCGGTGCTGCCGCCGATGGGCCACTTCACCAGCGCGTTCGCCGCCGACCGGAGCCGGCACTACGCCGCCGTGGCGGCCGGATCGGGGATCACCCCGGTGCTGTCGCTCCTCGCCACCGCGCTCGCCGTGGAGCCGACCAGCCGGTTCACCGTGGTGTCCGCCAACCGGACGAGTACCAGCGTGATGTTCCTCGAGGAGCTGGCCGACCTGAAAGACCGGTACCCGGACCGGCTGCACCTGATCCACGTGCTGAGCCGGGAGGCGCGCGACTCCGAGCTGCTCTCCGGCCGCCTGGACGGTGCCCGGTTCGCCCGGTTGCTGGACGCGCTGCTGCCGGTGCGCAGCGTCGACGAGTGGTTCCTGTGCGGGCCGTACGGGCTGGTCAGCGGCGCCCGGGCGGTGCTGGCCGAGCGCGCGGTGCCGGCGACGTCGGTCCGTGCCGAGTACTTCCACGTCGAGGAGCAGCCGATCCCGCGGCAGACCCGGGGCGCCGGGCCGGACGGCGCGCGGCTCACCGTCGCCCTCGACGGCCGCGCCACGACCGTGGTCATGCACGCCGGCGAGCGGGTCCTCGACGCGGCGCTGCGGGTACGCCCGGAGTTGCCGTACGCGTGCAAGGGTGGGGTGTGCGCCACCTGCCGGGCCCGCCTGGTGGAGGGCCGGGTGGAGATGGCGCGCAACTACGCGCTGGAACCGGACGAGCTGGCCGCCGGGTACGTGCTGACCTGCCAGTCCAGCCCGCGTTCGGCGCAGTTGCGCGTGGATTACGACGCCTGACCCATCCGCCGCGGCGTCGGCAACGAATCGAGAGCGACTACGCAGGGCTGGAGGTGGCGATGGCGTCGGAGAACGGGCTCACTGCCGGTGAGGTGGCCGGGCGGCGACTGACCGCCGTGCCGACCCCGGTTGTCCGGGTCGACGTGAACGACCTGCTCAGCCGCGTTGCCAGGGGGGACGAGCGGGCGTTCGCGTCGCTCTACGACGAGGTCGCTCCCCGGGTGTACGGCCTGATCCGGCGGGTCCTGCGGGATCCGGCCCAGGCCGAGGAGGTGGCGCAGGAGGTGATGTTGGAGGTCTGGCGCACAGCCGGGCGCTTCGACACCACCAAGGGCTCCGCGACGAGCTGGGTGTTCACCATCGCGCACCGACGTGCGGTGGACCGGGTCCGCTCCGAGCAGGCCGGCACGGAACGCACGCTGCGCCACGGCGCGGCGACCATCGACACGCCGTACGACGACGTGGTGGAGTCCGTCACCGCGCGCATCGAGCAGCAGCAGGTGCGGAAGTGCATGGAGGGCCTCACCGATCTCCAGCGGGAGTCGATCACGCTGGCGTACTACGGCGGGCACACGTACCGGGAGGTCGCCGACCTCCTCGACGCGAGCCTGCCGACCATCAAGACGAGAATGCGCGACGGACTGATCCGGATGCGCGACTGCCTGGGGGTGAGCGTCGGATGACCGAAGCGACCGATATCCACGCGCTTGCCGGGGCGTACGCGCTCGACGCGGTGGACGATCTGGAGCGTGCCGCGTTCGCCCGGCACCTGCACCAGTGCGAAACCTGCGCGCTGGAGGTGGCCGAGCTGCGGGAGACCACGACCCGGATGGCGGGGGCGATGGCGCAGGCGCCGCCACCCGGGATGCGCGACGCGGTCCTGGCCGCCGTGGCCCGTACCCCGCAGGAGCGCCCGGGGAGCGCGGACCGGGGCTCGCACGGCCGGGCCGACCCGGTGACCCGCTGGCGTCGCTTCACCGCGGCGGCGGTCGCGGCCGGGGTGCTGGTCGGCGGCGGCGGGCTGGCGAGCTGGCGGGTGACCAACGCTCAGCTGGAGGCCGAGCGGGCCGCCTCGGCGCAGAGCCGGCAGATCGACGCGGTGATCAACGCGCCCGACGCGAAGGTGCACACCGAGGAGATGGCTACCGGCGGGCAGGTGGTCGTGGTGGTGTCGCAGGCGCAGGGTCGGGCGGTCGCCGTCCTCAACGGGCTGCGTACCCCCGGGCAGGACGAGCTCTACCAGATCTGGCTGCAGCCGAGGGGCACGACCGACATGAACTCGGTCGGGGTGCTGCCGCCGGGGCAGAATCGCGGGACCGTGCTGATCGGTGCGGAGGTAACCGGTGCCGACGCTGTCGGGGTGTCGGTGGAGCCGGCGCCGCGCGGCTCGGACCACGTGACCGAGGAGAAGATCACCGGAGCGGTCAAGCTGACCTGAGGTAGCAAAGTGCTTGATCCGGCCCGCTGCCGGCCGATGCGGACGATGTGAAGCGAATCGGTCGGTGGTTGCCGGCATCCAGCGTGCAGCGGGCGCGACTGGGTGCGGTGGTGTTCGCCATCCTCTCGGTGCTGCCGCTGTTGGGCCAGATCGATCCGGCGCTCTCGTCGGTCCGCGCCACCGGGGCCATGATCGCCATGATCGTCCTGGTCGCCGACTACGGGGTGACGTTCTGGCGGGGTCGGCTGGTCCCCCTGGACTGGCTGCTGATCCCGGTGGCGACCGTGATCGCCGGCACGGCCCTGCTGGACCCGGTGGCGACCACCGCGCTGTGCGTGTCGTCGCTGGCCATCCAGTCCCAGTACGGCTCGACGCGGGTTGCGTGCCTGCGGTTGGCGGGCCTGGCGTTCGCGTTCCCGATCACCATCGCCATCCAGCCGGTGTCGCTGGGCCGGATGATGGAGTGGAACTCGGGTCCGATCCTGAGCCTCATCCCGCACCTTTTCATGATCACCGTGATGGTCCGGGTCCTGCACGCGTCGCTGCACCGCCAGCAACTGGCCGTCGATCGGGAGGTGCTGCTGGCCGGAGCCGGTCGGCAGTTGATCCACCGCACCGAGATCGAAGCGGTCCGCGCCGTCGTCGCGCAGACCGCCGAGGCGCTGTGTGCGCTGCGCCCGGGCACCGCCGTGCTGGTGGTGCGTCGCCTCGGCGACGAGGCAATCGTGGATTCCGTGGTCGGATTGCCCGCGGCGGCCCAGGGTGTCGCGGTGCCGGCGCCGGTACGCGCCCTCTTCGACGCGATCGGGACGGACGTGGTGGCGCTGGAGCCCGCCGTGGTGGCGGCGTTGCAGGAGGTCGTCACCGGAACCTCGCACTGGCGTGCCGCCGCGGTCGCCGGGGTGCGGGAGGACATGCTCCTCCTGGTGGGCGCCGGGGAGCCGCTCTCCGACGCGGAGTTCGAGGCCTTCCGTACGCTGCTCAACCAGCGTTCCCTCGCGGAGGCGAACTGCGGAGCCCACGCCGAGTTGAGCTACCGGGCCCACACCGATGCGCTCACCAACCTGCCCAACCGCGCCCAGTTCTTCCCGCGGCTGGCCGCCGCGGTGGACGGGGCCGTCGGCGCCGAGGACCGGGTCGCCCTGCTGATGATCGATCTCGACGACTTCAAGAAGGTGAACGACACCCACGGGCACGGTGCCGGCGACCAACTGCTGGTCGAGGTGGCCGCCCGGCTGACCGAGGTCACCGGCCCGATGGGGCAGGCGGCGCGGTTCGGCGGCGACGAGTTCGCCGTGCTCCTGCCCGACCTGGACGACCCGTACAGTGCCGATGACCTCGCCGCGCGCCTGTGTGACCGGCTCCGGGAGCCGGTCTACCTGTCGCAGGGAACGGTCCGGATCGGCGCGAGCATCGGCGTGGCGAGTGCGATGCCGAACCTGACCGCCGCCGACCTGATGCGCTGTGCCGACATCGCGATGTACGCGGCGAAGGGCCAGGGCAAGAACCGGGTGCAGCGGTTCACCCGGACCCAGCACGGCGACCTCGCGTACCTGCGGCAGATGGCGGAGCACCTCGGGTACGCCCTGGACCGCGACGAAATCAAGATCAGCTACGAGCCGCTGGTTGCGCCGGACACCGGCCGGTGCGTCGGCGTGATGGCGTCGACCTACTGGCAGCACCCGCTGCTCGGGACGTTGCGGTCCGACGAGTTCGCCGCCACGGCGGATCGGACCGGCGCCATCGGCCCGATCGGCGCCTACGCCCTGCGGGCCGCCTGCGCCCAGGTGGTCGCCTGGCGCGACGACGAGGCGATCGGCGACCTGCGGCTGATCGTCAGCGTTTCGCACCGCCAACTCAGCGAACCCGGCTTCGCGGACATGGTGACGGGCACCCTCGCGGAGACCCGGCTGGCGGGCGACCGGCTGACGCTCGGCGTGACCGACTCGCAGTCGCTCAACGCCGCCGCGTCGTCCGCCGCGATCGAGGCCGTCGCGGCACGCGGGGTCCGGGTCGCGGTACACGACTTCGGCGTCGGCCCGGTGTCGCTGGCGAGCCTGGGGTCGCACCCGATCCACCAGATCAAAATCAGCGGCGCGCACAGCGACGACGCGGATGCCACCTGGATGTTCGAGATGGCGCTCTCCATCGCCGGGATCCTCAAGGTCGAGACCGTGGCGGACGGCGTCGACACCGAGGCGCAGGCGACGGCGGTACGGGTCGCCGGCGTCACGATGGCCCGCGGTCCCTACTACGCGCTCACCATGCCGGCCGGGGAGTTCCCGGCGTGGGTCCACGACCGGCGATCGGCAAGCGTGTCGGTGGGCGTGGCCTGAACAGTGGTGGTCGCGTCCGGGTCGGCAAGGCCGTCCAGGTCGGCAAGGCCGTCCGGGTCGGCCTCGACGCGGCGCTGGCGGCCCTGGCGGTTCGCCTGCCCGGCGTCGACCTGTCGGCGAGATGGTCCGCGGATGGTTGCCGGGATGTGACGAATGCGCCAGTCGGGACGAGGGTCGGCGATCGTCGGCGGGCCGGCACCTCGGGAGCCCCCGGCCGCACGCGCGAGCCCTCGGCCGGGCGCGCGACACGCCCGGGTCGCGTGCGGCGGCTCGCTGACATGCGCGCGAAGCACCGAATTCGCGCCTGATTACGTGCTTCAGCCACATGTGACGACTCGCCTGCCGGCTCGGAACGGGTCGTTGGTCGACAAATCGGACGAATATCCCAGTCGGGTTCGGGTCGGCGGTCGCGGGCGGCGCGGGGCGGGCCTCGGGATCGCTCGGCTGCACGCGCGAGCCCTCGGCTGGGCGCGCGAGCCCTCGGCTGGGCGCGCGAGCCCTCGGCTGGGCGCGCGAGCCCTCGGCTGGGCACGAGCCCTCGGCTGGGCGCGCGAGCCCTCGGCTGGGCGCGCGAGCCCTCGGCCGGACGCGCGAGCCCTTGGCCGGACGCGCGAGCCCTCGGCTGCACGCGCGACCCCTCGGCCGGACGCGCGACACGCCCGGGTCGCGCGCGGGCGCTCGCTGACATGCGCGGGAAGCACCGAATTCGCGGCTGATTAGGTGCCTCAGCCACATGTGACGGCTCGAGCCGCCCGACGAACGGCCAGCCCGGCATCGGGGATCAACCGTAGTCGCTCGGTTCTGGGCTCGCCGGGTCGCCCGGTGCGGTGCGTCACGAGGGCTCCCGGCGGCCCCGGGGTCGCGGCGGCGGCGCGTACGCTCGGGGGCGTGGCAGAGATCGGCGACATCCTGGCCCGGGCGGCCGACGGCGGGCGCATCACGACTGACGAGGCGCTGCTGCTCTACACCGACGCGCCGTTCCACGCGCTGGGCGAGGCGGCGGACGCCGTCCGGCGGCGGCGGTACCCCGACGGCATCGTCACCTACCTGATCGATCGCAACATCAACTACACAAATGTCTGCGTCACGGCGTGCAAGTTCTGCGCGTTCTACCGGGCGCCGAAGCACGCCGAGGGCTGGTCCCACTCGACCGGGGAGATCCTGCACCGGTGCGCCGAGGCGGTCGAGTTGGGCGCGACCCAGGTCATGCTGCAGGGCGGGCACCACCCGGAGTACGGCGTGGAGTACTACGAGGAGCTCTTCTCCGCCGTCAAGCAGGCCTACCCGCAGCTGGCGATCCACTCCATCGGGCCGAGCGAGATCATGCACATGGCCAAGGTGTCCGGGGTGTCGATCGAGGACGCGGTGCTGCGGATCAAGGCCGCCGGGCTGGACTCCATCGCCGGCGCGGGCGCGGAGATGCTGCCGTTGCGGCCCCGGAAGGCGATCGCGCCGCTGAAGGAGTCCGGCGAGCGCTGGATCGAGGTGATGGAGGTCGCGCACCGGCACGGCGTGGAGTCCACCGCGACCATGATGATGGGGACCGGCGAGACCAACGCCGAGCGCATCGAGCACCTTCGCATGATCCGGGACCTGCAGGACCGCACCGGTGGCTTCCGCGCGTTCATCCCGTGGACGTACCAGCCGGAGAACAACCACCTCAAGGGCCGCACCCAGGCGACCAGCCTGGAGTACCTGCGCCTGGTCGCCGTCTCCCGGCTGTACTTCGACAACGTCGCGCACCTGCAGGCGTCCTGGCTGACCACCGGCAAGGACGTCGGCCAGCTCGCGTTGCACATGGGCGTCGACGACCTCGGCTCGATCATGCTGGAGGAGAACGTGATCTCCTCGGCCGGCGCGAAGCACCGCTCCCGGCTCACCGAGCTGGTGTGGATGATCCGGTCCGCGGGGCGCATCCCGGCGCAGCGCGACACGTTGTACCGGCACCTGACGGTGCACTGGACGCCGCAGGACGACCCCACCGACGACCGGGTGACGTCGCACTTCTCCTCGATCGTCGCGCCCCCCGCGGGCACCGCGACCCGTCGCACGCTCCCGCTGGTGGCGACGACATGACGCCGGTGCGGGCGTCGCTGGACAAGGCGCCGGACGAGGTCGCGGCGATGTTCGACGGGGTGGCCGCGCGGTACGACCGCACGAACACCATCCTCTCCTTCGGCATGGACCGTGGGTGGCGCCGGGAGACGCGGCGGGCGCTGGAGCTGCAACCAGGCGAGCGGGTCCTGGACCTGGCCGCCGGCACCGGCTCGTCCACCGAGGAACTGGCCCGCTCCGGCGCCCTGGCCGTCGGCGTGGACCTGTCCCTCGGCATGCTCGCCGCCGGCCACCGCCGCCGGCCGGCCGTGCTGCTGCTCGCCGGCGACGCGCTCGCCCTGCCGTTCGCGGACGACACCTTCGACGCGGTCACCATCTCGTACGGCCTGCGCAACATCGTGGACCCGGACGCGGCGCTACGGGAGATGGCCCGGGTGACCCGCCCCGGTGGACGGCTGCTGGTGTGCGAGTTCAGCCACCCCACCTGGGGGCCGTTCCGGGCGGCGTACCTGGAGTACCTGATGCGCGCGCTGCCGGAGGTGGCCCGCCGGGTGGCGAGCAACCCCGACGCCTACGTCTACCTGGCCGAGTCCATCCGCGCCTGGCCGGACCAGCGCGGGCTGGCGGCCAGGATCGCGGACGCCGGCTGGCAACGGGTCGGGTGGCGTAACCTCACCGGCGGCGTGGTGGCCCTGCACCGCGCGGTCCGTCCCTGACCGCCGGGCTCATTCCGACGGCGTCCACACCAGCCCTGACGACGTGTTGGTGATGCCGCTGTGCGGGCTGCAGGTCTGACCGCCCCAGCTGAAGAGGCTGGTGCCGGTCCAGGTCAGCGCACCGGTGAGCCCGCAGGCGGCGTCCGATCGCGCCGGCGAGGTCTGTAACGCCACGTCCCCGTTGCGCGGATCGACCACAGCGACCTGCGGCATCGCGGCCAGCAACAGCGCATCAGGGTTCAGCGCCACCGCGAGCCCCCGGTGGTGGGTGTCCACCGCGACCGACGGCTGAATCGACGTAGGCAGCTGTGCCGTGGACCAGTCGGTGGGGAGGCCGTTTGCGGTCAACTGGCCGGTCAGCACCCGGGCGCGCTCCGCGGGTCGGTCGGTGACGGCCAGCATCAGGGTGTCGTCGCTGATGGCGAGTCCGAGCCAGGACACCGGGAAGGGCTCCGGTGCCCTGGCCGGACCGGTCCGGGCGACGCCAGCCAGCGTGACCTCCTGCAGGTACAGGTGGTTGGCGTCGTCCACCTGGGCCAGGATCAGCGTCCCTCGGGGGGTGCCCACCGCGTCATGCACCCGGTGCGTAGCCGGGAACTGGGACCAGCGGTCCGTTGCGGGGTCGTAGACCAGCACCGTGTCACCGGCGGACCTGTCCCGGGAACCCTGTCCCCCGACGATGACCACCTTGCCGGCCACGCGGAGCGGCTTTCCCCATTCCCGGCCGTCACGAGGATTCGAGGCGATTGTCCGCCACCTGCCTGTGCCGGGGTGGTAGGCCGCGCCGTCCCGATCCGGGAACTCGGGGGAGGTGCCCCGGCCGCCCCAGACGATCATTTCGGTGCCGGTCCAGATGGCCTGGTGCCCGGCGCGTGCCGACAGCGGCGACGCGGGCAGTTTGCGCCATGTCTTGGCCGTCGGGTCGTAGGAGGCACCGTCCGCGTGGTAGTTCATCGCGTCCTCGGTAACCGACCGTCCGCCCCACACCAGGAACTGCGACCCGGTCCAGACCGCGCTGACGTCTTGCCGCGCCGCCAGGGGTCCATCAGGGAGGGGCGCGACCGTGCCGGTCGAGACCGGTGCGGCGGGGTTCGCGGGCAGGGCAGGTGCCGGATCGGTCAACGCTCGAAGTGGGACGGTTGCCACCACTGCGACAACTCCGGCGACCACCGCCATGGCGAGCGCGCCGACGCCGGCGATGCGCCGTCCGCGCCGACGCCGGATCGTGCCGGCCAGCCCGCCCGGTGGGGGGCCGGGGGTGATCTCCATGGCTCGCTCGTCCAGGGCGGACCGGAGCCGGTCTTCCAGGTCAGGAGTCATCTCCCGCCACCTTTCGTAACGTGTCGAGACCGCGCGAGAGCCGGGACTTGACCGTCCCGACCGGGCAGTTCATGGCGTCGGCAATCTCGACGTCGGTGAGGTCCATCCAGTACTTCAACAAGATCGCGGTGCGCTGCAGCAGCGGAAGCACGTTGAGCGACTCAACGAGGTCGATCCGCTGCTCCACCTGGTCCATCGGTGATCCGGATGCTGGCCGGAACGCTGCCACCTGCTGTCTTCGGGTCTGGCGCGCCAAGGAACGCCGCCGGGCCACGATTTCGTTGATGACCGCCCGACGGAGGTAGGCCTCGATGGCGTGCGGCTCCCGGATGCGGGTCAGCCGGCTGGCAACGCGGATGAAGGCGTCCTGCACCACGTCCTCGGCGAGCGCCTGGTCGGACGTCAGCAGGTAGGCCAGCCGAATCGCCCGAGGGGTGACCGCGCAGTACAGGGCCGTGATGTCATCGGCGCCCGGGTCGCGGCTGTCCGCCGGGGCGGCATGGCTCCTGAGAACATCCACGGTGTGCTCGCGCACCTGACCTCCCTGCCCGGGGCGCTGCGGTGGAGCGCCGACACCCGTAGATGCCACTGGACCCCCCGTTGGTTCCCCGCGGCGACGATGAGCGGGATCGGGACGCCGGAGGTTAGGGGGGCCTAACACAGCAGGCCTGCGGAAACCGTTTTAGACTTGCCCCCGGAACGCTTGTGAAGGATTTCACGAGCGACCTGGGAGGTGGCGAAGGTGGCTACGAGCGAGGCGGACGTCATCGTCGTCGGCGCGGGGCCCGGTGGGTCGAGCGCTGCCTACCACCTTGCCCGGCACGGCCTGAACGTGCTGCTGCTGGAGAAGACACAGTTCCCGCGCGAGAAGGTGTGCGGCGACGGGCTGACGCCGCGCGCGGTCAAGGAACTGGTCAAGATGGGCGTGGACACCAGCCCGGAGAACGGCTGGGTCCGCAACCGGGGGCTGCGCGTCATCGGCGGCGGTGTGCGGCTGGAGCTGGACTGGCCCGACCTCAGCGCGTACCCCAACTACGGCCTGACCCGCACCCGTCTGGACTTCGACGAGATCCTGGCCAACCGGGCCGTCGCGGCCGGCGCCAAGCTGCACACCAACACCAATGTCACCGGCCCCCTCCGGAACGCGGGCGGGCGCGTGGTCGGCGTTACGGCCACCACGCACGACAAGCAGCCGGTGGAGTTCCGGGCGCCGCTGACCATCGCGGCCGACGGGGTGTCGGGGCGGTTCGCGCTCGCGCTCGGGCTCACCAAGCGGGAGGACCGCCCGATGGGGGTGGCCGTCCGGCAGTACTACACGAGCGCGACCCGGCACGACGACGACTACCTGGAGTCGTGGATCGAGCTGCGGAGCAAGGAGTCGGCGGACAAGCTGCTCCCCGGGTACGGCTGGATCTTCGGGCTCGGCGACGGGCGCGTCAACGTCGGGCTGGGCGTGCTCAACAGCAGCGCCGCCTTCCGCAAGACCGACTACCGGCAGATGCTGCTGGACTGGCTGGCCGGCACCCCGGAGGACTGGCAGCTGCACGAGCAGTATGCCGATGGGCCGATCCGCGGCGCCGCACTGCCGATGGGGTTCAACCGGGTGCCGCACTACACCCGCGGCGCCCTGCTGGTGGGGGACTGCGGCGGCATGGTGAACCCGTTCAACGGCGAAGGCATCCCGTACGCGATGGAGTCCGGTGAACTGGCCGCCGAGGTCGCCGCGCAGGCGCTGGCCCGGCCCACCGCCGCGGGCATGGAGCAGGCGCTCGCCGCATACCCGGCTGAGCTCAAGGCGCGGTACGGCGGCTACTACCGCCTCGGCAACTGGTTCGTGAAGATCATCGGGCACCCGGAGGTCATGCGGTTCGCCAGCCGGCACGGCATGCCACACCCGATGCTGATGCGGTTTGTGCTCAAACTCCTGGCCAATCTCTCCGAACCGCGCGGCGGCGACGCGACAGACCGCGTGATCGCCGCGATGACCAAGATCGTGCCGGCCGCTTAGGCCTCGCGGCGCCCGCGCGGAGGCACGCTGACGTGCGCCAACCCCGAACGAGCGAGTCCGTAGGCCAACGAATAGTGTGAAGCACCGCAGACGCGGCGAAAGAAAGGACGGAGCCAGCAGCCATGTCGCTCGCGCCGTACATACCAGTTATCGGGCTGCTCGCTCTCGCCTTCGCGTTCGCCCTGTTCTCCGTCTCCATCGCGCCGTTCGTCGGGCCGCGCCGGTTCAACAAGGCCAAGCTCGAGGCGTACGAGTGCGGCATCGAGCCGACGCCGCAGCCGGTCGGCGGCGGTCGCTTCCCGGTCAAGTTCTTCCTGACCGCGATGCTCTTCATCATCTTCGACATCGAGATCATCTTCCTGTACCCGTGGGCGGTGTCGTTCGACGCCCTGGGCCTGTTCGGCTTCGTGGAGATGGTGCTGTTCATCGTGGCCGTGTTCGTCGCGTACGCCTATGTGTGGCGCCGCGGCGGGCTGGATTGGGACTGACATGGGCATTGAGGAAAAGCTTCCCAGCGGAATTCTGCTGACCAGCGTCGAGAAGTTGGTCAACTGGACACACAAGTCCAGCTTCTGGCCGGCGACGTTCGGGCTGGCCTGCTGCGCGATCGAGATGATGGCGACCGGCGCGGCCCGCTACGACCTGGCCCGGTTCGGTATGGAGGTCTTCCGGGCCAGTCCCCGGCAGGCCGATCTGATGATCGTGGCCGGTCGGGTGAGCCAGAAGATGGCTCCGGTGCTGCGCCAGATCTACGACCAGATGCCCGAGCCGAAGTGGGTGCTGTCGATGGGCGTGTGCGCCAGCTCTGGCGGCATGTTCAACAACTACGCGATCGTGCAGGGCGTGGATCACATCGTGCCGGTCGATATCTACCTGCCCGGCTGTCCGCCGCGCCCGGAGATGCTGATCGACGCGATCCTGCGGCTGCACGAGAAGATCATGCACGAGCCGCTCGGCAACAAGCGGCGCCTCGCCCTGGAGGCCAAGGAGGCGCGCGACGGCGCCCCGGTGGTCCCGCCCGGCGCGATGCCGTCGAGCTACCGCTTCGACAAGGAGCGGCGCGCCGAGTGGACCAGGGCGGCGGCGAGCGGGCGGGAAGAGCAGTTGCGCATCCAGAAGTGGATGGAGGACCGGGCCGCGGTCGGCGTCGTGAAGCCCAAGTCCGACCGTGCCGGAGACGGAGCAGGCCGATGACCACCAACCCGAGCAACACGCCGCCGTCGGGCGTGCCGGCTGCCGCCCCGCCCACCGGCGCGCAGACCACGGCACCGGCGGACTACCCGCCGTCCACCGTCGCCGGCCGGGGCATGTTCGGCGTCGGCGGCACCGGGGACACCTCGGGCTTCGGCGGGCTGATGCGCCGTCGGTCGACGGTGGTG
This sequence comes from Micromonosporaceae bacterium, assembly GCA_035296325.1. Lineage (GTDB taxonomy): Bacteria > Actinomycetota > Actinomycetes > Mycobacteriales > Micromonosporaceae > DATHBD01. The sequence goes on along the minus strand of DATHBD010000014.1, from coordinate 63,756 downwards.
GACTCCCCGAAGCCGTACGGCGGGTACTTCGACGAGGTCACCGACGCGCTCGAGGAGGCCTACCCGGCGTTCTCCGACGCCATCGAGAAGGTGCTGGTCGACCGCGGCGAGCTGACGCTGTACATCAAGCGCGAGCGCATCGCCGAGGTCTGCCAGGTGATGCGCGATGACCGGGCGCTGCGGTTCGAGCTGTGCTCCTCGGTCTCCGGCGTGGACTACCTCGGGATGGACGACCGGAACCTGCACGTGGTGTACCACCTCACGTCGCTCACCTTCCGCCGCCGGGTCCGGCTGGAGGTCGGGGTGCCGAACGCCGACCCGCACGTGCCGACCGTCACGCAGGTCTACCCCACGGCCGACTGGCAGGAGCGCGAGACGTACGACATGTTCGGCGTCATCTTCGACGGCCACCCCAACCTGACGCGGATCCTGATGCCCGACGACTGGGAGGGCTTCCCGCAGCGCAAGGACTACCCGCTCGGCGGTGTCCCGGTGGAGTACAAGGGCGCCGAGATCCCGCCGCCCGACATGCGGAGGGTGTACCAGTGAGCGAGCGAATCGGGCAGCGCGAGGTGACGGCATGAGCACATATGCGAGCGCGCGGGACACGACCGAGGGTCGGGTCTTCAACGTCGGCGGCGGCGACTGGGACGCGATGGCGTCCGAGGCCTCCTCCGAGGAGCGGATCGTCGTCAACATGGGCCCGCAGCACCCGTCCACGCACGGGGTGCTGCGCCTGGTCCTGGAACTCGAGGGCGAGACGGTCACCGAGGTGCGCCCGGTCATCGGCTACCTGCACACCGGGATCGAGAAGAGTCTGGAGTACCGCAACTGGGTGCAGGGCACCACGTTCGTCACCCGGATGGACTACCTCGCCCCGATGTTCAACGAGTTCGGCTACTGCACCGCGGTGGAGAAGCTGCTGGGCATCGAGGACCAGATCACCGAGCGCGCCCGCACCATCCGGATCCTGATGATGGAACTCAACCGGATCTCGTCGCACCTGGTGTGGCTGGCGACGACCGGCATGGAACTCGGCGCGCTGTCCATGATGATCTACGGCTTCCGCGAGCGGGAGTACATCCACGACATCTTCGAGCTGGCCAGCGGCCTGCGGATGAACTTCGCCTACATCCGCCCAGGCGGGGTGGCGCAGGACCTGCCGCAGGAGGCGGTAGAGCGGATCGCCGACTTCCTCGCGATGATGCCCGAGCGCATCGACCAGTACGAGGATCTGCTCTCCGGCAACATCATCTGGCAGCAGCGAACCCAGGGTGTCGCTGTGCTGGACACCGCCGGGTGCCTGGCGCTCGGCATCACCGGCCCGACGCTGCGCGCCGCCGGCCTGGGGTGGGACACCCGCAAGACGATGCCGTACGGCGGGTACGAGACGTACGACTTCGAGGTCTGCACCCACGACGGCGCCGACGCGTGGGGCCGCTACCAGGTACGGATCGCCGAGATGCGGCAGAGTCTGCGCATCGTGGAGCAGGCGCTGGACCGGCTGGAGCCGGGCCCGATCATGATCGCCGACAAGAAGATCGCCTGGCCGGCCCAGCTCGCCATCGGCGCCGACGGCCTCGGCAACTCGCTGGAGCACGTCGCCAAGATCATGGGGCAGTCCATGGAGGCGCTGATCCACCACTTCAAGCTCGTCACCGAGGGCTTCCGGGTCCCGGCCGGGCAGGTGTACGTGCCGATCGAGTCCCCGCGCGGCGAACTCGGCGTGCACGTCGTCTCCGACGGGGGCACCCGGCCGTACCGGGTGCACTACCGCGACCCAAGTTTCGTCAACCTCCAGGCCGTACCGGCGATGGCCGAAGGCGGACTGCTCGCCGACGTCATCGTGGGTGGCGCGTCCCTCGACCCCGTCATGGGTGGGTGTGATCGATGATCTTCAGTGAAGAGACCCGCGAGCGCGCGGCGCAGATCATTGCGCGGTACCCCGAGGGTCGGTCCCGCTCCGCCCTGCTCCCGTTGCTGCACCTGGTGCAGGCGGAGCAGGGGTACGTGACGCCGGCCGGGGTGGCCTTCTGCGCCGAGGTCCTGGGCATCACCAAGGCCGAGGTGGGTGCGGTCGCCACCTTCTACACGATGTACAAGCGGCGGCCGACCGGCGACTGGCTGGTCAGCGTGTGCACGAACACGATGTGCGGCGTGCTCGGCGGCAACGCGGCGTACCAGGCGCTGGAGTCCTACCTGGGCGTGCACCACGACGAGACGACGGCCGACGGCAAGATCACCCTGGAGCACGCGGAGTGCCTCGCGGCGTGCGACTACGCGCCCGTGCTGACCGTGAACTACGAGTACTTCGACAACGTGACCGCGGACTCGGCGCTCAGCCTGGTCAAGCAGCTCCAGGGCGGCGAGCGCCCGCAGCCGACCCGCGGTGCGCGGCTGTGCACGCTGCGGGAGATGTCGGTCCAGCTCGCCGGTTTCGCCGACGACCGCTCCGCGGCGCTCGCCGACGGCCCGCCCGGGGAGCCGACGGTCGCGGGCAACCGTCTTGCCGAGCGGTTCGGCGTCTCGGTGCCCAACTTCGATCCGTCCACCCCGATCCGCAAGCCCGACCAGGCGAAGGACAAGGGCGCGGCCAAGAGCCCCGGCAACGTCAAGCCGGCGACGGCCCCCGTGGCCGCCTCGGACGGCAAGCCGGCCGGCGACAACCCGATGCCCCAGAAGGAAGGCGTGAAGTGAGCGCCAACATCCCTGCTCCCAGCCATGCCGCGCTGGCGAAGCTGACGCCGGTGCTGACCAAGCGCTGGCTGTCACCGGACGCCTGGACGATCAAGGTCTACAAGCGGCTCGACGGGTACACCGCACTGAAGAAGGCCCTCGCCGTGCCGCCGGACGACCTGATCCAGCTGGTCAAGGACTCCGGGCTGCGTGGTCGCGGTGGAGCCGGCTTCCCGACCGGCATGAAGTGGGGATTCATCCCGCAGGGCGACGGTAAGCCGCACTACCTCGTGGTCAACGCCGACGAGGGCGAGCCGGGGACCTGCAAGGACCTCCCGCTGATGATGGCCGACCCGCACTCGCTGATCGAGGGCGTGATCATCTCCAGCTACGCGATCCGGGCCAGCCGGGCGTACATCTACATCCGCGGCGAGGCGGTGCACGCGGCCCGCCGGCTGCGCAACGCCATCGAGGAGGCGCGGGCCGCCGGGTACGTCGGGGAGAACATCCTGCGCTCCGGCTTCGACCTCGACATCGTGGTGCACAGCGGCGCCGGCGCGTACATCTGCGGCGAGGAGACGGCGCTGCTCGACTCGCTGGAGGGCTTCCGGGGTCAGCCCCGACTGCGCCCGCCGTTCCCGGCGACCCACGGGCTCTATGCGAGCCCGACCGTGGTGAACAACGTCGAGACGATCGCCAGCGTCCCGTACATCGTGCTGGGCGGCGCTGCGTGGTTCCGCAGCATGGGCACCGAGAAGTCGCCCGGCCCGAAGATCTACTCGGTCTCCGGACGGGTCAACAACCCGGGCCAGTACGAGTGCGCCCTCGGCATCACGCTGCGCCAGCTCCTGGAGCTCGCCGGCGGCATGCAGGAGGGGCACGAGCTGAAGTACTGGACGCCGGGTGGCTCCTCCACGCCGATGCTCACCGACGAGCACCTCGACGTGCCGCTGGACTTCGAGGGCATGATGAGCGTCGGCACGATGCTCGGCACCACCGCCGTGCAGATCTTCTCCAATCAGGACGATGTCGTCTACGCCACGTACCGGTGGATCGAGTTCTACCACCACGAGTCGTGCGGCAAGTGCACCCCGTGCCGCGAGGGCAACTACTGGATGGTCCGGGTGCTGCACCGCATCCTGGCCGGCAAGGGCACCCACGAGGACCTGGACACCCTGCTGGACACCTGCGACAACCTGCTCGGCCGTTCGTTCTGCGCCCTCGGCGACGGCGCGGCCAGCCCGGTGATGTCGTCGATCCAGTACTTCAAGCAGGACTACCTGGACTACATCGAAGGTCGTAAGGCCCCGATGTTCCACGGCGAACTGGTGGGGGCTCACTGATGACCGAAGTAGCTCCGCGGACCGACATGGTCAAGCTGACCATCGACGGCATCGAGGTGACCGCGCCCAAGGGTGCGCTGGTGATCCGGGTCGCCGAGCAGCTCGGCATCTCGATCCCGCGCTTCTGCGACCACCCGCTGCTGGCTCCGGTGGGGGCCTGTCGGCAGTGCCTGGTGGAGGTCGAGGGGCAGCGCAAGCCGGTCGCGTCCTGCTGCCAGACGGTCGCCGAGGGCATGGTGGTGCGCACCCAGCTCACCTCCGACGTGTCCGCGAAGGCGCAGTCGGGCATGCTGGAGTTCCTCCTGATCAACCACCCGCTCGACTGCCCGATGTGCGACAAGGGCGGCGAGTGCCCGCTGCAGAACCAGGCACTGTCCAACGGGCGGACCGATTCGCGGTTCCACGAGCAGAAGCGCGAATTCCCGAAGCCGCTGGCGATCTCGACGCAGGTGCTGCTGGACCGGGAGCGCTGTGTCCTGTGCCAGCGCTGCACCCGGTTCTCCGACGAGATCGCCGGCGACCGGTTCATCGACCTGATGGAGCGCTCGTCGGCTGAGCAGATCGGCGTCTACCGGGGCGACCCGGACTCGCCGGAAGACGACGTGCCGTTCAACAGCTACTTCTCCGGCAACACCATCCAGATCTGCCCGGTCGGCGCGCTGACCGGCGCCCAGTACCGGTTCCGGGCGCGCCCGTTCGACCTGGTCTCCAGCCCGAACGCGTGTGAGCACTGCGCGGCGGGCTGCGCCCAGCGTGCGGACCACCGCCGCGGCAAGGTGATGCGCCGCCTGGCCGGTGACGACCCGGCCGTCAACGAGGAGTGGAACTGCGACAAGGGCCGGTGGGCGTTCCAGTACGCCACCGCCCCGGACCGGATCACCGAACCGCTGATCCGGGACCGGAAGACCGGGGAACTGCGCACCGCGAGCTGGCCGGAGGCGCTGCTCGCCGCCGCGGAGGGTCTCCAGGCCGCGAAGGCGGCCGGCGGCGTGGGCGTGCTGACCGGCGGTCGGCTCACCGTCGAGGACGCGTACGCGTACGCCAAGTTCGCCCGCGTCGCGCTCGGCACCAACGACGTCGACTTCCGCGCCCGCCCGCACTCGGCCGAGGAGGCCGAATTCCTCGCCGCCTCGGTGGTGGGCCGGGCGGACGTCACCTACGCCGACATCGACCGTGCACCTGCGGCGGTGCTGGTGGGGTTGGAGCCCGAGGAGGAGTGCCCGATCCTCTTCCTGCGGCTGCGCAGCGCGTACCGTCGCAGCCGGCTGCGGACCGTGTCGGTGGCACCGTTCGTGAGCCGTGGCATGGAGAAGCTCGGCGGCACCGTGGTGCTCACCGCTCCGGGCGGTGAGCCGGCGCGGCTGCGCGAGTTCGCCATGGTCCGCGAAGCGCTCAGCGAGCCCGGCGCCATCCTCTTCGTCGGCGAGCGCCTCGCCACCGTCCCCGGCGGGCTGTCGGCCGCCGCGGCGGTCGCCGCGGAGACCGGAGCGAAGCTCGTCTGGGTGCCCCGCCGGGCCGGCGACCGTGGTGCGCTGGAGGCCGGCTGCCTGCCGAACCTGCTGCCCGGCGGCCGCCCTGTCGCCGCAGCTGCGGCGCGCGCCGAGCTGGCGACCGCCTGGGACCTCGACGCCGACGTGCTGCCGAGCACGGCGGGCCGCGACGGTGACGAGATGCTCGAGGCGGCCCGCAGCGGTCAGCTGGGCGGGCTGCTGGTGGCCGGCGTCGATCCGGCCGACCTGCGCGACCCGCGCGCCGCCGAGGAGGCCCTCGACAACGTCGGCTTCCTGGTCAGCGTGGAGCTGCGGCTCAGCGCCGTGTCGCGCCGGGCGGACGTGGTCCTGCCGATTGCGCCCGCGGTGGAGAAGGCCGGCGCGTACATCAACTGGGAAGGTCGGGTCCGGCCGTTCGATCACGTGCTGCGCACCGCCGCAATGAGCGACGCCCGCGTGCTGGACGCCCTCGCCCACCAACTCGGTGTCGAGCTGGGCTGCGGCGACGTTGGCGTGGTTCGCGGCCAACTCGTCGCGCTGGCCCGGATGCCGATGCCGGAGCCGGATGACGTCGACATCGACGTCGCGCCGGACACCCGGGCAGCCCGGCCCAGGCCGCCGCAGGTGGCGCCGGTGGACCTGCCCGCGCCGGGCCGGGGCGAGGCGGTCCTGGCCAGCTGGCACCACCTGATCGACCTGGGCTCGCTCCAGGACGGCGACAACCACCTGGCCGGCACGGCCCGGTCACCCGTGGTGCGGCTCTCCAAGGCCACCGCCGCGGACCTCGGCGTGATCGACGGCGACCCGGTGACCGTCGGCACCGCCCGCGGTGGCGTGACGCTGCCGGCGCTGGTGACCGACATGGTCGACGGCGTGGTGTGGGTGCCCACCAACTCGCCCGGCTCGACGGTGCGCCGCACGCTCGGCGTGACCGAAGGGGCGATCGTCTCGATCACGAGTGCCGCGGCCGCCGCCACCGCATCGGCCAGCTCAGCAGGAGGTGTCAAGTGACGCGTGCCGAAGGGCTTTCCGAGTTCGGCATTGACCCGTGGTGGCTGGTGCTCGTCAAGGTCGTCGTCATCTTCGCGTTCCTGGTGGTGATGACGCTCTTCGCGATCTGGTTCGAGCGCAAGGTCGTCGCCCGCATGCAGGTGCGCCCCGGCCCGAACCGGGTCGGCCCGTTCGGCCTGCTCCAGTCGCTTGCCGACGGGTTGAAGCTGGCGTTCAAGGAAGACATCATGCCCAAGGCCGCCGACAAGGTGGTCTTCTTCCTGGCCCCGGTGATCTCGACGGTGTGCGCGTTCACCGCGTTCGCGGTCATCCCGTTCGGACCGACGGTGTCGATCTTCGGGAACCGCAGTCCGTTGCAGTTGACCGACATCCCGGTCGCCGTGCTTCTCGTGCTGGCCTGCGCCTCCATGGGGATCTACGGCATCGTGCTCGCCGGCTGGGCATCCGGGTCGACGTACCCGCTGCTCGGCGGCCTGCGCTCCAGCGCCCAGATGATCTCGTACGAGGTCGCGATGGGTCTGTCCATCGTGGCGGTCTTCATGACCGCCGGCACGATGTCCACCTCGGAAATTGTGGCGGCGCAGGCGAAAGGCACCCCGATCAGCCTCGGCGGCTTCGAGTTCAGCACGCCGGGGTGGTACGCGGTGCTGCTGCTGCCGAGCTTCCTGATCTACTTCGTCTCCGTGGTCGGCGAGACCAACCGGGCGCCGTTCGACCTGCCCGAAGCCGAGAGTGAGCTGGTCGGCGGCTTCCACACGGAGTACTCGTCGCTGAAGTTCGCGCTGTTCTTCCTCGCCGAGTACGTCAACATGGTCACCGTCTCGGGGCTGTGCACGACGCTCTTCCTCGGTGGCTGGCGGGCGCCGTGGCCGATCTCCATCTGGGACGGCGCCAACAGCGGCTGGCTGCCGGTGGTGTGGTTCACCATCAAGGTGCTGATGCTGCTCTTCGTCTTCGTGTGGCTGCGTGGGACGCTGCCCCGGCTGCGCTACGACCAGTTCATGCGCTTCGGCTGGAAGGTGCTCATCCCGACCAGCCTGGTCTGGATCCTCGCGCTCGCCGGCGCCAAGATCCTGTGGAAGGACAACGAAGGGCTGACGCCGCGGATGTTGATCGCCGGTGGCGTCATTCTCGGCATCGTGCTGGTCTGGATGTTCTGGCCGGCGCCCAAGCCGCCGGAGGTGGAGGTCGAGCCGGTCGACCCGGACGGCCGGGTCGGTGGCGAGGACGGCTTCCCGCTGCCGCCGCTGGACCTGCAGGTGCCCCCGAGTCCGCGGGCCACCCGGATGATCGCCCGGCGGGAGCCGGTGCGCACCGGTGCCCCCGCCGGCTCTGCAACTCCCAGCTCAGCCGAAGACAAGGAGGCCTGACGTGGGCGCCGTTCTCGGCACCATCAAGGGTTTCGGGGTGACCTTCTCGCACATGTTCAAGAAGGTCGTCACCGAGGAGTACCCGGAGCAGCGGAAGCTGGTCGCGCCGCGCTACCACGGTCGGCACATTCTCAACCGGCACCCGGACGGCCTGGAGAAGTGCGTCGGCTGTGAGCTGTGTGCCTGGGCCTGCCCCGCCGACGCCATCTACGTCGAGGGCGCGGACAACACCGAGGATCTCCGCTTCTCGCCGGGTGAGCGCTACGGGGCGGTCTACCAGATCAACTACGCCCGCTGCATCTTCTGCGGGCTGTGCATCGAGGCCTGCCCGACCCGTTCGCTGACCATGAGCAACGAGTACGAGCTAGCCCGCGACGACCGCAAGGACCTCATCTTCACGAAGGAGCAGCTGCTCGCGCCGCTGCTGCCGGGCATGGAGCAGCCCCCGCACCCGCTGCGGCTCGGCGAGACCGAGAAGGACTACTACCTCAGCGCGCTGGACAACCCGGGGGCGTCGGTCGGCGCGGAGCGCGTGCAGTCGGTCGACGAAGCCGACCCCGCCGAGGCACCGCAGGCCACTCAGTACGGGCAGCGGGTGGACCGATGAGCGTCGCACTCGATGTACTGGCCGCGGGTGACGCGATCAAGGGCGGCGAGGCAGCCGTCTTCTGGCTCCTCGCCCCGATCGCGCTGGGTTGTGCCATCGGCATGGTGTGGGCCCGCAACGCGGTGCACTCCGCGCTCTTCCTCGTGGTGACGATGCTCTGCCTCGGCGTCTTCTACGTCGTGCAGGCCGGGCCCTTCATCGGGCTGGTGCAGATCATCGTCTACACCGGCGCGATCATGATGCTGTTCCTGTTCGTGCTGATGCTGGTCGGCCGGGACTCCTCGGACGCGTTGATCGAGACCCTGCGCGGCCAGCGGATGGCCGCGATCGTGCTCGGCATCGGGTTCGCCGGACTGATCGGCGCAGGCCTGTGGCGCGCGCTGGGCACCGACGCCCAGATCAACAGCCAGGGCCTGGCGGAGGCGAACGCGGGCGGCAACGTGCAGGGCATCGCGGCGCTGCTGTTCACCAAGTACGTGTTCGCCTTCGAAGTCACCTCCGCGCTGCTGATCACCGCGGCGGTCGGCGCGATGATCCTGGCCCATGTGGAGCGTGCCAAGGAGGAGAAGCGTACGCAGCCGCAGATGATGCGGGACCGCTTCGCGCCGGGCAACTACCCCGGCCCGAAGGCCGGACCCGGCGTCTTCGCGACGTCGGACTCGGTGGCGACACCGGCCCGCCTGCCCGACGGCACCGCCTCCGAGCGGAGCATCTCCAAGCTGCTGCCCACCCGCGAGCTCACCTCGGCCGAGGCCGCCCCGAAGGGGACAGACCAATGAGCGAGCGAGCTGGCGCGGCGGCGTCTGGACTGAGGTGGAGCGTCGACGGAGTCGCCGCGGAGCCGAGGGAAGACGTCGCGTTGAGCGCCGCGCGAGCGAGCGAAAGGACAGTTCAGTGACGGCTACGTACTACCTGATCCTGGCGTCGATGCTGTTCACGATCGGCGCGGTGGGTGTGCTCATCCGCCGCAACGCGATCGTGCTCTTCATGTGCATCGAGCTCATGCTCAACGCCGCCAACCTCACCCTGGTCACGTTCAGCCGGATCAACGGCACGCTTGACGGTCAGGTGATGGCCTTCTTCGTGATGGTGGTGGCGGCCGCCGAGGTCGTGGTCGGGCTTGCGATCATCATGTCGATCTTCCGGACTCGGCGCTCGGCGAGCGTTGACGACGCCAACCTGCTGAAGTACTGAGAGGGCTCCGGTGCAAGAATCCGTGGAGTTCGCGCACGCCAGCGGCTTCCTCGCCAGCTTCTGGCTGCTGATCGCGATCCCGTTGGCCAGCGCGGCCGTGCTGCTACTGCTCGGCCGGCGGGCCGACCGCTGGGGGCATCTGCTCGGCGTGGCCAGCGTCGGCGTCTCGTTCCTGCTCGCGCTGGTGTACTTCGTCCAGTTGCGCGGCCTGGCCGACGACGCCCGCTCGGCCGAGATCAGCCTGTTCACGTTCATGCCGGTCGGCAGTCTGAACGTCGACTTCGGGCTGCTCTTCGACCCGCTGGCCGGCATCTTCGTCCTGCTGATCACCGGCGTCGGGTTCCTGATCCACGTGTACGCCGTGGGGTACATGGCGCACGACGAGGGCCGTCGCCGCTTCTTCGCGTACTTCAACCTCTTCGTCGCCGCGATGCTGCTGCTGGTCCTGGGCAACAACTTCGTGATGCTGTACTTCGGCTGGGAGGGCGTGGGCCTCGCCAGCTATCTGCTGATCTCCTTCTGGTACCTGCGCCCGAGCGCCGCGACGGCCGGCAAGAAGGCGTTCCTGATGAACCGGGTCGGCGACGCCGGCTTCGCCATCGCGATCTTCCTGATGTTCGCCACCATCGGCTCGGTCGACTACGCCGAAGTGTTCAACGGCGTGAGTGGGCTGGCGGCCGGCACGGTGACCGCGATGGCGCTGCTCCTGCTGCTCGGCGCGTGCGGCAAGTCCGGCCAGTTCCCGCTGCAGACCTGGCTTCCGGACGCGATGGAGGGCCCCACTCCGGTGTCGGCCCTGATCCACGCGGCCACCATGGTCACCGCCGGGGTGTACCTGATCGCCCGCGCGCACCCGATCTTCGACGCCTCCGAGACGGCGCGGACCGTGGTCATGTGCATCGGCGCGGCGACGCTGCTGATCGGATGCATCATCGGCTGCGCCAAGGACGACATCAAGCGGGTCCTCGCGTACTCGACGGTGAGCCAGATCGGGTACATGTTCCTGGCCGTGGGGCTGGGCGGCGTGGCGTACGCGCTGGGCCTGATCCACCTGCTGGCCCACGGGTTCTTCAAGGCCGGGCTCTTCCTCGGGGCCGGCTCGGTGATGCACGGGATGAACGACCAGACCGACATCCGCCGGTTCGGTGGTCTGAGCAAGTACATGAAGATCACCTGGATCACGATGGGCCTGGGCTATCTGGCGCTGATCGGCCTCCCGCCGCTCTCCGGCTTCTTCACCAAGGAGCCGATCATCGTGGCGGCGTACGACCACGGCGGCTGGCTCGGCTTCCTGCTCGGCACCGCCGCGCTGCTCGGCTCGGGGCTCACCGCCTTCTACATGACCCGGCTCTTCGTGCTGACGTTCCACGGTCCGAAGCGGTGGACCGAGGACATCGAGCACCCGCACGAGTCGCCGCCGATCATGACCGGGCCGCTCATCGCGCTGGCGGTCGGCTCGGTCGCCGCCGGTGGTCTGATGGCGACCTCGGTCGTCGACTGGCTCAACCCGGTCTTCGGCGGTGAGCTGCACGCGCACGGCCACAACTGGCTGCTGACCGGCATCACCATCCTGGTCACGCTGGCCGGCGCCGGTGGCGCGTACATGCTGTTCCGCAACGGCACGGCGCTCGTCGAGCAGCCGGCCGGGCCGGTGGTCACCGCCGCCCGCAACAACCTGTACTTCGACCTGGTCAACCAGGTGTTGTTCGAGCTGCCCGGCCGCTTCCTGACCCGGGCGCTTGTCTACTTCGACAACCGGGGCGTCGACGGCCTGGTCAACGGACTCGCCGCCACCATCGGTGGCGGGTCGGGTCGGATGCGTCGCGCTCAGACCGGCTACGTCCGGTCCTACGCCCTGTCAATCCTCGGAGGTGCCCTGATCGTGGTAGCGGCGATGATGGCGGTGACCTGGGGATGAACGGGTTTCCTTTTCTGAGTGTGCTCACCGTCGCGCCGGCGGTCGGTGGCGTGATCGTGGCGATGATGCCGCGGCACCGGGCGGGCTCGGCCAAGCGCGTTGCGTTGGCCTGGTCGCTCGGCATCCTGGCGCTCACGATCGTGATGTTCGTGAAGTTCACGACCGGCGGCGAGCGGTTCCAGTTCAAGGAGTCGTATCCGTGGATTCCGATCTGGGACGCCCGGTTCACCTTCGCGGCGGACGGCATCGCGCTGGTGATGCTGATGCTGATCGCGATCCTGGTGCCGCTGGTCATCGTGGCGTCGTGGCGCGACAACGACGGCGAGAGCGAGCGGCGTCGCCGGGGCATCGGGATGTACTTCGCCCTGCTGCTCTTCCTGGAGAGCACCATGCTGGGCGTCTTCGCCGCTCAGGACATCTTCCTGTTCTATGTGTTCTTCGAGGTCATGCTCGTCCCGATGTACTTCCTGATCGGGTCGTTCGGCGGCCAGCGTCGGCAGTACGCCGCGGTGAAGTTCTTCCTGTACTCCCTGGTCGGCGGGCTCTTCATGCTCGCCGCGGTGGTGGGCCTGTGGGTGCTCGGCGGGCACACGTTCGACTGGCAGAAGCTGGTCGACGCGGACTTCTCGACCGGCGCTGAACGCTGGCTCTTCCTGGGCTTCTTCCTCGCCTTCGCGATCAAGGCGCCGTTCTTCCCGTTCCACACCTGGCTGCCCGACGCCGGCGGCGCCGCCCCGGTGGGGGCCGCCACGCTGCTCGTTGGCGTGCTGGACAAGGTGGGCACGTTCGGGATCCTGCGGTACTGCCTGCCGCTGTTCCCGGAGGCGTCCCAGTACTTCGCGCCGCTGGGTCTGGGGTTGGCGCTGGTCGGCGTGATCTACGGCGCGCTGCTCGCGGTCGGGCAGAACGACCTCAAACGCCTGGTGGCGTACACGTCGATCGCGCACTTCGGGTTCATCGGCATCGGGATCTTCGCCTTCACCACCCAGGCGGGGACCGGCGCGGTGCTGTACATGGTGAACCACGGCCTCGCCACCGGCCTGCTCTTCCTGGTGGTGGGCATGTTCATCAGCCGGCGCCGCAGCGCGCTGGTCTCCGACTTCGGCGGTGCGGGCAAGTTGGTCCCGGTGCTGGCCGGCGTGTTCTTCATCGCCGGACTCTCCTCCCTTGCGCTGCCCGGCACGTCCCCGTTCGTCTCCGAGTTCCTGGTGCTGATCGGGACCTTCACGGTCAACAAGCCGGTGGCGATCATCGCCACGCTCGGCATGGTGCTCGCGGCCGGGTACGTGCTGTGGATGATCCAGCGGACCACCCAGGGCACGGTGAACCCGGTGATGGCCAAGGCGGAGGGGATGCGGCGGGACCTGTCGGTCCGTGAGGCGGTGGTGGTGACGCCGCTGATCGCGCTCATCCTCTTCCTCGGGTTCTATCCCAAGCCGGTGATCGACATCATCAACCCGGCTGTGCAGGCCACCCTGCAGGACGTCGGGAAGAGCGATCCCGCTCCGACCGTCGGCAACGCCACCAAGGAGGCCGGGAAGTGAACCCGGAAGAGGCACTCAAGCTGCCCGCTCTCGACTACATGGCGCTCGCGCCGATGCTGATCATGTTCGGCATCGCGTGCGTCGGCGTGCTGATCGAAGGCTTCGTACCGGGCCGGTTGCGGCACCGCATCCAGCTGCCGCTGTCGCTGGTGGCGGTCGTGGTCGCGCTGGTGGTGGTGGTCCGGCAGGCCGGCAAGCACACCCTCACCGCCGGCGGTGCGGTGGCGGCCGACGGACCGGCATTGTTCCTGCAGGGCTCGATCCTGGTGCTCGGCGCGGTGTCGCTGCTGCTGATCGGCGAGCGGACGCTGGAGCACGGCGGCCCGTTCGTGGCGCAGGCGGCGGTCACCGCCAACACCGACGCGGACCGCAGCCAGGCGTCGCGGCGGGAGGGCGCGACCGAGGTCTTCCCGCTGGCGCTCTTCGCGCTCGGCGGCATGATGCTCTTCGCGTCCGCGAACGACCTGCTCACCATGTTCGTGGCGCTGGAGGTCTTCTCCCTGCCGCTGTACCTGATGTGTGCGCTGGCGCGCCGACGGCGACTGCTGTCGCAGGAGGCGGCGCTGAAGTACTTCCTACTCGGCTCCTTCGCCTCGGCGTTCTTCCTCTTCGGCGTGGCGCTGGTCTACGGCTTCGCCGGCCAGGTGAACTTCGGCGCCATCAACGCGGCGATCGCGGAGTCGCCGCACAGCCAGACCCTGCTCTACGTCGGCTTCGCCATGCTCACCATCGGCTTGCTCTTCAAGGTGGCGGCGGTGCCGTTCCACGTCTGGACACCGGACGTGTACCAGGGCGCGCCGACGCCGGTCACCGCATTGATGGCTGCCTGCACAAAGGTGGCCGCCTTCGGTGCGCTGCTGCGGGTGTGCCAGGTCGCCTTCGCGCGCTCGGCGTGGGACTTCACCCCGGTCCTGGGCACGATCGCGGTCCTGACGATGATCATCGGTGCGGTGCTCGCGGTGACCCAGACCGACATCAAGCGACTCCTGGCGTACTCGTCCATCGCCAATGCCGGCTACGTCATGGTCGGCGTGCTGGCCATCGACCAGCAGGGCCGCGGCCTGTCCAGCTCACTGTTCTATCTGGTGGCGTACGGCTTCACGGTGCTCGCGGCGTTCGGCATCGTGACCCTGGTGCGCGACGCCAACGGCGAGGCGACCCACCTGTCCCGCTGGGCGGGGCTGGGTCGCCGGTCGCCGCTCTACGCCGGCCTGTTCACGTTCGTCCTGCTGGCCTTCGCGGGCCTGCCGCTGACCAGCGGGTTCATGGCGAAATTCGGCGTGTTCGCGGCGGCGATCGAGGACGGGCACACTTGGCTGGTGATCGCCGGCGTGATCTCGAGTGCCGTCCTCGCCTTCCCGTACCTGCGCGTCGTGGTGATGATGTGGCTCTCCGAGCCCGGGGAGCACACGCCGACCGTCTCCATTCCGGGTGCGCTGACCGCCGCTGCGCTGGTCATCGGCGTGGTGGCGACGTTGCTGCTCGGGGTGGTGCCGGGGCCGCTGCTGGACGTCACGGCCAAGGCGGCCGAGTTCGTCCGATGAGTGAACCTCAGCGAGCGAGAGATATGACATCGTGGTGAGCGTGGCGGGCGCGGACGCACAGGAACTTGCAGGCACGTCGATCGGTTTCGACTTCTCCGATCCGGAGCTGGCCGGGAACGTGGCGGCGGTGCTCGGGGAAGTCGAGCAGCGCCTACGCGACACGGTGACCAGCGCCGATCCGTTGGTCACCGACGCCGCCCGCCATCTCGTCGAGGCCGGTGGCAAGCGGTTCCGGCCGCTGCTGGTGGCGCTGGGCGCGCACTTCGGCGACCCGTTCGGGCCCGGGGTGGTCACCGCGGCGACGGTGGTGGAGATGACCCACCTGGCGACGCTGTACCACGACGACGTGATGGACGAGGCGGCGGTGCGGCGGGGGGCACCCTCGGCGAACTCGCGGTGGGGTAACGCCGTGGCCATCCTCATCGGTGACTACCTCTTCGCCCGGGCGGCGGATCTGGCGACCGAGTTGGGCATCGAAGCGGTCCGGATCCAGGCGCGCACCTTCTCCCGCCTGGTTCACGGTCAGATCGCGGAGACCGCCGGCCCGGCCGCCGGTGAGGACGCCATCGAGCACTACCTGCGGGTGATCTCGCAGAAGACCGGGTCGTTGATCGCCACCAGCGCGCGGTTCGGCGGGATGTTCGGCGGCGCGCCACCGGACCAGGTGGACAGCCTGGCGATGTACGGCGAACGGATCGGCACGGCGTTCCAGCTCTCCGACGATCTCCTCGACATCGCCAGCGACAGCGACCAGTCGGGCAAGACGCCGGGCACCGACCTGCGGGAAGGGGTGCCCACGTTGCCGGTGCTCTACGCGTTGGCGTCGGCCGACACCGACGCCTCGGCGGTCCGGCTGCGGGAGATCCTGGCGGACGGCCCGGTGACCGATGACGCGCTGCACGAGGAGGCGCTGACCCTGCTGCGGGAGTCGGCGGCGATGAAGCGGGCCCGGGAGACGGTGCGCGCGTCGGCGGAGCAGGCGCGCGGTGCGCTCGGCACGCTGCCGGGCACGCCGGCCAGACGGGCCCTGGAAGGGCTCTGCGACTTCATCGTGCAACGTACGGGCTGATCGTCGACGCGGTGTACTCAACCGCCGTGACCCAGCTACTCAACAGCGTCCGACCAACCGGGCGTCGATACTCCCCGATCGACGCCAGGCCCGGGGTATTTCGCCTGGTCGACAGCGGTTCGTCCGAGATATCGAGATTCGTCGCTGACTCGGAGAGCAATTGGGCCATCACTCTTTGTTGGCCGGAAGTGTTCCATGTGCGGGTGCGCTTTCATATGGTGTAAAAGCTGATGCTGCTGCGGCTGGGGAGGTGCGGCGGTGCGTGACCCGCAGGCGGAGCCTTCGGATCTGATCCGGAGCGTCTCCAGGGCACTCAGGGTGCTCGAAGCGGTTGGTCAGTCGCCCCGGGGGCTCACCGTCAAACAAATCGCGCGCCGGTGCCAACTCACCGTCGCCACGACCTACCACCTGGTGCGGACCCTCGCGTACGAGGGCTACGTCATCCGCCGCGAGGACGGCACCTACGTGGTCGGTCTGGAGATCGCCGCGCGGTACCGCGAACTCGTCGTTGCCTTCCGGGGGCCGGCGAGCGTCGCTGAAGGCCTGCGCCGAGCCGTGGCGGAGACCGGCTACAGCCACTTCATCGGCCGATTCGTCGGAAACCGGATCGCCGTGACGGCGTCCGCGGAAGGGCCGCGCTCGCCGTTCATCGAGGAGTTCATCCCGGGCTTCGACGACGCCGCGCACGCCACCGCCCTGGGCAAGGCGCTGCTCGCCACCATGACGCCGGATCAGCGCTGGCGGTTCCTCAAGGAGGCCGGCATGCGGGAGTACACAAGCGCCACCCTCACCGCCCCGGAGATGCTCGACGCCGACCTGACCGCCGGCGAGCGACGCGGCATGCACATGGAGATCGGTCAGTACCGGCCCGGGGTCGCCAGCGCGGCGATCATGGTGCGCAACGACCGGGACCCGGAACGCCGGGTGGCGGTGGCCTGCGCGGTGCCCGCCCCGGACCTGATGACGTCGGCGAAGGTGATCAAGTCACGCCTGGCCGCCGCCGCGCTCACCCTCGGGGACGCCCTGCGCGAGTAGTCTGCCTGCGGCTGTCGGCGATCCGTCAGCCCGACCCGTGAACCGCTGAGCCGTCGGCCGCGTGTCACAGAGGTAGACGGACCGAAGGGGAAGCCAGAACGTGAACGATGATGGCACCGACCTGCTGCGGGCGATGCACGTCGAGCACGGCGCCGCACTCTTCTCCTACGCCGTCCGACTTACCAGCGGTGACCGCCAACGAGCCGAGGACCTGGTGCAGGAGACGTTGTTGCGCGCCTGGCAGCACCCGGAGGCGATGGACCCCGACCGCGGGTCCGTGCGGGCCTGGCTGTTCACCACAGCCCGCAATCTCGCCATCGACGCGTGGCGTCGTCGTGCGGCCCGGGGCACCGAAATCATCACCGATATCCTGCCGGAGGTGCCGGAAGTCGACGAGACGGAGCGAGCTGTGGAGTCCTGGCTCATCGCCGAGGCGCTCGGTCGGCTGTCCCGACAGCACCGCGAGGTGCTTGTCGACTGCTTCTACCGGGGACGATCGGTCGCCGAGGTCGCCGCCAAGCTGGGTATCCCGCCGGGCACCGTCAAGTCCCGCACCTTCTACGCCCTGCGCTCGTTGCGGCTGGCTCTCGAGGAACTGGGGGTGACCCAGTGAGTTGTGCGTTCGCCCATGACTCCGCCGCGTACGTGCTGGGGGCGCTGTCCCCGGCCGAGCGGGCCGACTACCAGCGGCACCTCTCCGAGTGCCGGACCTGCCCGGCCCACGTTTCCGAGCTGGCCGTACTGCCCGGTCTGCTGGGCCGGCTCGATGTGGCGGTCGCCGAAATGGCCGGCGAGCCGCCCGGGCCTGCGGAACCACCGCCGGAACGGACCGAAAGCGAGCCGGATGGCCTGCCGGCGCTGCTGGAGGCGGCCCGCCGGTCCCGGACCCGGGACCGCAGGCGCCGTCGCCTGCAGACTGTCGCGGGGGTGCTCGCCGCGGCGTGCGCGGCCGTCGTCGCGACGGTCGGCGTGAGCGGCCTCACCGCGGGCTCCCCGACGCCCTCTCCGTCGATCTCGTCCGGTCCGGTCATGCGGGCGATGCGCGACACCGCGTCGGGCATTCCGATGTCCGCGGAGCTGGCCCTGCGCCCGGTGGCCAACCGCACCGAGATCAGGATGCACTGCTACTACGGCAAGCTCCGGGAGCCCGGCTCCGCGCGCTACACGTTCCGGCTCTTCGCGGTGTTCAAGACCGGTGCGCCGCCCCAGCAGGTCGCGGTGTGGGACGCCAGTTTCGGCGACGACATGAACTTCCTGACCACGGCGGACGTACGGCTCAGTGACATGGAACGCGTCGAGCTCCGTAAGAATGACGGCAAATCCGTGGTTCTGACCTACGACGTGACGTGATCCGTGCCGACGGGCACCGGAGTCGCCGCCCGCTCGCGGCGGCTCCGGCGCACCGCCCGTACCGCGTCCCAGGTGAACACGGCCAGGCCGAGCCAGACCAGCGCGAACCCGGCGAGCCGGACCGGCGGCATCGGCTCGTGGAAGACGGCGACGCCGATCGCGAGCTGCAGGATCGGCGCGATGTACTGCAGGATGCCCAACTCGGAGAGCGGAATCCGGTTGGCGGCGCCGGCGAACAGCAGCAGCGGCACGGCCGTGATGACGCCGGACGCCAACAGCAGCACGGTGTGCCAGGGGGCGCTGACCCCGACCGTGGACTGGCCCTGCCAGGCGAGCAGCGCGAGGTACCCCAGCCCGGGGACGGCGAGGGCCGCCGACTCCACGAACAGCCCTTCGGCCGCGGGTAGTCCCTGCTGCTTCTTCACCAGGCCGTACGCGCCGAACGAGCAGGCCAGAATGAGGGCAATCCACGGCGGACGCCCGTAGTCGATGGTGAGGACCACCACCGCCGCGGTGCCGGCACCGATCGCCACCCACTGCAGCGGGCGCATCCGCTCACCCAGCACCATGACCCCCAGCACCACGCTGACCAGCGGGGTGATGAAGTAGCCGAGCGAACTCTCCACCACATGGTTGCTGAGCACCGCGTAGATGTAGGTGCCCCAGTTGATCGAGATCAGTACCGCGGTCAGCCCGATCGCGGCGAGCGTGCGGGGCCGCCGGGCCAGCGGCCGCAGAAAGCGCCAGCCGCGTACAGCGGTGAGCAGCAGGCCGACGAAGAGCGCCGACCAGATGACCCGGTGCGCCAGGATCTCCCACGGCGTGGACGGGGCCAGCATCTTGAAGTAGATCGGGAAGACGCCCCAGCAGAAGTACGCGGCGATGCCGAGCAGATAGCCACGGCGGAGCGGATTCACCCTCCTACCGTAGGGCCCAGCTCCATCCAGATAGCCGGCTCGCTGTCCCGAAAGCCCAGCTTCGCGTAGAGCCCGTGGGCGTCCGCGGTGCGCAACGTGATGCGCTTCACGCCGGCCGCGCGTAGATCGGCGACCACCGACTCCACGAGCCAGGTGCCCAGGCCGGTCCCTCGCTCCGGGCGATCCACGTACACGTCGCAGAGGTAGGCGAAGACCACGCCGTCGGTCACCACCCGGGCCAGCGCCACCTGCCGCCCGTCGGTCACCCGGTACACCCCGTACGTCGTGGACGCCGCCATGGCGCGAACCTGCGCCTCGCGGGTGCGCCCCAGCGCCCAGTACGCGTCCGTGGACAGCCACCCGTGGATCAGGTCCACGTCAAGCCGCCCCGGATCCGTACTGACCACAAACCCCTCGCCTCGCCCCCGCCCCGCGCCTCCCCCCGCGCGATCTTGCAGGTGTGCCACGGGCAAATCGCCGCGAAGGCCGCGGACGGGCGAGCAGGACTGCAAGATCGCGGGGGTGGTGCGGGGGTGGGGGTCAGTCCCGGTCACCGTCGGGGACCACCATGTTCAGCACCCAGCTCACGATGCCGATGAAGAGCGCGCCGAGCACCGCCGTCGGCCAGAACTCATCGACGTGGAAGGGCAGGTCGAGCCGGCCGGCGATCCAACTGGTCAGCATGAGGAGCGCGCCATTGACCAGGATCGCCGCCAGACCCAGCGTGAGGACGTACGCCCAGCAGCCGATCACCTTGATGATCGGCCGCAGGACCGCGTTGACGATGCCGAAGATCGCCGCCACGATCACGACGGTGAGCACCTGCCGGCTGGCGGAGCCGCCGAGCGTGATGCCCTCGAAGATCAGCGTCGAGATCCACAGCGCCAGAGCGCTGATCGCGAGCCGGATGAGAAGACCCATGGCCGGAATGGTGCCACGGATCACCAAACCTCTACGCCCCGGGTCAGCGGGTGACCGGTCCGATCAGTTGCTGTTCGATCGGCGTACCGGAGAGCAACGCCCAGCGCAGGGTCCGGCGACCCGCCACGACGGCCACCATGTCGCCGCGAATGCGGGTCAGCCAGTCGGCCGCGTCGCCGAGGCCCAGCCCGCTGGCGGCGAGCCGCGCCTCTTCGGGGGAGAGTGGCTGGAGCAGCGCCACGTCGGCCCGGGCCAGGAGATCGAGGTCGCTCGCGGTCAGTTCCTCGCGGAGCAGCAGCGTGGTCAGCCACGCCGACTCGATCGCCGGTACGCCGGTGGCGCCGATCGGCCCGAGGTCGATCACGAGCAGGTGCGGCCGTACCGCGGTGGCGGGCGGCGGTTCGACGATCCGCCCGGGTGCCACCAGCGTGACCGCGTCGGCAGAACCACTGACGCCGCGCAGGAACGGCTCCCATACCTCCGGTCGACCGGATTGCACGACGACCTGCGCGCCGAGCGCCAACGCCCGCAGCGCGATCACCTGCGCGCAGCGCAGCCCGCCGATGAGGGCGGCCCGGGTCGGCTCGGCACGGAACAGGCGCAGCGTCACCGGCTCACCGCGCCGGTTGACGCCGAGCATCATGCCGGCGCCGCCGACCGGTACCTCAATCGAGGCCAGTGCGTCGGTGTTGAGCTGCAACGCCATGGCCCCCGCCATGCCAAGGCCCTCGCGCCCGGCTGCCATGCCGGCGAGAGCGGCACCCGGACCGGTCGCCGCGCCGCCCAGCGGCAGGGTGGCGGCCAGGCCGTCCAACTGGGCGCCGTCGAGGCACTGCGCCCGGGCCTGGACGGCACCGAGCAACCGGCGTAGGGCGTCGATGGTGGCGGTGAGCGCGGCACTGCCCGGTGCCGCGAGCCGGATCACCAGCTCGGCCCGCACCGCGCCGGCTTCAGTGGGCGCCAGATCGACCGTGCGGTTCGCGCGCTCCACGGCGAGGGACACGGTGGTGCCGGCCGAGGGCAACGTGAGCAACCGGGGCAGCAGCGTCCGGGCCAGCGCGCTGTGCGGGTCGGGCCAGCGGGTCAACCGGAAGCTGACCTGTCGCATGCCGCCGACGTCCATCGCGGTCCAGCCCTCGGTGGCCGGCAGGGCCCCGTCGTGGTGGGCCAGCTCGGCCAACGCGCGGAGCACCGAGTCGCTGGCCAGGGGCCGGCACACAAGCCCGAGCCGGTCCATCCGGCGGCGCGCGCGGCGTACCGCGCTGGCCAGGCTGCGCTGCAGCTCCGGATCGGCGAATCCGCCGACCCGGCGGATGTGCACCGCGAGCAGTACCCGGTGCTGTGCGAGGATCCGGCCCTCGGTGAGCTGGCGGTACGAGCTGGCGGCAGGGCCGGCTCCGGCCCGCGCCGCGGGAGCGGCCACACCCGAGACGAGCAGCTGCAGCCGCACCGCCGGCTGGTCCGGCCCGCCCGGCGGGAGCAGCGAGGCGAGAGCCGGCACGGCGGGCTGCGAGTCGGCGAGCAGCCCGGTGGTGTCGCCGATCTCCAGGACGGCGGTGAGGCCGTACGGGTCCTCGATCACGCCGACCGGCGTGCCGTCCACCTCGATGCCGGTGGCGACGCCGGCCGGTCGGAGCAGCTCGAAGAGGGCGGCCGGGTCGTCGTTTCGGGCCAGGGTCCGGCGCCGCGCCAGAAAGCGGCTGCCCTGGGCGATCCACTGGTACACCCAGCGGCGGCGCCAACGACCGAAGGCGAGCAGGAGGAGCGCCGGTACCACCGGGGTGATCAGCGCGAGCTGCAGCACGCCGACGGCCCTGCCGGATGCGGCCGCCCCGACGCCGGCGATCATCAGCGCGGCCGCGATCTGCGCCACGACGATCTGGCCGACGTGCAGCCCGAGCAGCGTGCCCGGCGCTCCGCCACGCCGTCCGCCGACCGGTGGGGCCCCGCGGTCCGGGACCCGGGCGATCCGGCGGGCCGGTGGTGTCCACAGCTGGGACGTGGCGTCGTCGCGCGTGTCCGCCGACCCGGCGTTGCCGTCCACCCGGCCGCCGTCGCTGCCGGCTCGCCGGGTTGGTGGCGCGGTCATCGACATTGCCCGACCTCCCCTGTACGCCCGGGCGCCCATCGTAGGGCGCCGTGGTGCAGGCGCGCCGTCCCGGCCTGCGCGTGCCGTCGCACCGGGCAGCGGTGTTCCAGCCGGGTCAACAGCGTCGGCAGACGCGCGGTGCGGGCAGCGCAGTATCCCGATTCGAGCGAGTTATCCACAGGGGAGGGTCGGGTCTAGCGGGGTCTCCGGATGGGCCACTACGGTCGGCGGGGCACCCGATCGCATTGCTACCGCACAGGAAAGAGGTGAGTTCAGTTTGTCCACGACACGGGCCGATGCCGCCACGCTCGCGGTCACCGCGGGCAAGTTCCAGTCCGTCAACGAAAACCTCAGCACCATGCTCACTCGACTGATGTCGGAGCTGGAGGTCATGGAGTCGCATTGGCGGGGCCGCGGTGGCACCTCGTTCACCGAGGTGAAGCAGCGATGGGCAGCGGACCAGGCCAAGCTGCACCAGGCGCTTGCCCAGACCGCCACGGCGATCCGCAGCTCCGGCGCGACGTACGACTCGACCGACACCGGTGCCAGCAGCCGGATCAGAAACGCCGGCGCCGGCACCGGCCAGACGCTGCCGCTCTAGCCAGCTTCCAGGGGAGGATGCACATGAGCAACGACGGCACACTGCTCGTCAACTTCGGGTCGATGGAGCGGGCGAGCGCCGACATCAGCCGGGCCGTCTCCGCGCTGAAGCACGATCTCGCAGAGCTGGACTCGATCGCCCGGCCGTTGCGCGACACGTGGGAGGGCTCCGCGCAGCGGGCCTACGACCAGCGTCAGGCGCAGTGGAGCCAGGCGTCGGCCGACCTGATCGAGGTGCTGCAGCGGATCAAGCGGGCGCTCGACGACTCGACCCAGGACTACCTTCAGACCGAGCGGCGCAACGCTCGGCAGTTCGGCGCGTAGCAGCGGCGCGCTCGCGAGCGGCCCCGGCGCGGGGGCCGCTCGCCAGCCGCTGAGCCGGCCCTTGCTATGGGTCGCCGAGCAGCGGTTGGGATGCCGGTGGCACCGGCCGGCGCAGACCCGGCCGCCAGCGACGCCGGGCACCCCGGGGGACGGCGCTGGCCCCGAGCAGGATCAGGGCTCCGAGCGCTGCGACCACGCCGGCAAGGGCCAGGGCGCGCTGTCGCCTTGCTGCTGAGCGCAGTTCCTCGGCACGTTGCCGGTCGGTCATCCGGGGTGGCACCGGAGCCACCTGCCGGGCGGGGCCGGCCGGGCGCTGGGTCACGGCACGGTACGGGTTGACCACCCCCGCGCCGTACTCCGGGCTGTTCGGACCCCCGGGCGCCGGGTCGGCCGTCGCCCGCAGGCCCGCCTCGACCTGATCGGGCGTGAGTTCCGGCTGGTACTGCAGCATCAGCGCCACGGTGCCGGCCACGAACGGCGCTGCGAAGCTGGTCCCGTCGTGCGGCCGATGACCGCGTTGCGGGACTGCCGCGAGCACGCCCACCCCCGGCGCGACGAGGTCGACGTACGAGCCCACCTGGGATGACGGCGCGCGTACGCCGACGCTGTCGATGCTGCCGACGCCGATCACGTGCGGGTACATGGCCGGGTAGGACGGTGGATTGCCCTGCTCGTAGTGATTGCCGGCCGCGGCCACGAGGACCACCCCGTTCGCCGCGGCGTTCGCAATTTGCGCCCGTACCAGCGGATGGTCGGTTTGCGCGGTAAGTGAAAGATTGATGACCCGGGCGCCCCGCCGCACCGCCTCCCGGACACCCTCCGCCAAGCTCGGGTAGCCGCCGACGCGGCCCACCGCCGGTCCATCGAGTTGCTGCTTCTCGCTGACCCGAATGGGAATGATCTGCGCCCTCGGCGCGATCCCGCGGAACCCCACGCCGCCGATCGGGCGGGCGGCGATGATGCTGGCGACCGCCGTGCCGTGGCCGGCGCAGTCCAGTTGCCCGTGGGCCGGGCCGTCGCCGGCGAACTCCGGTCCGTCGAAGCCCTGCAGCACGACGTTGCCGGCCATCTGCGGATGGCGGGGGTCGACCCCGGAATCAATGACGGCCACCTTGATGCCGGTTCCGTCCGCGATGCCGGCGAGTCGGTCCAGCCCGTACCGGCGCTGTGGCCACGGGACGTCGGCCACCGCGTCCGCCGCTGGTGTGCTGCCGCCGGGGCAGCCGGCCGCGTACGCCGGTGCGGCGACACCGACCACGCCGACCGCTGGACCGGTCAGGCCGAGCACGGCCGCGAGCAGCGCAGATCCCCAGCGCCGCGGTCCGGGCTCTCGCATCGCTTCTCCGCCCAACGACCATCCCGGCCCCGTGATACACCGAATGGGGATGCTAGCGAGCGTGACCCCACGGTGGAGGCCCTACGGGCCCACAGATCGGTATCCTTTCCCAGGCAGCCGCGTCGCAGATGCCTTTGCGATCCCGGTCCGGCTTTGTAGGTTGGTGTCGCGGACGTGCCGTTCTCGAGCCCGGAAAAGGGGGTTTGCCGTGAGCGCGAGGAGCGAGCGGAGCGAGTCCCGCAGCCGTGAACTGGGCGGTACCGTGAGCGCGAGGAGCGAGCGGGGCGGGCCCTGCAGATCGAGGCGGGCGCCGTGAACGATTGGGGGCCGGCCACGGAGGCCGAAGCTGCCATGCGCGAGGCGCTGCTCGCGAACGACCAGGAGGAGTACTTCTCGATCCTGGCGCAGCTCGACCTCCTGCTCCCCGTGGCCGGTGGCGCTCTCGGCGGGCCGTCCGACATCGGTTGGGGCACGTGGACAGCGGACGGACGTACCCACGTCCTCGCCTTCACGTCTCCCCGCGCGCTCGAGGAGTGCCTGGCCGGCAACGCCGGGCCGTACCGTCGACTCTCCTTCGACGAGCTCGCCGCCACCTGGCCCAACATCGAGTGGTGGCTCGCCGTCAACCCGGGCCTGCCGATCGAGGCGTACCTGCCGGCCTGGTTCGTCAACCAGATCAACCGTGGCGACGTCCGACTGCCCGGCCGGACGTTGGGCGCCCGCGCCCGGATGGAGCATGCTCGCCGGCTGCGCGGTCGACCGGCCCCGCCGCACCGGCCGGGCCCGCCACCCGCCGGCCGGGATGGTCTCCGGCCGTCCCCGCTGTTGGATCAGCCCGTCGGGCGAGACAGCGGGCTGCGAGCCGGAACCGGTTCCGACGCGCCCCACAGCACCCGTACCGACGCCGTGGACCGCGGCGCCGTTCCGGACGCCGCTGCGGCGGCCCGCGGCGCGCTGCCCGACGTGGCTCGCCCGGTCGAGGGCCGGCCGGTGAGTGGTACGCCGGGCAGCGGAAGCGTGCGGGGCGGCCGGGATCCGCGCGGCGGGGAACCGGCTGCCCTCCCGCCTGCGCTGACTCCGCCGATCCGTGCCGAGATCCCGTCCGGACCGGGACCGGACGCCCGCGGCGGGGGGTCGCGTCCGGCTTACGATCCGACCAGTCGTCAGGCGTCGCAGCCTGTTGCTCCGCCTCCCGGGCCGCTTACTCCGCCTCTCGGGCCGCCGCGTCCGACGCCCCGGCCTTCGACGGCTGCGCCGGCGTCCAGTGCTGCGCCGGCCCGGAACGCCGTGCCGCCGCCGGCTGTGCCGCCGCCGGCTGTGCCGCCTCCGGCGGCGCCGCGGCCCGCGGTGCCGCCCTCATCGAATCCGCCGCAGGTCGAGGCGCCCCACCGCAACCCGGTAGCCGCGGACAACCGGCCCGGCGCATCGAGTGGCCCGGGAACCGACCCGGAGGAAACACGGGTAGGGCTGGGGCAACTCCTTGCCGAATCGCTCGGACTGCCCGAATGGCAGCGGTCGCCGTCGTCATTCGACCGTACTCAGCGGATCCCGTCCGAGAGTGGAAGTGACCCGCGGGAGCAGGTCACGGGCGAGCGCTCGGCCCAAGGTGGCCCGGGCGGCGGCGGGGAGGTGGACCGCCAGGGCCGGGCAGCCCACCCGCCCCCGCTTAGCCAAGCACCGGATCCTGACCGCACGGTGCAGGTTCGGATCACGGATCCGTCGGCGTTACCGGATCTGGCGGACCAGCGGCCTGCGGAGAGTCTCCTGGCCCGGTGGC
Organism: Micromonosporaceae bacterium; assembly: GCA_035296325.1. Lineage (GTDB taxonomy): Bacteria > Actinomycetota > Actinomycetes > Mycobacteriales > Micromonosporaceae > DATHBD01. The sequence goes on along the minus strand of DATHBD010000014.1, from coordinate 37,641 downwards.
GTCGTCGACTGGCGTCGGATGAGGACCTCACCTCGGTGATCCCGGTCGAAGCGGTGGGCGTCCCGCGGGTCGACAAGTCCCGGGAACCTGAGACTGACGAGTTGACGCTCGACGTCGGGCCGGTTGCGGCGGCCGGGCGTGCGGATCTGATCACGACGGAGGAGTTGCCGCGCCCGGTTGTAGCGGTCGAGGCTGTCGTCTCCCTGGAAAGAACTGAGCGGCCTGCGTCGGCTGAGCGGCCTGCGCCGCATGGGTCCGCTGGGCGGGATGGTCGCGCTGAACCGGATGGGTTCGCCGAACCGGACGGGACGGCTCGGCCGCAGCCCGAGCCCGGGTCGCCTGTCGCGGCGGCCGAATCTGCATCGGTGGTGCAGCCCACCGTGCCGGTCACGGACGACGGGCCGGCCGAGCCTGTCGTATCCGCCGACCCGGTGACCGCGGCGGTGCCCGTCGACCGGATCGCGCCGGCCGCGCCCGCCGCCCCTGAGACGGCGGACGGCCGGGCCGACGCCGTTCCGGCGGACGCGGCTCCGGCGGCGGACGGCCCGTCGGACGGCCCGTCGGACGGCCCGGTGGACGCGGCTCCGGCGGCGGACGGCCCGGCGGACGGCCCGGTGGACGCGACTGCGGTCGACGCCGCTCCGGCAACCGGGTCGCCGGCCCCTGCGGAGCAGGATCGGCTTTCGAACCCGGAGTCCGAACACCGGCCGGAGCCGGCCCCGAGCCCGCCGGGCGACGTGCCCGACGCCACGGGCTTCCAGCCGGCGAACGCTGTGGAGGAAGACCTGCTGGCGGCAGCCACCAGCGGCAACGGCGACGGCTTCCTCGCCACCCTCCTGCTCGCGAAGGTCCTGGTCCCTGGCTGGGCCGGGGGCGATGAGCCGGTTGCGCCCGCCGAGTTGCCGAGGGCCACCATCGGCGGTACCCCGCACCTGCTGGCGTTCACGTCGACGGAGCGAATGAGCGAACGGTTCGGGGCCGACGCTCCGGTCGCGGGCTGGATGAAATTCGCCCGGCTGATCGCTGCATGGCCTGCTGGCGACCTGTCATGTGCGATCAACCCGGACACTCCGGTGGGCGTCACCATCCCCGGCGTGGAGGTTCTCGCTCTCGCCAACTGGGCCGGCCAACTGGGCCTCGGTGGCGGGCCGGACCCCGAGCCGGAGCCGACACCGACGCGGACACCGAAGCGGGTACGGGACACCCGACCCGCATCGGCACCACTGCTCATGCAGAAGACGATCTCGGCTGAGCAGGTGTCGTTCTACCTCGACCGGAGCTACGACCGGGTGTCCGGATTCGTGCACCGTGCCAACGAGGTGGCGCATCTGCGCACGCCGGAGGATTTCTACCAGGCGCTCGGGCTTCACTACACCGGCTCGGCGTTCAAGCCGGATGCCGCGGAGGTGTACCTGCTGCGGTGGACCGCGGCCCGGGTCAACCTGTACCGCATCCCGTACGGCGGTCAGCACGAGACGGCGATGCGAGCGATGGAGGGCTGGGTGATCGAACGCGCGCCGTTCCGCGGCAACGGGTTCGCGCCCAGTGAGACCGGTGACGTGATCGCCGAGTTCAAGGTGGACAGTGCCCGGCTGCCGCACGGCACCCAGCTCTGGCGGGTCGACCGGGACGGCGACGAGCAACTGGTCGCAGTACTCGACGCGGACTGGCCTCGCTGGCAGCGGGTGGAGCCATCGTGATCCGCGACGGATACGTGGCCCGCTGGGGCGACGTGGAGTACGAGGTGAGCCCGGACGGGGACAACGTCCGGCTCTACCGGACAGATCCCGCCGACGGCTTCGCCGAGGTCAGGCCCGGCCGCTACCGGCAGGTCGTGCCGATGACCGACGTGGAGGGCGTGGCCTACGTCCGCACCATCTGCATCTGGCGGGGGGAGCCGTTCATTGTCCTCGCTGAGCACGAGGGCTGGCTGCGGGTGGAGTACACCGGGGGTCTCGCGCCGGTCGCGGTCCAGCTCGGGCTGGAGGAGTTCGACTATGGGGTGTATCAGGGCTGGGCGCCCCGTACCGAGGTGACCGACCTGCGGGAGTACCGCGTCTGAGCAGGTGCGCGACTAGACCTGCTTGGCCCAGCGCAGGATCTCGCCGGTGACCAGATCGGGCGCCTCCTGGTGCGGGAAGTGGCCGACGCCGTCGAGCATGCGCCACTCGTACTCCGCGATGACGTACCGTCCGGAGCCCTGCGCGGTGCGCGGGAGCACCGCGCTGTCCAGCGCCCCGTGCAGCTGCAGCGTCGGGCTCACGATGGGCTGCTGCATCTGCTTGACGAAGCGGTACCCCTGCGGCCGCAGCGCCGACCGGGCAGCCCACCGGTAGCCCTCCATGGCGCAGAACGCACTCTGCGGGATCAGCATCGCCTCCCGGCACCGGCGGGCATAGTCCAGGAACCCGGGTGAGTGCACCCAGTCCCGGCCGCCCCATTGCGCCAGGTACGCCCCGACCTGCGCCGCTGAGTCGCGCACCAGCACGTGCTCGTAGCGCGGGACCTGAAACTTCAGTACCGGCATCGCGGCGGCGAGTTGACCGCGCGGGTCGGTCGCCAGGGCGGCACGCATCCGCAACGGATGTGGCGCGCCGATGGCGACCAGCCGCTGCACCAGCCTGGGGTGGAACGCCGCCGTTGCCCAACCGATGAGGCCACCGTAGCCGGACGCCACGATCACCGCCCCACGTTCCCCCAGCGCACGGATGAGGCCGGCGACGTCGGCCGCCATGGTGAACGCGTCGTACCCGCGCGGCGGCTTGTCGCTGGCGCCGTACCCCCGCAGGTCGACCGCGACGGCCCGGAAGCCGGCGTCGGCGACCTCGGGCAGCTGCTGGTGCCAGGCGTACCAGAACTCCGGGAACCCGTGCAGGAACAGCACAAGCGGGCCGCTGCCCGCCTCGACCACGTGCAGCCGGGTGCCGTTGGCGCTCACGAAACGGTGGGTCCACGGCCCGTCGATCAACACGCACGAGTCGTCCACCGGGGCATTCATGCCGCACAGCCTAGGGATATTCCGCATCCATGCGCGACAAATCTGTACGTGGTCGGCGGGTGTCGCAAAGCGATGTTCGATTTGTGCTCTTGATCGTTCCCACTAGGGGTTCGGGACTATTGCGTCGATTTGCATGACTCCACAGCGCCCGGGTAGCCGCCGGACCAAGGACCCCTTCGATGAGAGGAACCTCAATGTCCGTCGTTTCCCGGCCACATTCGGCCGCTCTGGGTGCGGTGCTCAGCGGGGCAGCCGCGCTCTGCGCCGTACTGCTCGCCGCCCCGGCCGCGCAGGCCGCTCCGTCCGCACAGGACACCCGGTTTCTGCAGGCCGCGCACCAGAGCAACCTGAGCGAAATCGCCACCGGCCAGTTGGCGCAGCAGAAAGGCACCACCCAGGCGGTACGGGACCTGGGCGCGCGATTCGTCGCTGACCACACGCAGCTCGACCAGTCCCTGCAGCCGGTCGCCACGGCGCTCGGTGTGAGCCTGCCCGGCGCGCCGAACGCCGACCAGCAGGCGGTGGCCCGCCGGCTCCAGGCGGCCAGCGGGGCGGCGTTCGACCAGCTGTACATCTCCACGCAGATCGCCGCGCACCGGGCGGCGATGCGGCTGGGCCAGACCGAGCAGGCCAACGGCTCGGACCCCCAGGCGAAGCAGGTGGCCGTGGCTGCGGCGCCGATCATCGCGGCACACCATGACCTGCTCAACGCCGCTGCCCGCTCGGTCGGCGTGCCGACCTCTGTGGACACCGGTACGGGCGGTCGGGCCGCACCGCAGCGGCCGTACGGCGTCGCCGCACTGCTGCTCGGCGTCGGTTTCCTGCTGGCCTTCGTGGGCCGTCGACGGCTGCAGCTCGCCCGGTCATGATCGCTCGTCGTTGGCCGGCCATCACCTCGGTGGTGGCCGGCGCGGCGGCGGTCCTCGCCGGCCTGGTCGTGCTGTTCGCGCCGGTGGCCGGGCCCGCCGACGCCGGGCCGCTGTACGTGTCGCCGTCGCCGCCCGGGTCGGCGTCCGCCGGGTCGGCGTCCGCCGGGTCGCCGTCCGTCGGGTCGGCGTCCGGTGCGGCGCCCGGTGCGGCGCCCGCTGTGACCCCGCCTGGGTCGGCGCCCGCTACTCCCGCGCCGGACGCGGCGGCGCTTGCCGGGTCGGCGCCCGGTGGGCCGCCGGATGTGGCGCCGCCCGCCGAGCCGGTCGAGGCGGGCGCTCCGCCGGTCCGCCTCGGCATCCCCGCAGTCAGGGTCAACGCGCCGGTGGTCGATGCGCCGGTGGCCCGGTCCGGCACGTTGGCGGTACCCGAGGACGCCCGTCGGGTCGGCTGGTGGGTGGGCGGTGCCGCGGCCGGCGCGTCGAGCGGCACACTCGTGCTGGCCGGGCACGTCGACGACGAGAAGCGGTCGGGGGCGCTGTTCCGGCTGAGTACCGTACCGATGGGCGCGATCGTGACGGTGTCCAGTGACACCGCCGAGTACCGGTACCGGGTCACCGCACGACGCAGCTACCTGAAACGGAAGCTGCCCGCCGCGCTCTTCACCCGGGAGGGCCCGCACCAACTCGCGTTGATCACATGCGGCGGCCCCTACCGTAACGGCAGTTACGACAACAACGTCGTCGTGTACGCGGTCCCCGCCCCATGATCACGCCAGGCAGGTCCGCCGACCCGCCGCCGGCCTGCGCGACCGCCGGCCTGCGTGACCCGGCACCCGGCCCGCGCAAGCGCGTGACACGCCCGGGCTGCCTCGGGGTGTTCGGCAGCATGTGAGTTAGCCACCGAATTCGTGCGCTATTAGGTGTCTCACTCGCATGTCGGCGGCCCCGCGATGGCGGGTCGACGCGCGCCGCGGGCCCGCGGCGGGTCGGCTCAGTCGTCGGCCTTGCCGGTCTTGAGGCCCGAAGAGATCAGCTCCATCACCGACGAGTCCTGCAGCGTGGTCACGTCGCCCAGGGAGCGGTTCTCCGCGACGTCCTTGAGCAGCCGGCGCATGATCTTGCCTGAGCGCGTCTTCGGCAACTCCGCCACGACCAGGATCTGACGCGGCTTGCAGATCGCGCCGAGTGTCTTCGCCACGTGGTTGCGCAGTTCCTGGGCGAGGGCGTCGCCGCCCGCCTCCTCGGAGAGGACGCTGCCGCGCACGATCACGAAGGCCACGATCGCCTGCCCCGTGGTCGGGTCGGTGGCGCCGACGACGGCCGCCTCGGCGACCTTCGGGTGCGAGACCAGCGCGGACTCCACCTCGGTGGTGGAGATGTTGTGGCCGGAGACGAGCATGACGTCGTCGACGCGGCCGAGCAGCCACAGGTGACCGTCGGCGTCCTTCTTCGCACCGTCGCCGGCGAAGTAGATCCACTCGTCGCCGCTGCGCGCGCCCGCACCGAAGCGGGACCAGTACGTGTCGATGAACCGCTCGTCGTCGCCCCAGATGCCGCGCAGCATGCTGGGCCACGGCTCACGCAGGACCAGGAAACCACCGCCACCGTCCGGGACGGAGTTGGCCTGGTCGTCCACGACGTCGGAGACGATGCCGGGCAGCGCGGACATGGCCGAGCCGGGCTTCGCCGCGGTGACGCCGGGCAGCGGCGAGATCATCATCGCGCCGGTCTCGGTCTGCCACCAGGTGTCCACCACCGGGCAGCGGTCGCCGCCGATGTGCTTGCGGTACCACATCCACGCCTCGGGGTTGATCGGCTCGCCGACCGACCCGATCACGCGCAGCGACGACAGATCGAACTTCGCCGGGACGTCGTCGCCCCACTTCATGAACGTGCGGATCGCCGTCGGCGCGGTGTACAGGATGCTGACCTTGTACTTCTCGATCAGCTCCCAGAACCGGCCCTTGTGCGGCGTGTCCGGCGTCCCCTCGTACATCACCTGGGTGGCGCCGTTGGAGAGCGGGCCGTACACGATGTAGCTGTGCCCGGTGACCCAGCCGATGTCGGCGGTGCACCAGTAGACGTCGGTGTCCGGCTTGTGGTCGAAGACGGCGTGGTGGGTGTAGCTGGCCTGGGTCAGGTAGCCACCGCTGGTGTGCAGGATGCCCTTCGGCTTCGCCGTGGTGCCCGAGGTGTAGAGGATGAAGAGCGGGTGCTCGGCGTCGAACGGCTGCGCCACGTGCTCGGTCGAGGCGGTCTCCACGACCTCGTGCCACCACAGGTCACGGCCGTCCTTCCAGGCCACGTCCTGCCCGGTACGCCGGACGACGAGCACCTTCTCCACGGTCGGGCACCGGTCGGCGGACTCGTCGACGGTGGGCTTGAGCGCGCTCGGGTTGCCGCGCCGGTAGCCGCCGTCGGCGGTGATCACGACCTTGGCGCCGGTGTCCTCGATCCGGCCGGAGAGCGCGTCGACCGAGAACCCGCCGAAGACCACGCTGTGCGGGGCGCCGATCCGGGCGCAGGCCAGCATCGCCACGACCGCCTCGGGGATCATCGGCAGGTAGATGGCGACCCGGTCGCCGGCGGTCACGCCGAGGTCGGTGAGCGCGTTCGCCGCCTGGCAGACCGAGCGGTGCAGGTCGGCGTAGGTGATGCAGCGGGTGTCGCCCGGCTCGCCCTCCCAGTAGATGGCCGCCTTGCTGCCGCGGCCCTCGTCGATCTGGCGATCCAGGCAGTTGTACGCCACGTTGAGCTGCCCGCCGACGAACCACTTGGCGAACGGCGGGTTGGACCAGTCGAGCACTTCGTCCCATTCCCGCGCCCAGGTCAGCCGCCGTGCCTGCTGCTCCCAGAAGCCGAGTCGGTCCGCCTCCGCCGCCGCGTAGGCGTCGGCACCGACATTCGCCGCGGCGGCCAGCTGCTCCGGCGGCGGGAACTCCCGGGTCTCGCTGAGCAGGTTCTCCAAGGTGTCGCTCATGGCAGGCTCCTCGCCGTGACGCAGATCTCTTTGGTGCAGGCTAGTTCGGCCGACCCTCCCCCGGCGAGCGTAGGCACGATCACATGACGCTGAACGGCACGACCCGCGCGCCGACCGGCGCAGATGCAGCCGCGGTGGCGCAGAATCGGGCCCGAACCCCTGAGGAGAGTGACCGTGAGTGACCCCCTGGCGCCGCTGCTCGACCTCGCCGGCGTCGCCGAGGCATTCCAGGCGGCCGGCCGGGCGGCCGACGAGGCGATGCGGCACCCGGCCCTGCGCCGATCCGGCGGCCGGGTCGCCGCCGAGGTCAGCCTGCGCGGCGCGGCGGCGAGCGCGGCGTTGGAGGATCGGCGGTACGACCTCGAGCAGGTGCGCGAAGGCCTGCTCACCGATCCGATCGTCCAGGGCTGTCTCCGGGTGGGCGGGGCGCTGGACGGGCTGCTGGACACCTGGCGGCTCGCTCCCCGGCAGGCGCTCGCCCGCCTGCACGTACTGGCCGGGCGGGAGGTCGTCGACGAGGTGGAGCTGGGTCGTCCGGTTCCGGGGCCGGACGTCGCGGCCCGCATCGAGGACCTCACCGCGCTGGTGACCGGCGGGACGAGGGCGCCGGCGATGCTCGTCGCCGCCGTCGTGGAGGGGGAGTTGCTGGCACTGCGGGCCTTCGCCGGGCCGTACGGCGTGGTGGCGCGGGGGGCTGCCCGACTGGCGCTGATGTCCGGCGGGCTGGACCCGCGCGGGCTGCTCGCGGTGGAGGTGGGTCACCTCGCCAGGGAGCCGGAGTACGTCGGGTCGGCGGGCGCGTTCGCCACCGGTACGCCGGACGGGGTGCGGTCGTGGCTCCGGCACTTCGCGGCGGCGATGGAGGGTGCCGCCGCCGAGCTGACCGTGGTGTGCGACCAGATCGGCGGCGCGCCGGGGTGAGCATGGTGTCGCGGCGTCAGGCGGTCACGGCCCTCTTCCGGTTTCGGATTGCGCCGAAGAGCAGGAAGATCGGGACCAGGAACGCGGCGTAGAAGATGCTGAAGGCCTCGCCCTACGCGGCGAGGTCCGCCAGCTGGGCGGCGCGACGGTGCCGGCCGTAGAGGGCGATGCCGATGGCGACCCCGACGCCCACGCCGATCGCCGCCGCGGTGACCGGAACGGCCGGGCGCTGGCGCAGGCGCTGGCCCACCGGGACGGGGTGCCGGAACTCCATCATCGGCCAGCCCCGCTCGACGGCCAGCCGGCGCAGGCCCCGGTCCGGGTTGACGGCGGTGGGGTGCCCGACCGTGCCGAGCAGTGGCGCGTCGCTGATCGAGTCGGAGTACGCGTAGCACTCCGCGAGGTCGTACCCGCGCTCCTGGGCCAGTTCCCGGACCGCGAGGGCCTTGTTGGGCCCGGCCGCGTAGAAGTCCACCTCGCCGGTGAACCGTCCGTCCTCGACGGCCATCCGGGTGGCGATGATGTCGTGCACCCCGAGTAGCGCCCCGATCGGGCGCACCATCTCCTCGCCGGAGGTGGAGACCAGCACGACATCGCGGCCGGCCGCCTGGTGGCCCTCGATGAGCGAGGCCGCCTCGGCGTACACGTATGGCGTGATGAGGTCGCACAGCGTCTCGGCGACGATCTGGCGGATCTGCTCGACCTGCCACCCTTTGCACAGCTCGGCCAGGTAATCGCGGGTCCGGGCCATGGTCTGTTCGTCGGCTCCGCCCATCCGGAACAGCAACTGGGCGTAGCCGGCCTTGAAGACGTCCCGCCGGCTGATCAGGCCGTCGCGATAGAACGGCCGTCCGAACGCCAGTGCACTGGACTTGGCGATGACGGTCTTGTCGAGGTCGAAGAATGCGGCGCTATGGCCCACGGCGGGCCAGTCTAGCCGTTCCGCGCGCGCCAACCCACCCGCCGCCGGGTTTCCGGCCGCCATTTCCCGGCGAGATCTCGGCACGCCACTCGACGTGTAGTGGTTGGTTCGGGCATGCTTATGTTTACGACACGGATTGACGTCTCGCGCTAGTTGTCCGTTCTCGTACCCCCACTCCAGACGCCCGGTGGTCGCATCCCCCCGCGCCCACTGGGACGGTTCGGCTCAGTCCCCCAGAGCCGGGCCTGGAGGCGACCCCCGCCATCCCCCCGGCGGGGGTCGTCCTGTCTGCGAGCGCGAACCCGCTGGTCAGGGTGTTTACCGCCGGTCCTGGACGCCCACCACAGGTCTAGGCGATGTCGTTCCGCCATACCCGCCTGATGGGTTTGTCAGTAAATAGGCGATTTCCCCATTTCCAAGGGGCTCTCCTTGCGCAGTGGCATCACTGGCCACTCCAGTTGCATGTCCATTAAAGCCGTTAGGCACCAATAGTCGAAAACGCCGTCTGCGTCCAAGGTCACACGCATAGCCTCGGATTTGTGCGTCGCTGAGCCCTTTCGACGCCGTTCTCAAGGAGATGAAATGGCCAAAGCTCTGTCAGTACGCCGACTAGGCGGTGGAGGGTCAGCGATGCTGGCGGCTGCGGCCGCGGCAGTTCTGCTGACGCCCACCGCAGCTCTTGCGGCGCCCAACGCCCCAACGGCCGTCACGGCGGTGGTAGCGCCCGGAACCGGCGTCGTCACCGTCGACTGGACCGCTCCGGCAGCCGGCGACGCCGTCGCCGACTACGTCGTGCAGTACACCAACAACACGTTGGAAACCGCGTGGGCGGACGTCCCCGCGGGTAGTTGCGCCATCGAGGTAACGGCTACGGCCGGCCCGTGTGACGTCACCGGGCTGACCCCGGGAAGCTCGTATGCGTTCCGGGTCTTCGCCAAGGACGCCTTGAACGCCGCGGGTCCGGCGTCCACGTCGTCCTCCAGCGTGATCGCACTGGCGCCGCCGAACGTCGGGGGCATCCCCGCGGTATCGGTCACCGGTCCCGGGACGATTTCCGTCAACTGGGCCGCACCTACCGTCGACTCCGGCCATGCCGCCGCTACCGGCTACAAGGTGCAGAGTTCGGCGGGCGGCGGCGTCTGGGTCGACACGACCTGTGTCGGCATGGGCGCGGCGGACCCATGTGTCGTGACCGGCCTGATGGCTGGCACGTCGTACGTGTTCCGGGTGCTCACCACCAACGCGCAGGGCTCGACCGCGTCGGAGAGTTCGGACCCGATCGTCGCGATCGACGCGCCGAACGCCGCGGTCAAGCCGACCGCGACCATCACCGGCACCACCGGCGGCGAACTTTCGGTCTCCTGGACCGCGCCGACCGCGACGCCCGGCAACCCCAACGGAACCTACGCGATCATGAAGCGCGAGGTGGGCGGGGACGAGTGGACCGAGGCGTGTGCATCGGTTCCCGCGAACCCGTGTGTCGTCACCGGTCTGACCGGCGGAACGTCATACGAGTTCGTACTCGCTGCCACCAACGACGCGGGGACCACCTACTCGGCAACCTCGACGCCGGTGACCGCGATGAGCCTGCCGGTGACCCCCGTGGTGACCACGACGGTCATCGGTGAAGGCACCGTGCGCGTCTCGTGGCCGCAGGTTGGTACGTCCGCCGCACCGGCGACGTACAAGGTCTCGATGAGCAGTGACGGCGGCGAAACCTACACCGACGTCACCACCGGCGAGTGCACCGCGCCGTCGACCAGCCCGTGCAACATCACCGGCCTGACCGTCGGCACCGATTACACGTTCAAGGTGACCGCCACCAACACGGCCGGCACCACCTTCGGCACCGACGAGGTCGTCACGACCCCGGAGGCGCCCGGCACGCCCACCATCACGGCCGACGGTGACCTGAAGCTGAAGGTCGTCTGGGAGCCGGCCGATCCGAACACGGCCGCCTCCTACAAGGTGGAAATCACCGACTCGACCGACGACGACGATTTCGCCGCCGTCTCGGCCGACGACGAGCACACCACCTGTGACGGCGTGGTCAACGCCAGCCCGTGTTACATCGCCGGACTCGAAGCGGGCAAGCAGTACCGCGTCCGGATCATCGCGGTCAACACCGCCGGTGACAGCGACCCGTCCACGGCATCCGCCGCGGCGTACGTCATCACCGGTCCCGGCCAGCCGACCGACCTCACCGCGGTTGTCGCGGGCGACGAGGCGATCAAGCTGACCTGGACGGCGCCGGCGGAAACACCGTCGACCCCGGTGGACTACTACGTGGTCGAGTACTCAGCTGACGGGGGCGACTGGATCCCGGTTGGCTGTGGAGTCGGCGCACAGGGTGGCACGGCAGTCGCGTGCCTCGACGCAGCCGGCAACAAGGTGGGCGCCGCGGCCGCTGAAGACAGCTGCATCAATCCCACCGGGACCACGTGCACCATGACCGGGCTGGACCCGGGCGTGTCGTACGAGTTCCGGGTGACGGCGGTGAACGACACCGCTGTGGGCGAGGAGCCCTCGGCGGTATCCGACGCGGTCCTCGCGGTTTCCACGCCGACCATCATCAGCGTGACACCGGATGACATCGGATCCCTCGAGCTCGTCTTCGAGGGGCCTGACGCCGGTGCCGCGGACTCGTACCGGGTCTACGTTTCCCCCACGCTCGACGGGGACTACGTGCTCGTCGACGAGGGCACCTGTGTCGAGGATGAGGACGGCCCCGTGCCGGCCGGATGCACGGTGACCGGGTTGACGCCCGGCCAGGAGTACTTCTTCGGTGTTGCCGGCGTGACCGACGACGTCGAGAGCGACTGGTCGCCGATCATGTCGGCCACCGCGATCGGCAACCCGATCGCGCCCGACAAGCCGACCCTGACGGTCACCGGCGAGCGCGACGTGAAGATCGAGTGGGGCCCGGAACCGACGGACGCCAACCCGGTCGACCACTACCTCGTCTACGCCACGCTCGGCGACGGCGAGCCGTACGAGATCACGGTCGGCGAGTGCAACGAGCCGACAACCACGCACTGCACCGTCACCGGTCTGAGCAAGGGCGGGTACTACACGTTCCACGTGAAGGCCGTGAACACGCTCGCACCGGAGGGTGTGGCCAGCGCCGAGTCGGACCCGATCGTCGTGAACTACGTCGATCCCGACCCCACCGAGCCGCCGGCGGATTCCGGTACGCCGGGCAAGCCGGTAGCTTCGCTGAACGACGACGGCTCGCTGCAGGTCGAGTGGGACCCGCCGGCGGACGCTGCCGACCTCGAGATCGAGTACTACATGGTCGAGGTCAAGATCGATGACGCCGACTGGGTAGAGGTCACCGGAGACGGCCCGTGTGCCGGTCCGTCCATCCCGACCTGCACCTACGCGGAGGACCCGGCCGACGGTGTCTACTCCTTCCGGGTCACCGCGATGAACGGCGTGGACTTCCTCGGCGAAACGTCCGAGGCGTCCGACCCGATCACGATCCCGGGTGGCGTGGTCACCCCGACGCCGCCGACCGGCATCGCGTCACCGTTGGACAGTGACGAGATGGACGAGCTCGCCTACGTCGTGAACGGCACCGTGTGGGCCTGGCACAACACCGACGGTCTGACCGGCGGCAACAGCCCGTACACCCAAAACCCGGTGGCCGTGGGCACTGGCTTCGAGGCTGCTCGGACCAGGTTCGCCAACATCGACGGTGATGACAAGAAGGAACTGATCTACATCGCCGCGAACGGTGACGTGTGGGCCTTCCACAACGGCGCCGCCAGCGCCACCGGACGGCCGTACGGCGACACCGGGTACCGGATCGGCACGCACTTCGTCGATCCCACCTCGGTCCGTTTCGCGGACTTCAACGGTGACGGCCTGGACGAGATCACCTACATCCACTACGACTCGGTGTGGGCATGGCAGAACGTGGGCGGCTCCACGACCGGCTCGCCGTACACCGGCTCGAAGACTGAGGTCGGGAAGTTCTTCAACCCGATGCAGCTTCAGTTCGCGGACCTGGATGGCGACAAGCGCGCTGAGATCATCAACGTGGCTTGGGACAAGGTGTGGGCGTGGGAGAACACCACGGCCGACGATGACATGTCCATCGACTCCTTCCCGTACACCGCCGCTGCCGTGGAAATCGGTCGGTGGTTCATCCCGGGACACACGACCTTCGCTGACGTTGACGGCGATGGCCGCAGTGAGATCTCGCTCGTCGACTCTGTCGGGCGGGTCTGGGTGTGGAGGAACGTACTGGGTGCGGCGACCATGCCGTACACCGAGGCGCCGATCCTGGTCGGCACCGGCTTCGTGAACCAGAGCGACACGATGTACAGCTCCAGCAGCTGACGCTGCAGCACCGCACAGCACGAAACGGTGGCCGCCTCCTTCGGGGGGCGGCCACCGCCGTACGCCTGCGGGTAGTGCGGCGCGATAGCAGATCACTTCCGATGGTGCGGGGTTGTCCACAACGCCCGCACTGTCCACAGAACGGGCGTCGAGCGCCCCCGCCGTGCGGCGGCGATCCGGCAAGGTCGGGCTTCCAGCCAACCGACCCGGGAGTACCGCATGGCAACGCGCACCGCCCAGCCGCCCGACCCGCGGCCCCGGCCGCTGGTCGTCACCGCAGACGCCGACCTCCTCGACGATCTCCTGCATCTCGCCGCGATCGCCGGTGCCCAGGTCGACGTGGCGTCGGATCCCCCGTCGGCCCGGCAACGCTTCGCCGCTGCCCCGCTGGTGCTGATCGACGCCGACGCGGCCGCCGCCTGTGCGCGCGCCCGTCTGCCGCATCGCGCCGGCGTGGTGCTGGTCGGCCGGGAACACGCCGGCGACCCGCCGTGGGGCAGCGCGGACCTGATCGGAGCGGAGCACAGTGCCCCCCTGATCGGAGCGGAGCACATCGCGCTCCTGCCGTCGGCGCAGCCGTGGCTGGTCGACCGGCTCAGCGCAGCCGCCGGCGCCGGGGCGGAGCGCCCCGCCCGGGTGGTCGCCGTGCTCGGCGGACGGGGCGGTGCCGGAGCGAGCGTGCTCGCGGCGGGGCTGTCGGTGACCGCCGCCCGATCCGGGCTGCGCGCGCTGCTGGTGGACGCGGATCCGCTCGGTGGCGGGGTGGACCTCGTGCTCGGCTGGGAGCACGTCGACGGGCTGCGCTGGCCGGCGCTGTCGCAGACCAGCGGGTCGGTGCATCCGCCCGCCCTGGTCGACGCGCTGCCCCGACGCGGCGACCTGGCCGTACTGTCCTGGGATCGCGGTGACCTGCTCGGCGTGCCGGCGGCTGCGATGGCGGCTGCGCTGGACGCCGGCCGGCGCGGCCGGGAACTCGTCGTCGCGGACCTGCCGCGCCGGCTCGACGACGCGGCCGTCATGGCCCTGGCCGCGGCCGACCTGGCCCTGCTCGTCGTGCCGGCCGAGCTGCGTGCCTGCGCCGCCGCGGCCCGGGTGGCCGCCGCCGCGGCGACGCACACCACCGTCCTGTCGCTTGTGGTTCGCGGCCCAGCGCCCGGTCGACTCAAGGCCCGTGAGATCGCCCGTGCGCTCGGCCTGCCTCTGGTGGGCACGCTGCGGCCCGAGTCGGAGCTGGCCCGCGGCCTGGAAAGGGGTGAGCCGCCCACCGGCACCGGCAGGGGCCCGCTCGCCGAGCTGTGCCGGCGCCTGCTGACCGACCTCGGCCTGCCGGCGAAGGCGGTGGCCGCGTGAGCGCAACCGGTGGGCTGGTCAGCTCCCCGCCGCAGCCCGATCAGCGCGCCGGGGTGGACGCGGTGACCGCGCGGGTGCGGCAGCGCTTCGTCGAGAACGGCACCGCCCCGACGCCGGTGTCGGTGGCCGCCGCCGTCCGCGCCGATGGCGGGTCGGCCGTGCTCGGCGAAGCGACCCTGCGGCGCCTTGCCGGGCAGCTCGCCGGTGAGCTGGGCGGCGCGGGGCCGCTGACGCCGTTGATCGCCGACCCGGCCGTCACCGACGTGCTGGTCAACGGTGATCAGGTCTGGATCGACCGGGGCGCAGGGCTGCAGCCGGTCCCGATCGCGTTGGGCGATGCGGCCGACATGCGCCGCCTGGCGCAACGCCTCGCGGCGATGGCCGGCCGCCGTCTCGACGAGGCGAGCCCGTACGTGGATGCCCAGCTCCCCGACGGCACCCGGCTGCACGCGGTGCTCGCCCCGGTGGCGGCCGGCGGGCCGTACCTGTCCCTGCGGACCTTCCGCCGCCGCGCGTTCACGCTCGCCGACCTGGTCTCGGCGGGCACCATGGCGCCCGGGGTGGCCGACCTGCTCGCCGCCGTCGTCGCGGCCCGCCTGCCGTACGTGGTGAGCGGCGGCACCGGCTCCGGCAAGACCACCGTCCTCGGCGCGCTGCTGGGGCTGGTGCCGCCCGACGAGCGCATCGTGATCGTGGAGGACGCCGCCGAGCTGCGCCCCGACCATCCGCACGCGGTGGCGCTGCAGTCGCGGACCGCCAACGTGGAGGGTGCTGGCGAGATCACGCTGCGCGACCTGGTCCGGCAGGCCCTCCGGATGCGTCCTGACCGGTTGGTCGTCGGCGAGTGCCGGGGGGCGGAGGTGGTGGATCTGCTCTGCGCGCTCAACACCGGCCACGAGGGCGGGGCCGCGACGGTGCACGCCAACGCGGCATTCGACGTGCCGGCCCGGTTGGAGGCGCTCGGCCTGCTCGGCGGCGTGCCCAGGGAGGCCCTGCACGCGCAGATCGCGGCGGCCCTGCGGGTGGTGATCCACCTGCGCCGCGTGGCGACCGGCCGGGTGGTCGACGAGATCTGTGTACTCAGCCCCGGGCCGGACGGGCGGCTGGTGTCCGTTGCGCGTGCCTGGCGGCGGGGGTACGGCCCCGGCCCGGCCGGTCCGGCGTTGGCCGGTCTGCTGAGCCGGCACGGCGCCCCGGCGCCTGCCGTCCTCACCGCGTCCGCGGAGACGGAGCACTGATGGGCTCCGCGCGCCGCCGGCTGGCCAGGATCAGCCGAGGGTCGCAGACCCCGGGCGGCGGCCCGGCCCGATCGGCCGCACGGCTCCGCGCCGGGCTGCGCCGGACGGCGGACGTGCTGGCCGCCCACCCACGCACGCTGGCCGTGGCGACGTCCGGCCTGGCCGGCACCGCGGGCGCACTCGGCGCCGGGCCGGTGGCCGCCGTCATCGCGGCTGCCTACGCCGGTCTGGGCGCCCTGGCCTGGCAGCGGCGCCGAACGCGGCGACGGCAGGACCAGGCCCGATCCGCCGTGGTGGAGGCGGTGGCCGTCCTGGCTGCCGATCTGCGGGCCGGGCTGGCACCGTCGGCGGTCGCGGAGGAGCTGCGGGTCGTCGCCGGGAACTCCCGCGTGGCCGCGGCCTGCCTGATCAGCGAGCAACTCGGCGCGCCGCTCGCCGACCTGCTCGAGCGGGTCGACGTGGATCTGCGCGCAGGAGCGCGCCTGCGGGCGTCGGTACAGGCCCAGACGGCCGGCACCCGGGCGACCGCGTGGCTGCTGGCGGCGTTGCCGCTGGCCGGGATCGGGCTGGGCGTCAGCCTCGGCGTCGACCCGGCCCACAGCATGCTGCACACGCCGATCGGTGCGGCCTGCGTGCTGGGGGCGCTGCTGCTGCAGCTCGCCGGGCTGGCCTGGTCCAGCCGGCTGGTGTCCGGCGCGTCCAGGGCGGTGGGTTGAGTGCCGGCCGTACGGGCCCGGCTCCTCGCCGCACTCGGCGGGGTCGCGGTGGCGGTCGTGCTCGGGGACTGGTTCGGTGCATGCGCCGGGATCGTCACCGCCGCCGTGCTGGCCGTGGCGCTGCCCCGCGTGGAGCCCCCACAACTGCGCCGTGAGCGGATCCGGGCGGCCGCGGACCTGCCAATCGCGGCGGACCTGCTCGCGGCCACCCTCCGAACGGGCGCACCCCCGGATCGGGCCGCCGGCTGCGTCGGTGAGGCGCTGGGCGGCCCGGTGGGCGTACGCCTCGTGCGGGTGGCGAGGGCGCTGCGGGTCGGCGTACCACCCGAGCAGGCGTGGGCGGCGCTGGCCGACCTCGCCGGCACCGAACGGCTGGTCCGCGCCGCCGTCCGCAGTGCCGATCGGGGCACCGCGCTGGCACCCGCCCTGGACCGCCTTGCCGACGAGTTGCGCGCCCAACGCGAGACGACCGCCGAGGCGGCCGCCCGCCGCGTCGGCGTACTGGCCGTACTGCCCCTCGGGATGTGCTTTCTCCCTGCCTTCCTCCTGGCCGGCGTCGTGCCGGTCGTGATTGCCGTGCTCGGAGACGTCCTCACCTACTGATAGCGCCGCCGCTGGGCGGCAGAAATGGAGTAACCGTCATGCGAACGTTGCTGAATCGGCTGCGGGATGACGCCGGAATGAACACCGCCGAGTACGCCGTCGGCACCCTCGCCGCCGTGGCCTTTGCCGGGCTGTTGTTCAAGGTGGTGACCTCGGACGCCGTCCGGCAAGGCCTTGAGGCCCTCTTCGAGCGGGCACTCGGATGAGCCCGCCGGGCGATGCCGAGCCGGAGCCCTCGGGCGACGCCGAGCCGGAGCCCTCGGGCGACGCCGGGCCGGAACCCTCGCACGAAGCTGTCCGCGACTCGGCGGACCGGGGCTCCGTCACCGCGGAACTCGCTGCGGCCCTCCCGGCGATCATCCTGCTGCTGCTGGCCGCGCTGACCGGCGTCGCAGCGGTGGGCGTCCAGTTGCGGTGCGTGGACGCCGCCGCCCAGGCGGCCCGCACGGAGGCACGCGGTGGTGACGGTGCGGCGGCTGGGCGGCTGGCCGCGCCGCCGGGTGCCGTGGTGACGGTGGAGGGCGCCGGCGACACGGTCCGGGCGTCGGTGCAGGCCTCGGTCCGCCCGTTCGGCCGGCGGCTTCCCGGTTTCCCGGTCCGGGCGGTCGCCGTCGCGATGCGGGAGCCTGGTGAGCCGGGAGCACCGGGCTGGCAGGGGGTACCGGACTCCGGTGTCATCCCGGAGGCGGCCGTGCCCCCGGACGGTGCCCCGTGACGGTGCCGCTACTACGCGACGATCGGGGCTCGGCCTCGATCTGGCTGCTCGGCGTCGGGCTGGCCGTGGTCGTCCTCGCCGGCGGGCTCGCGGTGGCCGCCGGCTCCCTCGTGGCGAGCCACCGCGCCCAGGCGGCCGCCGATCTCGGTGCGCTCGCCGGGGCGCGGGACGCGATCGCCGGCGAGCAGGCCGCGTGTGCCAGGGCCGGCGGTGTCGTGGCGGCCAATGCCGCCCGGATGGTGGGCTGCCGGCTGGTCGGCCTGGACCTCACCGTCACCGCGGAGGTGGCCAGGTCCGGCCCGGGACCCGGCATCCGGGCATCCGCCCGCGCCGGTCCAGCACGGGCCACCGCGAATCAGGCGAGCGGACATAGTGCCAGTCGTTGGCGTCGCGACTCGGGAACCCGTGCTGAGATCTTGGAACTCTAGGCACCAATATTGGTGCCAGATCCTCCAAGGTCGCGACGTTGCTGCCCGAGCCGAGGCATGGGTGCCGGTCAGCGCCGGGGGTACTGACCGTGGGCAGCGACCCGGGAGCGACAGCGGCAGGTGCCGGGTCCGCGGTCGGGTGCCCGACCGCGGACCCGGCCGCCCTCGGGGTGGCGACCGCGGGCGTGGGTTCCATCGAGGCACCTACCGGGGCGGTGCCGGAATTGTCCCCGACAACGTGTCGAAGGCGAGTCAGGGTGGCTGCGTCGCCCGCCCTAGGCGGATCCGAAGAGGTTCGTCACGCCATTTGCGTTTGGCGACCGCTCGTTGAGCCCACGAGCCTGGCATCTGGCGTCCACGCGCCGGTCAGCACGGGCCGCCGCGATCCGGGCGATCCGGGCGATGTGCCAGTGGTCGGCACCGCGGTTGCGGAACCCAGCGTAGATCTTGGACTTCCAGGCACCAATATTGGTGCCTGGAGTTCCAAGATCGCGGCAATGTGGCCAGAGCCGAGCTGACGGGGCGCCAGATGCAGGGGGTCGCGACCTCGGGCAGCGCCCGGGGCGCGCCCGCGGTGACCCGGGGAATCGGCTGCGACAACGTGCCGATGACCAAATCAGGGTGGCTGCGTCGCCGGCGCCCTGGGTCGATGGTTAGATCTCCGAAGAGGTTCGTCGCGCTGTCGCGTGGCGACCACTCGTTGAGGAGGTCCAATGGAGCTGTCGATGTCGACGCGCGTCCTCGGTGACCACACGGTGCTGGAGGTCGGTGGTGAGGTCGACGTCTACACCGCGCCGAGGCTTCGTGAGCGTCTCGTCGAGCTCGTTGAGCAGGGTGCCCGGCATGTGGTCGTCGATCTCAGTCGGGTCGAGTTTCTCGATTCGACCGGTCTCGGTGTGCTGGTCGGTGCCCTGAAGCGACTGAGGGCCGCGGGAGGCACGCTCGGTCTGGTCTGTGCCCACGAACGGTTGCTGAAGATCTTCCGCATCACCGCGCTGGACCGGGTGTTCGCGCTCTACGACACCGTAGACGCGGCCACCGAAGCGGTGGTTGCGGACGCTGATCCGTCAGCGTGATCTGATGCCGATCGTAAGGTTGTCCTTCTCACCGGCACCGGCGCATGTGCGCACGGCCCGGCTGGTCGGCGTCGCGGTAGCCCGGCGGGCGGGTGTCGCGGAGGAGTTGCTCGAGGAGATCCGCCTCGCCATTGGTGAGGCGTGCTCCCGCGCGGTCGCGCTGCACCGTTCGGGCGGTATCACCGACCTGATCGACGTCGCGATGACCGACGGCGAACGGTTCACCGTCCGTGTGGTGGACCGCGCGGAAAACGAGTCCGTCAACGGCAGCCCGACTGATCCGGCCGCCTTCCTCGCCGAGTCCGGCCTGCCGATGGGTGCGCCGCCCGACGTGCTGGCGGAGGAGGCGGTGGCGGCGAAGATGGGGCTGGCACTCCTCGCCGGCCTCGTAGATGATCTTGCAGTGTCATCGCCGGCCGGAGGGCCGGGCACCGAGGTGCGGATGTCGTGGCCGTTGGGCCGCCGTCCGTTAGAGGCTGACTGAGGCATCAGGAATGGCGATAAAACGCTCCGCCGTCGCATTTGGGGTGATTGCCGACTAATCGGGTCGCGACACGGGTCCGCCTCGATGTGACCAGGCCGCCCGTGCCGGCTAGAGTACGGCGGTCAAACGTCGGCACCCCAGGTGAACGGGTGTCGCAACTCCCGGGTGGAGCTTTGCCACAGCGCTCTGCGCTCGTGGCTTCATATGTGCGTATCAGGAGGACAACGAATGTCCCGGAACATGCTCGCCGCTGACGGCGCCGTGTCCGTTACCGGTAGCAACCTGTCCTATGTCGTCGTCGCGGGAGTCATCGCGCTGGTGGCGTTGGGCTTCGCGGCGGCGCTGGTGAAGGCCGTGCTCGCGACCGGCAAGGGCACGGCCAAGATGCAGGAGATCTCCGGCGCGGTACAGGAAGGCGCGAGTGCCTACCTCACCCGCCAATTCAAGACACTGGCCATCTTTGTCGTTATCGCGGTCGTACTGCTGTTCCTGCTTCCGGTGAACGAGCCCGGCGGCAACGAAATGAGCATCAAGATCGGCCGATCTCTGTTCTTCGTTGTCGGCGCGCTCTTCTCCGCGTTCATCGGGGGCGCCGGCATGGCGCTGGCGACCCGTGCGAACGTCCGGGTGGCAGCGGCCGCGCGCGAGGCTGAAGGTGGTCGCGAGAAGGCGATGCAGATCGCGTTCCGCACCGGCGGCGTCGTCGGCTTCCTCACGGTCGGGCTGGGTCTGCTCGGCGCGGCGCTGGTGGTCTTCGCCTACAAGGGCAGTGCACCGACCGTGCTGGAGGGCTTCGGCTTCGGCGCCGCGCTGCTCGCGATGTTCATGCGGGTCGGCGGCGGCATCTTCACCAAGGCCGCCGACGTGGGCGCCGACCTGGTCGGCAAGGTCGAGAACAACATTCCCGAGGACGACCCGCGCAACCCGGCGACCATCGCCGACAACGTCGGTGACAACGTGGGCGACTGCGCCGGCATGGCCGCGGACCTCTTCGAGTCCTACGCCGTCACCCTGGTCGCCGCGCTGATCCTGGGTCGCGCCGCCTTCGGCGACGACGGCCTGGTCTTCCCGTTGATCGTGTCGACCATCGGTGTGCTGACCGCCATCATCGGCGTCTTCATCACCCGCCTGCGGGCGTCGGACCGCAACGGCCTCACCGCGATCAACCGCGCGTTCTACACCTCGGCGGTGATCTCCGCTCTGGCCGTGGCCGCGGCGGCGTGGGCATACCTGCCCGGCACCTGGTCCGGCCTGCTCGGCGACGACTGGCGGACCAAGCTCGACGTGGACGGCGATCTGGCGCTCAGCCCGCGGGTCTACGCCATCGGCGCGGTCATCATCGGCATCGTGCTCGCCGCGGTCATCCAGGCGCTCACCGGGTACTTCACCGAAACCACCCGGCGCCCGGTGCAGGACATCGGCAAGTCGTCCCTGACCGGTGCCGCCACCGTCGTGCTCACCGGCATCAGCGTCGGCCTCGAGTCGGCCGTGTACTCGGCCATCGTCATCGCAGCCGGCGTCTACGGGGCGTTCCTGCTCGGCGGCGGCTCGATCACGCTGTCGCTCTTCGCCGTGGCGCTCGCCGGGACCGGCCTGCTCACCACGGTCGGCGTGATCGTGGCGATGGACACGTTCGGCCCGATCAGCGACAACGCGCAGGGCATCGCCGAGATGTCGGGCGACATCGACGCCAAGGGCGCGCGGATCCTCACCGAACTGGACGCGGTCGGCAACACCACGAAGGCCATCACCAAGGGCATCGCGATCGCCACGGCGGTGCTCGCGGCGACCGCGCTGTTCGGGTCGTACACCGACACGATGCGCTCCTCGCTGGCCCGGGCCCGCGGCCTCGACGCCGTGGACGACGATCTGCTGAGCGAGGTCACCGGCCTGCTCAACGTGTCCAACCCGAGCAACCTGGTCGGTCTGCTCCTCGGCGCGGCGGTGGTCTTCCTCTTCTCCGGCCTGGCCATCAACGCCGTGTCGCGCTCCGCCGGTGCGGTCGTCTACGAGGTGCGTCGCCAGTTCCGGGAGTTCCCGGGGATCATGGACTACTCGCAGCGTCCGGAGTACGGCAAGGTCGTCGACATCTGCACCCGGGACGCGCAGCGCGAACTGATCACCCCCGGCCTGCTCGCCGTGCTGGCCCCGATCGCGGTCGGCTTCGGCCTCGGGATCGGGCCGCTCGCGGCGTACCTGGCCGGCGCGATCGGCGCGGGCACGCTGATGGCGGTCTTCCTCGCCAACTCCGGCGGTGCCTGGGACAACGCCAAGAAGCTGGTCGAGGACGGCAACTTCGGCGGCAAGGGCTCCGAGGCGCACGCCGCCACGGTGATCGGTGACACGGTCGGTGACCCGTTCAAGGACACCGCCGGCCCGGCGATCAACCCGCTGCTGAAGGTGATGAACCTGGTGGCGCTGCTGATCGCGCCCGCGATCGTGGCGTTCAGCGTCGGTGACGAGAAGAACACCCCGCTGCGGATCGGCATCGCCCTGGTCGCGGCCGCGATCATCGCGGGAGCCGTGGTCTTCAGCAAGCGCAAGGGTGTGGCCATGATGGACGACGCCTCGCCGACCAAGCCGGCCACGGAGCGGGCCAAGGTCTGACAGCGTTCGTACCGGGACAGAATCCGGTACGTCTGTGGCGGCTCCATCGACCACAGACGTACCGGATTCTGTCGTTTAGGCTGCAGCCATGCCGAACGGGCGCATTTCCGCGGGTGCCGCCCTCGTCCTCGTCCTGGTTGCCCTGCTCGGCGGTGCCGTCCTCGCGGGGTGTGGCGGCTCCGGAGTAAAGCCGCACGCCTGGGCCTCGGATGTGTGCACGTCGTTGAGCCCCTGGCGGGCGAAGAGCGCCGAACTGACCACCGCGGCACAGGCGCAGATCAGTGCCACCAAGACCCCCGCGCAGACCAAGGAGAGCCTGGTCGCCCTACTTGCCGGGCTGGAGGAGGCGAGCGAGTCGGCGCGCCGCGGGATCGAGCGGGCCGGGGTGCCCGACGTCGCCGGCGGCGCGGGGATCGCCGACGGGATCCTGACCACCCTGCAGCGGGCCCGGGACGCGTACGCCAACGCCCGGAATGCATTGAGCGCGCTTGATACGGCAAACCCCACGGGCTTCTACGATCGGGTCGGCGACGTCTTCAGCACCCTCAACGACGAGTACGCGGCCAGCGGCTTCGACCCCACCCGGGTGAGCTCGGCGCCGCTGCAACAGGCGTTCGCCCAGGTGGAGGAGTGCCGCTGATGGGCGGGCCCGCCGTGAGGTCACGGTGAGCGTGCAACTGTCGCTGTTCGGCGTCCAGGCGCGCCCGCCGGGGCCGATGGACCTGGAAGGGCTGCTCGCCGGCGCCGGCCAGGTGACCCGGATGGGTGGCACGGCACGGGTGTCGGTGGTGGTGGACGAGGAGTGGCGGGCCAGGGCGTTGCTCGCGGAGTGCGCGCTGCGCGGCCTCGCGGCGAGCGCCCACCCCACCACGGTCGAGGGACACCTCGCGGTCCGTACGGCCTACTCCGCCGCCCTTGCTCCGCTCGGCGGCCGCTGGCTGCGCGGCGCGGTGAAGCGCCCGCCGGACGGTTTCGCCCTGGACGGCTGCCGGCTCCGGCTGTGGGCGATGGCGGCCGGGCGGCGTGACGGGGCGCAGGCCTACCTGCTGCGCCTCGGTGAGCATGATGCCCCGATGTGGGAAATGTCCGGTGCTGCGCTGGTCGGGCTGGGGCTGCCGGCGGCGCTGCTCGGCCCGCGGGCGGGTGGTCCGGCGTACCGCATCCTCGGCCGCAGACGCCTGGCCCGACTCGCCGAAATCGTCGGTGACGCGCCGCCGACAGCCCCGCCCGATGCGTGGCCGTGAGCGCGACGAGCCAGGGCGAGGAGCGAGCGTAGCGAGCCCCGGCAGTCGCGAACAAGGGCGCAACCGTGAGCGCACCGCACTCCCGATCGATGCCGGCGGCGCTGTGACCGGTGCCAACGTCGCCGGTGCGGGTAACGTGCGGCGCGTACGAGCCGGCCGCCCTCGGTGTACCGTGGCGCCGTCCGGTGCTTCGCTCGACCACCCGGTGCGCTCCCGGCGCAACAGGGTGTGTTCGGAAAGCGTTACGTTGGACACCTTCAACCACGATGGGGAGTGCTGTGCCGAACGCCGCCAACAGCAAACGCCTGGTCATCGTCGAGTCTCCGGCGAAGGCCAAGACGATCTCGGGCTACCTCGGTCCGGGGTACGTCGTCGAGGCGAGCTTCGGCCACGTCCGCGACCTGCCTGCCGGCGCGAAGGACATGCCCGAGGAGCTGAAGAAGAAGCCGTGGGCCTATCTCGGCGTGGACGTGGACAACAACTTCACGCCGGTTTATGTCATCAGCCCCGATCGCAAGAAGCAGATCACCAAGCTGAAGGCCCTGCTCAAGGACGCCAGCGAGGTCTACCTCGCCACAGATGAGGACCGCGAGGGCGAGGCGATCGCCTGGCACCTGGCGGAGACCCTCAAGCCCAAGGTGCCGATCAAGCGGATGGTCTTCCATGAGATCACCAAGCCGGCGATCGAGGCCGCGGTGGCCAACTCCCGCGACATCAACCGCGCCCTGGTCGACGCGCAGGAGGCCCGGCGCATCCTGGACCGGCTGTACGGCTACGACGTCTCCACCGTGCTGTGGAAGAAGATCATGCCGAAGCTCTCGGCGGGCCGGGTGCAGTCGGTGGCTACCCGGATCGTGGTGGAGCGGGAACGCCAGCGGATGAAGTTCCACACCGCGGAGTACTGGGACGTGGTCGCCACGCTGGTCGCGGAGGACCCCCGCCCGTTTCACGCCACCCTGGTCGCGCTGGACGGGGACCGGATCGCCACCGGCAAGGACTTCGACCCGGCGACCGGCCAGGTGCGGGCCAACGCCGGCGTGGTGCACCTCGATGAGGACGGCGCGCGCGGCCTCGCCGCCCGACTCGACGGTCGGCCGTTCACCGTCACCCGGGTGGAGGAGAAGCCGTACCGGCGCAAGCCGTACGCCCCGTTCATCACCTCGACGCTGCAGCAGGAGGCGGCCCGCAAGCTGCGGCTCTCCTCCGCCGCGACGATGCGCACCGCCCAGCGGCTGTACGAGAACGGGTACATCACCTATATGCGTACCGACTCGGTGAACCTGTCCGAGACGGCGATCACCGCGGCCCGCCAGCAGATCCGCGACCTGTACGGCGACGCGAGCGTGCCGCCCCAGCCGAGGCGTTACACCAGCAAGGTGAAGAACGCCCAGGAGGCGCACGAGGCGATCCGCCCCGCCGGCGACATGTTCCGCACCCCCGGCGAGGTGGCCAAGGAGCTGTCGGTCGAGGAGTTCAAGCTCTACGAGCTGATCTGGCGGCGCACCATCGCCTCGCAGATGACCGACGCGGTCGGCATGTCGGTCTCCATCCGGATCCGCGCGGTGACCGCCGCCAACGAGGAGTGCGACTTCGGCGCCACCGGCAAGACGATCACCGATCCCGGCTTCCTGCGGGCCTACGTGGAGTCCTCCGACGACGAGGACGCCGAGGCCGAGGATGCGGAGCGCCGGCTGCCGGTGCTGGCCCGCGGCGACGCGCTGACCGCGAATGAGCTGGCGGCGATGGGGCACAGCACCCAGCCGCCGTCGCGCTATACCGAAGCGTCGCTGGTCAAGGCGATGGAGGAGCTGGGCATCGGCCGGCCCTCGACGTACGCCTCGATCATGCAGACCATCCAGGACCGGGGGTACGTCTTCAAGCGCGGCCAGGCGTTGATCCCGTCCTTCCTGGCGTTCGCCGTGATCGGGCTGCTGGAACTGCACTTCCCCCGGCTGGTGGACTACGACTTCACCGCCAGCATGGAGGACGAGCTCGACGAGATCGCCGGTGGTGACGCCGCCGCGGTGGTCTTCCTCAGCTCCTTCTACTTCGGTGGCGAACTGGGCCGGGTCGGCTCGGTGGCGCGCGAGGGCGGCCTCAAGCGCATGGTCACCGAACAGCTCGGCGAGATCGACGCCCGCGGGGTGAACTCGATCCCGCTCTTCGACAACGTGGTGGTCCGGGTGGGCCGGTACGGCCCGTACCTGCAGCGTGGCAACGGGCCGAAGCCGGTCGAGGGCGACGGCGCCAAGCCGGCCGAGGGCGGGGCCACCGAGCCGGAGGACGGCGACCGGGTGTCGCTGCCCGAGGGGATCGCGCCGGACGAACTGACCCGCGAGAAGGTCGCCGAGCTGTTCCTCGGTGGCGGCGGTGAGCGCAAGCTCGGCGAGCACCCGGAGACGGGCGAGCCGGTCGTCCTCAAGTCCGGCCGGTACGGCCCGTACGTCTCCAGCGGGGAACGTAAGTCCTCGCTGCTCAGCGCTCAGTCGCCGGACTCGCTGTCGCTCACCGACGCACTCCGGCTGCTCACCCTGCCCCGCGTGGTGGGCAAGGCGCCGGACGGCGAGGAGGTCTTCGCCGCCGCCGGCCGGTACGGCCCGTACGTGAAGAAGGGCGACGAGTTCCGCTCCCTCGAGTCGGAGGATCTGCTCTTCACGGTCGATCTGGAGACGGCGCTCGCACTGCTCGCCGCACCCAAGACCCGGGGGCGCCGGCAGGCCGCGCCGCCGCTGCGTGAAGTGGGCGTCGATCCGGCCACCGAGAAGCCGTTGGTGATCAAGGATGGGCGCTTCGGGCCGTACGTGACCGACGGGGAAACCAACGCGTCGCTGCGCCGGGCGCAGAGCGTGGAGACGCTGACGGTCGAGGAGGCGAGCGAGATGCTCGCCGAGAAGCGGGCCAAGGGGCCCGCCACACCACGCAAGGCGGCTCGCAAGGCACCCGCCAAGAAGGCGGCGGCCGGCGACGGCGCCGCGAAGTCGTCCGCGGCGGCGAAGAAGACCACCGCCAAGAAGACCACCGCCAAGAAGACCACGGCGCAGAAGACCACGGCGACGAAGGCGGCAGCCAAGAAGACGACGGCGAGGAAGGCCCCCGCCAAGGCGACGGCGAAGAAGGCCGCCAGCGAGTAGCCCGGGCGGTAACAACTTGCTGTGAGCGTCGAGCGTCGACGGTTCGCCGCAATGTTCCTGATGTACGGTGCCTAACCGTGGCGGGCGGCGCTGGCCCCCGGTCAGCGCCCCGCCATGGTCGTTCCCATCTCCGTGATCTGTGCCGCGACGCCGCTGTCGCGCCGCAGGTTGCCGTCGGCTGCCCATCGCACCAGCGGATCCGATGTGGCCAACCCTTCCGGGGTCTACCCACTTGGGCGAATCGCCCAAGTCCGCTGAATCGTTGATGTGAGTAGGTTTTCAACGCAGTTTGCTGGAATGGGGGTGCACGTAGGTGGCGACCCAGACGGTGGCCGGAGCAGGCGTGAAGCCGCTTCGTCGGGTGCCGGTGCAGGGGCGGAGCGTCGCGCGGGTGGCGCGGATGCTGGATGCCTGTGCCGAGCTTGTCGACGAGGTGGGGTACGACGGTTTGACCACGACGCTGCTTGCTGAGCGCGCCGGCGTGGCGATCGGCTCGGTGTACCAGTTCTTCCCCGACAAGCGAGCGATCGTGCAGGCGTTGACACTGCGCAGCCTCGAGGCCTACCTCGACCGCCTGGCCATCCGGATGGCCGCCGAGGACCTGCCGAACTGGTGGGAGGTGGTCGATGCGGCGATCGACGAGTACATCTCGATGCACCGCAGCGTGCCCGGCTTCCGGACGTTGCACTTCGGCGACGTGGTCGACATCCACCTGCTCGACGACGAGCGCGACAACAACGCGGTCATCGTGGAGCACCTCACCGCGATGCTGGTGCAGCGCTACGAGGTGGCCAACGACCACCAGGTCAAGTTCGCGCTGTCGATCGCGGTGGAGACCGCCGACGCGCTGATCAACATGGCGTTCCGCCGGGACGCCGAGGGCGACCCGACCATCCTCAACGAGTGCCGAGCCTTGATCAAGGAGTACCTGCACCGGCACGTCCGGTAGGAGCTGCGCGGGGAGGGCGGCTGCGTGTTGCTCTTGCCACAGAGCCTGCCCGGTATGCGCAACGGCGAGGCATACTTCTGATCGACCGGTACCGCGTCGATGAGGACTGGATCGCCATGAGCACGCCGCCACAGCAACCGCAGCCGCCACCCCGACCACCCGGCTCCCGCACGCCCCTCTCGATCGGCGTCGTCGGCGCCGGTCGGCTCGGTGCCGTGCTGGGCGCCGCGCTCGCCCGGGTGGGCCACCCGGTCACCGCCGTGTCCGGCCGCTCGGCGGCCTCGCGGGCGCGGATCGCCCGGTTGCTACCGGATACGCCCCTCCGCCGGCCGGATCAGGTCGCGGCAGGCGTGGACCTGCTCATCCTGGCGGTGCCGGACGACGCGCTCGGGCCCCTCGTGGCGGACCTCGCCGGGTCGGGCGCGCTGCGCGCCGAGCAGATCGTCGCGCACCTTTCCGGGGCGCACGGCCTGGCTGTGCTCCAGCCGGCCACCGCGCTCGGTGCCCGGCCGCTGGCGATCCACCCGGCGATGACCTTCGCGGGGACCCCGGCCGATGTCGACCTGCTGACCGGTGGGATCACGTTCGGCGTCACCGCACCGGCATCGCTGGCGCCGGTGGTCGAGCGGCTGGTCGGCGACCTGGGCGGGCGCGTGGAGTGGATCGCCGAGGAGTACCGGCCGCTCTACCACGCCGCCCTCGTCGCCGGCGCGAACCACCTGGTGACCCTGGTGAACGAGGCGGCCGATCGGCTCCGCGACGCCGGCGCGGTGCACCCCGAAGAGCTGCTCCGGCCGTTGCTGGCCGCCTCGCTCGACAACGCGCTGCGGCTGGGCGACGCCGCGCTGACCGGCCCGGTGGCGCGCGGTGACGCCCGTACCGTGGCCGGGCATCTGGCCGCGCTGCGAGCCACCGCACCGGGGTCGGTCCCGGCGTACGTCGTGCTGGCCCGGCGCACCGCCGACCGCGCGATCGCCGCGGGCGCGCTGCCCCCGGTCGACGCCGAACCTCTCCTCCGCGTGCTCGCCGCCGAACCCGCCGAGCTGCGCGGGCCGGCGGAGCTGCGCGGGCCGGCGGAGCCGGTCGGGTCGGCGGCGGGATGACCCGGGTTGTCACCACCAGGACCGCCCTCGCGGAGGCCCGGTGCGGCCTCGCCGGCCCGGTCGCCGTGGTCATGACGATGGGGGCGCTGCACGACGGGCACGCCGCGTTGCTGCGTGCGGCGCGGCAGCAGGCCGGGTCCGTGATCGCCACGATTTTCGTCAATCCCCTCCAGTTCGGCCCGGCCGAGGACTTCGACCGCTACCCGCGTACCTTCGAACGCGACTGCGAGGTCGCGGCGGCCGAAGGCGTGGACGTGATCTACGCGCCCAGCCGCGACGAGATGTACCCGGGTGGCGAGCCCGGCGTGCGGGTCACCCCGGGCCCGCTCGGCGAGATCCTGGAGGGCGCGAGCCGGCCGGGGTTCTTCCACGGGGTCCTGACCGTGGTGCTCAAGCTGCTCCACCAGATCCGGCCCGACCAGGCGTACTTCGGCGAGAAGGACTACCAGCAACTCGCCCTGATCCGCGCGATGGTGCGTGACCTCGACCTGCCGGTCGAGATCTTCGGCGTTCCGATCGTGCGCGAGCCGGACGGGCTGGCCCTGTCCAGCCGCAACCGGTACCTGGCGCCGGCCGAGCGCACGGCGGCAGTCGCGCTGTCCCGGTCGCTGGCGGCCGGCGCGACGGCCGCGCAGGCCGGGCTGGGCCCCGGCGCCGTGCTGGCCGCCGCGACCCGGGCCTTCGCCGGTACGCCGGAAGCGCGGCTCGACTACGTCGCCCTCACCGACGCTCAATTGCGGCCCTGTACCGAATCGGCCTCCGGGCCGGCCAGACTGCTCGTCGCTGCATGGCTGGGCAGTACCCGGCTGATCGACAATGCGCCCGTGGAGATCCGATGACGTTCACCCGTACCATGCTGAAGTCCAAGATCCACCGGGCCACGGTGACGCAGGCCGACCTGCACTACGTCGGCTCGGTGACCGTCGACGAGGACCTGATGGACGCGGCCGACCTGCTCGCCGGTGAGCAGGTGGCGATCGTCGACGTCACCAACGGCGCGCGCCTGGAGACCTACGTCATCCCGGGTGCCCGGGGGAGCGGGGTGATCGGCATCAACGGCGCCGCGGCGCACCTGGTGCACCCCGGCGACCTGGTGATCCTCATTTCGTACGCCCAGGTCGATGATGCCGCCGCCCGCGCCTGGCGGCCCACCGTCGTCCACGTCGATGCGGCGAACCGCATGCTCGGCGTGGGGGACAGCGCGGCGCAGGCCGTCCCCGGGATGGTGGGCGAGCTGGTGAGCGGCGCGGCATAGCGGGCCCGTGCGGGCCCGTCCGGACGCGGCCAGGGACAGCGCAACCGGAGGGCTCCCCGGTATGGTGGCGCTCTCGCCAGTGGTGCGGCACAGGCCGCGCCGATCCGTCGGTCCCGGGAGTCCCAGGTGCGTTGCAGGGTCGTGCTGACGGCCGCCATCACCGGCGTGCTGGCCGCGGTGGCGTTGACCGGGTGCAGCGGAAAGCCGGCCGGTGTCGACGGCGACCTGGTCAACAACTGGGCGGCGATGCCCGAGCCCAAGGTGCCGGTCCCCACCGCGCCGGCGTGCTACGACGCCATCGGCGACCCGGCGGAGATCCCGGCCGCCACGTTCGTCGCACCGATCCCGTGTGCCGGCGGCGGCCCGCACAACGTCGAGGCGATCCACGTCGGGCAGTTCACCGCGGCCGATGCCGAAGCCGACACGCCGCCGTTGCTGGGCAGTCCGGCCCGACGCGGGGCGTACGCGGAGTGCACCGCCAAGGCCCGCGAGTTCCTCGGCGACGACTGGCGGGTGGCCCGGTTGCTCCTGTCGGTCGCGCTCCCGTCCGCGCGGCACTGGGAGGGGGGCGCCCGGTGGTTCCGCTGCGACCTGGTGGAGTACGCCAACCTGCACGACACCAAGTTGGCCGCCCGCAACGCCAGCCTCAAGGGCGTCCTGGCCGGGCCCAGCGACCTGCGGGTCGCCTGCGCCAAGGGGACCACGGTGTCCACCATTTCCATCGACATCAAGTTGGCGTCCTGTGCCGAGCCGCACAATCTCGAGTTCGCCGGCATCCGCGACTATCCCGAGGGCACCGACCCTGCCGGGGTCGACGAGGTGAAGGACTGCCGACCGCTGGTGGCCGCGTTCATCGGCGTGCCCAACGATGACAATCTGAACTACCGCACCGGCCTGGTGGCGTCGAGCTTCCCGCGCGAGGCGTGGGACCTCGGCAATCGGGGCGTCCGGTGCTTCGTGATGCCGGCGAAGGATGTCACCGGGTCGGTCAAGGGCCGCGGCCCCAAGGGCTTCCCGATCAACTGAGCGCGGACCGCCTGGCCGTTGCTGATCCCGACCATACAGACTGTGCGGATGTCCGTACCCGTGCTGCCGCCGCTGCCCCGCCGCCTGAGCGGTCCCGAGCCGGGCTGGGCGGAGACCACCGACGTCGTCGTGGTCGGGTCCGGGATCGCCGGCCTCACCGCGGCACTGCACCTGCGTGAGGCGGGGCACCACGTCACCGTGGTGACGAAGGTCAACATCGACGACGGGTCCACCCGCTGGGCGCAGGGCGGGATCGCCGCGGTCCTCGACCCGCTGGACACTCCGCAGGCGCACGCCCGGGACACCATCGTCGCCGGGGTCGGGCTCTGTGACCCGGCAGCCGTGGATGTGCTGGTGCGCGAGGGCCCCACCCGGGTACGCGAGCTGATCCGCTGGGGCGCGCAGTTCGACCGGCACGCGGACGGGTCGCTGATGCTCACCCGCGAGGGGGGCCACCACGCCAACCGCATCGTGCACGCCGGCGGCGACGCCACCGGTGCCGAGGTGCAGCGGGCGCTGCACATGGCGGTCCGGCGCGATCCCTGGATCCGGCTCATCGAGCACGCGCTCGTGCTCGATCTCCTCCGGGACGCGTCGGGCCGGGCCTGCGGGGTGACCCTGCACGTGCTCGGCGAGGGCACCGAGGACGGCGTCGGGGCGGTGCTGGGCCGGGCGGTGGTGCTGGCCACCGGCGGGATGGGCCAGATCTACGCGGCGACGACCAACCCGATCGTCTCCACCGGCGACGGTGTGGCGCTCGCCGTGCGGGCCGGGGCGCAGGTGACCGATCTCGAGTTCGTCCAGTTCCACCCGACCGCGCTGCTGGTGGGCGGCCCGGCCGCCGCGCAGCAGCCGCTGGTCAGCGAGGCGCTCCGCGGCGAAGGGGCCTACCTGCTCGACGGCGACGGCAAGCGGTTCATGGTGGGCCGCCACGACCTGGCCGAGTTGGCGCCGCGCGACATCGTCGCCAAGGCGATCCATGCCGTGATGCGGGCCGAGGGCGCCGGCAACGTGTGGCTCGACGCCCGGCACCTGGGTGCCGGCTTCCTCGGCGAGCGCTTCCCCACGATCGTCGCCTCCTGCCGGCTGGCCGGCGTGGACCCCGCCACCGATCTGGTGCCGGTGACGCCGGCGGCGCACTACGCGTCCGGCGGCGTACGCACCGACCTGCGCGGCCGTACCTCCATCCCGGGCCTGTACGCCTGCGGCGAAGTCGCCTGTACGGGCGTGCACGGCGCCAACCGGCTCGCCTCCAACTCCCTGCTGGAAGGCCTGGTGTTCGCCCGCCGCATCGCCGACGACATCAGCGCGGAACTCCCGGCGCAGGCCGACCCGGTCCCCGCCGGAACACCGGGCGGTGCGCTGGATCCTGGGATCCGCGGGCCGCTGCAGCAGGCGATGAGCTCCGGCGCCGGCGTGCTCCGCAGCGCCGACTCGCTGGGCGCCACCGCTGCCACCCTCACCGCGCTCGGCGCCCGGCCGGCCGGCGCGAACATCGGCAGCTGGGAGGCGGCGAACCTGCTCACCGTGGCCAGCGCGCTGGTCGCCGCGGCGCTCCGCCGGGAGGAGACCAGGGGCTGCCACTGGCGCGAGGACTTCCCCGAGGCCAGCGACGCCTGGCGGGGCCACCTGCTGACCACCCTGACCGAGCACAGCGTGCTGACCGAGACCTGGGAGCCGAGCAGTGACTGAACTCAACCCGAGCACGGTGGAGCTGCTGCGCGCGGCCCGGCTGGACCCGGCGGCCGTACTGGACATCGTCGTGGGGGCGCTCGCCGAGGATCTGGGCCCGGACGGCCTCGACGTCACGAGCGTCGCCACCATTCCGGCGGAGCAGCGCGACACCGGCGACCTGGTGGCCCGCGCCGACGGCGTGGTGGCCGGGCTGGCGGTGGCCGCTGCGGTGTACGACGTCGCCTCCGGACGTACCGCCGAGGTTGGGATCCGAATCGCCGACGGCGCGCGGGTGCCCCGCGGCGCGATCCTGGCGACGGTGGTGGGGCCGACCCGGGCGCTGCTCACCGCGGAGCGTACGGCGCTCAACCTGCTGTGCCGGATGTCCGGCGTGGCGACCCACACCCGGCGCTGGGCCGAGGCGCTCACCGGCACGAAGGCGATGGTGCTGGACACCCGCAAGACCACGCCGGGCCTGCGGATCCTGGAGAAGTACGCGGTCCGGGCCGGTGGCGGCACGAACAAGCGGATGGGGCTCTACGACGTCGCCATGATCAAGGACAACCACAAGCTGGCGGCCGGCGGCGTGGCGGCGGCGTACCGCCGCGTCCGGGCGGCGTTCCCGGACGTGCCGGTGCAGGTCGAGGTGGTTTCGGTGGCGGAGGCTGCCGAGGCGGTGGAGGCCGGTGCCGACTTCCTGCTGTGCGACAACATGAGCCCACAGCTGCTGCGCGAGGTGGTGGCGGTGGTCGGCGACCGCGCCGAGCTCGAGGCCACCGGGGGGCTCACCCTCGAGGTGGTACGGGAGTACGCCGGGACCGGTGTGGACTACCTGTCGGTGGGCGGGCTCACCCACTCCTCGCCGATCCTGGACGTCGCCTTCGATCTCCGGTCGGCCGCCGCATAGGGTGATCCGGTGCTGCTGTGCATCGACATCGGAAACACGAACACGGTGCTCGCCACGTTCGAGGGCGAGAAGTTGACGCACTCCTGGCGCATCCGGACCGACTCCCACACCACCGCCGACGAGCTCGGCCTTCTCTTCCGCGGGCTGCTGGCACCGGACGGCGTGCAGGTCACCGGCGTGGCGGCGTGCGCCACGGTGCCCGCGGTGCTGCGGTCCCTCCGGGTCATGCTCGCGCGGTACTACCCCTCGGTGCCCACCGTGATCGTGGAGCCCGGCGTGCGGACCGGCGTGCAACTCGCGATCGACAACCCGAAGGAGGTCGGCGCGGACCGGGTGGTGAACACGCTCGCGGCGTACACGCTGTTCGGCGGCCCGTCGATCGTGGTGGACTTCGGCACGTCGACCAACTTCGACGTGGTTTCCGCCCGGGGCGAGTTCCTCGGCGGCGTGCTGGCGCCCGGGATCGAGATCTCAGTCGACGCGCTCGCCGCCCGCGCGGCCCAGCTGCGCAAGGTGGAGCTGGTCAAGCCGCCCCGGATCATCGGCAAGAACACGGTGGAGGCGCTCCAGTCCGGTGTGGTGTACGGCTTCGCCGGGCAGGTGGACGGCATCGTCCGTGGCGTGACCGCCGAGCTGGGCGGCTCGGTGACAGCGGTGGTCGCCACCGGCGGTCTCGCCTCGATCGTCCTCGACGAGTGCGCCACCGTCACCCACCACGAGCCCCTGCTCACGCTGCTCGGTCTGCGCCTGATCTACGAACGCAACGCCTGAGGGCCGCGCTTCCCGCGGCGGCGGCAACCTCACCGACGGGCGGCGCGGTACACCCGGGTCACGTAGGGCAGTGCGAACTCGGCGGCGTCCGCGAGGTCGGGGTGGGTGTCGACGAGCTGGCGGACGGCCGCCTCGGTGACGGCGCGCTGCTCCGGCGGTGCGGTGAGGTAGTAGGAGCGGGACCGGACCAGCTCCAGCAGCGACTCGACATTGTGCGTCGTGGCGTGGCGGAACTCCGCCCGCTCGATCGGGGCGAACCACTCGCCGAACTCCTCCGGCTCGTCCTCGCGCGTGCCATCCGTGGCCCGCGCCCCGTCGACGATCCGGGACAGCTCGCGCAGCCACGGCACGTCCTCGTCGCGGAAGTTCCAGATCGGCGCGAACACACCGCCGGGCCGCAGCACCCGGGCGACCTCCGGATGCGCCCGGACCGGGTCGAACCAGTGGTACGCCTGGCCGGCCAGCACAGCGTCGACCGAGCCGTCCGGCAAGGGAATCGCCTCCGCGCTGCCGTCCATCGCGGCGACTCCGGACGCCTGCTCCAGCCGGGTCCGCATTCTGGCGTCCGGCTCCACCGCGAGCACCTCGTGGCCGAAGGCCATCAACGCCCTGGTCAGGATGCCGGTACCGGCGCCGAGGTCCACCACCCGCCGTGGTGCGTCGCCGATCGCCCAGCGCAGCGCCTCGGGCGGGTAGCCGGGCCGGATCCGGTCATAGCACCGGGCTGCTGAGCCGAAGGAACGCGCCGGGTCCATGGGAGAAAAATACGGTACGGCCGTTGAACTAGGCTTTCCACATCGACATTCGCCGCGTAGCCAGCCGCTGAGCCATCGGAGAGCAGCAACCGTGACCGAGCCATCCGCCACCATTGAAAGCATCGACGACCTGCCGGAGCAGATGCGGGTGCGGCGGGAGAAGCGGGCTCGACTGGTCGCCGGTGAAGGACCCGGCGAGGCATACCCGGCTGGCTTCCAGCGCACCGCGACGCTGGCCGAGATCCGGCAGCGGTACGCCGATCTGCCGACCGATACCGCCACCGGGGAATCGGTGTCCGTCACCGGGCGGGTGATGTTCATTCGCAACAGCGGCAAGTTGTGCTTCGCGACGCTGCGCGAGGGTGACGGCACCGAGTTGCAGGCCATGCTCTCACTCGACCGGGTGGGCGCGCCGGCGCTGGAGGACTGGAAGCGCCTGGTGGATCTGGGCGACCACGTGGGCGTGCACGGCGAGGTGATTACCAGCCGGCGCGGTGAGCTTTCCGTGTTGGTCGACCGTTGGGTGGTGACCGCAAAGGCGGTGCGTCCGTTGCCGGTCGCGCATCGCCCGATGAGTGAGGAAACCCGGGTTCGCCAGCGCTATGTCGACCTCATCATGCGGCCCGAGGCGCGCGAAGTCGTACGGATCCGCTCCACGGTTGTCCGGAGCCTGCGGGACTCGCTGCACGAACAGGGCTTCATGGAAGTCGAGACGCCGATGCTTCAGTTGCTTCATGGCGGAGCGGCGGCCAGGCCCTTCGTCACGCATAGCAATGCACTAGACACTGACTTGTATCTACGTATCGCGCCCGAACTGTTTCTCAAGCGCTGTGTGGTTGGCGGCATCGAGCGGGTGTTCGAGATCAACCGTAACTTCCGGAATGAAGGGGTAGACTCCTCGCATTCGCCGGAGTTTGCGATGCTGGAGGCATACCAGGCGTACGGCGACTACGACACCATGGCGGTCCTGGCCCGCGACCTCGTGCAGCGCGCCGCACATGCCCTCACCGGTTCGCACGTGGTGCGCCACGCGGACGGCACCGAGTTCGATCTGGGTGGTGACTGGCGACGTATCACACTTTTCGGTGCACTTTCCGATGCGGTCGGCGAAGAGATCACGGTGGAAACTCCGCGGGCCACCCTGGTGGAGTACGCAGCAAAGCATGACGTCTCGGTCGACCCGAAATGGGGGGCGGGCAAGCTCGCTGAGGAGTTGTTCGAGGCGCTCGTGCAGCACACCCTCATCCAGCCGACGTTTGTCTGCGACTATCCCGAGGAGACCAGCCCACTGACCCGTGGTCACCGTACCAGCCCCGGGCTGACCGAGAAGTGGGACCTGTATGTTCAGGGCTTCGAACTCGGAACGGCGTACACCGAGCTGGTGGATCCGGTCATCCAGCGCGACCGTTTGACGGCGCAGTCGGCACTGGCGGCCGGAGGTGACGTTGATGCAATGCAGCTTGACGAGGACTTTCTCCGCGCCATGGAGTACGGAATGCCACCGACGGGTGGCATGGGCATGGGAGTGGACCGGCTTCTGATGGCACTCACCGGGCTCGGCATTCGGGAGACGATCCTGTTTCCGCTGGTGCGCCCGGAGTAGTTAGGGCGTATCCTTACCGCAGCGCCTCGCGTTGCGTTATCGTCGCGGCATTGCGGGGGATAGTTAATTCATGTGAGGGGAAAAGGACCGTGGCTAAGCGGACCATCCATGTACTTGTTGACGACATCGACGGCGGCGACGCTGAGGAGACCGTGAAGTTCGCACTGGACGGCGTCCAGTACGAGATCGACCTGTCCGAGAAAAACGCGTCGAAGCTGCGTGATGCCTTCGGCCCGTTCGTCGCGGCCGGGACGAGGGTCGGGCGCGGTGGCGTGGTGGTCGGCGGACGGGCGGCCACCGCCCGGGGTCGTGGCGGCGCATCCGCCGACCGTGACCAGAACAAGGCTATTCGGGAGTGGGCGCAGTCCAAGGGGATCCAGGTCTCCGACCGTGGCCGGATCAAGCAGGAGATCGTCGACCGCTACAACGCGGAGGCCGGCCGCTGACCCCGGTCGGTCGGAGCAGCATGCACCGGCACCCGGCAGCGCCCGCTCTGGGCGCTACGGGTGCCGACATGCGTTTCCGCCAGGGCCACTATGCTTGGAAAAGATTTCGCTCTCCGCGGAGCGCACCTCCGGTCGGGAACACCACCAAACCGCCCGGGGTTGACCAAAACGCGGACGTACGGCGTACCTACGGCGTGCGTGTCGCACTCGGGCGCCGGTTTCCCCGGTGCCCGCACATCCGCTCCGGCTCGATCCGTCGGCCGGCGGCGATAGAGTAAGGGCACGGTCACGTTGGTGCCCTGCCGGGTTCCCCTCCCCGGGGGCCGGGTGTGGTGGCGACGATGGACACGGCACGTGAGGAGCAGGGATGTTCGAGCGGTTTACCGACCGGGCCCGTCGGGTTGTCGTCCTGGCGCAGGAAGAAGCCCGGATGCTCAACCACAACTACATCGGCACCGAGCACATCCTGCTCGGCCTCATCCATGAGGGTGAGGGCGTGGCGGCCAAGGCGCTGGAGAGCCTGGGG
>DATHBD010000013.1:0-62228 GCA_035296325.1 Micromonosporaceae bacterium | reverse complement strand
GTGTGATGAACGTTACCCCTACCTATGGCACATCGTGGATACCGAAACACCAGGTAGGTCAGGAAACCGACTGTTCGGTGGAGGTCGACGTAGCCGAATGTCGGGAGCGCTCCCATGAACCCGCCCGTCGATTCGTCGCTGCCGCCTCCGGGACTGTGGGAGCGCTCCCGTATGGAGTGGCGGATCGGCGACGGCGGTGACCCGGCACAGCGGCTTGAGGACTTTCTGTCCGATGCCGGACTGCCCGTGCGCGACCTGGCGTCATCTCACGGCGCTGTTGGCTCATCGTCACGTTCCGTAACGCCAGCGGGTGCCGCGGTGCTGCTGTCCGCCGCGGCGGCCGCCGGGATGGTCGGGGCGCCCGCCCTGCGGAGCCCTTCCAGCGCCGTGCCGGACGCGGTCGCCATCGTCTACGACCGACACCCGGAGTCGCCGTCCATCGCATCCGGGGATCCGGACTCCGGCGGCGCCGGATGGGCGGTGCAGGGCTGGCGGTCCAGTTGGACCAGGGACGAGCACGCGGCTGCGGTGCGGGCGGCGCGGGCCGCGATTGCCCGTGGCGACGTGTACCAGGTCAACCTCGTCGGGCATGCCAGTGCGGCGTACCGGGGGGACCCGCGACCGGCGCTGCGTCGAGTGGCCGGCCTGGCCGGCGCGCGGTACGGCAGGGTCCTCACCGGCACCGGCTGGGGCGTGGCCAGCGCGTCGCCGGAGACGTTGGTCGAGGTCCGCGGGGGGCGGGTGGTGACCCGTCCGATCAAGGGCACCCGGCCGGCCACCGCGGTCGGCGCCACGCAGCTGATGAGTTCGGCCAAGGAGCGCGCCGAGCACATCATGATCGTCGACCTGGCGCGCAACGACCTGGCGAGGGTCGCCCAGATCGGCACGGTCTCCGTTGACGAGCTCTACAGCATCCGACGCTGGTGCGGACTCTGGCAGGCGGAGTCGACGGTGGCCGCCCGGCTGGTCGGCGGGACCGGCCTGGCCGCCCTGCTGCGCGCACTCTGTCCGGGTGGTTCGGTGACCGGCGCCCCGAAGCACGCCGCCCTCGACCTCATCGCGCAACTGGAGCCGGTGGGTCGCGGGCCGAGCATGGGCGCGATCGGCTGGATCGGTCCGGACGGCCTCGACCTTGGCCTGACCATCCGGACGGTGGCGGTCGATGCGCAGCGGCTGCACGTGTGGGCCGGCGGCGGCATCACGTGGGGCAGCGATCCCTGGGCCGAAGTGGCCGAGGCAGCGGCGAAGGCCGCCCCCCTGTTGGCCGCGCTGGCCGGCCCGGTCCGGCCACAACGATGAAGTGGGACCGCGGCCGCAGCGCGTATGTAAATGCGTCGGCTGGCCGGCCTCGACACCGACCGGGCGACTTCAGACCTGCTAGCACCGGTGTCAGCACGTCTGAGTGGCGGTGACTTCGATCCGAACGCCGTGCGGACCCGATTCCCGTCCGGCGCGTTGCAGGATGTGGCGATGAACGAGATTCTGAACCGCCCGGACGCCTCGGCCGCCGTCGCCGATCTGGGTTGGCGCTACCTGCTCGGCACCCTGCAGACCGCTGTCGCGGTCGATGCACTCGGCGCCGGTGCGCAAGTGCTCGCACGGGCCCTCGCGGCCTGTGGCGCG
The DNA here is from genome assembly GCA_035296325.1 of Micromonosporaceae bacterium. Lineage (GTDB taxonomy): Bacteria > Actinomycetota > Actinomycetes > Mycobacteriales > Micromonosporaceae > DATHBD01. The sequence continues at coordinate 60,605 of DATHBD010000013.1, read as the reverse complement.
GACGCCGACGCCCACCTACGTGCCGACCTGCGCCCGGATCGGGTCGTGTTGACCCTCCAGTCGGCCGACCGGGCCGCCGTGACCACCCGCGACGTTGACCTTGCCGACCGGATCACGCAAGCCGTCGAGGAGGGCGGATGGCGCACCGAACCTGGCATCGGCGGCGACGCGCCGCGGTCGGCGCAGCTGATCGAGATCGCCATCGACACGTTGGATATCGCCGCCATCCGCCCGTTCTGGCGCGCGGTGCTCGGCTACACCGATGAGCCAGGGCGCAGCGGCCCGACCGATCCCATCGTGGACCCGCTCCGGGCCAGCCCGGCGGTCTGGTTCCAGCAGATGGACCGGCCGCGTCCGCAGCGCAACCGGATCCACTTCGACGTGAGCGTGCCGCACGACGAGGCGCCCCGGCGCATCGAGGCCGCGCTCGCCGCCGGCGGTCGGCTCGTGTCGTCAGACCACGCACCAGCCTTCTGGGTGCTGGCCGACGTCGAAGGCAACGAGGCGTGCGTGACGACCTGGCAGGGCCGTGACTAGGCCTCCGGGCGGCTGCTGGCTCGACTTCTGTGCCGCGGCTGGGGGCGGGCGAGCGCCACAGGTACGGGTCTCAGGCACGCTCGGGTAGGCTCCGTCAGGTGATCGGGACGGTGCCGGGCGACGGGCCTGATCCTGCGGGTACGAGCTATCGCCGCGCGTTCGACGGCTTGTTCGAACGCGGGCGTGCGGCCGTGCTGTCAGGCTTCCACCTCCGCGATGTGCCACCGGTGGAGGGCGGGCGGTGGGGACTGTCCGTGGTGTTCACACCGGATTCCCGTACCACCGTCACATTGGAAAGGCTGACCCGGCAGATCATGGCCGTTGCCGGCCCGGCGCATTGGCCGACCGGATCCCCCGCGGCCGCGCATGTCACCGTGCGGGCGATCGAGGCCCATCGGGTCGCGGTGCCCGCGGACGATCGGTTGGTCGCCCGGTCGACGGCGGCGCCGGTCCGTCACGTGCTCGCCTCCACTGCGCTACGGAACGCCCCAAGCGAGCGGCAGTTCCAGTGAGGCGGCGTGGTGGTGGTCGTCCGAGGGATCAGGTGACGAACCGGCTCCAGGTGTCCATCGACTCCTTGACCGAGTCGGCCACCGGGGCGGAGCGGGGGAGTAGGGCGGCGTTCGGCAGAATCCCGTTGGCCTGGGTCAGGCCGCGGCCCGGTGCCCGGTTGGCGTCACGGAAGCCGGCATCGAGGAACGCCTTGCGCCCGTCCGGGCCGCGCACGTAGGCGAGGAACGAGCGGGCCACCCGCTGCCGCTCCGGGTCGGCCCACGGCGCGTTGAGGATGAGGTAGGGGTTGTCCGCATCACCGGCGCCGTTGGCCGGGTAGACCGCGACCAGCGGCATCTTCGGATTGCCCTCGTTGTAGGTGGCCACGTCCTGCTCCAGCGCCGGGAACGCCGAGACGTACTTCAGCACCTCCGCGCTGCCCACCGCGTCCGCGCTGGCGAGCGCATCGAAGATCTTGTCAGTGGTCTCCTCGTACACCGCGCGGGCCTTGGACAGGCGTACCGCTGCTGCCTGCTCCTCCGGGGTGACCCGGCCGTCGTCGTTGGCGTCCAGGATCGCCATCAGGGCGAGCAGTCCGGCCGTCGACTTCTGAGGGTCGGTCATCCCGAACCGGAACGGCCCCCACTCCGGCTTGCCGTACCTGGCCCAGCCCTCGGGTGCGGTGGCGATCTGGTTCACGAACTGCTGCCACGTCGGCTGCGTACCGGGCCAGCCGAGCGCCTCGGCCATCGGCTTGGGCATCGCGATCACCGTCGGCGTCACCGCGACGCTGGGCTGCAGCTCCGGCATCATGCGTGCGGCCTGCACCGCGACCGCGGCGTGCCGGGCCCACGCGCTGGACTCGGGCACCCACACGTCGGGCGCGGTGCCGCCGGACTTGATGTCCCAGGCGGCGCCGAGGGCCTCGGCGATGGTGGGCGAGTCGCGCGACTCGATGTCGACCGACGCGCACCGCCCGCCGACCGCCGGCTCGGTCGAGGACCAGGTGCGGGACACTTCCTGCAGTCTGCTGGCCGTGCCGGAGGAGGCGATGATGGTGGCGGTCACGGCACCGCTGCAGGTCGGACGGAGCGCGACGTAGAGTCCAGCGCCGGCGCCGGACAGCACCAGCGCCGACACCACGACGACGACGATCCACGGGGCCACAGGCATCCGCCTGACGCGGCGGTGTGACCGTACGTGGCCGCGGCGGCCGTGCAGCATTCTCGATCCTCCGAGGGGTTGGACGGCGGGCTCGGGGGCAAGTGTAGGCCCACAGACGGCAAACGCGCTGGTCCAGTACTCGGTGTGATCTGATGGCCACGCTGTGATGATCGAAGAGCGGTGAGATGGCGGTCCGACCGATCCGACTGTTTGGTGACCCGGTGTTACGAACCCCGGCCCAGCCGCTGACGTCCTTCGATGCCGAACTCCGTGCGCTGATCCGTGACCTGGTCGACACCACGGCCGCCGAGCCAGGTCGCGCGGCCGTTGCGGCGCCGCAGATCGGCGTCGGCGTCCGGGCCTTCGCGTACGCCGTCGCGGCCGGTTCCGGTCACCTCGTCAACCCGAGCATCGCCGCTACCTCGGGGGAGCAGGACGGGGAGGAGGGCTGCCTGTCCCTGCCGGGGCTGGCGTACCCGACCCGCCGGGCGCTGCACGTCACCGCGACCGGATTCGATCAGTACGGCGAACCGGTCACCGTTGTCGCCAGCGGCTTCCTGGCCCGGGCGCTGCTGCACGAGACCGACCACCTGGACGGCGTGCTCTACCTCGACCGGCTTTTCGGGGACGCACGCCGCCAGGCGCTGCGCGCGGTACGGGCCGCGTCGTGGGCGCAGCGGCCCAGGCGCGGCCCAGCGGCGTGACCCCGGTCAGGTGGTGCGCAGTTCGCTCACCATCGTGCTCATCCGCAGAAACAGCAGCCCGATGAGCGTGATGAAGATGGTGGCGCCCAGCGCTCCGCCGACGAGCAGGGCGAGTGGTTCCCACGGCACCGGCACCGCGAGCGTGACGGTCGGATCGGTGACTCCGTGCGCCTCGAAGTAGGCCTGGTCCCTGCATGCGTCGACCGGGTCGCCCGGCGCCGGCTGGCAGTACCCGCCGCCGTGCGAGGTGACCTCCCGGAACACCAGTCGGGGGAGTGCGACGCCGGCCGACACGGCGAGCAGGACCGCCGGGAGGACCGGTGCCAGCACCTGCCACGCGGTCGCCCGGGCGAGGACGCCGCGCGGAGTGCCGCTGGCAGTCAGCGCGGACAGCGTCCGGCGGCGGGAGGCGATACTGTCGGCGAGCGCGACCAGCAGGCCGGCCGCCGCGATCACCACGGCCACCACGGCGGCGTACCCGATGAGCTGGTAGGCCCGGTCGTAGAAGCTGGTGTCGTCGCCGAGATACGGTTCGCCCCGCTGCTCCGCGCCGCGCTGGAAGCTCAGCTGGTCGGCGCGGCTCGACGTCAGCGTCACGGCGTGGATGCCCGCGGCGAAGGCCCCGATGACCAGTGCCACGAGCATGGCGGCGAGGGTTCGGCTCCCCGACCAGGGATCGGCCATCATCCGTCGGCCGGCGAGCAGGCCGGTAGGGCGGCGGGCGAAGCGGTGCAGCAGCCGACCGACCGCGTGGGTGATCCAGCCGGTCCCGGTGACCACGCCGAAGCTGACCAGCAGGACGGCCACGAACATCAGCGCTGCCAGCGCGTAACCGACAACCTGCGGCGCGGTGTCCCGGCGGTCCAGGTACCGGCTGACCGGCTCGAGCAACGCGGCGGCGCCGATGCCGAGCGCGAGCAGCACCCCGGGTGCCCGACCGGGCCGGGCGGCGCGCGAACCGCGAACCACGCCCAGCGGCCCGATCGCCACGTGCCGCAGCGTGCCCACCGCCAGGAGGGTGACCAGCAGCGGTACCGCGATCGCCACACCGACCATCCAGGGGACCGCCGGCAGCACGTCGGTCGGAAGCGGGCGGGTGCCCCGGGCGTCCGGGTTGTCGATCAGGTGTCGGCCGAGGAAATACCCACCGAACCCCAGCCCGACCCCGATGATCGCGGCCAGGCCGGTCTCGACGGCCGCCACCCACACGACCTGGCGCGGAGTGCCGCCGGCCATCCGGATCGCGGCGAGGCGCCGGTCCCGGGCCGGTGCGCCGAGCTTGCTGCACTGGGCCACGAACGCCAGCACCGGAATGGTCAGCAGCAGCAGGGCGAATGCCACGCCGGGTCGCAGGCCGGCCTCGTTGAGCAGCCCGTTGCTGTACGGCAGGACGTAGCTCTCGTCGGTCACGTGGATGCCCGGCGCCTTCTCGATCATGGCTAGGTTGCCAGACACGCGCAGGCCTTTCGGCGTGACGATGGACAGCACTGTCGCGGCGGCCAGCACGGCGGTGGTGCCGAGCATTGCGCCGACCGCCGTCAACGCGATCCGGACCGTGTCGGACCTGTTGTTCGCCGCGGCGAGCCGGAGCACTGTGAGCGGGCTCATCGGACCGCCTCGGCGTGCGGTGCGCCCAGGCCCAGGCCGTCGGCGTCCAGCAGGCCGTCGCGCAGCATGACCTCGCGATCCGCGTACGCCGCCACGGTCGCGTCGTGCGTGACCAGCACAACCGTGGTTCGGTGGGTGCGGGCGACCCGGACCAGGTGCCCCAGCACCGCCTCGCCGGCGAGGGTGTCGAGCGCGCCGGTCGGCTCGTCGGCGAAGAGCACCCGTGGCTCGGTCACCAGTGCCCGCGCCAGCGCGACCCGCTGCTGCTGCCCGCCGGACATCTCACCGGGCCGCTGCGCGGAGAGTTCCGCCACCCCCAGCCGCTCCAGCCACTGGGCGGCCGCCGTGATGGCCTCCCGCCGACGGGTGCCGGCCAGCAGCAGCGGCAGCGCCACGTTCTCCGCCGCGGACAGTTCGGTGACGAGCTGGCCGAACTGGAACAGCACGCCGAACTCCCCGCGCCGCAGCCGGGAGCGTCGGCTCTCGCTCCAGCCGTCGATCCGCTCGCCGCGGTAGTGCACCTCCCCGGCGTCCGGGCGGAGTATGCCGGCCAGCACGTGCAGCAACGTGGACTTGCCGCAGCCGCTCGGCCCGGTCACGGCGACGATCTCGCCCTCGTCCACCGCCATCGACACTCCGCGCAGGGCCGGCGTCCGGCCGTACGACTTCACCACGGCACGCGATTCGATGATCATTGGTGCACCTCCCGGCGCAGGTCGGCGACGCGGTCCAGCGTGGTCTGCATCCACCGCAGATCCGCGTCGAGATGGGCGATGGCGTAGTCGGCGGCCAGCACGTCCGCGAGGCGGCCGTCCGGTGCCGTCTTGACCGCGGTCAGCTCGCGTAGTCGCGCGGTGTGCGCTGCGCGCTGGGCGGCGAGGTGCCGCCGGGCGGTCGCCTCGTCGGCGACCAGCACGGCGACGACCACCTTGGCGAACAGCGTGCTGTTGACGTGCGGCGCCGGTGGCTCGACCGATGCCAGCCAGCCGTCCAGCGCCGCACGCCCCCGTTCAGTCAGCGCGTACGCCGTGCGTTCCGGGCCACCGGCCTGCTCGTGCCCGGTTTCCGCGATGAGGTCGTCGCGGACCAGCCGGTTGAGCGTGGCGTAGACCTGGCCGAAGGGGATCGGCTTGGCCTGCGGCAGCCGGATGTCGTGCTCGCGTTTGAGGTCGTAGCCGTGCCGTGGTCCGGATGCGAGCAGTCCCAGCAGGACGAAAGCGGTGGACACGGCCCAACTATTCACTGAGTGAATAGCGGCCGTCAAGGGGCTCTACAGGACGACGACCGTCGGATGCTCGTGGCGGAGAAAGTCGTGGTGCGAGATGTCCCAGCCGTACGCCCCCGCGTCGGGGAACACGACCACGTCGCCGGCGCGCAGCCGCTGCACCGGCGCGTCACGCGCCAGCACGTCGCGGGGGGTGCACAACTCGCCCACCACGTTGACCGGCGCTCCGGTCACCTGCGGCCGGGGAAACGGGTACGGCCAGTGCTCGACCGGCAGGATCGCGAACGGGTGGCTGTACCCCCACGCCGCGGGGAGCCGGAAGTGGTGCGTCCCGCCGCGCAGCACCGCGAACCACCGGCCGTGGCTGCGCTTGACGTCCAGCACCTCGGCGGCGTACCAACCGGCGGAGGCGGCGAGCAAACGTCCCGGCTCGAAGACGAGTCGGGCGTCCGGCGGCAGCGCGCGGGCTGCAGCGGTCAGGCCGACCCGGAGCGCGTCGAGGTCGAATGCGGCGCCGCCGGCGTAGTCGACGCCGAGCCCGCCGCCCACATTGACGTAGCGCAGCGCGATGCCGAGCCGGCCGGCCGCTTGCACCGACCAGTGCACCGCGTCGACCACGAAACCCGCGTGGACGGTCGCGTCGAGGTTGTTGGAGACCGCATGCAGGTGGAAGCCGATCACCTGGATGGCGGGGGACGCGGCGGCGACGGCCACCGCCTCGGGCAGGGCTGCCTCGTCCATCCCGAACTGGCTCGCGGTGCCGGTCATCCGGTGACTGCCGGCGGGCGGCTCGGCCGTCCGGTTGACCCGCAGCGCCACCGCGACGGTCGGGGTACCGGAGGATCCGACGAGGTGTGCCAGCCGGCGCAGTTCATGCACGCTCTCCACGTGCAGGACGGCACCCGCGGCGACGGCGGCGGTCAACTCGGCGTCGGTCTTGGCGGGGCCGGCGAAGACCACGAGCGCCCGGGTTGGCGCGGTCCCGGCGACGGCGGTCCTGGCGAGGGCGGTCCTGGCGATGGCCAGTTCACCGCCGGAGGCGACCTCCAGCCCGTCCAGGCAATCCGCGAGCGCGCCCACCACGTCGGGGTGGCCGTTGGCCTTGACGGCGTAGCAGAGCAGCGTGCCGGCGGGCAACGCGGCGCGTACCCGCCCGGCGTTGGCCCGCAGGGTGGCCCGGTCGTAGACGAAGGCACAGACCGGCGAGGGCAGCGCCCGCAGCGCCGCCACCACCGCGGGTGAGACCGCGGGTGCGCCCGGGGCCTCGCCGCTCATCCGAGAACGCCGGTCACGCGAGCGGGTTGCCGACCGGCACGTACCGGTCACCGCCGTCGTTGGCCAGCCGCATGCGCACCAGCGCCTTGTGCGGCACGGTCGGCGCGGTGAAGAAGGCGTGGTCGGCCCGGGCCCGGGTGGCCGTGGCGGGGTCGCCCAGCATCGGTTCGTACGTCTCGTCCAGCACGTCGCGTACCGCCTGCCAGGCCGCTGTCTCGTCCACCCCGTGCGCCACCACCAGTCGCTGCACCAGGTCCGCCAGGTGGGCCTGGAGCGCGGTGTAGCCGAGCTTCGCGCGCATCACGTCGAGGGAGTCTGTCGCCACCACCGACTCCGGCCACAGGACGGCGGGGCCGCTGTGGCGCTCCAGCCTGGCCCGGTGCAGCCGCAGTCCGGCGAAGTCGCGCAGGACAAGCCGGTGCGGTAGCCCCTCGCGGAAGGTGACGATGCTGTTCTGCAGGTGCGCCTCCAGCGCGATGCCGTGGCGGGTGGCCAACCGGAGCAGCGGAGGCAGCAGGATCCCGGCGTAGTCGGTCAGAAAGGCGAGCCCGGCCGGTGCGCCCATCGAAAGGCGCCGCCGCACCGCGTACCGCGCAACGAGTGTGCCGAGCAGCGGGCCCATGGCCGTACCCGGCACCGCGATCTCGCCCGGTCCCAGCCGGCCGGCCAGCCCGGTCCGCACGATCGCGCCCAGATCGCGGCTACGCCCGCCGGGGGCACACACGGCGGCGCCGGCCGTCTCCGGCAGCAGCACCAAGCGGTCCTCCCCGGCGGTCAGCCGGTGCAGCAGGGCGGAGAGCACCGGGCCGTTCTGGGTGCTCGCCACCGAGATCGTGCGCCGGGTGGAGGTGACCTGGATGTCGAGGGACAGCTTGAGGTACCCGCGCGCCGCGCCGTCCCCGCCGGGCGGCAGCAGCAGCGTCCGCAGCGCCGCGGTGGGCACGGCGGTCAGCGTCGCGCCGTCCAGCACCCGTAGGTCACCGGCGGCGAGCAGGTCGGCGTACCGCTGCGGGATGCGATGTGCGAGCTGCCACGCGTGTACCGGCTGCAGCGCGTACCCGCTGGCCGCCACCGGCAGCTGCGGAAAGCTGTCCCGGAGCAGGGCGCCGACGTCGTGCCCGACGTGCCGGCCCCGGCGTACGGCGACGAATCCGACGGCGGTCGCACCCGACTCGAGATCGTGGTCGAGCACGTCGCGTACGGACCAGCCGAGCCGGGTGCGCCCGCACGGGTGCAGGTTGTGCCCGTCGACGCCGAGCCGCTCCAGGAGGGCGATCTGGTCGTCGGCGTCGAGCCGTTGCGCGGCGTCGAGTTGGCCGGCCGGGTCGGGCGCGGGCCGCCTGGCGTAGGCGATGGCGAGTTTGACGACCGCGTCGGCCAACTCCCCGGCCAGCGCGTCGTTGCCACCGGGCAGGTCGGCGAGCAGCTCGATCGGGTCGGGGACCGCCGGCCCGGTAAGGGCGACCTGGCCGAAGGCGTGCCGGCGGGCGCCACGGGGCGCCCCCAGCAGACCCTCCCGCACGAGCGCGGCCAGTAACCGGCGGGACACGGTGTCGCCGGCGCGGGGCAGCGCATCGCGGAACGCGGTCAGCAGGTCCGGTGCCGCGGCGGTCAGCTCCGCTTCGGCGTGGGTGGCCGCCTCACGCAGCCGGGTCGGCAGGCCGAGTCTCACGACAGCCCGGCGATCGGGTTGGGCAGGGCCGCCCAGCGATCGGTGAGCGGGTCGTCGGCGAGCCGCATCGCCGTCATCGCCTTGACCGGGAGGACCGGTCCGAACAACGCCGCGCGGTCGACGCCCGCCTGTACCGGCAGTGCGGCGTACGCCGCCCGGGCCACGGCGGCCACCTGCCCCCACAGCACCGGGGGCGGCGCGCCGTACGCCCGCGCCAGCACGGCGACGAGTTCGGCGAGCACGGTCGACACCACGGCGGCGAAGAGCCTGGTGGACAGGGCGGCGGGGTCGTCCTCGGTGAGGCTGCCGTGCAGCGCCGGCGCCTCGATGCCGGCGCTGCCCAGCCGGTGCGGAGAGATCCGGATGCCGCCGACGTCGCGGTACAGGATCCGCGCAGGGCGCCCGGCACGCAGTACGAGCAGGGTGTTCTGCCCGTGCGCCTCGAGGGCGACGCCGAGGTGCAGGAGCTTGAGCAGCGGCGGCAGCAGCATGGCGACGAGGTCACCGAAGAACCGGGTGGGTCGGCCGGCGTAGCCTTCGTCGATCACGCCCGCCACGATCGGACGCCCGTCGGGGGCTGCTGCCGTCAGGGCGGCGAGCGGCAGCACCCGTTCCCCGGGTCCCAGCCGGGGGGCCTCGCGCCAGACCGCCGCCATGCTGGCGCTCGGCTCACCGTCCAGCAGGACCGCACCGCCGGCCAGTTCGCGCAGCACGGTCAGCCCCGGCGTGTGCCGGGTCAATCCGACCAGGAGCGCGGAGACCGTCGGGCCGTTGCGGACAGCGGCGGCGGACACGATCCGCACGGCGCTGGTCATCTGCACGTCGAGTGCGGTCTTCAGGTGCAGCGTCGGCTCATCGAGGAGGGCAACGGTTCGTAGCGACATCAACGGGCGCGCCCGCATGGTCGCGCCGGTCTCCTGCACCAGGCCGGTGTCCAGCACCCGCGGCAGCTGAGCCGGGTGCACGGGGAGGATCGGCGGCATGCCGGTACCCGTGCTGAGCCAGTGCTTCGCCGGCACGGCGACCGCCACGAGGCGGACGACCGGGCGGTGCTCCGGTGCGTACGCCAGGACGTCGGCGGTGGAGAACCCGATCCGGGTCCGGCAGCAGGGATGCAGTGGATGCCCGTCCACGACCGCCTGTTCCGCGTCGGCGAGGTCACCGGGCCCGGCCGGGCCCGGTGCATCCCGGGCGGATCCACCTCGAGCTGATCCGGCCCGGCCCAGGGCCAGGTTGGCCACGCTGTTGCCGAGTTCGCGGCTGAGCCGGTCTGCGCCGGGCAGTCGCAGTGCCGCCACCAGGCGGTCGGGCCGCTGGTAGGGCCGGCCATCCACGGTCACCGACCAGCCGGCTGGCGGCTCGGCGAACGGCTCCGCGGCAGCGGCGTCCCCGACCACACGGCGCCCATCGGCCAGCGTCAGCGTCAGCGTGCCCGCCGCGCTGGAGCGTGCGGACACGCCCGCAATCGGCTCCCGGCCAAGTGCGCCCCACAACCGGCCCAGAATCGCCGCCCGCGCTGCGGGCAGCGCGGACCGGTACCGCACGACCAGATCAGGCCGGCCAGCCTGCAGGGCGGATCCGGTCTGCGACTCCCCGGGTGCGGGCGGCAGCACAGGTCGCTCAGCCACACGTACCCCTTCCGCCCGCCCCATGTCGGGCCAGCGTATCGACGGGGCCAGACGGGCGGCCGGTTGGAGCGCCCGATGCATATAACCTAGCTTCCTAGGATGCCTTAGCGGACGTGGCTACCGCCACGCCAAATTCTCCTGTCTACGACAGGAGGAGGCCTGGCCGGGCCAGGAGTCAGGGGATCGTCACCCGGCGGGCTGCAGGAGCACCGCGTACAGGTCAGCGGGGCCGGGTTCGTGGATGTTGCCGTCGGCGTCCCGCCCGATCGGTGCGTACTCGCCGGCGCGGGGGAAGTACCAGCACGCCTCCACGTCGGCCAACGGCGAACACGTACCGTGGTCGTCCCGCGCGACGGTCACCACGGCGTCGTCGGGCAGGTCGGCAAGGATGTCGCGGAGCATCCCCACGGTGATCGTGCCGATGGTGTACATCGGGTCGACTCCGGCGTTCTGGTCCCGGACGTAGGTGTTCTCGTCGGCACTCACCGGCGGTTCTCCGATCCTGTCGACGCGCCGATGCGATGCGGGTTGCTTGACGGACCGGCCGGACGGGGGAGAGGCTCGGCTTTCCGGAAGGTGGTGATGGTGGTGCCGATCGACGGCCCGGCCCAGGCGCTGCTGAGCAGCCTGCACAACGGCGTGCTGGTGACCCTCAAGCGCGACGGGCGTCCACAACTGTCCAATGTGACCTACCTGTATGAGAAGGCCGGGGCGGCCGTCCGGATCTCCAGCACCGCCGACCGGGCCAAGGTGCACAACCTGAGGCGGGACGGCCGCGCCTCGTTCCACGTCACGAGCCCGGACTTCTGGAGCTACCTGGTGGTGGAGGGCGACGCGGAGATCTCCGCCGTGGCGGCGGATCCGCACGACGCCACGGTAGACGAACTTGTCGACGTCTACCGGGCGATCCAGGGCGAGCACCCGGACTGGGCGGAGTACCGCGCGGCGATGGTCGCTGACCGGCGGCTCGTGATCAGGGTGCCGGTCACCCGGGTCTACGGCCAGTGGCGGCAGTAGCCGACTGGCTCGCCCATCCTGCGCGGGCTCGCCACGGTGAGCTTCTCCGCTGACGAGGTGGCCGCGGCGTCCGCGATGCCCGAGCGGCGGAGTCCGCACTATCTGGAGGTGCTGGGCTCCTGAGCCGCCCGCCCCGGGGACGGTGAGGTCACGGACGCCACAGTGCGACACCGATCTCCCGTCGGCGTTCGGCGAAGCGGCCGCTCGGCGATGCCTGCGACAGGAGTCCACGGAGGTCGGATTCGAAGCTGGGTAGCCGCTCCGCGAACAGGTGTGGTGCCGCGTTGGAAAGCGAAAAGACCGCCGACACGATCTCGTCGATTCCGCGGCCCGCGACCGGCCCGGCGTCGACCTCGATCCGGGCGGGGCCGGTGAAGCCGGCCTGCCGCATGATCTCCTCCTCGCCGCCAGGAGGGCCGCCGGGGAGGAGGCCCTGTCCGGCCCGGCGGACCGGTCCGAGGTAGCCGGCGATCAGCGCGTCGATGTGTTGCCAGGGCGGGCGCGGGTGCGGCAGTTCATCGTCGCCGGCCACCCCCCGGTCGGTGATTGCTGAGACGTGAACCCACCAGCCACCGGGGTCGAGCATGTGACGGACGCGACGGGCCACCACTAGCCGATCCATCCAGTGGAACGACTGCGCGAACGTGGCGACCCGGAACGTGCCGAGGTCGGCTGGCAGGTCCTCGGCACGCAGGTGTCGCCACTCGATGTTGGCGACGTTGGCCTCGCGTGCCGCCCGGGCCGCCTCGTGAATCATGTCGGCGTCGGCGTCCACGCCCACCGCGGCATCGAACAGGGGCGCGAGGAGCAGCGTCAGTGATCCCGGCCCACAGCCGACGTCGAGCAGTCGCCCGGTGCCGTCGAGGTTGAGCTCCGCACTGACGGCATCGGCAAGGCCCGCCGGGTAGGGCATCCGGCCCACGCCGTAGTGGCTGGCGCTACCGGCGTACAGCGTTTCGTCCCACCGCCACGAACCGGTTCCCACTGCGGGAATGCTACCCACGGGTCGTTTCCGCCCCGCCCGTGGCCGGAGGCCGCAGCGCCGGCTCGCAGAGCTCCAGCGTGGCGGGCAGTTGGGAGTGCAACGGTGCGGGGAGTGCGTCGGTGGTGAACCAGCCGATCCGGTCGAACTTGTGCGGCTCCCCGATGGCGACGGTGCCCGGGTCGACCCGCACCGCGAAGACCACGGCGACCCAGTGCGAGGGCGGCTCGTGGCGCAGCACGTTGCGGACGCCGAGCATGGTGATCTGCAGCGGCTGGGTCGAGTACTCCTCGCCGACCTCGCGGGTGACGGCGGCCTCGAAGGTCTCACCGAACTCCAGCGCGCCGGCGCCGATGTCCCAGGTCCCCGGTTCGTCGCGTGCGCCGGCGCCGCGCCGGGCGAGCAGCAGCCGCCCGGTGCCGTCGTGGCAGGCGAAGACGCATGAGACGGACGGCGCGCGGCGTGCGGTGTCGGGGACGGTCATCGGTGCTCCTCCACCCCGTGGCACGGCAGGTCGGCGTCGATTCCATCATCTGGTCGGCACGGTTGTCGACGGATTTCCAGCGGCTGTCGAGCGCGGGCGCGGTCAGGTGGGCGGTGTCGGCTCGGCCGCTTCGATGTACCAGGCGTAGCGCGCCGCGGTGTCGGCGCGGGCGTCGGCAAGCGCGGTTCGGGCGTGCTCCATCAGCCGGCGCGCATCGTCGGACGGTTCGCGCTGGGCGACGCCGACGCTGGCGAAGACCCGCACCTGGTGCCCGCCGGCGGACATCGGCTCCCCGACGGTCTGCAGCATGCGGTGTGCGATCGCGTCGACGTCGGCGCGCCCGACGTCCTCGAACAGGACGGCGAATTCGTCGCCGTCCAGCCTGGCGACCAGGTCCTGTGGACGGACCGCCCGGCGTAGCCGCTCCGCGATGCCGACCAGGACCGCGTCGCCCGCGTCGCGGCCGAGGCTGTCGTTGATCGTGTGGTACTGGTCCAGGTTGAGCAGCATGAGGCACAACCGGTCACCGTCGCGGGTGTCGATGGCGAACTGGGTCTCCGCCACGAAGAGCGACCGGTTCGCCAGGTCGGTGAGCGGGTCCTGGGCGCTGGCCAGGGCGGGTTGCGGGGCCGGCGACGCGTCGAGGATGTCGCTGACCGTCACCGGTTGCTGTCCCAGGCGCGGTGTGGGTTCGCGGGTGCCGCGGCGGCGGTCCGGCGACCCGGTGGCGGTCGCGCGCTCGCGGGTGGCGGGCATGGCGACGTGACGGCCACGTCGTTGCGACCGGCGCCACAGCACGACCAGGACCGAAGTGACTGCGACGACGAGGATCAGGATGGCGATGCCGACCGCCGGGTACAGCCATCGCGGCTGCACAGCCGTGGCTGGCACCGGTGCGGCCGCGCCGACCATCGGGAAGGTGATGGTGGCCCGGGCGGTGCGTTCCACCAGGCCGCTGCGCAGGGTGATTTCGGCCTGCCACGGGCCGTTGGGAAGTTGCGGGTCGAGGGCGATGGTGACGGGTTCGGTCGCGCCGATGGGGAGGGTCACCCCGAGCTTGGCGGGGAACGGCCCGGCGCTGAGGCCGCCGGGCCCGTCGGACAGGCGCAGGGTGCCGGTCATGTCCAGGGCGCGGCCGCCGGTGTTCTGCACGCTCGCGACGATGGTCGGCAGGCCTTCGGCGCTGCGCGCGGCGGTCAGCGTGTTGATCGTGAAGTCGGACCGGGGCGCCCCGCCTGGGCCGACGGAGAGGTACAGCCGGATGCCGACGCGGCTGACCTGTACGACGCCGCCGCCGGTGGCGGCGGCCCGCGCCTCGGCCCACACCACGCCGTACTGTTCGCCGGGCGCGGCGTCGCCGGGGAGGGCGATGGTCACGGTGGCGGTCACCCTGCCGCCGGCCGGGACGGTCATGCTGCCCGGGCGGATCGACGTCCAGGTGGACAGGTCATTGGCGGTGAGGCCGGCGGCGCCGAGGAACGAGCCGTCCGCGATGCCGGCGGCGGAGGGGTACAGCATGACGGCCACGGGCGACCTGGTGGTGTTGGCCACCTCGATCTTCCGCTGGATGATCGCGGCCGGCGCGAGGTGGTCGACGATGTACATCTGTGCCCGCGGGTCGTCGCGGGCGGACTGTGGCGCTTCCAGCAGGCGCAGGCCGAGGCCGCCCGGGTTGGCTGCCGCCGGGGCCGGGCTGGGGGCGGCGGTCGCCGCGCTGCCGAGCGCGGCGCTCAGCGCCACGAGGACGAGCGCGAGCCCGTAGCCGAGGTGGGGGACAGGCCGCGGTGCTGACATGGGTTACGCCAGCGAGTGGGTGATCACGCCGGTGTAGGTACCAGCGGCCATGCCACCCGGCACGGCGATGTTGATCGTGGGGTTCCAGGTGGCGGAGTTGTCGCCGGTGATCCCGCTGGCCGTGACCGCCGCGCTGACGCCGGTGAGGGCTGCGGGGTTGTTCGCCACGTAGGTGGCGGTCCCGGTCTTGACGATCGTGCCGGCTACGTAGCCGACCGCGCTGGCGGGGATGGTCGGGCCCGCCGACGGGGTGAATGCGGTGGAGATGACGCTGACCACCCAGGCGGAGCCGGCAGCCGCGCTGCGCGCGTCGGTGACCTGAATCTCGCCCAGCTGGCCGCTGATGACGCCGCCGGCCACGGTGTTGGGCCGGGTGCCGAGACTGCCGGCCGCGGCGGGAACGGTGAATCCGAGGACGCCGCCGGTGATCGTGACGTTGGCGGTGGTTGGGTCCGCCGTGGCTGGCGCGGCGGAGCCGAGGACGAGGGCTCCCGTGGCGGTGGCGGCGATGAGCAGTCTGCTGCTTCTCATGGAAAACCTTCGTCCCTGCGGTCGAGCGTGGGCGCGTGCCGGATGCGGCGCGTTCAGAAGAGTCTTCGGCCCGGCGCTGCGTGATCTGAGCCATATCCGGGTGCCGCTGCAGCCGACGGTATTTGATTGTTCAAGTTCCTCCGATATTATTTGAACGATCAAGTATTGCTGTCGAGGGGACGAGCCGATGCCTGTCACCACCGCAACTGCCAGGGCCGACGCGCAGCTGCCGGCGACCCATCCGTTCGCGCTGCACCGCCGCCGCGCCGCCGGCGTTGAAGCCGCCGGGGCGCACCGGGCCTGGACGCCCGCCGACGGGCCGCTGCCGTCGTTGTACATCAGTCATGGCGCCCCGCCGCTGCTCGAGGACGCCGGCTGGATGACCGAGCTGCATGGCTGGGCGCGCGGGCTGCCGAAACCCCGGGCCGTCCTGATCGTCAGCGCACACTGGGAGTCGGCGCCGCTGAGCATCACCAGCACCCGTCCCGGCACCGGGCTGGTTTACGACTTCGGCGGCTTCGCGCCGCTGTACTCCCGGATGCGCTACGACACCCCGGACGCCGGCGACCTCGCTGGCCAGGTCATCGCCGTATTGCCCGGCACCGAATCCGTGCACGAGCACCGAACCCGCGGCCTGGACCACGGTGCCTGGGTGCCGCTGAAGGCCATGTACCCCGACGCCGACATCCCGGTGCTGCAGCTGAGCATCCCGACCCACGACCCGGCCCGGCTGCTGGCGCTCGGCGCCCGCCTGCGGCCGCTGCGTGAGCAGGGCGTGCTTGTCGTCGGCTCGGGTTTCATGACCCACGGCCTGCCCTATGTCGACTGGCACAACCCGACCAGGGTGCCGGGCTGGTCCGCCGACTTCGACGCCTGGGCGGCCGAGGCGCTGGGCCGTGGGGACGTCGACGAGCTGGCCCGGTTCCAAAGTCACGCCCCCGGGATGCCGTACGCGCATCCCACCGTGGAGCACTTCACGCCGCTGTTCGTCACCCTGGGCGCAGCCACCGACCCGACCGCCCCGGTCACCACCACGGTCGACGGGTACTTCATCGGCCTGGCGAAGCGTTCCTTCCAGGTGGCGTGACAAGCTGATCGGGTTTCCCGCTGACCCGCCGATCAGGCGCGGACCAGGCGGTTCGCCAGCGTGGACATCGTGTATGTGCCAATGCCCAGCACCACCTCCAGCGCGTTTCGGGTGGTGAAGCCGGCGGCCAGGAACTCGGTTAGTTCGTCCTCCGGCACCTCGCCGGCGGTGGCGAGCGTCCGTAGGGTGAACTGCCGTAGCGCCTCCAGCCGCGGGTCATCCAACGGTTCGGAGGATCGCAGGGCCGCGATCTGTGCCGGGCCGGCGTCCAGTTCACGTAGCCGCCCGGTGTGCATGGCTATGCAGACCCGGCACCCGTTGCGGGTGGCGATCGTCATGACCACCACCTCCCGGCTGAGCGGATCCAGCGTGCTCGCTTCGTAGAGCCGGCTCGCCTGCAGAAAGCCGCCGAGCATCTCGGGCGACTCGGCGAGCCGGGCCACGGCGGGCGGGAGGTGGCCGAGGTGCGCGACGGTGGACTCCATCAGCGGCCGGGAGCCGGCGGGCGCGGATTCCAGAGTGTGCTGAGCGAACATGTCCAACTCCGGTAAAGTCGACAACGTGGTTGTCGAAATAGTAAACCAGGTTGTCGAGTCTGCCAATGTCTGACGCCGAGCCGCCCGGCTTCGAACTGCCCCTGCTGCTGTTCGCGGGATTCCGGTCGCTGATCGACGAGTTGCACGCCGAGCTTGCCGAGCGGGGGCACGCCGATGTCCGGCCCGTCCACGGGTTCGCGATGCAGGCGATCGGCGTGCGCGGCGCGACCGCCAGCGAGATCGGGCGCCGCCTCGGCGTCTCCAAACAGGCCGCTGGCAAGACCGTCGACCGGCTCACCGAACTCGGCTACGTGGAACGCGACAACGACCCGCAGGACGCGCGGCGCAAGCTGATCCGGCTCACTCCGCGTGGGATCGACTCGCTGGTCCAGTCGGCGGAGATCTTCGACCGGTTGCGGGCCCGGTGGGTCGAGAAGCTCGGCGCCGAACGGGTCACGCAGTTGGAGGCGACGTTACGTACCGTCGTGCCGGCCGCCGGATTCCCGGTCGATGTGCCCGGGTGGTTTGGTTAGTTTCGGCCCGCACCACTGGAGCCGAACTTGACTACCGGTGTCACATCCGGGCCGTCGGCGGTGCTTTGAAGATGTGGAAGATGTAGAGCTGGTACGGCGCGGTGAGCCCGCACCGGCCGGCATCGTGCCCGCGGTCGCGTCCCGCGCCGGCCAGGCCCGGTCGACCGGGCAAGTTGAGCGGAAGGACGGCGCGGCCGTGTCCACTCCTCCGGAACGAGCGGCCGTCCGGGCCGACCTGGAACAGGTCTTCCGCGCCTGCTATCCGCGGGTGGTCGCGGTCTCCGCCCGGGTACTCGGATCCCGCGACGAGGCTGAGGACGTCGCCCAGGAGGTGTTCCTGACGTTCGGGCGCTCCTCGGTGCCGGCCGCCGAGGCGGTGGGATGGTTGTCCGTCGCCGCGGCGCACACCGCACTGAACCATCTCCGTTCCGACCGTCGGCGGTCCTCCCGCGAGGAGGCGGTCGGTGACGGCGGCGCGGTCCACCCCGATGTCGCCGATGCCGTCGTGACCCTCGACGAGCGCCGCCGCGTCCGGGCGGCGCTGGGCCGGCTTCCCCGCCGACAGGCTGTCGCTCTGGTCCTGCGGCACAGCGGGATGAGCTACGCCGAGGTCGCGGACGCTCTCGATATGTCTCCCGGCAGCGTCGGCACCACCGTGCGACGCGCCGAATCCGCCCTGCGCAAGGAGTTGAACCGTCATGCGTCATCCGACTGACGGCACGCTGCGCCGGCTCCTGGACGAGCCGGCCGGCGTCGCTGACGACGATCGCGAGCACGTAGCCGCCTGCCCGGTGTGCCTGTCCAGCCTGGCAACCGCCCGGCAGGATGCGGCGCTGACCCGTACCGCCCTCGATGTGCAACTCGCCGTGGACGTCGATCGTGGGTGGGCCCGCCTGTCGCAGGCCGTCACCGTCGGCGGGCCCAAGCCACAGCCGGCCGTTTCCGGCGCCGCCCGGTGGTTCGCTCCACGCGCCGCCGGTTTGCGCGCCATGCTGCGCAAACCGGTGGTCGCCACGGTTGCTGTCGCCGCCCTGCTGGGCGGAGCCAGCGCTGCGGCCGCCGCGGACTGGCTGCAGATCTTCGGGACGGAGCGGATCGCACCGGTCACGATCACCCAGGCCGACCTGGTCGCCCTGCCCGACCTCTCCGTTTACGGCACGGTTGAGGTCGCCCAGGAGGTCAACGTGCGGAAGGTCGCCGACGCCGACGCGGCGCAGAAGGCCACCGGTCTGTCCGTCCCGAGGGTCAGCGAACTGCCGCGCGGCGTGACCGGACAACCGGCCCTGCACGTCGGCGACCGGGTCAACGCGGTGTTCACGTTCTCGGTCGACAAGGCGACGCGGGCCGCCGCGGCGGCCGGCCGGACGCTGCCGCCACCACCTCCAGGCCTGGACGGCAGCCAGTTCCGAATGAGCGCCGGCCCCGGAGTCGCCGCCGTCTGGATGGAGGCCCGCGGCGTGCCTGCGCTCGTCGTGGCCCGCGCGGTCGCCCCAACCGCCTACTCCGCGGGCATCCCGCTCGCCACGGCCGTGGACTACATGCTGTCCCTGCCGGGCCTGCCACCGGCCGTCGCCTCGCAACTGCGGGGCTTTTCCGGCGACGGTGCGACGCTGCCCCTGCCGGTGAACGCCAGGTACCTGACCAGCGCCACCGCCGACGTGGGCGGGGTCCCGGCGACCGTACTCACCTCGCGGGACGGCCTGCTGGCGGGCGTGATCTGGGCGGATGACGGCGTCGTCACCGTGGTGGCCGGTTCACTGAGCACCGACGAGGTGCTGTCGGTGGCCCGCGGGCTGGGCCAGCGGTGAGCGCCGGCCCCACCGCCCGGCCGGGCGGCCCCTCCCTCGGCGCGGCGGTCGCTGGCGGCGAATTCCATCACGACGAGAAGCGGCTGCTCGCCGAGCAGCCCTCGGCGCCTGCGGTGTGGTGCTCGGGCCTGCGCAAGCGGTACCGGCGTCAGACGGCGGTCGATGACGTGTCCTTCACCGTCGGTCGCGGCGAGATCGTGGGGCTGCTCGGACCCAACGGAGCCGGCAAGACCAGCGTCATCAAGATTCTGCTCGGCCTGGTCCGGCCCGACGCGGGGGAGGTGCTCCTGCTGGGACGACCCGGCTCGGACCCGCAGGCCCGCGCCCGGGTCGGCTACCTGCCGGAGCTTTTCCGGTACCAGCCGTGGCTGAGCGCCGCCGAGGTGCTGGACCTGCACGTACGGCTCGCCGGCGCCGCGGTGCCGGCCCGGGACCGGCGCGAGTGCCTGGGCGTTGTCGGTCTCGCCGACCGTGCCGGTGACCGGGTCGGCGGCTTCTCCAAGGGCATGCAGCAGCGCCTGGGGTTGGCCGTCGCGCTGGTCGCCCGCCCGGCGCTCGTCGTGCTCGACGAGCCGACGAGCGCCCTGGACCCGATCGGCCGCGCCGACGTCCGGGACCTGCTGCTCTCCCTGAAGGCCCGCCAGGTCGCGGTCCTGCTCAACTCACACCTCATCGGCGAGGTCGAGCGGGTCTGCGACCGGGTCGTCATCCTGGACAAGGGCCGGGTCGCGGCATCCGGCACCCTGGCGCAGCTCCTCGGCCAGCGCCAGGTGCGCCTGGAGCTGGACCGGGTGAGTCCGCAGGCGGAGGCACGGCTCGCCGCGGTCGGCCAGCTCACCCGCAACGGCAACTCGTTCACCGTCACCCTGCCCGGCGAACCGGACACCGCCACCGGGCCGGAGCACGACACCACGGTGGCGGACCTCGTGACCGACCTGGTCGGCCTCGGCGTGCGGGTGCACGCCGTCGAGCCAGCTCGGATCAGCCTCGAGGAGCGCCTGTTGGACATCCTGCGCGCCGGTGCCGGCGGTGAGCGCCGATGACCGCCCGAACCGTACTTCTCATCGCGGCGCTCACCCTGCGCGAGGCGGTACGCCGACGGGTGCTGCGCTCGGTCGTCGTGATGACCGTCGTGCTGCTCGCGCTCAGCGCCTGGGGCTTCTACCGGCTCGACGTGGAGTTCGGCACGCTCACCACGGGAGAGGCCCGGCTCGCCGCCTCCACGGTGCTGAACCTGGTGATGTTCGGTCTGAGCCTGATCGCCGCGCTGGGCACGGCGTTCCTGGCCGGCCCCACGCTGGCCGGCGAGATCGAGTCCGGCATTTCGCTGGCGATCATGACCCGGCCGATCCGTCGAAGCGCGGTCATGCTGGGCAAGTGGCTGGGCCTCGTCACCTTCGGCAGCGGGTTCGTGGTCGTGGCCGGGCTCGGCCAGCTTCTCATCGTCCGGGCCACCGTGGGCTACTGGCCTCCGCAGCCCACGACGGGACTGGCGCTGCTCGCCGCGCAGACGACGGTACTGCTCACGCTGGCCCTGCTGCTGTCCACCGCGATCTCGCCGATGGCGTCGGGCATCGTGGCGGTCGGCCTGTTCGGCGCCACCTGGGTCGCCGGCGTGGTCGGGATGGTCGGTGAAGCCCTCGGTAACGACGGCGTCGCGCGCGTCGGCACCGTCTCCCGGATGCTCCTGCCGACCGACGGCCTGTGGCGCGGCGCCATGCACGCGTTTCAGTACCCTGGCCTGCTCGCGCAGCTCGGTCCGGCCTTCAACGACAACCCGTTCCTGAGCCAATCGCCGCTCACCACCACCTACCTGGTCTGGACCGGGCTCTGGGTCGCCGTCGTACTGGGCCTCGCCGGTCTGGCGCTGCAGCGCCGCGACCTCTGAGCCGGAGCTGCCGACCGGCCACCGATCGACCCGCGCCGCCGACTCCCGGCGACACGGGTCGATCGGCTCATGCCGGGGCGGGACCCAACCTCAGCCGCGAATCGGGGAACGAGCCGTCGCCGAACAACACCCGAGCCGCGGCGGCCCGCCCCGGCGCGGTGCGCAGCAGCGCGAACGCGGCCTCGGTGGCGGTCGGTGACCGGACCCCGGACAGGGCGTGGCGCATCAGCAACCGGACCCGGAAGCGCGCCCGCAGCGTCGCGCCGTCGTAGTGCCGCAGCACAGCCACGTCCCCGGTGCGTAGATACTCGCCGGCCACCGCGGCGGCAAGCTCCGACAGGCGCAGGCACGGATCGAGGCCGCCGGCGGTCAGCGGGGACACCGCGCCGGCCGCGTCGCCGACGAGCAACCCTTGTGGGCAAACGAGCCGGCGTAGCACCCCACCGACCGGTATCGGTCCGCCGCGTCGTCGTACCGCACCGGTCGCGCCCGGTACCACGCCGAAGCCTTGGCCGAAGGTCCGCAGCAGCCTCGGCAGTGGGCCGGCGAGCTGGTCCTGCCGGCCGGCCAGCCCGACATGGGCGTGTCGCCCGTCGTCGACGACCCAGGCGAGGTAGCCGGGGGCGAGCTGCGGGTCGAGGACACAGTGGAACGTCGGGGGCTCACCGCTGTCAGCCACCGGGAACACCTCTTCGACCCCGACGATGACCCGCCGGTTGACGTCGAGCCCGAGCCGGCGCGCGACCGTCGAGCGGGCGCCGTCCGCGCCGATGGTGAAGCGGGCGGCAACCCCGGGCACCGGGTAGGAGACACCGAGATGCACCCGCGCGCCGGCCCCCCTCGCGCGGGCCAGCGCATGGGCGTAGATGCCGGCCATGTCGGCGACCCGGAACTCGTCACGTGAGCTGATCAACTCGACCGGCCCCCGCAGCGACGGGGGGTAGAGCAGCACCCGGCGGATTGCCGGCCCGAGGTGCTCGGCCGGCAGCGCGAAATCCTCGAGGGTACGGCGGACGAAGATGCCGGTGGTGCGGATGCCCGCGGCGAGGCTGCTCCGGCGGTCGACGACGAGCACGTCATAACCCTGCAGCGCCAGCAGCCGCGCGGTGTGCAGACCGGCCAGGCCGGCACCGACGACGAGGACATCCACGATCTCCATAGCCGCCAACGTAACCGCGCCGGGACCGGCGGGCGGTTGCTGTCACAACACCTTCACGGACTCTCCCCGCGCCCTCCACGGCGAGGTCAGGCCCGCCGAGTTGCCTGGCGGGCCGCAACGGGGCAACCGGGCCCGGCGGCGACGGCGAAAGCGCGCGAGGGGCCGCGGGTCGGTCAACCCCCGTAATGGTCCGCGAGCTTCAGCGCCGGGTCCCGGTGCAGCGCGTGTCGCGCACGGTCGTAGCGACGGGTGGTACGGGTGTCCGCGTGACCCATCGCATCCTGGACGTCCTCCAGCGCTACGCCCAGCTCACGAGCGTTGGTGGCGAAGGCATGGCGCAGCGAGTGCGGTGACAGCCGGTCGGCGGAGAGCAGCCCCGCATCGCGGGCCAGGCGCCGGATCAGCCGGAACGCGGCGGGCTCGTCGAGACGACCGGGTGTGCCGCCACGACCGGCGGTGGCGAGCAGCGGCCCGGCAAGGTCTGTGACGGGCACCGCCGCCGCGGCCGCACGTGCCGCGAGGTACTCGTCGATGCCTTCGATCGCGTGCCAGGAGAGCGGACGTTCCCGCAACTGGCGGCCCTTGCCGAGGTAGCGGATGGTACGCCGGCCGCGGTTGTGGCTCAACGCCCCGACATCGAGCATGAGCGCCTCACCGATCCGCAGCCCGAGCGCCGCGAGGAGCCGCAGCAGTGCCCGATCGCGTACCGCGGCAAGGTGCCTGACCTGGTGGTACACGGTCGGTCGGGCCTGCGCCGCGCGGGCCCGCTCGGCGGCCTCCGCGTCGGCCTGCGCCAGCAGGGCCCGGACCTCCTCGATACTCAGGCCCACGGTCGCCGATGCGTCGCGGTCCACCCTGGGCCGACGTACGCCGGCCGCGGGGTTGTTGGCGACCACACCGTCGGTGTTGGCGACGAGGTAGCGGTACCAGCTGGAGACCGCGGCGAGGCGGCGGTGCGCGCTCGCCGGGGCGCCGCGTTGCTCCAGCGCGGCACGGTACTGGCCGACGTCGGCGCCCCGGGCGGCGAGCGGGTCGAGGTGGCGTTGCTGGCACCAGGTGAGGTAGCCGGCGAGGTCACGGAAGTAGCCGGTACGGGTGTGCGGTGAGCCGCATTCGGTGAGCCAGGCGGCGGTGAGCTGGGTGATCCCGTACCGGTCGGAGCGGTCGTGCGCGGGCAGCATCGGCAGTGCACGGACAGCGGCGGCGATCGCCACGGTGTCGCGCGCCGCCCCACCGGCACGCCCCCGCGTGGCCGCGTCGTGCTCCTGGGATTCCAACGCGGCGTACACACGCAAATCATCGCCGAACCGGTGTCCGCCGGGTGGCGTGACACGTCGGCCGGACGAAGAAGTTCTTCGCGTACCGGTGGGGACCGCGAGCGAACGTGAAGCGATTGACGGGTGACGCCCGCCTGCCATCATGGGCCGATGCCGACCGCCCGCGACCTCGCCTCGTTGCCGAAGGCACACCTTCACCTTCATCTGGACGGGGCGATGCGTCGTTCCACGCTGCTGGAGCTGGCCGACGCCGCCGGGGTCGAAGCGGTGCTCCCACGGGGATACGGCTCGTTCACCAGCAACGTGATGCTCTCCGTCGTACCCTCGATCGACCGGCATGCCCTCCCCGCCCTGCTCGCGCACGGCGTGCCCTGCACCATCAACGCCGACGACCCGCTGCTGTTTGACTCCGACCTGCTCACCGAGTACGAACTGTGTCGCGACCAACTCGGGCTGACCGACGGGCAACTGGCCCAATGCGCCCGTACGTCCCTGCTCTCCAGCGGAGCACCGCGCACCCGCGTCCGGGAGGCACTGGACGGCATCGATGCCTGGCTCCGCCGGCCGGCGGTTGACGCTGACTCCCCGCATCCGCCGTCAGGACGGGCGGGTGGGCTGGGCGTCACGGATGACGGTGCCGTCAGTGAGGATGAGGTCGTAGGTGAGGATCAACCGGGGGCCAACTTCTCCGCTCGCCCGGCCGGGGTCCCTTTCGAAGGCTGATCCCGGCCACCAGGCGACGTAGCGGCCGTTGCTGACCGAGGCCTGGACGGTCAGGTCACCGGCGTGGATGGTCACGCCGGCGACCTCGGCGCCGGCCGCGCCGTCGGTCACTGAGGCCCGACGATAGTCGGCGATCGCCCCCTGGGTGAAGCTCCGGGCCGGCGCCGTCAGCGCGGGGCCCGAGCCGCCGCCGATCCCGGCGTTGACGTCGTCGACGTCGTCGGTGCCTTTCCGGTTGTGTGCCAGGCAGGACCCCGACATGTCAGGGTCATCGGTGCGGTACAGCAGGACGACGTACTCGCCGCGGCGCTCAGCCAGCACGAGCCGGGCCCGTTGCAGGTCCAGGCTGCCGCCGCGGAGCTGTTTGCGGCAGGCCGGTGCCACAACGTCGATCTCGGCGGCGGCCAGCGCGGTGGGGACGGCCGTCCAGGACGCGTACGCCCGTCCACCGCCCTCGCCGCCGAGCGGGACGATGACCGCGGCCACCAGCGCGGCCGCAGCCGTGGGGAGAAGCAGCAGGCGGCGCCGGGCACGTCGCAGCGGTGGTGTCGCGTCGGGGACGCCGGGGCCGTCCGTCGGCGTGGTTGCCACGATCCGCTCCAGCGTGGCCGATGCGGTCCGCTGATGGTCGGCGGTCAGGTGGCCGGCCGCGTCAAGCGATCGCAGCCTCGTGTCGAGGTCGGCATCTGCGGAGTCGTGGATGTACGTGTTCACGAATGTGCCTCCATCTGCATGGGCTTCGGTGACGTTGCTGACGTGCGGGACGGCGGAGCCGAGGGTGGGCCCGCTACGCAATCGAGGTGGCGGCGCAGAGCGCGCCGCGCGCGGAGCAGTCGCAGCCGGTACGACGTGGCGCTGATACCGAGGACCCGGGCCGCCTGGGCGGAGGTGAGGCCCTCGAAGACGCTCAGGGACAGGGTCTCCTGCTCCGCAGCGCTCAGTCGACGCCAGGCCGCGGTCAGCTCCAGCCGCTGGACCACCGCATCGTCGCCGGGCCCGTCCGTGGCGGTGGACTGCGCCGTCTCCGCGAGCCGGACCGCCAGGGCGCCCTGCCGTCGCACGCCACGTTGGATGTTGAGGAGGCAGTGGCGGGCGATGCCGAAGATCCACGCTCTCGCGTCATCGGATGTGCCGGGCGCCTCGTCCAGGCGTCGCCAAGCCACCAGGAAGGCGTCGGCGACCACGTCTTCAGCGTGACTTGGGTGCACCCGGCGCTGAGCGAAGCGCAACACGTCCACGTACACCTCGGCGTACAGCGCCCGGAAGCGCCTTTCCCGATCTGGCTCCAGTGTCCTCACACCCCCAACCTGTCCGGCACCGCGCCCGCTGTTTCACCCGCCGCCGGTCTATTGGTCTCAACCGGGTCGAAGTGGTTCACTGCCGACCATGGATCTCGATGGCCTGCGGGTCGCTGTCACCGGCGCCGCGCGCGACACCGGGAGGCTGCTGGCCGAAGCCTTCGCCGGACACGGCGCGCATGTCTTCCTCTCCGCCCGGAACCTGGCAGCGGTCGAGCACGCTGCGGTCGTCATCAACCAGCGGGGAGCGGGCCGAGCCGATGCGTTTGCGTGCGACCTCGCCGAGCCGGAGTCCGTGCGTGCGTTCTCAGCGTCCTTGAGCGACCGGACGCCGTACCTGGACGTGCTGGTCAACAACGGCGCCGTCTACCTCGAAGGTGCCGATCTGCCGGACATCTCCGATGATGACATCGAACGCGTGATGGCTACCGGTGCGACCGGCACCATGCTGTTGACGAGGTACCTGCTGCCGTTGCTCCGCGGCTCGTCACGGCCCGACATCGTCAACATGATCTCCGCCTGCGGCGAGGTTGGCCACCACCGCTCTGGCGCGCACCCCGCCTTCTACGCTGCCAAGCACGCCCACGCCGGCTTCGCCGAAATCCTCTCGTACCGGCTGCGACCGGAAGGGATCCGGGTGATCTCACTCTTCCCGCCGGACTTCGTACAGGAGGGGCCACGACGCGCCGACGGCAACCTCACCGCTCAATCGGTCGTCGACTGCGTCCTGTTCGCGGTCGGCCAACCGCGGGACTGCTTCATTCGCGAGTTCCGCTTCGAGCAGGTCCGGAACCCGGTTACGCGCTGAACATGGGGAGCCAGCCGGATGGAGACGTCCGGCGGGCTTCGACCTACTCCGCAAACGGGTCCTGCTCGCTGCGTGAGGTCGCCCTCCTTGAGGACGAGTCACCTCGGCCGCCATACCCCCCCCTGCATCCACCGACGAGCGTCGGCGGTGATCGTGGCGACCATGGCACTCTTGCCGTCCGTGTACGCGTTGCGGTCACGGGCGTGTTGGACGGCCAGTCGTCGTTTCAGTTCCTCGTACTGTCGACCGACCGCGGGATGCGTCCGGACGTAGTCGCGAAACGCGAGTACGTCGGTGAACCGCTCGGAGTCGGTCGGGACCAGATGCAGGTGATGCGTCCGGCGAGCGGGATTCGGCTTGCAGAACCAGTGCATGACGTCTTGCCGATAAGGCGCATAGCAGTAGTCCAACTCAGCAAGCACATCGATGCAGGGTCGCGACGAGTCGAGGTCGCGCACACCGATCATGATGTCGATGACCGGCTTCGCGGCCAGCCCCGGGATGGCCGTGCTTCCCACGTGGTGCACGCCACCGGCAACATGACGCCCCAGGGCTTCGGTCAGAACAAGCGCCTCCCGCTCAAACTGCGCAGGCCAGACCGGGTCGTACAAGCAAAGGTTGATCTCTTCGTCGGGGACCGAGGACCCCACGATCTCATCCGTCATGTCCTCCACCCTGCCGCACCGACGAACACCCCGCGGTCCCGGCCTCTCCACAATTCCGGTGCCAGAACCCATACTTCGACCAGGCTGTCGTCGACGCGATGAACGCCGCCAACGCTGATGGGTAGGTTGAACCGATGAGGATGCGGTCATCACTTCCACTGGCTGCCTGGCTGCTGGCTGTGGTGGCCGCACTGAGCGCCTGCGGCTCCGCAGCCGAGTCCGGCAGCGACACGTCCGGTGTCCGAGCGCCGACCGGACCGACACGGCCGGAAGCGTTGCCGACCCGGAGTGACCTCGTCGACGCGCAGGTTGTTCGGTGGCGCGATTGGCGCAGTGTCGACGACCGAACCCTCGAGGTCACCGTGACGGCCGGACCCGCCGACTGTTACGGCGCCGAGCCGGAAGTGACAGAGAGTGAAACGGCGGTGCGCCTCCGGATCCGCATCGGACTGCTACCCGAGGCGGCCGGCAAGGAGTGCCCAGCGATCGCCAAGGAGTCGGTGGTCCCGGTGCGACTCACCTCCGCCCTGGGCAACCGCAGGGTCGAACCTCTGAGCTGACGCCAGCCCGGCAGGCGACCCGCCGTCGCCTGCCGGGCTGTACCACATGTCACGCAGCTCGATCGGCTCGATGCGTCCTTGCCGGTCGTCGCGGCCGGAACGTGGTTCGCGGCGCAGATCGACTGGGTGTCCAGAATGAACGATCTCGAACTGCCCTCTCAGGGGTGGGCTGCGAGGAGGAGGAATGCGCCGAACAGAATCAGGTGGACGAGTCCCTGTAGGCGGGTCGCTCGGCCTGGGATGACGGTCAGCGTTGCGACAACGACGGTGATCGCGAGTAGGACGATCTGCGTTGGGCCCAGGCCAAGCGACAGGGGTCCGGGGGCCAGATCGTCGCGATGGCGATCGCGGGAATGGTCAGGCCGATGCTGGCCGGGACGATGATGGCGATCGGAGGAGCCACGAACCGCCAGTCCCGGTACAGCTGGACGGGCCGATCGGGACCGGTTCGGCCGGCACGTCGGCGGTGTCAGCGGGCGGGCCAGTGGGTTCCACCGACCCGGGAGTGCTCATGCCGACGATCCGGCGGTGGCGCGGTTGGGGGCGCCGGACACGTGGACACCCGCGCAAATCCAGCCATCATGCGTCGACAGTATCGAATCGCGCGTCGTCCACGTCGGTAGCCGACGCGCCGGAACGTGTCAGGGACGGTCGCCACGTGAGACGCGGCCGGGCGAGGTCCCGGTTGTCGATGATCACGTCCGCCAACGACTGCGGATCCACCTCGGCCAGGTAGATCGCCTCGGCCGCACGGTAACGGTCCAAGTGCAGCCTGGTGGCGGCTTCCACGTCGCCCGTGGCCAAGGTGTCCCGCTCGATTCCGCGAGCGAGGGACAGTTCGGAGTCGACGTCGAGCCAGATCCGGAAGTCCCAGAAATCGTTGTACTCAGGACGGAAGGCGAGAACCGAGTCCACCACCAGGACAGCGTCGGCGGGTGCGTCCACGGTGACGCCACGGTGGTCGGCCCCGGTGATGGGATCGTGCGCGCACAACACCACGGTTCCCGACCCGTCCGCACCGGCGGGAGCCAGCAACAGGGTGCGTGCCGAGTGGAAGTCATACGCGTTGCGGTAGTAGCCGGCGCCGGTGACCCGGCCATAGCCGAGCTCACGTGCCTCGTGCCACGGGTTCTTGAAGTCGTCCAGGCTGGCCCGCAACGTGGAGCGGCCCAGGCAGCGCAGTGCGGCGGCGAGTTCATGGCCGAAGCTGGTCTTGCCTGCAGCGGTGAACCCGTCCACCGCCACCCGCAGGCGACCGCGGCTCAGCCGGTGGATCCGATCCGCGACCTCCGTGACGGTGGCCGTCCGGGCCTCGGACAGGGTCGCCGGTTCCGGCTGCCGCCAGGTCGAGACCGACTCATGTGCGCGCACCGGCGGCCTGTACTCCTTCCGCTGCTGAGGTCCCGTCCGGTTTGCGGGCAAGGATCTGAATTCCTGCCGCCTGGTTCCCGTTCATGGTGGTGACCGTGATCCGTCGGGTGTCGGCGATGGTGAGGTCGGCGAGCAGCGCGCGCAACCAGTCGCTGGTGTGATGGCGGCACACTGCGCCGTCGCTGGTCTCGAACAGGCCGTAGGAGCCGTACCGTTCGGCGAACCGGGCATAACGATCGCGGCTCCGCTCGTCCTGCTGGAGCAGCAGATCACTGAGGTACAGGGTGCCGCCCGGCTTGAGTACCCGGCACAGCTCGCCGACCAGGCGTCGTTGTGCCTCATCGCCGGGTACGCACGTCAGCACCGCGAAAAGGATCACGACGTCGACGCTCGCGGTCGGACTGGGCAGCGCCGGTGGCGTGTCCAACACGGCGAAGCGCATGGTGGGGTGGAGGGCGCGGGCCCGGTCGATCATCGCCGGCGAGGTGTCGACGCCGGCGAGGTTGCCGAATCCCTCGTGTGCGAGCAGTGCCAGGGTCCGGCCGTAGCCGCAGCCGTAGTCGAGTACTTCGGCGTGCCGACTGATCCGATCCAGCCACGGCACATGCAGCGGGTGGGTGAACGTCTTGGTCGTCGCTGCCCCGTCCCAGTAGGCGATCTGAGTGTCGAGGTCGGTCACGGTGGAGACCTCCGTCTACGCGACGTCGGGCCGTGTCATCAGCGGCGCCCGCAGATGCAACGCCAGACTGGGGCTGGTCAGTGGCACGGTACTCCACGTCGCGACCGCTGTGCCCGCACCCGCGTCGACTACCAGCCGGACCCGGTGCGGGGTGGTGATGACGTAAAGGTCGGCGACGAACGTGTCGCCCTGCCAGGCGCCGGCCGCGACGACAGGACGGCCGAGTGGCGAGCTTTCCCGCCACTCGGCGTAGCCGACGTCGACGGCGAGGGACGCCCCGAGTCGCAGGAGCCAACCACCGTCCACGGGATCGACGATCACCGTGGTGCCGTCGGGCAGAGCCGAATCGGCGGAGGCGTCGAGGCGAGCCTCGACGGAACGCTCCGGGCAGGCCGAACCCGGCACCGACGCGAGTGACAGCCGCCGCAGGCGCTCGGCGAGGATCTCGTCCTCCCGGGCGCTTCCCGGGTGGTCCATGCCGGGCGCCAGACACTCCCAGATGGCGTCGGGCACTGTCGACGTCTGCGTATTGGCGCTGGTCATGGCAACCACGAGATCAAGTGACGGGATGACGACGCAATGCTGGCCGAAGGCGCCATCGCCGTAGTAACCGTGCCGCGACATCCAGAACTGGTAGCCGTAACCGCGCGCCGAGTCGGCATGCTGCGGTCCGTCCTCGGCTTGCGCGACATCGATGTGCTGGCGGGTTGCGGCCTGTACCCATTCGCGCGGGACGAGCTGCCGACCACCCCACAGGCCCCCGCGCAGCAGCAGTTCGCCGAAGGCGGCGACGGCCTCGGTCTTGAGGTGCAGGCCGTGGAATCCGAAGGCGGCGCCGCTCGCC
This sequence comes from Micromonosporaceae bacterium, assembly GCA_035296325.1. GTDB lineage: Bacteria > Actinomycetota > Actinomycetes > Mycobacteriales > Micromonosporaceae > DATHBD01. Next base: position 30,256 of record DATHBD010000013.1, on the reverse strand, counting down.
ACCCGGTCCCACTCGGCGTGGTCCACGCCCATCGGCTTGAAGAGGCGCTCGTCGAGGAGTTCCGGGAGGCCGCGGCCGGTGACCCGTTCCACCATCCGGGCCAGGATGAAGGTGGTCGGATTGTCGTAGGCGTGCCGCGTCCCCTCGGCTTCGAGGAACGGTACGCGTAGGAAGCCCTTCACCAGGTCGCCCGGTTCCAGCTGCCACGCCTCGACGAGGCTGTCCGTCCGATGTCCGGTCGTCATGGACAGCAGGTGGTGAACGGTGAGGCGCCGTCCCTGCGCTGAGATGCCGGCCGGAACGTGGTCGGGCAACACGTCCACCACTCGATCGTCCAGCGAGAGCAGCCCGTCGGCGATCGCGAGTCCCACGGCGACCGAGGTGAACGACTTGGTCAGCGAGTAGAGAAGATGTGGGCGTTCGGCCGAGTACGGCGCCCACCAGCCTTCAGCGACGACGTGCCCGTGGCGCACCACCATCATGGAGTGACACTCGATGGACTGCGCTTCGAGCCGGTCCAGCAGCGCGGCAACTGCGCGGCCCGACATCCCCGCAGCAGCCGGTGTCGACCGGGGCAGTAGGCGGCGTTGCGAAGGCATCCAGGCACCCTAACAAGAGCCTCGAGACCTACGATTGATCGCGAGCGTCGAGGACAATGTCCGGCACGGCGAGTGCTATGGGTCCGTAGCAGCTGCCGAGAGCCATCTACGAGGTTGCCATGTTCAATCACGCGCCGGCTGACTATGTGTGCCCCTTCTGCCGACTGGTGGCGGGCGGCGAAGACGAACACCGGAAGCAGCGTGACGTCGTGAGGCGCGACGAGTTGGCCACCGCGTTCGTCTCGCCCAGATGGTGGCCAAAGAATCACGGTCACGTGCTGGTCGTGTCGAACGCTCACCACGAGAACCTATATGACCTGCCGCCCCGCTACGGGCACGCAATTCACGACCTGGCACGTGAGGTCGCGATCGCCATCCGGCAGACCTACGGCTGTGACGGAACATCGCTACGCCAGCACAACGAGCCCGCCGGCAACCAGGACCGCTGGCACTACCACATGCATATCTTCCCGCGGTACGCCGGCGACGACCTCTACTTCACCCACCCGGAGCGGGACTTCGCTCCAGCGGAGCAGCGCTTGACCTACGCGGACAAGCTACGCGAGTACTTCGAGTCGACGGCACCGAACTGATTGAGGCCCGGCCTGCGGAGCCAACCACCGGGCTGTACGAGACCGCGATGGACCGCTGGAACACTGCGTCCGCCGCCACGTTCAGCGAGCACCTCGACGGACGGCGCTCGTTCGCCGGATCGGGCCCGGCCCGTCACAAGATTCGTGCCGCGCACCCCGGCGAGCGTCGTGGCGGGTCCAGCGGCGTTGGTCACGAAAATGCCGTGATCCTCAACCGCTGCCGGTGGTGAGATACCAGGATGGGTGAGGACGCGATGCCAGCGCTGTGGCTCTACGGACCGCCGGGAGTGGGCAAATCCACCGTCGGCTGGGAACTGTTCACCCGGCTCACCGCAGCTGGCACGCCGGCCGGCTATGTCGACATCGACCAGCTGGGGATGTGCTACGGACCGCCGCAGCCCGGCGACTGGATACCCGAACCCGCCGACGACCACGGCCGGCACCGGATGAAGGCCCGTAACCTCGACGCGGTGGCGGCCAACCACCGGGCCGCCGGTGCGCGGATCGTCATCGTCTCCGGCGTAGTCGATCCCCGACGCGGAGTGGACCGCGATCGACTGCCGCGCGCCGCCGTGCGGACGCTTCGACTTCGGGCAGACCCGTCCGAACTGCGACGACGCCTGGTCGGGCGGGGACGCTCCGGCGAGGACATCAGCCGGGAACTCGCCCACGCCGACGAACTCGACCGGGTCCACGCCGCCGACGAGTGTGTGGACACCACCCGGCTGTCCGTCGGCGCCGTCGTGGACCTGGTGTCGGCACAGCTGAACAGGTGGACCACTGCCCCGGCCCTGCAGCGCGGATCCATCCAACCGGCGACAGACCCGACGGACCACGCACCGGGCACGGTCGTGTGGGTGTGCGGCGTGACCGCAGTCGGCAAGTCGACGGTGGGCGGGCACCTGTACGAACGGATCCGCGCATCCGGAGTCCACACCGCGCTCGTCGACCTCGAACAGATCGGATTCCACCGGCCGACACCGTCCGGGGATCCCGGCAACCATCGGCTCAAGGCGGCCAACGTGGCCGCGCTGTGGCGGACGTACCACGCCGCTGGCGCGCAGCGGCTGGTTCTGATCGGCGACGTCGACAGCAACGCCACGGTGCGCGCCTACGCCGCCGCGCTACCAGCGACCACCCTGACGGTGTGCCGACTCCATGCCGGACCCGAGACCATCCACCAGCGAGTCCTGCAACGCGGTAAAGGCATCCGCCCAGTCGACCTTGCCGGCGACCAGCTCATCGGCCGGCCGGCAGCGACGCTGCAGGCCGCGGCCGCCCGGGCCGCGGTTGAGGCGAAAGCACTCGACCGCGCCGGGGTCGGCGACCTACGCGTCGACACCGACGGCCGCCACGTCGATGACCTCGTCGACGAAATCCTGCGCGTCACCGACCCTGACCAGCGTCCGAAGTAACCAGACCAGCCTCACAGGCAACGATCACGGTGAGTGAGCCGTTGCCTTCCGGAGTTCGCTCAGCCACTCGGTGCCGAGCCGGTGGCCGTCGGGGAACTGGTCGTCGCGATCCCAACGCCACGCCGTAATCATCGCCAGCATGAGGGTCCGGCAATCTCGGAGCAACTTGTGATCGACGCCCGGGTAGTGGTCCCCGACCTCGTCGGGCGCGTGGGCCAGGTCGAACTCGATCGGGCCCCGGCAGCACGTCTCGAAGTCGATGAAAAGCGGGCCGGTCCGGGTCGAGAGCAGGTTTCCCGGATGGGGTTCGCCGTGCAGGAGTTGCTCCGGCCGACCGCTGTCCCGGACCGCTCGTCGCATGTGGTTCAACGTGCTGGCGAGGAAGACCCGGTCCGCGTCAGCCAGTTCCGGCGTTCGGGCGTGGTCGGCCACGAGCGTCTGGGCCTCGGAGACCCGGGCCGTGAAGTGCGGGGTGGGCAGGTCGACCTTGCGCATTCCGGCGTGTAGCCGTTCGAGCGCACCGATGTATTCCGCGGTGGGAATCGGTTGCGTAGTCACCGGTTCGTAGTAAACCCAGAGGGTGACCGCGTAGTCGCCCCGGACAAAGACCTCGGGTGATTCCAGCGCGGCCACCGGGCTCCCGACCTCGGCCAACCGCTGAGCGACATCCACTTCGAGCTGGGCGCTCTGGTGCGCGGCCGGAGCCACCCGGGCCAGCACGTCGCAGGGTTGCAGACGCAGGGTGAGGTTGTTCGAGTTGTGCAGGACAGCGGCGTCGTGGGCGGTTAGGCCGAGCCGTGAGGCGCTCGATATGGCTGCCTGTCTTGCCTGCTGAGCCTCATACGCCTGCATCGGAGCACCGTAGCTCAGCGTTCGTGGTGCAACACCAGCATTTCTGTGCCGATCCCCGGTGAATCGAGGATCTGTTCCACTCGCCGGCGCAGCCGGTCCGCGTTCCCGCCGAACGAGGAACTTCCCCGCCGAGCGCTTCACGGATCGCGTCCACCACACGCTCATCGCCGCCACCATGTGGCGACGTCGGGCACTGGGACCGGCCGTCAACCGGAGCGCGGACCCGCCTTCGCGATAACGGCGCCGCAACAGCGGGACCGGACAACCGGTACAGTGCGCTCGCCCGCGCGGTCGGAGACGCGGACGCGGTCTCCAGCAGGCCAGCTCGCTGCTGGCCTCCGCCAGAAACGGGCTTGGCGTGCGGTGAGTATGGCCTTCCGCCCGCCGGTGCGGCCGTGGGCTCGGGCTGCGGCGAGGCCGTCGAGGGTGCGCTCGGACATGAGGGCGTGTTCGAACTCGGCGGGGGAGCCGAGGATCTGGTCTGGTGGGCGAGGCGTCACCACGCGGTGACCTTGCAGAATGCCTGCCCGCGGTTCGGGGGACTACCGTGTCCGGAATGGATGATGCTTGGCGCGCCGCGGCAGCGGCGGCGGTGGCCCAGGCGTTCGATCTGGGGCCAGCGGTGAGCGGACTTCGGCCGGTGACTGGGGGCCGGTCACACCTGATGTGGAAGTTGCGCACCACGCGGGGGGCGTGGGCGGTCAAGCAGATGAATCGCTCACGAGAACCGTGGTGGATGGCCGACTATGGCGTCGCCGCGGAAGTGGAACGGGTCGCCTTCGGCCGGGGTGTCGCGATGCCCAGGCCTGTGCACCCGGTCCATCCGGTCGCACCATTGCTGGCAGACGTCCCTGTAGGAGGAGTCGATATCAGCTTCCGGGTCCACGAGTGGTGCACTGGTCGCACGCTCGCAGATGCCGACGTTCCGGCAGGGACGCTTGAGTGGGTGGGTGCGACCCTGGCGGCGTTGCACGCGCTACCCGTCGCGCTCAGCGCTGCCGACGGGAGCCGGTATGAACCGCACAGCACCGACGAGTGGTCGGACTGGCTCGCGGGCGACGCCGGCGAGGATGGCGCAGACTTCGTCGCCAGGGTCCGCAGTTTCCTGCCGGACATAGCCCACGCCAAGGACCTCGTCGATCAGGCGTCGTGGCAACCGCGCGACCAGCTGAGTGCGGTGTTCACCCACCGGGATGTGAAGCCGGACAACGTGTTGCTGACGCCGATGTCGCCGGTGCTGGTGGACTGGGACGGTGCCGGTCCGGACTTCGCCGAGTGGGAGGTGCCTCGGGCCGCGTTGGCCTTCAGCCGCCGCGGTGACGGCTGGCACCAGCCGTCGTTCGACCGGGTCGTACGGACTTATCAGTCGCTGACTGGCAGGTGCATTCCGCCAGTGGCCGCATCCTTCGCCGGGGTCCTGCGCCTGCAGCTCGGCGCCGCCGCGTTCCTGCTGTGGCGAGCCCTCGGACACCGCCCCGCCACCGCGGCCGAACGAGCCACAGCGCACGACCACACGCTGGAGTTCCTCACCGAGCTGCGGACATCCCTGCAGCAGCTCGACCGCTGGGCGCACTGGCTCGACCTGACTGCCTCGAACACGACGACCCGGTGATCAGACATCGTCCGAGTCACGTGGCGTTGAGGGAAGCCCGGGAAATTCGGGCGGGCATTACGCCTTCACGTCCGGCAGTGGCCGGGTTCGGTATTCCTGGCAATGATTCTGCACGGTTAAGGTAAAGCGTGCGGGAGGCGGGTCGCCTCCCGCACGCTGTCGTGCCGGCAGAGCATCCAGCGCCCGACGGAGCCAGTCCCGCTGCTCCACCCGCGGGCGCTTCGATCGTGTGTGGTACGGGGAGCGCGGGACAGATCGAGTGGGGACGATGGTTGACAGCATCGTTGCCCAGGCGGGAGGCTGCCGGTGTGGGCCTCTACTCCCACCCTCGGATGCCGGAAGTGGGCCGCGCCATGAGGATCTCTTGCTCGGGGTCAGGCGTTCGCCGCCGCCTTCTGATCGCCGCCACAGCGTCCGTTGCCATCGCGGTGCCCGCGTCGCTCGCCGGCGCGGCCCAGGCCGCGCTGCCGGACCCGCCCGCCGGCTGGACCCAGGTGTGGGCCGACGACTTCACCGGCGCGGCCGACACCCTGCCCTCGGGGAGTAACTGGATCATCGACACCGGTACGAGCTATCCCGGCGGACCGCCCCAATGGGGGACCGGCGAAATCCAGACCTACACCGACCGGGTCCAGAACGTCAGTCACGACGGCGCCGGCAACCTGCGGATCACGCCGTTGCGGGACGCGGTCGGCGGCTGGACGTCAGCGCGAATCGAAACTGTCCGCACCGACTTCAAGGCCCCGGCCGGTGGTGTGCTCCGCATCGAAGGGCGCATCCAGATGCCCAACGTGACCGGTGCCGGCGCGGCCGGCTACTGGCCGGCGTTCTGGGCCCTGGGTGCGCCGTACCGCACCGACCGGTACAGCTGGCCGATGATCGGTGAGTTCGACATCATGGAGAACGTCAACGGCATCAACACCGTCTGGGGGGTGTTGCACTGCGGGGTCAACCCCGGCGGGCCGTGCGACGAGACGAACGGCCTGGTCGCCAGCCGGGCGTGTCCGGGTGCCAGCTGCCAGGCGGCGTTCCATACCTACGGCTTCGAGTGGGATCGCAGTCTCACCCCCAACCAACTGCGCTGGTACGTCGATGGCCAGCACTTCCACACGGTGCGTCAGGACCAGGTGGGCGAGCCGCACTGGGCCAACATGACCGGTCACGCCGGCTACTTCGTGCTGCTCAACGTCGCCATGGGCGGCGCGTTCCCCAACCGGCTCGCCGGTGCCCCGACGCCGACCGGGGCAACGGTGCCAGGGCGACCGATGCTGGTCGACTACGTCGCGGTGTACACCCGCGGTGGCGGCGGCACGCCGCCGACCAACCCGACGGGTGGCGTGCGCAGCGCGTATGCCCCCATCGAGGCCGAGTCGTTCACCGCACAGTCCAGCGTGGGCACCGAGCCGTCCAGTGAGGGCGGACAGAATATCGGCGCGATCGCCAACGGCGACTGGGTGCAGTTCGACAACATCGATTTCGGTACGGGCGGCGTCCGTGCCTTCGTTGTCCGCGTGGCGTCCGGGGTCGGTGCCGGGGCGAGCGGGCTCGTCGAGGTGCGGATCGGCAGCCGCAGCAATCCCCCGATCGGCAGCATCTCGGTGGGGGACACCGGAGGGTGGCAGAGCTGGCAGTCGCTGCCGGGCAATGTGTCCGACGTGACCGGTGTGCAGACGGTCTATCTGACCTTCACCAGCGGCCAGCCCCGCGAGTTCGTCAACGTCAACTGGGTGACGTTCCGGCGTTGAGGCCGGGCGGCACGGACGCTCGCGCGCACGGCACCGGGTGACCAGCTCAGGTTGACGGGGCAGGGCGGTTCTGAGCTTGTTGTCGGCGGGTTCGCCGAATCCGCGGCCAGTTGGGTACGACCTGGTCGGTGCGCCTCGGCAAGATCGTCACCTTGGTATTCAGCGACGGCCAAGTCGGCTAGGGCCGTGCCCGCAAATCGAAGCTACACTTCCACCGCGCCTTGTTATCTTGGTCCCTAGGTAACACCGAACCGGGAGGACGGGGCCATGGGCGAAGCAACATCGAAGATCGAACGGGTCCAGCTGGGTGTCCGTATGGAAGCTCGGCTGGTGAAGGTGCTGAAGGGCTTGGCCGAGTTCAACGACGAGACTCTGGGCGAGCTGCTGGAAAAGATCGTGCTTCACTCCTTCGAGCCCGTACCGGGCGACGAAGGTGAGTCGAGCGCCAGCCCGCACGGCAAGGCCGCGCTCAAAGCCATCGAGGACTTGAAGAAGGTCTACGGGCTCGACTACAAAACGCACCACCCTCGCACCTTCCCGAAAGAGCCCACGGCCGACTGAGCCGTCAGTTGACTGCGGTACTGCGCCACGACAACACCGCAAAGCCGCGCGAACGACGAGGGGTGCTGACATCCGAGGACGTCAGCACCCCTCGTCGTTCGCCGGTTTGAGTGAGAATTCGCCACCGACTCGCCACCCCCGCCGCGCTGCTCGCCGGTTCAGCTGCGACGCGAACAGACAACTACAGGATAACGGTCATTATCCTGTGCCGTCTCGGCTCTCGCGCTTTGGGTTAAGTAGAATTGGATACAGTTTCGATTTACGTGAAAATGAAACCGCCCGACCCAGCGTCGAAGGTCAGTGAGGCCCCGCCGTAGCTTTCTGCGAAACCCAACGTTCCGTTGTTGATCTTCGCGCGGTTGGGGTGTGTGCGTGGAGTGGAGTCGTCGCTGCGTTCGCCGGTCCCTGCGGCGAGACGGGGTGTCGGTAAGAAACGTGTCACCAGCCGCAAACGGCGGTTAGCTACCGCGAGGCGGTTCGTGCCGCGGGCAGTTGAGTGCGGGCGCGGCCGGCGGCCCGCAGTTCGCGTAGGTCGGGGATGTGGTTGTAGAGGGTGCCGGGGCTGACGCCGAGGAGTTTCACAATGGCGGTGATGCTGGTGTCGGGGTTGGGCAGCAAGTCGCGGGCGGCGCGGATGATCTCCGGGGTGATGACGCTGGGCTGTCCGCCGAAGCGGCCGCGCGCCCGCGCGGCGGTCACGCCCTCGCGGGTGCCCGAGACGATCAGCTCGCGGATGAACTCAGCGAGGGCAGCGAAGTACGTGGAAGACCAGGCGGCCGCCGGGGGTGGCGGTGGTGTCGAGGCTTTCGTGCAGTGAGGTGAATCCGATGTCGCGGGAGCGCAACTGGCCGACGGTGGTGATCAGATCGGCCAGCGAGCGCGACAGTCGGCCCAAGGACGGGGCCACTAGGGTGTCGCCGACCGTCAGGAATGCCAGGCACGCGGTCAGCTCCGGGCGGTCGGTGTCCCGGCCGGATTGCTTCTCGGCGAAGACCCGCCGGCACCCGGCCGCGTGCAGGGCGTCGATCTGTCGCTCAAGTTTCTGCCCGCCGGTGGGGACCCGGGCGTAGCCGATGCGGATCTCGGTCGGGTGGGGGGCGTTGTTAACGATCGCGCGATCTGCCGCCAAAAAGTTGATTTAGATCGGGGTTGAGGAAGATCGGTACAGCGGTTAACCGAAGATGCCCGAAACACCCTTAGCGAGACAAGTCCCGATGACACCGCGGCCTGGCTTACTGCACGGTGGTGAGTTGTCGCTGGGTGGTGTCGGTGAGCGCGGTGTTGAGCGCGGTGAGGAGTTCGTCTTTGGTGAACGGTTTGCCCAGGACTGTGACGTCGGGTTCGAGGAGGCCTTGTTCGGTCATGAGGGGTGCGGCGTAGCCGGACATGTACAGCACGGGCGTACCGGGTCGCTCGATGCTCAACGCTGCGGCGAGGGTGGGTCCGTTCATGTGTGGCATGACGACGTCGGTGAGCAGGCCGTGGATGGGGCCGTTGTGTTGGCGGGCGAGGGTGAGGGCATCTTGGCCGTTGGCCGCGTTGAGGACGTGGTAGCCGGCGTTGGTGAGGATCCGAACGGCGGCGTGGCGCAGGCCGTCTTCGTCTTCGGCGAGCAGGATGGTGTGGCCGGCGGGTGTCTGTGCCGTTGCGGCGGGTTGGCTGGTGTGGGTCGGTTCGTCGGTGGCGGGTAGGTAGAGGTGGATGGTGGTGCCACGGCCGACGGCGGAGTCGATGATCAGGTCGCCGCCGGCCTGTTTGATGACGCCGTAGGCGGTGGCCAGACCGAGGCCGGTGCCTTGTCCTTTGGCTTTGGTGGTGAAGAACGGTTCCATGGCTCGGTCGATGACCTCGGGGGGCATGCCGTCGCCGTTGTCGGTCACAGCGATGTGGACGTATTCGCCGCCGGGTGCACCCCCGGCCCGCGGCCCGGTGTCGGCGTCGGTCTTGTTGGTGCTGCGGAACACCAGGGCGCCGCCGCGGGGCATCGCGTCACGGGCGTTGATGGCGAGGTTGAACAGGACCTGGCACAGCTGGCTGGCGTCGGTGCGGGTGTTGCGCAGGTGGGGGTCGAGCCGGGTGGTGACGGTGATCTGTCCTCCTACCGCGGTGGCGAGCATGCCGCAGACCTCTTCGACGATGGCGTTGAGGTTGATCACGGTGGGTTGCATGACCTCCTTACCGCCGAAGGTGAGGAGCTGGTGCGCGAGGTGGGCGGCGCGTTTGCCGGCCCGGGTGACTTGGTCGAGGTCGTGCAGGATCGTTTCGACCTTCGCGGCGGTGAGGGGTTGGTCGACGGTGTCAACGACGGCTTCTTCGACGAACTCGCCGAAGGAGAGGATGACGCCGAGCATGTTGTTGAAGTCGTGGGCGACGGCTCCGGACAGCCGGGCGAGGCTGTCGAAACGCTGGGCGATCTGCCGGCGTTCCTCGATCTCGCGGTCCCGTTCTTCGGCGTGGCGGCGTCGTTCGGCTTCGATGAGGGGCGTCACGTCGGTGATGACGGCGATGAAGCCGCCCGGGTCGCCGTGGTCGTTGAGGGGACGCACGACGACCTGCAGGTGCCGTTGCATGCCGGGGGACAGGATCACGGGACCGGCGTAGGTGGCGGTGCCGGCGAGGAGCGTGTCGCTGTTGCGCAGTTCGCTCTGGCCCGCGGGTGCCAGGCAGCGCAGCCATCCCGGGCCGAGCAGGTCGGCGGTTGCGGTCGCGGTGATCTCGCTGAGCCGGGTGTTGACGTAGGTGGCGTGCAGGTCCGATCCGCCGAAGGCGATGCCGACCGGGGCCAGTTCGGCGAAGGCTTCGAAGCGTGCCTCGCTCTCGTCGAGGGCGAGGATCTTCTCTATCAGTTTGGCGTTGACCGTGCGCAGGTGTCCGGTGGTCAGGCCGTCGTCGGTCTTGAGAGGTGCGGGATCGTGGTGGAGCGCCTGCTCGACGGCGGTGAGCAGTTCCAGCGGGTCGGCGGACTTGGCCAGGACCTGGGCGACTCCGTACGCCGTGGCTATTGGTTGGGCTTCGGCGGGGCTGTAGTTGGCCGTGTAGAACAGCACCGGGATGTCGGCGGTGCCGGCGTCGGTGCGCAGCGCGTGGGCGAGTTCGTAGCCGTCCATGCCCGGCATGACCACGTCGGTGAGGATCACGTCGGGGTGCACGGCGCGCGCCATGGCGAGGGCCTGCTGGCCTTCCGTGGCCTCGATGACGTGGTGGCCGCCGAGGTCGAGGGTCGCACGGGCGACCTCCCGGTTGGTGGCGTGGTCATCGACGATGAGGACGGTGGCCATGGCTGCTCCTCAGCGCGATGTCGTAGCGGTGGCTGAAATAGCCAGCGGATTGAGCCGTAGGACGAAGGTGCTGCCCGTCGACGGCGTGCTGTGCACGGTCAGTGTTGTGCCGCACCGGTCGGTGAGTTGCTGGGCCAGGTAGAGCCCCAACCCGCTGCCTGAGACGTCGTGGTGTTCGGCGGCCGCGCCGCGGAAGAACGGCGCGAAGATGCTGGTCTGCTCCTCGGCGGTGATGCCGGGACCGCCGTCGCTCACCTCGATCACCGGGGATCGGTGCGCCGCGAGATGGCAGCGGATGCGGATGTCGGTCTGGTCGGTGTATTTGATCGCGTTGTCGACCAGTTCGGTCAGCAGCCGTTGCAGGGCGTCCTCGTGGCCGATCATCATGACCGGCTCGTCGGGTACCTCGACGATCAGCCGCCGTGCGTGGGCGTCCGCGCTCGGCTTCGCTTGCACCGCGACCGTGGTGATCGCGGTGCGGCAGTCGAACGCGCTGCCGGGCGGGGACGTTACGGCGTCGAGTTTGGTGATCGCGACGACCCGGTCGACGGTGTCGAGCATTTGCACCGCGCTGGTGCGCATCAGCTCCAGCTGGTGGATCTGCTGCGCTGTGACGATTGAGCCGTCCACGAGTTTCAGCAGCATGATGCGGGTCAGGCCCACGATGCCGGTGAGCGGGCTGCGCAGCTCATGCCCGAGTTTCGACAACAGCACCGCACCGGGAAGCGTCCCATCGGAACCGGAGCTGGTAGCGCTACCGGTGGCCGGGACGGCCACGGTCGCAGCCGCACCTCGGCGGTCGTCCACGTCGGTTCCCCCGAGTCGCACTGTGGTTTACACGCGGTCCGGTTTCCCTCGTCGACCGGTAGAGCATTTCTGACCATTTTATATATAATTCCCCTCATAATACGTGTGTGTGGTACTCGGGTGGGCTGGTTCGGGGAAACCCTTGGCGGTCGTGGCTGGTCGCGGCGGTCAGCGCATGGACGATCCTGCTCGCCGGTACCGCCATGCTGGGCTACGCCTTGGGGGCACGGAGCTTCACATACGTCATTCCGTCCAGTCCGGCGATGCCTCCCATCACCGCGGTGGCGTTGGCGCTGACGGGTGCCGGCCTGTGGCTCGTCGCCCCGGCGTCCGCTTCTCTCACCCGGCGCCGTGCCGGCCAGGGGGTGGGTCTGCTGGTGGCGCTGGTCGGCGCGGTGGTGCTGCTGCAATACCTGACCGGTTGGGGTCTGGGCGTGGACACGCTGCTGTTCCCCGACCGGACGCGGGCATGGTCGACCGCCGACCTTCCCGGGCGTCCGTCGCCGCACACGGCGATCGCCCTGCTGTCCACCGGGCTGGCCCTGACGTTCCTGGACGCTGACGCGGGCCACGGGTATCGGCCCGCCAAGGTGCTCACACCGGGCGGCGCCCTGGTGGCGGCGGTGGCCCTGCTCGGCCACGCCTATGGCCTGACCTACCTGTCCGGCACGTCGACGGTGATGTCGATGTCGTACGGTGCGGCCTTGGCGTTCATCGCCGTGACCGTCGGCCTTCTGCTCTGCCGGCCGGACCGCACGGCAGCGCAGGTGTTCCTGGGCGATGGGCCGGGAGTTAAAGCGGTGCGGCAGATGGCTCCGGCAGTGGTCGCGGTCATGCTCTTGGTCGGGGTGCTGCTGACCGCGGCCGGCAGCGACGACCTTGGAAACGAGCTGGGCGCCGTCACCGCCGCCTCGGCCTTGCTGGTGCTGACCCTGTACGTGGTGTTCCTGCGCGCTGGCGCCGCGGTGAACCAAGCCGGACGTACGTTGCACGACGAACACGTGTTCCGCCAGGCGATCCTGCACTCCTTGCACGAGGGTGTCATCGTCGTCGACACGGCCGGCGCGGTGCTGGAGGTCACCCCCCGCTGGTGCGAGATCACCGGATACTCCGCACAGGAGGCCGTCGGCTGCACACCGCCGTATCCGTGGTGGCCGCCGGGCCGGCAGGACGAACGCATGGCGGCCGGCGCGGCGGTGGTGAACGCGGCCGGCCCCATCGACTTCGATGTGCTCATCCGCCGGCCGGACGGCACCGACGTGGAGGTCAACGTCACCGCGACGCCGATGCTCACCGCCACCGGGCGCGGGCCGATCGTCTGTAGCTACCGGGACCTGACCGAACGCAACCACGCCGAGGCGGCCCGGCGGCACGTCGCGGAGCAACTGGACCACTTCTTCGAACTCTCTCCCGACCTGCTGTGCATCGCCGGGGCCGACGGTTACTTCAAACGGCTGAACCCGGCCTGGCAACGCATCCTCGGCCACACCGCCGAGGAGCTGATGAGCCGGCCGTACCAGGAGTTCGTCCACCCTGACGACGTGGCCCGCACCGACGCGGAGTCGGTCGAACAGCTCGGACAGGGCAGGAACACGCTGGCGTTCGAGAACCGCTACCGCTGTCGCGACGGGTCCTACCGGTGGCTGACCTGGAACGCCATCCCCACCCCCGAAGGGCTCGTCTACGCGGTGGCACGCGACGGCACCGCGCAACGCGCAGCCGCCGAGGACCAGGCATTCCTGGCCGCTATCGTCGACAGCACCGACGACGCGATCATCGGCAAGACCCTCGACGGCACCATCATCAGCTGGAACCGCGGCGCCGAGCACCTCTACGGCTACCCTGCCGCGCAGGCCATCGGGCAGTCGATCGAGATCGTCACCCCACCAGACCAGCACGACGAGATCAACGAAACCCTCAAAAACATCATGCAGGGTGAGCCGTTCTGCCACCACAACAGCGTCCGGGTCCGCGAGGACGGCACACGGGTCCACGTCGCCCTGACCATCTCTCCGGTCCACGACCCCACCGGCACCGTCATCGGGTGTGCCTCCATCGCCCGGGACCTCTCCGAGCGGCTCCGCGCCGAGGAACGGTTCCGGCAACTGATACGGGCCGCACCCGACGCCATGGTCATCGTCGACGAGTCCGGCACCATCGTGCTGATCAACGACCAGACCGAACGCCTCTTCGGATACACCAGCCGCGACCTCGTCGGCCAGCCGGTCGAACTGCTCATCCCGAAACACCTCCGCGCCCAGCACGTCGACGCCCGGGACGGTTACGTCAGCGCCCCGCGGATCCGCGGCATGGGTGTCGGTCAAGAACTGGCGGGGCTGCGCGGTGACGGTAGCCAGTTCCCGATCGAGGTCAGCCTCGCCCCGTTGGACACCGATCAGGGAATCATGGTCTCGGCCGCCATCCGTGACATCACCGAACGCCGGCAGTTCGAACAGGACTTCGCCCTCGCCCGCGACGAGGCACTGGCCGCAGCGCGGCTCAAGTCGCAGTTCGTGGCCATGGTCAGTCACGAACTGCGCACCCCGATGAACGGCGTCGTCGGGCTGACCAGGCTCCTGCTGGACACCGCGCTGCAGCCTGCCCAACGACGCTACGCCGAAGCGATCCGGACCTCCGGCCGTGCGCTGGTCACGATCATCAATGACATCCTCGACTTCTCCAAGATCGAAGCAGGCAAGGTCGAACTGGTCGAGAACGACTTCGCGCTCGACGACATCCTCGAAGAAGTCGTCCAGGTCGCCGCCGAGATCGCCCGCGACAAGGATGTTGAAGTGCTCGGCTACTACCCGCCGGAACTGCCTACCACTCTGCGCGGTGACGACGGACGACTGCGTCAGGTCCTGCTCAACCTCCTCGGAAACGCCGTGAAGTTCACCGAACACGGCGATGTCGTCCTGCGCGCCGAAGCCGCCGCGGCGGCAGCGGACGGCTCGCTGCACGTCACCTACACCGTCCTGGACACCGGCATCGGCATCGCCCCGCAGGACCTGCCGCAGCTGTTCCAACCCTTCTCCCAGATCGATGGCACCACCAACCGCGAGTTCGGCGGGACCGGACTGGGCCTGGTGATTGCCCGGCAACTGGTCGAGCTCATGGGTGGCCGGCTCCAGGTGGAAAGCCAACCCGGGCACGGAAGCCGGTTCTGGTTCACCCTGCCCACCCGACTGCGGCCGGACTCACCGCTCGGAGGCGTCGACCCGAAAGACCTCGTATCCGGCAGGCGACTGCTGGTCGTCGACGACAATCCCCACAACCGCCAGCTCATCACCCAACACACCCAGGCCTGGGGCATGATCTCCGAGACGGTGCCGGACGGCCACACCGCCCTGAACCGGCTCCGGCACGATCAGTCCTACGACATCGCCGTCATCGACCAACATATGCCCGGGCTCACCGGCGTCGACCTCATCAGCCAAATCGCGGTCGACCCCACCATCCCGCACCTACCTGTCGTCCTGATGACCTCCGGCTCCCACGACGACGACCAAATCGCCACCGGTGCCGGGGTCGCTTGCATACTCCCCAAACCGATCGGTCCCTCACAGCTCTACAACTGCCTGCTGGAAGTCCTCCATCCGCACCCGGCGCGCGCCGGTGAACAGGGCGCCGTCGCACGCATCGACCAGTCCGATGCCACCGACCACGGCCATGTCCTGCTCGTCGAAGACAACCTCATCAACCAGATGGTCGCCGTCGACACCCTCGCCGCCCTCGGCTACCAGGTCGACATCGCCGCCAACGGCCTGGAAGCCCTCCAACTCGCCGCCACCAAGCCATACCGGGCCATCCTCATGGACTGCCAAATGCCCAAAATGGACGGCTACACCGCGACCGCCGAACTCCGCCACCAGGAAGGCACGAACCAGCGCACCCCCATCATCGCCATGACCGCCGGTGCGCTCCCCGAAGACCAACAACGCTGCCTCGCCGCCGGAATGGACGACTACCTCGCCAAACCCATCGACCCCGACCAACTCCAAGCCGCCCTCGAGCGATGGTCCACCGACGCAGCCACCCCGGCAACATCCGACCCGCACGCCCCTCAGCAATGATCTGACCGAGCGCCGCGCTACCCGGGCGTCTGAGAACGTGCCGGTCGCCCTCACCGACGCGGCGCGGGCGACCGGCACCACGGTCGTACTCATCATCCACGCCCCGCGCACTGCCGCGTACGCCGACCGGGAACTGATTGTCCGCGACGGGCAGATCACGTTCGGAGGGCCGAACGGACTCGGGCCGCCGCATTTGGTCTCCCGCAAGCACACCGCCGACCTGCCCGCCGCTCCCAACTGGTTGCTGCGGCCGGGCAGAGACGGTACCGATCGCTGCCCGAGCAGCCGGAGCCGTGTCCTCGTCGCTGGACGTGAGCGATCCGGCCACCCGAAAGGATCATGTTCATGACCGAGTTGCAAGACAACCAGCGCGGACAGATCATCTTCCTCAATGGCACCTCCAGCGCCGGCAAAACCACCCTGGCGCATGCAATCCAGGAAGAAAGTGAACAGCCGTACCTGCTCGCCGGCATCGATTTCTTCTTCGCGATGGTGCCCGAAAAATGGGGCGGCGACAGGGCAGGCCCGCTCAGCCGCGACGGGTTCTACTACGACGAATCCGAGGTCGACCACGACGGGTCACCGCTGACCGTCATCCGCTACGGCGAAACCGGACGGCGAATGCTGCGGGCCATGCACGCATCCATCCCGTCGCTCACCGTGGCGGGCAACAACCTCATTATCGACGAGATGCTCCTGGCCCCTGAACTCCTCACCGACTGGCTGGACACGCTGGCCGGATTGGACGTGCTCTTTGTCGGCGTGCACTGCCCGTTAGCAGTACTCGAGAACCGCGAGCGCGAACGGAGCCGCAGCCGCCTCGGCCTGGCCCGCGGACATCTCCCCGCCGCCCACTACCACGGGCACTACGACCTTGAGGTCGACACGAGCACCTCCCCCGCCGCCGAACTGGCCAAGGCCGTACTCGCCCATCGCGAAACCGGGCCAGCGCCCACAGCCTTCACCGTGCTCCGACAGGAAGCCGGCCACTGACCAACAGTCCAGAAACCCCTGAGTCACGACCTCCGGCAGCGACATCAGCGCGGCATTCAGACGGTTCCAACATCCCACGTCGCCAGAGCACGACGGCGGCGCGCTGGACCGCTCACCGGCGTACCGGATCGCCGGACTGTTCGCCCACGACGACCGCTGCCCAATCTCGATCGGCCGGTGGCCCGGCGTTGACGTCCGTGCGCCGGGCCGGCGTCTCGGCGGGTACCTCGTCGGGCCCGGCTCGGTCACCGACAGCGCATCACCAGCGGCGTGCCGCGACCGTACACCGGCACGCGGATATGGCGGGAACTATTCATGGCTTCGGCGATCCCAAGGTCTAGGGGTGGCTGGTGGGCCTGGCATTCCGGGCGATTGCCGAGGTGATGCGCAAGGGTCTGGCCATGCGGCCGAACTCGACAGCGTGATCTGATGCCGCCACTGGTGTTCATTCCCGTCGCATAAGGTGGGTGGCATGGCGCTGCGGCTTGTTCAGATTGCGATGGATGCACGCGATGACGCCGCACTCGGCCGGTTCTGGGCGGAGGCGCTGGGCTGGACGATCTCCACCGAGGAGAGCGGCGTGACCAATCTCGAGCCTGAGGGGTTCGCATACCCTGACCCCGTCGCCGTCTGTATCGACATCGTTTCCGTCCCGGAACCCAAGACGGTGAAGAACCGCGTGCACGTCGACCTTGCCACCACTTCCGAGGCCCACCAGGCCGACCTGGTGGCGCGCCTCATGGTTCTCGGCGCCACTCCCGCCGACGTCGGGCAGGGCGACGTTGCGTGGACGGTTCTCGCCGACCCCGAGGGCAACGAGTTCTGCGTGCTGGAGCCTCGGCCGATCTACCGGGACACCGGGCCGATCGCCGCGGTGGTGGTCGACTGCGCGGACCCGCGCGCCATGGGCCGGTTCTGGGGCGAGGCGATGGACTGGACCCTGCACGAGGTGACCGACGATCGTGCGGTGCTGCGCTCCGCCAAGAGCGTCGGCCCGTATCTGGAGTTCCTACGCACACCCGACATCAAGACCGTGAAGAACCGCGTCCACCTCGACCTCTGCCCGTACCCCGGTGACGACCAGGCGGCGGAGGTGGCCCGGCTGCGGGTGCTCGGCGCCACCGACCTCGACCTGGGCCAAGGCGACGTCCCGTGGACGTGCCTCACCGACCCGGAGGGCAACGAGTTCGACATCCTCACCCCGCGCTGACGTTGAGCCACCTCGCCGCCGCTGGTAGACCGTGGCGGTCGTGCTGTGCCGGATCAGCCCAGCAGAACGGGGTTGCTGAGCGCGGCCATGGGGCCGCCATCGTGGCGGACCTCGACGCGGACGAAGCCGTTGTCCGCCGGGGTCGTCCGCCATTGCACCGTGCCGGCCCCATCGCGAGCCAGCGATTCCCGGTGTACCGGGCCCCGCTCGGTATGCAGGCTGACGGTGCCGGACGGCACGCCGCGTACCTCGACGCGCACCACGACCGGTGCGTCGGGCGCGACGATCAGCCGCTCGCCGATGCCGGCCGACCGTCCGTCCGCTGCGGCGGTGACCGACAACGACACGTCCATCGAGGCGGCGATCCAGCTCCGCCCGGCCCGGATCCCGGCCAGGACCGCGTCGGTCGTCAGTGACTCGGCCCGCACCACCGTGTGCGGTATGCCGAGCTGGTCCTCGTAGTGTGTGTCGCTGTTCCCCATCGCCGGCCGCCACCGCCCGCTGTGGACATCGGCACCGAGGGCGCGCCCCCACTCGGCCAGTGCGGCCTCGTTGTCCGCCTGCCATGGCCGGTCCGACGTCCACGCCCCGTTCCACACCTCGACGACGTCAATACTGGCGTACGGGTACATGAACTGGCCGGACGGGTACGGAGCATGCGGGTGGGCCGCCACGCACAGGCCGCCAAGCCGGTGCACCTCTGCCACGTACCGGTCGATCGCGCCGTCCCGTACCCCGTACCGCCACTCGACCACGTGGCCCGGCGGGATGCCGAGGGCGAGCCAGTGCCCAGTGTCGGTGCTCGCCTCCCGACCCGGGATCACCAACAGCTCCTGCCCCGCCCAGTCCTCGTACCCGCCCGCGTCCCGGTGTTCGGTGGCGGCCAGGAAGTCCAGCCCCATCGCCTGCGCGTCCGCCACGATCCGCGCCGGGGTCAGCGCCCAGCCGGAGTGAACGGAGTGCACATGACAGTCTCCGCGGTACCAAGCACTCACCTGCCCACGGTAACAGCGGCCCTCGCCGCGCCGATTCGGACGTTCGTGGACGACGACGCGGGTCGGGTTTGCGCACGGCCCGGGCGGTCGGGCCCGAGGCGTTCTCCGCGTCCGAACAGGACCGGAAGACAGACATCCCGAACCGGCCCTAGGTTGGTGGCATGACTGACGAGCAGATTGTGCTTCTCGCTGGCCTGTGGCTCGACGCGGGGGCGTGGGACGGCGTCGTCTCCGAACTCGAGCAGCAGGGCCGCCGCGCCGTAGCGGTGACCCTGCCCGGCCAGGGCGACGGAAACACGTCGGCGACGCTGAGTGATCAGGTCAGTGCGGCGCTCGCGACCGTGGACGCAGCCCCCGGTGGGTCGGTGGTCGTAGGTCACTCGGGCGCCTGCACCTTGGCCTGGCTGGTCGCCGACGCGCGGCCCTCACTGGTGAGCAAGGTGGTGATGATCGGCGGATTCCCGCAGGCCGACGGCGACTTCTACGCGAACCTCTTTCCAATCGAGAACGGCGTGATGCCTTTCCCGGGCTGGGAGCCCTTCGAAGGCGCGGACGCGGTCGACCTCGACGACCAGGCGCGACAGAGGTTCTCCAATGCCGCCGACCCGGTGCCCGAGGCCGTGGTGAAGGGGATTGTCCGGCTGACCGACGAGCGGCGGTTCGACATACCGGTCGTGATGGTCTGCCCCGAGTACACACCGGCCCAGGCCCGGAAGTGGCTCGACGCGGGTGAGTTGCCCGAGCTTGCCAAAGCCAAGCACGTCGACCTCGTCGACATCGACTCCGGACACTGGCCGATGCTGACCAGGCCAGCCGAGTTGGCCCGCATCCTGGCGGATGTCTGACCGGCCGGTCCTCAACGGAACCGGGAAACCGGCCGCCGGTTCAAGAGCCGACCACCTCGGCCACCAGGGACACCACTTCGTCGAGGTGCGCTGGGGTGGTCAGGTGGCCCACGCCGGGAAACACCCGAAGGTCGATGTTCATGGTTCGGCGCACCGCCGGCGCCAGCCGCTCAGGTGGCAGGAAACGGTCATGCTGTCCGACGCCAACGACACACGGTCGCTCCGCGCGCCTGGCCAGGAGTTCGGCGGGCAGCGGTGGTGGGGCCAGAGTCGTACGGCAACAGGTCGCCATCAGGCTCATCCACTCCACCTCGGTCGCTGGCGGCTCCGTGCCCGGAGCGACGAACAATCGGAGCATGCGGCGGGTGTGTTCGGCGGTGGGACGCAGAAGCCAGACCGCAGAGCTCAACGCCAGTTCCGGGTCCACGCGCAGATGGATGAAGCCGGCCGGGGAGATCAGCGCCCGCGCCGCGATTCGAGGTGAGTCGGCGGCCAGGGCCACGGCGGCGCCCAGCGAATTTCCCACCAGGACAACCTGGTCGGCATCCATGGCGGTCAGAATCTCGTCCAGCGCCCGGCCGTACCAGGCCAGCCGGCCCCGGTACGGCCGGTTCGGGGCGCTGAGTCCGGGTTGCCCCGGTAGGTCCACCACAGTGGTCGGCCAATGGGCCGACAGCGCGCGGATCCACGGCAGAGCCACCGCGGCGTTGAAGCCGGTTCCGGGCACCATGACGAGCCGCGGTCGTCCGGTTCCGGCGGAGGTGAGCTGCACCGGGCCGACGCCGGTGTTCAAGGCCGTGTTGACGAGGGGGAAGTCGGCTCGCGCCAGGGTCTGCGAACACCATTGCCGCACCGCGCGCTGACCACCTGGATTCTTGTACACGGTCGGCATTGCGCCAGTGTGTCGGGCGGCTTGTCGTTGGTCCAGCCCTTGGCCTGCCTGGCGGGGCCGCTGATGAGGGAAGGGCGAGCTGCTCCGGGTCTGGTGAGCATCTTCCGACTTCGCCTCCGGACCGGCAGTCCTGCCGTTGTCTGTCAGCTTGCTGCCGTGGCGGCGAATCGGGAACTCAGCGACGGCGGCGGACAGGTACAGGTGTGACAGCTGAGATGCGGGTCCGGATCCGGGCCGGAGACACCGACGCATTTGGTGAGCTCTTCGATGCGCATGCCGATGCGGTCCACCGGCATGCGGTGTGGAGTGGCGGCGATCCGGCGGAGGCCGAGGATGTGGTGTCGCTGACCTTCCTCGAAGCGTGGCGGATCCGTGGCTCCCTGCATCCGGACGGAGACAGTCTGCGGCCGTGGCTGCTCGGGATCGCCACCAATGTGCTGCGTAATCGCCGGCGTGCGGCACGCCGGCACCGGGAGGCACTGCGGCGACTGCCGGTACGCGACGCCGTCCCGGACTTCGCCGACGAGGTGGTCGCCCGGATGCACGACGCCGACGAGGTGGCTGCGGTCAGGGCCGGACTGCGGGCGCTGCGTCGGGCGGATCGGGAGGTGTTCCTGCTCTGCGTGTGGTCCCAACTGGACTACGCGGCGGCGGCCGAGGCGCTGGGCGTACCAGTCGGGACCGTGCGTTCGCGGCTGTCGCGGGCCCGGACCCGGCTGCGGGCGCTGGCGCAGCAGGAGATGGCGCGTACCCGAACGGTCCCCGTCGAGCAGGGAGAGTACCGATGAGCGAGCCCACCGCCCCCCGGGTGCCGGCGATGCCGGCGGTGCGCCGGCGGGCACTGCGGCACCATCTGATGAACGAGATCGAGCGGCCGGCCCGGCGACGACGGATGCTGCTGCTCGCACCGGCGGTGGGTGCGCTGACGGTCGCTGTGGCGGCCGGGTTGGTTGCCCAGCCGTGGGCGTCGGACAGCGCGCCCCTGGTCGTGACGGTCGAGCAGGGGGAGCACAGCGGCGCGACGGTGTTGCTGAACCGGATCGCCACTGCGGCTGCCGACAGGCCGGATCCATCGCCCGGCGAGGGCGGGTACGTCTACATCAGGAGCAGGGTCGCGTTCGCCGAGATGGGTGACGGCCCAGCACGGCTGCAACCGGTGCACGAGCGGGAGATCTGGATCCCGCGGCAGGAGCGAGGTGACGGCTTGCTGCAGCAGCCGTTCTTCGACTTGCCGATCATCGGTGTGATCCCGGAGCGGGAGACGCTCACGGACGTGACGCCGAACGCGGAGCTCGTCGATCTGCCCACCGATCCGGACGCGCTGCTGGCGAAGCTCTACCGGGAGCGCGAGGAGCGTGGCCGCGGCAACAGCCGCGACGGTGCGGCGTTCACCGCGATCGGCGACATCCTGCGCGAGTCGCTGGTGCCGGCGCGGACGCGCGCGGCGCTCTACCGGACCGCGGCCAGAATTCCGGGCGTCGAGGTGGTCCGCGGGGTCACCGATGCGGCCGGGCGCCGAGGGATAGCGATCGCCCGCACCGAGGGGAACCGGCGCGACGAATGGATCTTCGATGAGCAGGCGTATGAGTACCTTGGTGAGCGCAGTTATCTCGTGGCGGACACCGCGGACGGGCCGGCCGGAACGGTGCTGGGCACGACGGCGGTGCTGCAGCGAGCCGTTGTGTCGAAGCTCGGTCAGCGCCCGGCGGGGTAGCGGTCGCGCTGAGCTTCCGGTTCCCGACGCGTCCACCACAGGCCTGCCAGCAGGAGCACTCCCCAGCAGGCGAACAGCGGGTTCCACAGCAGTGCATGCCCGATGAGTCCGACTCGGTCGATCTCACCGCCGGGCGAGACCGCCCCGGCAAGGACGGCGGCCGAGACCGCTGCGATCACACTCCCGTAGCAGACCAGGACCGCGCCGCCGACCCAGCTGACGGCACGGAGGCGACGCCGGATTCGAGGGCCGCCCCGGTACTCCACCCAGACCGGTACCACGGCCCCGGCTCCCTTCACCGCAGCCGCGAGCAGCAGTACCGAGGCCGCCAACGGCCGGTTGTCGCGTTGCTGGTCCACCGCACCCTGCCCGACGGTTTCCAGCAGCCACATGCCCCCGAAAGCCCAATAGACGCTGAACGCGGTGTGTACTGCGCCCGCAGCAGCCGCGAGCCACAGAAGCACCAGGCCAAGCCGGCGGCGGCGGGATTCCGTCATGACGAGCACCGTATCGCCGATGAGCGACGTCAATGTGCCGGCAGTGGGCGGGCCGGCCCAACCCCGCTCGCGAGCCGCAGACCGGCGCAGCGTCAGGTATTGCGCGTGGGCTCAGGATCCGGACCCAGAGTCGTCCGGAAGAACTCCACCGCATCGGCCGCCACGAAGTCGCGCGCCGGCCGACCGGCCGGGTCCCTGTTCAGAAAGGCGTAGTGGCCCACGTCCGTACCGGCGGAGCGGCCGGTCGCGGTCGGGATGAGCCGCGCGTAGCGCTGAGCGTTCTCGGCGGGCGGGGCAACGTCATCGGCCTCCGCCCACCAGACAGCGGACGGCTTCCCGATGCTGGCGAGGCTGGCGGGGTCCAGGACCAGCCCGACCGACGGGCAGATCAGGAATCCCGCGCGGATCCGGGGGTCGGCGTAGTCGCGGGCCGCGGCGGACAGCCATCGTTCCTGCTGGGCGGCGTCGA
The DNA here is from genome assembly GCA_035296325.1 of Micromonosporaceae bacterium. Classification (GTDB taxonomy): domain Bacteria; phylum Actinomycetota; class Actinomycetes; order Mycobacteriales; family Micromonosporaceae; genus DATHBD01. Next base: position 7,106 of record DATHBD010000013.1, on the reverse strand, counting down.
CCCGGGCGCGTATTTCGCCGGCGAGGTCGGGGTACTCCGGCGTCGGCGGGAAGGGGATGTGACCGTGCAGCAGGCCGGCAAGCACGTGTGGGTCGATGCGGGCTCCCAACAGCGCAGCGGCCGTGTAGCCGCCGAGGGAGAATCCGGCCACCCCGACCGGCCCCACGTGGTGCATGCGGGCGAGCTGGTCGAGCACGAAGGACAGATCCATGGGGCGGTCCCAGATGCAGGCGAATGCCTCCGGGATGTAGTCGTCCGCGGAGTTGTTCCCGTGATGGTCGACGCCGGCCACCAGGAAACCCGCGGCGGCCAGCGGTTCGGCCAGCCAGGTGAGATCCCGGGCCGCGCCACCGGTGCCATGCGACAGCAGCACCACCGGTGGCGCGTCGACCGCTGCCGGGCTCCATAGCTGTACCCGGACCGGTCGGGGCTGCTCGCCACGCCAGGCCTGGCGGCGCGGGTCGACAAGCTCCAGAGATGACGTTGGGATCACGGCCTGTCTCCGACTGCGAGGGGGCGGCGAGGTCGTCGAGGTGGCGTAGCCGCGTTCGGCGAACAGCGCCAGCGCGGCGGTCTGCAACCGCCCGGTGGCGTCCTCCGGCCATCGTCCCACCACGTCTCGACCTTACCGTTCGCGTCAGATCCGGACATCACTCGACGAGGCCCGCGAGGCCCAGCTCCGGCCGGCGATGGAGGAGCTGACGTCGTCCCGGCTCGCACCTGGCCGGGCGGCTCATGGATCCGGGACAAGCAACCTCAGCGGCGGCGGAGGTTGCTGCTCGTCGCCGGCGTCGCCCGCGGCGATCGGGTGCGCCGCCGCCTCGGCAGCCTCTACGAGCGCCTCGGCGCCGAGAAGAAACAGCCGCGTGGCGTGCCCGTCGCGGCGGGCCACCTTCTCGTCGCCGCAGGTCTCCTGACAATTGCCGTCGTTGCGTGATTGCAGGAAGGGCGGTGCGCCGAAGCGGGAGGGGTGCGTCGTGCACGAGGCCCGAGCGTTGGGACGCCGTCGGCTGGTCTTCCCGGCGGCTCGACCATTTTGGCCCGGGCCGGACCGTATTCACGGATCATGGCCCGGGCCTCATCGGGTCGGCGGGTGCGGACGGTCATGCCGGTCGCCCGCTGCCGCTGCCGGTCACCGCTTGCGGGCCGTGACCAGCAGGTACTCCCACTCCAGCACGGTCTTGTCGACGCCACGGTCGTAGTCTCGGACGAGGTCGGCGAGGGCCCGGTCCAGTGACGCAACCCGCTCCGGGTCGTCGGCGATGTTGCGGTACGTGGCGATGGTCGGACCGTAGTTCCGCTTGAAATGCTCCCGCAGGTCCTCCGGTACGTCGAAGCGGGTCACCCGGAGCGTCTGTCGCTGGACCTCCACATTGGTCACCCGGTCACCGAGCAGCTCCCGGACGTGTTGCTCGTTGCCCCACAACGGCGGCGGCTGCGCGCCCGGCGGAGGCGGCGGCGCGTACGGCTTCATCGTGGCGAACATCTGCCCGATGAAGCCCTCCGGCGTCCAGCTGAGCAGCCCGATGGTGCCGCCCGGCCGGCAGGTCCGGATCAGCTCCTCGGCGCTTGCCCGGTGGTGCGGGGCGAACATGACCCCGATGCAGGAGAGCACAACGTCGAATTCGTTGTCGCGGAACGGCAGCGCCTCGGCGTCCGCGGTCTGCCAGTCCAGGCTGATCCCGCGTGCTTCGGCGTCCCGGCGGCCGATCTCGAGCAGTTCAGGGGTCAGGTCGGACGCGACCACCCGGGCGCCGATCTCCGCGGCGGGAATGCTGGCGCTGCCGGTTCCGGCCGCCACGTCGAGCACGCGGTCGGATGGCTTCACGCCGGCCGCAGCGACCAGGATCGGCCCGAGCGGCGCGACGATCTCGTTGACGATCGTCTGGTAGCTGCCGGAGGCCCAGATCGCCCGGTGTTTGGCCTTGAGCGCGCGGTCGGTTTGCAGGTTCTGCGTTGACGTAGTCACTTTGGGGTTCCTTCGGTTTCGTGGGACTTGGGATGGTGTGCCAGGGGCCGAACCGAGGTCTCCCGGTCGGTGGTCCCGCTGCAACAGGGCTTAGCCTCCAGGGGCGCGCCGCATCGGTCATCGGTCGAATGCCCGACGAGGCGGTGGTGATCGGAGCTCGGACGTGGGGTGGGCAGGTCGGTAGTGGCGAGGGACATCGGAACCGCCGCGCTGCACGGCAGGGACGACCTGCTCGCGCTCGCGGCGCGTCGGGTCGCCGGGGTACGCGCCGGCACCGGTCACCTTCTGCTCTTGACGGGGGAGGCCGGCATCGGCAAGACCCGGCTGCTGCAGGCGGTGCAGAAGCTTGCCTCGGCCGAGGGCTTCCGGCTGTGGGCCGCGGGTGCCTTTCCGCAGGACGTGCAGCTGTCTGCCGGCCTGCTGCTCGACCTGGGCCACACGATGTCCCGGTCCCACCGGGCCGACGTTGCCGCCCGCGGGCAAGCCCTCGTGGCGGACCTCGCCGAGGTCGCCGACGCCCAGACGGACGGGGGCGATGCGCACCGGCGGCGCCGGCTCCTCGTACTCGACGCGGCGGATCGACTGGCCGCCCTGACCGACGACGGTCCGGCACTGCTGGCGCTGGAGGACCTGCACTGGTGCGACGAGCTGAGCCTGGAGGTCATTGCGCATGTGGCCCGCCGTCTGCCGGCATTGCCGCTGCTGGTGGTCGCGACGCTGCGCACGGACGAGCTGCACCAGAACGCTCCGGCACGGTCGTGGCGGTCCAGGATGCTCCTGCAGCGCATGGCCGAGGAGGCCAGGCTTGCCCGGCTGGACATCGACCAGATGCGGCACATGGTGCGCGAGCTGCTGCCGGGCCGAGTCGTGTCGCGTCGCCTCGTCGAGCTGGTCCATCAGCGGTCCGGTGGTGTGCCGCTGCACGTCGAGGAGCTGGTGAACGCCGCGGCGCAGGGCCGGCTGTCCGCCGACCCGTCGTATGTCCCGGAGACGCTGGCCGAGGCGATCCACCACCGGTTCGCCGTGTTGACGCCGGCAGCGCAGGACACCGCACTGGCCGCCGCCGTCATCCGCCGCACCTTCGATCTCGACCTGTTGACCGCGGTGCAGGGCTGCCTGCCGCAGGAGGTCGCGGCCAGCCTCGATGAGCTGGTCGAGCGGCACTTCGTCCACGAGGAGGCGCCGGGGTGGTTCGGCTTCCGGCATGCCCTCATCCGTGACGCCATCGGCGGCAACGCTCCGCTGGCCAGGCGTCGTGCGTTGCACGCGCGGGTCGCCGAGGTGGCCCGCCATCGCCCGGACCTGGGCGGCGACGCCTACCGGTCGGCGCACCACGAGGCGGCCGGGCAGCTCGACGACGCCTCGGACGCCGCCGCGGCCGCGGCGGAGCGGGCCGCGGCACTGTCGTCGCACCAGGAGGCACTCGACCTGCTGCACCGCGCGGTGCGGTGCCTGCGCACCGGGGACGACCGACGGCGTGCGGACCTGCTCGCCCGCCGCGCGGTAGAGGCGTGCGCGACCGATCACAACGCGCAGGCGGCGCAGGACTACGCACTGGCCCGGGACCTCCTGCTCGAGTGCGGCGACCTGGTGGCGGCCGCCGCACTGCTGCCCGGGCTGGTGGCCGCCCGCCACCTGCTCGGCGACCCGCTCCCGACCCGCATCACGCTGCTCGAGCAGGGACTCGCCGAGATCGAGCGAGCGGCCGACGGGACCGGGCGACAGCGGGTCAGAGCTGCCCTCCTGGCGGCCAGAGCCGCGGCGTACCTGGTCGACGACCGCCTCGACGACGCCATTGGCGCGGGGGAGCAGGCACTGGCCGCGTCGGGCGCGGAGGACGAGCCGACCCGCCTGAACACAGCCGCCACGCTCGGGTCGGTGCTGATGTTCGCGGGGCGCATGAACGAGGGGTGGCGTCGGCTCGAGCAGGCCACCCGCCGGGCCCGGGAGCTGGGCCTGGAGGCGGAGGCCGCCCGCGGTTACCGCATGATCGGGTCCTCCGCTTCCACGCTGGTGGAGTACGACCGCGCCGAACGCTGGCTGTGCGAGGGGATCGAGTACGCCGACCGTACCGAGCAGTGGAACCACCGCCACTACATGGCAATCCACCAGGCGCACGTCTGGTGGTGCCAGGGTCGATGGGACGAGGCCGACCGGGCCGTGCAGCAGGCACTCATCGAGGACGACGGCGGCATCACCACGCGGATCACCGCGCTGCACGTGGCGGGCTTCGTTGCCCTAGGCCGGGGAAATTTCGACGCCGCCGGGCGTACGCTGGCCGAGGCTCGGCGCGCCGGTGACGCCATGGGCGAGCTCCAGCGCTTCGCGCCCGCGCTGTGGGGTCTGGCCGAGTGTGCGCTGCTCCGACACGATCACGGCGAGGCCGTCACCCTCACCGCCGCCGGGTACGCGGCCTCGCACGCGGTCGCCGACGCGGCGAACCTCTTCCCGTTCCTGGTCACCGGCACCAGAGCGCGTCTCGCCCAGCAGGACCTCGCCGGTGCGCAGGAGTGGGCCGACAAGGTCGGCGCGGACCTGCGCGCCCGTGGGATCCCGGGTACGTTGCCCGCCGTCGACCACGCCGCCGGCCTGATCCGGTTGGCCGCCGGCCGCACCGGCCAGGCGCGCGACCTGCTACGCGCCGCATATGCCGCATGGTCGGCCAGGCGCCGATGGTGGGAGGCCCAGTGGTGCGCCCTCGATCTGGCCCGGTGCGCCGTGGCCTCGAACCGCCGTACCGAAGCGTCGACGCTGGTCGAGGAGGTCCGCGCGGCAGCGGCCGCGGTGGCCGCCACGCCCCTGCTCGAAGCCTCCGACGCCATCGCCGCCCGTCTGGACAAGCACGACGCCGCGCAGGCGTGGTCGCCGCTGACCCTGCGTGAATTCGAAGTCGCCCGCCTCGTGGCGCGCGGCCGCACCAACCGGGAGATCGCCGAGGAGCTGCACATCACCGCGCGAACGGCCGGGGCGCACCTGGAACACATCCGGGCCAAACTCGGCGCCAGCCGGCGGTCCGAGATCGCGGCCTGGGTGACATCGATCGACGGCTCCGGCGCGACGGGCTGACCAGGCCCGCCGCCCGCTCGTGATCAGTGCGCCGACGGCCGGGTGCATGTCGACGCAGCACCGCTCGTCACGGCAGCGGCGAAGCGCAGCGCCGCCTGGGTGGCCGGCGGGCCGGCCGGTAGCAGCGGCAGTCGGACGGCCGGGGTCGGGATGCGGCCGTGAGCGTGCAGCACAGCTTTGATGACGGTCGGGTTGGGTTCGGCGAACAGGGAGCTGGACAGGGTTGCGAGGCGGTGCCCGAGGGTGCGCGCCGAGGCCAGGTCTCCGGCCCGCCACGCCTGCACCATGGTCACGAACTGGTCGGTCGCGACGTGGGCGGAGGCGGTGATCGCGCCGTGTGCGCCGAGCGCGAGGAGCGGTGCGAGAAACGGGTCGTCGCCGCCGAGCACGGCGAAGTCCGCCGGTACGTCGGCCAGCAGCGCGATGGTGTCCTCGTCGATCCCACCGACGGCGTACTTGACACCGACCACGCCCGGCACGCCCGCCAGCCGGCGGATGGCGCCTGCCGACAGGTGCTGCCCGGTGCGGTACGGAACGTGGTAGACGACGAGCGGGACCGGACTGGCGGCGGCGAGGGCGGTGAAGTGGGCGACCACACCGGCTTCGCCGGGGCGGGTGAACGGCGGCACCACACTGAGCGCCGCCACCACCTCGGGCCGGTCGCGCAGTGCGTGCAGCGCCTGCGGCGTGGCGGCGCCGACGAGCAGGTGCGCGGAGCGTTCCCGGCAGACCCGGCTGGCCACGTCGATCACGACACGTCGTTCCGCGTCGTCGAGGGCGCCCGCCTCGCCGGTCGTGCCGAGCGCGACCACGCCGGTTGCGCCGGCCCCGAGCACCTGGTGGGCGAGTTCCTCGAGCGCGTCCAGAGCGACCGCGCCGGCGGCGTCGAACGGGGTGATCAGCGGAACGTACAGGCCGGTGAGGTTCATCCACCCAGCGTGCGACCGAGCATGGGAAAGGTCCAGTTCCGCTTCCTATGCAGAGCCGTAAGCTGAGCTAATGCTCGACGTGCGACGACTGCGCCTGCTGCGCGACCTGGCGCGCCTCGGGACGATCGCCGCCGTCGCCCAAGCACACACGTACACACCGTCGGCGGTCTCCCAGCAACTGGCCACCCTGGAACGCGAGGCCGGAGTGTCGCTGCTGGAGCGCACCGGCCGTCGGGTCACGCTCACCCCGGCCGGCGCGGTCCTGGTGCAGCACGCCGAGACCGTCCTGGCCGCGCTCGAGGCCGCGACCGCCGCCGTGGCGGCGACGGATGGCGCGCTGTGCGGTCCGCTGCGCATCGGCGCGTTCCCCACCGCGGTCCGCACGCTGCTCCCCGCGGCGCTCGTCGCGCTCGGTCGCGAACACCCGGGCCTGGATCTGATGGTCACCGAGCTGGACCCGATCGCGGTACCCGACGCGCTGCGTGATCGGCGCCTGGACATTGGACTGATGCACGACTACGACGTGGTGCCCGAACAGGTCGACCCGGCCCTGGACGGGGTACCGCTGCTGGCGGAGACGGTGTTCCTCGCCGTGCCAGCCGCCGACGGTGCAGTGGCCTGGGCGGATGGTGCCGGCAGCGCCCGGGACGCCTCCTGGATCGTCGGCAGCCCTGGCACCCTGTGCCACGCCGTCGCGCTCCAGGTCTGCCGGGCGGCCGGGTTCACCCCCCGGATCCGCCACCACGCCGACGACTTCGCGACCGTGCTGGCGCTGGTCGGAGCAGGTCAGGGCGTCGCGCTGGTGCCCCAACTGGCCGTCGTCGATCGACCGGCAGCCGTCGGACTCGTCGAGCTGGAGACCCGCAGGCGGACCCGCATCGCGTACCGGCGGGGCGCGGCCGCCGATCCGGTGATAGCCGCCTCGGTATCCGCCATCCGCGCCGCGACCGACAGGTACCTTCGCTCGCCAGCGGATCGCCCGGCGATTCGTTGCGGCACCGGCTAGGGCCTGTCTCAAAGTAGGTCGTGGGTTTGACCTGGGCTGATGATGGTGTCGGCGTGTCGGTGATCGATACGCGGCGAGGTCTCCGGTAGATGGTTCATCGACGAAGAAGAACCTGAATACCGGAGACCTCGTGGAC
>DATHBD010000012.1:0-119468 GCA_035296325.1 Micromonosporaceae bacterium | reverse complement strand
CCACGAGGTCTCCGGTATTCAGGTTCTTCTTCGTCGATGAACCATCTACCGGAGACCTCGCCGCGTATCGATCACCGACACGCCGACACCATCATCAGCCCAGGTCAAACCCACGACCTACTTTGAGACAGGCCCTAGTGGAAGGTGTGCTCTGCGGCGGGGAAGGCGCCGTTGTGGACCTCGGTGGCGAACTCGCGGGTGGCCTGGGCCAGGGCGCCGGCCAGGTCGGCGTAGCGCTTGACGAAGCGTGGCTGGGCGCCGCCGGTACGCATGCCGGCCATGTCCTGCCAGACCAGCACCTGAGCGTCGGTGTCCGGGCCGGCGCCGATGCCGATGGTCGGGATGGTCAGGTCGTGGGTGATCCGCTTGGCGACCAGACCGGGCACCATCTCCAGCACCACCGCGAAGGCACCGGCCTCCTCGACGGCACGCGCGTCGGCGATCACGTCCTCGGCGGACTCGCCCTGCCCGGTACGCGCGGTGTCGCGGCCCTGGACCCGGTAGCCACCGAGGCGATGCTCGCTCTGCGGGGTGAAGCCGATGTGTGCCATCACCGGGATGCCGGCCTCGGTCAGAGCGGCGATCTGCGGGGCACAGCGCCGGCCGCCCTCCAGCTTGACGGCGTGGCAGCCGCCCTCCTTGAGGAAGCGCACCGCCGTGCGGATGGCCTGGGTGGGGCCCTCCTCGTAGGAGCCGAACGGCAGGTCGCCCACGACCAGGGTGCGCTTCGTGGCCCGGACCACCGCCCGGACCAGCGGCAGCAACTCGTCCACGGTCACCGGCAGGGTGGAGTCGTAGCCGAACACGTTGTTGGCGGCCGAGTCACCGACCAGCAGCGCCGGGATACCGGCCGAGTCGAAGATCCCGGCGGTGTACTGGTCGTAGCTGGTGAGCATCGCCCACCGCTCGCCACGCTCCTTTGCCAGAAGCAGATCACGGGTGCGGACCCGGCGGGTGGGCGGGCCGCCGTACAGCGACGGCACACCGTCGGCACGCGCGGAATCGGACATCGTCGTCTCCTCAGGTCCTCGAGGCCCTTGCGGGTCCCCGGGCGGGCGGGCACCTCCGATGGTCGCACCGCCGAAGGCGGTTTCAGGCCCTCAAATGCCAAATCTCACAGCCCTCAGGCGTGCGGGGCCATGGCCTCGCGGAAGCGGTTGGTGATGGGTAGGCGGCGGTCGCGGCCGAAGGCCTTGATGGAGATCTTCGGACCGGGGGCGGACTGGCGGCGCTTGTACTCCGCGAGGTCGACCATCCGCAGCACCCGATCGACAAGCGCCGCGTCGTGCCCGGCCGCGACCAGATCATCGCGGCCGGCGTCGCCGTCGATGTACCCGGCGAGGATGGCGTCGAGCACCTCGTAGTCGGGCAGCGAGTCGCTGTCCATCTGGCCGGGGCGCAGCTCCGCGCTGGGCGGCTTGGTGATGGAGCGCTCCGGGATCGGTGCCGTGGCACCCCGGCGCTCAGCGTCGGCGTTGCGCCACTTCGCCAGTCGCCACACAAGCGTTTTCGGCACGTCCTTGAGCGGATTGAAGCCGCCCACCGAGTCGCCGTACAGGGTGGAGTAGCCGACGGCCAGCTCGCTCTTGTTGCCGGTGGTGAGCACCAGGTGGCTCTCCTCGTTGGAGAGCGCCATCAGGATCACGCCCCGGACCCGCGCCTGCAGGTTCTCGATGGTGACGCCGGAGAGGGACAGGTTGGCCAGGAAGGCGTCCACCATCGGCTGGATCGGCTCCGACCGGTAGTCCAGCCCGGTGCGCTTGGCCAGGTCGACGGCGTCGTCGCGGGAGTGCTCGGAGGAGTACTGGCTGGGCATCGAGACGCCCACCACGTTGGCCGAGCCGACGGCGTCGCAGGCGAGGGCGGCGACCACGGCCGAGTCGATCCCGCCGGAGATCGCCACGATCACCGAGCGGAAGCCGTTCTTGCGGACGTAGTCGCGCAGGCCCAGCACGATGGCCTGCCACACCTCGGCCTCGTCGGTGACCCGGTCCGCGATCGCCGGCGCGGGGACCGGGACGGTCGGCGCCGGCAGCGGCCCGGAGAGCACCACCCGCTCCACCCGCATGCCGCCCAGCTCACCGGTGGGCGCACCCGAGTTGGCTGCGGGCAGGTCGAGGTCGAGGACCATCAGGTGCTCGGCGAACTGCGGGGCGCGGGCCACCAGGCTGCCGTCCGGTCGGACCACCATCGAGTCGCCGTCGAAGACCAGCTCGTCCTGGCCGCCGACCATGTTCACGTACGCCACGGTGGCACCGGACTCGGCCGCGCGCCGGCGTACCAGCGGCAGTCGTACGTCGTCCTTGTTCAGCTCGTACGGCGAACCGTTGATGTTCACGATCAGCCCGACCTCGGCCATCCCGGCCACCGCGAACGGGCCACCCGCCTGCCAGATGTCCTCGCACACGGTCATCGCCACGTCCACGCCGCCGATCCGGACCACGCGGAGCGTGTCGCCGGCCACGAAGTACCGGTCCTCGTCGAAGACGCCGTAGTTGGGCAGGTGGTGCTTGAAGTACCGGGCGATCACCCGACCCTGGGCGAGTACGGCCAGGGCGTCGCGCGGCCCCCGACCCGGCTCGGCGTCCGCGCCGATCACCGCCGGCCCGTCCGCGTCCAGGTAGCCGACCACCACCGCCACCTCACCGAGCCCGTCGGCGGCGAGGTCGGCGGCGAGCCGCTCCAGCCCGGCTCGCGACGCGGCCACGAACGACTCGCGGAACACCAGATCCTCGACCGGATAGCCGGTGAGCATCATCTCCGGGAACGCCACCAGCGCGGCGCCCGCGTCGGCGGCCTGCCGCGACCAGTCCCGCACGATCGCGGCGTTACCGGCGAGGTCGCCGACGGTGGGGTCGACCTGGGCGAGGGCGAGACGAAGGCTGGGCATATGCCCATCTTGGCGTACGGCGCCGTGCGGTGCCCTGTGACGTGCGCTGCTGTGCTCGCCGCCCGCACCAGGCCGAGATGTCTACCGCGGACGCACACCACGACGTCCGGCGAGTACCGTCGGGTTGTAACGTGCCGGAAACAGGGCCGGGGAAGACTTTGCCCCGGAATCTCGTGCCCATGAGTTGTCAGCACCCGGGAGCGGAAAACACCGTGGACCGTCAGCAGGAGTTCGTGCTCCGTACGTTGGAAGAGCGTGACATCCGGTTCGTCCGGCTCTGGTTCACCGACGTGCTCGGCACGCTCAAGAGCGTGTCCGTCGCACCGGCTGAGCTGGAGGCCGCCTTCGAAGAGGGCATCGGCTTCGACGGCTCAGCCATCGAAGGCTTCGCCCGGGTGTACGAGTCGGACATGGTCGCCATGCCGGACCCGACCACGTTCCAGGTCTTCCCGTTCGAGGGTGGGATGTCCGGGGAGAGCGCCCGGATGTTCTGCGACATCACGCTGCCCGACGGCTCGCCCTCGTGGGCCGACCCGCGGCACGTGCTGCGCCGCGCGCTGTCCCGCGCCGCCGAGAAGGGCTTCACCTTCTACACCCATCCGGAGATCGAGTTCTTCCTGCTCGAGGGGCAGACCCCGGACGGCTCGCCGCCGGTCCCGGTGGACACCGGCGGGTACTTCGACCACACCACGCACGCGGTGGCCCGCGACTTCCGGCGGCAGGCGGTCCTCGCCCTGGAGCGGATCGGCATCTCCGTGGAGTTCAGCCACCACGAGGTCGCTCCCGGCCAGCAGGAGATCGACCTGCGCTACGCGGACGCGCTCACCACCGCTGACAACATCATGACGTTCCGGCACGTGGTCAAGGAGGTCGCGCTCTCCCACGGGGTCTACGCGACGTTCATGCCGAAGCCGTTCACCGACCAGCCGGGCAGCGGCATGCACACGCACGTGTCGCTGTTCGAGGGGGAGCGCAACGCCTTCCACGACCCGTCCGACCCGTCGAAGCTGTCCAAGGTGGCCCGCGCGTTCATCGCCGGGATGCTGATCCACGCCCGCGAGTTCACGGCGATCACCAACCAGTGGGTCAACTCGTACAAGCGGCTCTTCCCGCAGGCGCTACCCAACCGGGTCACCGAGGCGCCGGCGTACGTCTCCTGGGGCCACCTCAACCGCTCCGCGCTGGTCCGGGTGCCGGCCTACGGCAAGCCGAACTCGGCCCGGGTGGAGGTCCGGTCGCTGGACTCGGCCTGCAACCCGTACCTGGCCTTCGCGGTGATGCTGGGCGCCGGGCTCAAGGGGATCGAGCAGGGGTACGAGCTGCCGCCGGGATCCGAGGACGACGTCTGGTCGCTGTCGGACTCGGAGCGGCGCGCCATGGGGTACGAGACGCTGCCGGAGAACCTGTCCGAGGCGCTCGACGTGATGGCCGGCTCCGAACTGGTGGCCGAGGTGCTGGGCGAGCACGTCTTCGACTTCTTCCTGAAGAACAAGCGCACCGAGTGGGAGGAGTACCGGCGGGTCGTCAACCCGTACGAGCTCCAGCGCTACCTGGGGATGCTGTAACCCAGACTCGCCGCGATCTTGCAGGCGTGCCCGCCTCTCCGTCCCTGTTTGACCCGGTTCGGGCGAGGCACGACTGCAAGATCGCCGCGCGGGTCGGAGGTTCGATAGCCTCAGGGTGTGACGACTGACCTGGACGCGGCGGCGGTGCGGGGAACCCGTGCGCTCGTGGTCGAGAACGACGCGAGCGACGACGCCCGGCTGCTGGGGAGCTGGCTCACCGATGCCGGGCTGGACCTCGCGGTGGTGCGTCCGCACGCGGGTGACCCGCTGCCGCCCGACCTGGACGGGTACGCCGCCCTCGTGGTGCTCGGCGGAGCGCAGAACGCCTACCCCGACGCGGACGGCACACCCGGTGCGCCCTGGTTCCCCCGCCTGGAAGGCCTGCTCCGCAAAGCGGTCCGCTACCGGGTGCCGACGCTCGCGGTGTGCCTCGGCGCACAGATCCTGGCCCGCGCGCACGGCGGTGCGGTGGAGCGCAGCACTGCCGGCCCCGAGATCGGCGTGGGCGTGGTGGCCCGCCGCGACGCGGCCGACACCGATCCGCTCTTCGGGACGGTGCCGTTCGCGCCGCTCGTCGTGCAGTGGCACCACGACGAGATCGTGGCGCTTCCCGCGGGGGCGGTGCTGCTGGCGGCCTCGACGCGGTACCCGTGCCAGGCGTTCCGGGTCGGTTCGGCGGCGTGGGGCGTCCAGTTCCATATCGAGTGCGACACCGAGATGTTCGCGGCGTGGGCCATCGACGGCGTGGATGTGCTGCTGGAGCTGGGGTACGACCCGGTTGGGACGCTCGCCGCGGTGGACGCGGCCATGCCCGACGTGGCCGAGGTCTGGCAGCCGTTCGCGGAGCGCTTCGCGGCGGTGGCGCTGGGGCGGCTGGCCGGCGACACCGACGCCGCGTCCCGGCAACTGCCGCTCCTCGGTCGCTAGTGGATCGGCTGGAGGCGGGCGTGGTGGGGCGAACGACGAGCGGCACGGGCCGGCTGGCGCGCTACGGGTTCGTCGACCCGGACCGTGCCGCCGCCCTGCTCGGTCCGGACGAGTTGGGGCTCTGGGACGCGGCTGCCCAACGCCCGGCGGACGACGCCGCAGCGGCTGTGCTGGAGACCTTCGCGGTCGCGGCGGACCCGGATCTCGCGCTGCGCCAACTGTGCCGACTCGCGCCGTCGACGCGGCGGGCAGGCAACGGCGGCGGGGACCTGATGAAGGTCCTGAGCGAGGACGTACGGCTGCGCCGGCGGCTCTTCGCGCTGCTCGGTGTCTCGTCGACGCTCGGCGATCACCTCGTTGCGAACCCGCCGGAGTGGAGCGCCCTGATCGGCGATCCCCTGGCGTGGTCCGGTCGGTTCCCGGTGGCGGAGGTGGCGGACGTGGCGGCGCTGCGGCTGATGTACCGCCGCGAGCTGATGCGGACCGTCGCCGCCGACCTGACCGGCGCCATTGACGTCGATACCGTGATGGCCCGGTTGAGCAGCCTCGCCGACGCGACGCTGAACGCTGCGCTTGCCATCGCGTCGGTCGAGCGACCGGACGCGGCCGCCGCGTGCCGGCTCGCCGTCGTGGCGATGGGCAAGTGCGGGGGCGGCGAGCTGAACTACATCAGCGACGTCGACGTGGTCTTCGTCGCCGAGCCGGCGGACGGCAACGGCGGAACCGGCACCGCCGTCGATGACGCGCTGCGGGCCGCCAACTCCCTGGCCAGCCGGATGATCGGCATCTGCGCCGAGGTCGCCTGGCCGGTGGACGCGGCGTTGCGGCCGGAGGGCAACCGTGGGCCGCTGACCCGCACGCTCGCCTCGCACCTGGCGTACTACCGCAAGTGGGCCAAGACGTGGGAGTTCCAGGCCCTGCTCAAGGCCCGCCCGGCCGCCGGCGACCTGGCGCTGGGGGAGCAATGGCTGGCCGAGCTCCAGCCGCTGATCTGGCACGCCGCGGAGCGTCCGGAAGCGGTCGAGGAGGTTCGGGCGATGCGCCGGAAGATCGTCGACAACGTCCCACCGGCCGAGCGCCAACGGGAGATCAAGCGGGGACCGGGCGGACTGCGTGACATCGAGTTCGCCGTCCAACTGCTGCAGCTCGTGCACGGCCGGGCCGACGAGCGGCTCCGCTCGCCCGCGACGCTGGTCGCGCTGCGCGCCCTCGCCCAGGGCGGCTACGTCGGACTTGCCGACGGCGAGGCGCTGCTTCGGGCGTACCGGTTCCTGCGAGTGGTCGAGCACCGCCTGCAGTTGCAGCGGCTGCGCCGCACCCACACGGTGCCGGCCGACCCGGCTGCGTTGCGCTGGCTGGCGCACGCCATGGGGTACCGCCCGACCGGGGCGCGGGACGGCGTGGCGGCGTTCCGGGCGGACTGGGTCCGGCATGCCGGCGAGGTACGTCGGCTGCACGCCAAGCTCTTCTACCGCCCACTGCTGGAGGCGGTGGCCCGGGTCTCCACGGAGGAACTGCGGATGACGCCGCAGTCCGCCCGGGCCCGGATGGAGGTGCTCGGCTTCGCCGACCCGGCCGGGGCGCTGCGGCACATCGAGGCGCTGACCGGTGGTGTGTCCCGGACCGCCGCCATCCAGCACACGCTGCTGCCGGTCCTGCTCAGCGAGTTCGCCGACGCGCCGGAGCCGGACCGCGGGTTGCTGGCCTACCGGCAGGTGTCGGAGAAGCTCGGCAGCACCCCGTGGTACCTGCGACTGCTGCGCGACGACGGACCGGTCGCGTTCCGGCTCGCCAAGCTGCTCGGCTTCTCGCGCTACGTCACCGACCTGCTGGTGCGCGACCCCGAGGCGTTGCGGCTGCTCGCCAACGACAGCGAGCTGGTGCCCCGCGGCGCGGATGCGCTGACCGACGGGTTCGCCGCGGCGGCCCGGCGCCATCCCCTGCCCGAGGACGCGATCGTGGCGGTCCGGGCGCAGCGCCGCCGGGAACTCTTCCGGGTGGCCGCCGCGGACCTGCTGGGCCGGCTCGACGTGGCCGGCGTGGCCGAGGCGCTCGCCGCCCTCACCGACGCGACCCTCGCCGCGGCCCTCGGCGTGGCGGAGGCGATGCCCACGGTCCCGGACGGGCTGCGCTTCACCATCATCGGGCTGGGCCGACTGGGCGGCCGGGAAACCGGCTACTCCTCCGACGCCGACGTGCTCTTCGTGTACGAGCCGCCGCCCGGCATGGCCGACGACGCGGCCAACGGTGCCGCGCTGACGATCGCCGAGGACCTGCGCCGCCTGCTGGGCCGCCCGGCCCCGGATCCGCCGCTCGGCGTGGACGCCGACCTGCGCCCGGAAGGGCGGCAGGGCCCGCTGGTGCGCAGCCTGGCGTCCTACCGGCAGTACTACGCCCGGTGGTCGAAGACCTGGGAGGCGCAGGCGCTGTTGCGGGCCCGGTACGTCGCCGGTGACGCGGAGCTCGGGGAGCGGTTCCTGGCCCTGGCCGACGGGGTGCGGTACCCGGCCGAAGGGCTGAACCGCGAGCAGATCGTCGAGATCCGGCGACTCAAGGCGCGGGTGGACAGTGAGCGCCTGCCGCGCGGTGCGGACCCGGCCACCCACACCAAACTCGGCCGGGGCGGACTCGCCGATGTGGAGTGGTGCGCCCAGCTGCTGCAACTGCGCCATGCCTGCGTCGTACCGGGACTGCGAACCACCCGGACCCTCGAGGCGCTCGCGGCGGCGAGGTCGGCCGGATTGATGACCGGGGCCGACGAGGCCGCGCTCGCCGCCGGCTGGGTCCAGGCGTCCCGGGTCCGCAACGCGCTCACCGTCGTGCGGGGCCGGCCGGCGGACCAGTTGCCGCGGCAGGGGGCGGACCTCGCGGCCGTGGCACGGGTGCTCGGCCGGTCGGCGAGCGAAGACCCGCAGGAGTTTCTCGACGAGTACCTCCGGGTCGCTCGGCACGCCAGGCAGGCGGCCGAGCGCGTCTTCAATGACGGCTGACGCCGGCGCGGCGCGTCGGGCGCTCACCACCGGTGCACTGCTGGCCACGCTGCTCGCCGGCGCGCTGCTGCTGGCGCCGCCGCTGGGCACCGACCTGTCGGCCCAGGCCGCCCGCGCGGACTTCTTCGACGCGTACGGCCTGACGCCGGTGGATCTGCGCTGGTACGGCGGGACCGTGCAGTACGGCTACAGCCTGTTCACGCCCGCCCTGATGGCTGCCCTCGGCGGCGGCGTGGCAGGGGCGCGCCTGGCCGGCGTGCTCGCGCTGCTGGCCGCCACGCTGGGGCTCGCGGTGCTGCTCGTGCGCGCCGGCGTGCCGCGCCCGGTGCCCGGCGTGGTGCTCGGCGCGCTCGCCTTCGCGGGCAACCTGGTGTCCGGGCGGGTCACCTTCGCCGTGGGGGTGGCGTGCGGGCTCTGGGCGCTGGCCGCGCTGACCGCCTCGCGAAGCTGGCTGCACTACGGCGGCGCCGCACTGGGCGCGGTGCTGGCCGGCGCGGCGAGCCCGGTGGCGGGCCTGTTCGTCGGCCTGGCCGGTGCCGCCCTGCTGCTGTCCCGGCGGATCGGCGCCGGACTGGTGCTGGCCGGCGCCGCCGCGGTGCCGCTCGCGGTGGCTGCGCTCCTCTTCGCCGAGGGAGGACGGATGAACATCAGCGGCCTGGACGCGGTGCGCGCCATCGGCGCCGGCCTGGTCGTCGCCGTGCTCGTACCGGTGCGGGTGGTGCGGATCGGTGCGGCGCTGTCGTCGGTCGGTGTGCTGGCGGCGTACCTGGTGGACACGCCGGTTGGGCTCAACGCGACGCGGCTCGCCACGATGTTCACCCTGCCCGTGGTGGTCGCCTGCGTGCCGTGGCGGCGCTGGCTCGCGGTGCTGAGCGTCGGTGTGGCACTGGCGATCTGGCAGCCCCCGGTGCTCGTCGGCGACCTCCGTGACGCCGGCAACCCGACCGCTGATCCGCAGTACTTCGCCCCGCTGCTGGCCGAATTGGCCAGTCGGGGACCCGTGGGGCGGGTGGAGATCCCACCCACCCGCAACTACTGGGAAGCGGCGTACGCGGCGCGCGCCGTACCGCTGGCCCGCGGCTGGCTCCGGCAGGTCGACATGGCCCGCAACGGGCTGTTCTTCGACGGCCGGCTCGACGCGCCGCGGTACGAGGCGTGGCTACGCGACAACGGCGTGTCCCACGTGGCGCTGCCGGACGCGCCGCTGTCCTGGGTCGGGGCGCCGGAAGCGGCGCTGATCCGGGCCGGTCTGCCCTACCTGACGGCGGTCTGGTCGAACGCACACTGGACGCTGTACCAGGTGGCCGGTCGCCCGTCGGTCGTGGCGGGGGCCGCGCTGGTCTCCTCCGACGGCGCGGCCGTGACGTTCGAGGCAGCGGTCCCCGGCCCGGTGCTGGTCCGGGTGGCGCCGTCGCGATGGCTGCGCGTGCACGGCCCGGCGTCCGCGCCGATCTCCCGGAGCGGGCGGTGGATCGAGCTACGGGTGAGCCGGCCCGGCCGGTACACCGTCACGTCCCGTTGACCTGACGGCACGCGAACCCACCGCTCTGCCCTGCCTCCACCTGCGCAAACCTCGCCGGATAAATGTTCTCCACCGGTGGCGGGCTGCCGGAAGCCGCCCAATAATCGGCGCAGGCCCAACATATTGACGGACATCTCACTGCGATGGCAGGAGGCGTGCATGACGACCGCCCAGGAGCCCGTGCCCCCGATGCCCACGGCCGCCGCGCCGGTGCAGCCGCCCCCGGCGCCCCCCACGGACCCCGCCGGAACCGCCCGCCCGGCGAGGACCGAGCGCAAGCCGCTGATGACATTCCGTCAGATCATGCTGATGAACTTCGGGTTCTTCGGCATCCAGTACAGCTTCGGCATGCAGCAGACGGCGATCAACCCGATCTTCGGGTACCTGAACGCCTCGCCGGAGGAGTTGCCCATCCTGAATCTGGCCGGCCCGATCACCGGCCTGCTGATCCAGCCGCTCATCGGCGCGATGAGCGACCGCACCTGGAGCCCGCGGTGGGGCCGGCGTAAGCCGTTCTTCCTGATCGGCGGCATCGGGTGCAGCATCTGCCTCTTCCTCTTTCCGTTCGCCGCCGCGCTGTGGATGGCGGTGCTCCTGCTCTGGCTGCTGGACGCCAGCAACAACACCGCGATGGAGCCCTACCGCGCATTCATCGCCGACAAGTTGCCGGCCTCGCAGCTGGCCAAGGGTTTCCTGACCCAGAGCTTCTTCACCGGCTTCGGCATCACGTTGGCCAACGTGTCGCTCTTCGTCTTCCAGAAGCTGATCACGGGAGGAACCGAGGCCGGCATCCCGTACTGGGTGTTCGGCTCGTTCATGCTCGGCGCGGTCTGCTCCATCGGATCGGTGCTCGTCTCCGTGTTGAGTACGCCGGAGATCCCGCCCACCGAGGAGGAACTGGCCGCGCTCCGTGCGAAGAAGAGCGGCCTGGTCGCCGCGGTTGTCGAGATCGCGCACGCCGTCCGGGACATGCCTCCGACGCTGCACAAGCTCGGACTGGTGTACCTCTTCCAGTGGTACGCCATGTTCATCTACTGGCAGTACGTCTCGTTCAGCGTCGCCCAGTCGGTCTGGGGCACCGGCCCGGAGGACAAGGAGCGCTTCGGCGAAGCGGTCGGGTGGACCGCTCTGCTCAACGGCTTCTACAACATCGTGACGTTCAGTTCCGCTTTTGTCCTCGTCATCATGGCGCGCAGGTACGGTGCGAAGTGGGTGCACTCCGCCTGCCTCACCCTGGCCGGCGTGGGCCTGTTGTGGCTGGCGAACATCTCCAACCAGTACCTGCTCTTCGTGCCGATGATCGGGTTCGGCATCGCCTGGGCCAGCATCATGGGTGTGCCGTACATCATGGCGGTGGCCATGGTGCCCAAGGAGCGGTACGGCGTGTACATGGGCATCCTCAACATGATGATCGTGGTGCCGATGCTGATCGAGACGGTCACCTTCGGTCAGATCTACAAGCGGTTCCTCGGTGCGGACCCGACCAACGCCATCATGTTCGCCGGTGCGCTGCTGCTCACGGCCGCGATAGCGATGCTGTGGATTCGTGAGCCGAAACACGCCGAAGAGGCCGACGAGGCGCCAGTGGCGGTCGGCGGCGCGCACTGAGTCCACACCGATCCTGCCAGCGGAGCGGAGAGCGCAATGTCCAACGTAGACGTACCCGGAGCGGGCTCCGACCTGATCGTGGTCGGAGTCAGCGCCGGTACCGGATCCGGTACCGCGCTGCGGTGGGCGGTCGAGGAGGCGAAGCGACGCGACGGGCGGGTCCGGGCCGTGATGGCCTGGCGCGTCTCGCCCGCGCCGGGCGCCGCCGGGGGCCGGCCACCAGCTCAGAAGATCATGGAGTACAACCAGCAGCAGATCGCCCAGGAGACGGTCGAGGACTTCGTCGCCGACGCCCTCGGTGACGACCATCAGGTGCAGTGCATCGCGGTCGAGGGTCCGGCCCGGACGGTCCTGGTCAGCGAATCGCGCGATGCCGCCCTGCTGGTGGTGGACTCGCCGCGGATGGCGAAGTTGACGTCGCCGGGAGCCCGCCGCCTGGCCCCGCGGCTCCTCTTCCGCGCGGCGTGCCCGGTGGTGGTCATGCCCGCGCCGGCGCACTCGAAAGCCTCCGTCGTTCCCCAGTCCGGTGCCTACGTCGACCACGGCGCAGCCGAGTCGGCCGACGTGCGCAGCGCCGCATCCGGCTGAGCGCCGGCGCTCGGGACCGATCCTGCCGGTACGGGACAACCTCCCGTCAGGTCGGGACCGTGCCCTCTGTCCGCGGTGCCGGTGACGCGCGAAGCTGAGTCCACTACCCGATCAGGTAGTAACGATGTTCGGAGGACTTATGAAGCGAACCATGGTACGTCTCGCGTGCACGGTCGCTGCAGTCACGGGGTTGGGTCTGGCCGGCGCCCCGCCGGCACAGGCGGCATCGTCGGCGCTCAGCGCATTCGGGACACCCGACATGTGCACGCACAGCATCTCCGCGGCGTTCGGATGGGCCGGCAGCACGACCGCGACATTCAAGAGCCACCGGACGTACTACGCCGGCCACGTGGTGCACGAGCACACCGTAGCCATGCGCCAGGTCGGCTACAACGGTGGCCAGTACGGGGCCATCAACTGGACCACCCACGCCTACTGCTGAGGCTGATCCCAGGGCGGCTGCGCAGTGGTGGACCCGCCCGGGACGTGAACGGTGCACGTTGATACACCGCAACGGTGCCCCTCGATCTGGTACGACGTCGGCTGAAACCCGCGTCGTCCGGGCGGGGGGCACGTTTTTCGTTGTGGCGGTGGGGTGCGGGCGCCAGGCCGTCGTGTGATGATGCCCGCGTGCGCGCGGTGGTGTTCGACCAGTTCGGAGCCGCGCCGGAGATCCGTGAGGTGCCCGACCCGGTGCCGGCGCCGGACGGCGCGATCGTCCGGGTGGAGGTGACCGGCCTGTGCCGCAGCGACTGGCATGGCTGGCGCGGACATGACCCCGACATCCGGCTGCCGCACGTGCCGGGGCACGAATTCGCCGGTGTCCTGGTGGCCGTCGGCGGGCAGGTAACCGGTTGGACGGTCGGCGACCGGGTCACCGCACCCTTCGTCTGCGCGTGCGGACGGTGCGCGGCGTGCCTCGCCGGTGATCACCAGGTGTGCCACCACCAGACCCAGCCGGGATTCACCTACTGGGGATCGTTCGCCGAGTACGTCGCGGTGGACCGGGCCGAGGTGAACCTGGTCCGGCTGCCGGCGGACCTGGACTTCGCGGCCGCGGCGGCGCTGGGCTGCCGGTTCGCCACGTCGTTCCGCGCGGTCGTGACGCAGGGCCGCGTCACGGCAGGGGAGTGGGTCGCCGTGTACGGCTGCGGCGGCGTGGGACTCTCCGCAGTCATGATCGCCGCGGCGTGCGGTGCCCGGGTGGTGGCCGTGGACGTGTCGCCCGCCGCACTCGGGCTGGCGCGTCGCTGCGGCGCCGCCATCTGCCTGGACGCGTCCGACCTGGCCGAGGATGCGCTGGTCGCGGCCGTACGCGATGCCACCGGCGGCGGCGCCCACCTGTCGATGGACGCGCTGGGAAGCCATGCCACCTGCGTCGCCTCGATCCGGAGCCTGCGCCGGCGGGGCCGGCACGTCCAGATCGGGCTGCTCCCACGGGCCGACGGCCATCCGCGGATTCCGATGGACGAGGTGATCGCCGGGGAGCTGGCACTGCTGGGAAGTCACGGGATGGCCGCGCACGCGTACCCGCCGATGCTGGAGATGATTTCCGCCGGCACGCTGCGGCCGGGTCTCCTGATCACCGGGACGATGGGCCTGCCGGAGGTGCCGCGGGCGCTGGCCACCATGGGTGAGCACACGGGCGCCGCTTCGGTCGGTGGAATCCGCCTGATCCGGCCCGCCGCTTCGTAGGGCCCGGCGCCTACCCCGGCTCTGCATCGATCCGAGCCACACAGGCGAGCCGGCTCGCCGGAGGCTGTCAGGGGCCGGCGTACGGCGCACCCGATCGTTACGCTACGACGATGCCGACTGCCGCGATCGTCACCATCGCGCTGATCCTGCTGGCGAGCGTGGTGGTGCTGCTGGTCCTGCGTCGTTCGGGTCGGGCCACCGATCTCGTCGCGGATCAGATGAAGACTCGACTGCCCACCCGGGCCGGCCATCCCGGCCTGGACGCCGCCAAGCGCGACGAGGTGGAGAACCTGGTCCGGCAGGGCGACCCGTTGCAAGCCGTCATGCTGCTGCGCCGGTACTGCGGGATGACCCTGTTGGCCGCCAAACGGGCGGTCGACCACGCACACGCGACCGGTCGGCTCCCCAGCGAGATTGGACCGCGCACCGACCCGCGGCCGGCCACGCCGGGACCCACCAAGGCGCAGAACGCGCGGGAGCGGGAGCTGGCCCGGCTCTCGTCGGCCATGCACGCGCTCAAGGACCGTCGGGAGCGCGAGTCCCGGGCGCTCCCGCCCAGCTTCGGCACCCCGGTTGACCGGCTCTTCCACGACCCGCTCGGCGAGCCATCCCCGACCGGCCGACCGCACAACGGCCGGAACGTGACGGGCGAGCACCTGTAGCACGGGCCAACCCGCTCGATCACCAGTTCAGCTTGCCCGCTCCAGGCGCGCGGCCCGGTCGCGGCCCGAGGGCCGACGCCGGAACTGCGTGTGCCTGACCAGCAGCGCCGCGAGCCCGAGGGCGCAGAGCACCGCTCCGCCGGCGTAGGCCACCCGGAATCCCAGGTGCTGTGCCAGACCGAGGGCCGCCCCGGCGACCATCGCGCTGACCCGCTGCGTGTTGACGAAGATGGTCGTCGCCCGCCCGGGGTGCCCGGGATCGAGATCCTGAAAGTACGAGATTCCCAGGCCGGCGACGGCGGCGACGAAGAAGGCGTTGAGGATCTGCGCCACCGCCACGTGCCAGGGGCTCGTCGCGACGGCCACCACCGCGAAGTACGCCACCCCGACCGCCGCACCGGCCATCACGAGACGGTGCAGCGGGAACCGGGTGGCGAAGGCGCCAAGCATCAGCATCAGCGGAATTTCCAGTACCGCGCACACGGCGAGGATCCAGCCTGCCTGCTGTACGTTGCCACGCAGGTCGCCGGTGACGTACAGCGACATCGCGATGGTGCTCAGCATCGCCGCGGTCTGCATCATGAGGAACGCACCGGCGGCCAAGGGGATGCCGCCGGTGGTACGCGGGCCGTCACTGTCCGAAGTGGACCGCTCATCGTGGAGTACGGCCGCGGGTCGCCCCGGCTCGGCGAGACGTACCGCGACAATGCCGGCGGCCATCGCGAACCCCACCGCGACGATGGTGAACAGCCCGGTGAAGGTCACCGCATCGAGGACGAAGGCGGCAATCGGCGGACCGGCGACCCAGGACACCGAGACCAGCATCCGCAGGGCATTGACGACTGCCGCGGACTCTCCGGGGGTGTCCTGGTCGAGCCGGTGCCGGGCGAACGCGAAGGTCAGCGGAAACGCCGCCGACGACAACGCGACCAGGGTCACCGCCACTGGCAGTAACAGCCAGTACTCCCGGGTGACCGCGTACGCCCCGAAGCCCGCGACGCCGGCGAGGCAGGCGACGATGAGCGTCACCCGACGCATCCCCGGCCGGTCTGACAGTCGGCCGGCCACAGTTGACAGCGCCACGCCGGCGAGCGGCCCCGCGATGAGGAACGCTGCTGTTTCCACCGGATCGGCGCGCACAGCCGAGGTCAGAAACAGCGGGATGTACGGCAATGTGAACGAGCCCACGAAGCCGATGACGGTGATGGCGGCCGCCAGCGGCAGCATCGTGCGGACACCCCGGAACATGGCGAGCCAGGCGCCGCCGCTCCACCCGACCTGTCGACCGGTTCGTTCAACCCCCATCCCGAGCACCGTACCGGTACCCGCCTCCGGCCGGACATGTGGTGTCGAGAGGTGGGCCGGCCGTCCGGGGGGACTACGTAGGTCGTTGCGTATCGACCTGCTCGCAACGGCAAACGGCGGTCACGTCGGCTGTGCGCCGAGCATGACCGCCGTTCTCCGCGGAAGGGATCAGACGTCGTAGTACATGGCGAACTCGTGCGGGGTCGGGCGGAGCCGGACCGGGTCGATCTCGTTCGCCCGCTTGTAGTCGATCCACGTCTCGATCAGGTCAGGCGTGAACACGCCGCCGTCGATCAGGTAGTCGTGGTCGGCCTCGAGCGAGTTGAGCACCGCATCGAGCGAGCCGGGCACCTGCTTGACGTTCGCGACCTCCTCCGGCGGAAGGTCGTACAGGTCCTTGTCGATCGGGTCCGGCGGCTCGATCTTGCTGCGGATACCGTCCAGGCCGGCCATCATCATGGCCGAGAACGCGAGGTACACGTTCGCCGACGGGTCCGGCACCCGGAACTCCACCCGCTTGGCCTTGGCGTTGGTGCCGGTGACCGGGATGCGGGTGCAGGCGGAGCGGTTGCGGGCCGAGTACACCAGGTTGACCGGGGCCTCGTAGCCGGGCACCAGGCGCCGGTAGGAGTTGACGGTCGGGTTGGTGAACGCCAGCAGCGACGGCGCGTGGTGCAGCAGGCCGCCGATGTACCACCGGGCCATCTCGGAGAGGCCGCCGTAGCCCGCCTCGTCGTAGAAGAGCGGCTCGCCGCCCAGCCACAGGCTCTGGTGGGTGTGCATGCCGGAGCCGTTGTCACCGAAGATCGGCTTCGGCATGAAGGTTGCGGTCTTGCCGTTGGCCCAGGCGGTGTTCTTCACGATGTACTTGAAGAGCTGCATCTGGTCCGCGGCGTGCACCAGCGTCGAGAACTTGTAGTTGATCTCGGCCTGGCCGGCGGTGCCGACCTCGTGGTGCGCGCGCTCGACGGTGAAGCCCGCACCGATCAGCCGCTTGACCATCTGGTCACGCAGGTCGGCGTAGTGGTCCACCGGCGGCACGGGGAAGTACCCGCCCTTGTAGTTAGTCTTGTAACCGCGGTTGCCGCCCGGCTCGTCCTTGCCGCTGTTCCACCAGCCCTCGACCGAGTCGATGTAGTAGAACGCCTGGTTGGCGCTGGTCTCGTGGCGGATCGAGTCGAAGATGTAGAACTCCGCCTCCGCGCCGAAGTACGCCGTGTCGGCGATGCCGCTCGACGCGAGGTACGCCTCGGCCTTCTTGGCGACGTTGCGGGGGTCGCGGCTGTAGGGCTCCCGGGTGAACGGGTCGTGGATGAAGAAGTTGAGCGCCACCGTCTTCTCGACCCGGAACGGGTCGACGAAGGCGCTGGTGTGGTCGGGCAGCAGCAGCATGTCCGACTCGTGGATGGCTTGGAAACCGCGAATCGACGAACCGTCGAAGGCGAGCCCCTCACCAAAGGCGTTGTCGTCGAAGGACTCGACCGGCACGGTGAAGTGCTGCATCACGCCGGGTAGGTCACAGAAGCGCACATCGACAAACCGGACGCCTTCGTCCTTGATGTATCTGAGCAGCTCGTCGGGGTTGGCGAACACACGTCCTCCAGGCTCGGCAGAAGGGCCAGCGTTTAGCGATCACCTTTCATACAAGGTGGCTCGGTGCTCGCGACGCTATGGGTACGGCGTTGCCCCGGCGTGTCTCGATTGTTTCAGGGATGTTTCGGAGCACGATTTCACGGCGGGTTCGCGGAGATCGTATCCGCGCCGCCCGCCGCCGGGGGTGCGGATGGCGAATCCGACCCCCGCGGCTACCGTGGAGTACGTGGCACAGGCGGCGTCGACGGGCGCGCACGGCGGCGGGAACGATCCGACCGAGTCCGATCCGGGTGTGCAGCAGCCGGTCCCGCTGGGGCGTCGCTTCTCGGCACTGTTGATCGATTGGCTGCTCTGCCTCTTCGCCAGCGCGCCGCTCGGCGGACTGCGGGACAACCCGTGGGCGGCACCCGCGGCGCTGGTCGTGGAGTACGGCTTCTTTCTCGGGCTCTTCGGTCAGACGCCCGGTATGTACCTGGCCAGGATCCGGTGCGTGGGGTACGCCACGGGCGGGCCGATCGGCATTCCGCGGGCCATCCTGCGCGGGCTGCTGCTCACCCTCTTCGTGCCGCCCCTGATCATGGATCGGGAGCAGCGAGGACTGCATGACCGGGCATCCGGTTCGGTGATCGTCTCGTCCCGCTGAGACGCGGGCGCGGCAGCCGGTCAGCGGCCGCGCATCGCCTTGGTGGCGCCCTTTGACGGCCGCATGTTCTTCGGGATCGCGCCCTTGGGCATCTGCGGCCGCGCGGAGAGGGCGGTCAGCCGCTTGTCCAGCGCGTTGACATCCTTGCCGGTGATGGTGCGCGGCAGCTTCATGATGGTGGCGCGGAGCTTGCCCAGCGGCAGCTGGCCCTCCTCGTTGCCGACGATGAAGTCACGCAGGTCGGCGGTGCCGATGACCTTGGCGAGGCGCCGCTTCTCCTGCGCGATGAGGCCACGCACCCGGTGCGGGTTGCCCTCGCCGAGCAGGATGACCCCGGGGCGGCCGATCACCAGGTGGACCATGTCGAACTGGGTGGTGGACGCGATCGCGGGGGTGACCCGCCAGTCACCGCGCAGGGTCTCGACGAAGGAGGCGGCCGCGCCCGGCTGCCCCTCGGCCTCGCTCAGCATCGCCTTCTGCGAACGCCAGTTGAGCACGAGCATGGTGAGCAGCAGCGCGACCATGATGCCACCCGGCAGCCACAGCCAGCTGGTGCCGAGCGCTATTGCCACACCGACGGCGATCAGCGGAACCAGCACGGCCGCCAGCACCAGCGGCACAAAGAGCCGGTCCCGCTTGGCGGTGAACGAAAAGACCATACCGATCTGCTTGAATCGCCCGAAGAAGGACACCTTCTCCGGCTCCTGAGCCTTTGCCATGCTCTGGAGTCTAGTTCCCGGCGCCAATAGGGTCAGCGGTCGGCCGGTTGGAATGTGTGCCGACACGGCGACGTTGGCGGGGCTAGGTTGGGTCGACCAAGGGGGCGTAGGCGTGGCGCAGGCGGAGTTGTCGGAAGCGACCGAGCGGTCGGAGATTCCAGAGAAGAAGGTCAGCTGGGCGGAGCTGTTCTTCGATCTTGTGTTCGTGTTCGCGGTGACCCAGATTTCGGCGTTGCTGCACGATCGCCACGACTGGGTGGGGGTGGCTCAGGCCCTGGTGGTCTTCGTTCCGATCTGGTGGGCGTGGGTGGGCACCTCGGTCCACGCCAACACCCACGACGTCGAGAACGCCGTCGACCGCCTCGGCATCTTCGCGATCGGGCTCGGCAGTCTGTTCATGTCCCTGGCCATCCCCCAGGCGTACGGCGACCGCGGGCTGCTCTTCGGCGCGGCGTACTTCGTCCTCCGGATGCTGCTCGCCGCCGTGTACTTCCGCACCCGGCCGTTCGGGCTCAACGCGTTCAGCGTGGCCCTCGTCGTGACCGGTCCGATGCTGCTGGTCGGCGGTCTGCTGCCGGGTGGCGCCCGGATCGCCGTCTGGGCGCTGGCCGGCCTGATCGACCTGGCCGTGCCGGCCCTCACCCGCCGTCGCCTCGCGAGAGTCAGGTTCGACCCGTCGCACCTGCCGGAGCGGTTCGGGCTCTTCCTGATTCTGACCCTCGGGGAGTCCATCATCGCGATCGGCGCATCCGCGGCCGGCGACGCGCTGACCGTCGGCCGGGCCTTCGCGGTCGCCGCGGCGTTCGTCGTGGCCTGCGGCCTGTGGTGGGTGTACTTCGTCTTCGCGGCGAGCGCGGTCCGGCACGCCATCGCGGCCGCCCGGGTGCAGACCGACCTGATCCGGCAGGTGCTCGCCTACGGCCACCTGCCACTGATCGGCGGCATCATCGCGATCGCCGTCGGGATGGCCGAGGTGGTGGCGCACCCGGACCACCACCTCTCGGTCTCGGTGGCGGCGTTGCTGGTCGGCGGTTGCGCGCTCTACCTGGCGACCTTCGGGTACACGCGCTGGCGGATGTACCGCACCGTGGCGTGGCCCAGGCTGGGCGGCGCGGCCGTGTGCCTGGCGCTGCTGCCGGTGGCCAGCCATCTGCCCGCCCTGGCGGTGCTCGTCGCCCTCGCTGTGGTGTTGGTCACGCTCAACGCGCTGGAGGCCTGGGCCGTGCGGCGGGCGGGCGCCGGGGAGCCTGCGGACTTCCTCGAGCGCCGCGCTACGCCTGCGTCGCCAATTCCCGGGCCGTGACCGCCTGCTGGTAGAGGCGCCCGGCACGGTAGGACGAGCGCACCAGTGGCCCGCTCATCACCCCGACGAAGCCGATCCGCTCCGCCTCCTGCTGCAGCTCGACGAACTCCTCCGGCTTGACCCAGCGCTCAACCGGGTGGTGGCGGGGGGTCGGACGAAGGTACTGGGTGATCGTGACCAGCTCGCAACCGGCCTCGTGCAGGTCGTGCAGGGCCTGGGTCACCTCGGCGCGTTCCTCGCCGAGCCCGAGGATCAGGTTCGACTTGGTCACCAGGCCGGCGGCGCGGGCGCGGGTGAGCACCTCCAGCGAGCGTTCGTACCGGAACGCCGGCCGGATCCGCTTGAAGATCCTGGGCACGGTCTCCACGTTGTGCGCGAGCACCTGCGGTGTCGCGCCGAAGACCTCGCCGAGCTGGGCGGGATCGCCGTTGAAGTCCGGGATGAGCAGCTCGACCCCGCACTCGGGGAGCAGCTTGTGAATCTGGCGCACCGTCTCGGCATAGAGCCAGGCGCCGCCGTCGGGCAGGTCGTCGCGGGCGACGCCGGTGATGGTGGCGTAGCGCAGGCCCATCGTGGCGACCGACTCGGCTACCCGTCGTGGTTCGTCGGCGTCGAACTCGGCCGGTTTGCCGGTGTCGATCTGGCAGAAGTCACAGCGCCTCGTGCACTGGTCGCCGCCGATCAGAAAGGTTGCCTCGCGGTCCTCCCAACATTCGTAGATGTTGGGGCAGCCGGCCTCCTGGCACACCGTGTGCAGGCCCTCCCGCTGCACCAGACCGCGCAGAGCGGTGTACTCCGGGCCCATCGTCGCTTTGACCTTGATCCACGGTGGTTTGCGCTCGATCGGGGTCGCGGAGTTGCGGGCCTCTATCCGGAGGAGGCGGCGGCCTTCAGGGGCAACGGCGGTCACGCTGCAAAGGGTACGCCCGGACGGGGCGTGGCGGCCCGCGATGGCGACGGGCGTCACTGTGCCGCCGCCGACGTCGCACCGTGGGTTGATCGGGGACCGGTCGGCCGACGGCGACCGGGCCGCCACACCGGCTACGGTGTCAGGCACCGCGGCACTTTCCGCAGGCCAGCGGGCCCGGTGAGCGAGGAGGCAAGGCATGGAGGTCGGAACCGCCGTCGTGATGTACGCCGACACGAATGCGATCGACGTGCTCCGCGCCGCGCCGATCCTGGACCGGTCGGCGACGTTGGCCCTGGTGCACCGCCTGTTTTCGGCCAGCGACGTGGTCGAGATCGGCGATGCGCTCCTTAGCGATGCGGTCAACCCGGCCGAGGACGTGGTCTACGTCGGGTGCTTTCCCGGTCTCGACGTCATCTGCGGGTGGCAGCTGGTCACCGACCGCCCGTCGACGGCCACCGAGCGGATCCTGGCCGGGGCGGCCCGGCCAACCGCGTACCTGCACGCCATGCACACCGTCGTGGACTGGTGCGCCTTCGGGCTCTGGACCGATGGCACGCTGGGTCGTGCGGTGAGCGTCTCGTCCGGGGCCGGCGTGGTCGAGGACATCGGCGAACGGCTGTCGTTCGAGGAGCCGTACTGGGCCGGCGCTCGCACTGACGGCCGGGACGATGCCGGTACGCATCCGCTGCCGTTCCGACCGGTCGAGCTCGCGACGGCGGCGCTGCACGCGTTCTTCGGCTTCCGACTGGACGGCGGCGAGGGGATCGACGACGTGGACCCTGAGATCATTCCCGTGGTCGGCTACCGGGTCACACCCCCCGCCAGGGCCTAACCGAGCAGCGCGGGCAGGTGGCGCTCAACGATCGGCAGGACCTCCTGCACGGTGACCTGCCGCCCGAGCTCAGCCGAGAGCGACGTCACGCCGGCATCGCTGATGCCGCACGGCACGATCCGGTCGTACGCGGACAGGTCACAGTCGCAGTTGAGAGCGAATCCGTGCAGTGTCACGCCACGGGCCACCCGCGCGCCGATGGCGGCCACCTTGCGGGTCGGCCGGTCGTCGGCCGGCACCCAGACGCCACTGCGACCCGGCGTGGCGTCCCGGACGGTGGGTAGGCCGAGGTCTGCGCACACCGTGATCAGCAGCGACTCCACCCGGCGGATGTAGGCGACCACGTCGATGGGCTCGGCCAGCCGCAGGATCGGGTACCCGACGAGTTGGCCCGGTCCGTGCCAGGTGATCCGGCCACCCCGGTCGACGTCGATCACTTCGGTGCCGTCGGTCGGGCGGTCCCACGCGGCGGTGCGCTTCCCCGCGGTGTAGACGTCGGGGTGCTCCAGCAGGACCACGGTGTCGGGCGCCTGCCCCGCGGCCACCCGCTCGTGCAGGGTCCGCTGGTGCTGCCAGGCTTCCCGGTACTCCACCGTGCCGCCCCGGACAACGGTCAGCGACTGCACACCCGTCACGCGGAGAAGCCTACTCCGGCCGAGCGTGCCCTCATCGATCGTCGAGCGCGGCGCGCAGCGCGGCCTCCACGTCGCGGTGCTGGAACCGGTAGCCGGCGGCGTTCAGGACGCCCGGCACGGCACGCAGGCTCGCCAGGGCTTCGCCAGCGGCCTCGCCCAGCCCCAACCGCAGCGCAGGTCCCGGCACCGCGAAAATAGCCGGACGGCCCAGCGCCCGACCGAGCGCCCTGGTGAACTCTGCGTTGGTGGCCGGCGTCGGCCCGACCATGTTCACCGGCCCCGCGATGTCTGCGCGTTCCACCACGAGTTCGACCGCACCCAGCCAGTCGGCCATCGAGATCCACGGAAGGTACTGCCGCCCGTTGCCCAGCTTGGCGCCGAGCCCGAGACGGAACGGAAGCATCAGCGGCTTCAGCAGGCCGCCCTCGGGTGACAGAGGGAGGCCGGAGCGCAGGTGGGCCACCCGGACCCCGGCAGCCTCTGCGGGGCCGGTGGCCGCCTCCCAGACCCGGGTCAGCTCGGCCAGGAAACCGTCGCCGGGAGGAGACTGCTCGTCCACCGCCCGGTCGCCGGGGGCGCCGTAGAAGCTGATCCCGGAGGCGTTGACCAGGACGCGTGGCCCGGCACCGGCGGTGCTGGCGAGCGCACGGGCCAGCGTGGTGGTGGTGTCCACCCGACTGTCGATGAGCGTCTTCCGGTACGCCCTGGTCCATCGGTGATCGCCCACGCCCGCGCCGGCAAGGTTGACCGCGACGTCGGCGTTGACCAGCGCCTGCGGGTCAAGCGCTCCGGCGGTCGGATTCCAGCGGATCTCATCATCGGCGCGCGGCTCCCGCCGGACCAGCCGGACCACGTCGTGGCCACCCGCCCGCAGCTGCCGGACGAGTCGGGTGCCGAGAAATCCGGACGAACCGGCGATGACGAAGCGCATGGCACTCTTCTTCCCCTGCGTCGGACTGGCTATGCGGACCGACGCAGCGGCGCCACCTCGGACAGGTCCGGTCGGATTCAGACCAGGCCCAACTCCGCCTCGAACGCCCCGGCCTCCAGACGGTCCTTGATCGTGGTGAGGAAGCGGACGGCATCCGCTCCGTCAACGATGCGGTGGTCGTAGGAGAGCGCCAGGTACACCATCGAACGAGGCACGATCACTTCGCCGAGGTTGGGGTCGTTCACCACGACGGCCCGTTTCACCACGGCACCCGTACCCAGGATGGCGACCTGCGGCTGGTTGATGATCGGGGTGTCGAAGAGCGCGCCGCGACTGCCGGTATTGGTCAGCGTGAAGGTGCCGCCGGAGAGCTCGTCCGGGGTGACCTTGTTGCCCCGGGTGCGCTCCGCCAGGTCGGCGATCCGCTTGGCCAGACCGGCCAGGTTGAGGTCACCGGCGTCGTGGATGACCGGCACCAGCAGGCCCCGCTCGCTGTCCACCGCGATGCCGAGGTGCTCGGCGTTGTGGTACGTCACCGTGCCGGCCGCGATGTCGACGGAGGAGTTGACGTTCGGGTGTACCCGCAGCGCCTCGATCGCGGCGAGGGCGAAGAACGGCAGGAACGACAGCTTGACCCCGTGTGTGGCGAGGAAGTCGCGCTTGCTCTGGTCGCGCAGCCGCGCGATCCGGGTGACATCCACCTCCACCACGGTCGTCAACTGCGCTGACACCTGCAGCGACTCCACCATCCGCCGCGCGATCAGCGTGCGCATCCGGGACATCTTCTCGGTGCGACCGCGCAGCGGGCTGGGCTCGGCCTTCGCCGGCGCCTTGGCCGGCGCCGACTGCGCCGCGGGCTGCGCCTGCTGGGTCTGGGCCTGCCGCACCCGGGCGGCCTCGGCTTCCTCGGCCGCAGCGGCGGCGGCCTTCTGGCGCTCCGCCGCTTCCAGCACGTCCTGCTTGCGGATGCGGCCGCCAACTCCGGTGCCGGACAGTGCCGACAGATCGACGTCGTGCTGCGCGGCGAGCTTGCGAACCAGGGGGGTGACGTACCCGCCGCCGGCCTCGTCACCGTCCGACGCCGCCGCACCGGACTGTGCGGGCTGGCCACCACCGTCTGCCGGGGCCGACTGCGGCGCCCCGGGTCGGACGCTGACCCCCTCGCCGGCCTCGAGCGGCGCCCGGTCGGTCGGTTGCGCCGTCGCCACACCGGTCTGGCTGGAGGTGGCGCCGTTGCCGGCCTCGGCCTCCGCATCCGGCGTCGCATACGACGCCCCGGGCAGGGCGTCGGGCGTGCGTTCGGTGCCCGGCGCCGCCGCACTTGACGGCTGTGGTTCGGAGTCCGACGGCGCTGCCGCGGATTCCGACGAAGCCGGCTCGGCCTGCGCCGGCTCGGCCTGCGCCGGCTCGGCCTGCGTGTCACCTGCCGGCCGCTGTCCTGCGCCGCCGATCACCGCCAGCTCACCACCCACCAGGGCGACCTCGTCCTCGGCGACCTTGATCTCCAGCAGCGTGCCGGCCACCGGCGACGGGATCTCGGTGTCCACCTTGTCGGTGGAGACCTCGAGCAGCGGCTCGTCCGCCTCGACCGATTCGCCTACCGACTTGAGCCAGCGGGTGACAGTGCCTTCGGTGACGCTCTCGCCGAGGGCCGGCATCCGCAGCACCGTCGTGTCGCCGTCGCCATCGGAGGCATCCGCGGGCGGGGCCTCGGCCGGTGCGTCAGCCGACGCGGTCGCGGGCTCTGGCTCTGCCGCGGGCTCGGGTTCTGCCGCGGGCTCTGGCTCAGCCGCGGGCTCGGGCTCGGCCGCGGGGCGCTCGTCGGTCGGCGCGGGCTCGGGCGCGTCGTCCGGGCTCGCCGCGGCGACCGCGGTGTCGCCGGCGGTCGTACCGGCGCTGCCGGACTCGGCCTGGTCCGACCCACCCGCCTCGTCACCGTCGATCAGCGCCAACTCGCTGCCGACCTCGGCGGTCTCGTCCTCCTGCACCACGATCCGGCTCAGCACGCCGGCCGCAGGGGAGGGGATCTCGGTGTCGACCTTGTCGGTGGAGACCTCGAGCAGCGGCTCGTCCGCCTCCACCCGGTCACCCTCCTGCTTCAACCAGCGGGTGACGGTGCCCTCGGTGACGCTCTCGCCGAGCCGGGGCATGGTGACCGATACCGGCATGTGAAACGACTCCTCGAAAGTGTGGCGGGGCGGGTCTGCTCGGGCTGAACCGTCAGCCGTGGACGTGCAGTGGCTTGCCGGCGAGAGCGAGGTGGGCCTCGCCCAGCGCCTCGCTCTGGGTGGGGTGCATGTGGACCAGCTGGGCCACGTCCGCCGGGAACGCCTCCCAGTTGTAGATCAGCTGGGCCTCGCCGATGAGCTCGCTCACCCGGCTGCCCACGATGTGGATACCCACGACCGGCCCGTCGGTGACCCTGACCAGCTTGACGAAGCCCTGTGTCTTCAGGATCTGGCTCTTGCCGTTGCCGGTGAGGTCGTAGGTGAGGGTCTCCACCTTGTCGCCGTACTGCTCACGGGCCTTCGCCTCGGTGAGCCCTACCGACCCGACCTCGGGCTCGCAGTACGCCACCCGGGGGATGCCGTTCTCGTCGATGATCGGCGGGTTCATACCCGCGATCTGCTCAGCGACGAAGATGCCCTGCTGGAAACCCCGGTGAGCGAGCTGGATGCCGGGAACGATGTCGCCGACCGCATAGACGTTGGGCACGCTGGTCCGCAGGCGCTCGTCGGTGAGCACGAAGCCGCGCTCCATCTTCACGCCGTGCTCGGAATACCCCAGGTTGGCGGTGGTCGGGCCGCGCCCGACCGCGACCAGGAGCAGCTCCGCCTCGAGCGTTTCGCCGCCCTGGATGCTCACCCGCACCCCGGCGTCGGTGCGCTCGACACCCTCGAACGGCTTGCCCAGCTTGAAGGCGATCTTCCGCTTGCGGAACGCCCGCTCGATCGCCTTCGAACTGGCCTCGTCCTCCGCGGCGAGCAGCCGGGGGAGGGCCTCGACGATCGTCACGTCGGCGCCGAGGGACTTCCAGGCGCTGGCGAACTCGCAGCCGATGACGCCGCCGCCCAGCACCACCACCGAGGTCGGCACGTGGTCCAGCGAGATGGCGTGCTCCGATGTGATCACCCGCTCGCCGTCGACCTCCAGGCCCGGCAGCGTCTTGGAGTAGGAGCCGGTCGCCAGGACGAGGTGCTTGCCGGAGTACCGCTGGCCGGCGACCTCGACGGTGGTCGGGCCGACCAGGCGGCCCTCGCCCTCGATGACCGTGACCTTGCGGGCCTTGACCAGGCCCTGCAATCCCTTGTACAGGCGCGCGACGACGTTGTCCTTGTAGGCGTTGACCGCCTTCATGTCGACGCCGGACAGCGTGGCCTGGATGCCGAACTGCTCAGCCTCGCGGGCCGAGTCGGCGACCTCGCCGGCGTGCAGCAGCGCCTTGGTGGGAATGCAGCCGCGGTGCAGGCAGGTGCCGCCGACCTTGTCCTTCTCGATCATTGCGACCGACATGTTGAGTTCGGCGGCGCGGAAGGCGGCCGCGTAGCCACCGCTGCCTCCGCCGAGAATCACGACGTCGAAGGATCCGTTGGGCGCGCTCACGAGATCTCCCATGCTGCGAGCCGGCTGCGGGTGCGGAGCCGGTGGACAGGTGTCGCGGGACGCCGATGTGACGGCGAACCCGCGACCATCTTGTCACTTCTCCCGGGCACCCGACACGTCAGGTGCCAAAGGACACGGTGTGCGGTACCGGCATGGCCACGCGGGGTCCCACCGATGGCCGTCGCGTCGTACCCTGGCCGCAGCTACGTCCATTTCCGGCGTGGGCACTTCGGAGGGAGACATTCCGTGGCGTGGTTCCGGCGGCGCAAGGGGCCTGCGGCGGCGGGCGGCCGTCCCGCCAGCCGGGAGGACGCCGCACACCTTGAGGAGTTCGTACGCACCCGTCGTGGCGTCGAGGGCTTCATCGAGCCGCGGACCACCGTGACGGAGACGACGTTGCTGCTCATCGCCGAGGACGGCGAGTGGACCCGCCGACGGATGGCCGGGCCGCCGGCCGCCCGCCAGTTCGGCAACCGACTGTCCATCCCGGTGTACGACGTGGCGCTGGTCGGTTATCCGAAGCGGATGCGGGACTACAACGAGCGCCGCAAGCATGCCGCCGCGGCCGACGACAGCGAGACCTGACCCGGCCCGACGCCCGGGTCAGCCGGTGGCCGCGATGTCCTCGACCAGCTGGACGAGCGTGCGGACCGGCACTCCGGTGCCGCCCTTCGTGAGGTGGCCGGTCGGCTCGCCGGAGTGGTACGACGGCCCGGCGATGTCGAGGTGTGCCCAGGCGATCCCGTCCGGCACGAACTCGGACAGGAACACTCCACCCTGCAGCATGTGGCCGGCCCGGTCCATCCCCGCGTTGATCTGGGACAGGTCCGCCACGTCGGAGTCCATGCCCTTGCGTACGTCGTCGGGCAGGGGCATCGGCCAGGCCGGCTCACCCACCCGGTCGCCGACCAACCGCATCCGCTCGCACAGCTCCGGTGTGCCCATCAGGCCGGAGATGCGTTTGCCCAGCGCGATCACCTGACCGCCGGTCAGGGTGGACGTCTCGATCAGATAGTCCGGGGCGTCCTCGGCGGCGCGGGACATCGCGTCGGCGAGCACCATGCGGCCCTCGGCGTCCGTATTGAGCACCTCGACCTTCTTGCCGCTGTACATGGTCACCACGTCGCCCGGCCGGTACGCCGTGCCCGACGGCATGTTCTCGGCCATCGGCAGGTAGGCGGTGACCGCGACCTTCGGCTTGAGTGCGGCGATGGCCAGCATGGTGGCGGCCACCGCCGCGGCGCCGGCCATGTCGCCCTTCATCTCCCACATGCCCTGGGCGGGCTTGATCGACACGCCGCCGGTGTCGAAGGTGATGCCCTTGCCGATGAGGGCCACCCGCCGGGTGGGGCGCCCCGCCGGCTGGTAGCTGAGCCGGACCAGCCGCGGCGGCGCCGCCGAGCCCAGCCCGACGGCGAGGATGCCGCCGTAGCCGCCACGTTTGAGGGCCTTCTCGTCGAGGACCTCCACCTCCAGACCGGCCTTGCCGGCGGCGGCGGTGACGGCATCGGCGAACGCCGGCGGGCGCAGGTCGTTGGGCGGAGTGTTCACCCAGTCCCGGGTCAGCGCCACGGCCGCGACGACGGCCGCGCTGCGCTTCACGGTCGCCTTCGCGGCCCGGTCGGCCGTCGGCACCCGCAGCGTCAGCCGGCTCACCGGATCGGGCCGGGTCGACGTGGTCTTGTATCCGGCGAACCGGTACGTGCCGAGCAGCGCTCCCTCGGCCGCCGCGGTCAGCGCGTCCGCCGCGGTCAGCGGGTCCACCGCGGCGACCGGCAACGCGAGCGCGACCGAGCCGGTGCCGGCGAGCGCCCGCACCGCCGCCGCGGCCGCCCGCCGCACCGTCTCCGGGGCCGGCCCGGTGTCTGAGCGCGGGCCCAGGCCGACCGCGACCACCACCGGTGCGGTGACCGCGCCGAAGGTGGCGAGCTTGATCACCTCACCGGGTGCGCCGGTCGCGCCGAGGCGGCGCAGGACTTCGGCGAGCCCGCCGCCGGGGCGGTCGGCGAAGGCGGCCGCGACGCTGTCCGCGCCGTCGGCAAGCGTTGGGGCCACCGCGAGGCCCTTGGTGCCCGGCTTGGCGCCGTCGGCCGGCGGGTGCACGCCGATGACGAGGGCGTCGACCGCCAGGTCGGCCGGGTCGGTGTCCACGAGGTGCAATGACGACGCCACGAACGCTCCAGGGCCAAAAGGGATGGTGTGCTCGATGCTAGCCGCCGGGGAGGCGATAGGTTCGGGCGCATGAGCGAACTGCTGCGCTCCCCACTGCACGACCGGCACGCCGCGCTGGGAGCGAAGTTCGCTCCCTTCAGCGGGTGGGAGATGCCGCTGGAGTACGCCGGTGGCGGGGTTCTGAAGGAGCACACCGCGGTGCGCGGGACGGTCGGCGTCTTCGACGTCTCGCACCTCGGCAAGGCCCGGGTGCGAGGTCCTGGAGCGGCGTCCTTCGTGAACCGGTGCCTGACCAACGATCTGGACCGGATCGGCGCCGGGTACGCCCAGTACACGCTGTGCTGCGAGGAGGCGACCGGCGGGGTGGTGGACGACCTGGTCGCGTACCGCTTCTCCGACGACGAGGTCTTTCTGGTCCCGAACGCGGCGAACGCCGCCGAGGTGGTGCGCCGGCTGACCGCGGCGGCGCCGTCCGGCGTCACGGTGCAGAATCTGCACGCCGACTTCGCCGTGCTGGCCGTACAGGGGCCGGAGTCCGCGGCACTGCTGGACAAACTCGGGCTGCCGACCGGGCATCCGTACATGAGCTTCGCGGTCGCAGAGAGCGTCGTGGTGTGCCGGACCGGGTACACCGGGGAGCACGGGTACGAGCTGCTGGTGCCGGCCGCGCAGGCCGGCCAGGTGTGGGACCGGGTGCTGGCCGGTGGGGCCCGCCCCTGTGGCCTTGGCGCCCGGGACACGCTGCGCACCGAGATGGGCTATGCGCTGCACGGCCAGGAGCTGTCGCTGGACATCACGCCGGTGCAGGCCCGGGTCGGTTGGGCGGTCGGCTGGGACAAGCCCGAGTTCTGGGGGCGGGCGGCGCTGCTGGCCGAGAAGGAGGCTGGGCCGCGTCGGCTGCTGTGGGGTCTGCAGGCGCTCGACCGCGGCATTCCGCGCCCGCACATGACCGTGGTCGGCGACGACGCGCCACTGGGCGAGGTGACCAGCGGGACGTTCTCCCCGACCCGGCGGGTCGGCATCGCCCTGGCACTGCTGGACACCGCCCGGCCGGTGCATCCCGGCGACGAGGTCGCGGTGGATGTGCGGGGCCGCCGATCCGCGGTCACCGTGGTACGGCCACCGTTCGTACCGTCGCGGGTCAGGTAGGGCGGGGCCTCAGCCGAGCGCCAGCACCAGCAACGCCACCGTGGTGGCGCACTCGATGCCGGCACCGAGGACATCGCCGGTGATGCCGCCGAGGCGGCGTACCGCGTGCCGGGTCAGCAGAACCGCGACCGCGAGCGAGCCGACCACCGCCACCGGGCCCTGCCACGGTCGGTCGGCGACGGCGGCGACGCTCAGCGCCGCGACGGCGGCCGTGCCGGCGAGCATCGCCGGCCACCCCACCACTCCGGCGACCAGTGCACCGAGTCCGGATCCGCGGGCCGCGGGCACACCGCGCCGGCAGGCCACCGTGGCGGCGAGCCGCCCGGCCGCCAGCGCGGTGGCGGTGCCGAGGAGCGCGGCCGGCCAGGGCCGGACCAGCACCGCGGCCAGCGCAGCGGACTGGATCAGCAGCGTCAGCACGACGGCGGCCACACCGAACGCTCCGACATCCGGCTTTCGCATGATCGCGAGTGCCGTACCGGCGTCGGTGTAGGAGCCGAGCCCGTCCGCCGTGTCGGCCAGCCCGTCCAGGTGCAGTCCCCGGGTCAGCAGCACCCCGAGCGCCACCGCGACAGCGGCCGCCAGCAGCGCCGGCGCGCCGAGCCCGCGCAGGCCCAGCCCGGCACCGGCCAGCACCGCGCCGAGCGCCGCACCCAGCGCCGGCGCCAGCGGCATGGCGATGGCGGCGGTGGTCCGGTCGACTGGCCCCGGTCGCAGCGGCGCGACGGTGAAGGTGGTGAGCGCCAGCCGTACGCCGGCCGTCAACCGCCCGTCAGGCACTCGCCCGGGCCGGGTCGTCGTCGGGCCGCGGGCCGGCCGGGTCGTCGTCGACCGGCGGGCCGGTCTGGTCGTCGTCGACCGGCGGGCCGGTCTGGTCGTCCGCCGAGCCGGGGTGGGCCGGGTCCGCATTGGCCTGCGGGGAGGTCGGGTCGGCGGGTGCCTGCGCGGCGACCGGCACCGACCCGGCGAGGGTGAGCGCGGACCGCAGCAGCGGCAGCACGGCCAGCGCCGTCGCGCCCTCGCCGAGGCCGAGCCGGAGGTCGAAGAGCGGGATGAGGCTGAGCGAGTCGGCCACCAGGCGCACCATCGGATGGTCCCCGGTGTCGGGAAGCATCACCCAGTGCCGGGCCTCGGCGCTGAAGTCCCGGGCCAGCAGCGCCGCGGCCGCGCCGACCGGCCCGTCGAGCAGCACCGGAGTCTGGCGGGCGGCCGCGCCGAGGATCAGGCCGGTCGCCACGGCGAGGTCGCCACCGCCCAACGTCATGAGGACGTTGCGGGGATCGGTGTCGCCGCCGCGGACCCGGTGCAGCGCGTCGCGTACGGCGGCGCAGCGAGCCATCCAGGCGTCGTCGTGCACGGTGCCGTCGGCGCTGACCACCCGCCCCAGCAGCGCCGCCGCCTCGCCACCGGTGAGCAGGGCGGTCACCGCGACGGCCGCGGTGACGTCGCCGCTGCCGCACGCGGCCAGTACCAGCAAGTCCACGCCGGCGTCCGCAGCCTCGTCGGCCAGGCGCTGACCGTGTGCGACGGCGGCGTCCACCGCGGCTTCGTCGAGGGCGTCCTGCTCCTCGATCGCCGCCGCCGGGGGGCAGGTGACCGCGGTGACCGTCGCCGCGACGGCGTCGGCCAGCAGGGCGAGTGCGCCGGCCCCGTCCCGGACCGAGGCGAGCCGCTCGTCGGCGGCATCGGAGGAGTCGCCGGCCGACGAGTTGCCGGCATGGTCGCCGCGCAGCAGCAGTACGCGGATGTTGCGCCACGGCTGCGGGTCGGCGCGGCCCTGCGTGCCCGCCGCGAACCGGATGACCGGAATCAGGTTGCCCAGCCCGGTGCCGTCGAACCGCAGCGTCGCGAGTCGGTCGGTCGCCTCTCCGGCGGCCGTGTCGTCCGGCAGCGGCAGGTCGATGCCGACCTGCAGCGGCCCGGCCGGCGCGCCGCCGTCCGCGGCCGCGTCGCGGAACGCCGCCGGCGGGACCGGCTTCTTCGTGTGGTCGGAGTCCTCGTCGCCAGGCCGGGCAGGCGCCGGTGCGGGGGCCACGGCGGGCGCAGTGGCGGCCACCACGGCGGGCGCAGTGGCGGCCATCACGGCGGGTGCCGGGGCGGGCGTCGCTGCGGGAACCGGTGCCGGCGCGGGCGGCGTCTCCGCTGGCCGGTGTGGCGCGCCCAGCCATGCCGGCGGCCCGACCAGCCACGTCGTCTGCCCCGCGACCACCAGCGCCACCGCCCCGCACGCGGCCGCCACCCGCTGGTTGAGCAGCCCGTGGAGGTCGGCGAAGGTGCGGCCCACCGGTGTCACCGGGATCAGACTCATGCCGACCTCCGGGCTGACCACCACCAGGCGGGCGGCCCGGCAGGCCTCGACTGCTGCTGCCAGCGCGTCGATCGCCACCTCGACGGCACCGGGATCGTCCCAGCCCCGGGCCGAGCCGTCGCCGTTGCCGTTGCCGTCAAGGGTGGCGGTCAGCCAGCCGCCCAGGTCATCAACGAGCAGGACGTCGTCCGGGCCGGCATCCGTCAGCAGCGCCGCGAGGCGGGCCGGGTCGGCGCCGACCTCCTCCGTGCGCCACTGCGCCGGTCGGCGCTCACGGTGGGCGGCCAGCCGGGCGGCCCATGCCGGATCCTGGTCGGGCTGCACGCTTGTCGCGACGTACCGCACGAGCCCACCACTTGGGCGGACGTCCCGGGCGAGGGCCTCCGCCAGCCGGGACTTGCCCGAACGGATGCCACCCAGCACGAGGACACTGTTGCCGGTCTGCTTGGCCATGGGGGTACCTTATGGCGCGCCCGTCGGCGGCCGACGCCCACCGTCCCGGCAGGAGCGCCGGACCGTAGGCTAGGACCCGCAGTCGGCAGAACGGAGAGCGACATGGCGTGGACGTGGCGGTACGAGGACGCGGACGGCAAGCCGGTTGACGGCCCCGGCGAGACGTTTTCCAGCCAGTCCGACGCCGAGTCCTGGTTGGGCCAGAACTGGCGGGACCTGCTCACGGTCGGCGTGGTCACCGCCGTGCTGGTCGAGGATGGTCGCGACGAGTACCGCATGAGTCTGCTGCCGGCCGAGGAGTAGCCGTGACGGTGGGGGGCGACCGCTCGGCCACCGGGATGTCGCGGGAGGCGTTCCGGCCCAGCGCGCTCTTCCTCGGCTTCGTCGCACTCTGCGGGGTCAGCGCGACAATGGCGTGGCAGGAGTACGGCTTCGGCCGGCTGAACATCTTCCTGTTCGTGGTGTCCGGCTGGGTCGTCTCGCTGTGCCTGCACGAGTACGCGCACGCGCTGGTCGCCTACCGGGCCGGCGACCTCGGCGTCGCCGAGCGCGGCTACCTCACCCTGGACCCGCGCAAGTACGCCCACCCGGTCCTGTCGATCGTGCTGCCGGTGCTGTTCCTGCTGCTGGGGGGCATCGGCCTGCCCGGCGGGGCGGTGTGGTTGGACCGGCACGCCGGCCGGAGCCGGGTGCTGACGAGCGCCATCAGCTTCGCCGGGCCGGCGGTGAACCTGGTGCTCACGCTGCTCATTGCCGCGCCGTTCATGCTCGGGG
Organism: Micromonosporaceae bacterium; assembly: GCA_035296325.1. Lineage (GTDB taxonomy): Bacteria > Actinomycetota > Actinomycetes > Mycobacteriales > Micromonosporaceae > DATHBD01. The sequence goes on along the minus strand of DATHBD010000012.1, from coordinate 85,691 downwards.
TGCACCAGCGGGTCGGCGGTGGGGAGTTCTGGGCGGGCCTGGCGTTCCTCGGGTTTCTCCAGCTGACGGCGACGGTGCTCAATTTGCTGCCGGTGCCGGGGTTGGACGGCGGCAACATGATCGAGCCGTGGCTGAACCCGCAGTGGCAACGGGGGTTCGGGCATGTCGCGCCGTACGGGCTGCTGCTGGTGTTCGCGATCCTCTGGTCGCCGCGGGCGGCGGCCGTGTTCTTCGGGGTGATCTCCGGCATCGGTGGGGTGCTCGGGCTGCCCGACTACCTGATCGCCGTGGGCCGTGACCTGTTCCGCTTCTGGGGATGAGGAGAGCCCAGCCCGTGACGATTCCCGTGCCGAGCAGCACCGCCGAGGCGGTGCCACCGCCGCAGGACACGTACGACGAGGACGCGCTCGCCGCACGGCTGCGGCTCGCGGTGGGCCGCCTGCACCGGCGTATCCGCCTGGCCACCAACGACGTACCGCCGTTGCAGTTGTCCACACTGGCCACCCTGGAGCGCCTCGGTCAGCTCCGCTCCGGAGAACTGGCGGCGCGCGAGGCGGTGACCGCACCCACGATGACCAGGGTGCTGGCCGCGCTCACCGAGCGTGGGTTGGCGACCCGGTCCGCGGATCCGGATGACGCCCGGTCTGTGTTGATCTCCCTGACCGAGGAGGGCGCGCGCACGCTGGAGCGGATCAGGTCCGAGCGGACCGCCCTGCTGGGCGCGCGGCTGGCTCGGCTGACCCCGGCGCAGCGGGCGGCGCTGGACGCCGCGATCCCCGCCCTGGAGGCGCTGGTCGACGACTGACCGGCATCAACGTCGGGGGGAGGTGGTCGCCGCCCAGCGGCGGCAACCACCTCCCCGACGTCATGCGGGTCGGAGCCGGTCAGGGGCGCTTGGCCGGGCTGCTGGTCTTTGCCGGGTCCCGCTCCGCGATCGGGTCGATGATCTCGTCGATCGCCTTGAGCAGCGAGGAGTCCAGCTTCACGCCGGCGGCCTTGACGTTGTCCGCCAGCTGTTCGGGGCGGGTGGCGCCGACGATGGCGGCCGAGACGTTCGGGTTCTGCAGCACCCAGGCGATCGCCAGCTGCGCCATGGTCAGCCCGGCCTGGTCGGCGAGCGGCCGCAGTTGCTGCACGGTGCTGAGCACCTCATCGGACAGGAAGCGCTCGATGAAGGTGCTGCCACCGGTCTCGTCGGTGGCGCGGGAGCCCGCCGGTGGCGGTTGGCCCGGCAGGTACTTCCCGGTCAGCACACCCTGGGCGATCGGTGACCACACGATCTGCCCGATGCCGAGCTCCTCGCACGTCGGGATCACCTCGGACTCGATGACCCGCCAGAGCATGGAGTACTGCGGCTGGCTGGAGATCAGCTGGATCTTCAGCTCTTGGGCCAGGTCGAACGCGGACCGGATCTCGGCCGCCTTCCACTCCGAGACCCCGATGTAGTGCACCTTGCCGCTGTGGACGAGGTCGGCGAAGGCCTGCATCGTCTCTTCCAGCGGGGTGGCGTAGTCGTAGCGGTGCGCCTGGTACAGGTCCACGTAGTCGGTCTGCAGCCGGCGCAGCGAGCCGTCGATGGACTCCAGGATGTGCTTGCGGGACAGGCCACGGTCGTTGCGGCCCGGGCCGGTCGGCCAGTACACCTTGGTGAAAATCTCCAGCCCTTCGCGGCGCTGGCCCTTCAGCGCACGGCCGAGAACCTCCTCGGCGCGGGTGGCGGCGTAGACGTCTGCGGTGTCGAAGGTGGTGATGCCCAGATCCAGTGCGGCGTGGACGCAGGCGGTCGCCTGGTCCTCCTCCACCTGGGAGCCGTGGGTGATCCAGTTGCCATACGCGATTTCGCTGATGGCCATGCCGGAACGGCCGAGATAACGATATTCCATGCCGTCGACCGTAGTGCCGTTCGGCCCGACCCGCAGCGCGACACCGGGTGACGGCGGTCTCGAAACCGTGGTCCGGGTGGGTCGGCCAGCCTGGGTTCGACCGGTTGGCCGCTCCTGGAGCGCGGCGGAAATGAACGCCGGCGCTGCGGTCACGGAACACAGATCCATGCGTTCGGGGTCTTTACGGCAATGCCGTCGGGCCCGGAGTGTGCGGCCCGCGCAGGTGACCGCTGAGGCGATGTCGGTGCTCCGCCGATCAGCGAGGTTCATGCGGTGATACGCGGGATTTGACAGCCCCGGGTCGACACCCTGATATACGTACTCCACACCTCTCGCGGGGAGGTGGGTAACGGACCACCGGGCCGCCACGATGACCAATACGGCGCGATTGTGGAATGGCGTTGTTCGGGATCTTTCACAAATTCCGGCACGGCGAGACGGCAGCATGACTGCAGGTGACTGCGAGCCTTTCGGCGTCGCGTTTGAGACCCGGTGCTGGAACGAACCCCAGGTGCCGACTCCGTGAGCCGGCACCTGGCGGGCGATGTCCGATCAGCCGCGAGCGCAGCGGTTGTACGTCGTGCAGGCGCGGGCGTACGGGTTGACGTACGTGCGGGACGGGGCGGTGGCACCCGGCATTGAACCGTAGTAGATGGTGCCCCCCGCCGATGCCGCCTGCGGGGTGATACAAACCAGTGAGGCGGTGGCTCCTGCGACGGCAATAGCAAGGGCGGTGGCGCGGGTGAACTTTCGCTTTGCGGCGTACATATGTATTGCTCCTCGTTCACTTGTCGGGGGAGACGAAAATGTAACAGGGCAGGGGCGCGGCGGCTAGAGGTCGGTTCTCGCGGCCGGCAAGCCGGGGAATACGGCAATATGGCATCGCGGTGATGGTGACGGCCAAACCCATGGGACGGATGATTTTCGAGTGATCGTTGGCGGTGCGTGTGGTGCGCGGGGGTGAAATGCATCACGGGTTCCCGGCCGCCAGTTCAAATGGCGGGTAGTCGGTTCAGCGGTATTGACTGCAAGAAGACGCTACTTCGATTGGCGGTCCATGGCGCCGGTCGTCGCCCATGGCTCGGACGAACGCACCCGACGACGTGCCAGGAGCACCTCAGAGCATCAGGCGGGTGTCGGCGAGCAGACGGTCGATCTCGTCTGTGACCGCCCTCCGGCTCGGGAACTCCGCGGGAATCAGATGGCGACCACGGCGGTCCAGCGCACCCCACCGCTGCGTCGGGTCGACGAAGAGGAACGCGACCGGGTGGATCACCAGCAACGGGAAGGTCGGCGGTACGAGTACGCGGCCGGCCCGGTCCACCACACCCCTCCGACCGCCCTGCGACACCACGGCCAGCCCTTCGTCGCTGAAGCCGTCGATGTACCGCCCGTCGTGCAGGGCGGTGGCGAACCCGTCGTACTGCAACGGCACCACCACCCGGCCCACGCCGTCCACCGCGCCCCACCGGGTGCCATGGCAGACCGGGGCGACGCCACGCCGGAACGGCCGGACGTCGGAGAAGCCGGTGGAGATCAGCACCCGGTCCGATTTGTCGATGCCCAGCCACTGCGTGTCGCCGTCGCGGGAGACCCACGCGATGCCGTCGGAGAAGTCGCTGACGCCGAGGTAGCCGGCGGTGTGCGGGATGAGTACCCGGCCCGCTTCGTCGATCAGCTCCCAGGCGATCGCGCCCGGGTGCTGCACCCACGCGGCGCCGTCCCGGAACGGCTGCACGTCGATGTACACCGGGTCGACGACGTACTCGCCATCCTCGCCGAGGAAGCCCCACCGGCCGGTGGTTTCGTCGCGGTACGCGGCGGGTGCCGGCGGCAGTCGGAGGATCTGTTGCGGGAGCCGGGGGTAGGGACCCCAGCCGTGCTCGGCCACCCGCCGGAAGACCGCGTCCAGCGCCAGCTCGATCTGGGCGAGCAGCTCCGGGTCGCGCTGCCGGCGCAGCTCCAGGGCGAGATCGAAGTGGTTGCACGACTCGATGTAGCGCCCCTGGTCGTAGGCGCACCGCCCGGCGTGCTGGTGAATGGTGGCGCGCAGCCGGTCCGGCAGTTCGGGGGAGTCGGCCAGGGCGAAGAGCCGGTCGGCTTCGGCGTACTCCCCGGTCTGCTGCAGGACGTGCGCCAGTCTGGCCCGGGTGATGGCGATCCGGCGGAATTCACCGGTGGCCTCGGCATGCGCGAGGGCGAGCTTGCCGTCGGCGAGCGCCGGGGCGGTGTCGCCGAGGATGCGGGACACCACGGCCCGCAGGCTCAGCAGTCGGGCCCGGGTCGGGTTGTCGGCCCGGCCCAGCAGCTTGTCGGTCAGCAGCTCGCGGATGTGGAGCAGATCGTCGACCTCCGGACCCTCGACGACCTCCTGCAGCGTGTCAGGGTCCAACCGCCACTCGTAGCCGGCGAGCAACTGCTCGGGGTCGGGGCCGGCCGGCAGATCAACCGGCTCGACGGCCGTGGGCACGTCGTAGGCCGGCGCGTCACGGACGGGGGGCGGGGAGACCGGGTCGGGTCGGCGCGGTGCCGGGACCACCCGGGACCACGGCATGGTGGGAAGGGCGGCCCAGCTGGGCGCAGCGGAAGCCGGCTCCTCCACCGGGTACTGCTGCGTCACGCTCGGCTCCTCGACCCTTACCGGTGCCGACTCCGTGCTAAACCGGTCGGCGCAACCGCCGGATCCCGGTACATTTCCGCGGTGCGGAAGGAGGCTACGGCGTGCGGCCACCCAGCGCCACCAGCAGCGACGATCCTGCTCAATCCAGGCTGACCACCGGCCGGATGTATACCGCACTGGTGTGGGCCGGTATGCGGCGCTATGCCACCTATCGCCAGTCTCTGTTGGCGGCGACATTCACCAATTCCGTCTTCGGCTACCTGCGGTGCTTCGTCATCCTTTCCGCGGCCGCGGGTGCCGGCCGGGTGGTGAGCGGCTACACGCCGGACCGGCTCGCCACCTACGTCTGGGCGGGGCAGGGCCTGATCGGGACCGTCCTGCTGTGGCAGCCACCGGACCTCGCCGACCGGATCCGTTCCGGTGACGTGGTCACCGACCTCCTGCGGCCGGTGGACCCGGTCTGGCACGAGCTGGCCACCAACGTCGGTCAGGCGGTGTACCAGTCGCTGACCCGGTTCGCGGTGCCGGTGCTGGTCGGCGCGCTGACCTTCGACCTGTACGCCCCCCGCAACGCCGTCACGTACCCGCTCTTCGCGGTGTCTGTGGTGCTCGCCATGCTGGTCTGCTTCGGGTGCCGGTACCTCGTCGCGGCGTGCACCTACTGGACGCTTGACGTACGCGGGCCGAACATCCTGTGGGCCGTCATCTCGATGGCGCTGACCGGCCTCAGCTTCCCGCTCTGGTTCCTGCCCGACGCCCTCGCGGTGGGCATCGTCGTCGGCACGCCGTTCGGATCGATCATCCAGGTGCCGCTCGACGTGCTGACCGAGCGCGGCTCGCTCACCGACCACCTCGGGCTGGTCTGCGTGCAGGGCATGTGGGCGGCCGTGATGATCGGCGCCGCCCGGTGGGTGCAGCGTCGGGCGGAGCGTCGGTTGGTGATTCAGGGTGGCTAACGCCGGCGCGTACGCCCGGTTGGTCCGGGCGCAGGTACGGGCCCAGGCCCAGTACCGGGTCTCGCTCTGGGTGGATGTGGGTACCAGCATCCTGTTCGGCCTGCTGGATCTGGCCGTCGTCCTGGTGATGTTCCGGGTCACCCCCTCCCTCGGCGGGTTCGGCCCGGCCGAGGTGTTTCTCATGGCCGGCCTGTCCGGCACCGGTTTCGCCATGGCCGACCTGTGCGTGGGCAGCATCGAGCGGATCGGCACCTACGTGCGCACCGGTGCGCTGGACGCGGTGCTGGTGCGCCCGCTGGGCACGCTCGGTCAGTTGCTGGCCACCGACTTCGCGCCCCGCCGCGCCGGGCGGATGGTGATCATGGCCATCATCCTGGTGGCCGCCACCCGCTTCGCCGGGGTGGACTGGACTCCGGCCCGGGTGGCGCTGGCCGTGCTCACCCCGCTGGCGGCCGCGGTCCTGTTCAGCGCGGTCTTCATCGGCACAGCGGTGGTGGCGTTCTGGTGGATCGAGTCACGTGAGTTCGCCAGCGGACTGACCTACGGCGGTCGGGAGTTCGCGACCTACCCGATGTCGGTCTACGACGGCCTGTTCCGCAACGTCTTCGCGTTCGGTGCCGGCTTCGCCTTCACCGGCTACTACCCTGCACTGGTTTTGCTGGAGCGCCCCGACCCGCTCGGGCTGCCGGCGTTGGCCGGCTGGCTCTCCCCGCTGGTGGCGCTGCCTGCGGCGGCCGCGGCGGCGATCGTCTGGCGGACCGGGATCCGACACTACCGGAGCACTGGATCATGACGATGGTTATCGCGGCGCACGGGCTGCGCAAGGAGTTCACCGTGTCGGTCAAGGTCGGACGGCTGCGTCGCCGGCGCCAGACGGTGGCGGCCGTCGACGGGGTGGACCTGACCGTGGAACGCGGCGAGATGCTCGGGTACATCGGCCCGAACGGCGCCGGGAAGTCCACGACGCTCAAGATGCTCACCGGTGTGCTGGTCCCGTCGGACGGCACCGTCACCGTGTGCGGGCTGCGCCCGGTGCCGCAGCGGATCCGGCTGGCCCGCCAGATCGGCGTGGTGTTCGGCCAACGCAGCCAACTGTGGTGGGACCTGCCGCTGCGGGACTCCTTCGACCTGCTGCGCCACATCTACCGGGTGCCGGCGGGCGAGCACGCCGCCCGGCTGCGCCGCTGCCGCAGCCTGCTCGACCTGGACGCGTTCCTGCACGTGCCGGTGCGGCAACTCTCGCTCGGCCAGCGGATGCGGGCGGAGCTCACCGCGGCGCTGCTGCACGGGCCCGGCGTGCTCTTCCTCGACGAGCCCACCATCGGTCTGGACGTGCTGAGCAAACAGGCGGTCCGCGGGTTCCTGGCCGAGCTGGGGGCGGCTGGCGACACCACGATGGTCCTGACCACGCACGACCTGGCCGACATCGAGCGGCTCTGCGCGCGTCTGGTCGTGATCGACGCGGGTCGGGTGGTGCATGACGGCAGCCTCGACGACCTGCACGCCAGGTACGGCTCGCAGCGCCGGGTGGTGGTCGAGTTCGTCGAGCCCCCGGTGGATGCCCCCGAGATGCCCGGCTCGACGGTGGAGGCCGTCGTGGCGGACGGACGGCGCATCACGTACGCCCTGACCGGCGGTGTCAGCGCCGGCGAACTGGTGGCCCGCCTCGACGCGCTGGCGCCGGTGCGCGACATCGCGCTCCTGGAACCGGACATCGAGGACGTGGTGGCCCGCCTCTACGCGGCCGGCCCCGCAGCCGGGCCCGGGGCCGACCCCGCGCCGCTGCCGCGGTAGCCGGCCCGCTCCGACCTACGGCTTGGTGCCCAGCGCGATCCTCGGCTTCGGCACGCGCATCCGCCGGAACGTGATGCCGCGCATCGCCGCGTACAGGTAGAGGCGGCCCATCTTCTGCTGCGTGTCCGGGAAGCGCTCCTTGACCAGCTTGTTCACCTGCCGCCCCAGCAACAGGCTGTCCAGCACGGTGGCGGTGGCCAGCACCGCCCACAGCAGGTTGGAGGCGACCCGGACCGGCTGCGGCATGACGGCCATCGAGCCGATCAGCACGACCAGGGCGCCACCGAGGAACCAGGTGCCGATGGTGCGCCGCGAGTCGACGATGTCGCGCACCAGCCCCCGCTCCGGGCCGCGGTCGCGGGGGAGCAGGTAGCGCTCGTCGCCACTCATCATCCCGGCGCGCTGCTCGGCGCGGTTTTCCCGCTGCCGCTCGCGCATCCGCCGGTACGCCTCGCGCCGGTTTGCCGGTGGCGGCTCGGGTGCCCGCCGGATGGTGGTGTCCTTGCGTTTGGGCGTCGTCTTGCCGAGTTCGCGCTTGCTCGGTGTGTAGTTCTTCGGGCGCGGCGACTCCCCGGGCGCGGTTTCGGCCTGGGAGTCGGTGATGGCCTCGGCGACGAGTTCGGCGGGCTTGCGGCGAAAGAGCGACGGCACGCCGAAAGCGTAGCGGCGCGAGGCCGCCGCGCCGTGGCCGGGTCGCACCCGCGGCCGACCCCTCGCGATAGCTCCGGATAGCGCGCGCTATCGTCAGGCCATGACGACCTCAACGACCACGCCTCGGCCGGCATCGGCGGACCGGCTCGTGGAGCTGCTCGAAACGCTTCCAGCCGAGACCCGCCGCGAGATCACCGCACTTCTGCTCGGCGACGGGCGGGCGGCGGCCATCCCCACCCTGAGCGTGGCCTGGCCGGCCACCTCGGACGTGCGCAAGCGCCTGACCGGCGGCCTGCCACCCGGCGAGGACAGCCAGCTCATCACGATCCGGCTGCCGGCGGATCGGCACAACCATCTGCGCACCTGGTGCGCCGAGCACGGCTTCACCATGGCCGCAGTGGTCCGTGGGCTGGTCGAGCGCTTCCTGGAGGATCAGGAGCGGGGCGCGGCGAACCCGGCCTGAGGGTCAGCCGCGTTCCACGTTGGCGCCGAGCGCCACCAGCTTCGCCTCGAAGTCCTCGTACCCCCGCTTGATCAGGTCGACGCCGTGGACCCGCGACGTACCCTCGGCCGACATCGCCGCGATCAGGTGGCTGAAGCCGGCCCGCAGGTCGGGAATGACGAGATCAGCGGCGTGCAGCTTGCTGGGCCCGGCGATCACCGCGGAGTGCCGGAAGTTGCGCCGGCCGAAGCGGCACGGGGTGCCCCCGAGGCACTCCCGGTAGGTCTGGATGGTCGCGCCCATCTGGTTGAGCGCGTCGGTGTAGCCGAGCCGCCGCTCGTACACGGTCTCGTGGACGATGGACAGGCCACGGGCCTGGGTGAGCGCCACCACCATCGGCTGCTGCCAGTCGGTCATGAAACCGGGGTGCACCGCCGTCTCCAGCGCGACCGCCCGAAGCTCGTTGCCGGGGTGCCAGAACCGGATGCCGCCTTCGACGCCGGGGGAGTCGTCCACCTCGAACGCGCCGCCCACCGAGGTGAACGTGTTGAGGAAGGTCATCATGTCGACCTGACGGGCGCCGCGGACCGTCACGTCGCCACGGGTGGCCAGCGCGGCCGCACCCCAGCTGGCCGCCTCGATCCGGTCCGGGATCGGGCGGTGGGAGTATCCGCCCAGGCGGCTCACACCCTCGATCTCGATCGTCCGGTCGGTGCGGACGTGAATGATCGCGCCCATCTTCTGCAGCACGCAGATCAGGTCGATGATCTCCGGCTCGATCGCCGCGTTGCGCAGTTCGGTGACGCCTTCGGCCCGGACCGCGGTCAACAGGATCTGCTCGGTGGCGCCCACGCTCGGGTACGGCAGGTCGAGCTTGGTGCCGTGCAGCCCGTTCGGCGCGGTGATGTCCATGCCGGTCGGCTGCTTGTCGACGTGCGCGCCGAACTGGCGCAGCGCCTGGATGTGGAAGTCGATCGGACGGCCGCCGATGTTGCAGCCGCCGAGGTCGGGGATGAACGCGTGGCCGAGGCGGTGCAGCAGCGGGCCGCAGAACAGGATCGGGATCCGACTGGAGCCGGCGTGCACATTGATCTCGTCGACGTTGGCGCGCTCCACGAAGGACGGGTCGATGAGCAGCTCACCGGGCTCGGCGCCGTCGGTCACCGGCGCGCCGTGCAGCTCCAGCAGCCCGCGGACGATCTCCACGTCGCGGATCGCGGGCACGTCGTAGAGCCGGCTCGGGCCGTCGCCGAGCAGGGCGGCGACCATGGCCTTGGAGACGAGGTTCTTGGCGCCGCGCACGCGGACCTGGCCGCGTAGAGCCGTACCGCCGTGCACCACGAGAACGTCGTCGGTCAAGGCATACCTCGCATGACGGAAGAGACGCGGTCACCGTCCGTGGTGACCGCGAAGTGGATGATGCGCCGGTACATGGTCGCCCGCCCGGCTCACTCGCGCAAGGTAGACGATGCCGTGGCGCGCCGGCAGGTCGCGGCGATGTGTCAGCGGCCCGAGTGCCTACAGTGCGTTATGGTCCGGTGCCGCTACGGCAGGGCGAGCATCTGATCGAGCGCGATCCGGGCGTACCGGGCGGTCGACTCCTCCACCGTGATCTCGTTGACGACCCGACCGGCGACGAGTTCCTCCAGCGCCCACACCAGGTGTGGCAGGTCGATCCGGTTCATCGTGGAGCAGTAGCAGACCATCCGGTCCAGGAACGTGATCTGCTTGTCCGGATGGGCGTTGGCCAGCCGCCGGACCAGGTTGAGCTCGGTCCCGATCGCCCATGCCGAGCCGGCCGGCGCCGCCTCGATCATGTTGATGATGTACTCCGTCGAGCCCACGTGGTCGGCGGCGGTGACCACCTCGTGCTTGCACTCCGGGTGCACCAGCACATTGACCCCGGGCACCCGCGCCCGGACGTCGCGCACGCTGTCCAGGGTGAACCGGCCGTGCACCGAGCAGTGCCCCCGCCACAGGATGACCTTCGCCGCCCGCAGCTGCTCGGGGGTGAGCCCGCCGCCCGGCTTGTGCGGGTCGTAGAGCACACAGTCGTCCAGGGTCAGCCCGAGCTTGAGCACCGCGGTGTTGCGCCCGAGGTGCTGGTCGGGCAGGAAGAAGATCTTGGTGCCCCGCTCGAAGGACCAGCTCATCGCCCGTTCGGCGTTGGACGAGGTGCAGACCACGCCGCCGTTGCGCCCGACGAAGCCCTTGATGTCGGCCGACGAGTTCATGTACGTCACCGGCACCACCTCCCCGGCGATGCCCAGCCCGGTGAAGTGGTCCCAGGCCTGCTCCACCTGGGTGAGCACCGCCATGTCCGCCATCGAGCAGCCGGCCGCCAGGTCGGGCAGGACGACCCGCTGGTGGGGACCGGCGAGAATATCGGCACTCTCCGCCATGAAGTGGACGCCACAGAAGACGATGTACTCCGCCTGCGGGCGCGCGGCGGCCTCCCGGGCCAGCTTGAACGAGTCACCCGTCACGTCGGCGAACTGGATGACCTCGTCGCGCTGGTAGTGGTGGCCCAGCACGAACACCCGGTCGCCCAGCGCGGCCTTGGCCCGGGCGGCCCGCCCGACCAGGTCGGGATCGCTCGGCGCGGGGAGGTCGCCGGGGCACTCGACGCCCCGCTCGGTATCGGGATCGGCCCCGCGGCCGAGAAGCAGCAGCGCGGTGGCGGTCGATGACGGCTCAGCCCAGGTCACGAGATCCATCGTCGCACGCGGGCCGCCGAGCGCCGATGTGAGCTGAAGCGCAGGGCACAATGCCCGGGTGCGCGTACTGATCTGTCCGGACAAGTTCGCCGGGACGCTGTCCGCCGCGGCCGCGGCCGAAGCCGTCGCCGACGGGTGGCGCTCGGCCGCGCCCGACGACGAGTTGGTGCTGCGCCCGCTCTCCGACGGTGGTACCGGATTCGTGGACGTGCTGGCGCGCTCGATCGACGGCGAGCGGATGCCGGTGACGGTCTGCGACCCGATCGGGCGCCCGGTGCCCGGGGAGATCCTGCTCACCCCGGACACCGCGTATCTGGAGAGCGCCCAGGCGTGCGGGCTGCACCTGTTGACCCCCGCCGAGCGGAACCCCAGGATCACCACGTCGTACGGGCTGGGCCTGCTCGTGGCCGCCGCCGTGGAGCGCGGCGCGCGCCGCATCGTGGTCGGGCTGGGCGGGTCGGCCACCAATGACGGCGGCGCCGGCATGCTCGCCGCACTCGGCGTGGCGCCGCTGGATGACGCCGGATATGTCCTGCCCTACGGCGGTGCCGCACTGGCCGCGTGCGCGGCGCTGTCGAGCGACCGGCCCCAACTGCGCGACGTCGAGGTGGTGGCGGCGACCGACGTCGACAACCCGCTGCTCGGCCTGCACGGCGCAAGCTCGGTGTACGGCCCGCAGAAGGGCGCCGACCGCAACGACGTGCTGGTGCTGGACGCCGCGCTGGAGCGCTTCGCCGGGGTGCTGGAGGTGATGCTGCCCACCTGTCCGCCGGGCCTCGGTGCGCTGCCGGGTGGCGGCGCTGCCGGCGGGCTGGGCGCGGCCATCCTGGCCGTCGGCGGGCGGGTGGAGTCCGGTATCGGGTTGGTCGTCCGGCTCAGCGGCCTGGATGCCGCGCTGGACCGGGCCGATCTGGTGCTCACCGGTGAAGGTTCGTTCGACGCCCAGTCACTGCGCGGCAAGGTTGTGGCCGGAGTGGCGGCCGGGGCGGCGGAACGCGGCCTCCCGTGCGTGGTGCTGGCGGGACGGGTGCTCGCCGGTCGACGGGAAGCCGCGGTGGCCGGCGTCACCGATGCGTACTCCCTGGTCGAGCACTTCGGTGCGCTGGACGCCGCGCTGGCGCGCCCGGCAGAGGGACTACGGGCCCTGGGCGCCCGGTTGGCCGATCAGTACAGCAGGTGACTTCCGCAGGTTGTGAGAGAATGGGGAATGCCGACCGGCCCCAACGGAGTTGAGCCGATCGGACCGTCTGACACAGACCTCAGGGAGCACTCATCGTGAGCACTACACAGATCGCGGAGCCGGTGCAGACCGACAACCCGGCCGCCATCAAGCTCTCCGAGCTCGCCGCCCAGAAGGTGAAGGCGCTGCTGGAGCAGGAGGGCCGCGATGATCTGCGGCTCCGGGTGGCCGTGCAGCCGGGCGGCTGTTCCGGCCTGCGCTACCAGCTCTTCTTCGACGAGCGGGCGCTCGACGGCGACAAGGTCAGCACCTACGACGGCTTCGAGGTCGTGGTGGACCGGATGAGCGTGCCGTACCTCGCCGGCGCCACCGTCGACTTCGCGGACCGCATCGACGCACAGGGCTTCACCATCGACAACCCCAACGCGGGCGGTTCCTGCGCCTGTGGGGACTCCTTCCACTGACCGCTTGCACGGATCGACCTGCTCTGATCGACTGACGACCGCATCCCGACCTGTCGGGGTGCGGTCGTCGCGCGTGCGGCCGGTACGCTGACGCTGGCCACCACGCTCCGCCTCCTCCTCTGGGGTCTCGAATGAAGATCGTTGTCACCGGTTCGATCGCGAGCGATCACCTGATGCACTTCCCCGGCCGGTTCGCCGACCAGCTGCTGCCGGACCAGTTGCACAAGGTCTCGCTGTCGTTCCTGGTCGATGATCTGGTGGTGCGACGGGGTGGCGCCGCGGCGAACATCGCCTTCGGCATGGCCGTGCTCGGGCTCAGCCCGGTCCTGGTCGGGGCGGTCGGGTCGGACTTCGCCGAGTACCGGGGCTGGCTGGAACGCCACGGGGTCGACTGCGACTCGGTGCACGTGAGTGAAACCGCCCACACCGCCCGGTTCGTCTGCACCACCGACGACGACATGTGCCAGATCGCCTCGTTCTACGCCGGTGCCATGTCCGAGGCGCGCAACATCGAACTCGCTCCGGTCGCCGCCCGTACCGGCATCGACCTCGTGCTGGTCAGCCCCAACGACCCGGCCGCGATGGTGCGGCACACCGAGGAGTGCCGGCAGCGGGGGTACCAGTTCGTCGCCGACCCGTCGCAGCAGCTGGCCCGGATGTCCGGCGATGAGGTGCGGCAACTGATCGACGGAGCCGCGTACCTGCTCACCAACGACTACGAGAAGGACCTGCTGGAGAGCAAGACCGGCTACTCCGACGCCGAGGTGCTGGACCGGGTCGGCGTGTGGGTCACCACGCTCGGCTCGAAGGGCGTCCGGATCACCGGACGCGGTGTGCCGGAGATCCATGTGCCGGTGGCCCGGGAGATCCAGGCGTACGACCCGACCGGCGTCGGCGACGGGTTCCGGGCCGGGTTCTTCGCAGGCCTCTCCTGGGGGCTCCCGCTCGAGCGCTCCGCCCAGGTCGGGTCGCTGCTGGCCACGCTGGTCCTGGAGACGGTCGGCACGCAGGAGTACACGGTGCGGGCAGACGAGTTCGCCAAGCGGCTCGCGGAGTCGTACGGCGACCACGTGGCCGACGAGGTCCGCCCGCACCTCACGGTTGCCGGCTGACGACCTACGCAGCCGGCTGATCGCGCCCGTCCCTGGTGCGACACGCCACGCGCGACACGCCACGCGCGGCCCGGCCGCGCGGGTCGCCGCTCCACACCGGCACCCGCCCGACGGCCCACCGGCGTCACGGTCCGCCGACTGCACCCGCCGGCCGGGTCCATGGTCCCTTCGGGTCCTTTAGACCTGCTATCAGCGCCGCTAGCAGGTCTAAAGGACCCGAAGGGGAACGGAACCGAGCGCAGCGATGCCGCGTGCGGGCCGCGTTGCCGGCGCGCGGTCGGTTCGGCCCGCCGACGGTGCCGCGGGCCACTCGGTGAAGGCGAACTGCGGGCCGGCGGTGGCCCGCCGGCTGGCGGAAAGTCATCGGTCGACGGTGCGGCGGATGTCGTACGACGGCGCACCCTCCACGGTGCCGGCGCCCAGGTAGTCCTGTCCGCGCATCCGGCACCAGGCAGGAACGTCGATCGCGGCGGCCGGGTCGTCGGCGAGCACCCGCAGCACCGACCCGACCGGCAGTTCCGGTAGGCGGCGGGCCAGCGCGATCACCGGCAGCGGGCAGCGCTGGCCCCGGCAGTCGAGCACCTCGACCGGCACCGGGGCGGTCACAGCCCGGCCACCCCGGCCTCCGCACGAAGTTGCGCGACCACGCCCGGGAGGACCGCGAGGAAGTCGTCCACGTCGGCCTCGGTGACGCCGGAATGCAGCGACACCCGCACGTTGCCGTGGGTCAGGACCCCCATCGCGGCCAGCACATGCGAGGGGCGCAGGGTGTCGGCGGTGCACGCCGATCCGGACGAGACGGCGTACCCGTGCCGGTCGAGCGCATGCACCAGCGCCTCCCCGTCGACGTACAGGCAGGAGAACGTCACCAGGTGCGGGAGCCGGTCGTCGGCGTCGCCCACCACCTCGACGTCGGGCACGGTGGCGGCAACGGTGTCCCGTAGGCGCGCCACCAGCCGGCGCAGGCGTACCGCCTCGGCGGCGGCGTCGGCCAGCACAGCCCGCAGCGACGCCGCGGCCGCCACCACGGCCGGCAGGCTGACCGGGCCGGCCTGCGGCTCCGGGTCCAGGTAGCGGGTGCCCTTGCGGACGACGAGCACGCCGACGCCGGGCGGCCCGCCCCACTTGCGGGCACTCGCGGTGAGCAGTGCCCAGCCGGGCGGCACGGCCATCCGGCCGACCGACTGCGCCGCGTCCACCAGCAACGGCACGCCAGCCTCAGCGGCGAGTTCGGCCGCCGCGGCCACCGGCTGGACCGTGCCCACCTCGTGGTTGGCGCTCTGCAGCGCGGCCACGGTGACGTCCGGAGCGCGTACCGCGGCGGCGAACGCGTCGAGGTCCACCCGGCCGAGCCGGTCCACCGCGACCGCCTGTGCCGGGCCGAGGGCGGCAGCGCGCAGCACGGCGGAGTGCTCCACCGCCGAGTGGACCACGCGGCCGCCGGGTCGCCCCGGCCCACCGGACCCGCCGCGTCCGGCGAGCGTGCCGGCGATCGCCCGGTACACCGCGTCGGAACCGCTGGCCGGAAAACTGACCTCGTCGTCGCGGACCCCCAGAGCCTCCGCGACCGCACCGCGCGCGGCGTCGGCGAGTTGCCGGGCCCGGCGGGACCGCGTGTAGAGCCGGCCCGGATCGGCCCAACCGTCGTCGAGCGCCGCCAGCAGCGCCTGCCGCGCCACCGGGTGCAGCGGCGAGGCGGTCGCGGAATCGAGGTAGGCGCCCACCCGGCAACCGTAGTACCCGTCGGACATGGCGACCCCGAGCCGGCCGCGACGCGCCCGGTCGAGTACTCTGCGCCTGTCGGAGGCCTTTGTCGCCGGGGGTGCCGGATCGGCTCCGTCGGGGCGCTGCGAGGGAGGCAGAGCTGTGGTCGCAAGGGGTTCGGGCGCACCGTCCGCGCCACGTCGGCCCCGGTTGACGCGTGCCGTGGGCCTCGTCGCCGTGGCCGCGAGCCTGGTGACGCTGCTCACCGGTTGCTCGATCGGATCGACGTTCCGTGGGTTCGGCTGGCCGGAGAACGGCATCACCGAAGAGTCCAAGCGGATGTACGACCTGTGGATCGCGTCCACGGTCGCGGCGCTGGTCGTCGGCATCTTCGTGTGGGGCCTGATCTTCTGGTGTGTGATCCGCTACCGCAAGCGCAGCGAGGAGATGCCGCTGCAGACGCGGTTCAACCTCCCCATGGAGATGCTCTACACGCTGACGCCGTTCCTGATCGTGTCGGTGCTCTTCTACTACACCGCGACCGTGCAGACGTACGTGGACCGCGAGGTGGAGCGCCCCGACGTGACCGTCGAGGTGTTGGCGTTCAAGTGGAACTGGCAGTTCAACTACCAGGACGACAACGCCCGCGGCCCCGGCGGCCAGCCCGTGTCGACCACCGGCTCCACCAACTACATTCCGGTGCTGGTGCTCCCGACCAACAAGCGGGTCCGGTTCGTGGAGCACTCCCGCGACGTGATGCATTCGTTCTGGGTGCCGGACATGCTGTTCAAGCGTGACGTCATCCCGGGCGTGGAGAACCGGTTCGAGGTCACCGTGGTCAAGGAGGGCGCCTACGTCGGGCGCTGCGCCGAGTTGTGCGGGGCATACCACTCCATGATGAACTTCGAGGTGCGCGCCGTCAGTGCTGATCGTTTCGACCGGTACATCGAGCTGCGCAAGCAGGGCCAGAGCACGCCGGAGGCGCTGAAGGGTATCGGCGAGCCGGAGTACGCGATCCGGACCGTGCCGTTCCAGACCGACGCGCAGCAGCGTGCGGCAGGCTGAGCGAGGGCGTGGCATGAAGACGGAGTGGAAGATTTTCGGCGGCCTGACCGCTTTCCTGCTGTTGATCGCGGCGATTTACGGCTGGTGGACCTGGTTCGACAGCCGTGACGCCGGCAGCGCCAACCACATGGAGTTCGTCGGCACGGTGGCGCTGATCCTGTCCGCGCTGCTCACCATGATGATGGGCGGGTACTTCTGGTTCGTCTCCCGGCGCATCGACCTGCGCCCGGAGGACCGCCCGGAGGCTGAGATCGTCGACGGCGCCGGGGAGATCGGGTTCTTCAGCCCCAGCAGCTACTGGCCGTTCGGGCTGGCCCTCGCGGCCGCCGTCACGGCGTACGGCGCGGCCGTGTGGATGGCGTGGCTGATGGCGCTCGGGGTGGCGGCTGTGCTGGCGGCCTCGGCAGGGCTGCTCTTCGAGTACTACACCGGCTCCCGCCGCAGCGCCGAGCACTGAACTGCGGCACGACATCGGCCCCGGGCGCTCGGCTGAGCAGCCCGGGGCCAATGTCGTTCGGCGGTTATTCGGCGCGATGGCTGAGCGTCGACTGGTTGGTCGACGCGGCGGTCGCCAGGGCGTTCGCCTTCATCGTGGCCGCCTGGCTGAGGCTCTCCTCGGGCACGTTGAGCGCGCCGAAGGTCACCACCGCCCGGTAGTAGGTCCACGCGACGGAGTAGCACGCGGGCCGGACGACGGGCGTGTACGCCCGGCAGCTGGTCCGCATATCGAAGTAGAACGTGCGGTCGACCCGGGCCCGGTTCGCGGTGAAGCGGCCGAGGGCCTTGTAGTTGCGGTAGCCGAAATCGTGATGCCAGCACGCGGTACGGAAGTCGAACCCCAGCGGTTGATCCGGGCTCAGTGAGCAGTGGTCGGTGCTCCAGTCGAAGCCGTAGCTCGCCCAGCGAGCCTGGTCGATCCGGGCGGCATTCCACGCGTTGAAGCTCGTGGCCGTGGGCTGGGTCCAGCTGGAGAGCACGGCGAGCTTCGCATTGAGGGTGGCGGCGGCGGCGGGGGAGGCGAGGGCGAACACGAGAAGAAGTGCGGTGAGCGGGGTGGCGAGGAGGGAAAGGCGACGGGTCTGCTGCATGGGTTCACCTCGGCGAGGACCGGTTGGGCCGGAGGATGTTGCCCAGATTGTCGCGCGCCGGGCCCGTGATCGGCGGACTTCGCCGCGAAAATCGTGCGGACCAGCCTGGCTGACGTGTCTGCGGACGGTCGTCAATCGTGGGCGGCATAAATCGCAGGCGGCATGGTTGGCTGTCGCTTAGGCTCGCGCGGGACCACGCACAGCCGACGCGGAATGGAGATTGATCATGAGAACGTCCGGCGGTTTCCCTCGCTTCCCGTCTGTCTCCGCCGCCGGAAAGGCACTTCGTGATCGGCCTGCTCGAAAACCCTGTTGACCCCTTCCCCGCGGTCGACGACCGCACCCCGGCCGCCGACGTGCGCCGGTTCCTCTTGGACGAGTTCCGGCCGCTGCGACCGGTCGTAGCCGCCGCGGTCATCACCACAATGCTGTGCGCCGCGATCGAGGTCTGGCTCATCGGGTACGCCGGACCCGGCCGTACCGTGATCGCGATCGCGCACCGGCTCTCCACCATCGCCCACCTGGACCGGATCGTGGTCCTCGACGCCGGCTGGATCGTCGAGCAGGGCACTCACGCGGAGCTGGTGGAACGCCGCGGGCTCTACGCGGAGCTGTGGTCGCGCCAGTCCGGGGGTTTCCTCGGCACGGTTGTCGGGGCAGAGCCTCGGGTTCGCAGCGGTGCCGCGTGAGCCCGGAGCGGAGCGCGGCGGGGCCCGTGCCCGACCGTCATCAGATCGACGCGATGCTCGTCACGCGACTGATCGCCGCGCAGTTCCCGCGGTGGGCGAACCTTCCGGTCCGGGCGGTGGCCGTCGGCGGGTGGGACAACGTGACGTTCCACCTCGGTACCAGCATGTCGGTGCGCATGCCCAGCGCCGGCCCGTACGCACGGGCCGTCGAGAAGGAGCACCGGTGGCTGCCGGTACTGGCGCCGCAGCTGCCGCTGCCCATTCCCCGGCCCGTGGCGAAAGGGGTACCGGGCGAAGGCTATCCGTACCCCTGGTCGATCTACCGGTGGATCGACGGGGAACCCGCAACCGGCGACAACATTGATGACCTGACCCGGTTCGCGACCACGCTCGCCGCGTTCCTCGTTGCCCTCCAGCAGGTCGATCCCACCGGCGGGCCGCCACCCGGAGAGCACAACTGGTTCCGCGGCGGGCCGCTGCTGACATATGACGGCCAGACCCGGCACGCGATCGAAACGCTTGATGGCGACATCCCAGGCACCACCGCCCTGGAGATCTGGCAGACGGCACTGCGGGCGACATGGGACGGCCAACCGGTCTGGTTGCACGGCGACATCGCTCAGGGGAACCTCCTGGTGCGGGACGGTGCGCTGGCGGCCGTCATCGACTTCGGCACCTCGGGCGTCGGCGACCCGTCATGCGACATGGCGATTGCCTGGACCCTCCTGTCCGGCCCGAGCCGCGAGGCGTTCCGGACCGGGCTGTCCGTCGACCCGGCGACCTGGGCCCGCGGGCGCGGCTGGGCACTGTGGAAAGCCCTCATCACGTATGCCGACGCTCGGCACGCCGACCAGGTCAAGGCGGCGAACGCCCGATATGTGATCGACCAGATCCTTGCCGAGTACGCACAGTCGCCAGCGGATCGCGCTGGCACCATTGAGTGATGAAGGAGCACAGTGCAGGGCGACCGCTGGCCGGTTCGGAGCAGTTGCAGGTCGTGCTCTCGCTGGTTCTTGACCGCGTCGCCGCGGTCAACCCGGAGCCCGAGTACCGCCTCGTCGGTACCGCCGCCGCGTTGATCCAGGGCGTTCCGCTGGCCACCGGCGACATAGACATCCTGGTCGCCCGGCGAAGTGATGTCGACAGCTTCGCCGCGGCGCTCTCCGGCTTTCTCTGCCGGATCCCGCCGACCTGGCTTCCCGATGCGCGGCAGTACTTTGCCCGGTTCGACGTCGACGGGACCGACGTGGAGATCAGCACCGTGGAGTGGCCCACCGACAGCGACACGCTGGAGTGCGCCGGGCCCGGCCCGTGGCAGCACTACGTACCCGTCAAGGTGGGTCAGCATGTCGTGCCCGCTGTACGCCTTGAGCTGCGGCTGGTCTCCGAGCTTGGCCGAGACCGCCCGGACCGGTACGGACCGTTGATCCGGCACCTGCGGCTGCACGGCGCGGACCTGGACCTCGTTCTCAGGGCCATGCCGGAACGCGGAGTCGCCCCAGCGCTGCAGGCGTGGGTAGTTGAACAGCTTCGGGGGACCGTGGCACTCCTACAGCAGGTCGTCGGGGATGGTGACGGTGCCGTCGAGGTAGCGGCGGTACGTTCCGCCGAGCCGGACCCGGTCGCCGTCGACCTCGCAGGTGACCGTGCCGCCCCGGGTTGACAGCTGTCGGGCGGTCAACCGGGCTCGGCCGAGGCGCTGTGCCCAGTAGCCTGCGATCTGGCTGTGTGCGGACCCGGTGACCGGGTCCTCGGCGACTCCAGCGCGGGCGCCGAACCAGCGCGAGACGAAGTCCACGCCGTCGTCGTCGCCCGGGGCCGTGACGACCACGCCACGCACGGGCAGGCCGCTCAACGAGGCGAAGTCCGGCGTGACGTCACGGACCGCGGTCTCGTCGGCCAGGACGAAGACCAGGTCGGTGGCGCGCATGATCGCCTCGGCGGACACCCCGAGCGCGGCCAGCGCGGCCGAGGAAATCGGCTCGCCGACGGCGACGGGTTCCAGCGGCTCGGCCGGGAAGTCCATGACGAGTTCGCCGTTGCGGCGTCCCCGGGTCACATGCAGCCAGCCACTGCGGGTCCAGAAGGAAAGGCGCTGCCCGTCGGGATGTACGTCGTCGAACAGGTGACCGGCGGTCGCCAGGGTGGCGTGCCCGCAGAGGTCGACCTCGATCGCGGGGGTGAACCACCGTAGGTGGTATGCGGCGTCGCTGCCGGCCGGGGGTTCCACGTCGGGCGGTAGCCGGTCGACGTAGAACGCGGTCTCGGACACGTTGTTCTCCGCTGCGAGTGCCTGCAGAACGCGGTCGGGCAACCAGGACGACAAGGGCATCACCGCGGCCGGATTGCCTCGGAACACCTGGTCAGCGAAGGCGTCGATCTGCAACAGACGAACGAACATGAATCCAGATCTACCACAACCACTACGGTGTCCGGGTGACGCTGTTGCTGAAGCTCCTGTTGGCGCCACTGCTGGTTGTCGGGTCGACGTTGGCGGGTCGGCGGTGGGGGGATCGACTGGCGGGAATTCTGGTGGCGTTCCCGATCGTGGCAGGCCCGATTCTGTTCATCACCGTCTGGATCACGGGACACGGTTCGGCGCCCGTGCGGCGTCGGCGTCGCTCCTCGGTCTGGTCTCGCTGGCGGTGTTCGTGGTGTCCTTCGCCTACGCGAGTCGCCGCTGGAACTGGCTCGGTTCCCTGGCGGTCTCCTGGGCGGCGACTGTGCTGGCCGACATCGCCCTGGCCCAGCTCGAGGTTGGTGCTGTTCGGGGATTTGCGGTGGTGCTGGCCGCGGTGTGGGTAGCGCATCGGCTGGTGGCACGGCTCGACAGTGACCCCGGTACGGCCGGCACGGCAATGACCCCGCCGTGGTGGGACCTGCCCGGCCGCGCCGCCGCCACGGCCGTCCTGGTGCTGACGATCACGGGGCTTTCGGCTGCGGTGGGGCCGGTGGTCACCGGGATCCTCGCCCCCTTCCCGGTCGCGACGAGCGTGGTCGCCGGATTCGTACTGGCCCAGCACGGCGCGGCGGCGGCGGTGCGGACGCTGGCCGGGGTGACGCGCGGCCTGGTCGGCTTTGCGGTGTTCTGTTTCCTGCTCGCCATGCTGCTTGTGCCGTACGGCGTTCCGGGTGCCTTTGGGGCAGCCGTGGCGGGCACGCTGGTCGTACAACTGTGGTGGACCGCGTGGGGGGTCCGGCGGCGTACCGGGTCGATCCGCTCCGGCACTGGCGACCGCGGGCGCGGTCTGATCAGGCGAGGGTCTGGGTGAGTTCGTTGCGGTCACCGCTCAGCACGATCCGGCCGGGCGCGCCGTTGACGATCGGCAGGTACGGCGGGACGTGGCCGCACTCCACATCGGCGATGATCGGCACGCCGAGGGAGCCGAGGGCGTCAAGGACTGCCGCATGCTGAGTCAGGCCGCCGAACCCCGGCGCGCGGGTGCGTCCGACGACTACAGCGTTCGCGCTCGTGAAGAAGCCGTTCAGGCGCATCCCGTGCAGGTTCCGGCAGATCGCCGCCGCGTCGGCTTCGGCGGCCTCGACGTAGACGAGCAGCCCGTCCGGGGCCTCCCGCCGGGCGAAGTCCTCGATGTCGGCGTAGCGCGTGCCGGCCAGGTTGCACAAGGTTTCGAGGCAACCGCCGATGAGCCGGCCCGCGACGTCCACGTCGCCCACGCCGTCCAACCTGGTCCAGCGACCCGCGGTGTCCAGGCTGAACTCGTCCACATCGGGGTGCCGCAGGTAGTCGTCCCATCCGGCTGACCGGTACCGGCCCGGTGGGATCTGGGTGAAGGTCTCGCCCGGTGCCAGGGCCGCGATCTCCAGCCAGGACAACAACCCCGCCGGCGCGCGGTACGGCGTATCCATGAGGTCGTTGCCGTGCACCGTCGCCACGCCGGTCAGCAGCGTCAACGGCGTCAGAATCGTCGAGATGTCCGAGAACCCGACCATCCAGGTCGGCTCCGCCCCGCGCAGCGAGTCCCAGTCGAGCAACGGCAGAAGATCAATCGCGGTCTCCCCGCCCCACGGCGGCACCACCGCCCTGATCGTCGGATCGGTCAGCATCCGCATCAGCTCAGCCGCGCGTTCCGGGGCCGGAGCGCTGACATGTCCGGCGCCGTCCATGCAGTCTCCGACGATGACCTCGTACCCGCGTTCGCGGACACATTGGATCGCGACCCGCAGCCGACCCCGCATGCCCTCGTCGACCCCGCTGGAGGGAGACGTGACACCGACGCGGTCACCCGGACGCAACGGGTCGGGATATCGGATCGCCATGCCAGCATCATGGCGTAGGGACGGTTCACGGCATCGCCATTTTCCGCGGTCAGGACAGAATCTCGACGTACCCGTCACTTCCGTGCACGCGGATCCGCTGCCCATCGGGAATCAGCCGGGTGGCATCCACCACACCGACGACAGCCGGCAGGCCGTACTCCCGGGCGATCACCGCGCCGTGGGTCATCAGTCCTCCGACCTCCGTCACCAGGGCTGTGACGGCGAGGAAGAGCGGTGTCCAGCTCGGGTCCGTGTGGACCGTGACCAGGATGTCGCCCGGCTCGAGATCGGCCTGGGCCAGGTCCAGGATGACGCGGGCGCGCCCTTCGACGGTCCCGCCGGAGACCGGTATGCCGAGCAGGGCGCCGGTCGGCACGTCGTCGCGTCGGTACGCCCCGGCGATGACCTCGCCATCCGATGTCAGCACCCGGGGCGGCGTAAGCGCGTGGTACGACCGGAACGCGTCCTTGCGCTGCCGGATCAGCCGGTCGTCCACCTGGTTGGAGCGCACGACGTCGTGGAGTTCGGCGAACGTGAGGTAGAAGATGTCCTCCCGTTCGGGGAGCACGTGGGCGCGCACGAGGCGCTCGGCCTCGTCCAGCAGGGCCTGCTTGTAGATGAAGGAGCGGCTGACGATGGCGTACTTCGGGTACTCCCGGTAGCCGATGAAGGTCCGTACCCGCTCGATCATCCGCTTGGTCTCGTCGGCTTTGTGCTCCCCCTCCGGCAGGGCCCGCAGGCGTTGCAGCACCTCCTGAGCCTTCTGCTGCGCCTTCTGCCGTCCCTGCTCGAAGCGCCGCTCGGCGGCACCCGGCTCGAAGAGCCTGATGTTGTCGAGGAGCAGGGGCACGAGGGTGCCGGGTCGCTCACGCCACCGCGGCCTCGTGATGTCGATCTCGCCGCCGCAGCGCATGCCGTACCGGTCGAGGTAGGCCTCGATGGCGCGGCGCGCTTCGGACCCGCCCGCGACCTTCGGCAGCTCGTCGATGAAGCCGTCGTCCCGTACGCGCTGCAGGAACGCCACCACTTCCGGATGCGGGCGGATCGTGTCGGCGACGTCGAGCAGCGCCAGTCCCATCTCCGAGGTGACGTTGCCGGGAGCGGACAGCGTGAGGGTGTCTGCCGCGTTCCTCTCGCCCAGCCATTCCTGCAGCCGGTCGTTGAGCCACCAGGTGGCCTCCATCCCCGCCATGATCACCTGCATGCTCAATGGATCGCTGAGGACCCGCTTGTGCTCCTGGAACGCCCCCAGCAGGAAGTCGAACAGCGCCGGTCCGGTCAACGTCGCGATGTCGCGCCGCAGGGCGGCGATGGAGGCCTCGCTGCGCTCGATCAGCTCGGTGACGATGGCCGGATCGGTTGCGATGGCCGGATCGGTTGCGATGAGGGCGGGTGCGCCGCGGTGCGCCGGCCCGGCGGGCCCTCCGTCCGGGAGCGAAGGGACGAAGTCGCCACGGTCGAGCAGGGTCTCCAGCGCGTCCCTGATCAGCGGATCGCCCTTCCCCATCATCTCCAGAAGCCCAGCGCGGCTTGTCGACGAGGCCAGGCCCCGGGTGACGTCGACGAACAGCCGCCCACCGGCCTCGTGCATCGGCGCCAGGGCCGTCAGGCGCCACATGGAGAGCCCCAGGGGCTTCATGGGGTCGGTCATCATCTGCCCGTGGCCGACAGAGACGTAGACGTGATTCTCCGCGTCACCGGATTCCGGGATGGGGAACAGCGTGGTGATCGGCCGGGTCTGCACGATCTGGAAGTCATCCTCGATCAGGCACCATTCGATGTCCTGCGGATGGCCGAAGTGTGCTTCGATCCGTCGCCCGAGATGCACGAGCCGCACGACCTGCGCATCCGTCAGCGCCGGCTGCTCCTGCCGCTGCCGCTCGATCGCAACTTCGTGCGTCCCGCCAGTCGACAGGGCGAGGATGGCACGCTCCTTGGCCGCGACCGCCCTGGCGACGACTTCGCCGTCGCGGACCTTGAACCCGTCCGGGTTCACCCGGCCGGAAACCAGGGCCTCGCCGAGGCCGAAGCTGGCGTCCACGGTGGCGACCTTCCGGTTGCCCGTGACGGGGTCGGCCGTGAACAGGATGCCGGCCGCATCGGGGAAGACCATCTGCTGCACGACGACGGCCATGTGGACGGTGCGGTGATCGATGCCGTTGCGTTGGCGGTAGGTCACGGCCCGCTCGGTGAACAGCGAGGCCCAGCACCGGCCGACGTGCTGGAGGATCGACGCCGGCCCCACGACGTTGAGGTACGTGTCGTGCTGGCCGGCGAAGGATGCAGTCGGCAGATCCTCCGCGGTCGCGCTGGATCGCACGGCGTATGCGGCTTGCCCGCCAGGCTGGGGGAGCGCGTCGGTGAGCGCCGCCGCCAGATCGCCCGGGATGGCGATCCCTTCGATGGTCCGGCGGATCTCCGCGCTGAGCGCGCGGATCGCCTCCCGGTCATCCGGGCTCAGCCGCGACAGCGCATCGAGACGATCGTCGATTGACGGCGCTTCCGCCATGATCCGCCGGTACGCGTCCGTCGTCACGCAGAATCCGGCCGGCACGCGGAGGCCTTCGACCCGAGAGAGCCCGCCCAGGTTCGCGGCCTTTCCGCCGACGACTGCGGCCTGCGTCTCGTCGACCTCCCGAAGATCCAGAACGTACGGCTCGATCATCGCGTCCCCTCCACAGCTCCGGGGCACTGTCGTGCCCCCGGTTGCCCGTCGGTGCCGGGTCCGGTTGCCGATTCTGCGGCAGCACCCGGGTCTAGCCGCAAGCCCCCGTGGACGCTATACGTTGGAGGTGGCAAGGAGCGCGGGCTGAGAGCTGTCGACCGCGGCCCGGTCAGCGCTCGGCGCCTGAGCGGAACCGTGACGGTCGTAGGCCGGCCAGCCGTTCGTTCTCGATGCCGGCTACCACCTCGGCGGCGACGAGCCGCCCGACGGTCGGGGCGAGCGTGATGCCGGAATGCATCACGGCAACGTAGGCCCCGCCCACGCCCGGGACCGGGCCGATGATCGGCAGTTGATCCGCGGGCATGGGCCGCGTCCCGACCCGGACGCTGACCAGGCGGATGTCCGCGGCGTCGAAGGTGGCGGTGAGCCGGCGCAGCATCTGCTCGCCCGCGCGTTGCAGGTCCTCCCGGTCGATCTCCCCGACGTATTCGGCGGCGACCAGGAGGTGGCCGGCGGCGGCCTCGCGAACCTCCAGGTTTGGGGTGGCGACCAGCGTGCGGACCAGCCCGGGCGGTGCGGTGAAGCGCATCAGGAGCGCCGGGGCCGGCGCAACGGGCAGGTCGAACCCGAGCGGCGCGCACAACATGGGCGCGTCGACACCGGCGGTGATCACGACCGTGTCGGCCGGCAGGTCGCCGATCGACGCCCGCACTCCCACGACGTCGCCGTCGCCGTCGCCGTCGCGCAGCGTCAGTGCGGTGACGGCGGAGTTCGCCATCAACCGCGCGCCGTGCGACTGCGCCGCGCGTACCAGCGCCTGCGTGACGGCGACCGGGTCGATGGCACCGTGACTTTCCAGGTGCAGGGCGCGGTGCGGCCGGACCCGCAGGTGCGGCTCGAGCAACCCGACCTGTGTGGCGTCCACGAGGTGCTCGTCGGGGTCCAGGACGCAGTCCTCGGCAAACTGCTCCCCGCCCCACATCAAGGTGCCCCGCCAATGCACCCGCACACCCGGCACCTCACGTTCCAGGCGCCGATAGTCCGGGAGGACTGTGCGCCGCAGGGGCGTGCTGGCATCGGGCGTGTCGCCGCCACGTGGACCGCCGATCCAGGCGAAGGAGTCCGCGGTCACTCCGGAGGCGGGCAGAGACTTGTCCAGCAGGACGACCTCGGCTCCGGCTCTGGCTGCCTCGTACGCCACCGCGGCGCCCACGATCCCGGCTCCGACGACCACAATCCGCACGACCCACTCCAAGTCCTGTATCGCCGCTCACGGTTGTGCCGGTCGGTGGGTCGGGATGCTGACCAGCGTGACCCGACCTTCGGTCGGTAGAGTCGTGGCATGTGTGCTGGTACGTCCGTGACGCGTCCCTGCCGGTCCCGCTGACGGCGCTGGAACAGTCCGTAGCTACGTTCCTCGGTTCCGCGCCGCCGGCTTTCTGCCGGGCGGCCGTCTCGCGTTGCCTGGCCCCTGCCACCCCTCAGGAGCCGCCGCATGGACGCACACAAGTATCCCGATCCGACCGACCCGCGCGCTACACGTGCCGTCGTTTATCTGATCGTTGGCCTTCCCGGCGCCGGGAAGACGACTCGCGCCAAGGAACTGGAGATCAGCGCGTCGTCTCTGCGGCTGACGCCGGACGAGTGGCAGATCGTGCTGTTCGGCGTTCAGAACCCACCAGACAAGCGTGACCTCGTTGAGGGCAAGTTGATTCAGCTCGGCATGCGGGCCGCCCAGCTGGGCATCACCGTTGTCTTCGACTTCGGGTTCTGGGGCAGGGACGAACGATCAGCCCTCCGCTGGATCGCTGGCACGGTCGGCGCGCGTAGCCACGTTGTCTACCTGCCGATCGACCACGAGGAGCAACGCAGGCGTGTCGCCAATCGGTTCACAACGACGCCGGATCAAACGTTCCACATGAGCGACGTTGAACTCGAGCGGTGGCGGGCTCAGTTTCAGGCGCCGGACGACGAAGAACTGCGAGGTTCTCAGATTCCACCCGTCCCGCACGGGTACCCGACATGGTCGGAGTGGGCCTCGCAGCGCTGGCCGTCCTTGCCTGACCAGTACGCCCCGACCGCCGCGCCGCGCCACGACGAACCCGGCGGCGTCGCCGCAGGCTGAGGATCGGATCGTCGGCGTGCCTCACGCGCCGGGGACGGCGGCGGAGTCCTGGAGGGCGAGGCCCGGTGGGGCCTCGAAGGCGTCCGGCGCGGTCGACATGGTGAGGCGCTGGAGGGTGGTTCGTCCGGGCGTACCGGCGTCGGTCGTGCCGTCGAACCGGGCCAGCACACCGGCCTCGGTGACGCACGCCGTGAACCGCAGCGGCGGCAGCCGGTCACCGCCGCTCGTGTCCCGGCCCGCCGGTGCGGCGGTTGCGCCGTCCGACGCCGGGGTCGCGGCGACCGTGCCGGCGCCGGTACTTACCGTGGCGCAGTCCGCGTCGGCTTCGGCGATCCGTTCCCGGCTGCCCGAGAGGTGCAGGCCGGGCCGCCCGGCGGCACGCAGGATCAGGGCAATGGCAACCTCCGGTGCGACGAACTGTGCCGCCGCGATGGTCGGGCTGACCGCTCGCGCCTGGGGCAACGTGATGCCGTCGATGCCGGGTGCGCGCTCGCACCGACGCGCCGGTGCTGCCTGGCCGGGTCGGGCCGGCGCTGTGCCGAGGCGGCAGAGCAGCACCGTGTCGGGGCCCACCACGAGGGTGGCGGCGGCCGTGCGGTACGCCTGCCGCGGTGGCTGATGGGTATGCGAGACGGCAACACCAGCGGCGTCGTACTCGGCCGTGTAGGTCAGGTCGGCGGCGCGCTCCATGCGCTGGGCGAACCGTCGAAGCTGCTCGGCGTCACTTTCGTCGAAACGGAGCCCGCGGGCGCAGGCGGCGAACCCGGTGATCGGCGCGACGACCAGTGCGGCGAGCGCCAGCACCGCGACGATCCGAATCCGGTTCGCCCGGTGCGACTGGGTACGCAAAAGGAGTCCTCCTGTCAGCGGCTGCACAGGTACAACGCGCCACAGGCTGCATAGCAATGATCCGGTAGCGCTGGGTGCCCCCAGCTCTACCGGATCACCGGACGTGCGACGTTGCTACTGCTGGCCGCCGCCGACCATCTCCCGGCGCGGCGCCGGCGACACGGGCGCCTCGGGCGGCGAGCCGGACTCCAGGGGAGCGGGGGACGGAGGCACACTGCGCTCGATCGGGAAGAAGAAGCCCTTGACCACCGGCGCCAGCGCCCCGACCCGGTTCATCTTCTTGGGCACCACCCAGCCGGCGTAATCCAGCTCGGTGTGTCCGTGCTCGTCGGGCGCCGCAAGCGGCTGGTGCACCTCGATGAACCGGCCGTCCGGCATGCGCCGGATGATGCCGGTCTCCACCCCGTGGGCGAGGACCTCACGGTCGTGCTGTTGGAGCCCCAGGGCGATGCGGTAGGCGATGTAGTACGCGATCGGCGGCACGATCAGCAGACCGATCCGGCCTGCCCAGGTCATCGCGTTGAGGCTGATGTCGAACTTCTCAGCGATGACGTCGTTCGCCCCGGAGAGCGTCAGCACCAGGTAGAAGCTGACCGCCATGGCGCCGAGTCCGGTCCGCACCGGCACGTCGCGCGGGCGCTGCAGGAGGTGGTGGGCCTCCCGGTCCTTCATGAACCGGGCTTCCAGGAACGGGTACAGCATCGGCAGCGTGAACAGCAGGCCGGGCAGCACGATGGCCGGCCAGAACAACGGCGACAACGTGTAGCCGAAGGCACGGATCTCCCATGCCGGGAACAGCCGTACCGAGCCGTCCATGAACATGACGTACCAGTCGGGCTGGCTTGCCGCGGAGACGACCGCTGCCTGGTACGGACCGAAGATCCAGATCGGGTTGATCTGGAAGATGCCGCCCATCAGTGCGATCACCGCGAAGACGACCATGAAGAAGCCGCCGGCCTTCGCCGCGAAGTGCGGGAACATCCGCACGCCGATCACGTTGTGGTTGGTCCGGCCGGGGCCCGGCCACTGGGTGTGCTTCTGCTTCACCAGCAGGGCCATGTGGGCGGTGATCAGCGCGAGCAGGATGCCCGGGAACAGCAGCACATGCAGGATGTAGAACCGGCCGATGATGAGTTCGCCCGGGTACTCGCCGCCGAAGCCGCCGTGGGCGATCCAGGTGCCGACCACCGGAACGGCCAGCACGACCGCGTGCATGACGCGGAGACCGGTGCCGGAGAGCGCGTCGTCGGGCAGCGTGTAACCGAACAGGCCCTCGGTGAAGCCGAGGATGAAGAGCAGGATGCCGATGATCCAGTTGAGCTCGCGCGGCTTCCGGAATGCGCCGGTGAAGAAAACCCGCAGCATGTGCACCAGGATCGACGCCATGAACAGCAGGGCCGCCCAGTGGTGCATCTGGCGCATGAACAACCCACCGCGGACGTCGAACGAGAGGTCCAGGCTGCTCGAGTACGCCGCCGACATCTCGATGCCGCGCAGCGGCACGTAGCTGCCGTCGTACACGACCTCCTTCATCGAGGGGTCGTAGAACAGCGTCAGGAAGGTGCCGGTGAGCAGCAGCACGACGAAGGAGTAGAGGGCGATCTCGCCCAGCAGGAATGACCAGTGATCGGGGAAGACCTTGTTGAACATCCGCCGCATCGGGCTGGCTACCTGCAGCCGGTCGTCGATCTGACCCGCCGCGGAGGCCGGCAGGGCCCGTGGGTCGAACTTACGCCGCTTCATGGCCGCTCCCAGAATGACGGCCCGATTGCCACCTTGTAATCGGACTTCGCAATGAAGTATCCCTCCTCGTCCACGTCAAGTGGCAACTGCGGCAGGCTGCGGGCAGCAGGACCGAAGACGGGCCGGGCATTGTCGGTGACCTGGAACTGCGACTGGTGGCACGGGCAGAGCAGCCGGTTGGTCTGCTGCTCGTACAGGCTGGCCGGGCACCCGGCGTGGGTGCAGATCTTGGAGTGGGCCACGAAGTTGCCCCACTGCATCCCGCCGTTGAGCGCGTGGCGCTGGGCGTTGGCCTCGGCGGTGCGGGCGTCGGCCTCCCGCAGATGGAACAGCAGGGTGGGGGAGTCCGCCCACTCGTTCGTGGTCCCGTGCGGGATCCCGGGGAAGACGGTGACCTGGCCGCCGACACTGACGTCGGCCGGACGGATCGGCGAGTAGTCCTCCCGGACCAGCCGGACCGGCTTGCCGCCGTTGAACTTGGGGTTGAAGCCGGTCTCGAAGTACGGCTCCTCGTCCTTCGGGTGCGGGTCGTTGACCAGCCCGCCGAGCGTCACCGCGGCGGCCCCGCCCAGTGGCAGCAGCCCCACCAGCAGCGCGCCCTTGAGCAGCGGGCGGCGGGTGATTCCGGTCTCATCGGCCATGTTGACGATCGTGGCGCCGGTGATCATGCGCTCGTCCCGCGCCGACGCACCGTCGTGCCGATCCTGGATCGACACCTCCTCGGGCAGCAGCTTCTTGGCCCAGACGACGATGGCGAACCCGAACGCGGCGAGCGACAGCCCGAGCGTCAGACCGAGCAGCGGTGTGTACCACCAGCCTTCGCTGGTCAACGCGTTGTACCGGAACGGCAGCACGAAGACCACGATGAAGGCCAGCGCGAACAGCCCGGTCAGCACCAGCAGCAGCGCGATCACCCGCTCGATCCGCTTCTCCGCCCGGGTGCCGGGCACCGGGAAGCGCGGCGCGTAGTGGACGATCTCCACGCCGTCGCGCCGGGCCCCTTCGCGGACCAGATCGAACCGGGTCAGTCGCGGGTCGTCAACGTCGAACTCGTCCCCGGTCGGGGCGCCCTGGTCACCGTGCGGGCGTGGGCCCGACTGCATCGTGGTCATGACTTCCCTGCAATCCACAGCGTGGCGAGCACCAGGGCCGCCATGCCGACGACGAAGGTCACCAGTCCTTCCGGGGTCGGGCCGTAGCGGCCGAGGCTGAAGCCACCCGGGTCCTTCTGGTCATTCAGGTTCTGCACGTACGCGATGACGTCCCGCTTCTCCTCGGGCGTCAGCTGGTTGTCCCCGAAGACCGGCATGTTCTGCGGCCCGGTCAGCATGGCCTCGTAGATCTGCGTCGTCGTGGCCGGCCGCAGCGTCGGGGCGAACTTGCCGGCGGAGAGCGCGCCGCCGCCGGCGGAGAACGCGTGGCAGGCGGAGCAGTTGACCCGGAACAGCTCACCGCCCTTGGCGAGGTCACCGCCGCTGGGGTCGACCGCTTCCTTGTCCGGGATCTGCGGACCGCCGCCGAGGGCCTGGATGTAGGCCGCCAGCTGACGGGTCTGCTCTTCGTTGAACTGGGGTTCCTTGCGCTGCGACTGCGCCTCCTGGCGCGCCATCGGCATCCTGCCGCTGCTGACCTGGAAGTGCACCGAGGCGGCACCCACGCCGATCAGGCTGGGGCCCCGGTCGGTCTCGCCCTGGCCGTTGCTGCCATGGCAGGTGATGCAGCTGATGTCGTAGAGCGCCTTGCCGGCAGCCGCCTGGTCCGACATCTGCGGCGTGTCCTCCGCGGCGCTGCCCGGGGCGAAGGCGGTGTACAGGCCGCCCATGATGGTGAGCGCCGCGACCAGCCGGACGGTGGCGGCGAGCCGGCGTCGCAGCCGGCTGCGACCCGCGCGGGCGCCGGCCCGGGTGAGCTCGGCGGGCGGGAGTCGCGTCCCGGCCGCGCTCGGCGCACCTCGGTCGGCGGGCGTGCCTCCGGTGCCCGCACCGGTGGTGTCGCCCCCGCCGGTGTCGCCACCGGTGCGGTCAGCAGTCATGTCCTCACCCTCGTCATCACAACGGTATTCGAAAGACTGTGGGCGTCCGGATGGGCGCCCGGCCGCCTATTTCAGGAAATAGATCATCGCGAACAGCGCGATCCACACTACGTCGACGAAGTGCCAGTAGTACGAGACAACGATCGCCGACGTTGCCTGCGCCGGCGTGAACCGGCCCATCGTGCTGCGCGCCATCATGAGCAGGAAGGCGATGAGGCCACCGGTGACGTGCAGCCCGTGGAATCCGGTGGTCAGGTAGTACACCGACCCGTACCCGTCGCCGTTGATCTTGATGCCCTCGTGCACCAGCGTCGTGTACTCGTACGCCTGCCCGAGGACGAAGATCAGCCCCATCACGAAGGTCAGCGTGAACCAGCGGCGCAGGCCGTGCACGTCGCCGTGCTCGGCCCGGAAGACGCCCATCTGGCAGGTGACCGACGACAGCACGAGGATGACCGTGAATGTCATCGCGTACGGCAGGTTGAGATGGGGGGTGTGCTCGGCCCACTGCTCCGGCGCCGCCGCCCGGATCGAGAAGTACATCGCGAAGAGCGCCGCAAAGAACATCAGTTCGCTGGAGAGCCACACGATCGTCCCGACACTGACCATGTTGGGCCTGGTCAGGGAGTGGATCTGGCTCTGGGCAGTCGCTGGGGCCGCAGTCACGAGAGCATTATTCCTCGCGATCCACGCAGGGCTCCGCACCGGGGTGGGTGGTTGGCGGTGTGGCGGGGGTAGGCGTGCTGCCGCTGCTTCGCCGGCATAGCCTGGAAGCGTGCCAACGCTGGTCACCGCCCTCCTCACCGCACCGCTCGACGTCCCGCGCGACGAGCCGCTCGGGCCGCCGACCGTGGGCGCCATGTTGGGCCACATCCATGTCTCCTGGCTGGCGCTGGGCCTGGTGGTGGTCGCGGCGTGCTACCTCTACGGCGTCGCGCTGCTGCGCCGCCGCGGCGACTCCTGGCCGGTGTCGCGGACGCTGCTGTTCCTGGTACCGGGCCTCGGCGGTATCGCGATTGTCACGCTCACCGGCCTGGAGACGTACGACACCACGTTGCTCTCGGCGCACATGGGCCAGCACATGGTGATGTCGATGATCTCGCCGATCTTCCTCGCGCTCGGTGCGCCGGTGACGCTGGCCCTGCGCACGCTGCCGCACCGCCCGCGGGCCCGGCTGCTCGCCGTGCTGCACAGCCGGGTGGCCCGCGTGCTGACCTTTCCCCTGGTGGCGTACGGCTTCTTCGTGGTCACGCCGTTCGCCCTGTACTTCACCGAGCTGTACGGCCTGACCATGCGCTCCCCGCTCGCCCACCAGCTGGTGCACGTGCATTTCATCGCGGTGGGCTGCCTCTTCTTCTGGCCACTGGTCGGGGTGGACCCGCTGCCCAACCGGTGGCCCTACCCGGCCCGGGCGCTGCTGATGTTCCTGTCCACGCCGTTCCACACCGTGCTCGGGCTCACCATCATGCAGAGTGAGACCCTGGTCGGTGGTGACTGGTACCCGTCGCTCGGGCTGAGCTGGGCCGATCCCTTCGCCGACCAGCGGGTGGCCGGCGGCATCCTGTGGGCCGGCGGTGAGGTGGTCAGCGTCACCATGCTCGCCGTGCTGGTGGTGCAGTGGATGCGCTCGGCCGACCGGGAGAGCCGGCGGGTCGATCGGCAGCTCGACCGCGAAGAGGCCCAGGCCGCCGCAGCGGCACAGGCCGCGGCGACCCAGGCCGCGGCGACCCAGGGCGCAGCCGCGCCAGCGGCGCCAGCCGGTACGATCCCTGCGGCACCCGCGACCCGCCAAGGAGCAAGCGCGACATGAGCGAGCACACCGTCCTGCTCTACAGCGACGACCAGGAGGTCCGGCACCGGATGCGCCTGGCGATCGGCACCCGACCCGCCCCCGACGTGTCGGTGCGCTATGTCGAGGCCACATCCTCCGACGAGGTGCTGCGACTGGTCGACAACTCCGACATCGATGCCCTGGTGCTCGATGGTGAGGCCTCGCCGGCCGGCGGGCTGGGCCTGGCCCGCCAGCTCAAGGAGGAACTCGACGACCCGCCGCCGATGTGCGTCGTGATCGCGCGGGCGGCGGACCGCTGGCTCGCGGCGTACGCCCGGGTGGACGCGACGCTCCTGCACCCGCTGGACCCGGTGCTCACCGCGCAGACCGTCGCCGCGCTGCTGCGCCAACGCGACTCCGGCGCACCGGTCAACCTGCCGACGCACCGGTAGGCCCGGCGATGGCTGAGCGCACCTGGCCGCGGCTGCTCGCCGCGCTGCTGTCCCGCGAGGAGCTCTCCACCGACGACACCGCCTGGGCGATGGCCGAGATCATGGCCGGCCAGGCGACCGGATCGCAGATCGCCGGATTCGTGGTGGCGCTGCGGGCGAAGGGCGAGACGCCGGGCGAGATCGCCGGCATGGTCGACGTGATGCTGGCGAACGCGCCGCGCGTGCCGCTTCCCGAGGCGGTCCGGACCGCGTCGGTGGACGTGGTCGGCACCGGTGGGGACCGCGCCAACACCGTCAACATCTCCACGATGGCCGCCGTGGTGGTGGCCGCCGCCGGTGTGCCGGTCGTCAAGCACGGCAACCGGGCGGCATCCTCGCTGTGCGGCGCCGCCGACCTGCTGGAGTACCTGGGCATCCCGCTCGACCTCGGCCCGGACCAGGTCGCCACCTGCGTCACGGAGGCCGGCATCGGCTTCTGCTTCGCCGCCCGCTTCCACGCCGGCATGCGGCACGCCGGGGCGACCCGTCGTGAGCTCGGCGTGCCGACGGCGTTCAACTTCCTGGGTCCGCTGACCAACCCCGGCCGGCCCACGGCCGGCACGGTCGGCTGCGCGGATGCCCGGATGGCGCCGGTGATGGCTGAGGTCTTCGCCCGGCGCGGCGACTCGGTGCTGCTGGCCCGCGGCGAGGACGGGCTGGACGAGTTCACCACGGCGGCGCCGACCCGGGTGTGGGTGGCGACCGGTGGCACGGTCCGCGAGGCGTTGGTGGACGCCGTCGATCTTGGCGTTGCGCGCTCCGCGCCCGGGGATCTGCGCGGCGGGGACGCGGCCTTCAACGCCGACGTCGCCTGGCGGGTCTTCGCCGGCGAGAGTGGTCCGGTGCGCGACGCCGTGCTGCTCAACGCCGCCGCCGCGCTCGCCGCCCGCGACGGGCTTGGCGGCGACCTCGGCGAGGCGCTGCGCGCCGGCCTGGACCGCGCCGCGGGTGCGGTGGACTCCGGCGCCGCCACGGCGCTGGTCCATCGATGGGTTGAGCTGGCACGATCGCTTCGACCGGTGGATTGACCCCTACCCGGGTGCCTGTTCGGCGACCGTACGTCTCCACGATCATGCGCGGGTCGCGCGTCGGTCGCCGGCCGGTACGGCCACCCTCGACCCATGCGGGGGAAGTCGCCGCCCAGAAGGGTTATGCGCACACCCGGTGTGGTTGCCCGGCGGCGGGCGGGGGCAACATGGGGTTCAGAGCCGGCCGTGTTCGCTGTGGCAGCCGATCCCCGGGCACGGTCGAGACGAACGAGGCCCCCTACCCGACGTGGCCAGGGGGCCTCGTCCATGTGCATTCGCGCCGGAGTCGCCCGCCCCCGACGATCGTTACCCGACTCAGGTGATGGTGCAGGGACGGCCGTTGAGCCAGCTGGCCGTTGGATCGGCGTTGCCGATGGTGCAGGGACCGGGCCGGGTCCAGGTCATGCCTTGTCGAGGTAGCGGCGCGAGCGTCGGATGCTGAGGAAGAGGTGGGGCCCGCCCACACCGAGCGCAATGGAGCCGAGCGCCAGTGCAACCAGGGCCGGCGTCGACGGCTCCGACATCAGGCCCAGAGTCATGCCCGCCAGGAACAGCACCGCCATGGCGCAGAAGAACCACGGCAGGTACCGTCGCCATCCCCGCAGCAGGTGCATCTGGTGACGCGCGGCCTCGCGCGCCAGCGCGTCGATGTGCGGGTCGGGGGTGTGTCCGTCACGCAGCGCCCGAAGCACCGCCTTGCGAGTGCTACGGCCCGCGCCCAGCAGCAACTCCGGGTGCCGAGCCCGCTCGCGCAGCGCGATCACCGGGACGGCGAACGAAAGCACCACGAGGACCACGGCGAGCGACCCCACGAGCCACAGTCGGGTGGGATCACGGTCCGGCGGCAGATCTGCCTGCATCTTGAGCAGGTAACCGACCATGCCGACGGCCGCCAGCACGCCGAGCGCGGCCAGGAGCGCCCCGACGCGGCGCACCCGCCGGCGGGCGGTCACCGCCAGGTGGGCGCGTTCCGGCACGGACAATCCCGCTACATGATCACTGGTCGGCACCAGCACATTCTGTTACCGGCCGCGGCGTCCGGGCGTCGCTGAGCCGCCACGATGTGCCGCCGTTCGGCCACCATCCGCACGCTGAGCGGGACGCCGGCCCGCAGGCGGGCGCCACCGGCTCGTAACGCAGACGTCGCCACGTCCCACCCTGCGTTCCGCTCGGCGTCGGCGTCCTCGCGTAGTCCGGGGTGCCCGGCGTACGTGGGATACCGGGCCGTTACCGCACGGTCTTCGGGTCCTCGGGGGTCTCCGGGATCTCGTTCAACGTGTGGAAGACCGGGAGCAGTGCGCGGGTGGACTGCTCGATGAGCGGACGCAGGCGGGCGTAGGTCGCCACCGCACCGGGGTCCGGGGCCGCGCCGCGGTGGACGGCGATCAGTTCGGCCACCTCGTCGAGGTCGGCCAGCGCACCGAGGGCGTGGTGGCCGAGCATCGCCGCTCCGGTCCCGGTGCCCTCCGGCGACGCGGCGATCTCGACCGGCAGATCCAGCGTGGCGGCGAGAATGCCGCACCACAGCGCGGACTCGACCGACCCGCCGGTGGCCCGGACGGTCCGCACCTGTACGCCGGCATCCGCCATGGCGCGGGCCACCAGGGCGAGCTGCTGGCAGACCCCCTCGACCGCGGAACGGACCAGGTGGCCGCGGGTGTGGTAGCGGCGCAAACCGATCCAGGCGCCCTGCAGGCCAGGGGTCCACCAGGGCGCCCGCTCGCCCATCAGGTACGGCAGGCAGAGCAGACCGTCACTGCCCGGCGGCACCGCCCCGGCCTCGGCCAGCAGCGCGATGTCGGCAGCTTGGCGGGCCTCCTCGGTGAAGGCGGTGCCGGCCGGCGTGGTGGCACCGGGCCCGGTCGGGGTCGGGCCGAGCGCGCCGGAAGCCCACCGGACCACCGAGCCGGCGTTGTTGATGGCGCCACCGATCACCCACCGATCGTCGGTGAGGGCGTAACAGAACAGCTGCCGTGCCTCGTCCACCGTGGGCACCCGACTCATCGCCCGGATGGCACCGCTGGTGCCGACCGAGACGGCCGCCACCCCGTCGCCGATCGCACCGAGCCCGAGATTGGCCAGCGCCCCGTCGCTGGCGCCCACGATCACCGGTACGCCCCCTGGCAGCCCGGTCGCGTTGGCCACCTCCGGCCGCAGACCAGCGACCCGGTGCGTGGTCGGGACGACCGTCGGGAGCTGGTCGGCGGTCACGCCGGCCAGGCTGAGCGCCTCGGGATCCCACCGGCGCGCGAAGATGTCGTACATTCCGGTGGCCGAGGCGGCCGACAGGTCCACCAGGAACTCCGTCTCACACAGCGCGGCGAGCAGCACCTCCTTGACGCCGCCCCACCGAGGCGTGGCCGCGAAGGTCTCCGGCTCGTGCCGGCGCCACCAGGCCAGCTTGACCAGGGGCGACATCGGGTGCACCGGGGTGCCGGTGCGCCCGTGCAGCGCGCCGCCGGTCGCTTCGGTGAGCTCCCGGGCCTCGTCGCCGGCCCGGGTGTCGGCCCAGGTGACGAGTGGGCCGAGCGGTGCGCCGTCGGCGCCCAGCCGGACCAGGCCGTGCATGGCGGCGCCCACGCAGAGGCCCACGACCCGGTCGCCGCGCTCCCGCACCAGCGCCGAGGTGTCGGCCAGCGCCTTGATCGCCGACTGCGCGAGCCGTACCGCATCCAGCTCAGCGCGCCCGGGTGCCGGCACGAGCAGCGGGTAGCCGACCTTCGCGACGGCCCGCACGGTCGCGTCGACGCCGACCGCGACCGCCTTGGTCGCCGTCGTGCCGCAGTCCAGCCCGATCACCACATCCACGTGGTCAGCTACCGTCCGCGGCGAAGCCGATGGCGAAGGTCTCCTCCAGATCGTGCCGGGAGTAGGCGCGGAACGCCACGTGGCTGTCGGTGTTGAGTACGCCCGGCACCTTGGAGATGCGCCCCGCGATGACGTCGGCGATATCGTCGAACTCGCGGACCCGCACCATCGCGATGAGGTCGACATTGCCGGTCACCGAGTACACCTCGCTGACGCCGTCGAGGTCGGCCAGTGCTTCGGCCACCTCCGCGATCGCGTCGGTGGCGCAGTCGATGAGGACGATCGCGGTGATCACCGTGGATGCTCCTGACGGTCAGCGGGTCCGATGTCGCTCATGCTATCGACCGGGTGCGGTCGGCCGGCCGTCACCGTGAGGTCCGCACCCACCCGGACCGCGTCGACCAGGTGCTCGTCGGCCGCGACCCGTCCGCCCGGCCACACCACGCCGCGGGTGACCGTGCCGGCGACGGTGGCCCCGGCACCCACCACCGCCCCGTGCAGTTGCCCGGTCACCGTGGCATCCGGCGCGACCAGGTTCCAGTCGCCGGAAAAGGTGATCATCCAACCCGCACCGGACGTGGCGAACCGGGCTCCCTGGGCGGCGTGCAGGTTGGCGGCGAGGTAGTCGCGCGGTGTACCGGTGTCCAGGTACGCCCCGTGGTACGGGACCACCTCCAGGCGACCGGCCCGTTCCGCCGGCCGCCACGTCGTCGCGACGAGTTCGCCGCGTCCACCGGGCAGGGCCCGCACATCGCTCCACGGCAGCAGGGAGACCCCGGCGAACCGGTACCCGCCGAACTCCGGCGGCAGCCCGGCGGCCGGCACTCCGAGCAGCCGCACCGTGCTCCCGTCCCAGCCGTCGAGCAGGGCGGAAAGGTCGGGGTCGGCGAGGTACGCGTCGGCGTTGGCCACCAGTACGGCCCGGCCGTCGATCCACTCCCGCAGCCCCGCCACCCCACCCGCGGTGCCCAGCGGCGAACCCGGCTCGACGGACAGGTGCGCCCGACCGCCGACGTGCGCCACGATCTGCTCAGCCAGGTGGCAGGCGTTGACGGCGAGCCGGTCCGGGCCGGCGGGTCCCAACCGGGAGATCCGATCCATGGCACTGTCGAGCAGCGCGATGTTGCCCACCGGGCACAGCGGCTTCGGCCGTACCGTGGTGAGCGGTCGCAGCCGCCGACCCTCGCCGGCGGCCAGCACCACCGCGCAGCCGTCGAAGGTCATGTCGCCGG
The DNA here is from genome assembly GCA_035296325.1 of Micromonosporaceae bacterium. Classification (GTDB taxonomy): domain Bacteria; phylum Actinomycetota; class Actinomycetes; order Mycobacteriales; family Micromonosporaceae; genus DATHBD01. Next base: position 46,301 of record DATHBD010000012.1, on the reverse strand, counting down.
CCGGCCGGTGACCTCGGGGAAGTCGGCGTACGGGCCGATGCCGTAGTGCGCCAGCAGCCGGGCGGTCGCCGGGGTGAGTGGCGGCAGGTCGTCCACGGGGTGCCAGGCGGCCTCCAGAATCTCCGCCCCGTCCACCCGCAGCGGCACATCGGCCGGTACCTCGGTCTCGAAGACCAGATCCACCCACCGACCGTGGGTGTGCACGACCGCGCTGGGATTCGCGGGGCGCAACTGCTGCGGCGACACTTCGACGCCGGTCTCCTCGGCCAGTTCGCGTGCGGCGCCGGCGACCGGCTGCTCGCCACGGTCCAGCAGGCCGGCCGGGAGCGACCAGCCGACGCCGGGTGGCTGCCGGACCAGGAGCAGGCTCCCGGGAGCGGCAGCGCCGTCCGCGCGGACCAGGACCGGCGCGCCGAGGATGTACGTCGGCTTGGCGAGGCGCACCAGCCGGCGACGCCATCGGGCGGGCAGGCCGTAGAAGGTGCGGAACACCGCGGCACGCAGCGCGTGCAGCCGTGCGGGGTGCGCCGGTGAGGATCCGGTGCGGCCCGGTGGGGAAGCGGTCACGCGGAAAGGCTAGCGGGCATGCCCGCGTGGCTGGGAGCGGTGCGCAAACCGGGGTCAGGCGGGCGAGTCGACGGAGGTGATCAATTCGGCCACGACGCGGTCGGCGGAGATGCTGTGGTCGGCGACGGCGACCAGCAGCGACTCGAGATCCGGGTACCCCAGTTGCGGGAGCAGGCGCACCAGGGGCAGGTCACTGGCGAGCCCGCGGCCGTTGCGCCGCAGGGCCAGCCCGATCGCCAGCCGGCCGAGCCGGATCCGGTTCGTGGCGGTGACCGCCGGTGGACCCTCGTCGAACCAGCGGCCGATGTGCAGCCGCGCCTGCGGCGTCTTCACGAAGTGCAGCCACTCCGCCGACGGGCCGGGCGGCGGCGATTTGTCGTCGATGTCGAACTCGTCGCGCTGGCCGGGGTGGGTCATGATCTCAACCCGGTCACCGTCGGTGAGTACCGACGACGGTGGCATCATCCGGCCGTTCACCCGCGCGCCGATACAGCGGTGACCGAGGTCGGCGCCGAGGGTGTAGGCGAGATCCACCGGTGTCGCGTCGGCCGGGAGCAGCACCGGCTGCCCGGCCGAGGTGAAGACCAGGATCTGGTTCTCGGCGAGGTCGCATCGCAGCGAGGCCAGGAACTGACTGGGGTCGGCGGTCGCGGCCTGCCAGTCGAGCATGCGCTGGAGCCAGTCCAGCTGTTCACCCTTCGTCGTCGTACTGAGCAGGGCCGCCTGCTGGGGGTAGCGGTAGTTGGCGATGATGCCGTACTCGGCGGAGCGGTGCATCAGCTCGGTGCGGATGAGCACCTCGACGGCGTGGTCGTCGGGGCCCAGCACCGAGGTGTGCAGCGAGCGGTAGAGGTTGTTCTTCGGGGAGGCGATGAAGTCCTTGAACCGCCCGGGCACCGGGCGCCACCTGGTGTGGATCGCGCCGAGTGCGGCGTAGCAGTCGGTCTCCGGCCCATCGATGATCACCACGACCCGGGGCAGGTCGTGGGGCTCCGGGTAACCGCCGTTCACGGTGTCGCGCCAGATCGAGTACAGGTGCCGCGGGCGGGGCGAGACGGTCGCACTGATCTTGAACCTGCCGAGCTCCGCCATCACCGACAGGCGCAGGTGCTCCACGTACTGGTCCCACCCGTCGCGCCATTTCACATAGTCGGCGATGATGGCATACCCGTTCGGGTTGATCGCCCGCAGCGCCCAGTCCTCCAACTCGCGCTTGAGGGCCTGGATCCCGAGCCGCTCGCAGAGCGGGATCAGCACCTCCCGGGTGGCCAGTGCGATGCGGACCTGCGAGTTGCGGGAGCGCGCGTCCAGCGTGCGCATGTTGTGCAACCGGTCGGCCAGCTTGATCACGAAGACCCGGACATCCCGGCCGGCCGCGATGATCATCTTACGGATCGTCTCGACCTCGGCGTCGGCACCGAAGACCACCTTGTCGATCTTCGTCACGCCATCGACGAGGATCGCGACCTCCTCGCCGAAGTCCTGCTCCAGCGCGCTCAGCGTGTAGGTGGTGTCCTCGACGGTGTCGTGCAGCAGGGCGGCGACCAGGGTGGTGGTGTCCATCCCGAGCTCGGCGAGGATGTGCGCGACGGCGAGCGGGTGGGTGATGAACGGCTCGCCGCTCTTGCGCATCTGACCCCGGTGCATCTGCTCGGCGATGCCGTACGCCTTGCGGATCAGCCCGGCGTCACCGTCGGAGTGCACGGCGCGGTGGGTGTGCACCAGGCTGCTCACCGGATCTTCACCGGTCTGCCAGGAGAGCATGGCCCGCAGTCGCTGCTGCAGGACGTTGGAGTAGTTCGTCGTCGGGTCACCCGGGACTGCCCCGCCGCACAGCGCGGAGAAGCTCGGCGGCGGGGTCAGGGTCCGTGCTGGCGGGTCGTTCGGTGGACCGCCGTGCTGCGGCGTGCGGTGCGGTGGGGTGCTGGCCGTTGGCGGGGTCGCCGGGGCGTAGTGGGCGGAGCGTGGAGATCCGGAGAACCGGTCGACGGCGCTGGCGCGGTCCATGGTCGGCGTGGACTCTGGTCTGGCGTTGTGCTCGGGGCGTGGATCGGTCCGGTGGGACCCGGGCTCCATCGCGCACCTCCTTGACCGGATCGTCGGGCTGGCGAAGCGGTCCTTTCCAGCCTAGTGATGCAACGAGCAAACGATCGGTCCAATACGTATGTGCGTTTGTCCGATGTGCCTATCCGTGCAAATCGGCCTGCGCCGCGACAGCGGCTTCAGCCCGGACGAGGAGCGGTCGCCATCGGGCAGCTCCCGTTGCCGGCGACGCCCAGCCGACCGGCGCCCGCACGAGGCGGGTCTCCGGACGCTCCAACCAGGCCAGAATACGCTCGCTCTCTTCGGCACTCGCCGACGGCGTGGGGCCAGGGCCGGGCGGAACGGTCTCGGCGGTGGCGAGCACCGTATCCAGCGTCGGCTGCGGGTGCACCCGGGGCGGGGAGAGCCCGGCCCCGGCGAGCCGGCCATGCCGGATGACCGCGAGCTCCCAGCCACCCGTGGCCGAGGGGCGCGCCGCCACCAACTCGGCGAGGGAGGTCAGCGACGCCAGCCGCTGCATCCGGATCGTGGTCCGCAGGAACGCCACCATCCGGCCGCGAAGCACTGCCGCCTCCTCGTAGCGGCGCGCACCGGCCAGCACCTCGATCCGGGCGAGGAGGCGGTGCACGACGGCTGCGGGGTCAGCGAGCGTGGCGGTGCGGAATGGTTGCGCCGCCTGCGCGGCGTACTCCTCGACGGAGATCGCGTGCTCGCACGGCGCCGGGCAACGGCCCAGCTCGGCCAGCGCGCAGGCCGGCGTGGGAGTCCTCGCGGAGAGCCGATGGGTGCACTGGCGCAGTGGCAGGGCGTCGTAGATCCCGGCGGCGGCGAGCTCCGCGGTGCGCCGGGAGGTGAACGGACCCAGGTAGGCCGCGCCGTCGTCGACCAGCTTGCGGACCAGGGACAATCGCGGGTACGCCTCATCGGTGAGCTTCAGCCACACCACCCGCTCCGGAAACTTCGAGCGGCGGTTGTAGGGCGGCTTGTGCGCCGCGATCAGGCGCAGCTCGCGGATCTCAGCCTCCAGCGGGTGCGCGCACTCGATCGCCTCCACCCGCTCGGCGGCCGCGATCATCTCCCGCATCCGGGCCCGCTTCTCCGCGGCGGTGAAGTAGCTCCGCACGCGGGTGGCCACCGACGAGCTGGTGCCGACGTAGAGCGGCCGGTCCCGGCCGTCGCGGAACAGGTAGACGCCGGCCGCGTCGGGCAGGCCGTCGGCCAGGTGCTTCTTGCCGCGCTGCGCCGGACTGACCGCCTTGACGAACTCCAGCGCGTCACCCAGGGTGTGGACCTTGTGTGAGCCGAGCCGCGCGATCAGGGCGTGCAGCACATCGACTGTGGCGCGGGCGTCGGCCAACGCCCGGTGGCACGGCTGATGCGTCGCCTTGACGTAGCGGGCCAGCGTGGCCAGCTTGTTGTTGGGCACCTCGTCGGCGAGGAACGCCCGCCGGGCCAGCGCGGCAGTGTCCAGCACCAGCGGCTTGGGCCACGGGTAGCCGTGGATGGCGCAGGCGGCCTTGAGAAACCCCGTATCGTACGGCGCGTTGTGCGCCACCCAGACGCTCTCCGCGGCGAACTCCAGAAAGGCCGGCAGCACCGCCTCGATCGGCGGTGCAGGGATCAGCATCGCCTCGGTGATGCCGGTCAGCACCGTGATGAACGGTGCCAGCCGCTCGCCCGGGTTGACCAGGGTGGCGAACTCGCCGAGCACCTCCCCGCCGCGAATCTTCACCGCGCCGATCTCGGTGATCCCGGCGCCGCTGGGCGCGCCGCCGGTGGTCTCCAGGTCGACCACGACGAATGTGGTGCCGAACAGCGACGCCGCCCGCGGGTCGGTGAAGAGCGGATCGAGCGTCTCCTGGTGATAACGGATCTGGGAGGACTCGGGCACGCGGGCACGCTATGCGGCCGGTACGACAGTTTCGGCGGCGCCGCGTTCGCGGTGCGACACTTGCAGGATGACCGCGCAGCACCCCGACGCCGACGCCGTGCCCGGCGCCGCGCTCGGACGTGCCGCGGAGGGGCCGACGAGCATCGATTTCGAGCCCGACATCGAGCCGACGCTGCCCGAGGCGGTCCGCCAACGGGTCGTCGCGCTGGCCGCGGCCGCCATCACCGGGATGCCGCTGGACGAGCTCCCGGCGGCGCTGCGGCGGGTGGCGAAGTTCGCGCCGCACCGGCGGGCGAAGCTGGGTGGCTCGATCATCGCCGCCCAGCTCGCCCATGATCCACTGCTGCGCCACCGGCTGGCCGGGCGGTTGCAGGCGGAGCTGGCCGAACTGGCCGCGGCCGTGGCCGGCGGCACGGTGCCGGCGGCGGCGGACCCGGTCGATGTGGCGGCGCTGGCCTATCTGGCCCGGCCCGAGGGGTGGCAGCAGCTGGTCCGGTCCGCGACGGTCGCGGTCCGCGCAGAGGCGGAGAGCGCGGTGCTGGCCGGGCGGTTCCGCGACGTGGAGCAGCGGCTCGCCCGCGCCGAGCACGAGCGCGCCGTCGCCAGGGTCGAGGCCGAGAAGCTGCGTGACGAGCTGGCCCGGCTGCGTGACGAGGACTCGGCGCTGCGCGACGAGGTCCGGACCCTGGCGCGCGCGCTGCGGGAGGCCCAGGCTCGCGAGCGCAAAACCGGTGACATGCTGGCGACGGAGAAGGGGCGCGCGACGCGGCTGGCCGCCGACCACGACGCCGAGGTACGCCGGTTGAAGGCCCGCCTCGGGGAGGCGGAATCCGCCATGGGCACCGCCCGGCAGAGCGCCACCCAGGCCCGCGCCATGGACGACGCGCGGCTGTGGCTCCTGCTGGAGACGATCGGGCAGGCCGCCGCCGGGCTGCGCCGGGAGTTGGCGCTCGAGCCGACGGATCGACTGCCGGCCGACTTCGTCGCCGACGAGTCCGCCGAGCGCCCCGGTGCCGTGGCCGGGGCGGCGCGTGCCCTGGACGCCGACGACCCGGCCCGGCTGGATCCGCTCCTCGCGCTGCCCAAGGCGCACCTCGTGGTGGACGGGTACAACGTGACCAAGAAGGGCTTCGGCGACGTGTCGCTGGAGCAGCAGCGCAGCCGCCTGGTGAACGGTCTGGGCGGCCTGGCCGCGCAGACCCGGGCCGAGGTGACCGTGGTCTTCGACGGGGCGGAGCGGGTGGTGGGCCTGCCACCGACGCCGCGCGGCGTCCGGGTGCTCTTCTCCCGCAAGGGGGAGACCGCCGACGACCTGATCCGCAGGCTGGTCCGGGCCGAGCCGGCCGGGCGCCCGGTGGTGGTGGTCTCCTCCGACAAGGAGGTGGCCGACGGGGTGCGCCGGCACGGGGCGTACCCGCTCGCCTCGGACGTCCTGCTGCGCCGCCTGGGCCGCGGCTGAGCCCGGTCAGTAGCTCCGTCAACGACCCTCGGCATCGCGGGCTCGTCCTGCGGCGATGGCGGCGAACGGGATCGGGCAGCACGGCTGACCGGCGCAGGCGAGCAGGTCGTCGCAGCCGGCGTCGACCGCGGCGCGCAGGGTGCCCGCCATGACCTGCAGGTCGGCGATCCTTGCCTCGACCTCGGCCAGCTTGGCTCCGGCGCGGGCCCGCAGGCCCGCTTCCGGCCGCCGTCCGTGGCGGTGCCGGCCGGCTTCGAGCAGGTCGGCGACCTCGTCGAGGGTGAACCCGAGCCGCTGCGCCGCCTTGATCACCTTCAGGACGGTGACTGTCTGCTCCGGGTAGAGACGGTGTCCGCCCAGGCTGCGGTCAGGTTCGGCGAGCAGGCCGCGCCGCTCGTAGTAGCGCAGCGTTTGCAGGTTGACTCCGGCAGCCGCCGCCACCTGGCTGCTGCGCAGCCCGCTCACGACGCCATCCGGCCGGCGGCCCGGCTGGCGAGCGCGTCGAGGACCTCACGGTGCCCGGCCGGCACCTGCACATCGAGGCGGAGCCCGGCATCATCGCCAGCGAAGGTGAACGAAAAGAAGGAGCAGCACAAACTCTCCCGCCCGGTGAGGTCCCGGGCCATTGCCTCGGCGGCCGGGTCGAGCCGCCACCGCAGCACGGTGGCCGACAGCCGCTGCTGCTCCCACAGGGCGCTGGTGAACAGGTCATCGAACTCGCCGAGCCGCAGTGGCCGGTCCACGGTAGGCAGGGTGCACGCCGCGGGCACCCACGCCTGGTCATCGCTGGTCATGCCAGAACGGTAAACCCGTACCTGGGTACCGGATGCAAGCAGTGGACTCAGGACGGCCGCCGCCGCCCGCCGCGAGGCTCAGGTTTTGTCGTACCCGGGTCGTAGCGTGAGCGTACGAACGCAAGGAGGAGCGATGCTCATCGACTGCGACACCTGCGCGGTGCGGGGCGCTGCCTGCACCGGGTGTGTGATGACCGCCCTGCTGAGCCCTCCGCGCCATCTGGACCTGCTGGACGCGGCGGAGGCGCGGGCGATCGAGACGTTGGCCCGTGCCGGCTTCGAGGTGACCGTGCTGGAGGACGACGAGCCGCAGCGCGCCCCGATAGTGCCCCGGTGGCACCAGGGCGGCAGGATGGCGGTGTGATTGCCGAGCAGTGCGTGCGGACCGGGCGGATGGCGCGATGACGCCGCGGTTGTGGGCGGCCGGCACGCTGGCCGCGCTGGTGTTCGCGCTGGTGGTGGTCGCCGTGCTGCGGGTGCCGTGGGGCGTCGGGTCGGGCCCGCGCGCCGATCAGCTCGCCGCGCTGGAGACGCTGCCGGCCGACGCCGTGACCCGCGGCAAGGCGTTCCACGCCGCGCTGCGCCCCGGGTCGTACGGTGCGTTGGCCGTCGCGCTGACGATCGCGCTGGTGCTCGGGCTCACCACCCTGGGCAGTCGACTGGTCGAGCTGGCCGGCCGCCCGCTGGGCGGGCACTGGCTGGCGCAGGCGCTGCTCGGCGGCCTGGTGCTCGTGCTCGTGACCGAGCTGTGCACCCTGCCGTTCGCGGCCTGGCGGCACACCGTGCTGCGCCGGTACGGGCTCTCCACCCAGGACTGGGGCGGCTGGGCGGTGGACGTGCTCAAGGGGTACGCCGTCGGCGCGGTCATCGGCGCGATCACGCTTGTCGGTTTCTTCACCATCACCCGGCTGGCGCCGCGCTGGTGGTGGGCGATCGGCGCGGCCGGTGCCGCCGCCTTCATGGTGCTGCTGACGTTCGTCTTTCCGGTGCTGGTCGAGCCGGTGTTCAACAAGTTCAGCTCGATGCCGGCCGGGCAGCTGCGCAGCGACCTGATGGCGCTCGCCGACCGCGACGGCGTGCCGGTGCGCGACGTGCTCGTCGCCGACGCGTCACGCCGCACCCGGGCGGTCAACGCCTACGTCTCCGGGATCGGCCCGACCCGCCGGATCGTCGTGTACGACACCCTGCTCACCGAGGCGCCGCCGGAGCAGGTGCAGGCGGTCGTCGCGCACGAGCTGGGCCACGCCAGGGACGGCGACGTGGCCACCGGCACGGCGGTGAGCGCGCTCGGCGCGGCCGCCGGCGTGTGCCTGCTCTACCTGCTCGGCGGGTGGACCGGGCTGCTACGCCGGGCCGGCGTGGAGAGCATCGCCGAGCCGCGCGCGTTGGCGCTGTTGATCGCCGTCGCCGCCGTGGCCGGGCTGATCGCGACGCCGGCGCAGGCCTACCTGTCCCGCAAGATCGAGGCCCGCGCCGACCGGCATGCGCTGGCGCTGCAGAACGACCCGGCCGCGTTCGAGGCGATGCAGGCCAAGCTCACCCTGGTCAATCTTGGCGACCCCGACCCGCACCCGGTCGAGCACGCGCTCTTCGGCACCCACCCGTCCACGGTGGAGCGGATGGCCGCGGCCCGTGCCTGGGCCCGGGGCGCCCGGTGACCCGGACGCTGCTGATCACCAACGACTTCCCGCCCCGGCCGGGCGGTATCCAGTCCTTCGTGCACCACCTCGCGGTGCGCCAGCCGGCCGACTCTCTCGTGGTGTACGCCTCGACGTGGCGGGGGGCGGCCGGGTTCGACGCCCAGCAGCCGTTTCCGGTGATCCGGGACGACACCGGCGTGCTGCTGCCGACGCGGCGGGTCGCCCGGCGCGCCCGGGAGCTGGCCCGGGCGTACGGCTGCGACACGGTCTGGTTCGGGGCGGCCGCGCCGCTCGGGCTGCTCGCCCCGGGGCTGCGCCGCCACGCCGGGGTGCGGCACGTACTGGCGCAGACCCACGGGCACGAGGTCGGCTGGGCGGCCCTGCCCGGGGCGCGCACGCTGCTGCGCCGGATCGGCCGGGGTGCCGACGTGGTGACGTACCTGGGGGAGTACACCCGGGTCCGGCTCGCCCGGACGTTGGGCGGGCGCACGTCGCTGCAGCGCCTGGCCCCGGGCGTGGACGTGGCCGCCTTCTCGCCCGACGTGGACGGTGCCCCGGTGCGGGACCGGCACGGGCTGCGCGATCGCCCAGTGGTGGTCTGCGTCTCGCGGCTGGTGCCGCGCAAGGGGCAGGACGCCCTGATCCGCGCGTTGCCGGCGATCCGGCGCCGGGTGTCCGACGCGGCGCTGCTCCTGGTCGGCGGTGGGCCGTACCGGTCCACCCTGGAGCGTCTGGCCCGCGAGGTGGGGGTGGATCGGGAGGTCCGGTTCACCGGCACCGTGCCGTGGGAGGAGCTGCCCGCGCATTACGCCGCGGGAGACGTGTACGCCATGCCGTGCCGGACCCGGCGCGGCGGCCTCGACGTGGAAGGTCTGGGCATCGTCTACCTGGAGGCGTCGGCGACCGGCCTGCCGGTGATCGGCGGGAACTCCGGTGGTGCACCCGATGCGGTGATCGAGGGGGAGACCGGGCACGTGGTGGACGGCCGGCATGTCGCCGGAGTCGCTGAGCGGGTGGCCGGGGTGCTCGCCGACCCGGCGCTGGCCCGACGGATGGGGGAGGCGGGTCGTGCCTGGGTCGGCCGGGAGTGGCGGTGGGAGACCCAGGCCGCGCGCCTCGGCGGCCTGCTCGCGGGCGATGCACAAGGTTCCGACGGCCGGCGGCCTGGCCCGGGTTGATGCGCCGTGTCAACCTTGACGTCAGGGCCGCATCGGCCTGGAACGGCACGGAGTGAGAGGGAGGCGGCATGGGCGGAAACCTGGTGTTCCCGGCCCTCATCGGCCTGGTGGCGGTGCTCCTCGTGAGCTACCTGGTCAGCTCGATGACCCGCAGTGGCGACCGGCGCCCGGCCATCCGTGCGGATCCGGCGGCCCGGTGGCAGCTGCGGCACTTCGGTGACCGCGACGAGACGGTGGTGACCGTCAGCCTGTTCGCTCCCGGCGGCCCGGTGCTGGACCAGCACGTCGTGGCGCGCATCCGCACCGAGGACCCGGAGTGGACGGCGCGGTTCCTCGAAGCGAAGGAGATCGCCGAGGAGCGCGCCTTCCACCTCAACGCCGGCGGAAGCAACTGACCGCGGCTCAGAACTTCGGGGCGTCGGGGGCTTCCAGCAGGCCCAGCCGGAGCGCGGTCATCAGGGCCTGTGCCCGGTTGGCCGCCCCCAGCTTCTCGTACAGCTTCGAGATGTGGGTCTTCGCGGTGGACTCCGAGACGAACAGCTGCTTCGCGATGCCGGCCACACTCATGCCGTCGGCCAGCAACCGCAGCACCTGACCCTCGCGAGGCGACAGTTGCGGCCCGGCGGGGGCGAGTCGGCGCTTCATCGCCTCGGCCAGGTCGGCGGCGGTGAAGGCGCTCGGCGCGGAAGCGGCATGCCGGGCCGCCGCCACCACCTCGTCGGCCGGCGCGGTCTTCGGCACGAACGCGCTCGCCCCGGCCTCCAGCGCGCCGAACAGCTGGTCGTCGCCGGCGTACATGGTCAGCACCACGATGCCCATGGTGGTGCTGGTCTTGCGCAGCGCGCGGGTGGCCTCGAGCCCACTACCGTCGGGCAGCCGTAGATCCATTATCACCACGTCGGGCTGCAACGCGCCCGCCTGGCGAATGGCCTCCGCGGCGGTTGCGGCCTCGCCGACCACCTCGAACTGGCGGTCACGCTCGAAGGCGTGCCGCAGGCCGCGGCGGATCAGGTCGTGGTCGTCGACGAGCAGTACCTTGGTACGCGTCGTCGGCATGGCGGTAGTCGACATCCCTTGTGCTCTCTCCCTCTGCTGCATCACACGCTACCGCGCCTGGGCGCGGTCCCGAGCACAACTGCCACTGTGGTGCCATTCGGCTTCCGTGGGTTGATCTCAAGCCGGCCCCGGATCCGCTCGGCCCGCTCGGCCATGATCGCCAATCCGTACCGGCCGTCCGGTCGTTGATCGCCGATTCCGCTGCCGTCGTCGGAGACCTCTACCTGTGCGAACGGCGGATCGACCGCGCACGTTACCCAGAGATTTTCCGCGCCGGCGTGCTTACGGGCGTTGGTGATCGCCTCCTGGGCGATGCGGAGCAGCTCAGCCTCGGTGGCGGACGGCAGCCGGGCGGTCGACTCGTCGAGCGAAAGGTGCACCCGAAGACCCGCCGACGCGCCGACGGTACGGGCGTAGTCGGCGATCGCAGCCGCCAGCCCTCCGTAGCGTTCCACCTCACTGCGCAGCTCGAACAGGGACAGCCGCAGCTCGGTGATGACGCGGGTCACCTCGCCCCGCAGCGCCCGCAGGTCGTCCGCCGCCGACTCCACATCGGGCAGCGTGGCCAGCGCGTTGTCGATGCCGTACCCGACCATGACCAGCTCCTGTGCCACGCCGTCGTGGATCTCGCGGGCCAGCCGCTGCCGCTCCTCCGTGGTGGCCAGTGACCGGACCTCGTCGAAGAGCAGCGCGGCCTCCAGGCGCAGGGCGGCCGGCGTGGTCATCGCCGCGACCCGGGCGACCACCGGGGCGGGGTACGCCATCGCGGCGTCCGTCTCCATCGCGACCAGGCCGATCGTGCGAACCCCGGCGACCAGTGGGACCACCAGGGCCGACACGTCGGTGCCGGGGGGTGCGGCGGACCGCGCCTGGGAGCGGTTCGCGGTGGCGGGCTGCTGGGACGCCCACGCGTCGGCGATCGCACTCTCGGTGTCGAGCGCGGTCTCCCAGTCGACCCGGTCGGCGCCGTACTGGGCGAGCACCACGAGCCGTCCGCCGCCACTGGCCGAGAGCACCGCCGCGCGGCTCGCCGGCGCCACGGCGCGAACGTCGTCGAGCAGGTGTTCGGCCAGCCCGCCCGGGTCCAGGGTGGCGCCCGGCAGTTGTCGCGCGACACTGCGGAGCTGGGTCAGCAGGCGGGTCGCCTCGGCGTACGGCTGCGGCGCCTCCTGCCGCGCCATCAACCTCTGCTGCAGCGCGCCCGCCACAGCGGCTGCCAGCGTGGCCAGGACGAGCCATTCACCGACCGCGGTGAGGTACCCGGCGTCGTCGAGCCGACCCGCCGCGAGCCCCGTGCCGGCGAGCAGCGCGGCCGCCACGGCGATCAGTGCCACCGCCTCACCGCGGCGTCGGTAGAGGGTCGCCGCCACGACCGGCACCAGCAGGTAGGGCAGGACGGCCGCGGCGGCCATCCCGGCCGGTACCCCCGCAGCGCGCTGGTCGGCGACCGCCCACGCGGCAAGACCGGTGACGACCACCTCGGCCAGCCGAGCGAGCGGCCCGAGGAACCGGTCCCCGGGCAGCAGGGCGGCCGGCACCGCTGCGGCGCAGAGCAGCACCAGCCAGACCAGTGCGCCGGCATCCCGGGTGGCCACCAGCACCATGGCGGTCACCACGGCGAGCAGGATCAGCCGGGCGGCGATCGCCGTCGGTTCCGGCCGCTGCGACGGCACGGCTTCGGAGGTCATCGCTGGTACATCAGCGCGACTTCGTCGGCGTGGGTCTTGAGGACCGCGCTCCGCCGCACCTTCAGCGACGGCGTCAGCTCGCCGGAGTCCTCGGTGAAGTCCTGCGCCAGGATCCGGAAGGACCGGATCCCCTCCGCCCTCGACACCGCCGCGTTCGCCGCGTCGACGCCCTTCCCGACCTCCTCGCGGAGGTCCGGATCGTCGCGGAGTTGGGCCACGCTCGCCTCCGCCGCTCTGCCGTGCTCCTTCTTCCACGCTGCGAAGGCCTCCGCGTCGATCGTGATGAGGGCGGAAATGAACGGCTTCTGGTCGCCGACGACCACGCACTGACTGACCAGCGGGTGCGCCCGCACCCGATCCTCGAGCCCGGCCGGCGCGACGTTCTTGCCGCCGGCCGTCACGATGATCTCCTTCTTCCGGCCGGTGATGCTGAGATAGCCATCCTCGTCGAGGTCACCGAGATCACCGGTGCGCAGCCACCCGTCCGGATCGATCACCTCAGCGGTGGCCGCGTCGTCCTGCCAGTATCCGACGAAGACGTGATCGCCCTTGATCAGGACCTCACCGTCATCGGCGATCCGGATCGTCACGCCGGGCAGCGGGCGACCGACGGTGCCGATCCGGATCGCACCGTCGACATTGGTGGTGCTTGCCGGGGAGGTCTCGGTCAGACCGTACCCCTCGTAGATGGTCACGCCGATGCCGCGGAAGAAGTGGGCGAGCCGGGCGCCGAGCGGCGCGCCGCCGGAGATCGCGCGGGTGCACCGGCCGCCCAGGGCCTGCCGCAGCCTGCCGTACACCAGCCGGTCGAAGACCGCGTGCTCGCCGCGCAGCATCAGCCCCGGGCCGCGCGTCGAGTCCAGTGCCTCGCTGTAGGCCACCGCGGTCCGCTCGGCCCGGTCGAAGATCGCTCCCTTGCCTTCAGTGTGCGCGCGCTGCCGCGCGGTGTTGTACACCTTCTCGAACACGCGAGGCACCGACAGCAGGAAGGTGGGCCGGACCTCCTGCAGGTCGGCGACGAGGTTCTTCACCTCGGGAGCGTGCGCCATCCGGGCCCGGGCCTGGATCACGCCAAGCTGGATCAGCCTGGCGAAGCCGTGGGCCAGGGGCAGGAAGAGCAGTGTGGACGCGTCTTCGTGGAACAGCGACTGCAGGCCCGGAACGGCGTTGGCGATGTCGGAGTACAGGTTGCGGTGGGTCAGCACGCAGCCCTTGGGCCGCCCGGTGGTCCCGCTGGTGTAGATGATCGTGGCGATGTCGTCGGCGGTCGTGCGGATCCGGCGCCGCTCGACGTCCTCCCGCGGCACGGCGGCGCCGTCCGCCACCAGTTCGTCGAGTGCCGGCCGCGCCGGGCCCGGCGGGTCGATGCACCAGACGTGCTCCAGGGCAGGCAGCTCGCCGGCGACCGCCACGACGATGTCGCGGTGGCCCGCGGTCTCCACGAAACAGGCCACCGCGCCGGAGTCGGACAGGATCCACGCCACCTGTTCCGGGCTGGACGTCTCGTAGATCGGCACGGTCACCGCGCCGCATGCCCAGATGGCGTAGTCGATGAGGGTCCACTCGTAGCGGGTCTTGCACATGAGCCCGACGCGATCTCCGGCCGCCAGCCCACCGGCCAGCAGACCCCGGGCCAGCGCCACCACCTCGACCCGGAAGGCCTCACAGGTCACGTCCTGCCACCCGGTGCCGACCCGGCGGGAGAACTGCACCGCGTCCGGCGCCACGTCGGCGTTTTCCCACACGGGGTCGGTCAGGGTCGCCGTGGCGCCGATGGTCACCACCGGCGGTACGCAGAACTCGCGCACGTCGACTCCTTGTCCTGATGCCCTGCCCCGGCACCGCAGCGTATGCCGAAACCGACTCTCCGCGAGCAAGCTCGGTGTCCAAGGATATGCCTCCGGCCTGCGGCACTCCGTTCAACCACGCGGCGAGCCGCCGGCTACCGCGGTGCGCTCCGGAGGTAACCTGCCACGCATGACCGACACGTCCACCCAGTCGATCGTGATCGGGGCGACGACCGAGCGGGTCGCCCGGGTCGTCAGCGACTTCGCGCTGTACCCGCAATGGGTGTCCGCGGTGAAGAGCGTGACCGTGGAGGAGGAGTACGAGGACGGCTACGCCAGCCAGGTCCGGTTCGCCCTCGACGCCGGGCCGCTGGTCGACGAGTACGTGCTGCGGTACGAGTACACCGAGGACCTGAGCCGGATCGCGTGGCAGCTCGCCGAGCCGTCGAAGATGCAGCGCTCCCAGCAGGGCTCGTACGACATCGTGGCCAACCCGGACGGCACCGCGACCGTCACGTACACCCTCGCGGTCGAGCTGGCCATACCGATGCTGGGCATGCTCAAGCGCAAGGCGGAAAAGAAGATCATGGACACCGCGCTGAAAGAACTCAAGCGCCGGGTCGAAACGCTGTCCTCGTGAGCGCGGATCGACCGGCCGGGCCCGGCTCGCCGCGCGAGGAGGCTGAGCGGCTCGTGGCCGCGGCGCTCGCCGCGGCGTCGGTGGCGGCGCGCAGTACCGCCGGCTTCGCCACCGGCGCGGCCGAGTGCTGTGTCTGCCCGGTGTGCCGCGCGATCACCACGATGCGCGATCCGAGTCCTGAGTTCGCCGAGCGGCTGGCGACCGGATTCGGTGACCTGGCCACCGGGTTCGCGGCGGTGCTGCGCGCGTTCGGTACGCCGCCCGGCGGGCCGGGCGAAGCGCCGCCCAGCGGGCCGCCCGAAGCGCCGCCCGAAGCGCCGCCCGGCGCTCCGCCGGAGCCTTCCGCCGGGGCCGCGGATGGCCGGCACGTGGACTTCGGCCGGGGTCAAGATGACGCCGAGCCCGATCCGTGGCAGGCTGCCACCCGCACGTCCACCACACCGCAGACTCCACCGAGCCCCGCGCCGGACCCGGTTCCGACGCCTCTCGCCAAGGCGGTGCGGCAGACGACGCGGTCGGCTGGTGCGGAGGACGGCGCCGCGGTCGGAGCGTGAGCGCGGAGTCGGTACAAGGCGGAGGGGGCGGGTCGCGGTGGCGCTGACCATCGGGGTCGACATCGGCGGCACGAAGGTGCTCGGCGGCGTGGTGGACTCGGCAGGCGACGTGGTGGCCCAGACCCGGCGGGACACGCCGGCCGACAGCCCCGCCCGAACCCTGGACCGGATCATCGAGGTCATCGAGGAGCTCGGCGCGGCGTACCCGGTCGAGGCGGTCGGGATCGGCGCGGCCGGGTGGATCGACGCGGCCCGCGCGACGGTGCTCTTCGCGCCCAACCTGGCCTGGCGAAACGAGCCGCTGCGAGACAAGATCGCGGCGCGCGTCGGGCTGCCCGTGGTGGTCGAGAACGACGCCAACGCGGCGGCGTGGGCCGAGTTCCAGTTCGGTGCCGCCCGCGACGCGAGGCACTCGATGGTGCTCTTCACGGTGGGCACCGGGATCGGCGGCGGCATCGTGCTCGGCGGCGCGGTGGTGCGCGGCGCCCACGGCATCGCCGCCGAGCTCGGGCACGCCAACATGGTTCCCGGGGGCCACCCGTGCGGATGTGGGCGGCAGGGCTGCCTGGAGCAGTACGCCAGCGGCAGCGCCCTGGTCCGGTTTGCGCGGGAGGCGGCCAAGGCCGACCCCGGTGCCGCCACCGATCTGCTGGCCCTCGCCGGCGGCGTCATCGACGACATCACCGGGCCGCTGGTGACCACGGCCGCGCGCTCCGGCGACCGGGCGGCCCGGTCCGCGTTCGACCAGGTGGGGCAGTGGCTCGGCGTGGCGATGGCGGACATCGTGCAGATCCTCGACCCCGAGGTGGTGGTCGTCGGCGGGGGCGTGGTGCACGCCGGTGAGCTGCTGATGCGCCCGGCCCACGCCTCGTACCTCGCGGCGCTGCAGCAGCGCGGCCGGCTGCCGGTGGCCGAGATCCGCGGTGCGCTGCTGGGTAACCTGGCCGGTGTCGTCGGCGCCGCGGATCTCGCCAGGCGGCGCTGACACCCCTCGGGAGAGAACATGGCGGACGAGTTGCGGCTGCGCGTGCTGTCGTACAACGTGCACGGCCAGCGCGACGACCTCGCGGCGCTGGGCGCGTTGGTGCGCGACCTGGCGCCGGATATCGCGATCATCCAGGAGGCGCCCCGGCGGTTCCGGTGGCGCCAGCGGTGCGCGCAACTGGCCCGCAACACGGACCTGCTGGTCGCCGCGGGCGGCCTGCCGTCCCTGGGCAACCTGGTGCTGACCGGCTTCCGGGTCCGGCCGGTGGCGGCGGACTGCCGGCGGTATCCGCTGACACCCGGGCGCCACCTGCGCGGTTCGGTGTTCGTGCGCTGCGTCGTGGGCCGTACCCCGTTCGTCGTCGCCGGCTCGCACCTCTCCACCGATCCCGAGGAGCGGGTCCGGCAGGCCCGGCTGCTCGCGGGGCAGTTGGCCGAGGTCGAGGAGCCGCTCGTATTCGGCGGAGACCTCAACGAAACTCCGGACGGGACCGCCTGGCACAGCGTCGCCGCGGGCCTGGTGGACGCGGCGGTGGCCGGCGGTGCCCCGGACGCCGCCACCTTCCCCAGCCGCGACCCGCAGCGCCGCCTCGACGTGATCATGTGCGACCCCCGCTGGAAGGTCGTCGACTACCGGGTGGTGGACGGCCCGCAGGCGCGCGCGGCGAGCGACCACCTCCCGGTCGTCGCCGACCTGATCCTCCCGGCGACCCCCTGAGCCCTCCCGGCCTGATCGGCCGGGGTGATCCGCGGTAGGCGCTGCTCGTCCGGCCGGAGGGTGGACAGACGTGCCGGACGCGACAAGGATCCCTGGCTTAGGCGGGAAACAGGGAGTGTGCGGTGAGTGACGAGAGCGGGAGTGCCGCGGCGGCGACGCGGTTACGCGAGGAGGACTCCGTCTACGACCGCGGGGATACCGTCTGCGTGATCGGCGCCGGGGGTAGCGGGCTCGCCGCCATCAAGAACCTTCGCGAGGCCGGCTTCGGCGTGGACTGCTACGAGCGCGAGACCAGCGTCGGCGGGGCCTGGAACTGGCGGCACAACCGCAGCCCGGTCTACGCAAGTACGCACCTGATCTCGTCCCGGCCGACCACCCAGTTCCCCGACTTCCCGATGCCCGACTCCTGGCCGGACTACCCGCACCACGCACAGCTGCTCAGCTACTTCGAGCGCTATGCCGATCACTTCGCGCTCCGCGACGACATCTGGTTCGGCACCGAGGTGGTGCGGCTCGCGCCGGTGGAGCGCCCCGGAGGCGGCCCACCCCGCTGGGACGTCACCATCCGCGGATCGCGCGGCGGGTCGCCGCGCACCATGCGCTACACGGCGGTGATCGCGGCGAACGGGCACAACTGGTCACCCCGGATGCCAGCGTACGAAGGTCTCGACGAGTACCGCGGCACCGTGCTGCACGCCAGCGCGTACAAGGACGCACAGCTTCTGCGGGGCCGCAAGGTCCTGGTCGTCGGCGGCGGCAACACCGGATGCGACCTCGCGGTCGATGCCGCCCAGCAGGCCGCGATGTGCTGGCACTCGACCCGGCGGGGGGCCTGGCACGTCCCCAAGTACGTCCTCGGCCGCCCGGTCGACCAGCTCAACAACCGTCTGCGGGCGCTGCGCCTGCCGCTGCGCCTGCGGCGGTGGCTGGCCCGGCAGATGCTGCGATTCGTCGTCGGCGACCTGACCCGGTTCGGTCTGGCACAACCCGATCACCACGTGTACGAGAGGCCCCCCGTCGTCAACAGCCACCTGGTGTACTACGTCGGGCACGGGGCCATCACGCCCGTGCCGGACGTGGCGCGCTTCGAGGGCAACGCCGTGGTCTTCACGGACGGCCGCAGCGTGGAGCCGGATCTGGTCCTGCTGGCCACCGGGTACCTGCCCCGCTTCGAGTTCGTGCCGGCGGAGCTGCTCGGTGTCGATGGGGAGGGTCGGCCTCGGCTGGCTCTGGAGATGTTCGCACCGGGCTGCCCCACCCTGGCCGTGGCCGGCCTGGTCGATGCGGGGGTGTTCCCGGTGGCGCACTGGCAGACCGTGCTGATCGCGCAGTGGCTGCGGCTGCTCCAGACAGCGCCGGACGCGGCCAGGGCGGTCTGGGAGGGCCTGCCGGGGGACGGTGGGCAGCGCTCCACTGCGGGGCGGCCGAAGGCGGGCAGCGGGCACTGGTCCGAGGTGAGCCAGTGGTCGTACCTGGAGGCGCTGGAGCGGGCTCTGCACCAGGTCGAGGCCGCGCAGTGCGGAGATCGGCGATGACGACCAGGGTGATGCGGCCCGAGGAGTGGGCCGACCCGCCGGTCCCGGTGCGCCGGGAGGTCCTCTCCGCGCGCGCCGACGAGGACTCCACGCTGCCGCCGGTGCTGTTCGTACCCGGGTTCGGCCACGGCGCGTGGGCCTACGCCGAGCACTGGCTGGAGCACGCGGCCGAGCGCGGCTTCCCGGCGTTCGCGATGAGCCTGCGCGGGCACGGCGGGAGCGGCCCGGCGCCGGACGCGGACCTGCGGGCATACGTGCATGACGTGGTGCAGGTGGCGGCCGGCCTGCCCCGGCGCGGCGTCCTGGTCGGTGCGGGCGCCGGGGGCCTGGTGGTCGCGATGGCGCTCGCCCGGTACCCCGCCCGGGCCGGGGTGCTGGTGGCTCCCGCATTCGGCGGTGTGGCGACCGCGTGGACGGCGCTGCGGCGCAATCCCGGCGGCACCCTGCCGGGTCTGGTCGGTGGCGGGGTGCGACTGCGCAGCGGCCAGCTGTTCAGCGCCGAGCTGCCGGACGCCACGGCGAAGTCGTACGAATCACGCCTTGGCCGAGCGTCCGGCCGGGCCCAGCGGCAACTCCTGCGCCGCCAGGAGCCGGAGACGCCGGTCGGCGATCCACCGGTGCTGGTGCTGGGCAGTCCGGACGACCGGGTGGTGGCGCCGGCCGAATTGGAGCGGGTGGCGCGCCGCTACGGTGGTGCGCCGCTGCTGTTTCCGGGCATGGGCCACGACCTCATGCTCGACGCGCGGTGGCGGGAGCCGATCGAGGCCATCCTCGACTGGCTGCAGAAGGCCTGCGCCTAGCCCGGCCGGACCGCTACACCACCGCGCCGTCGTCCGGGTCCTCGTCCGGTTCGTCGCCCGGCCGCAGCCGCCAGACCAGTCCGACGAATCCGCCGACCAACGCGGCGAAGGCCAGGAACATCGACATGTCCCGGCCGAGCGGCAGCAGCGACGGCCAGAACAGCAGCAGGATGCCGGTGGCGAGGGCGCACAGCGACGCAACCGCCGTGGAGGAGATCCGCGGCAGTGGAGGTGGGGGCGGCGGACGGTACCCCTCGTCGTCGTCGGCCCCGGCGGGCCCGAAGGCGCCGAAGGTGTCCAGGCCGTCCAGCAACGACGGCTCGTCCGCCTGCCGGCGCTCGAACTCCTCGCGCTCGCGTTCCTGGCGCTGGAACTCCTGGCTCTCCAGGCCGCGCCAGCGGGGAAACGGGCGCCGGGGCTCCGGTTCGGTCGGTTCGGACGGCGCCGGCACCCCCTCCGCGGCGGGCCACGGCGCTGCGGTGGGATCGACGGTGACCTTGAACCCGGCCACGATGTCGGCCCAGGCGGCGTCGATGTCGGCCGGCTCCCGCGCCGGCGGGGGCGCGCCGGTCCCGTCGCCACCCACCACCGTGCCCACCCGCTCGGCATCGGCGGACAGCTGGGACAGGTAGGCCCGGGCCTCGCTGATCTGGGTGCGGTCGGCGTAGAGCCGGTCGGTCGGCCGCGCCGGCAGCGTGCTGGTCCGGGTGATCGGGTGCAGATCCGCGGTCGGCTCAAGGTATGCCGCGATGCCGCCCTCGCCGAGGACATCGAGGAGATGCTCGCCGATCCTCGGATCGACATCCCCGACGACCGCGTACGCCGCCGCCTCCAGCCCGTTGTCGCGCCGGCCGCGTCGGGCTCCACCGGTAGCCACGGTCGCCCACCCTTCTGCGATCGTTGTCGCGACGACTGGGACGTCGCGGAGACCGCTGCCCCGAAATCCTGACACGCCAGGCGTCGGTTTCGGGAGTGCGTTGTGGTGTGCCGTGCACGTTCGTACGCTCATCCCGTGCGCACGGAACCGCACCATGACCGATTTCGGAAGGATGGGCGTGCTGTACTGGCTGCTGAAGTTCGTCATCCTCGGCCCCTGGCTGAGGTTGATCTTCCGCCCGCAGGTCGAGGGTGCGCAGTACGTGCCGGATGACGGCCCCGCCATCATCGCCAGCAATCACCTGTCGTTCGCCGATTCGATCTTCATGCCGCTGGTCGTGAAGCAGAAGGTCACGTTCCCGGCCAAGGCGGAGTACTTCACCGGTACAGGCCTCAAGGGGCGATTGATCCGGATGTTCTTCGTCGGCACCGGACAGATTCCGATCGATCGGTCCGGTGGCCGGGCGGCCCAGGCGGCACTCGACGCCGGGCTCGCCATCCTGCGGGGCGGCGGCATGTTCGGGATCTACCCGGAGGGCACCCGGTCGCCCGACGGCCGGCTGTACCGGGGGAAGACCGGCGTGGCACGGTTGGCGCTGGAGAGTGGTGCACCGGTGATCCCGGTGGCGATGCTCAACACCGACGAGATCCAGCCGCCCGGGAAGCTGATGCCCAAGATCCGCCGGGTCCGGATCCGCTTCGGCCCGCCGCTGGACTTCGCCCGGTACGGCGGGCTGACCGGCGACCGGTTCATCGAACGGGCGGTCACGGACGAGATCATGTACGAGCTGATGGTCCTGTCCGGGCGCGAGTACATCGACGTGTACGCACAGAAGGTCAAGTCCGCCCAGGGCCACCGCGATCCGATCGGTTCCGCCGCGACCAGCGCCGCGACCGGCGCCGCGGTCGAGCAGCCGGGTCCGCAACGGCCGCCGGGCGCTCCGCAGTCCCCGGAACCCCCGCCGGCCGAGCCGTCCGCGGCGGTCGCGGCCTGAGGCGTCGCGGCCTGCGTTGCTGCGGCCCGGGGGTGCTGCGGCCTGGGGTGTTGCGGCCTGGGGTGTTGCGGCGCTCGCGCTCCGCACGGCCGGAGTGCGCCGCTCGTGATCAGCGCCGGCCGGTGGTGGCCGGCTGCGGCGGCAGTTCGATGCCGGCCACCTCGGCCAAGCCGGGTGCCCGGGCGGCGATGGCGAACTCGGCGAGCTCCGCCCGCCAGGGCTGGGTCGGCTCCGACGGGTCCGGTCCAAGCACCCGCGCCGCCGCGGCCAGCGCCAGCATCCGGGACGTCACGTTCGGGATCTCGGCGTGCCGGGCGGCGGCAGCCAGGTGCAGTCGGCCAGCGCGGACCCGGTCGCCTTCGGCGGCGGCGATCGCGGCTTCGACGGTGTGCCGGGCCGCCTTCACCCAGGGCGTCGCGTGCGGGACCTCGTCGAGCAACTCCCGCAGCGGCGCCGCGGCCCGCGGCCCGGACAGTGCGGCCGCGTGCGCCGCGCTGTCCAGCCACTCGCCGCTCGCGATGCCACGCACCGCCCGCCACCCGGTGACAAGCTCCCGCAGCAGGGCGGCGGCCTGCTCGTAGCGCCCGCGCAGCGCAAGGCACAGCGCGGCGTGGCTCAACGCACTCCACTCCAGCCGGTGGAAGCCGCTGCGCCGGCCGGCGGCGAGGACGGCGGCGACCTCCGCGTCGTTCGCGCGGTCGTCGTCCTCGTTGCGCAGCAGCCGGATCCAGGCCCGCTGGCCCCGGACCTGAAGGTCCCACTCGCCACTGGGCGTGTTGAGGTCGGCTTCGGCCGCCGTGACCAGAGCATCCCAGTCGCCCTCGAAGCCGGCCCGCATCGCCTCGCGCGAATACCCGGTGGTCAGGTTGGGCCCGGTCGGCATACCGGGGGCCGGCCCGTTCAGGATCCGGTCCGAGCCGAGCCAGTCGCCCTCCTCCCAGATCACGTAGGCCAGGTTCTGGGTCGCCCGGCGCAGCGCGGCGAGCCCGTGTGCCCGGCAGAACTCGTACGCGCCGTGCAGCTCGCGCACCCCGGCCTGGTCGCCGGCCTGGTAGCGGGCCACGCCGACGGTGATCCGGGCGTTCGCCAGCACGTCCATCAGACCCAGCCGCTCCGCCATCGCGGCGGCCGCGCCGGCAGCGGCGAGCGCCGGGTCGTGGTCCGCGTTGAGCATGTGCAGCCGGCCCAGCTCCGCGTAGGCATCCGCCTTCTCCGCGGTGTCCGGCAGGTCCCGGAACAGCTCCACCGCGCGGTCCAGGCAGGACACCGCGGAGAGCCGGTCGGCCCGCAGCCAGGCGGCCTTGCCCAGGAGGGTCCACGCCCGGGCGGCGCAGGACTGCTCGCCGGCGTCGGTGAGCCGCTTGGCGAGTGCCGTGAGTCGTTCGCCGCCACCGTCGGTGAGGAAGCCATCGCCCCGCGCATGGAATTCGATCTCGATGATCAGCAGCTCCAGGCGCAGCCGCTCCGGGGTGGACACGGTGTCGTCGCACAGCGCCAGGGCGCGAGCGGCGTGCCGGGCGGCGGTCTCGAACGCCGACAGTGCGCTGGCCCGGCGGGCGGCCCGTTCCAGCGCTTCCCGTGCCGGCGCGGCGTACCGGGCGGCGTCGATGCCCAGGGTCCGCGCGATCTCGTGTGCGGTGTACCGGTGGTGCGCCACCACCTCGGCCTGGTCGGTCGCCCGGTCCGCGGCCACCCGGTCGAGCCAGTCCGCGGTGCGCTGGTGGCGCGCGACCCGCTCGGTGCGGGGCAGTCGCTGGTAGCAGACGTCGCGGACCAGGATGTGGCCGAAGCGGTACTCGGCCTGGCCGGCCATCGTGGAGAGCGGCTCCTCGTGGATCAGGTCGCGCTGCTCCAGCCGCCGCAGGGCGCGCTCCACGGTGTCGATCTGCCCGCCCAGCGCCGCCGAGACCGCCCCGGGCCAGAACTGCACGCCGACCACGGCGGCGGCCTGGAGGACCGCGCGGTCCACCGGATCCAGCAGGTCGACCCGGTTCGCGATGACCGCGTGCACGCTCTCCGGCATCGGAAGCTCCGGCGCGGCCACCGGGTTGGGCCGGCTCAGTGCTCCCCGCTCGGCCAGCATCCGGATGTACTCGTGGGCGTACAGCGGGTTGCCGTCGGCGAGTTCCACGAGCGGGCCGAGCGCCTCCAGCGGGTACGCCACCTGACCCAGCAGGTGGCTGTACATCGTCGCGATCTCGCGGTCCCGCAGCGGGGGGACCATGATCATGAGTGATCCGGTGATCGACCGGCCCCACCCGGGATCGCGCTCCACCAGTTGCGGCCGGGCGGTGCACAGCAGCAGCAGGGGCACATCCCGGGCGGAGGCACCGAGCAGCTCGATGAAGCGCAGCATCGCCTCCTCGGCCAGGTGCATGTCCTCGAAGACCAGCACTGTGGGCCGGTGCGCGGCCATCGCGAGCACGAACCGCCGCCAGGCCGACTCGGCGTCGTCGGGCGACAGGTTCGAGCCGGGCAGGCCGACCAGCGGGCCCAGCGCGTCGGCGAGCCGGGCGACCTCAGGGCTGGGAACGATGGCGCGCAGGGCAGCGTCGAGCCGTTCCCGGGCGGTCTCCGCGCTGTCCGTGTCGAGGATGCCGGCCTGGGCCTTGACGATCTCCGCAAGGGCGGCGTACGCGACGTTCTCCCCGAACGGCGGGCACCGCCCGGTGCGCCAGATCGCCGGGGTGTCGCGGTGCCGCTCGTCGTGCCGGTACAGCTCCCGGACGAGTCGGCTCTTGCCGATGCCGGCGTGGCCCAGCACGGTGACGAGTTGCGGGATGCGATCGGTGAGTGCCCGGTGCAGCGCGTTGACCAGCACGCCCAACTCGTGCGTGCGGTTGACCATCGGACTGTGGCCGGGGTCGCGGTCGGGCTGGGTGGGGTGCAGCGGGGCGAGGGCCAGCCACACCTCGGTGGGGGTGGAGCGGCCGCGCAGTACGACCGGGGCCTGCTCGGAGTACCGGATGGCGTCCTTGGTCGCGGCGTAGGTCTGGCCGCACACCAGCACACCACCGGGCGGCGCCGCGGACTGCAGCCGGGAGGCGGTGTTGACCACGTCTCCGGCCACGATCGCCATCCCGCCGTCGCGGGCCGCGGCCAGATCGACAAGGGCCTCGCCGGTCGCCACGCCGACCCGGTAGCGCAGGCCGCCGGTTTGCGCCGCGTGGCGGGCGAGCGCGCGCTGCAGCTGCAGGCCGGCGCGCACGCACCGGACGGCGTCGGTCTCGGTGGCCACGGGCGCGCCGAACAGCGCCATCACGGCGTCGCCGATGTACTTCTCGACCACGCCGCCGTACTGGCTGACCACCCGGCGCGCCTCGGCGAAGTAGCCGGTCTGCAGGTGCCGGACGAGCTCCGGGTCGGAGCGCTCGACGTAGGGAGTGAAGTCGATCAGGTCGATGAAGAGGACGCTGATCCGGCGTCGGTCGTCGGTGGTCGGGGTTCCCGGCGTCGCGCGGCCCGTCCGGGCGGTGCCGCAGCCGGTGCAGAACGCCGCGTCGGGGGCGAGCGGACCACCGCAGCTGGCGCAGGTCGCGGGCAGCGCTGCGCCGCAGCCACCGCAGAACCGGTCATCCGATCCGGCGGGTCGGCCGCACTGCGCGCACATGCTGGCGATGCCGACCTCCTCGACGGGTGTTCGATGACGATGATTGTGCCTGCGATGGCGACGGAATGGGGACATCGGGCCGGGCGATGTATCGAACTTGACATCGCATGCGCTGCAGGTTGGGCTAGAGTCTCCGAAACGGTGTGCGGTGCCGAGCCGCGGAGTTCGTTCAGGAGGCACCATGGTGCACGTGATGTTGGCGACCGAGTGGACCGACTGGACCGGCGCCGATCATGATCCTGGCGATCTGGTGGACGTGGACGCGGTCACGCTGGCCCAGCTCGAGGCGTGCGGCGTGGTCACGGAGTACGACGACGAGCCATCGTACTTTTCCGACTTCTCCGACGATCTGGCCGCCTGACGGCCGACGATCCGGCCGCCTGACGGCGCACCGGAGCCCGCTTACCGGTCGTTCATCCCGGCCCGGCGCCGGAGCGCGCCCAGGTCGGTGACGACGATGCGGCGGCCTTCGGTGCGCAGCCACCCACGCGAGGCGAATGAGCCGATGGCCTGGTTGACGCTCTGCCGCGAGCCACCCGCCATCTCGGCCAGCTGACTCTGGTTGAGTTCGATGGTCACCATCGACGCGGTGGTCTCGCCGGCCAACCGGACCAGGGTCTTCGCCACCCGTCCGGGGAGATCGAGAAACACGTGGTCGGCATTCTGCTCGGTGAGGCGGCGGATGAGGCTGCCCAGTGAGCGCATCACCGTGTCCAGGATCCGCGGGTTCACGTGCACCAACTCGATGAAGGCCGCCCGGGACAGGGCAAGGGCCTGGGTGTCCTCGATCGCCTCGGCGGAGGCCGAGCGCGGCGCACCGTCGAGGAGGGCAACCTCACCGAACGTCTCGGGAGGGCGCAGGACCGACAGGACGGCCCGTTCGCCGGTGGGTGCGGTACGGAACACCATCACCGCTCCGCGCCGCAGAATGATCAGGGACTCGCCTGGGTCATTCTCGACGAAGAGCAGTTGGCCCTTCCGGTAGGTCCGCGGCACGGTGGCCGCCAGGATGCGCTGTCGCGCGTCCTGTTCAAGACCCGAGAACATCTCCACGCCGCCCAGCGCATCGCTGGGGTCCGGCGGTCGAACCTCCAAGCCTCAACCCTCCCCGTAAGCCCACGGTTACCAGGAGATCATGGCCTGCCTGTCGGGCTCTGTACACCCCCGTCATCATGTCGGCGACAGTGTCGCTCGCAACATCGCGACATGATCTGAGGACGGGGCGTCGCGACCCGGGGGGATTCGATGCCTCTTGGGGGGCCGGGTGCCGGTGGCCAGCTTCCGCCGGCACCCGGAACGCAAGCGCCCGGTTTCCGCCATACTGGGGCCCGTGGCGCCTGCCGAGCACCTCCGACCCGAGCAGATCAACGCGGAGCAGCTCAGTGCCGAGCAGCTCAGTGCGGAGCAGATCGGTCGCGCCCTGCGCACGTTCTGGCGCCGCACCCCGGATCGCTGCGTTGCGATCCGCACCGGGCTGCATTCCTGCACGTGGCAGGTCGACGTCGGCGACGAGCACTTCGCGGCGAAGGTGATGCCCGCCGGGATGCGGGCGCAGATGGAGGCGGGCATGTTCGCCGCCGATCGGCTGGAGCGCGACGGCTTCAGCGCAGGGCGGCCCGTCCGCGCGGTGGACGGCGCGTTGACGGTGCCGGTGGAGCGCGCGGCGGTGGGGCTGCTGACCTGGGTGCCGGGTCGGGCACTGGTGGCCGCGGACGGGCTCGACCAGCAGTGGTGGGGGGACACCCTCGGCGCCGCCCACAAGCGGCTGCACGGGCTCACCCACCCCGGTCTGGTGCGGTTCCAACCGCTCCGCGTCGAGGCCGCCCACCTCGACGTCGAGCCCTGGGTGCGGCCGGCGGTGGCCGGCGCGGTCGCCTCGGCGAAGAAGCGTTCGGTCACCGACCAGCTCACCTACGGTGTCCTGCACGGCGATCCGGCGCCGGACGCGTTTCGCCTGGATCCGACGAGCGGCCGCACCGGGCTGGTGGACTGGGGTCTGGCGGCCATCGGTCCGTTGGCGTACGACATCGCCTCGGCGGTCATGTACGCCGGTGGCATCGCCGCGGCCGACCAGCTCATCGAGGCGTACCTGGCGGCCGGCCCGGTACCGGAGGAGGAACTGGACGCGGCGCTGCCGTCGATGCTGCGCCTGCGCTGGGCGGTGGAGGCCGACTACGCGGCGCACCGCCTCGCCGCCGACCTGGCCGCCGGCGTCCTGGAGCGACCGGGGGACCGGGCCCCGCTGCACCTCGCCCGGGACGCCCTCGGCGCGCTCGACCGGGCCGAGCGGGCCGCCGCCCGAGACGACCCGGACTAGCCCGAAGGCACGTATCCGGCCGGCGTACCGCCGGCCGGGGCCGGGGCAGCCGCGGCGGCAGGGCATGATGGACCGCGATGGTCTACCGATATTTCTACGACTGCGAGTTCATCGAAGACGGGCGCACGATCGACCTCGTCTCCATCGGCGTCGTCGACGAGCATGGGCGCGAGTTCTACGCGGTGTCCACGGAGTTCGACGACAGCCGGGCACTGCCGTGGGTGCGGCGCAACGTCCTGGACCGGCTGCCGTCGCCCGCCGACTCCGCCTGGCGCAGCCGGGAGCGGATCCGGACGGAGTTGCACGAATTTCTGGTGGCGCCGCTGCGGGACGGCAGCGCCGACGCGATCGAGCTTTGGGCCTGGTACGCGGCGTACGACCATGTGGTGCTCGCTCAACTGTGGGGCGCCATGCCGGCGCTGCCGCGGGAGATCCCGCGGTTCACCAAGGACCTCCGGCAGCGTTGGGATGATCTCGGGCGACCGCCACTGCCGACGGCGGAGGCGGCCCGCCACGACGCGCTCGTCGACGCCCGGCACAACCTGGCCCGCTGGCATGCCATGACGGCGGCCGCGTCGAGTCGGGCCGCGCCGACTCCGGCCGGCTGAGTATCGCGGCTGGCGGAGCATCGCCGGCTGGCGGAGCATCGCGGCTGGCCGGGCATCGCGGCTGCGGAGCATCGCGGCGGCCCGGTGTGGGGCGGCCCGCCCGGGGTACTGACGACGGTATGAACGCATCGAAGCAGGTGGTTGGCGCTGCGTTGGCCGGCGCGGCCGCGGCGGCCAGGCTCGGCGCACGACTGCGGGGCCGGCGCCGGGTGCTGCACCCGGTGGGCCGGACGTTCCTCGGCTACCTGGACGTCCCCGGGGGCCTGCACACCGGAGTCCCGCTGCTCGATCAGCCGGGTCGCTACCGCGCCACGGCCCGCCTGTCCAAGGGGGCGCCCACACCGCGCGGCTGGCCGGACGTGCTCGGTCTCGCGGTGCGCGTGCATGACGTCGCGGGCCGGCCGGTCGATCTGCTGATGTCGTCGTCCACCCGGCTGCCGGTGCTGCGTCAGGTGTTCCTCCCGCGTCGGCGGATCGCTGGCCCGTACACGTCGCTGGCCGGCTACCGCACCCCGCAGGGCCGGCGGTACCTGGGGGCCTGGAGTCCCAGCGGTGCGTCGCTGGGCACCCGGCTCGACGAGGTGGCGCACGCGATGTGGCTCGGCGACGCAACGTACGTGCTGGCGGTGGCTTCCCGGGGCGGGCGCTGGCAGCGGTGGGGCGAGCTGCGACTGGAGGAGGCGCTTCCGCCGGCCGCCGATGCGGCGCTGGCCTTCGACCCGGCCGGCAACGACCTTCCCGAGCTGCGGGCCACCGGGTTGCTGCAACAGCTGCGCCGGGCCACCTACCGCGGTTCGCAACGGGGCCGGGACGCCGTCGCACCCCGAGCCGACGTCCCGGCGTTTCCCGGCAGCGACTACAGTGCGCTGTGAACCGCCCTCCCCGCGCCGGCAACGACGCCGCACCAACCTCGACCGGTCGGGCGCACCGCGTGCGGCCCGGCACGCCGCGGGGCAGGCGCACACGACGGCTGGCTTAGGAAGGCACACGCAATGCGTATCGGCGTACTGACCGGGGGCGGCGACTGCCCGGGCCTCAACGCGGTCATCCGGGCGGTGGTCCGCAAAGGGATCTCCACTTACGGCCACGACTTCGTCGGCTTCCGGGACGGCTGGCGCGGCCCGCTGGAGGGCCAGACCCGTGAGCTCGGCATCGCCCAGGTGCGCGGCATCCTGCCGCGGGGCGGCACCATCCTCGGGTCCTCCCGGACGAACCCGTTCAAGATCGAGGGTGGCGTCGAGAAGATCAAGCGTAACCTGGCCGATCTCGGCGTGGACGCCCTGATCGCGATCGGCGGCGAGGACACCCTGGGGGTGGCGACCAAGCTGACCGAGCTGGGGGTGAACGTCGTCGGGGTCCCGAAGACCATCGACAACGACCTGGGCGCCACCGACTACACGTTCGGCTTCGACACCGCGGTCAACATCGCGATGGAGGCCATCGACCGCCTGCACACCACCGCGGAGAGCCACCACCGCACCCTGGTCGTCGAGGTGATGGGCCGGCACGCCGGCTGGATCGCGCTGCACGCCGGGCTCGCCGGCGGGGCGAACGTCATCCTCCTGCCGGAGCGGAACTTCGACGTCGACCAGGTGGCCGGGTACGTCGAGAAGCGGTTCCAGACGCAGTACTCCCCGATCGTGGTGGTCGCCGAGGGCGCGCAGCCGCTGGAGGGCCAGATGGTGCTCGCCAACCAGGAGCTGGACGCGTTCGGCCACGTGCGGCTGGGCGGCATCGGGCAGTGGCTGGCGCAGCAGCTCGAGGAGAAGACCGGCAAGGAGGCCCGCACCGTCGTGCTCGGGCACATCCAGCGCGGCGGTACGCCGACCGCGTTCGACCGGGTGCTGGCAACCCGGTTCGGTCTGCACGCCATCGACGCGGTGCACGAGGGCGACTTCGGCAAGATGATCGCGCTGCGCAGCACCGACATCGTGCGGGTGCCACTGCAGGACGCCACCCGCGAGCTGAAGACCGTCCCCGCGGAGCGCTACACCGAGGCCGAGGTCTTCTTCGGCTGACCGACCGCCGCTGACCCGGGCGTCGCAGCGAGCGGCGCCCGGGATCGCGGCGCGAGAGAGGGAGTGGCCGTGCACACCATCGCGGTGATCGGCGCAGGGAAGATCGGCGAGGCGCTGCTCTCCGGGCTGCTGCGGGCGGGATGGCCGGCCGACCGGCTGGTCGCGACGGCCCGCCGGCCGGAGCGTGCGGCGCAGCTCGCCGAGCGGTACGGCGTCGCCGCCACCGCCAACGCAGAGGCGGCGCAGCTCGCGGATGTCCTGGCGATCGCGGTGAAACCCCAGGACGCCGAGGCGCTGATGGCCGACCTC
This sequence comes from Micromonosporaceae bacterium, assembly GCA_035296325.1. Classification (GTDB taxonomy): domain Bacteria; phylum Actinomycetota; class Actinomycetes; order Mycobacteriales; family Micromonosporaceae; genus DATHBD01. The sequence continues at coordinate 16,234 of DATHBD010000012.1, read as the reverse complement.
GGGCCGAAGATCCCCGCCGACAAGCTCGTCGTGTCGCTCTGCGCCGGGTTGCCCACATCCTTCTTCGCGAGGTATCTGCCGCCGGGCGCCCCCGTGGTGCGGGTGATGACCAATACGCCGGCACTTGTCGACGAGGCGATGACGGCAATCTCGGCCGGGCCGCACGCCACCGCGGAGCACCTCGCGCTGGCCGAGGAGATGTTCCGTCCGTTGGGGCGCACCATCCGGGTGCCGGAGTCCCAGCAGGACGCGGTCACCGCGCTCTCCGGCTCCGGGCCGGCGTACTTCTACTACCTGGTCGAGGCGATGACCGACGCGGGCATTCTGCTCGGGCTGCCCCGCCAGGTGGCGCACGACCTCATCGTCCAGACCGCCATCGGGGCGGCCGTGATGCTGCGCGACTCCGGCGAGCATCCGGTGAAGCTCCGCGAGGCGGTCACCTCGCCGGCCGGCACCACGATCGCCGCGATCCGGGAGTTGGAGAACCACCGCGTCCGGGCTGCGGTACTGACCGCCCTGGAGGCCGCGCGGGACCGGGCCCGGGAGCTCGCCGCGCAGAACCCCTGAGGTCGCCCCGCCCCGGGCTCTCCGGCCGGCGCCCTGACCAGGCATCATGGTCAGGTGCGATTCGAAGTCACTAACGCCCTGGACGCAATCGAGCAGCGGTTGTCCACCGATCCGCTGGTCACCGGTGCGGTCGTGGACCTCGCCGAGGCGGTCCGGCTACCCGGCCTGGACGTCGGGCGGCCGGCCAACCTGCTTCGCCTCGGTGTGCTCATCGACGGGCTGAGCCGCCAGTTCGCCGATTCCGGCGTCGCCCTGTACGGCGTCGCGGAACGCGGGCTGCTCTCCGACCCCGATCTCACCTCCAACGAGCGGATGGTGCTGCGCCGATGGTCCGACGACGGGCTGGTGGAGATCATCCCAGCCGGTATGTCAGCGCTGGACCGGGTGTGCGAGGTGGGGCTGGCGTTGGACCAGCCGGTGCTGACCGCGGCGCAGTTGCGCGGCTTCCCGGGAGCCTGGATGACGCCGTTGCCGGTCGAGGGCGCCGTGTCGCTGCTCCCGGCCGGGTCGCCACCGCGCCGGCCCGCCACTGTCGGCGGCGTGCTGAGCCGGCTCTGGCGGTGTCCGGAGCCGGGCTGCCCCAGCTTCGATCCGAACCGATCTCCCAGCCAGCCGCCCCCGCAGCTGAGCGCGGACGGGGTGCCGGGATGTCCGCGGCACGCCGAACGGCTCACCGACGTCGGTCCACGGCCGTACGCGGTGCCGGCCGCGGTGCGGATCGACGGCGTGGTGCGGAGCCGCTTCGCGCTGCACGCCGGGCGGCCGGTCAGCATCGGCCGGGCGCCGGACGGGCCGGACGGCGTCGGCATCGCGGAGTACCTCGACGAACGGGCCGGCCGCTGGGTGAGCCGCAGCCACCTGCGGCTGGAACTGGCCGATGACACGGTCGTGGCCACCGACCTGAGCACCAACGGCTGCGTGCTGCTGGCCCGCCCCGATCCCGCCGCGCCGCCCCGCCGGTCCAAGCTTCCGGCCGGGCAGCCGGTCTCCCTGGGCGAGTGGGACGCCGTCGAGCTTCACGAGCACGTCGAGGTTTTCCGGGCCGACCGGATGGTCAGCGTGCCGGTCGAGGCGGAGCCGGGCTCGGTCATGGTGGACGCGCCGACCATCGCGCTGCGCCTGCCCCGTACGCGGTGACCCGGGGCGCGTGCAACCGTTGAGGCACCCCTTGGTGTCCTAGGTGCATGACCCACTGGGACGCCCCGGCGACATTCGACGAGTACGTGCGGCGCCGACACGCCGAACTACTGCGCTTCGCCTACGTCCTGACCGGTGACGCCCACCTGGCCGACGACCTGGTGCAGGACGCGCTGGAGCGGGCCGGGCTGTCCTGGCAGCGGATCCGGCGCCAGGACGACCCCGAGGGTTACCTGCGGCGGATCATCGTCAACCGGCACCTCAACCGGCTCCGGTCGCTGCGCCGGGAACGGCTGGTGGACGACGTGCCGGAAACCGGCTACTCCGACTCCGAACCGCGGGATCAGACGCTGTGGCGGCTGTTGGCGACGCTGCCCCGCCAGCAGCGTGCCGTGCTCGTCCTGCGGTTCTACGCCGACCTGTCCGAGTCGCAGGTCGCTGACCTGCTCGGGTGCTCAATCGGCACGGTGAAGAGCAACGGGTCCCGGGCGATGGCGAAGCTGCGGGCCGCGATGGCGACCGCCGCCCCCGAAGGAAGTGACGCGCGATGAGCCTGGAACAGGAACTGCGCGAGGTGCTCACCGACTCCGCGCGGGCGCTGCCGGCATGGCCGGATGCCGTCGGACGGATCCAGGTCGGCGTCCGACGCAGACGCACCCGCCGTCGCGCCGCCGTGGCCGTCGTAGCGCTGGTGGGTGCCGTCCTCGTCGGTATCCCGGCGGTCGCCGAACTGCGCGGCGGCCGGGCCGCGCCGATCGGCGGCCCGTCGGGCGCGCCGCCGACCGGCGGCCTGTCGGCCGCGCCGCCGGTCGGCGGCCTGTCGGCCGCGGTGGTCCCGTGGCTGGACACCCCGGCCGACCCGCCAACGGATCTGGCGCGGCGCAGCCCTCGGCCGGACCGGGAGCCGTGTGCCGTCGCCGACATGGTCGACAACACGTGGGTGGAGCGGAGCCAGACGCCGAGTGGGGGGCCGGTCCTCACCGTACTGATGGGCGGCAGCATGGTGCCCCGCTGCACCCTCGCCGGCTCCGCGGAGCTGACCGGGGTGGACATCACCACCGGGCGGCGAACCCGGATACCGGTCACCGCCGGTACGTCCGTCGACGGTGGTATCAAGCAGTACCCGGCGACCATCGACGGCGGCGAAGCGGCCCGCATCGACATCGTCGGGGGGTGCAACGACTCCGGCCCGACCGGGTACCGCGACGCCGCGTTGACCGTACAGGGGCGGGAGATTCCCCTGCCGGATCTGAAGCTCACCATGGACTGCCGACTCAGCATCGGTTCCTGGTACGTCCAGCCGCCGCTGCTCAACGCGCCGTTGACGGTGCAGATCACGGCACCGGACACCACCCGGGCCGGTACCGACCTGGACTACACCGTCACCGTGCGCAACACGTTCCCGCGGCCGTACCGCCTGGCGCCGTGCCCGGTGTACCGGCAGACGTTCGACGGCCTCGCCAGCACGTTCCGGCTCAACTGCGCGATCCGGGAAATCGGGGCGCACTCCTCGGCAACGTTCGCGATGCGGGTACGGGTGCCCGCCGACGCGCCGGCCGGGCCGGCGCGGCTGCGCTGGATGGCCGTGCTGGCGGACGGCACCGTCGCCATCGGCGACATCGCCACCGACGGCGTCGTGGTGCAGGTGGAGCGCTAGCCCATCAACCGGCGGGCGAAGCGAGGTACTGCCCGACCCGGCTGGCCAGCAGGGTCATCTCGTAGGCGACGGCGCCGAGATCGGACTGGCCGTCGCTGATCACGGCGATGCATGCGCCCTGCCCGGACGCGGCGACGAAGAGGAACGCCGAGTCCATCTCGATCACCGTCTGCCGCACCGCACCGCCACCGAAGCGCCGGCTCGCGCCGCGGGCCAGGCTCTGCATGCCGGCGGCCACCGCGGCCAGGTGCTCGGCATCCTCCCGGGTGAGCCCCGCCGAGGAGCCCAGCAGCAGTCCGTCGGGCGACAGGATCGTCGCCTGCTGCACGCCGGGCACCCGGCCGACCAGGTCGTCGAGGAGCCAGTCGACATTCGGTGCGGGGCTCGTCACGCTGGGCCCGTCCTCTCGCCGGTACGGCGTTGTGTCACCGGCATGATACGGACGGCGAGCCTGCAACGGGACCCCCGGTGCACTATTCGCCGGTTGCGCCGGCGCGCCGTTCGCGGGTCCGGCTCCGGTGCGGTACGACCGAGGTGTGCAGACCCTTGTTGTCATCGACGCGGCCAACGTCGTGGGATCGGTACCGGACGGCTGGTGGCGGGACCGAGCCGGCGCCACGGTCCGGCTGCGCGATCGGCTCGCCGCGGCCGGGTCAGGCGTGCTGGCCGAGGCGTCCGGGACCGCCGAAGTCGTGCTCGTCGTGGAGGGCGCGGCCCGAGGGGTGGCCAGCGTTGCCGGGGTACGGGTCGTGCCGGCACCCGGCTCCGGTGACGACGCCATCGTGGCATTGCTGGCTGAGCAGCCCGCGGAGCGGGAGCGCTGGTTGGTGACCGCCGACCGGGGGCTGCGGGACCGGGCCGGCGCCCTGGGCGCCCGGGTGGTCGGCCCGCGCGCGCTGCGGCTGCCGCCACCGGAGCGGTCGGCGCCGGACCGGTCGACATCGGGGCGCTAGTCGGGGGTGCTCGTCGGGTGTGCGGTCCGAGGTTTGCGGTGCCCGGATTCTGGTACACGGCTGCGGGCAGGCGTCGGGTTCGCTGCGTACGCTCCGTTTTCTGGATGGTATGACCCGATACGGACTTGATCGGCGCGGGTTGACCGTGGAGTCATTTTCGAAGGCAGGTGAGGAATGGTGCGCGGGAGATTTTCTGCGGCGGCGCCGGCCGGCTCCCGGAGCATTGTCGAAATCCTTGCCGCTGCCAGGGCGCGAATCCGTCGGTGCACCCCCGAGGAAGCGTTGGCCATGCAACGCGACGGCGCAATTCTGGTCGATACCCGGTCGGCCGCCCAGCATGCCGAGCACGGCATGATCCCCGATGCGCTGCCGGTAGCGCGTAACGTCCTTGAATGGCGCCTGGATCCCCGCAGTGATGCGCGCCTGGCGGTGGCGGACCGCTATGACCTGTTGGTGATCGTGGTGTGTCAGGAGGGGTACAGCTCGTCGTTGGCCGCCGCATCACTGCAGGACCTGGGGCTGTACCGGGCCACCGATCTCATTGGCGGGTTCGCCGCGTGGCGGGCCGCCGGACTCCCGACGGTCGGGGGATCGGAGCCGGCGTAACGCACCACCTGTCGCACGCGAAGGAGAGCCGTCAATGTCGGAGGCACGTGCGCTGACCACTGGCGCACCGGACGTGACCATCACGGTGCAGATCACGGTTTCCGGAGAGGTGCTGCCGCTCGCGGCGCACCGCCTCGTCTCGGACCTGCAGGAGCTCGCCGCCGCCGGCCACGGTGCCGCGCGCTCTGCGATCGGGGTGCACCCCGCCGAGGTCGGCGTGGCCGCGTCACCACCGGCTCGCGAGCATGCCGCACTGCGGCTGGTCGGGTCACCGTGCGGCGAGCGGGCCACCCTGCGGGTGCAGACCAGGTCGCGGACGGTGCTGCGGGACGGCATGCCGGTCCACCTCGCGCGGCGGGAGTACGACCTGTTGGCCTTTCTCTGCCAGCACCCCCGTCGGGTATTCAGCCGCGGCCAGCTGCTGCGTCAGGTGTGGGATTACGAGATGGTCGGCGGTGAACGCACCGTCGATGTCCACGTGCGGCGCCTGCGGGCCAAGCTCGGGCCCTGCGCTGAAGGACTCGTCACGGTGCGCGGCGTCGGGTACCGGCTGGACGACGATGCGGAAATCGCCGTTGTGGTCGTCTCGGAATGAACGACCGGACGAGATCGCCGTGCGTATCTGCTCGGCCATGCCCGCGCCATGTGACGCATGTGTAAACACCTGTGAAATGTGTCGGCCGGAGGCTCGTGCGGCCTGGTGTTGCCCGGTGCGGTCACCTAGTGTGTGGGTGGGCATGACGGAGGGCGACGTCTGCGGTCGGCAGATGGATCGGCCTGAACGGGGGAGAGACATCCACTGTAGACGCGGTCGGCGAGCGGGTCGGCGGCGTCTAGGGTGCGGGCCGGAGCGTTGACGGACGCTTCGCGCGGTACCCGCCCGGTGTGCGTGGCGATGGCGGCGCTGCGCACACCGGGTTTCCCACCCGCGGGGTTTCCCACCTGGTGACATCCCGGCCACCCCTCCGCGCACAAACACCGTGGCGACGAACGTACGCTTGTGTTCATGCGGCAGCAGGAATGGCACCACATCCGGTACCCCGGCCCAGAATTCGCCCAGCTCGCCCCGAAAGGCAGCGGCACCGAGGCGTATGGCCTCGACGTGTGGCGCACGCTGCCGCGGGCGCAGACACCGCCCTGGCCCGACCCGGAAGCGGCCGACGAGGTGTGTCAGGTGCTCTCCACCGTCCCCTCCGTGGTGGCCCCGTACGAGTGCGACCAGCTCCGGGATCGCCTTGCGCTGGTTGCCGAGGGAAAGGCGTTCCTGCTCCAGGGCGGGGACTGCGCGGAGACCTTCGCTGACAACACCGAGAGTCACCTGCTGGCCAACGCCCGCACGCTGCTCCAGATGGCCGTGGTGCTGACCTACGGTGCGTCGCTGCCGGTGATCAAGGTGGGTCGGGTGGCCGGCCAGTACACCAAGCCGAGATCCCAGCCGCTCGACGCGCTCGGCCTCCCGGCGTACCGCGGCGACATGATCAACTCGTTGGAGCCGACTCCCGAGGCCCGGGTGGCCGACCCGCAGCGGATGATCCGGGCGTACGCCAACGCGTCCAGCGCGATGAACATGCTCCGGGCGTACCTCGGCGGCGGCATGGCGGACCTGCACGCGGTGCACGACTGGAACAAGGGCTTCGTGCGCACCTCGCGGGCGGGCGAGCGGTACGAGGCGATCGCCCGCGAGATCGACCGGGCGCTCGGCTTCATGCGCGCCTGCGGGGTCACCGACGATCAGGCGCTGCGCAGCGTGACGCTGTACTGCTCGCACGAGGCGCTGGCGCTGGAGTACGAGCGGGCGCTCACCCGGGTGTCCGGCGGCCGGCCGTACGGGCTGTCCGGGCACTTCCTCTGGATCGGCGAGCGCACCCGCCAGATTGACGGCGCGCACGTCGACTTCCTCTCCCGGCTCAACAATCCGATCGGCGTCAAGCTCGGCCCGACCACCACGCCGGAGCAGGCCATCGAGCTGTTCGAGAAGCTCAACCCGGACAACGTGCCGGGTCGGCTGACGTTCGTCGCCCGGATGGGCAACGGCAAGGTCCGCGACGCGCTCCCGCCGATCGTCGAGAAGGTCACCGCCAGCGGCTGCAAGGTGGTGTGGCAGTGCGACCCGATGCACGGCAACACCGTCGAGTCGTCGAACGGGTACAAGACCCGGCACTTCGACCGGATCGTCGACGAGGTCCTGGGGTACTTCGAGGTCCACCGCGAGCTCGAGACGCACCCGGGCGGCCTGCACGTCGAGCTCACCGGCGACGACGTGACCGAGTGCCTGGGCGGGGCGCAGGCGATCGAGGAGATCAGCCTGCCCGACCGGTACGAAACCGCGTGCGACCCCCGACTGAACACCCAGCAGTCGTTGGAGCTCGCCTTCCTGGTCGCGGAGATGCTCCGGGGATGACGTCACCGGCTGGCTTGACGTCACCGGCTGGCGTGACATCGGCAGCCATCGACCTGCGCAGCGACACGGTGACCCGCCCGACGGTGGCCATGCGTGCGGCCATGGCCGCCGCCGAGGTGGGCGACGACGTGTACGGCGAGGACCCCACGGTCAACGCGCTGCAGGTGGAGGTGGCCGCGCTCTTCGGGCACGAGGCGGCGCTGTTCACCCCGACCGGCTCCATGGCCAACCAGATCGCACTGCAGTTACTGGTGCCGCCGGGGGAGGAGCTGCTCTGCGACGCCGACGCCCACGTCGTGACGTACGAGATCGGCGCGGCCGCCGCGTACGGCGGCGTGTCGTCGCGGACCTGGCCGACCGTCGGCGCCCGGCTCGACGTGGACGTGGTCGCGGACATGATCCGGCCGGACGGGTACTTCGCGGTCCCCACCCGCGCCATCGCGGTCGAGCAGACGCACAATCGGGGCGGCGGCGGGGTCATCCCGCTGGCGGTACTGAAGGATCTGCGGCGCCTGGCCGACTCGACCGGCCTTGCGCTGCACTGCGACGGCGCGCGGATCTGGCACGCGTCCGTCGCGGACGGCGTACGCCTGGCCGAGTACGGCGCCCTCTTCGACACGGTGCAGGTCTCCCTCTCCAAGGGCCTCGGCGCGCCGGTCGGATCGCTGGTGATCTCCACCGCCGAGCGGATCGAGCGGGCGCGGTGGATCCGCAAGCGGATGGGCGGCGGCATGCGTCAGGCCGGGATTCTCGCCGCGGCCGGGCAGTACGCGCTGCGGCACCACGTGGCGCGCCTGGCCGATGACCACGCGCGGGCCCGGCGGCTCGCCGAGGTGCTGGGCGACTTCGGCGTCGTCGACCCGGCGCAGGTGCGGACCAACATCGTGCCACTGGATCTGCGGGGCGCCCGGATCGACGCGCCGGCGCTGGGTGCGGCCGCCCGGGCGGAGGGCATCCTGGTGTCCGTGCTCGGCCCGCGGACCGCACGCCTGGTCACCCACCTCGACGTCGACGATGCCGGCACCGACCGGGCGGGTGCCGTGCTGAGCGCCATCCTCAGCGCTGCCTGACCCGGGGGCGGGTGGCGCCGCGCAGTCGCCGCAGCGTCGCGATGTCGGCCGGGTGCGCCGTTCCGCCGTCGTTGGGGGTCTCCACGATCACCGGTACGCCGGCCGCCGCGGGGTGCCGCAGCAGGTCGGCGAATGGGGCCTTGCCGATGGTGCCGGCGCCGATGTTCTCGTGCCGGTCGCGGGCGGAACCACACGGGTCCTTCGAGTCGTTGGCGTGAATCAGTCGGAGCCGGCCGGCGCCGACGGTGGCGACCAGCGCATCGAGGGTCGCCGTCATGCCGCCCGGGGCCTGCAGATCGTGACCGGCCGCCCACGCGTGGCAGGTGTCGAAGCACACCCCCAGGCCGGGATGGTGATCCACGGCGGCCAGGTACGGGCCGAGATCCTCCACCCGCGACGCCAGGCACCGCCCGCCGCCGGAGCTCGGCTCGACCAGCAGCGGCGGGAGGCCTTCGGCATCCACCAGGTCCAGCAACGGGAGCAGCGACTCCCGCACCTGGGTTCTGGCCGCCGCGTCGTGGGCCGCGTCGACCGAACTGCCGGCGTGGAACACCACCCCGCGGGCGCCGATCGCGGCACCGCGGCGCAGCGCGTGTTCCAGGGTCGCGACGGACCGCTCGACCGTCAGGGCAGTCGGCGACCCCAGGTTCACCAGCAGCGACGCGTGGATGTACGCGCTGACCCCGCGTTGCGCGCAGCCCACCAGGAACGCCTCGTCCTGCTCCGGGTTTCCAGCGGCGAGCGCCCAGCCGCGCGGGTTCGACACGTACACCTGCACGGCGGTGGCCCGCGACCGGTCGAGGTAGGGCAGGACCGCGCGGGCCAGCCCGCCGGCGGTGAAGGCGTGACCCCCGATCGGCGCCGGACGCGGGGTCGGTTCCGGCGTCATGGTGTGGCGATGATGGTGACCTCGGTGCCGGGCGGGACCTGGTCACCGGGGTTGGGGCTCTGCAGGCGGACCGTGCCCCCACCGAGGACGCGCACCCGCAGGCCAGCCGCCTGGAGTGCCTGGGTGGCCCGTCCGACGTCGTTGTCGCGCACTTCGGGCACGACCGAGAACGGTGGGCCGTTGCTGACCGTCAGCGTGACCTTCGCGCCGCCTTCCACCCCGGCGCCATCGGCCGGGTCCTGGCTGAGCACCTGGTCCTTGGGCCGGTCACTGTCCTGGTTCTTCACGGCGACGGTCAACTTGAGGCGTTGCAGCGCCTCCCTGGCCTCGTTGACGTTCTTGCCGACCAGGTTCGGGACCGTGATCGGCGCGCGGCCCTTGCTGACCCATACGGTGACGGGGGCGTTGGGCTTGACCTCGGTGCCCGGGCCCGGCTCGGTCGCGACCACGCCGCCCGCCGGCACGTTGTCGTCGAACCGGTCGGCCCGCTTCACCGTCTGCTTGATGCGTTGCAGGTCCTGCTCGGCCAGTTCGAACTGTTGGCCGACGATCTGATCGGGAATCCGGTAGCGCTCCGGCCCGAGGGACAGGGTCACCGCGATCACGCCGCCGCTGGGAATCCGCTCGCCGGGCGCCGGGCGTTGTCCCAGCACGGAATCCTTCGGTGCGGTCTCGGAGAACTGGCCCTTGTCGAACTGCACCCGGAAGCCCCGCTCGGCGGCGAGGTTGACGGCCTCGGCCCGATTCTGGTTCATCAGGGACGGCGCGTCGGTGAAGCGGCCGACGCCGAACCACCATCCGCCCACAGCCACGAGCAGGCCCATCACCAGCAGGGCCGCGGCCACCGACAGTCGGGCACGCGGATCGCGCTGCAGCCGAGCTCGGATCGGCGCCGCGAAGCCACCCTTGCGCGGGCGGGATCTGGGGCCGCCGTACGTGCCCGCGCCGTATGTCGCCCCGCCGTACGTGCCCCCGCCGTAGGTGCCCCCGGACGGTCCGGCACCGCGGCGGACCGGCTGCGGCTTGCCGGCGGGCAGGCGCGCCCAGGACGGTCGGTCGAAACTCGTCGTGGCGTCGGTGTCGCCGGGCCTGTCCACGTACGGGACGACCATGGTCGGCTGGGACGTCGGTTGGTACTGGGTGGCCGCGGCCGCAGCCACGCGTTCCCGGGCCGCCTGCACCTCGGCGAGCAGCACGCCGGCGTCACTCGGGCGGTGGGCCGGGTTGCGCTCCGTCGCGCGGGCGACCAGTTCATCCAGGATCGGCGGCAACCCCGGCACGGAGCGCGACGGCGCGGGCACGGTGCGCTCAACGTGTTGCCAGGCCACCCGGACAGGGTCGCTTCCGTCGTACGGCACCCGGCCGGTCAACATCTCGAACAGCACGATGCCGGCCGAGTACACATCGGTCCGCGGGTCCGCGACGCCGTCGGTGACCAGCTCCGGCGCGACATACGCCACCGTGGCCATGAGGTGCGAGCCGCCCTCCTCGGCGCTCGCCTCGACCGCCTGGGCCAGGCCGAAGTCGGCCACCTTGACCACACTGTCCAGCAGCGTGCTCGGCCCCAGCCCGTCGCGGCCAGCGCCCGCCGGCGGCTCGGCCACCAGCACGTTCTCCGGCTTCACGTCCCGGTGCACCAACCCGGCCCGGTGCGCCGCCGCGACGGCCGACAGCATCTGCTCCAGGATCGCCAGTGCGTCCAGCGGCTCCAGCCGGCGCCGCTCGGTGAGCAGATCGCGCAGGGTACGGCCGCGGACGTACTCCATGACCAGATAGGGCAGTCCGTCGTGACGGCCCTGGTCGTACACGGACACGACGTTGGGATGGGTCAGCCGGGCGATGGTCTTCGCCTCGTCGGTGAACCGGTCCACGAACTGTGGATCCTGCGCCTGGGACGGATGGATCATCTTCAGTGCCACCGTGCGCTCGAGTCGTTCGTCGACTGCGCTGTACACCGTGGCCATGCCGCCGCGCGCCACCCGCGCGCGCACCCGGTAGCGCCCATCCACGAGCGCCCCGAGCAGCGGATCTGCGACCGTCGTATCCATTGGCAGCGAGTCTACGACCGGATCGGGCGAATCAGCCCCCCGCGTCGGTACGCGCCGGCCGCCGAGGCGAGCCGGGGGGCGCCGAGGCGGGAACACTGGGGCTCGCGGAGCCGGACGGGGACGGGCTGGCCGGGTCGCTCGGCGGTGTCGACGGGGTCACACCGGTACCCGGGGTCGTCGTGCCGGGCCGTGTCGGCACGGTGGCCGTGGTGGTGACCGGGGCCGGCACGGCCGGGCCCGCCTGCGGTGGGTCGGGTCGTCGCACCGCCTGCCCTGCGCGATTCACGGCCTGGCCGATCGCCACCGGTGGGCTGATCACGGTGACCGTGCCGGGCGTGGTGGGTGCCGTTGCCGGCGGCGACACCTCCGGCGCAGCGCGCAGCGCCTGCGGTGTCGCCGCCCGCTCAGCCGGCTCCCCGGTCCACGCGGTGAGGCCGCCGGTCACCGCCAGGTAGGCCCCCATCGCTCCGCCGGCGAGCAGCATGGCGACGCCGGCAACGGTCATCGGGCGTCGGGAACGCCGGGCCACCGCACCGAGGGCCGGCGTCAGATCCGCGGTGTTGTCGTTGGCCAGGGCGGTCACCTGCCGACCGGTTCGACGGCGGGCGATGCCGTAGCTGATGGATCTCCATGCACCGGACAATTCCTCGGCCAGGGACTGCCAGAGCCTCACACGGTGTCCTTCGGTGGTGTCGAGTGTCGATGGGGCGGAGGATCGGGCGTGTGGCAGGGTATTGGCGTGACACACACCCCTGTCGAGCCGGCGGAGTGGCTGAACCTGCCCGACATAGCCGAGCGGCTGGGCCTGCCGATCACCAAGATCCACCAGATGATCCGTGAGCACGCGCTGATCGCGGTGCGCCGCGACCGCGTCCTGCGCGTGCCGGCGGAACTGGTCGCGGGTCCAACCGTGCTCAAGCACCTCCCCGGGGTCCTGACCGTCTTGCACGATGCTGGTTATAACGACGAGGAAGCCCTGGAGTGGCTCTATACCCCGGACGACTCGCTCCCCGGTACGCCGGCAGCGGTGCTGAACACCCCCCAGGCGATTGAAGTGAAGCGCCGGGCACAGGCGCTCGGCTACTAGGCCGGTAACGCGGTGCGTCACCTCACCTATCTGGCCGTCCTTGCCGGCTGCCTCGTCGGGGCCCTCTGGCTGGAGCCGCTGCTGCGGGTCCGGGTGCTCGCCCGGTGGCGGCGCGTCCTGCTGACGGTCCTGCCGGTGATGGCGGTCTTCGTGGCCTGGGATGCCGGCGCGATCGCCGCCGGGCACTGGACCTTCGACCCCGGGCAGACCACCGGCGTCGTACTGCCCGGCGGGATACCGCTGGAGGAGGTGCTCTTCTTCGTGGTCGTCCCGGTCTGCGCCATCCTCGGCTTCGAGGCGGTGCGGGTCGTGCTGGGCGATGGGCACGAGACCCACCCCGGCCGGAGCCGCCCGGGCCGGAGCCGCCCTGGCGGGAGCCACCCGGAGGGGGGCCCGCGGTGAGCTACACGGCAGCGGCCGTCCTCGGTGTGCTCGGGGCGCTCGTCATCGACCTCGCGGTCCTGCGCACCCGGTTGGTGCTCGGCCGCACGTTCTGGGCCACGTACCCGATCATCGTGGCGTTTCAGCTGCTCAGCAACGGCGTGCTCACCGGGCGCGGGGTGGTCCGCTACGACCCGGCGGCGATCCTGGGCCTGCGGGTGGCCTTCGCGCCGGTCGAGGATCTGGCCTTCGGCTTCGCGCTGGTGCTCTTCGCCCTGTCACTGTGGGTGTGGTGGGGTCGGCGCGGCGTGCAGGGCGGCCCGCCCAGTCCACCGCCGCCGTGGCTGGACCGGCTGCGCGCCCGGATCACCCGCTCCGACGGGTCGCGACCTGGGCGAGATCACTGAGGACGGCGAAGGCCTCCGCTTCCACGCCAGCCGTGGCGAGGGCATCCATCGCCGTCGCGGTCAACTCGTCGATGCGCTGCTCCGTGCGGGTCAGCGCGCCGGAGGCCACGATCACGTCGCGCAGCCGGGCCACTGCGTCGGCGTCCAGGTCCGGCGTTCCCAGCTGGCCGGCGAGCAGCGCCGCTTCGGGCGCGTCCGCCTTCTCGAGCGCGGCCGCGACCAGGTAGGTCCGCTTGCCCTCGCGCAGGTCGTCCCCGGCCGGTTTGCCGGTGACCTTCGGGTCGCCGAAGACGCCGAGGATGTCGTCGCGCAGCTGGAACGCCTCGCCGAGCGGGAGCCCGTACGCCGAGTACGCCCGGTGCAGCTCCGGCGGGGCGTCGGCGAGAGCGGCGCCGAGCAGCATCGGCCGTTCCACGGTGTACTTCGCCGACTTGTACCGGGCGATCAGGCTGGCGCGCAGCAGTGACGTGTCGCCGGTCGCCTGGGTCTGGACGTCGAGATACTGCCCCACGGTGACCTCGGTGCGCATCAGGTCGAACGTCGGACGCACCCGGGCCAGCGAGGCGGGGTCCAGGCCGGCGCCGTGCAGCAGCTCGTCGGACCAGACCAGGCACAGGTCGCCGAGCAGGATGGCGGATGCGGTGCCGAAGGACCCCGGGTCGCCCCGCCAGTGCTGGCGGGTATGGGCGTCGGCGAAGCGCCGATGGATCGACGGCTCCCCGCGCCGGGTGTCCGAACCATCCATCACGTCGTCGTGGATCAGCGCGCTCGCCTGCACCAGCTCCAGCGCCGAGAGCGTGGCCAGCACCTCGTCCCGGTCCGGCCCGCCCGCGCCGCGGTACGCCCAGTACCCGAACGCCGGGCGCAGGCGTTTGCCGCCCCCCAGCACGAGAGCCTCGATCGCGTCGGCGACCGGCAGCAGCGCAGGGTCGATGTCGGCGAGCAGGTCACGCTGACGCCGCAGAAACGCGGCCAGGGCGTCGCGCACGCGGTGCCGAAGATCGGCCCGGTCCAGGGCGGTCGGATGCGGTGCAGGCGTCACGCCTAGAAGCTAGCCCGCACGGAGTCGGGCCGCCCGGCCGGGCCGGGCTGCGCGGGCGCTGGCCGGGGCAGGTACGGCAGGGCCGTGGAGACCAGTTCGGCGTAGTGGCGCACAGACGGGTCGGTCGATCGGACGAGCAGTCGGGCGTCGAGGGCCCGGACGTGGCGGGTGGCCCGCACGGACCCGGTGCGGACGGCGTTGAGCAACGCCTCGGTGGCGAGCGCGGACGCGGTGTCGAGATCGCGGGCGTCGGCGCTGATGCCGGCGAGCCAGGAGGCGTGCACGGCGGCGGCGCGTGGCGCGAGCCGGCCGCTGCCCAGCGCCGCCACCAGGAGTGGTCGGGCCAGGTGCGGGCGGCCCAGGGCGGCGTAGCACCGCCCGGTCATCGCGGTGAAGTGAGCCTCGTCGTACCAGTACAGCCAGGACGGGTCGAGTTGCCGGTCGCGGCGTTCGTACGCCCGCTCGGCGTGGTGCAGGGCCTGCTCGCAGGTGCGCCGGGCACCGGCTCTCGCCGCGGCGAACGCGACCCGGTGCCACTGCAGCGCCCGGGTCGCCGCGGACGACACCGGCGCGGCCCGACGGCGGGCCAGCCGGGCCAGCCGCAACGCCCGGCGTGGATCACCGCTCTCCGCGGTCAACTGCGCCACCGTGCCGAGCAGGTGCCCGGCCAGGGGCCGGTCCGCCACGCGGGCGGAAGCCCGAACGCCGATCCGGTACGCCCCGAGCAGTGCTCCCGGCGCGCCCGCGTCAGCGGCCACCCACGTCGTCAGCTGCGCCAGGTCGGCGACGGCCGTGCTCCACCGCAACTGCTGCCGCGAGGATCCGGACCGCCCCGCGGCCGGGTCGCGGTCAGCGGCCGCCCCGGCGGCGGCCCGCAGCTCCGGCACGACGATCTGCAGGAGGTCCGCACCGCCGATCAGGTCGTCCATCCGGCGCAGGGCGGCAATGCGCTTGTGCAACGGCTCGTGCCCCGCCGGCCCGGACAGCGCTCCAGCAGCGTCCGGGCGGGGCGCGCCCGCGCCGGCGACCCGCGCCGGCGAGCGCCCGGCGCGGCGGGAACGGGCCACCGCGGCGGCGAGTTCCAGTCCGTCGAGGGGTACGTCGAGGACGACGGCGAGCCAGCGCAGCCAGTACACCGTGGGGATCCGCTCTTCGCGCTCCCACCGGGAGATCTCGTGCCGGGTCACCGTGGCCAGGCCGGCCGCGGCGCACAGCAGCTCGGCGAGTCGCAGTTGTGACCTGCCCGAGTCCAGCCGGGCCCGAGCCAGCATCGCGCCCAGTGACTCCCCGGTGTCGTCGTCCCACGCCCCGATCGGGTCGTACGGACCAGGCGTCATGCCCTACCTCCCCATGCCGGTCGCTACCCCCCACAGTTGTCGCGGCACCGCCGGTGCCGCGGATGACCCCCGTCTGACGCCCTTCGTACCGCCGGGGTACGACGGTTTGCCGGCAACCGTCCGCAGCCCGGTCCACCGCCCTGGCGGTGCAAAGCCCTCCTGCGGGCGCCGAACGGGTGCAGGTCCTCATGGGATGAGGTCGCCTCGCGGGTGAGAATCTGCTGAAGGGGACACCGGTTCACCCGGTTTCCCATCGCACCGGGTGAGATGGTCGCCGACGCCGCGGAGGCGGCCGGTTAGAGTCGGTCCGTGGCTCTCGGAATCCCCTCCGTTCTGCCCGGTCGCCCGATGGCGATCGGTGACCTCGTGCGCGCTGCTGAGCCCACGTTCTCGTTCGAGTTCTTCCCGCCCAAGACGGCGGAGGGCGAGCGGCTGCTCTGGCAGGCCATCCGCGAGCTCGAGTCGTTGCAGCCCTCGTTCGTGTCGATCACGTACGGCGCCGGCGGCACCACCCGCGACACCACCGTCGCGGTGACCGAACGGGTGGCCACCGAGACGACGCTGCTGCCGATGGCCCACCTCACCGCGGTGAACCACTCGGTGGCCGAACTGCGGCACATCATCGGCCGGCTCGCGGCGGCCGGCGTGCACG
>DATHBD010000011.1:0-27549 GCA_035296325.1 Micromonosporaceae bacterium | reverse complement strand
CTCCAGACCACCAGCCGCGTACCGGTTGCGCCACGCGATCACCGTCGGACGCGACACCCCCAACCGCCGCGCGATCGACGACGTTCCCTCACCATCACCCGCAGCCAGCACGATCTTCGACCGCATCGCCAACCCAGCCCGCACCGACGACGACCGCGACCAACGCGACAACACCGCCCGGTCCTCATCACCGATCTGCACCAACCCAGTAGACAGCGCCACACCCCATGATCGCGTCACCGCCACGGAATGTAAAGGAACTAACGACGCGCAACACTAGGTACCGTTCCCGGGCCAGCAGCGCCGCCTCGCGGGTCGCGTGACCACCCCGACGTACCCGCCGTGCCCGGCCCAGGCGATCGGGCACCGAGCACGAGAAGTACCAAGATCCGTGGCCCTTCTCGTCCGGCCGTGGACAGGACCGGTCCCGTCTCCTTCCGGTCGCCGGGTCCACGCATCCGCACCGCTGGAATACCGTATCGCCGCCCATGTCCGCCTCCATCGCGCTGTCTGAGGACGTCCAGGCTGCCAATTTCCGGCGGGACTATTGTCGGGCTCCGAGGCGAGAGGAGGCACGTGTCGGCCACGAAGATATGTTCGTCCACCCTGTGCCGCTGAGCGGGGGGATACCGGATCCTGACCTGTTGTCGATAAGCACCGGCAGGGTCGGTGCCGTCGTGGGTGCGGGAAGCTGGGGCTGTCCGGACGGGCTGCCCGCCGGGGAGGATGAGCCGACTGTCGGGCTGTTGTGTGCGCCCTTTGGCTGGCCGTTGGGGCGACCTGCTGTTTCACGGACGGGGGCACGTCTCCGCAGGTCATCTAGTCTGCGCTTACTCAGTGGGGCCATCCGGCGGCGCCGAGCGTGGCGATCATCGATCCGGTACTCGCGGCGCACCTGCCGCCGGTGGTGACGCCGACAGCGGGTTCGACGCGCGCACCCACGCCACCGAGGCGGACGTGTCGGTGTACGCCAACGACTACACCGACGGCCTCGCGCTGCACGCCATCAGGCTGATCTTCGACAACCTGGAACGGGCGGTGCGGCACGGTGCGGGTGACCCGTTGGCTCGGGAGAAGATGCACAACGCCGGCACCATCGCCGGTATGGCGTTCGGCAACGCGTTCCTCGGCATCGTGCACGCGATGGCGCACACACTCGGCGCCACGTTCCACGTCGCGCACGGGCGCACCAACGCCGTCCTGCTGCCGCAGGTCATCCGGTACAACGGCACTGTGCCGGCCAAGCTCACTGGCTGGCCGACGTACGAACGCTACGTGGCGCCCGAGCGGTTCGCCGACATCGCGCGGGCACTCGGGTTGTCGTCGGACACCCCGGAGCAGGGTGTCGAGTCCTACGCCGCGGCGGTCGAGCGGCTCCGCACCGCGGTCGGCATCGAGGTCTCGTTCCAGGCCATCGGCGTCGAGGAACGCCTCTTCCTGGACGCGTTGCCGCAGCAGGCCATGAACGCCTACCTCGACCAGTGCGCGCAAGCCAACCCGCGGATGCCGATGCTCGCCGACATGCAGGCCATCATGAAGACCGCCTACTACGGCGGAGCCGGTTAGCGGCTGGTGACGCCGATCGTGGTTCGGATCGCGGTGAAGAGTTCGTGGTTGGTGAACGGCTTCGGCAGGGGGGTCATGCCGGGCCGGAGGATGCCGCTTCCGGTCATGAGGTCGCCGGCGTAGCCGGACATGAGCAGGATTTTGGTGTCGGGTCGACGTCCGTTCAGGCGTTCGGCCAGTTCGTCGCCGAGCATGCCGGGCATGACGACGTCGCTGAGCAGAAGGTGAATGACGTGAGGGTAGTGGTCGGCGAGTTGGAGCGCTTCGGCGCCATTGGGCGCGCTGAGGACGTGGTAGCCGACTGTGGACAGCGTTCGGGTGAGCATGTCGCGGATACCGTCTTCGTCGTCGACGACCAGGATGGTCTCGGTGCCGCCCGCCGGCGCGGGCGTGGTGCCATGCGGTGGGTCGACGGGCTGGTCGGTGCTGGGGAGATGGATGGTGAACACGGCTCCGCGGCCCGGAGATGATTCGATGCGCAGGATCCCGCCGAGCTGGTGGACGATGCCGTAAACGGTGGCGAGCCCGAGTCCGCTGCCTTGGCCGCGGGCTTTGGTGGTGAAGAACGGTTCGATGGCGTGGGCGAGGGTTTCCGGTGTCATCCCGTGGCCGGTGTCACGAATCGTCAGTCGTGCGTACCGGCCGACTGGTGGAGCGTCGGCCTCGTGAGCTTCGACGGTGATGTCGGCGTTGGAGGTGACGATGGTCAGTGTTCCGCCGTCGGGCATCGCATGGCCGGCGTTGAGGGTGAGATTCATCAAGACCTGAGCGACGACCGTTGGTTCGGCGAGGATGGGGCGCAGGTCAGCCGCGAGATGGGTGACGATGGTGATGTGCGTTCCGACCGTGGGCGCCAGGAGATCGTTGGAGTCGCGCACAGCCTGGTTCAGGTCGAGTGCCGCCAGGGTGATGATGTTGCGGCTGCCGATGGTCAGTAGTTGCTGGGTGAGGCCGGTGGCTCGTTCACCTCCTTTTCGGATCTGTTGCAGATCTTTGAGGAGCGTGCGGCCGGTGTCGGCTTCCAGGCGTCCCGCGGTGGTGAGTTCGGTGATGGTTTCCGAGACGAAGGCCTCGAAGGCGAGGATCGCTCCGAGGATGTTGTTGAAGTCATGGGCGACCCCGCCGGCAAGGGTGCTGAGGCTCTGCAGCCGTTGCGTGGCGCGATCCCTCGCCTCGATGTCGTGCTCGCGTTCGACGGCGCGGCGCTGTTGATCGGCCTCGACTATGGCGGTGACGTCGTCAACGGTGCCGATGAAGCCAGCGTGTTCGTCGTCGTCACCTCGGATGGACCGCACGTGCACGTTGAGCCAGCGCGGCGTCTCGTCGGGCATTCCGGCCCGTCTGAGGTCGTGGTAGCGGTGTTGGACATCTCGGCGTCCGGTGCCGCGCGCGATGGCGAGTATTTCATCGCGGTCGCTGTCGTTGGCGCAGTGGAGCCAACCCAGTCCGAGAAGGTCGTCCGCCGGTAGTGCCATGATCTCGGTGAGCCGGGCGTTGACGTAACTCGCCGAGCCGTGCTCGTCACCGAACGTGATACCCACTGGTGCTGACTCGGCCATGATTTTGAACCGTGCTTCGGAGTCGCTGAGGGCCTTCGCCTTGTCGAAGAGCTTGGCGCTGACCGCACGCAGGTACTCGTGGTCGGCGGCGGTCACGTCCAACGGTCCGGCGCCCACTCGCCCTTCGAGTAGCACCTCGTCGATGGTCTGCATCAGCACCCGCGGATCGACCGACTTGAGTAGAATTCGGGATACGCCGCACGCCTCGGCGAATGGCCGGATCTCCGCCTCCAGATAGTTGGCGGTGTAGAACACGATCAGTGTCGCGGCGGTGTCCGGAGCCGCGCGTAGCTCCCGCGCCAGCTCGTAGCCGTCCATGCCGGGCATCAGGATGTCGGTCAGGACAAGGTCGGGATGCTGTGCGTGTGCCATTTCGAGCGCTTCGGCGCCTTCGTGCGCCTCAATCACCTCATGCCCGCCGTACCCCAGCAGGGTACGCGCCAGCTCACGGTTGACGGCGCGGTCATCGACGACGAGGACGGTGGCCATGATTTATGCCTTCACCGGGCTGTTCAGGAGCGCTTCGACCTCTTCGAGGAGAGCCGCCGGATCGATGGGTCGGCGAATGATTCGCGTGGTGCCGGCGCCCAGAAGCGGGTCCTGCCAGTCGGTGGTCGCGGTGATGAACGCGAACGGCACCACTGTGAGCAGGGGGATGCTGCGCACCTGCGACAGCAGATCGGTCCCGGATTGGCGACCCACATGAACATCGGAGAGCACCAGATCGGGTCGCTGCTCTACGGCGGCGGCGATCGCCTCCTCGACCGTGAATGCCGTTCGCACGCGGTATCCGTGCGGTTCCAGCATGCTCCGGAGCAGCGTCTGGTTGATGAGGGAGTCGTCAAGGACGAGGATGTCAGCCTCATGGTGGCCGTTCAACCTGGACACGGGCTGATCCGCTGGTTGGATCGGTTGCGCTCCGGCGGGCGGGGACAGGGACCCTCGCAGCTGCTCGGGCAGGCAACTGTCGATCTCATCGGTGAACGTCTCCGGCTCGATGGGTTTCGTCAGGTAATGATCGAATCCGGCACTCAGTGCGCGGTCGCGGTCGCCGACCATCGCGAATGAGGTCACCGCGACGACTGGGACGCCGATGAGGGCGGACGCTGATCGAAGGGCCTCCAACGCCTGGTAGCCGTCGATGCCCGGCAACTGCAGGTCCATCACGATCAGGTCGGGCGGCGACGCCTGCGCCAGATCGATGCCCTGTTCACCGGTGGCCGCTCCGGTGACGGCATGTCCGTGGGCTTCGAGCAGGTACGTCATGAGTTGCAGGTTGTGTGGGGTGTCTTCAACGAGGAGGATTCTGCCGCCCATGGTGTCACTCAGCGCTCTGCCAGTGAGACGGTGAACGTGCTGCCTTCACCGACGACGCTGGAAACCGTGATGGTGGCATGGAGCAGCTCGGCGAGCTTCTGCGAGATGTGCAACCCGAGCCCGGTCCCCTCGTCGCTGGCTTTCGCGGTGGTGGCGCTGCGCTCGAACGCGTGGAAAATCCGTGCCTGGTCCGCATCCTCGATGCCGGGTCCGGTGTCCTGCACCGCGATCCGCACCGGACCTCCGCCTTCGGAAGGAAGCAGGCGGACCCGCACGTGGCCGTTGTCAGTGAACTTGATGGCATTGTTCACGACGTTGATCAGAATCTGACCAAGCGCGCGCCGATCAGCGATGGCGATCGCGGGCGGGGCGTCGGGGGCGTCGATCGTGAGCGTGAGACCTTTGTCGACGGCCAGTGGTTGCAAGGACTGCACCACCTCGTCAGCGACGCGCCGGCAGTCGACGGGTTCCAAGGCGATCTGGACCCGACCGGACTCGATCTTCGCGAGGTCGAGCAGGTCATTGATAATGGACAACAGGTGTTTGCCGCTGGTCTGCACCAGGCGAAGTTGGTGGTCCTGCTCGGCGTTGAGCGGGCCCGGGAGTCGCATCAGCACGGTGCCGGTGAACCCGATGATGGCGTTGAGCGGCGTGCGCAGTTCATGGCTCATGCTGGCCAGGAAGTTGTCCTTGGCCTGGCTCGCGCGCTCCAGTTCGATGTTCTGCTCCCGCAGTTGCCGTTCGATGCGCTTGCGGCCGGAGATGTCGCGCACCGCTGCCATCGACAGTCGACCGCCCGGCGTTTCAAGAGCGCTGAGGCTGGCCTCGACGGCGATGTCCGTGCCGTCCTTGTGCAGGGTAGCCAGTTCCATCCCGGCGGCGACCTGCCCGGCGTCGACAGGACGCAGCCCGTCAGGAATCAGCATCTCCACCGGACGTCCCATGAGTTCCTCGCGTTGATAGCCGAATAGCCGCTCACACTCGGCGTTGACCAACTCGATCGACCCCGACGCGTCGACACCGAGGATCGCGTCCGGCGCCACCTCCAGCATCCACCGCAGTTTCGTTTCGGCGTGCTTGATTTCGCGCAGGTCCCGCGACATCGACGCGATACCGACGATATGGCCCGCAACGTCCATGATCGGAGAGATGGACACCGAGACCGTGACCGGCGTGCCGTCCTTGCGGACCCGCTCCGCCTCGTACGGCTCGACCCGTTCCCCGGCAGCCACCCGCCGCAGCATGCATGACTCCACCGCCCGGGCGCGGTCCGGGATGACCATCTCGAAGGGCTGTCCGACGATCTCCGACGGGGCGTAACCGTACAGGCGCTCGGCACCGGGATTCCAGCTCGTCACCACGCCATCGACGGTCTTTCCCACAATCGCGTCGTCAGCCACCTGTACCAACGAGGCCAGCGCCAACGCCTGCGCACGCTCGGTGCCGTCACGCACCACGACAAGCACCCGGTCAGCAGCCGGCGAAACCGCCCGGAACCTCACGGCATCACACGACACCGCCACCGCCGGGCCCCCGCGGTGCGGAAGCGTGAGCTCAAAGGTGGCAACCGACCCGTCCGCGAAGGCACGCCCGACCTGAGCATTCAACTCGCCGTCGGCGAAGCAGTCCTGCACCGGTACGCCGACCAGGTCATCACGGGAGCGGCCGATCAGCGAAAGCATGCGCCGGTTCACGTCCACGATCACACCGTCGACATCAATGACCGCGACCGCATCGGGAAACGCCTCCACGATCGTGCGCGACGGGCAATCCGCCAGCCCTTGCGGTTCGGTGAGCGTCGAGGAGGCGACCACTGTGCCGGCCATAACTCACCAGGTCTCCGGTTACCACACGGCCATCACCGACTCCACCGGGCGGTTAGCGCTTCGATGCGATCTCGTCGCAATATGAGTCAGTATCGCATCCCGGACCCGTCGGAACAGTCCGAACACCCGAAGCGGCTCACCCAGCGCCTGAGGACGACATCGAACACGCCACTTCCCTCGCGCCGCAGTCCAATCCGCGGTTCGCCGCATCACTGGCAACCTGGCGTACGACGTCGCCCTGGGCCTCGACGCGGTCGGAGGCTTCCTGCACGTCCGCACGTTGCTGGTCGGCGCGCTGCCTCCAACCGCTCTGCCGCGTTGACGGGGTCCGCGGCACAGCGCCAGCGTGCCAAAAGCTGACGTCACCAGGGGACGAGCAAAACACCGCGGACAGACGGGCTGCGGCGCGCTTACGTCCGGTAACGCTGGTCGCCCACCGCCCCGGCGACCAGCTTGTGGTCACGAAGCTGGGCCGGCTCGGCACGCCGGCAACGAAAGGCGACGACTCGTTAACAGCGAAGACCACCTGCACTCGTACATCACCACGCAACAGCTCCAGTGCCTCCAAGACCCGAACTGTCGACGTCACGGTGCGGGCCACGGCCAGCAACGTCCGTTCCGCGCCAACCGTCACCCAACGCGACGCGTCCTCTCCCACGGGAACCCGCAGCGGCTGCTCCGTTGCCACGACGCCATCCCGGACGACGGCATGCCCCGGCTCCCGGCTCCCGGCTCCCGGACGAGTCGGAGCCCTCAGGGGTTACGGCATCGGAGTCGGTCCTGGACACGTAGCGACAGTAGCCGTGTCGAAGACAGACTGCTCGCGCCAAACATCATCATCACCATCAGTATTGAATGTGGCGCGCATAGCTACATGTCTGTGGACGTCGGAGATTCGTAGCGCGCGGGCGCTGTCCCCGCAACGCAGGTCGATGTCGAATGGGTCTCGTAGCCACGTCTACGGTGTCATGCGGGTCGTCAGCCCTGACGCTCGGTGCCCGGTTGAAGGGTTTGTTGCGGCCGTGGGTGCGGGGTGAGGCGCGGGCGGCGTTGGACGCTGACGAGACCGACGAGGGTGTGTGGCAGGCGCGGCTGGGCGAGGAGTTGGCGGAGTCCGGCGCGGCGGAGGATGTGCAGGTACGTGCCCCCGCGGAGCTGCTGCTGGGCTTGGCGGATCCGGCGAAGGCCGCTACCTACAACATCACCCGTCGGTACCAGCTCCGGGGTGGTAGGCGGGACGTTCACCGCACCGGTGACGATCAACCACGGGAGTCCGGGCCCCCCAGCGCCGCCGGCGACGGCATAGGGTCATCCGTCCCCGGCACCCCGACGGACGACCTCCCCTTTGCTGCCACTGTCCAGGTCGCTGCGAGTTCCGGCGCGCCGGGCGTCTTCACCGGCCCGGTCCATGTCAACGGTCGGGCTCCGATCCGGTGGCCGCATCGGGTGGGTGTGGTGCCGCCGTTGGCCGACTGTCGGCAGCCGCGCACGGTGGACACCGATCTGGCCGCGGCCAGCGCGTCCGGGCTGCCGGTGGTGGTGTGTGAGGTGGTCACTGGGCTGGGCGGGGTGGGTAAGACGCAGCTCGCTGCGGCGTTGGCCCACCGGTGCTGGGACACCAACGCGGTTGATCTGATGGTGTGGGTGGCTGCGTCGTCGCGCTCGCGTGTGCTCAACGCGTACGCGCACGCCGCCGCTGACCTCGCCGGTGTCGACGACGCGGATCAGGAGCAGTCCGCGGCCCGGTTGCTGGCCTGGCTGGCGGGCACCGACCGGCGCTGGCTGATCGTGCTGGACGACCTCACCGATCCCGCGGATCTGCGTGGGGTGTGGCCACCAGCCCAGACGGCGGTAGGACGTACGGTGGTCACGACCCGCCGCCGCGACGCCTCGTTGCTGGCCGGACGGCAGGTGGTGCCGGTGGGCCTGTTCGCCCCGGAGGAGGCGCGCGCGTACTGAACCACAAACTGGCCGGGCACGCCCATCTGCTCGACGGTGCGGACGGCCTGGCCACCGATCTGGGGTATCTGCCACTGGCGCTGGCGCAAGCCGCCGCCTACCTGCTGGATCGCAACCTGTCGCCATTGACCACGCCACCACTACCCTGCTCGCCACGTTGCGCGCCAACACCACCGCCCTGGCCGACAACGCCGGTGAGCTGCTGTGGGGTCTCGATCGGCATCCCCTGCTGTACCGGGCCGGGACCAGCCTGCTGAACGCCGGCCTGCACACCGCCGCCGTCACCTATTGGCAACGCCTGGCCGAGCAGGCCGGACAACTACTTGGCGAGGAGCACCCGGACACGCTGACCGCTCGGGCCAACCTGGCCGGCTCGTACCGGCAGGCGGGCCGCACCGCGGACGCGATCACCATCGAGGAGAAGGTGGTCGCCGACTCCGTGCGGTTGCTCGGTGAGGAGTACCCGGACACGCTGACCGCTCTGGCCAATTTGGCCGGCTCGTACTGGCAGGCGGGCCGCACCGCGGACGCGATCACCATCGGGAGAGAAAGTGGTCGCCGCCACGGTGCGGCTGCTCGGCGAGGAGCATCCGTTTACCGTCGCTGTAGTCGCCGAGGTGCGGGCATGGAGGGGTGGAGCATGAGCGATTGGCTCAAATGCCGACTCGGAGTTGCTCGGCCGCCGCGCATTCTCTTCGGAATGGGCCGGGCGGTAGCACGGCCGGTTCGCTGCAGCGTTAACCTGCGCGCCGCATGAGGACGTTGACGAGCGCGTCCAGGACGACGCCGGCAGTTCATCCCGGTCTCCTCGGCCACCGGGATGAACAGGTCGCGCTGGTCGGCCACCTGGTGCTGTACTCGGTCTTCGACCGTCACGTGACGCGCGACGATCTGGAGCGCTGGTTCGCCGAGCTGCAGCTGGACCCGCAGTTCGTGCCGGCCAAGCTGCGTTCGTGACTCTGCCGACGTGCGGGGCGGTCTCAACCCGTTCAGCACGCTAGATTAGCCCCCGAGAACGTCATGCATCACTCGATCGTGGCGATCGGCCGCGAGACCACGGGGGAAACATTGAGCACGATGAGGAAGAAGTTCGTCCGGATCGCCTGCATGGTCGGCGCGTCAGCCGCCGTCCTCGCCGTCGCAGCGAGCCCAGCCGCCGCAAATGTCGGCGACGGCGCCGCCAGTCGACCGCAGGTCGCCCAGTCGCAGACGCCGCCTCCGGTCGAGGTGCACGACGTCGTGTACCTGAAGAACGTCGCGCTGGAGCAGTGCCTCGAGCTCCCCGCTGACCCGACGCGGGCCTGGGTGTACGCGGAGAACTGCGACGACGTGCCGCACCAGCGCTGGGAGCGCATCAAGCGCGGCGAGGACACCTACGTCCTGCGCAACGCCGCTGACGGGAGTTGCCTGTTCAGCGTGTACAGCCTCGTGACCAGGTGGGCGTGCGAGCTCGACGACCCGAGACTGCACTGGACGTTCGTTCCGGGCCCCGCGGGCACGTTCGAGATCAAGAACGCGCAATCCGGCCTGTTCGCTGACACGATGTTGATCGACAGGTACGGTCTGCGCACCGTGGAGCACGGCGCCCATGACTACCAGCGGTTCCTGGTGTCCACCTCGGTGGCCCCGGTACGCGATGTGGTGCAGTTGCAGAGCGCGGCGTCGGGTCGGTGCCTCGAGACCGGCACCGACTTCTTCGCCTCGGTGCGGCTCGCGGATTGCACCGACGCCGTGAATCAGCGCTGGCAGCGCGTGGAGATCGGCGTCGACACCTACGTGTTGCGCAGCGTCGGACGGTCGACCTGCCTGCGCGGCGAAGGGCCCCGCGTGCACCTGCGTTGGACCTGCGAGCTCGACGATCCTCGTGAGCACTGGACCTTCGCGCCGGCGATCGGCGGCACGGTCGAGGTGACGAACGTCGCGTCCCGGCTGGTAATGGACACGAACCGCTCCACCTACGTCGTCGCCGAGCCCGGCAACGGCACCATCCAGCAGCGCCTGCAGGTCGTCGAGGTCACGCCCACCGCGGCTGGGTGACGTTTCGCCCCGGCGGCGCGGTGACGAGCCACGGCTCGTCACCGCGCCGAATCCGGGACGGGTCAGGCGATCGGGTTCGCCTCGAACGAGTCGACCCGGAGCGTGCCGGTACCCGGTGCTCCCCCGACGTACAGCGACAGCTGGGTGACCTGGGTCAGGTCGAGCGTTGCCGGCGTCGCCCAACTCGGTACCCGGAACTCGGTGAACGGCAGGGAGACAACGCCCGGGGTGGTGCCGGTCGGGGTGTAGTGGTCTCCCAGTACACGCCGGCCGCCTGGAACTGGACGGTGAGCGGTCGAAGGCTCGGGTCCGGCGCGAGCCAGAAGCGCAGCCAACGGTCGGGTGACCAGTCCTGTGGCGTGGGGAACGTGCGGCTGGCACCGGCGTATCCGGCGGTACCGATCGTGTAGGTGACCGCCATCGACGGTGGGCTGTCGGCGTTCGTGGTGTCAAGCGACACCTCGAACGCGTCACCGCTGGTGTTGCGCACGTAGGCGGCCCGCAACGCCTCGTTCGACCCGCCGTACCCGCTGAAGTCGTATACTAAATGCCTGATGGTCGCAAGGAGGGCTATAAGCGGACTGTGGCCAGGTAGCTACGCTTCCTGGCCACCAGAGTACCTACCGCGGGCCGGCGGGCAGTGCGGCGATCTCCGCCGTGAGGCGCTGCTGGGGGAGCTGGGGTGGGGCCAGTTCGGGGAGTGTCTTGTAGAGGGTGCTGCGGGACACGCCGACCAGTTTGGCGATGGCGCTGATCGAGCGGTCCGGTTCGGCGAGCAGTTGGCGGGCGTAGGCGAGTTTCTCCGGAGTCATCGCCATCGGGCGGCCGAGGCGCTGCCCGCGGGCGCGTGCAGCGGCCAGTCCCTCGTTGGTGTTGGCCACGGCCATGGACATCGTCACCCAGGACATCCAAGCAACATTGGCCAAACGCCCCGACGTGGTGGAGGCCGAAGCCGGCTACCAGAACAACCTGACGGCACCGGAGAGCGCCAGTGTCGACGTGAAAGTCAAGGCTGGCACCGCGTTCGAGCCGATCATCGATGAATCGCTCCGGCTGATCTGGCAGAGCAACTCAACCCACTCAGCTCCGTCAGAATCGGAGTGATCGACGCCGAAGATCTCCAGCGCGGCGAAAACCGAATCGTTCACTTCGACAAGGAGCGAGCCCGACTCGAAGCCAAGTACGGGCCACGCCCGAAGTAACCCGTCGACTGAGCTGCCCGGCGCGGTGGGCTGCCAAGGCGGCACGCGCCACGACCGGCCGCGCTCCGTCGTCGACAGGTCGAGCCCGGCAGGGAACAGGCAGCGCCGCCAGCGGTGTGATCGGCCGCCTACCATGAGCGAGGATGACGCAGTACGGTGTGCAATGAATCGACTGTTGTGGACGGTGGCGGGCGGGGGTTGGGCGCAGCGAGGACCCGGTATCGATTGGCACCGTGGCGGCGAGCCTGCTCTCTGGCGGGCTCGCCGAAGGGCTCGGCGGCAAGTTGGCGAAGGCCGGCGTTTCGTCGTTGCTCGGCGCGGTCCGCGCGAGATTCACCAAGGACGCCGACGCGACCCATGCGCTCACCCGGTTGGAGGACGATCCGCTTGACGGTCCTCCGTGGAGGCGGTTGGCCGCCGCACAAACCGCAGGCGAACGTGACGCCGGTGCTGGTGCGCAGCTTCCAGTGCAGCCGCGCGGGTGCGGTGGTGGCCGGGCAGGCGCCGATGTCGATGCCGAGCCGGTTGCCGCCGGGCGGGACGGTGATGCGGTAGACGTCGGCCGATCCGGCGTTTTCCAGCGTGCCGGCGCCCCGGGGCGGAGGCGGCGTTGACGCGGCCCGGTGACACGGTCAGCGCAGTGTCGCCCGTCGCTGACCGGAAAGGGTGGGTGCAATCCCGTACTACAATCACCCCGCACCGCATCGATAACCGAGCTCGTCCGCGGAGTCCGAAATGACCGTTTGCCGCTCTTCCACGCGTCGACTCGGCGCGTGGATAAGCTGGCTCCCGGGTCTGCTCGCTGTCTTTGCGACGATCTCCGTGGCACCCCCTCCAGCGTTCGGCGCACCGGCTTACGGCTTGGATGAGCGCGCCCTGGCGGTCGCTTCGCCGTCGTTGGTCTATCTAGAGACGATCTTCACTGGGTATCTCCGCGACAAGAAAACCAATCTTCCGCTGCGGTCGAGTCCGGTGACCTTCAACCGACGGTGCAGCGGCTTCGTGGTCAACTCGGCGGGATATGCGCTCACCAATGGGCTCTGCGTCAAACCCGCGGCGGACACTGCTCGCCAGCACGCTCTCCTGTCGTTGGGTCGGACGCTGATCGTCGAAAAGAGCCTCGATCCCAAGAGCCTTGACGAATACGTCCGGACCAACCTCAAGACCACTGTGTTCACCGGCATCGACGCGACCGCGCCGCCGGAAGCGAAGCTGTACGGCCAGCTCAACGTGGCCACCGGAAACCTGAGCGAACGACCCGCGATTCCAGCCGAGGTCGAGCTGGTGCGTGGTGGTGACGAGGGAAACATGGCAATCGTCAAGCTGTCCCAGAACAACCTGCCCGCGGTGGAGGTTAGCCCGTCGGCGACCGTGGCTACGGGCTCTTCGGTGCTGGTCATCGGATACGGCACCAGCGATGCGGATCATCGGACCGGTGCCTACACCGCGCAATCCAAGTCCGTTCAGATCACCGGGGTCACCAATCGAGGTTCCGCACCGTTGTACCGGATCAACGGGGACGTCGGCCTGTACTCACACGGCGGGATGGCGGTCGACACCGGTGGCCGGATCGTCGGCATGCTGGAAGGCGATCAAGGTCTGCCCGACAAGGCGAACCGGGCGGTCGCTCAGGTGCCCACGATCACCGCGTTGCTGGACGCGGCGAAGGTCGAGAACACGCTAGGTCCATCCGACCGGCTCTATCGCCGCGGGCTCGACGCATACTTCGCCGGCCGGTACTCGGAGGCCGAAACTGAGCTGGCGCAGGTTGCCCGGGAGGTGCCCACCAACCTGAGCGCAGGGACATACCGGCAGTACGCCGTCGACCGGGAGAAGATCAACGGTGGCTCCTCCTCAAGCCCGCCGGTCTGGCTCACCGCCCTGCTCGGGGCGCTGGGCGGTGCACTGGTGGTTGGGCTCTGCGCCGTCGTCGTCATACTGCTCCGGCGCCGCGCCAGGAGCCGGGAACTGGCGGCCGCTCTAACCCCTCCGCATGCGGGGTACCCGTTCCGACAGGTGTCCGGCCCTCCGGTGTCCGGCCCTCCGGTGGCCGGCCCTCCGGTGTTAGCTGCGCCGTCGTACGAACCCGACCATGCGCCGTGGATCGGGCCCGAACCGGATCTGACCTCGACCGCGGTGACCGATCCAGCGTACGGGCGATCCCCGGCTCTGCCGGTGGCGGATGGCGCTGGGCCGGCGGACGCATCCGGGCAGACACACGCGGGTCGACCGCCCGCCACCGGGACCGGCGAGCCGGCGTGGCCCGATGTCGAGACGTGGCCTGACGACCCGCACTGGCCAAACCTGGAACGATCGCCAGGGCAGTCCGACGGATAGCCCGGTCCGCCGCGGGACAACTCCTGGTCAGCAAACGCGCCGTAGGAGCGCGCTAGCGACCGGCAGCGAAGAGGGGCAGCAGCTTCGGCTGGTACCCGGGGATGTACCGGGTGGGATCCGCCTGTAACACCGAAGCGAGGAGCGTGCCGATGACATCGCGGAAGTCCATCGATGCCTTGAGGTCGCCGTTGTCCAAGTCGGTCAGGCTCGGCTGCTCGCCGTAGAAGCCCCCCGCCACGCGGGAGCCTAGGACCAGAACCGGCCCCGCGGTCCCGTGGTCGGTGCCCTCGGAAGCGTTCGCGCGGACGCGACGGCCGAATTCGCTGTACACGACGACGGACACCCGACGCCCTCGCGCGGTTCGGGCGAGCCGGTCCAGGAATCCGGTCAGTGCCTGGTCGAGCTGAGTGAGCAGGCGCTCCTGAGCCGCCCGCTCAACCGCGTGGGTGTCGAAACCGCCGAGACTCACCGAGTAGACCCGGGTTGGCACACCGGCCTCAACGCACCGATTGACGAGCATCAGCTGCGCGGCCAACGAGTTATCGCCTCCGGTGCCGGTCGCCGGCACGTACGTCAACTGCTCGACCTCCGGTGGGCTCTGAGCCTCCTGTGCCTCGCGGACGAGCCTGTCGACCTGTAGGAAGTCGTGCATTGCCGTCGCGGCGCGTGCCTGTAGTTCCGCCTCTCCGCGCTGCGGCTTCCCGAGTGCCGAGATCACCTCTGAGGTGACGCCGGGCGGCAGGCGTAGCGAGTCGACCGTAACGGACGCTCCCGCGCGGGTCTCGCCGGCAAGCAGCGGCGGCACCACCGACTCGAAGCTGACCGCGGTTTCCGGCGTAGCTCGAGTCCCGTCCAACCACCGGCCGACCCACCCCGTCCGGATCGGTACCTCCGGCGACGCCGTCTGCCAGATGTCCATCGATCGGAAGTGGCTCCGGTCCGGGCGCGGGTAGCCCACCCCGAGCAGTACGGCCATTCGCTTGTCGTCCCACACCCGCTTCAACCCCTTCATGGCCGGGTTGAGGCCGAGCGAACTGTCCAGCGGAAGAACTGCCTCAGCCGGGTAGGCCAGCTCCGGTCGGGACGCGTGGTATGCCGGATCCTGGTACGGCACCACCGTGTTGAGCCCGTCGTTGCCCCCGTACAACGTGACGACGACGAGCGGGTCCGTTGTGCCGTCGTCCCGCTCGGCCGACTGGTCCGCGGTGGCGAGCAGTTCCGCGAGCCCCAGGCCGCCGGCCCCTACCGCCAGGGCCGCACCGCCGAAGACGCCGGAGGCCCGGAGGAACTTGCGTCGGGTCAGGGAATCCACGTCAGTTGACCAAGTATTCTGGGCTGCACAGCCCGAGCAACAACAGATGCCCTG
This sequence comes from Micromonosporaceae bacterium, assembly GCA_035296325.1. GTDB lineage: Bacteria > Actinomycetota > Actinomycetes > Mycobacteriales > Micromonosporaceae > DATHBD01. Next base: position 12,380 of record DATHBD010000011.1, on the reverse strand, counting down.
GGTTCGTCACGTCCTTCAATGCAGAGTACGTCCGATCGGTCCAGGTCTGCAGGCACAAGGTATGCGCCAACTCCTCCGCCGTGAGTCGTTCGACGTGCGCCTGTTCGGCAATCGTCCCGGCCACGTCCAGCCGGATCTGTGCCGCCGCCGAGGTCAACCACGCGGTGCCACTCGGCCATCCCCCCACGCTGGGTGGGGCGAACGGAACCTGCCCAAGCCCGTTCAACCCTTGGAGGATTTTTCGGAACGCCGGCTTGGAGAGATTCGCCGGCCGGATTTTCAGCTGCCGCATCGCGCCGACCAGCCACTCAACCGGCTGCTTCACCATTTCATGGCGCCCGGAGCGGAACTCCTCGTCCTCGAACAGTACCCGCAGCATCGATATGGCGACCGGAAAGGCAGCAACCATCTTCTCGCGTGTCGACTCGGGGATCGACGCAGTCGACGAGGCGTACCGGAACCACAAGCGAGAGGCGATGAAGCGGGCACAGCTCGGCTGCTTCACCAGGTGATCGACCAAGGTGTTAGCGTCGAACTTGGCGGTCGTTCCCAACACGGTCTTCGCGCCGCCGTCGTGATCCTTCGAGAAGAAGATGGCCGTCTCTGGGACGCCGAGATCGATCTTCCAGCCGGTAAGGGCCCGACCCGCTTCCTTCACGTCCTGTTCGGTGTAGTTCCCGATGCCGAGAAGAAATAGCTCCATCAATTCTCTGCCCAGATTCTCGTTTGGTGCCTGGCTCGTGTTCGTCTGCCCGTCCAGCCAGCTGACCAACGCCGGATCGGTCACCATCTTGCGGGCCATCGCGGTGAGTTCCGGGGAACTGCGGATCTTCAAATGCTGAGCGAGCATGAACTGCGGGCTACCGACCTTGCGCATCGATGTGGCCCAGTGCCCATGCCAGAAGAAGTGGAGCTTCTCATGAGTCTGGTGGTCGGCGACGGTGAGCCGGTCCAACCACCAGCGCAGGATCGTCTCGGACTGCTCGGCACGCAACGCCTCCGCGGCCATGCGCTGCTCGGCCGTCGGAGTCGCCAGGTCGTCGAAGGGGTCACGGCCGATATTCGGCGTGGGCGCCGCTCCGGCGCCGCGGTCCGGGCCGGCGGGCGCCACCAGGTTTGCCACCGTCGCCGCATATCCCACCCGCGTCGCCTTGGCGAGTTCCGGCGCTGTCGGACCGAAGCAAGCGCGACGGAGCAGCAACGAGACGCTATCGCTCATCAATGTAACCTACGCGAAAGCACCAGACCCCGACAGCCAGGCACACCTCTACCACCCCCGCGTCGGAGACGTTAGCGGTCACCGGCGCGGGAGTAAACACCACGATGGGTGTGGACGGGTCCCGCCGGGCCCTGGACGGCGACCAGCCCGAGGAGGTTGACCCGAGCCGCACGCATCACCTGTGCCGCGGTCGCCAACTTGTCGGCAGGGGTGGATTTGAGGCGATGTACCAGCACTGTGGCGTCAGCGGTGCAGATCACCCGGATGGCCTCCGCATCAGTCAGCAGCGGCGGTACATCGATCACCACGAAGACGCCGTCCTGCCGGAAGGACTCCATGAGGGCCGCAAGTTCGGGCTGCCGCAGTAGCTGCTCGATAGAGCCCTCCGCTGCAGAGCCTGCCGGCAGCAGATAGAGCGGCAGGTCGGGTTGCCATTGGCGCATGGCGTCCGACACCGATGCCTCCCTGCGGAGCACGTTTGCCAGCCCGATGGAGCCGGGTCCGGCACGCATCGGGCTGAGGCCGGGATTGCGCAGGTCGGCATCGATCAGCACGACGGTTTGTCCGGCGCGTGCGAATGCGGTCGCCAGGTCCGCAGCCACTGCGGTGGTGCCGTCGCCTGCCACCGAGCCGGTGACCGCGACACTTGCCACGTTCTTACCCGCCGCTCGGAGGAGCAGGTTCGTCCTCAATTGTCGGAGGTCCTCGGTTTGCCTCTGGGCGATGGCTGGGACTCGTTGGGCGACCCGGTCCGCCACGACTCCGACAAGGACCGTGTCGGCAAACTCGGCGGCCTGGTTGCCGTCTGCCAGGGTCTCGTCCATCGCGTACCGGGCGACCGCCGCCACCGCGCCGATCGCCAGCCCGCAAACGAGGCCGAGGCCGATACCGAGGAGCGGCCGCGGGGATTCCGGTCCGGACGGAGTGGTCGCCCGACGGACTACCGAGACTTTGACCGGTGATCTGTCGAGGCCGGTCGGCCTTTCGAGGCGATCGATGAAAGCGGGGAACTCGTCGGCGATCGCATTGGCGATGTCCCGGGCGCGGGTGGCCGATGAGTCACGGACCTCGATGTCGAGGACGGCGGTGCTGGCCCGTCCCGAGACGGTCACATTATCAGTGAGCCGCTCCGGTCCGTATGGCAGATCGAGCCGCTCGATCACTGCCGCGGCGATCTCCGGACTGTCGGCCACCTGGGCATAGGACCGTACCCGTTGCAGGATGTAGTTCCCGCCCTCATTGAGTCGGCGGATGTCGACGCTCTCGAAATTGGGCGCGAAGAACAGCTGGGTACTGGCCCGGTATACCGGTGTCTGTAGTGCGGTTGCCAGGGCGGCACCGGCCCCGCTCAGCAGGACGAGCAGGATGATGCTGAACCGATAGGTGCGGAGCGCCGTGGCGTGCTGGCTCAACGACATTTGCGACCATCGACGCACAGCGCGGTTGGTCGAGGTGGCGATCCCAGGCACAGCAACCCCGCCGGGCGTGAGCTGGCGTGGCAACTTCACCTGATCCTCACCTGCTGTCCGGGCCGCCGAGCGCCGAACGGAACCGGCTCGTGAGCCTCCGTCATCTGGACGGCGCCGCGAGCACCGGTTCCGGTGACGTCCCAGCATGGTACGTCTGACGTGCCGCGCTCGACGTGGCGGGCTCCAGCGCGACGGCCAGCAACAACGCCGCAGCGGCGCTCGGCCAGAGGTAGAAGTCGAAGAACCAGATCTGTATCGCGAACCCGACGATGAGGATCCGAGCCGTAAGGGAGCTGCCTCGGACGAGCGTGGCGACCAGGACGGCCGCGAATGCGAGCAGCGTCAGCGCACCGAAGTCATACCACAGCGTCAGGTAACTGTTGTCGAACGTCTGAGCGAGTCCATCGGCGACGCCGATCTGTTGAAAGAACCGGACGTGCGCCTCCGGACCCTGCCCGAACAGCAGGCCGACAAGGCTGTCCGACACCCCGGACCACGCCTGCGCCGATCGTTCGAAACGAGCCGCGGCCGAACTTGAACCGGTGACGTTGGAAAGGCGGCCTCGTACCATGTCGATCAGGTCGCGCACCGGCGGCGGGGAGGTCACGAGCAGCACGACAGCGACCACGGCGCCAGACATGACGAGTTGAATCCCGCGCTTCGTCACCTTCCGTGGCTGCGCGAAGTACCACACCACCAACGCTGCCGCCGTGCCGATCCATGCGCTGCGCGATCCGGACAGCAGTAGCCCCACCGCACCGGCCGCGAACGGCACCTGCCAGAGTCGGCCCCGCAGGGTCACCGCGATGCATACCGCCACCATGCAGTACGTGCCGTAGATGATCGGATGCCCCATCGTGCCAGCCGACCGGCCCGCTGCCGCGGTCGAGGTGTACGCGTTACTGGTGGCGAAGTCGTCGAGTATCGGCCACGAGCCGGTGGCCCGCTGGTAGATCGCCAGTGCGGCCACTGGCAGCCCAGCCCACGCGAGCGTCCGCGCCAGGCGGACGAACGTGGCCGGGGCGCGACGCCCCTCATCCACCAGGTGCCAGGCGATCATGGCGTAGCAGCCGAACGGCAGCACGCCGATCACGAGATCACGCAGCCCGCTCCACCGCACCATGGCGGCGAATACGCAGGTCACCGGCAGCACGAACGCCACCAGTCCGATTGAGGCCACCGGTGCATGGGGGTCCAGCCGGGCCAGGCGCCCGAGCAGCGCGATCGCCGTACCTGCCAGCAGCACCATCCACACCGGGCTGATGGGGTAACCGGGGTTGACGGTGACGGGGACGAAGACCAGCACAGCGAGCAGCACGTAGTTGAGCCGGTCGACCGCCAACAGTCCCCAGGTGAGCACGGCAGCTGCGGACAGGACACCCAGCAGCATTGGCCGCCAGCCCGCGAGCGCTCCGGCTGCGGTGGACAGTGCCGCAGCACAGCAGAGCCAGCGACCCGGTCTCGTCATCGGTGCCGGCCCAACGACGGACACAGCGGCGGGTTATCGCGGTACAGCCGCTCGAGGTATGTGACAAACGCCGCCGCTGACGACGGTGCCGCACGGAACTCTCGCCCCCGGCGCACCGCGTCGATCCTGAGCCGATCGAAGGCTGCCGCGTCGGCTGCCAGCTCGAGCATCGCCCTTGCGAGCGCGTCGGCGCGCGGCTCCACCAACACGCCGCCGCCACCGGCCAGGATCTCCGCTGATGCGCCGGCGCGGAATGCGATCACCGGAGTCCCAGCCATCAGCGACTCGACAGTCACCCGACCGTAGGCCTCATTGCGGGAGAGCATCAGCGTCGCGTCGGCCCACCGGTAGAGCGCCTGCGGATCGTCGGTCCACTCGGTTGTCTCCACCAGGTCAGCTACTCCGTGCGCCGTCGCGAGTTCGCTGGCAGCGCGGCAAGCGTCCGGCCCGCCGAGGCCCGCCAGTCTGAGCTGGAACGGGCGGCCCGCTCGGGCGCAGATGCCGAGTGCGGTGATGGCGTCGGCCTGCCCCTTCTCCGACGTGTAGCGGCCGAGCATGACCACCCGCTCCGGGCCGGAGCCCGCGTGGCGGGGCGTGGCGGCTCCGGCCCCTGGCCACGGCGTGATCGCCGGCGGAATCACCTGGACTTTCGGCCCGGCGCTTGGAGCGGCGCGCACCAGCTGTCCAGCGACGTACTCCGAGATGACGATGATGCCGTGGGCGAGGTGCCCGACCGACCTGGCGATTGCCGATCGGGGCAGCACGGACCTGAGGTTCGGGTTGCTGGCGAGGCTCTCCCGGACCACCCAGACGTGCGGGATCCGAGCCAGTCGAGCAGCAACCGCGCCGACCGGGATGACCACCGAGTTGGTCACCACCAGGTCAGGCCGGGTGCGCGCCAGGTATCTCCGGTACCTGCCCAGGGACCAGGCCGCCTGGAGCAGCCGGATCGAGCCGACCAGCCGATTGTGCCGGTGGCCCATCCATAGCCGGGTCGGCAGCATGACCACTGATGCCCCGACGGCGACCAGCTCTGTCCGAAGCGGCCCGTCCGCTGGCAACGCAACGGTGACGCGGTGCCCACCCACCCGTACCGCCTCGCGGACGACGGCGAGCAGCGAGCGCTCCGCCCCGAGCAGGTCGGCAGAGTGGCTCACGAACAGGATGTCCACGCTAGAACCTCTCGGTCGGACCGTGGACGCCGCGTATCCCGTCCCAGTACCCCACCAGCACGGCTAGCGACGCCCGGCGCCCGTGCCGGCCGGAGGCCATGCCCAGCAACGCCTCCGCCAGGTTGCGGTAGTGGATCGGCTGACCGAGCATCCGCCGCAGCGGATGGGCGTGGTGCTTGCGGAGATACAGCACCTCGTTGCGGTGATGGTAGTACCTGCCCCGCGGACTGGCGCCGGCGAGACTTCCGCCGCGCTTGTGCCACACCGAGGAGGCGCACACAAGGCCGATCCGACCGCCGGCTGTGCCGATCCGCCGTACCAGATCGAATTCCTCCTTGTAGTGGAAGAACCGCTCGTCAAACAGCCCGACCCGGATGACCCAGGCCACACTCAGAAAGAGCGCGGCGCCGGTGACCACATCGACCTCGTGCGCACCCGCGGTGCACCCGGTGCAGCGCACCGGCCGCACCTTGTCGTTGGTCACCATTGCGGCCACCACGTAGGGCTCGGCCGCGGGAGTGTCCGGTCGCTCGGACGTGACCTGGAGCGATGTGGCCACCACAAATCGGTCGGTGTAGGTGAGCAGGGCCGACAGCGCATCCGGGCGAGGTACCGCGTCCGCGTTCAGCAGCCACACCCACTCCGCGCCGCGGGCTTCGGCCTCCCGGATGCCCGCATTCATTCCACCGGCGAAGCCCAGGTTGCGGTCAAGCGTCACCAGCGAGAAGGAGTCCGGCAGCCGCTTGAGGCGCTCCACCGAGTCGTCCTGGGAGCCGTTGTCGACGACGATGATGTCCGGTCGGCGCAGACCAGCGGCGACGGCACGCAGGCACCGGATGGTGTCATCCGCGCAGTTCCAGTTGAGGATCACGGCGACGACGTCGTCAGCCACCGCTGCCTACCCGGCTCAAGGTACCCGGCGTCGCGGAGGCGACCGGTGTCGGCTGCGCACGCACGACGAGTGCGGTCACCGTGCTGTGCAGCGCAAAGAGTACGACCGAGACCGCGGCAACGCCGGCCGCACCGTACCGGGGAGCCACCAGGGCATAGGCCAGCACCGCGGTGATCGCCGTCGCGACGGCGATCACCGCGGTGGCACGCTCGCGACCGAGGTTGACCAGGCGTGCGCTCAGGATTTTGCCGACGGCCACAGCGCCGCTACGGGGGAGGAGGATCGCGCCGAGCACGAGCGCCGCCACGTAGCCTGGTGCCAGCCAGCCGATCACGGCCAGGCCGATGAGGGCCAGCAGTCCGATTCCGAGGACCACACCGACTGTCCGACGCAGCAGAGCGCGGAACCGCTGGGCCGAGCCCTGCTCGTGGTCTCCGAGCGTTCGCTGTGCCGCTACCACGGCGCCGGCCTGCGAGAACTCGATGGCCGCGACGGCCAGCGAGTAGACCGCCAACTCATCGGGACCCTGATACCGAGCCAATGCCAACTGGTCGAAGCGGTAGGTGAAGACCTGCGCGACCGCGCCGGTGTGGGTGACACCAAGCCGGGCCAGGCGTTCCGGGTTCGTCGCTGTGCGGCGGGCCATCGCGCCCAGCGGCCCGCCGTGGCCGATCCACAGGGCGAGCGCCAGCAGCGCCTGGCTACCCAACCAGGTCAGCATCCACGCCGTGGCGCTGCGCACGGGGAGAACGATAAACAGCAGGAACACTGCTGGAGTCACGGCGGCAAACGCGGCGCGGAGCCGGTAGACACTGATGAACCGCCCTCGGGTCAGCCCGACAGCGGCGGGAAGGTTGCTCGCCGCGACGCAGGCGGCGCCGACGGCCGACAGGCCTGGCACCGCTTCAGAGGTGTACCGTGCCAGCAGCCAACCCAGCACGGCCGCCAGCGGCACGGTTCCCAGGTAAAGCGTGAGGCTGCGCCGGCCGGCCTGGTCCAGCCACCGGCGCCCCTGCGCCAGGAGGAATGTCTCCAGCGAGAGGCCGCCGATCGCCGCGCCCACCGCCGCGCTCGTGGTCGTCGCAACCAGAAGGCCTCGTTCGCCGGGTGGCAGCGCCACGGTGAGCAGGATGGCGATGCCGGACATCGCGAGTACGGCAAGGTAGGCCACCGTCGCGCTGCCTGCCAGCTGCCGCATGGCCCGCGCGCCGGGGAGCGAACCGATCATGCCCTCAGTCCTGCCACCACACCCCGGACGATGGCCGCCGCCGCTGCACCCCCGGCCACCACGAGAGCCCGCCCCGCATAGGCGAGCCTCGCGGCTGCGACCAGCGGCACACGGCCGAGGTGGTGCTTCCGGAAGAAGATCATGCAGCTCCGGCTGGCGTGAAAGTAGGTGAGGACGGACTTCGCCCGCAGGTCCCTGGACGCGCCCGTGGTCGCCCCACCGACGTGCTCGACTGCCAGGTCGTCGATCACGGTCGTCGGTATGGCCAGTCGAGCGGACCGGACGGCGAGGTCGGCTTCCTCGTAGAACAGGAAGTAGTCCTCGCAGAAACCGGCAAGGTCCTCCCACGCGCGACGGGTGACCAGCACCGAGTGGCCAGATACGTAGGTCAGCTTGCCGGCCGCGGGTGTGGCGCCGCCCGCTGGTAGCCCGCTCCGACCGGTCCAGAGGTCCAGCACGCCGAGGCCCGGCAGCTTCTCACCACCGGCCGTGACAGTCGTTGTCGCCGCTATTCCCCGGCCGTCGGCAGGCCAGTGCCCCATCGCGGAGGCGAGCGTGCCTCCAGCGATGCGGGTATCGGGGTTGAGCACCCAGATCACGTCGGCGCCAGCATCGATCAGCCATGACGCGGCGAGATTGTTGCCCGCCGCATAGCCCACGTTTCCATGACCGGAGATCAATCGGCTGGACATTCCGCTGTTTCGGGCGAAATCGACGACAGCCGCCAACTCCGGCTGCTGCTCGCTGTTGTCGACGATCGCGACGGCGACGTGCGGACCGGTGCGCGTTGACCGGTCCGCCACGGAGTGCACGAGGCCGGCGACCTGATGGGCGGTGCGGTAATTCACGATGGCGATGCCCAGCACGTCAGGCCGTTGCATCGCTCACCCAGGTCGTGAGCTTCGCGGCGAAGACCTGAGGCGAAAAGGCGGACGCCTGTGCGCGGATCCGCTCCTCATGCAGTTCGTCCACGCGCGCGACAAGCGGCGCGAAATCGCGTGCCCGGGTCGACTGGATCAGGAAGCCGGTCTCGCCGTCGACGACAGTCTCCAGCAGGCCGCCACGGGCGAAGCCGAGCACGGGCGTGCCGCAGGACTGCGCTTCGACCGGGATGATCCCGAAGTCCTCGTGGGTGGGGAACAGCAGCGCTCGTGCGCCCCAGTACAGCTGGCGCAGGCGCTCGTCGTCCGGCCGCACCTCAAAGGTGACCGGCACGTCCACCTTCGCCGCAGCCCGCCGCAGCGCCGCCTCCTCCGGCCCGGCACCCGCGATCACAAGCGGCATCCTCGCAGCCGCGGCGATTTCGATCATCAGATCGAAGTTCTTGTACCGGATCCACCGGCCGACGCCCAGCAGGTAGTCGCGGCTCTGCCGACGCACGGAATCCGGCGGGGTGGCGTAGAAGTCGACCGCGACCGGGGGGTGGATCACCTCGGCGTCACGCCCCCAGAACCTGCGGATCCGGTCCCGAACCTCGCGGGAGTTCGCCGCGTAGCTGTGCACATGGCGACTCAGCCGCACATCCGCAGCCTGCAGCACCCGTCTCGGGCCGGCCAGCATCGGGCCCGCGCCGCGACCGTCAAGGTTGGGACTCCACACATAGCGGGCTGGTGAGTGTACGTAGCTGAGGTAGCGGGTCCCATCAGCGGACCCGAGCCGGACGGTATGGGCGAAGGCGTGGCTGGAGGAGATCACGACGTTGAAGGTGGAACGGGTCAGCGTGCGCCAGACCACCGGCATGAACGGCAGCGCGAGGGCCTTCGAGGCCCGCAGCGGGGTGCGGGCCAGCCACGACTGCCGGAACCCGGGGTCGGCGGTGGCGCCCTCCTCCGTCCACAGCACGAACCGCTCGGCGTGCGGCAGCAGCTGTCCAATGTGGAGGAAGACCTTTTCGGCCCCGCCCGACTGGCCGTACCACTCGTGCACCAGGGCGACTGACTTGCCGGGCAGGACCAGCGTCGATGGCCGCTCAAGCCACTCGGCTGGGTTGCCGGTCCCGGGCGCAGTCACCGACGAGGTTCGCAACGACACGAAGAGCAGCGATTGCGGCCCAGCTTTGAAGAGCCCACCAACACCCCCCGTGTCGGTCGTGGCGAGGCGTGATCGTCAGCACGACCTCGCAATGTTCAGTCAATAGACAGCGTGACCGTGCCGGGTGTCAAGTCGGTTCGTCGATATATCCTATATGGTGGTTAAGGCTGCCTGGTCCCCGACAGTCTGCGTCGCCCATCCGGCAAGTGTCGTAGGATTCCGGTGGCACTCGGCTCGGCGGCACCGCTTGAGATCGGTGAGCGGGAGTTGCCTGCCATGTGTCGGGGGGACGACTTGACCACCGGGATGACTGCTCCTGGAGCACGCGCCGTCGGGTCCAACGTGTGCCGCACCCTGGGTGCGGTCGGTCTCGTCCTCACAGCGCTCGCCCTCCTGGTCGTCGTGCCAGCCGCCGGCATGGCGAGGGCCGCACCTGCGGCGTGCGGCCCGAGCATCCGCGATGCCCTCACCGAGACACCGTGGCCGCTACGGCGCCTGCGGCCAGAGCTTGCCTGGCCACTGACCCGGGGCAGCGGCATTGTCGTGGCCGTCATCGACTCCGGCGTCAGCACCACCCACCCCTCATTGGAGGGTCAGGTCCTACGCGGCCACGACTTCGTCCAGCCGGGCGGCGTGGGCGACTGCGACGAGGTGGCGCACGGGACGTTCGTGGCCGGCATCATCGCTGGCAAGCAGTTGGCCAACAGCGGCTTTTACGGCGTCGCCCCCGGCGCCAAGATCCTGCCGATCCGGGTGATGCGCGATGACCAGAAGTCAGTCGACGCGGGACTGCCCCTCACCATCGCCGCGGCGATTGACCTGGCTGTCCAGAAAGGTGCTCAGGTCATCAACCTTTCCCTGGTGACCCAGCTGACACCGCAGTTGACCGCCGCTGTGGAGAAGGCCGTCGCGCAGGACGTCATCGTGGTGGCGGCCGCGGGCAATGAGGGCGCCTCCCAGGGTCGCGGCCAGCCCGCATATCCGGCGGCCCTCGACGGCGTCATCGCTGTCGCCGGCATCGACGAGGACGAGAAGCGCGTCAGTACATCGACGACCGGTCGCTACGTCGATGTCGCGGCACCGGGGTTCCGGATCGACGGGCCGGCGCCGCAGGGCGGGGGCTTCGGCCGCCGGGAAGGCGGTGGTACGAGCTTCGCCGCGGCGTACGTCTCGGGCGTGGCCGCGCTGGTCCGCAGGTACCATCCCGGACTGACCGCCGAGCAGGTCGCCGGGCGAATCAGGCAGACCGCCGACCATCCCCCGGAGGTTTCCAACAGCGAGGTCGGCTTCGGCACGGTAAACCCGTACCGGGCCGTCACGGCCGTCCTCGACGGCCCGGCACGGGCCCAGTCAAGTGCGCCACCTGCGGTTGCGTTGCCCGCCGTACCACCGGATCAGTCCCGGGCGACCCGGGCCGCCGCCATCTGGACTGCGGTCGGCGGTCTTGCGGTGGCCGTCCTGGTCCTGCTCAGCGGCGTGCTCCTACGGCGGGGGCGGGCCCGCGGCTGGCGCCCGGGCCGGGACGCCCGTCCTCCCGCGCTGGCCCGGCGGGTCACCACGCCGACGCGAGTCGATCCGGCCGTCGAACGGCTGCGTTGACCGGTCCGACTGCATTGGACCTTCCGGCGAACACGGGGGTACTTCTCCATCGAGCTGCGCTGGTACGGTGTCGGGCACGGAATGCTAGCGCGATTCGGCGGCGGGTGCCTGAGGCGACGAGGCGTTCGGGGGAGCAGGATGCAGTGTCCAAGATAGTCATCAACACAGCGCACATTGGAAACGCCGCCAAAGGCATGCGGCAAGCGGTTGTCCCTTCGCTGGCGAAGGTCGCTGATCGGCTCGAGGGTGAATACCGTGTCGACCCGCCAGGCTTCGGTGTCCTGTTGAGCGTGCTGGAAGTGCATTACAACGACGTGATCTCAGCAAGGTTGGGGTAGGTACCGGTATTCGAAATGGGTGAGGTGGAGCGCGGCGCGGACGATGTCGCCGACGTTGCGAGGGCTGGCGGTGGTGTGGCGCAGGGTGTGCCAGCGGCCGGTGAGGATGGCGAAGCCTCGTTCTCCGAGGCAGCGCATGGATCGTAGCGCGGTGTTGTACGCGCGGTTGTCCACGGCGAGGCGGCGGCCGTCGGTGGGCTGCTTGTACGGGACGTGGATGCCGTGGCCTGCGCCTTCGTAGCCGGAGTCGGCCAGGGTCGGCAGGTTCAGGTGGGAAGCGGCCCGGTAGAGGGCGGCGGTGACGCCCTGCTGTTGGGCGCAGGTCAGGTCGTGCAGGTGTCCGGGCATCGCCTCGGAGGTCCAGATCGGTAGCCCGTCAGGGCGCATCACGGCTTGGATGTTCGCGCCGAAGTCGCGGTGTTTGCCGGAGTACCAGGCGTCGATGGTTCGCCTTTGACGCTGGTGGTGGTTTCGGTCAACCGGTCGGCGGCGAACAGTTTGCCGTCGAGGATGACGTGGGACCAGCCGGCGTCGGCGACTCGCCGTAGGGCATCGTGCAGGTCCGGCGCCTGAGTGCTGAGGACTGCGATGCCCTCGGCGACGTAGCGGTAGGCGGTCGCCCGCGACACCCCGAACCCGGCGCCCAGCAAGGTCTTGTCCTCGCCTTTACGGAACCAGACCAACACCATCAGCGCCTGGTACCAGCAGGTCAACGCCCTGGTGCCCTGGCGGGTACCACGAGCGCGACGCTCCGCGGCCAGCAGCCCGGACACGTAGCGGACCAGTTCCCTGGGGACGTCAAGCATGGCACGATAGGCAATCACGTGGAGCCCTCTCGAAGACGGAATCTTGTCGCAAAGACCTGTCTATCGATGGCTCCACGCCTGTATCAAGCACCGTCCGAACTGGACGATTTGCCCGTGTTGATCAAATCCCGACGGCATTCCCTGCTGAGATCACGTCA
>DATHBD010000010.1:0-25207 GCA_035296325.1 Micromonosporaceae bacterium | reverse complement strand
GCGCAGCGCCGCCAGGTGGGCACACGACGCGGTACCCGCAAGTTGACCTGCTTCTACCAGGCAGTTCTCGTGCTGGTGTGGTTCCGCAAAGGCGGGGACAAGACCACCCTCGGAGCCGGGTTCGGGGTGTCTCGGGCGACCACGTACCGCTACGTCGCCGAAGCCGTCGCAGTCCTCGCGGCGCAGACCCCGACACCCAGGAATACTCTATCCATCGGCGCGCGGTGCACTGGGGCATCTAAACTGAAGAATGCTTGCAGCTCGACGGTTCCTGCCCAACCGGGCCATCCGGCGCGGACGGTCAAGCGCCTTCTCATTACCGAGAATCTCCAGCGACCGTTCTCGTTGCGGAACGACTACGTTGCCTCGCCTCGTGAACAACCACCGGTTGATCTTTTCGAGGGTTGGCCGTTGGGCCGCGGTGATTGCCGCGTCCGCGGCCCAAGACAGCGCAGGGTGCCAGACGATCGGGGTGGGGCCCCGTCGAAGCTGGTCGGGGCTGGGGAGAGTGACGAATCGGGGCAGCGGGGGAAGTTCCGTTCGGTCGTAGGAGGCCTGGGCGGGTAGGCCGATTGCATGGGCGCTGGCCAGTTCGGCCAGCGTATCGGCGAGAAGTTGGCGACGGTGCAGGAAGGTCCGAGTCGCCGGGTCGATGGCGTCGAGGATCTGCCAAAGATGCTGGATTGGCACGCGGCGCGGTGGCCAGTCCACAAGAGCAGCACGGAGTCGGCACGCGCGGTCGGACAGGATTGGTTGCTGGTCGCTCGTCATGTTGGCGCGGTAGGGCGCAGGAAGACTCTGGTCGCGGTGAGACCGCCTGAGCCGTCGGGTTCACCGAGCTGCTCGAGCGGCCGGCGCATCTCGCTGTCGACGGAGAGGTACTTCAGCCCCGCACGCAGGTCGGCGTCGTTGCGCAGGCGCACGACAAGCGGGAAGACGGAAAGGGCGTTGGTGTCGAACAGACCAGTAGTGTAGATCAATTGCACGCCGAGAGTTTGCGCGACGGTGAGTTGCAGTTCGAGTAGGTATCCGGCGGAGGCGCGGCCGATGGGGTTATCGAGGAACAGCACTCCAGCGTGCGGGCGGTTGGTATGGCCTCGTTCGTTGACGCGTAGCGCCGCCATCGTGCAGTAAAGGATGATCGCGGCGGTAAGTAGTTGTCCGCCGGAGGAGACGTCACTGATGCTGGAGACGCGGACCCGCTCGGTGCGCAGCACGGCGTCGGGTTTCAGCATTTCCACGACGGCGCCCTTCGGCACCGCCGCGCGGACTCCTTGTAGAACCAGGCTCGTCGTCGAGGCCGGCGCGAAGATCGCGTATGAACGCCATTTCGTTGGAGTTGGCCACCGTTCGCGGGCTGTCCTCGGAGATGTTCAGGTCGTGGAAGTCCTTGCCCCCCATGTAAGCCCCGGGTGGTTCGAGGCTGACGATGAAGTCCTTCGGGAAGATGTCCTCTGAGTCGTCCGGGTCGACGAATACGTTGGCGAACGGCGTCGCGGTGTAGCCGACATACTGCGCGCGGTCGAGCAGTCCCAGCAGTTCGGCGATCAGCTTGTTGATCGCGCTGCGGTCCCGTTGTTCCCGGGCGGACTATTTCTGGTTGACCGTGTTGACCGACGCCTGGTCGGCCTCGTCGTCGATCATCAGCGTCGGGATCTCGCCGAGCCGGGTGTGAATACTGCGTAGGTCCGCGACGAGGCGTTGCAGCACCGTCTTGTTCTTCTTCACCACTGCGACGCGCACATCCGAGCGGTACAGGTTGACCGGGTCGTACAACGGTCTACGGTCGTCGGCCAGTTCGTTGCCACTGCGGAAGTCCAGTGCTGACAGACCCGCGAGTAGTTTCTTGTAGTCCCAGCGGGACGAAGTGAGCCGGCGGATCTCCGGGACGCCGACGTCGCGGGGGCGCACGCCGTGGCGGATGAAGTGACCCTGCACCCAGTCGCGGTCTCCGTGGCCCGCGTAGTCGACGCTGGCGAGCCCCCACCGCAGCATGGCGTCGAGTGGATGCGCTTCGACACCGACCCGGCACCGGTGCGCCGGTTCGTCGCCCGCCACGCCGCCGCGATGGGACTGACCGCACGCCGCCTCGACGACTTCAGGCTGGCCATCAACGATGGTGACCACGATATGCGATCCGGCACGGCAGCGGTGAGGTCCGGTTGTGGCGCTCCGACCGCCGCATCACCTGCGAGGTCAGTGATCACGGCAGCGCCAGGGACACGTTCCTCGGCCATCTGCCGGGCGATCTCGCGGCGGACGGCGGGCACGGCCTGCGGATCGCCCGGCAACTCTGCGACCTGCTGGAAATCCGGATCGATCAACCCGGCACGACAATCCGCATGCATATTCGGGTGGACGGACCGACCGGCCGGGAGTGCCGAGCCGAGGGGTAGGCCGGCTCGGGCGTGCCCTGCCGGAGGTGCGGCTTCCGCTCAGGCCGGCTTCGTCGGGGCTGGGTTCGCGGCCAGCCACTGCTCCACGGCGTCCGACCGAATCGCCTGGAACAACGCGGGCGCCTTCTGCGGGTCGAGTTCCACGGCGGAGCCCGCCGATGTCTTCAGGCCCGGATTACGGTGCGGGACCGTAGCGAACTGCACGCTCGCCGGTCGGATGTCCCGGACCGTCATCGCCAGCTCGCGAAGGTCCAGGCTCTTGTCAATTGTCAGTGCTCCGGCGGCGGTCAGTAGCAGTTTGTCGAACGTCAGCGGATTGGAAAGCACTCCGGCCGCTGCGACCTTCTCGATGATCGCCTTTACCACCAGCTGCTGATCATGCATGCGTCCGAAATCTCCGCCTGGAACGTTCATTCGTTGGCGCATGAACTCCTCGGCTTCGGCACCATCCATTTCGTGGCACCCCTTCTTCCAGAAGCGGTCGGAGAAGCTGGAATCCACGTCGTAGGGAACGCAGACGTTGACCCTGCCCACGGCATCCACCATCGTGCGGATGCCAGCGAAATTGGCGATCATCGCGCCATCCAGCGGCACCCCGGTGAGTTGGCTGACCGTCTTCGCGGTGAGCGCCGAGCCGCCGTGTGCGAACGCGGCGTTGAGCTTGTTCTTGCCGCCTTTCCAGGTGCCGTCGGCAGGGATGTCGACATAGCTGTCGCGTGGAATGGAGATGATCGCTGCCTTGCTGCGGTCGGCGGAGATGTGCACGAGCATGATCGCGTCGGAGCGTTCACCCGCGAACTTTCCCTCCTCCCGCTCGCCCGCCCGCGAGTCCGAGCCGAGCAGGAGCAGATTGAGCGGGCCTGCCTTCCACCGCTCCTCGTTCTTCGGCACCGCGGCGTCGCCGAGCAGGTCCTCGTGCTTCACCCGACTCTCGTACCGATGGACGAGGCCGAACGCGGCCGCGGCGCTGCCAGTGGCGCC
This sequence comes from Micromonosporaceae bacterium, assembly GCA_035296325.1. Classification (GTDB taxonomy): domain Bacteria; phylum Actinomycetota; class Actinomycetes; order Mycobacteriales; family Micromonosporaceae; genus DATHBD01. The sequence continues at coordinate 21,830 of DATHBD010000010.1, read as the reverse complement.
GATCAACAGCAGCACGCCGGCGATGATCAGCGTCTTGCGCCAGCCCGGCAGCGCACGAAATCGGGCGAGTCGGGCTTTGCCCTTGTTCGTCGTACCAGGGCCTGTCGCACCTGGCCCGCCATCGGGTGCAACTGAAGAACTGCTGTAAACCGTCATTCCGCCTCTGGTCCCCGGTCTCTTCGGCGTAGAGCTGCGTGCACCAGTCGGCGCGGTTGGTCCGCGGCAGGGCAAGGCAGCTGTATCAAAGCACCATAGCGCCGGACATCGCGCCATTCCAGTCGCAGTCGGTGTCGTCAATCAGCTCAATCGCAGCGCGTTAACAACCTTGTGCAGAACGCGACAATATCGCGGGCACGACCGATATAGGCGAATTGCGGAAATCAATGTGCCACACGGGACGCGATCCCGCGCCAGCCGACCCTACGCGGGACAGCCCTGCGCCTCATCTCGCACGACAGCCCGCTCGGTGGGCACGCGTGTCCACCGAGCGGGCTGTCGTGCGGGGTCGATGTCAGTGGTGAGAGCGGTCAGTCGGTGTCGGGCGGCGGGGAGGATCCCAGCACCGCCGGGGCCGTGTCCTCGTCGGTGCCCCAGACCATCTCGTCTTCGGTGAGCCAGGTGTCATGCGTGTCTTCGTCATCGTCGTGGCCCTCGGTCCGTGGTCCCGAAGCCGCGACAACGTGTCGGCCTCCCGACTGCGCGCCGGTGCCACCGACCGCCGCAGCCCCGCCTGGCGCGCTGGCCGCCCCGACCGTCACGCCACGGCCGCCTTGGCCCCCAGCCCCGGCCGCTCTCGTTGGAGCGCCGCGGTTGGCGTCCGAGCCGACGCTCGAGACAGACGTGGACCCGGCGCTGGGTGCGACCCCAGTGCCAGGCCGGGCCGCGTTGGCTCCGCCGTCGAGCACGCCGCCAGGTGGGAGGCTCGCCGCTAGAGCGCCCGCCGCCACGCCCCGGGCGGGCGGTGGCTGCGTGGACAGTTGGCCAACGATCGCCGCCCCAGCGATGAGCCCGCCGGCGGCCACGACCCCCGTACGGTCCGCTCCCGCCAATGTGGTGCCGGCGGCCGGGCCCGTTGATCCGTCGGCAGGGTCCACGCCCGGTCCGGCCGGCTGGCTCGGGGCGCCAGGCTCACCGGCCAACTGGCCCGAACCCCCGGCGCCGTCAGGGACGTAGTTCACCGAAGGCGCAACGTCGCGGTGTGCCGGACCTGCGCCACCCCCCGGGGCCTGCGGAGCCCCGGTGAGCGAGGACGGCGCTGCGGTCGCGGCTGGATCAGCGTCATAGCCCAAGTTGTCACCCGGCAGTCCAACCGGCGCCTCGGTCGGCACCTGGATATACCAGTGGCTGGAGGTGTCGTACTCCGCCGCCAGTTCGGAGACCAGCCGGACCATCCGCTGGCGCGCCTGCTCCTGCTGCTCCTCATCCGCCTGGTGCCCCAGCAGCCCACCGACCACCGCACCACCCACGGCCCCAGGCACTCCACCGACGAGTCCGCCGGCCGTCGCGCCTGCCACAGCTCCGCCCAGCAGGCTGTCGTTGTCCTCGGTCGCGGCCGGATCCTCGGCCTTGACTTTTGCGTCGGCGAGGGCACGACGCATCTGGGACAGGCCGCCGTGCATGCCCGCGTGGTGGTCGGCCAGGGCGGCCGCGAACGAGCCGATCATGGACACGCGGTTCTGGTACTCCCGACCAGCGGCACCTTCCCAGCTCCGGGCCAGCCCGACCAGATCAGCCTCCAGGTCGGCGGAGATTCGACGGGTGGTCTCCTCAATGGACTTCCAGTGCGTGACGAGCTCCTCGATCTGGTCCGGGTCGCCCGCCTGTAGCGCCTGGTAAAGGGCGCGGTGGCTCATCCCCTCGTATCGACTCGTGAACTCAGCCATGCTGGGAGCCCCCCTTGAGCGCAGCATCGACGCCACCCAGTGCATCGGCGATCTGTGCCGCATTCGCTTCGTTACGCGCCTCGGTGGTGCGGTAGTTGCGGACGATCTCATCGGTCGCGGCGCGTGCCGCGCTGATCGCATTAATTAATCGCCCCGCCCGCTGGACATGGAACGCGTGGACCTGCGCGCAGCGGCGCGCGACGGCGCCGGCGTCCTGAAACTGACCGAGCGCCGGGGTCGTGGACCGCAACTTGGTGTGCAACGTGTCCAATACGGACTGTGCTTCCGCCAGTCGTGTGTCCAACCTGCTGCGGAACGCTTCCAGCGTAAGGAGGTCGACCTTGGTGTCGTCGCCCATGCAGGGGCCCCCGTCTCCTATTTACCTGGGTCATCTGATCCTGCGTGCCGTTGTCACCCCGGCACACCGGTCAGCGTAGTGGGTGGATGTCACTGAATCGACCCCGTGCAATCGCCGGGTGCACGACACTGCGCCCGCGGCCGGTGGTCACGGGCTATCGGGTCACGCTTGGGACCGCGCTTCGGCTGGGTGATTGGCTCGTCGTCGCGCTCCGGCTCGGGCTGGCCGGAGGCGCGTTGGCGGGCGGTGTCGGCGAACTCCCCAGGAACGCTCGGGCCACACCGGGGTCCAACCGCGGCCCGGCCGGGATCAGCGACAGCAGTCCGGCAGGCACCGGCACCGGCACGACATCGCCGTACCCCAGCGCGGCCTGCGCATTCACGTCCTCGCTGTCGCGCAACGCATAGCTCAAGCCCTGATCGGTGACCAGGTGAACGGTGGTCGCGGCGGTAACTCCCGGCGCGGGCATCGAGCGCACCAGTGCGCCTCGTCCGCCCTCCACCACGACTCGGTCGGCAGTACGGGACCCGTCCCGCGTCGTCGCGACGTCATTGGCGCCGCCTTGCAACTGCTCTGATCCCGCGCCGAAGAGCTCGATGGTGGTCTCCGGGCGGTCGGCGGCCACCGCAGCGGTCCGGAATGCCGCGCAGACCGTCGGATTTCCAGCGTTGCGCAGCTCCGGGCGGACTTTCGGGAATCCGGGCGGCTCGACCTGTGCCGTGCTCAACACCTGGGCCGCCTGTGCCGCCGAGATCTCCACCGCCTGGCTGTTGGCCAGGAGCAACGCGGCGGTGACCGGTCCGATCGCCACCAAGCCGAACTCGGTAAGCACATAGTGCTGCTGCCCGCTGCGGTACACCTGGCCGATCTTGGCGGCGGCGCCCGCAACGCGGCGTGAACTTGGCTCGCCGAATCTCCCGATCGCCGGGGGGGTGAGGTCCGGGCCGGCCGTGATGCTGTTGAGCAGGGGTGCGCCGATGCGTACCGGTGTAGTCGCGGCCAACTCGAGCGCTGTGAGCACGGTGCGGTTGGGAACCCGCAGGCGGCGGTCGTTCCACAACAGATAGATCGCGCCGTCCGATCCGGGACGAGCCGTGGTCACCAGCAGCGCCCCGTCACCGAGTGGGGTACCACCACCGGGCACCCTGCCGACCACCAGATGGGTGGGGGTGTCGCCGGCAGTGTTCGACGGCAGGGCGCTGCACACACTCCACGGTAGACCGACAAGTGCGCGAGCGTCTGGCAACGGGTCGGGAGCGTCCCGGACACCCAGCGGCCGACCACGCGGAACACCTTGCAACGAGCGGTGCGACATTGAGCGGATCCGCGGCTTCGCGGCACCGACGACAAGCCGTGCCGAGGCATGGTTGAGCACCGGGTGCAGCTGCCCCTGCAGGTACACGAACCGGGCACCGGTGTCCCGGACGATAATGATGTCGCTCTCGTTGGGTCGGCCACCGGACGGGTTGACGAATCCGTATATCCCCACCACGGCGAGCACGATCGCACCCACGATCATGCTCGCGAACAGGGCGAGCGCCAACCGCCGCATCGGCAACTCCGCGGTGTCCGGCTCGCCGGACAGCATCGCGGACACGATGCGGCGAGTCACGAACCGATACGCCCGCACCTGCTCATGCCGCGTCCGCATGCACGCCAACCTCTCCTGCGTTGTCGCCCGGATGGTAGTCGGTCGATCCGACTTTCACGCCCCCGCCGGGGCCGCCCCGGCCGGGCCCTTGCCCGTACGCTGTTGGCGGTCAGTGCGGCCCGCTTCGTCGCGCACCGGGAAGGAGAGCTGTGTCATCAGTGTCGGCGCCGCCGCTCCCGCCGGCAGCGCACTCGCGGCGCGATGCCCCTCGGCGGGCCCGGCGCAGACCAGCTGGTCTGCGCCGCCAGGGTGGCGGACCCGGGCGGTTCGGCACCGTGCAACTCGTCGCCCTCGAGGTCGCGGCCATCGCTCTCGGACTCGCCATCACCAGCGGTTCGGTGCTGTTCATCGTCATCGCCGTGGCCTTCGCCTCGTGCCTCGTCCTGGCGGTCCTGGCAGAATCCGGTGGTCGGTGGTGGTATCAGGCGGCAGCGTTGCAGGTCGGGCTGCGCCGGCGGCAGCGGGTGTACCGTACGGCGACGCCGCACCGCGGCCCGGGGGTCGCACCTGCCGCGCCCGGCGCCTGGATCGTGGCACCGGATCTGCGCGTATACAGCTACGACAACCGCGGCGACAAGATCGGAATCGGTCAAGATCGACACGGGTGGTATGCCGCTGTCCTGCTGGGGACCGATACCGACCTGCTGGCCGGGCCGGCGCAGATGCTGCGACTGGACCGGGTGCTCCGGCTACTCGAGGAGGGCGCGGCGCGGCCGTCGCGGCTGCAGCTCACAACCTTGCGCGTACCGGCGCCAACCCGGCTTGTGAGTGACCGCGCTGAGTGCGCCCGTTCCTATCTGGACCTCCTGGGCCAAGTGGCCCACCCGCCGCCGGCGGCCGCCGCGCTGATCTGGCTTGCGGTCCGCCTGGACCCGGACGATGCGAGCATCGCCTCAGCTGAGCGAGGTGGCGGCGTCGCGGGGGTCAATCGATCACTGGCCGCGGCGGTGGGCCGGATCGGTAAGCTGCTCGGCGGCGACGGTATCGACTACCACGTACTCGACGGCGAGGAGTTGCGGGCGGCGGTGGATATCGGGTGCGGCTTCGACGGGGCGGCGCCCACCGAAGCTGGCAGCGTCGACGTTGTCGAGCGTTGGCGCAGCTGGCAGGTTGGCAACGTGGCGCATCACTGCTTCGAGGTCCGTGGTTGGCCCATTGACCTGGACGCGGGACTGCTCGATCGATTGGCCACCGCGCCGGCCGACCAGGTCGTCGTCTCGGTGATCGCCGCCGCCCGTGGCGACCTGCTCAGCGCACGGACGGTGGTGCGGATCACAGCACCTCCGAACCGGGTGGCGGAGGCTGCGGAGGAGGTCAGGAACTACGCGGCCGGCTTCGGCGTACCGCTCCGGCCGCTGCACGGACTGCACGCTTCGGCGGCGTACGCCTCGGCACCGACGGGGGGTGGGTGGCTGTGAGTGCCATGGGCCGGCGAGCGGCCGGAATGGTGGCGTTCGAGGGCTCGTCCGCGTCGCTGGGAGCCCTCGCCGTCGGGCTGGGCCCGGCCGGGCTGTTCCTCGGCAACGACCACCAACGTTCGCCGGTCACGCTCCAGATCTTCCGGTCCCGGCCCACCCGGCTCGTGCTGATCGACCAGGGCTGGGTGGATCGGATCTTGATCCTGCGAGCCCTGGCACTCGGTGCGCGGGTTGTGATCCACACTGCCTCGGCGGCACAGTGGACGCTGTTCGGCCATTCGGTCACCGGCCGTCCCGATCGGCTGCTGGCCGCACCACCCGACGTCCCCGTGGACGTGCCGGCCTCGGTCGCCGAGCCGGTGCTCTTCGTCACGGAGGGGCAGCCGATGGAGCTGCCGGCACTCGGTCCATGGCAGGCCCAGCTCACGGTCGCCCAGCAGTTCGGTGACTACGTGGCGCCGTGGGCGGTGGAGGCAGATCTGGTCATCCTGCGTCGCCTGCCGCCGCGGGAGATCACGTTCGCCGCAGCATTGCTCCGTACCACCGCCGCCGAGAACTCGGCGCTGCAGACCGTGCCTGCCGACGGCCTGGTGATCTTCGGGCCGGGCATCCGGAGGTACCTGAGGATGGTGCCGACCGCCACCGAGCTGCGAATCTGCGGCACCGAGGGCGTCGTCTGACGTGACCATCGCCTGACGATCACATGCTCGTTGAATCGCGCTGGAGGGATCTCATGCATCTGCCGCGGCTGCGGTCACGATGGTTGGCGGTCACGTCGGTAGTGGCCGCGCTGGCCGGCGCCTTCGTTGTGGCCGACCCAGCGTTTGCCCAAACGGTCCGGGAGGGACAGTGGCACCTGCGTTCGCTGGACGTCGCGGGCGCGCATCGGCTGACGTCCGGGGCCGGTGTCGTGGTGGCGGTCGTCGACACCGGCGTAAGCCCACATCCTGATCTCACCGGGCAGCTGCTCGACGGGGCGAACCTCCTCAGTCTGGGTAATCGTCAGGTGGACGGCGCCGGCCACGGCACCGCCATGGCGAGTGTCATCGCAGCCAAGGGCGGGGCGCCGGATCGCCTGCTTGGCATCGCACCCGGCGCCAAGATCCTGCCGGTGAAGGTTTCGGTGGGCGAGATGGGCATCGGCGGGTACTCCCTGATCGGCGCGGGGGTACGGTGGGCCGCCGATCATGGTGCAAAGGTGATCAATATTTCCGGGGGTGGGCCCCGCCTGCCGGCCGACACCGTGGATGCCGTTCGGTACGCCATGGAGAAGGACGCCGTGGTGGTGGCGTCGACCGGCAACCGCGACCCCAAGGCTCCCGACCTCGTCGGGGTCGCGGCGCCCGCCAACTACCCCGGTGTGCTGGCAGTGGCGGCCACCGACCGGGAAGGTCGGGTCGTGGAGACCTCGATGCGCGGGCCGGAAGTGGCACTCGCAGCGCCCGGAGCCGATCTGCCGGTGGCCGTACCAGCGCTGGACGGCACCCGCGCGGGCTACCGAAACGGAGCTGGCGGGACCAGCGTCGCCGCCGCTGTTGTTTCCGGTGCCGCGGCGTTGGTGCGGGCCCGTCACCCCCAACTGCGTGCCCATGAGGTGATCCAGCGACTCATCGCCACCGCCGACGACGCCGGTCCGGCGGGACGGGACCCGGACTACGGCTTCGGTCGGCTCAACCTCGGCCGTGCGCTGACGGCCGAGGTGCCCCCGGTCTCGAGCAACCCGCTGATCACCGCGGGATCTTCCGCCTCCCCGGGTGGGTCGGCACAAGCCGGGCCGAGTGCCGGGCGGAATCCTGCGAGGCTTCCGGTCGGGCTCATCGTGGGCGCCATCGTGGGGTGCGGTCTGGTAACGATCGTGGTGGTCGGGATGGTGACGTGGTTGGTGCTGCGCCGCCGGCGCCGCGCACCGGTCTGACCGGGTCAGCGCTCGGAGATCGTCCGGATCCAGCCGTACAGCCCGGTCGCCCACAGCGCGAGCGGCACCACGGCCAGGACGAGGACCATCTCGACGATGTCGAGCAGCCGCCCCCAGATCGGCGACCGCCGCCGCGCCGACCCCACCACCGCATACGCGATAGTGAGCACGGCGACGACGAGCACCGTACCGAGACCGACCGAGAGCCGCACTGTCTGGCTCGCTGCGAGGAAGCGGTCCACGGTCACCACCCCGAGCCCGAGGGCACCGCCGATGAGCAGGGGTAGCCGCTGACGGATGCCGATGAACCAGCGGGCTCGGACGAGCATCAGCAGGCCCAGCACGCTGGCGAGAACAACACCCGCCAGCCCTCCGGTGATCGTCAGCGCCAGCGATGCGCAGACCGCGGTCAGCCCGAGCGCGCTCAAGAAACCGGCGAGGAACTCGTCGGACCGGTCGCTCAGCGCGAGGACGCGTGCGCCCTGCACCGTCTCGACATCGGTCTTCAGATCCTCGGCGGCCGTCGGGACCGACGGGATGGGTAAACCGGCCAGCCGGTAGGAGATCATCGGCAGCAGCGGCACGGCCGCGAAAACCAGGGTGACCACCACCGCGGCGGCCGAGGCCGGGGTGGCTCGCCAGGCCAGGCAGACCACGGCGCCCAGGCAGAGTGCCAGGGCGGCCACGCTCGACCCCACGAACACGGCAACGCCATCGGCCACGCCCACCGTGGCGATCGCCGAAACCACCATGACGGCGATACCCGCCACCAGCACGTGTGGGGCGCCCAGCTCGGTCAACTCGGAATCACCGGCAAGGATGAGCAGCCCACCGACCCCCGAATACACCAACGCGACGACCGCGAACACCACGCCGGTACGGCTGTCCCCCACCGCCCTGGCGAGCACGATCGCCGCCGCCAGTCCGACCACGGCGGTACCGAGTCCGACGACCGCCGACGCAAGCTGTGGCGGCCCGGCGAAGAGCACCATGACCGCACCGGCGAGAAGCGTGACGACGCCGGCGGCCAGGCCGAAGAGGCGGCTGGTGGCCGGTTGCCACCGGCCGACCCGATCCTGCGTGGCGGTGGCAACCGCATCGACGACATCGTCGAAGACCGGTTCCGGCAGATCGGCGCCGCGCGGTCGCAGGTAGATCAGTTCGCCGTCGCGGACCTCCAGTTGCTCCGGTGAGCGGTCGGAGTCCAGGGCCGGCCCACCGAGACGGGACAGCACCCACCCCTCCCGCCCGGCCCGGTCGTCCGCGAGGTGCTCCCCCGCGTACCGCAGGACCGTTGGCAGCAGGTCGATCAGTGGCACGTCGGAGGGCAGCGCCAGATCGATCCTGGTTTGTGGAGCGACGATGGTCACCCGACTCAATCCGCCGCCAGTCGCATTCACCACGCTCGAACCTTTCCTCTCCGTCTGGCGGCAGCACCGTCCGCAACCGGGCGGTACGGGCCTGCGCGCCCCGGGGCAGAGTACATACGATGGCCCGGCGGCGCGGTGTCCCGTCGGCACCACTGAGGCCCTCCGGGCACAACCCGCACGGGAGGAGAGACGTTGAGTACGGTCGTCTTCCGCCGGCCACCGCGCCCGGCCGGACCGCAGATGCCCCGCGGCGAGCTGCTGTTGGAGTCTCCCCCGGAGCTTCCGGAACACCTGCCACGCGGGATGGGGCAGCTCCTGATGCTGCTGCCCATGCTGTGCGGCGCGGGGGCCATGGCGTTCCTGTACTCCGGCGGCGGACGGGGCGGCTCGGGCAGCGGCATGATGTGGATCGCCGGTGGACTGTTCGGTATGTCGATGATCGGCATGGCGGTCGGCTCCATGGCGAACGGGGGCGGCTCCAAGAAGGCCGAGCTCGACGCCGAGCGTCGGGACTACATGCGCTATCTCGCGCAGGCGCGCCGGCAGGCCAGACGGGCGGCGGCACAGCAGCAAGCCGCCCTGATGTGGTTGCATCCGGCTCCGGACAGCCTCTGGTCGGTCGCTTCGTCCCGACGGATGTGGGAACGGCGGGCCACGGATGACGACTTCGGCCAGGTGCGGATCGCGCTGGGGGCGCAGCGGTTGGCGATCTCCATTCTGCCGCCCGAGACGAGGCCGGTCGAGGACCTCGAGCCAATGAGCGCGATCGCGCTACGCCGGTTCATCAAGGCCCGTCAAACCGTGCCGGGACTACCGATCGCGATGTCGCTGCGTTCCTTCAGCCGAATCGTGGCGCGCGGGCCGCGCGAGCCGGTGACCGCGCTGGCCAGAGCCGCGCTGTGCCAGCTCGCCACGCTGCACAGCCCGGACGACATGAAGATCGCTGTGGTGGCCTCCCCGAGCCGGCAGGGTCAGTGGGACTGGCTGAAGTGGCTGCCCCACGCGCAGCACGACCGGCGCGCCGACGCGGCCGGGAGCACGCGGCTGATGTTCGAGTCGATGACCGCGTTGGAGGACGCACTCGACGAGCATCTGCAGAGCCGACCACGATTCTCACCGGAGGCAAAGCCCCTGACCACCGCACCGCACATCCTGGTGCTGCTCGACGGTGGAGACGTTGCACCAACCTGTCAACTGCTCGGCGTCGGCCTGCTCGGCACGACCGTGTTCGATCTGTCGGGGACGGTGCCGCGCGACGCGGGACGGTGGCTGCTCTCGCTGCGGTTGTCCACCGAGACCATCGACGTTGACCAGGGGAAACGACTCACACCGCTCGGCCGACCGGACAGTCTCAGCATGGTCGCGGCGACTGCGGTGGCGCGCCAGCTCGCGCCCTACCGGCTTTCGAAGCAGGCGCTGAGCGACGAGCCGCTCGCTCGGAGCATCGAGTTGCCCAGCCTGCTGGGCGTGGGTGACGCCACGGCGGTGGACCCGCGGGTCACCTGGCGGGTGCGGCCCAACCGCGAGCGGCTGCGGGTGCCCATCGGCGTCGGCCCCGACGGCACCCCGGTCGAGCTCGACTTCAAGGAGTCGGCACAGGAGGGGATGGGCCCGCACGGGCTGATCATCGGTGCCACCGGCTCGGGCAAGAGCGAACTGCTACGCACGATCGTACTGGCGTTGGCGATCACGCAGTCCTCGGAGGACCTGAACTTCGTCCTCGTCGACTTCAAGGGCGGCGCGACGTTCGCGTCCCTCGACGCGCTGCCGCACACCAGCGCCGTGATCACCAACTTGGCGGACGAGTTGCCGCTGGTCGACCGGATGCAGGCGGCACTGACCGGTGAGCTGGTCCGCCGCCAGGAACTCCTCCGCGATGCGGGCAACTACGTCTCGCGGTACGAGTACGACAAGGCGCGAGCCGGCGGCGAGCCGCTGCCGCCCATGCCGAGCCTATTGATCATTTGCGATGAGTTCAGCGAGCTCCTGGCCGCGAAGCCGGACTTCATCGATCTGTTTGTCATGATCGGTCGACTTGGCCGCTCGCTCGGCGTGCACCTGCTGCTGGCCAGTCAGCGCTTGGAGGAGGGCCGGCTCCGCGGGCTGGACACCCACCTGTCGTACCGGATCGGGCTCCGCACCTTCTCCGCTGTGGAGAGCCGCATTGTCCTGGGTGTTCCCGACGCCTACGAGCTGCCCAGCGCTCCCGGACACGGCTACCTCAAGACCGACACCCAGACGATGCTGCGGTTCCGCGCGGCCTACGTCTCCGGCCCGTACCGCAGCGGCGGTCCCACCCCGGCGCTGCAAAAGGTGGCGCAGTACCAGATCGTGCCGTTCCGCAGCGATCACATCCCGGTGGTCGAGGTGCCGGACGATGTGATCGAGGCCGGGACGCCTGATGAGGTCCACGCGGCCCGCGCGGTGACCATGCTCGATGTCGTGGTGGACCGGCTCCGCGGTTTCGGCATCCCGGCGCACCAGGTGTGGTTGCCGCCGCTGGGCGAGCCTTCGACGCTGGGCGAGCTGCTCGGCGGGCTGGTCACCGATGAGGTCCGCGGCCTGCACGCGGCGAGCTGGCCGGGCACCGGGCGACTCGCCGTCCCGATCGGCCTCATCGACCGACCGTTCGAACAGCGCCGCGACCCCATGATCGTCGATGCCGACGGAGCGGCCGGAAACGTCGTGATCGTCGGCGGGCCGCAATCAGGGAAGAGCACCGTGCTCCGGACCCTACTGTGCGCCCTGGCCCTCACCCACACCCCGTCGCAGGTTCAACTGCTCTGCCTCGACTTCGGGGGCGGCACGCTGCGGTCGCTGGCCGGGCTGCCGCACGTCAGCGGTGTGGCGGGGCGCCGCGACGTGGAGGCCGTACGCCGGACGGTCGCCGAGGTCACGGCCCTGTTGGACGAGCGCGAGAGCCGCTTCGCCGAGTTGGGCGTGGACTCCATCGCGATGTACCGGCGTGCCCGCGCCAGCGGCGAAGTCACCGATGACCCGTTCGGTGACGTGTTCCTGGTCGTCGATGGTTGGGGCACGGTCCGGCAGGAGTACGAGGAGCTGGAACAGTCGATCACCAACGTTGCCAGTCGAGGGCTGGGTTTCGGGATCCACGTCGTGCTGACCGCTACCCGGTGGAGCGAGGTCCGGATGGGTGTTCGAGACGTCCTCGGTACGAAGCTCGAACTGCGCCTCGGTGACCCGGGCGAATCCGAGTTCGACCGGCGCACAGCGGCCAACGTCCCGGAGAAGTCCCCGGGCCGTGGGCTCACCCGGGAGAAATTGCACTTCCTGGCCGCCCTCCCACGCATCGAGAGCGGGGATGGCGTCACGGATCTTGCGGCCGGGGTGAGCGAACTCGCTCGCCAGGTGCGGCAGGCCTGGCCCTACCGGGCGGCGCCCCCGGTGCGGTTGCTACCCAAGCGGCTCACCGTCGAGGAATTGGCCCAGATGGCAGCGAAGCGGCCGGTGCCGGGCATCCCGATCGGCCTCAACGAGGCCCACCTGGCCCCGGTCCATCTGGACCTCGCGGCCGAGCCCCACCTGATCGTGTTCGGCGACGCCCAGTGCGGCAAGACGAACCTGTTGCGCCTGATCGCACGCAGTCTGGTGAGCTCGTACTCGCCCGAGCAGGCGCAACTGATCATCGTGGACTTCCGGCGCGGCCTGCTCGGCGAGATCCAGAGCGGCCACCTGCTGGACTTCGCGCCATCTCACCAGGCACTCAACGAAATGGTGGCGTCGATCCGGGCCGTCATCACCAAACGGCTGCCGGGGCCGGACGTCACGGCTGAACAGTTACGCAGCCGCAGCTGGTGGCGGGGCGCCGACCTGTACGTGTTGATCGACGACTACGACCTGGTCGCGTTGCCCGGCAACAACCCGATGTCCGGCCTGCTGGAACTGCTCCCGCAGGCACGTGATGTCGGGCTGCACCTGATTCTGGCCCGCCGCGCCGGTGGTGCGTCCAAGGCCATGTACGAGTCGGTCATCCAACGATTGCGCGAACTCGACACACCCGGCCTGTTGATGTCGGGCAATCGCGAGGAAGGACCGCTCTTCGGTGACCTACGGCCGAGCGTGCAGCCACCCGGCCGCGGCACGCTGGTCCGACGTGGCGATGGAAGGCAGCTGGTCCAGACGGCGTGGATCGAGCCGGCCATCTGACTGACCGATAGCGGGCAGCGAGGACTTGCGCGCTTCGCTAACGTAGTGGTGGCTTGTCTGCAGTAGACGGACCGCGGTAACGCCGAACGGGGGCTTCCCGAGAAGTCGTCCCGCGTAGTGAACGACAAGGGGTGAGTAGGTATGGCGGAATTCGAAGTTGATGTCGCGACTATGCGAGCCGCAGCAAAGGACGTGCGCTCCACGCAGGGCGACGTGCAGCAGAAGCTCACGCAGCTGCGGGGAGTCACCGATGACCTGGTAGCCGCCTGGAAGGGCAACGCCTCCGTTGGCTTCACCGGGGTGATGAACCGCTGGGACGCGGAGGTCAAGCGGCTCCTCGGTTCGCTGGGTGACATCGCTGACCTGCTGGACAAGGGCGCGACCACGCACGAGGTCAATGAGGAAGAGCAGTCGAACATGATCAGCAAGTACGGTTCAGCACTCGGCTGACGGACGCGATAGGACGGTCTGACGATGAATACACACATGTCGGCGAATTACGCCCAGATGGAAGCAGCGGCGTCCCAGATCCGCGGAATCTCGGGGGCGCTTGACACGCAGCTCGACAACCTGCGGGACCGGCTGCAGCGAATGACCTGGCAGGGTGAGGACCGGGCCGCCTACGAAGCACACCAGGCGAAGTGGGACTCTGCCGTCCGGGAGATCAACAAACTGCTCAACGAGATCGGTGGAGCGGTCGGGGTGGCCCGGAGCAACTACATCACCACGGAGAAGGGCAACGCGGCGGTCTGGGGTTAGGCTGGCGCGATCCTGCGGCCCCGGTCGATTTGCCGGCCGGGGCCGAATGACCCGGCCCATCGGACGGACTGTCGTCCGCGATGCCGCCTCGGGTAACGCACGCCAGTCGCCCCTGCTGGCCGTCCAGCACAGCCGAGGCGTGATCACTCAGAGGCGAACGAGAGAGATGGCTGACCACAAAGGCGAAGGAAACGAAGCGCCTCCACCGGTGCTCGGCAACTAGCGGCAGAGCCCGCCTACGCCGAAGGTGGGTGACGGTTCGTGGCAGCACTTCGACAATCGGAGACCACATTGACTGACATCTCGATGAATCTTCAAAAGCTGGGCGCGATGTCCGGCAAGATACGTGAGACTGCGGCCGCCTACGACGACACGTTGAAAGCTGAGATCGAACGGCTTGCGATACCGGCCGGCGCATTCCCGGTTTTCAACGGTGGCAGCGACGCCGCCTACAAGATCATGCATACCGCCGCGGGCGACGCCGCCAAGGCGCTGACGGACGCACTGACAGACGTCGGCACCGCGCTGCAGCGAGTGGTCGACCACTACACGGATATGGAGGAAAGGCATGGTCGCGGTTTCGACACTGCGGTGCCTTGATGTGGCAAGGTACGCAGCCTTCCGGAGCGCGCTCAAATGACTGACGGTGTGGTTTCCACCGGTGACCTAGTCGGGACCGCGGCGCTCGACGGGGTTATCATCGCGCTCGGCGGCGCTCTCGTTGCGGCTGCCGAACCTTCCGGCGCCGGGGCGCTGGCCTTTGCCTATGTAACCCCGCTCGCAATCATGAATATCCGAAACTGGCTGCCCTTCCAGGAGGCCGACGACGCGTGGACTTCTTTGTCCGGCAGCTTCGCCGACATGGCGAGGGACTTGGATCGGCTCGCAGGTGAGGTCGACACATACTGGAAAGGCGCCGGCTCGGAGGCGTTCAAGAACTTCATCAACACGAAGGTGGTCACCCCCCTCGGAAGCTTGCAGGAGTTCTGCGAGCAGGCGTCCGGAGGGTGCAACGGCACCGCCGACATGCTGGAGACCCTGTTTTACACATGGGCTGGTGGAACGGTGGCGGCAATCGTCGCCTGTATCGCCGCGAACGTCGCCGGACCAGGCGGACCTGCCGCGAAATGGGCGATCATCGGCATCTGGGCCACGTTCGTGGCCGCCGTCCTGCTGGCTATCGTCATGCTGATGCAGGGCATGCGCGGCGCGTCGAGTTCACTCGGGGCCGCCATGGAGGAGATCAAGCGCGGTTTCGAGGTTGAGGGCGACCGAGTGGTGGGCGAGAGCTCGAAGATCTCCAAGGACCAGCTCGATCTCATCATCAACCCGAGAAACTGGAACAAGGAGGTCCAGGCGTGACAAGCCCCTATCAGGCTGTGTTGAAAGCCGCCGAGGCCGCCACCGGGCCCGCCCAGGAGCTCGAACTCAAACGCGCGACCGCGGCGATGAACGAGTTGCTCGGTCGCATCACCGAACTCCAACAGGCCGTGTACGACGGCTGTGATTCATGGGAACTCATCCGCGCCCGGGTTGCCGGCACAGGTCGGTTGGCCACGGTGGACATCAGCGCTCAGGCGATCCGGGACATCCCCTCAGCGGAGCTGGGGCAGCACTGTCTGGAGGCGGTCGCGGCCGCCCGGGTCGCGATGGGTGAAGCGATGCGGCAAGGCTTGGCCGACCTGTCCGACGGCAACGTGCAGTGGGACGCGGCAGTGCCGGGCGACCCGGTCGAATACTGGCACAGCAAGATGGCGGAGCGACCATAATGGCAATTGACATCGACGGCATGTACGCCGAGATCGAGCGGACCATCGCCTCAGCGGTGGAGATGAGCAAGGAATTGTCGGCTGCGGAGTTCGTCGGCGAGACTGCGGACGGCCGCGTCCGGGCGACAGTCAGCGGCGGCCGTGAACTGCTGGAAATCTGGTTTCAGCCGCGGGTAACGCGGGAGATCGACAACATCAGTCTTGGCGAGGCCGTCGTCGAGGCTGTCAACCGGGCCGAAGACCTCGCAGAGGAGCAGCGGTCGGGTATCGTCCGGCAACACCGCGCATTCGGGGTCGACCCCGAGTCATTCCTGCGAGATCCGACCGGGATCGTGCCGCGGGCGCCCTTGCCCTTCACTCCGGGCGGTGGCCGATGACCCGCGACAAAGCGATGATCCTGCTTGGACTCCTCATTCTCGCAGGCGTATGCGCCTTGGTGATGGCAGTGGTCAACCTGCTCTCCGCGCTGGAGCACCCAGACCGGTGGAGCGGCTTCATGGTGATGCTCTTCGCCGTCTTTGCAGTCGGCGTCGCGGTTGCAGTGGTGATCAAGGTGATGCCCCGGCGCTAGGGCGCCCGCGCGGAAACGGCCCAGTCCACATCTACATCACCGCAGAAACGGCAACGCAGCAGTCTGGGGAAGTGACGTCCGATCACCGGACGGGCATACCCGCTGGCGCGGTGCTTGCCGCTGGTCGTAGCGGTTCCAGGCCGGACCTCGGTGTGATGGTGCCGGCGCCCCAAGTAGATGCCGGGCCAGCTGCCGGCGTGCATGTGCTTCGGGCCGTCCGCGCCGGCACGTCGATGTAATGTGGACGCCACCATGGACGGCGGACCCACACTGTAGGCCTAGGACGGGGAGTGATGAAGTCTCTGGATGAGCAGGTCGGCGACATGGACGTCGACCTCGACCGATTTGATACCTTCGTTGATTATGCCAAGACCATCCTGGACTACGTCCACTTTGATCTGCGGACGCTCATGGAGCCCACCGAATGGGCAAGACTTGAGAACACCGACGGAAACCCGTTTGGCAACTTCGAAGAGGCGAACGGCATGAAGCAGTCGGTCGTCGAGTCGCGTGCCGCCACTGCGGCCCGGATCAGCGAGTTCGAAGGCCGCATCAGGCAGATCCATGCCGGCCTGCAGGAGATCGGAACGAACTACCGATCCGTGGAGGAGCTCAACCGGGCCGACGTCGACAAAATCGCGGCGTTGCTGAAGCCGTTGCCGCCAGCGGCACAAGCCTGATTAGGGGTTGGCATGGCCTGGGAGGACGATGTTACGCGGGTATGCGGGGCCGGGCGCCCGCGCGAGGTGTTCGCCCTCGCCGAACGTTGGCGAAAGCTCGGCGACGCCCTCGTTGATTTGCAGGTTCACGTCAGCCGAATCGGCACCAAGACGGCGAATGACGGCGACCTACCCAAAGAGGCCGCCAGGTACGTGACCGTGGTGCCGCAGGGCAACAGCTGGACCGGCACTGCGGCCGACGCGTTCCGGGAACATGTCGCCAAGCTGGCAGAGGACATCGGCGAGGTCACCCAGGCCGTCCTTAAGGTGAGCGCGTCGGTTGACCGTGCGGGTGAGGCGCTGTGTGCCGGGATCAGCCGCACCCCGGTGCCGGTCTTCTTCGACCGGGACCTACCGAATGGCGTCGATGTCGAGGACGTCGTCAACGGGCAGGCGGTAGGCGGCGACTCAGGCACCGTGTTCGCCAAGCGGTTGACCGAGGACATCAGCAAGGGCCAGAAGTACTACGAGTCGGGCACCGGGTTCAAGAAGAAGCTCGACGACACGTTGCAGTTCTCCGGCGACGGGGTCGTGCGGGAAGGCAAGTCCCAGGGCAGCACGCCCGGGATAGCATGGTGGGAGGGCTGGCACACGGAGCGCTACAAGCGGGAGCGCGACCAGTGGTATGCCCAGAACGCCGGTGTCGCGGAGACCGCCTTCGGTGATCTCCGGACCGCCTACAGCACCGAGCGTCGCAACGTCGCACCGGAGGAACTCCGAGCGCGCACGGACGTCAGTGCGGCAACCCCGTTCGGCGTCGATCCCGCCGGGCCCCGGAAACCTGCGGGCGTTCCGCCGATGCCCGATTCGTTAACCGGCGATGCAGGTGCGGGCGCCGCGCGGATGCCCGACGTCGGCGCGGCGGGAGCCGGTGGTCTGGGTAGCACGGGAGGGGCACACTTCGAACCGCCCGGCTCGAACGTTGTGCCGACCAAGGCGGAACACCTGGACGGCAGTTCACTCGCCGGTGCCGGCGGTGGACTCGGTGGTGCAGGAAGTGCCGCTGGGCTCGGTGGCGCAGGAAGCGTTGGCGGCCTCGGTGGCGCAGGAAGTGTCGGAGGGCTGGGCAACGTCGGCGGTGCCGGCGGCGGAGCCGGCCTGGGCGGGGTAGCGGGCTTGGGCGGCAGCGGCGGATCCGGCCGTGGCGCCGGTGTGCGCGGCGGTACCGGAGGCATCGGCCGAGTGCCCGGTGGGACGGGGATCCCGGGGATGATTGCGCCGGGGTCCGCCAACGCCGGCCCCGGGCGGTCGCCAATGCCGCCATTGACGAGCGCTAATCGCGCCATGTCAATCCCCCAGCCGCGGCCGAGCGGCGGCAATGCCGGGCTCGGTGCCGGTGGCATGGGCATGATGCCGGGCGGCATGGGCGGCCACGGCGCCGGCGGCGGCGAAGGGACCGCTCAACCGGCCGACTGGCTCACGGAGGACGACGATGTATGGGGCGGTGGCGCGGACGACGTGCCACCGGGCGTACTGGGCCGATGAGGGCCCTGCATCGAGGGCGCGGGCGGTGGAGGAGCTGTGCCGCCGTGATGGTGGCACTGGCTGCGATCGTCGTCCCGGTTGATCCGGCGCACGCCGCGGATGTGCGCAAGGCGCAGTGGCATCTCGACTATCTGAAGATCGAGGAGGCCCAGCGGATCAGCTCCGGACTGGGCGTCACAGTGGCGGTGGTCGACACCGGCGTGCATGCCGAGCATGCCGACCTGCGCGGTCAGGTGGTGTCCGGTGTCGACCTCGTCGACGCGGGTGGCAATGGTCATCGTGACACCGCCTCGCACGGAACCGGAGTCGCCGGTCTCATCGTGGCCAAGGGCGGTGGGTCGACGCACGCGTACGGGGTCGCGCCGGGCGCGCGCGTGCTACCGGTGCGCGCGAGCGAGGGCGGCAGAACCACGGGCAGCCGCTATCGGGCAGTCCGAGCGGCTGCGGATAGCGGCGCAAAGGTCATCAACCTGTCGTACAGCGGCACCGGCCCACCATCATTTGAGGAGCGGGAAGCCATCGCGTACGCCCTTTCGAAAGATGCAGTTGTCGTCGCCGGAGCCGGGAACATCGACGGCGGGCAGACATCGATTGGTGCGCCGGCCAGCATCCCGGGTGTCATTGCGGTGACCGGCTTCGACCAGCGGGGCACGTTCTGGTCCGGCTCGGTCCAAGGCCCGGAGGCGGTGCTCGCGGCACCGGCGAAGGATGTGGTCACCACCGCGGCCCCGGCCGGCGGTCCCACCGGATACTCGTTGACTCAGGGCACCAGTTCCGCGACCGCGATCGTTTCCGGCGTGGTAGCCATGGTCCGCGCCAAGTACCCGGACCTTGACGCGGCGAACGTCATCAATCGTTTGATTCGCACGGCCGACGACGCCGGCCCTCCGGGCCGCGATCCGCAGTACGGGTTCGGGCGGATAAACCCGGTCCGAGCGCTGACCGCTGACGTCGCACCGGTCACCCAGAACCCGCTGGGCGTTCCGACAGGGGCGCCCGCCGGGTCGGCGAGCGGATCGTCGAACGCCCCCGGCGCAGGGAAGTCGCCCAGCGGAGGCCAAGCCGTGAACGGCGGCGCCAACGGCGGCGCCAACGAGAATTTGCGGACACGTGTCGTCGCGGCACTGGCCGTTGTGTTGGTCCTCGTCGTCGGGTTTGTGGTGCTGGCCATCGCGCTGCTGCGGCTTCGATCGCGCGGCCGCAGCAGTCCGCGCCGGTGAGGGCAGGTACCCCTCCAGGCCGCGCCTCGCGCCGATGGCCGGTGGCGGTGCGACGGGTCGAGGTGGGGCAGGCGCGCGCAGCGGCACGGGCCGCGGTCTCGGCGGCGCGATAGCCGGCAGCGGGCCGATGGGCGCCGCCGGAGCCCGTCCCGGCACCGGCGGCGCAGGCCGGAGCAACGTGGCCGGGCGGGGCGCTTGATTCATGGGTGGCGGCGGTCCGGCGCACGCAGGCCACCAGGAGGAGCACCGGCACGACACCTGGCTCAAGGAGGACGACGACGTGTGGGCGAAGGAAACGAAGCGCCTCCACCGGTGCTCGGCAACTAGCGGCAGAGCCCGCCTACGCCGAATGTCGGGTGGCCGTTCGCGGCAGCACTTCGACAATTTGCAGCCGGCGTCGCGGTCGCGGTTGTGAGCAGTCGCTCAGCTTGTCAGCCCGCGCTGCGTGAGGTGGCGCTCCACCGCTTCCACCTTGTCCGCGCCCGCGACGGCGGCCCGGATCATGATTGGTCAGCCGGTGGTCCGCTGCAGCGCGTCCATGTAACGGTCCAGATAGGCAACCGGGCGCTGACCGGGCGCGGGCTGACCGGTGATGCGGGTGACCTTTGATGGGTCCGTGATGTCGAGGGCGATGACCGGTTGGCCGTGTGGATCCTTCGCATGTCGCCACCCAACCACGGCGTCCCAACCGACGGCCGCATCGAAGGCCGGGCTGGTGGGCACACCACGCCGTTTCTCGCGCGACGAGGGCGGACGGTATCGGACCCGGACCCCGTCCCTACCAAGCTCGGCAAGCGGCAGACCAGCGCCATCGTCTCGACCCGTCATGTACCGCAGGCCAGCAGTCACCGTGCTGACAAGGAGCATGCCGGCCAACAGCACGAGGGAAATGAAGCCGCCGAGAAGGATCCCGTCGAGCGGCGCCTGACCCGCGGGACGAGCGAGAACCACAATCAACGCACTCACGACGACGGCTGCCACTGCGAACAGAAGGGTTCGGGGCATCCTCCCAACCAAGCCCGATCGACGCTGGCCGCGGATGACCAGGACCGGGTCAGGACCTTGGTATTGCTCCAGGTTTACGGCGACTGCCGGTCCAGTTTCCGGCGCAACACCGACATGTTGTAGTCAATGTCGCCTGCCCGACGGTTGAAGTCATCCATGATCTTCGTCATCTCTGGTGGAAGCTCCACCTTGTTGAGCAGGCCGGCGATGTCCACGGTCCCCGTCTGAAATTCCAGCAGGACCTCCGCCAAGTGCTCGTTGGCCGCCTTGATCGCCTCCAGAACGGAGTCACGGAGGGACTCGCTCGGCAGGCGCATGGCGCGCGGGTCGGTCCAAAGATCTTTGATAGCACCGCCGGCGGCCACCTCGGCGGTCACCGCACCGTCAGCACTGCGCCCATGCCCCACCGCTTCCGCGATGGCGTTCCGCCGTTCCTCGAACGTCGCAAGCTAATGCTGTGTTCCTGCATCGATTCCTTGAGCCGAGCTTCAAAGTCACTCATGGAGCACCGTCAAACTCCCATGCGATCTTGATCTGCTGCAGGTCCGGGACGTTGTCCCCGGTTTCGTCGAAACGTTGGAAGTTGGAGAGTTCCTTGACGAAGCCGAGGATCATGGTGCCGCCCGCCACCAGTACTGAAATCACCGTGCCAGCGGCGGCCAACCACTTCTGGCCTGCGAGTAGGCCGAGCGCCTGGATGATCGGCTGAAGAACCGCTGCCTGCGGCCCAATCGCGGTCAACGTCAACTCTGTGATGGTCACGAAGAATGGCAACGTGAAGCCCAAGAACGCGAGCCAGAAGGCGCCGAGCAGCGAGGCCACGCTCGCCAGCATGGTACTCGCGGCGGAAATGGCCTTCTGCATCTGCCCAAGTTCGCCGGACACGCGGGTGCAGATGGCACGGTAAGCCACCACGCTCGAGTCCTCCCACCCGGCCGTGGCCCGCCCGGCGAAGTACCCGTCGAACAGCTTGATTGATTCGCTCTCCATGGTGGAGGCAATCGCGGCCAGCTGTTGGCTCGCGGCCAAAATCGAGAAGCCGTCGGCGACGATCAGGCTTGCGATGCTCGGCGCGGGCAGATAGGTGGGCGCCATCGTCGCGGGGGCGTAGCTGATCCCCAAGGCGGACACCTGGGCTGCCATAGCGACGATCGAGGTAGCGTCTCCCCAGTCCAGTCCGTTGCTGCCGAGCGGCTCGCCGAAGCTCCGCGGGAACCCACTGTCAAGCCATCCGCCGCCATAGTTCTGACTTTCCGCTCCCCGCCGCCCGCCATCATCTCGACATTGACCCGCTCGGCATTGACCCAGTTGCGCACCGTCAACTCGAGCCCACTGGCGATCGCCTCGACCGACTCCACCGCTGCCTGCATGTTCCGCACGTGGTAATCCATCGTGGCGTTGACGTGATCTCAGCAGGGAATGCCGTCGGGATTTGATCAACACGGGCAAATCGTCCAGTTCGGACGGTGCTTGATACAGGCGTGGAGCCATCGATAGACAGGTCTTTGCGACAAGATTCCGTCTTCGAGAGGGCTCCACG
>DATHBD010000009.1:0-11805 GCA_035296325.1 Micromonosporaceae bacterium | reverse complement strand
GTCGGCACCAGCGGCTCGGTGAGCCGGTTCTCGCTGGTCCGGCTCGGTACGGCAACGCACACCGTCAACACCGACCAGCGCCGGCTGAGCGTGACCTCCGGCCCGGTGACCGGCGGCCACACGGTGCACATCCCGGCCGACAAGGGCATCGCGATCCCGGGCTACTACATGCTCTTCGCGATGGACGCGGCCGGCACGCCCAGCGTGTCCCGCATGATCAAGATCGGCTGAGTTCAGCACCAGCACGGACGTGTGCGGCCGGTCCCCTCCCGGGGCCGGCCGCACACGTTTGTACCCGGTCAACCGGGCAGCTGCACCGTCCAGGCCGCGGCGACCGGATCGGTGGCCGGGCGTGCGGAGCCGATCGCGACCAGCGCACCGCCGGACATCGTGACGGCATGCAGTGTGCCGGCACCGGTGACCGGGCGGACCTGCATCGCGCTCGGGGTGGCGCCGCTCCACAGCAGCGGTAGCGTCGTGCCGTCCGGCGCTGCGCGGAATCCGGACACCAACAGCGAACCGTTCGCCAGCCGGGTCAGGCCCCAGGCACTCCCCGCCGTGGACCCGGCGTTCTCCAGCGCTGCGGCCACCGTCCACGCCTCGGCGTCCGGGGAGGTCCAGATGACCGACTGGCTCACCGCGCCGCCAAGCCGCGTGCCGACCGCCAGCAGGGAACCGCCCTGGCCGGCGAGGAGGCGGCGCAGCGTCGTCGGCCCAGGACCGTCCAGGCCCTGCACCGGAACGGGTCGCCAGTGCGCGCCGTCCGTGGAGGTCAGGATCGCACCGTCGCCGCTGCTCTTGTCGACGCTCCAGTTGGTGCCCGCGACGACGAAACCCCCGCCGGGCACCGCTGCGATGTCGGAAAGCTCGCCGAGCCCGGCCGGAAGCTGGACCGGCACCAGGCGCCAGTCCTGGCCGGTGCCGGACGTCCAGATTGCCGGCCGACGGGCCGTCGGTGCGGCGACCGATGCCTGCTGGGGGGCGCGAGGCGCCAGCCAGCCAACCGCCACCAGCCCGCCCTTGGCTCCGGTGGCGACGCCGTTCATGGCGCCCTGGGTCGCGGTGGTGCCGGTAGGCCCGGGCAGCGCGGTCCACGCGCCGGCCGCATACCGCCAGGCGCGCGGCACGAGGTCGAGCGTGGAGCCGCCGACGGCGACAAGGCCCCCCGGCACCGCGGTCACCGCATGCATTTCGTCGCCATGTTTGGCCGGCACAGCCTGCGGCTGCAATACAGCAGCGGGAAGCTCCGGCGGCTTCGACGCGGCTGAACCCCCCGCTGGTCCGCCGGCTCGGGAACCCGCGGGTTGAGCCGCCGAATCCGCGGTACCCGGTGCGGCGCCACGGGCGGTCGGCCGGGTGAGTTCCCCGAGCAGGCTGGCCCCGATGAGCACGGCCACAATCGCCGCGGCGACCAGTACGAGTACCCGTCGACCGCGTCGGGCGTCCCCGGTGTGCTCCACCCGAAGTGCTTCGTCCCGGCTGCTGAGCGGCGGCACCGCCCGTACCGGCTGGGGCGCCGGGTAGAGCAGCGTGTCCAACGGTTCGGTGATGCCGGCGCTGGTGAGATCGACGGCAAGGCTCACCGGCTCGGCGGCCAGCAGTTCCTCACCTGCGTCCGACGGCTGGACACCGGGCGGCGCGGTCTGCGCCGGCGGGGCGGTGCCCTGCGGCGCGACGGCGGTTGCCGGGGCGACGCCGGTTCCCGCTTCGACGTCGGCCGGAGTCGGACCGGGCGGTGCCAACGGAGGCCAGATCGGCATGGTGCGGCCGGCACCGGCTCCCGCGGCCCGCGCGGTGCCCGGGTGGAGCCGGCTGCCCGCGGAGACCGCCGCACCCAGGCACACCGCGTACTTCGGGTGCGCGTCGACCGACACGGGAACGCCGAGTTCCGCTGCGATCAGCCGGGACACCAGCGGGATCCGGCTGGAACCCCCGACGAGCAGGATCGTGTGCAGGTCGGCCGGCTCGACGCCGGCACCGGCAAGCGTCTGCCGGAACGTGTCGACGGTGCGCAGAATCGGGATACGGATGGCCGACTCGAACTCCCCACGGGTGATCCGCACGTCGCGGGTGAGGTCCGGCAGCAGTACCGGAATCGTCGCGTCCACGTCGGCGGAGAGCGCCTCCTTCGCCTCCACCGCGCTGTCCCGCACCCGTGCCAGCGATGCCCGTACCGTCGGGTCGGCAACGTCGAAGGAGTGCCACAACACGCCGATCGTGGAAGCCACATGGGCCATCACGACCTCGTCGAAGTCGGTGCCGCCGATGGTCTCGTCACCGCCCGGCACGCCCTGGACCTCGAAGCCACCGGTGGTCTTGCGGACCACCGTGGCGTCGAACGTGCCGCCGCCCAGGTCGTACACGCCGACCAGGGTGTCCGGCGCCAGGTGCTCCCGGGAGGCATAGTGGACCGCCGCAGCGACCGGCTCGGCGAGCACCCCGACGTTGCTGAGGCGGGCGGCCGCCGCCGCCTCGGTCATCAACTGCCGGCGGTACTCGCCCCAGGTCGCCGGGCAGGTGAGCGTCGTGTGCGCCGGCGGCCCGCCCTCCCGCTCGATGACCTTGTCGACCACCCAGCGCAGGATGTACCCGGTCAGGTCCTGGGCGAGCACCTCGGTGTCGCCCAGAAGCACCGGCGCCTCGCTGCCGAGCCGGTCCTTGAAGTCGCGGGCGACCCGGGTCGGGTCCGTGGCCCCCCGCCGGTTGGCCGCCTCACCGACGAGCATCACCCCGTCCTCGCGCAGGAACAGCGTGGACGGGATGCTGTGCGCCCGGTCGGCGAGCGGAACGGTTTCCGCGCGCCCGTCGCGCCACACCGCTGCCGCGGTATAGGTGGTGCCGATGTCGATACCCAGTGCGTAGGTCACGGGCTACGCCGGGGGGAATGCGTAGCAGTTGGGCGCGACGTCGCGGTGGGCGTTGCACTCCGCCACCGCGGACTGGAAGTCCCGGTAACCGTCGCCGATCACCACCCACAGGCCGCTGCGGCCATCGGCGACCCGTTTCGAGTCGCGACTGTCGATCAGGCGCGCCTGGATGCCGGCCGCCTGTAGTTTGGCGACGAGCGCCTCGGCTTCGCCCTGCGCGGCCCTGTCCTCGATTGCCCTGGGCCCGTCATAGATCACGTATGCGCCGCGGACCGGATCGGTGCCCGCCGGTCCATCGGTACCGGTTCCGCCGGCACCGGGTCCGCCCGGATTGGTGCCGGCGCCCGGGCTCCGGCCCGCGCTGGGCGCGCCGGCGCCGGGAGCGGCAGCGGAAGGAGCGCCGCTCGCCGCCACGCTCGCGGCCACACTCGGCGTCACCGCCGGCGCCGCCAACGTCGCGCAGAGCGGGTCGCTGCCCGCGCTGCGTCCGCCGGTGCCGACCGCCAGCACCCGGAAGCACACCTTGCCGACCGGCAACTCACCCCAGAGCAGCGCGGACTGGTCCCGGTCGGTGACCTCCTTGCTGGCCTGCACCGCGCCATCGGCGGACACCTGCTGGACGAGGTACCCGGTCGCGTACGGGCTGCGCTCCCAGAGCAACTGCACGCTCGTCGGGGTCATCGCAGCGGCGGACGTCAAAGCGACCGGCGGCGGTGGGCCGGAGATCGAGGCCGGCGGCTCCGGACGGCCGGCGGTGCGCAGCAGCAGTGCCCCCGCGCCGACCGCGACTGCGACCAGCACGAGGCAGGCGACGATCACACCCCGGTTCACCACGGGCCGCTGCTCGAACACCCCCGCCAGCGTTGCGCCGCCGCCGGCCGTCGGGGGCCTGGCAGCGCCGCCTCGGCCCGCCGTGCCGGTGTGGTTCGCCGCGGGTTCATCGGCGTGCTGGTACGTCACCTCGAACGGGTGGCTGACCGGCTTGCCGCGCAGCATCGGCTGGTACGGCTTCACTGCCACGTACCCGGAGGCGGTCTGTCCGGACTCGACGGTCAACTCCCGCGGCGCCACCGCAAAACGCAGTGCCGACCTGGTGTCGGTCGCATCGAGTTTGAGCCGAACCGGCACACTTCCGGTGTTGTCGATATCGAGGCGATAACGACCGATCCATCTACCGGACGGCGAAATATTCGCCAATCGGGCCTGGACCCCGACAACCGCGCCGACGGTGATGTCGCCCTCGACGATAGTGCACCTTTCTTGGTCCTCAAGGGAAACGCAACGTAGCCCGAAAGGGAAGTCTCCGGCTGCACTTAAGGGCGGCGGTGGTGGCCGAAAGACGATGGACACCGTCTTTTCCTCGGTTCCCGCAGGCAGCACGGACACCTGCCGGGGCACGACCTGCGACCAGCGCGCGGCCTCGCCGACCACCTCGAGACGGTACTGTTCTACCAGGTCACCGGCGTTTCGCACGGTCGCGGAGACCCGCGTCTCGCCGCCCGGTTCGACGTACAGGTGGTCCTCGTCGAGAGCCAACACCGGATCCACCGCAGCTCCTGGCATGTCGCATTTCTCCGAATCGTAGAACTTGAGTTGCGCGGGATGTGCACCATGGCGTCGATGAACCAGATGGGCGGCACGTTCGTCTACCGTATTATCTCTATCCGTCAATCTGGAGGGATAGCATGAGCGTCGGTGTTGACGGTCAGGCCCTGGCGGGTCAGGTGCATTGGTTCGCGCAGCGTTTTGATGGGCTGGCGCGAAATGTGGAAACGTTCATCCGGGGCAAGTCCGATGTGGTGCGAATGGCGCTTGTCTGCATGCTGGCCGAGGGCCACCTGCTGATCGACGACGTGCCGGGGGTCGGGAAGACGTCGCTGGCCAAGGCGATCTCGCAGTCGATCGACGGATCGATGCGGCGGATCCAGTTCACCCCGGACCTGCTGCCGTCCGACGTCACCGGGGTGCAGGTCTACGACGCCGGCAGGCGGGAGTTCGTCTTCCACCCCGGCGCCGTGTTCGCCAACATCGTGCTCGGTGACGAGATCAACCGCGCCTCACCGAAGACCCAGTCGGCCCTGCTCGAGGTGATGGCCGAGCGGCAGGTCACCGTGGACTCCATTCCGTACCTGGTGCCCCGGCCGTTCATCGTGATCGCCACCCAGAACCCGGTGGAGCACGGCGGCACGTACGACCTGCCGGAGGCGCAGCTCGACCGGTTCATGATGCGCACCGCGATCGGGTATCCGGACCACGAAGCCGAGTGCGAGGTCGTCACCGGCGGGACGCGTGGCCACACCCCTGAGCAGTTGCAGGCCGTCATGTCCACAAGCGACCTGTTGCAGATGACCCAGATCGCCGAGAAGGTCTATCTGGCGCCGGCCATCATCAGCTACATCGTCACGATCACCGCGGCCACCCGCACCGCGCCCGAGCTGCGCCTCGGGGCGAGTCCTCGGGCCAGCCTGGCGGTGGCGCAGGCGGCTCAGGCGTACGCGGCCGCACAGGGCCGGCCGTTCGTGACCGCCGACGACGTGAAGGCCATGGTGCCGTACGTGCTCGCTCACCGCACGATCCTGCGACCCGAAGCCGAACTGCAGGGCCGCACCAGCACTGAGCTGCTGCAGGGGATCCTGACGTCGGTGCCCGTGCCACAGCAGCGGACGGGCGTGTGAGCGAAGGTGTTGACGTTCTCGGGCAAGGTGGTCGCGGCACTGTCGGTGGTGCTGCTGGCGGCGGGGTGGCGGCTGGACTATCCGGAGCTGGTCGTGCTGGGGCTGGGCGGCGTGTTCGCGCTGCTCGCCGCCGCGTTGTGGATGACGCTGCGCCCCAACGTGGTCGCCGTCCGGGAGATCCAACCATCCCGGGTCGCCGAGGGTGAGCTGGCCCGTGGCGTCCTCACCCTGACCAACGCGGCCCGGCGGCGCAGCCCACCGGTGCTGGCGACGGAGAAGGTCGGCCGCCGAGATGTCACCGTCCCGCTGCCCAGCCTGCCCGGTGGCGGCAGCCACGTCGCGATGTACCCGCTGCCGACGTCGCATCGGGGGGTCTATCCGGTCGGTCCGCTGCGGATCGGGCACTCCGACCCGCTTCGGCTGATGCGGCTGAGCCGGGAGTACCCGTCGTCGTCGATCCTTGTCGTGCACCCGCGGGTGCATGCGGTGGAGGCGCTGCCGACGGGGCGGTCCCGGGACATGGAGGGCCCGACGTCGAGCAGCGCGCCGCGTGGCGGCATCGCCTTCCACAGCCTGCGGGAGTACGAGCCGGGCGACGACTATCGGCTCATCCACGCGAAGTCCAGCGCCCGGATGGGAACGCTCATGGTGCGGCACAACGTGGTGCCGAACGAGCCACGGCTGATGGTCGTCTTGGACACCAGCGCAGCCCCGTACGAGGACGAGGCAGCGTTCGAGGACGCGGTCCGTGCCGCGGCGTCCCTGTGCATCGGCTCGGTCACCAGGGGATTCCCGCTGGATCTGCGGACCACCGGCGGCCGGGTCATGGTCGCCGAGCATGCCAGCCAGAGCGGTGAGCTGCTCGACCTGCTCGCCGAGGTCCGGCCCGACGCGGATGACCCGGGCCTCGCCGCGCTGCAGCGCATCATGCCCGCGGACGAAGGTGTCTCGCTGGGCGTGGTGACCGGTCAGCCGCCGGTCGAGCAGCGCGCCATGGTGTCGCGGGTGCGTGGCCGGTTCGAGGTGATCTCGGTGATCCAGCTCGGCGAGCGGTTCGGCCGCCGGTCCATCCCGCTGGGTGGGGCGATGGTGGTCAACGTGGCGACGAGCGAGGACTTCGCCGCCACGTGGAATCGGCTGGTGCGGCGATGAGGGCGCGACCCGCCGCAGTGGCGCTGGCCGGGCTGGAGCCGGCCGCGGTGGCGCTGGCCACCGGTCTGGCCTGCAGCTCCTTCGGCCCGTTCTTCGGCGGATGGACCTGGCTGCCGATCCTCGCCGGCGCGGTGGCACTGGGCGTGGCGGTGGGCGTGCTGGCGTCGCTGCGGCGGCTGCGCTGGTGGCTCGCGGTGCCGGTCGCTGTTCTGGTGCCGGCCCTCTACCTGATCTACACCGGCTACCGCGCGGAGACCGTCTTCGGCCTGCCCGGTCCGGCTGCGCTGCGCGCGCTGGGCGAAGGGTTGCTGTCCGGGTGGGCGCGGATGCTGACGGTCGCCCTGCCCGCGGACGTGATCGGGGATCTGCTCACCACGCCGGTACTGCTGGCGTACGCGGCCGCGCTCAGCGGCACGTTGCTGGCGCTGCGCACCGCGCGGATCACGCTGCTCGCCCTGCCGCCGTTGGCCCTGTTCGTGATCGGGCTGCTCTTCACGGCGTCCCGACCCGCGTCGCGGCTGCTGCTCACCGGCGCGGTGCTGGCGGCGCTGCTGCTCCTGCTGCTGATTCGCAGCAACCGGGTGACCGCCGCGGCGCGGGAGGGAATCTCGGAGCGCGACGCCGAGGCGGTGGGTCTCGATCTCGGGTCGCAGCGGTGGCGCTCCACAGCGGGACGGATCGGTTTCGGCCTGCCGGTGGTGGCCGCCGTGACGGCGCTCGGCGTGCTGGCCGCGTGGCTGCTGCCGATCGCAAACGGGACGCACCGGTACGACCCGAGGGAGCTCAAGAAGCAGGAGTTCCGGTTGGCCAGCTCGCTCACTCCGCTGGTCCGGGTGAAGCCGCTGCTGGAGACGTCGCCGGCCACGCCCCTGTTCACGGTGAAGGTGGCCCAGCGCGGCGGCAGTTACCAGCTCGACCGGGTCCGCGTCGCGGCGCTGGACTCGTTCGACGGTGCACTGTGGACACAGTCGCGGGACTTCCAGATCACCGGTTCCACGTTGCCGGAGGGTGAGCCGCTGCGTCCGCCGGTGGTGACCATTGACCTCGACATCGAGGTGGCCCGACTGCCGGACGCGTTCCTGCCGGTGGCCGGCCGCGCCGTGCGGGTGCAGGGGAGCGACACGGCGTTTGATCCGCTGGGCGGCACGTTGGTCAGCACCCGTCCGACGGTGAACGGCTACCGGTACACGGTGACCGGCCAGGTCCGGCCGGCCGACGCGGCGCTCGCGGCAACGCATGTCGCAACCGGCCCCGCCGCCCGGGCGGCCATCCGTCTGCCCGATGCGCCGGCCTGGCTGACCACGCTGGCCGATGAGGTCACCAGCGAGTACCGCACGCCGATGACCCAGCTCCTCGCGATCGAGAAGTACCTGGCCCAGCAGGGGTACGCCCTGTCGGCGCGACCCGGGCACTCCTACGGCGCGGTACACCGCACGCTGCTCGGTACGCCGGAGGAGCGCTCCGGGTACGCCGAGCAGTTCGCGTCCGCCTTCGCCCTGCTGGCCCGCGCCAAGGGGTACCCGGCGCGGGTCGCGGTGGGTTACCGGCTCTCCCCGGACAAGCGCCGGGACGGCGTGTACCAGGTGGACACCGCCGACGCGCATGCGTGGCCGGAGGTCGATCTGGCCGGCTTCGGGTGGGTGGCGTTCGAGCCGACAAACACCAAGAACGCAGCGACGACCACCTCACCGCGTGATCAGACGGCCCCGGTCCTGCCGGACGACCCGAACCGCGAGCAGCCCCGCGAGCCGGAGGCCGCAGCCGCGCCCGCCGCCGGCAAGCCGGGCGGTGGCGGCACGCTGGCCACCCGCGCCTGGCAGGCGCTGATCGGCTTGGCCATGGTGGTACTCCTACTGATCCTGGTGGTGACGCTGATCGTGGTCGCCAAGGCGCTGCGACGCCGACGTCGGGCCCGGCGGGGCTCACCGGCCCAGCGCATCGCGGCGGCCTGGCTGGAGACCGTGGACCGACTGCGCGAGCAGGGGGTACGCATCCCTGCGGCACTCACGCCGGTCGAGGTCGGCGGCGTGGTGCCGGCTCCGGTCCGGGCGCGCGTCGCCGAGCTGGCGCTGGTCGTGACGACGGCGGTCTGCGCCGCCGATGAGCCGCCGGCGCAGGCGGCGACCCACTCCTGGAAGTTGGAGGGTGAGATCCGGCGAACTGTGCGTGGCGGGATGCCGCTGCCGGTACGGGTCCGGGCGGCGCTCGACCCGCGTCCGCTCCTCCCGCGTCGGGTCCGTGCGACCGGCGGCCGGAAACAGCAATCAACCGAAACGGCGAAACGGGCCCTGGCGGGCTCGAGGGGTGGGCAATGAGGCGGCGCAGGGCGGACCAGGGCACGTTGCGATCGGATCTCCGCACGGCTGGGAGGGCCTCGCTCCGCAAGATGGCCCTCGTCGGCGGGTTGACGGTGGCGCTCGTCGGCTCGGCGGCGGTGGTGGCCTACGGCGACGGGTACCCCGCGTCGCGGGTCGCCCTCTCCGGTGGCGGAGCGTGGCTCGCGTCGCCCACGCAAGGGCTGGTGACGCTCATCGATGGTGCCTCCGAGCAGGTGGTCGGCTCGGTGCGCGCACCCGGTGCGAAGCGCGGCGACGCCCTGTCCGTCGTGCAGTACGGCGCGTCGGCGTACATGGTAAACGAGGGTCAGGGCACGGTGTCCCGAGTGGACGGTGCGACCTACGACGTCTCGGAGCCGATCCGCTTCACCGATGAGGGGGGCGGCGCGCTGGGCCTCTTCACCGGCCCGAAGTCGCTCTATGTCGTCGACAGCAAGCGCCGGGTGGCGTCGGTCACCGATCCGCTTTCCCTGCAGGTACGCGACCGGCTCTCGCTCGTGGCGCAGCCCGGACCCGAACAGTCCGTCGTGGACGCCACCGGGCGGCTGTGGGTACTGGACCGGGAGAAGGGCGGGCTGACCTGGTACGACAAGGGCAAGCGGGCCCGCCCCGAGGTCGGTGCCGCATCCGCCCGTCTGGTCCTGGTCCAGGGCCGTCCGGTGCTGGTCGACGAGGCGAAGTCCCGGCTGGGCGCATTGGCGCCGGACGGCACGGTCAGCGACTGGTCCTGCCTGGAGCTGCGCTCCGGCGATCGCGCCCAGGTGCTCGGCTCGGCCTCGTCGGCGCGGGTCTTCGCCGCCATCCCGGCGACCGGCACGCTGGTGGCCAACGCGATCGACCGGGACGACTGCGGCATGTCGGTGAACGTCGGCAAGCCGGGCGACGACTTCGGTCCGCTGGCGGAGGCGTCCGGCTTCGTGTTCGTGCCCAACCGGACCAGTGGCCGGGCGCTCGTGGTCGACGTCGCGGCCGGCAGGGTCGCCGGTGATCTGCCGGTGACCAAGCCGGGCGCGCGGCTCGAACTGCTCGCCAAGGACGGCTTCGTCTTCTACAACGACCTCGACGGTGACACCGCCGGGGTGATCCGGTTGGACGGCGGCGAATGGCGGCTCGGCAAGGGCCTGCACAAGTTCCAGCCGTCCGACAACGGCAAGGGCATTCTCACCCCGGCCGGCGATGAGGCGGGCAAGGATCCGGCGATCAAGCCGCCGACCGACCCGAAGACCCCCCCGACGAAGAACCCGCCGGACCGCACGCCGCCGGACCCCACCCCTCCGACCAACGCGCCGCCGGCGAACCCGCCGGGTCAGAATCTGCCACTCGACAATCCGACGGTGCAGCCCAACTCGGAACCCGGGACCAGCGTGCCGCTCGTGCCGCCGATCATCCGCAGCATCACGGTCGACCCGGCAACGCCGGTGCGCGGGCGGCCAGCGAGGTTCACCGCCGATGTCGCCGATGCCGAAAGCGCCACCTGGCGTTGGACCCTGACCCGGGCGGACGGAAGAGAGGTGCACCGCTCGTCGGCGGCGGACGGGTTCACCTTTACTCCACCGGTCGGCGAGTTGGGCGCGTACGAGATCAGGCTCGAGGTGACCGGTCCGGGCGGCGCCTCCGCCCCGGCGACGAAGGGAGTGCCGACGACGTCGTCAGGCGCTCCTCAGATCTCCGACCTGTTCGCGAGCGAAACGAGTGTGAGCCCCGGCGAGGGCGTCACGTTCACCGCGACGGAGCACGTGGCCGGGGAGAACGGCGTGTGGACCTGGGACATTCTCGACGCCGGCACTAACGCCCTGATTCGTGGGCCGTTCAAGCAGGATGCGGGCCTGCAGTTCACCACCCACTTCACCGAGCCCGGCAGCTTCAAGGTGCGCGTAACGGTGACCTTCGATGGAGAAAGTGACTCGGAGACCGTGACCGTGCAAGTGGTGGGTGACATGAGCCAGTGCACCATGACGACGACGAGCACCGAGGTCGACCTCCGTAGGCGACCCCACTCGGCGCAGGTTCGGATCACCGGAGTGGGCTGCCCCGGAGCGGCAACCGCGAGGATCACCGCTCCGACCTGGCTGAACGTCCCGGCGACCATGACCATCCCGGCGGGTGGGCTGGCAACGCTCAGCATCACGCAGCGGACGCTACCGCCAGAGGACGGAGGTACGTATCCGGTGACGCTCACGCTGGACAACGGCAGGACCCTGCCGTTGGACGTGCTAGGAAACCGCCCGCCGGCGTTGTTCGATCACCCGGATGGTCGGCAATACACGGTGTGCATCGGCAACCCGGACGGGACTGTTGTCTTCTACGCCAATTACGACGATGCCGTGAGCGACGAGCAAACAGTGGTGGTGAGAGTTGGCAACACCCGCATCCCTCTCGAACTCGTCCCGGGTCAGGTAAGGATCCGTGGTCTGTACCGCGCGGAGGTGCAGCGGAGCAGCCTGCCGGCCGGAGTGTCCTGGACCGTCACGTCCACTGACAAGTTCGGCGACACTTCGGTGCAGTCCACGTTCCCGAACAGGAGTCGTGAGGACACCGGGGCCGTGACTCAACCGTTGCCGACGTGTTGGTGACGCTATGACCGGGTCGCCGCCATCCACGTCGGGGATCCTGGTGACTTTGCTGAGGAATCCATAGCTAGTGTCGCGCGTCTGAAGTTGGTTGACGGGTGGCGTGGGGAAGGATCTGGTCGGCGGTTTTGGTCCAGATGAACGGGTGGCAGCGTTCGTTCCAGCCGTCGATGAATCGTCGGATGGCGGCGACGAGGTCTTTGAC
>DATHBD010000008.1:0-47123 GCA_035296325.1 Micromonosporaceae bacterium | reverse complement strand
TGGGCAGCAACGGCTCGATGCGCTGCCACAGCCCGTCCGGCACGATCCACGGCGGCTGCTCACCACGCCTCACGCCTCAGCACTCTAGATCATCCTCCACAAGAGACGGAAGAACCTAGATCATTCTGTTAGGAACTCTTATCCGTGACGTTCGACGACTACGTCCGCGCACGCGGGCCGGCACTGGTGCGATTGGCCTGGCTGATCGCCGGTGACCGGCATCTCGGCGAGGATCTCGCCCAAGAGGTACTGACCAAGGCGTACCCGCGCTGGAACAAGATCGTGGCCGGCGGGCGGCCCGACATCTACCTGCGGCAGATGCTGGTCAATGCGCATGTCTCGTGGCGGCGGAAACGATCGTCCGGCGAGGTGGCCAACGGGGCCGCCCGGGTCGAACTGGCGGACCGCGGCGACCTCGGCGCCGAGACCGCCAATCGGGACGCGGTGTGGCGGCTGATCAGACGCCTACCACCGAAGCAACGGGTGACCATCGTGCTGCGGTTCTACGAAGACCTCGACGACGTCGCGATCGCCGACATTCTGGGCTGCTCGCCCGTCACGGTACGAACCCACTCGATGCGAGCTCTCGCCACGTTGCGCGAGCAGATCGACGCCTCCGAGGAGAGCCTGCGGTGAACGAAACGATCTCGAGCGTCCTGCGCGACCACGCCGATGGCGACATCCACATCGAACGACTGCTCGGCGCGGTACACGCCGGCGCCCGCCGGCGCAGGCAACGCCGGCTCGCGCTGACGACCGGCGCGATGGTCGTGGCGGCGGCGCTGGTCGGCGTGACCGGTGTGGTTTCCACCCGCCAGTCCGCCCCGGTCGCCGGTCCGGTGCCGGACCACGGTGTCCCTCGGCCCCCGACCGTCGAACGGGTTCCCACGCTGCCTGGTGCGCCGCACATTCTTGGGAGCAACCCGACGCTGTTCCACCTCGACGTCGCGGACCTCGCCGGCCTGACGTATGTGTCCTGGTCCGCCAGGGGTGACGGGCACGAGGAGCTCGCCATCACGACAGCGTCGCGCGCCGAGGTGCTCGTCGAGGCCGACCGCGACCCCGACCGGCTCCGCCCCCTCAGCGGCACCACCTCGGCGACGATGGTCGGCGACAAACCCGCGCAGGCGGCTGAGGTGGGCGGCTCGCAGGCGATCCGCTGGCAGCCGCTACCCGGGATCTGGGCCCAGGTGAACGCCGAAGCCCTGGAACCCGACATCGAGGTCCAGGCGGCGATCGACATCGCGACGAAGCTGAAGCTCGACCGCGCGTACCGGTGTGCCGTGCCCTTCCGCCTCGACGCGGTGGACTCGCCGGATCTGCGCAAGTGCACGACGTACTACGCCGTCGACGAGGACACCGGCCGGTGGGTCCCGGCGGGCGGGGCCTGGTTCACGGTCGGCGACGACGACACGGAGTACCAGGTGGCGGTGGTGGACAAGGCCGACCCGCGGGTAGTAGTGAACGACACCGTCGACGGCCGGGCGATCGAGGTCTTCGGACCGACCGAGATCCGCTACCCGCACGGCGGGCGGACCGCCTACTTCTGGTCGTTCGGTACCGTCCGCTCGGCCGGTACCACCCGCCCGGAGGTACTGCGATCGCTGGCGGGCGCGTTCCGCCCGGTCACCGAAGAGGACCAGCGGAGCTGGCCCAGCAGCCCGTTTTCCTGACGCGAAGCTGCCCGGGTCACGCTGGCCGGCGGCGGCCCGGGCCCGGTACCGGTCGGGCGAGCCACCACGGGCGACCGACCGCGGTGGCTCGCCGACGCGGCTGACCGCATGGCGTGGCCGGGCCGGAGCGGTCCCGACCGGCGTCCTGCATCGAAGGGGCGTTCAGCCGATGGGTGTGCTGCCGCTCGGCGTTGGTGTGCTGGTAGGCGTGGAGCCTGGTAGCGGCCCGGCGGGCGAGGCGGGCGGGCAGGTGAAGCCCGGTGGCCGGTCGCCGTCGTTCGTCGCCAGCGGGGTTCACGCCGAGGGTCAGCCGGGCCGAGACGCCGCGGTTGAGTCGCGCCGGGTCGTAGCGCACGTCGAGCGGTAGGGGTCCAGTTGGTAGAGGCGGGTAACCAGGGCTTCGTCGAAGTAGAGCTGCCGGCTCCTGGGAGACGCCGGCGCTGGCGCTCCTCGCGCCCAACCCGGTCAGGCCGGCTCCGGCAACGGCGAGACCACTCATCGTCAGCATCCTGCGGCGGCTCAGGACCACTCGGGAGACGTCTGCGTTGTCCGGCTCTTCGTGGGATTCGTAGGCTGTCATGCATTCAGGACCCAACCATTGCTGTGATCCACCTCGTCCTTAGGTGTCCAAGGGCTCGCAATCACGACGCACACTCGCCAGTTCTTCGTCACACGGGTCGATCCGCCAGCCGACGGGCGGCGTCTCGATCCCGCTGCGTTTCCGGAAAGGGCGCCCGTTCATGCGGGCCGCAGCCATGGGTGCACCTCGACCGAGTCGAGGTCGAGTTCGACCAACTTGTCGTACAACGCGGGGGTGAGCACGACCAGGTCGATGATGACGGTGTCGGCGCCGCCGGAGCTGTAGATGCCGTTGGCCGGATCGTGCATGAGCCGCGACAGCGCGGGTTGCACGGCGTCGTGGGTGGCCGTCTGGTCGGCGAGGCTCTTCGCGCCGGGGCGGTGCACGACGCACAGATTGCCGGCGTACCGCTTGCGCAGTTCGCGTCGAGCGGTGTCGACGTCGCCGCGGACCACCTCGACCACCATCACCTCGACCGCGCCGGCCTGTGGTGTCGCGCCCGGTGCCGAGGTCGCCCAGCCGTTCGGGTACGACACCCGGAGCCGGCGGAACCGGTCGGGGTGCTCCTCCTCGACGTACTGATGGAGCTCCTTGCCGTCGACCGGCCCGGTCGTCGCCCAGCCCTTCGCGGGCGGCGGGCAGGGCGTGTCGGGCACCGGTGGCACCGTGGTGGTGGGCGCCGGTGGCCCCTGCTGGGTGACCTGCAGCGTGCCCGCCCGCCAGGTGCCGCGCAGCGAGGCTTTGCCGAAGCGCACGCCCTCCCGCTGCTCGGCATTGGCCAGCCGGTCGATGTCCACGCCGGTCACCGCCACCCCGAACTGACAGTCCGGTGCGCCTTCCGGCTCGCCGAAGCGGGCGACGCCGGCAGTTAGGGCGGGCGCGCAGAACCGGATCGGCTGTCCGGGCGCGGCCAGCACCATGCCGGATGCCCGCACCGCGTCACCATCGCGTACCACGAGGCCGGCGGCCGCTGGGGTACTGGGTGCTGTCGCCACGGACACGTGGTCGTCGCTGTCCGGTGCGCCGGCAGCGAAGTGGCTGACCGAGGCGTACCCGATACCCAGCACGACTGCCGTCGCGCCGGCCGTGGCAACCATCGGCACCCATCGACGGGAGGGCCGGGCGGGACGCGACCAGCGCGATACGTCGGGCTCGGGCGGCGTGGGCTGGTCGGCCCGCCACCGCTGGCCGGCATGCTGGAGCAGCTCGTCCACACGGTCGGTCATGCGGATACCTCCAGAAAGGCGCGAAGCTTGGCGCGGGCATCGGCGAGGGTCGACTTCACCGTTCCGTCGGTACAGCGCATCACCGCGGCGGTATCGGCGACCGACAGATCAGCGAAGTAAAAGCAGTCGACGGCCAGGCGCTGCCGCGGCGTCAGCCGGCGCAGCGCCCGTTCCAGGTCGAACCGACCTTCGAGATCCACCGAGGACGCCCTGCCGGCCGCCAGCGGCCACGGCCGACGCCGCCACGACGCCTTGCGCGCCTGGTCAGCAGTGATGGCGAGCAGCCACGACGACGGCGCGC
The DNA here is from genome assembly GCA_035296325.1 of Micromonosporaceae bacterium. Taxonomy (GTDB): domain Bacteria; phylum Actinomycetota; class Actinomycetes; order Mycobacteriales; family Micromonosporaceae; genus DATHBD01. The sequence goes on along the minus strand of DATHBD010000008.1, from coordinate 43,343 downwards.
CCCGCTCGGCGTCGTACCGGTCGCGGTTGAGCCACGCCCGGGTCAACGCCTCCTGAACGACGTCGTCACGGTCGGCGTCCGGGGCCAACCTGGCCGCCAGCCGCGCCATGGCCGACACGTGTGGACGGACCCATTCCGCGAACGCCTGCGCATCCGCGGGAGCCCTCTCTGTCACGGTGGTCATACTCGTCTACCCCGCGGGGCCGGGACGCGGTTGGCTCGCGACTAGGAATTTCCGAGCCGGCGCGCGAGGCGGAGGGCTGCCGTGTTGATCAGCGCCAGCCCGCCCGTTGCCAACCAGCACGTGATCAGTGCCGGTAGGAGCCAGCCCGGGTACGAGCCGGCGACCAGGCCGAAGCCGTCCGGGTCGCCGAAGTTCACCGACGACGCGGGGTTCGCCACGGAACAGCAGGTGACCAGACATAAGGCCAGCCACGGCCCTGCCCACGCGGCCGGCGCGGGGCGACGACGACGCAGCAGGCGGACCGCGAGCGCGGCGACCAGGACGGCCACCAGCACATGAGCCAGCGACGAGACGGCGTACAGGAACAGTGACGGTCCTCGGTAGCCGTCGATGAACCAGCCCTCGTCGGGCACCGCGGCGGCGGCGCGCCGCGTCGCCCGGTCCACCAGCCAGTACGACAGCATTGGCGGAATCGGCAGGATGGCTGCGACGGCGAGCTGGGCGGCGGCCGCCACCACCAGCGATCGGTTCCGCATCGACGCTCCCCGGTGGATCGGCGGTAGGCAATCATCGGACCTGTCCTACCCCGCCTCATGATGGTGGATGCCATGCTCGAGGAGCGGTAGGCGCCAGCCAGTAGTCGGCATCTCAGCGGGGCAGGCTGGTCAACGTACGACAACGTTCACACAGCCAGGTTCGGCCGACCCGTGCACACCGGCTTGTGCCCGGTGCTGCAGCCGAAACCCTGAGGTGGACCCCCATGGTGGCGTGGGGGAGTTTTCCGGATGTGGGAGCGCTGATGGCGCGGGAGGGTGGAGCCCAACCGACAGGAAGGCGGAACCCTGTGAGACCCCTACCCCGGATGCGCATCCCAGCCATTGCCCTGCCGTTAGCCGCGGCCACGGTGTTCGTCGCCGCGGTCGGCGCGCCGCTGCCCGCATCAGCCGCCCCGGCGGTGGACGTCGTGCTGACGTTGCCCGCGCCGACGGGCCGCTACCCGGTCGGCGTCGATACCGTGCACCTGCGGGACGAGAACCGCGCTGACCCATGGGTGCCGGAGCGACGACGTGAGCTGATGACGTCGGTGTGGTATCCGTCGGTTGGCGGGACAGGCGGGCCGGCCCGCTACGTCAGCCTCGATGAGTCCCGACTGATTCTGCGCCAGCTGAGGGCGACCGAGTTGCCACCGGAGATCCTCAGCGCCACCGAGGTGCATGCGCGGGCCGTGGCTCGCCCGCACTCACGCCCCGGCGGCTGGCCGCTCGTCGTGCTGTCGCCAGGCTTCTCCTTTCCACGATCGTCGCTGACCTCCCTGGCCGAGGATCTCGCCAGTCGCGGTTACGTCGTCGTCGGCGTTGACCACACCTATGAGGCGGCCGCCGTTACGTTCCCTGACGGTCGGATCACCGACTGCCTCGTCTGCCGGATGTTCGAAGCCGGTGATGCCGCGCCGGCCGATGTCGCGATCGGCCGAGCCGCCGATGTGTCTTTCGTGCTCGACGAACTGACAAGCCGGAACACCCCCTGGCGGGCGGGCCGCACAATGATCGACGCCCGTCGCATCGCGATGGCGGGTCACTCCCTGGGCGGTGCCAGCGCCGCCACGACGATGGTCGCCGACCACCGCGTCGACGCGGGCGTGAACATGGACGGGACCTTCTTCGCGCCGGTCACCCGACTGGACCGACCGTTCCTGATGCTCGGTGCCGAAGGACACGGCGAGCCCGGTAATGACAGGACATGGGATGAGACCTGGAGCCGGCTGGCGGGTTGGCGGCGCTGGATCAGCGTCGACGGCACCACCCACAGTTCATTCACCGACTATGGCGTGCTTGGCGACCAGGTCGCCATGCCGCTGCAGCCGATGGCGGGTTTGCGCTCTGCCGAGATCACCCGCAGCCATGTCGCGGCCTTCGTCGACCGCCACCTGCGGCACCGCCCGGCGCCGTTGCTGCATGAACCGTCCACCCGTTACCCGGAGGTGCGGTTCTGGCCGTAGTGCCACGTCGTCCAGTCCCCCGGCCGCGCAGCTGCTGTCCCGTTTGGAGACTCCACCGGGCACCCGGCTACGGGTGCACGCAACGTACGCGCCCTAGCTGTACGCCGGGTCGGTGTGGCGCGTGCCGATGGGGAGGATGAGGGGTCGGCCGCTGACGGGGTCGGTGATGATGGCGACCCGGATGCCGAACACGTCCGTGACGAGGTCGGCGGTGAGGATGCTGTCGGGAGGCCCGGCGGCGGCGATGTGGCCGTCTTTCATGACGACGAGGTGGTCGGCGTAGCGGGCGGCCATGGTCAGGTCGTGCAGCACCATGACGACGGTGCGGTCGTGGTCGGTGTGCAGCTGGTCGACGAGGTCGAGCACTTCGACGGCGTGGGCGATGTCGAGGTAGGTGGTGGGTTCGTCGAGCAGCAGGACGTCCGTCTGCTGGGCGAGCGCCATGGACAGCCAGGCCCGTTGCCGCTGGCCGCCGGAGAGTTCATCGACGTCGCGGTCGGCCAGCTCCGTCATGCCGGTGCATTCCAGGGCGGCGGTGACGGCGGTTTCGTCGTCGGTGGACCATTGGCGTAGCCAGCTGCGGTGCGGGTGGCGGCCACGGGCGACGAGCTCGGCGACGCTCAGCCCGGGCGGGGCGGACGGTGCCTGCGGCAGCAGTCCTACCTGGCGGGCGACGTCGCGGGTGGGGAGCCGGTCGATGCTCCTGCCATCGAGCAGTACCGTGCCGGCTTGCGGACTGAGCAGGCGCCCGAACGCGCGTAGCAGCGTGGACTTGCCGCATCCGTTGGGGCCGATGATGACGGTCACCTTCCCGTCGGGGACCGTGAGGGTGAGGTCGTGCACCACCGTGCGGGCGCCGTAACCGAGGCGAACCTGTTGCGCGGTGAGGCGGGCGGTGGCCGGGTCGGTGGTGGACATGTCAGGCGGTGACCCTTCGGGCGGAGACCAGCAGGTAGATCAGGTAGGGGGCGCCGACGACGGCGGTGACCACGCCGACCGGCAGTTCCACCGGCAGCGCGGTGCGTGCGGTCAGGTCGCACAGCAGGAGCAGGACGGCGCCGGTCAGCCCGGAGGTCGCCAGGGGCGGGGTGGCGGCGCCGATCAGCCGGACGGCGATCTGCGGGGCGACCAGGGCGACGAACGCGACGGGTCCGGCGGCGGCCGTCGCCACCGAAGTGAGCACCACGGCGAGCACGATGACGACGGCCCGGCCGGTCTGGACCCGTACGCCGAGGACCCGGGTGGTCTCCTCGCCGAAGGCGAGCAGGCTGAGGGTGCTTCCCGCGGCCAGCAGTGCGGCGCCGGCCACGGCGAGGGTGATGGCCAGCGGTGTGACGTGTTCCCAGCCGCGGCCGTTGAGACTGCCGGTCAGCCACACGCTGGCGCGGGCGGCTTCAACGATGTCGGCGCGGATGAGCAGCCACGAGGTTACGGCGGCGCACAGCGCTCCGACGCCGATGCCGATGAGTACGAGGCGGTAGCCGTCAACGCCGTCGCGCCAGGCCAGGAGGTACACCGCGGCGGCGGTGACCAGCCCGCCGAGGACCGCCGCCGCGGGCAGCGACCAGGACACCGCCGTCCAGGACGCGGCCATGACGGGCACACTCGCGCCGGTGAGGGTGATGACGGCGACAGCGGCCGTGCCGGCGCCGTAGGTGATGCCGAGCACGTCCGGGCTGCCCAGTGGGTTACGGGTGACGGACTGGGTGACCGCGCCGGCCATGCCGAGCGCGGCGCCCACCAGCGCCCCGGTCAGCGCGCGGGGCAGCCGCATCTGCAGCACGACGAGCTGCTGCGTCGCATCGCCGCCGCCGGCGAGCACGGACAGGACGTCGAGGAGCGGGAGGGTGAAGTCCCCGCGGGTCACGGACACGGCCACCAGCATCAGCACGGCGGCCGCCAGGCCCGCGCCGAGTACCACCGGGCGTGGCCGCCACAGCAACGACCGGTCCCCGAGGTGAATGACCCGCCGCCGGTGCACGGTCGTCGCGGTGCGGCTCACAGGGCCACCAGTCGGCGCCGGCGCACGAGCGCGATGAAGAACGGGGCACCCACCAGCGCTACCGCGATGCCGACCTGCACCTCGCCGGGACGGGCCACGACGCGGCCGGCGACATCGGCGGCCAGCAGCAGCGCCGCGCCGAGCAGCCCGGACAACGGAACCAGCCAGCGGTAGTCCAGCCCGACCAGGGTACGCACCACGTGCGGCACGACGAGCCCGACGAACGCGATCGGCCCGCACGCGGCGACCGCGGCGCCGGTAAGCAGGGTGATCGCGGCGATGCCTACCACCCGGGCCCAGGCGATGCGCACGCCAAGCGCCCGGGCGACGTCCGCGCCGAGATTCAGCGCGTTGAGGACCGGCGCCTGGGCCAGAGCCAGCAGCGCACCGACGACCAGGAACGGCAGGACAGGCAGCAGCACGTCCGGGCCGCGCCCGGCCAGCGAACCGACCGCCCAGAACCGGTACGCGTCCAAGGTCTGCGTGTCGACGAGCACCAGCGCGCTGGTCAACCCGCCCAGCAGCGCGCTGACGGCCGCCCCGGCCAGCGCCAACGTCACCGGTGTCGTAGCCGCCCGTTGTCCTGCTGCGGCGGCGCCGATGCCGAACACCAGCACGCTGGCCGCCAACGCGCCGGCGAAGGAGAACCACACGTAGCCCAGCACCCCGGACACCCCGGTGGTGGTGATCGCGACGACCACGGCGAACGCCGCTCCGGCACTGACGCCCAGCAGGCCAGGGTCGGCCAGCGGGTTACGGGTATGCCCCTGCACCAGCGCCCCGGCCAACCCCAGCGCCGCACCCACGGCCAGGCCGAGCAGGGTACGGGGCACCCGCAGCGTGCGGACCACCGTCTCGTTGTCGGTGCCGATCGGCGCGGCCAGCGCCGACCACACCTCCGACAGAGCGATCGGACGGGTGCCCACCGCGAGGCTGGCCGCCACGCAGATCAGCACGGCAACAACGAGCACCAGCACGGTTATCAGCCGCCGCCAGGCAGCCGGCGCCGGCGCCGGCTTGCGCGGCTGCCCCGGAGCGGGCCCTTCGCTGCGCCGGGGGTCCATCGTCGTCACCGGTGCGGGGATCACCGCGCGGCGACCGACAGGTGCTTTTCCAGCATGGCCACGTTCAACGGAATGGTCAGCACGGAGTCGAAGTAGGAGGCATGGGACTCGTCCTCGCTCAGGTCGACGACCTTGCCCTTACTCACCACCGGCAGGTTCTTGAACACGTCGCGCTGCTTGAGCGCCGGCGTGCCGTCGCCCTTGCCGAAGTGCTGCACCAGCAGCACGTCACCATCGAGCAGGTTCAGCTGCTCCAGCGACACGGTGTCGACCGCCTCACCCTTGGTGCGCTGGGTTGGGAATGGTGCCAGGCCCAGCGCCGGCGCAAGCTTGCCCAGCGGGGACTGGTCGTTGAGCAGGTACACCGAGCCGTCGTCGAACGCTGTCACCGCCCGCACCTTAAGCCCGGCGAACTTCGCGAACCGGGATTTCTGGGCGGCGACCTCATCGTCGGCGGCCTTTTCCAGTCGGGCGGCGTCCTCGGCGCGGCCGACCGCCTCACCGACCTGACGCAGGTTCGCCCGCCAGTCCACGAAACTCGTCGCCACCGTCGGCGCGACGGCGGTGAACTTTCCGAGGTTGTCCGCCGTGGCGAACCCGTTCTGCACCAACAGCAGGTCCGGTCGCCACGCCGCCAGCCGCTCGAAGCTGGTCTCACTGCCGGCCAGGTCGTACGTTTCGATGCCCTCGACCCTGCCCTGCAACCACGGCCGCAGCGGCTTGTTGCGCTGACCGAAACCGACCGGCCGCACGCCCAACGCCACCAGGGAGCACAGCTCACCACCATCGGTGGCCGCGACCACCCGCTGCGGCGCGGCAGCGATCTTCGTCTCGCCCAGCTCATGCTTCACCGTGCGCGGGAACGCACCCTCCCCCGGGCCAGCGGAACCGTTCGCCGAGCCCGCACCGGCCGGCTCCTTCTGCCCACCACAGGCACTCAACGCCGCCACGCTCACCGCGCCGAGCAGAAAACCCCGCCGACTGATCGCCATCGCTCATCCCTCCACGTCACACGTGGGAGGTAACTTAGCCTAACCTAAATTTGGACGCCACAGCGGCTCCGGGCCTGCCGCCAGGTGAAACTCCCTCCTCAGCCCAGATCCCCGCAGATCGGCTGGGAGGGCTCAGGTTCCTACCACGCGTAGGTACCTGTGGATATGACCCGGTGGGACATCTAGCGCCTTGGCGCGGCGGGCAGGTCCCGGGTCACCTCCGTCACCACCATGTCCATCGCCCGCTCGACCGCCTCCCGGGACTCCTCGGTGTAGTCGAGGATGTCGAAGCCGTGCTGGCCGTTCGGCACGTCGACGACCTGCAGTCGCGCTCCACAGGCACGCGCCGCGGAGACGAACGCGTCGGCGGTGGCAGCTATCTCCGGGCGTTCCCGGCCGACCAGGGTGAGCACGATCGGGAGCTCGCCGGCCTCGGCGACGGCGTCCGCCGGGTTGAATCTGGTGCCGTACTCCGGCGGGCAGGCCAGCAGCGCATAGCTCGCCGCCGCACAGCGCAGCCAGACCGGCGATGCACGCAGCCAGTCGGCGAGCAACAGGCCGCCACCGGAGAAGAACCAGATGGCCACCTGTTCCCCATCGACGCGCGGGTCGGCCCGGACGAACTCGACCGCCGCCGCCACGTCGTCGGCAGCGGTCGCGTACTCGGTGAGGGCGTGCAACCGGTGATCAACCGTGGCACCCACCAACCCACGCGCCGCCGCCATCGACGCGTACGCCTGAAAGACCGGCCAATCCCGGGGCGTCGGCTGCAGGTCAACCGGCACCGGGCCGCCGTGCACAAAGAGAATCGCCGGACTCGGGTGCGACGCTTCGGGCAGGTAGAGATCCACCGAGCCACGGCGCTCCGCGGCGCGCGTTTCGACAGGCAGTACGAACGGATTGAGGTGCACCGGGTCGGCCATCCCGGCAGCATACCGATGACCGTGGCTTCGAGCTGCTGCGCCGAGGCGGGGCAGGTGCGTCGCCGAGAGGGCATCCCGACCGCGGGCGGCATGGTTGGCGGCAACGAAACAACCGACCGGGTGCCGCTGGTCGCGGCACCCGGTCGGGCGTTGTGTTCAGTGGATCACGACCGCCTGCGGTTACCCGCGCCGCCACTGCTGGTTGGTGCCACCGGTGCAATTCCAGAGCGCCACCGCGGTGCCGCTGGCGGTGCCCGCACCGGTCACGTCCAGGCAGAGCCCAGACTCGCGGCCGACGATTGTGCCGTTGGCGTTGAGTGTCCACTGCTGGTTGGCGCCGCCGTTGCAGTCCCAGATCGCCACCCTGGTGCCCGCCGTCGTGGCGTGCCCCGGAACGTCAAGGCACTTGTTGCCGTACACCTGCAGCGCACCGTTCGACAGTGCGGTCCACTGCTGGTTGGCGCCGCCGTTGCAGTCCCAGATCGCCAGCATCGTGCCGTTGGTCGTTGCCGCACCGGGTACGTCGACGCACCGGTTCGAGCCGACGCCCCGCAACACCCCGGTGGACCCACCGGTCGCCGGTGGTGTCGTGGTTCCCGTCGTGGGGCCTGTCGTGGGGCCCGTCGTGGGGCCCGTCGTGGGGCCCGTCATCGGTCCGAGACCCCAGGAGTACCGGAGCCGGTCGAGCCCGGACTGGTTGGTGATGGTCAGCGACAGGTTGGTGCCGCTGCCGTTCAGCGACGTGATGGCGCACGAGGCGTTGAAGCACGGGCCGGGACCAACCGTCTGGTTGGCCTCCTTGACACCGGTCCAGAGCAGCACACCCATGCTGAGTTCCCGCGCGGTGTCGGTGAGGGCGTAGAAGTAGGAGACGTTGTTGTTGCCGTCACGGGGTCCGTTGTAGTTGACGCCGGTGTTCATCGGCACCCCGAACTCGGTCAGGATGGCCCGGCTGGCGAACCCGCACAGATTGTTCTTGAAGCTGGTGACCCACTCGGCTGCGGTGGGATGCGTCTCGCCGCCCAGCGTGTACTGGTGGATCGACAGCAGGGTGCCGTTCAACCGGGTGTCGCGGCCTACCGCACACAGGTTCTGGTCCGACCACACACCGGGGACGATCACCCGGCCGCGCGGCAGGGTGGGGTAACGGGCCAGCCACGCCGCCGCGAAGTTCGGCAGCGTGGTCTCGTTGAACGCCCACGGTTCATTCATGATGTTGAAGTAGAAGCTGGTGTTGCCCGAGTACTTCGCGATGACGACGTCCCACATCCGGTTGAAGGCTGCGGTGTCGCTGACCGTGCCGTTCTGCAGCCACGGCGCGATGATGACGTTCATGCCCAGCGCGCTGGCGGCGTCGAAGGCCGCGACATAGCTGTTCCACCAGGCGCCCGACGTGGTCGCCGGGTTGATCCCGAACCGGACGGTGTTCGAGCCGAACGACTGGAAGCCCTTGAGGACCGCGGTCGCCTTGGCATAGACGGTCGCGTAACTGTCGGACGTCGACAACCCGACCGGGATGATGTTTCCGGTGACGAAGTTGTCCCTCGGATCCGCCCAGTTCACTCCGCGGAACTGGTTGGTCGCGGCATGCCCGGTGCCGGTGACCCCCTGGATGCCGAAGAGTCCCAACGCGACGACCGCGGCTGTTGCGGCGAGCCGCCTGAGCCGACGTCCACGTACTGTCATGCTTCCTCCACGGGTGCTACCTCGTCGTGATCTCGTCAGAGCGATGGAGCGAAGTGCGTCGCGCATGGCGAGAGGAGGTCGTCTGCACAACCGCCCACTCGCGGGGCCGCAGGCCGGGCAAGTCAACGTGCTGACGGCATCAGGGCACCGGCAAGGTATAGCCGAAGACGTTGAGGTTCGTCAATCTCTATCTCTGGACCCGGCCCAACCGGTTACCGGGGCGGGTTCGGGGTGGGCGAGGAGGGTTCCATCGTCTTTCGTCACAGGTTGGCGGCTTCACTGACCAGTGTTTCGAGAGGTACCCGAGGGTCGGCGAGCCGGTCGGGATCGACGCGGGCATGTCGTCGGGCGAGCTGCTGCAGGTATTCGTTGACGTCCCAGATGTTGACGTTCATGCCGCCGGTCACCCGGCCGCCGGTGAGCCAGAAGGCGATGAACTCACCCCCGTGCGGGTCGCCCCGGAAGACCACCCGGTCGAAGTGCGGGCTGTAGCCGGTGTACTCCATGCCGAGGTCGTACTGGTCGGAGAAGAAGTAGGGGATATCGGCGTAGGCGGCGGCCGTACCCAGCATGTTCGCGGCGGCGGCCGCGCCCTGGTTGATGGCGTTCGACCAGTGCTCCACGCGGATGTGCTCGCGGTACCCGGGGTGCCAGGCCCTGGCGACGTCGCCGGCGGCGTAGACGTCCGGGTGGCTGGTGCGCAGGTGCTCGTCGACCACGATGCCGTTGTCGACGGCGAGGCCCGCTGCTGCGGCGAGTTCCACACGCGGTACCGCGCCGATGCCGACGACGACGAGGTCGGCGGGGACGGCGGTGCCGCCGGTCGTGCGGACCTCCGCGACGCGTCCGGCTCCGTGGAGCGACCGGACGCCGTCGCCCAGATGCAGGGCAACTCCGTGAGCGGCGTGGAGGTCACGGAAGACCGTGCCGGCGTCACGGCCCAGGACCCGTTCCAGTGGCGTCGATGCCGGGTCGATCAGTGTGACCGGCAGTCCCCGTTGTCGTAGGGACGCGGTCACTTCGGTGCCGATCCAGCCGGCGCCGATGACGGCGACCGCGCGGGCCCGGGCCGCGGCGGCCAGCAGGCGGTCAGCGTCGGCCAGCGTCCGCAGGTAGTGGACACCGTCAAGGTCCGCGCCGGGCACCGTCAACCGGCGTGGGGTGGCACCGGTCGTGAGGAGCGCCTTGTCGTAGCGGATCCTGGTGGTGTCGGCCAGCGTGACGGTGTGTTCGGCCGGGTTCAACTCGGTGACGGTGGTGGACGTCCGCAGCTCGATGGAGTGTCGGGCGTAGAACGTCTCATCGTGGACGTGTACGTCCTTCGGGGCGCCGCTCAGGTGCGCCTTGGACAACGGCGGACGCTCGTAGGGGCGCTCCGGTTCTTCGCCGATCAGGACGAGGCGTCCGTCGAAGCCCTGGGCACGTAGTGCCTCGGCGGCTTTCGCGCCGGCGAGGCTGGCGCCGACGATGAGGATGGTCTGCTGCGTGGACATGGGCCCTTCTCCGTCCTGGGTATGGGCCGTCGGATCAGCGACGGATGCCGGTGAGGGCGAAGAACTCCTGGCGGGTGGCCGGGTCCTCGCGGTGCAGGCCGAGCAGGGCGGAGGTGAGGGTCCGCGCCCCGTAGGCGCGAACGCCGCGAAGTGACATGCACAGATGCTCAGCTTCCAGGACCACGGCCACACCCTTCGGCCGCAGGTTGTCCTGCAGGCAGCCGGCGACCTGCCGGGTGAGCCGTTCCTGCACCTGGAGTCCCCAGGCGAAGTGTTCGACGACGCGGGCCAGTTTGGACAACCCGACAATCCGATCGTCCGGCAGATACGCGACGTGTGCGACGCCGTGGAAGGGCAGCAGGTGGTGCTCGCACAGCGATCGAAACGGCACGTCGCGCACGAGAACCAGTTCGTCGTACCCGCCGTCGTTGGGAAACGTGGTCAGGGTGAATGCCTCGGGAGTGAGCAGTTCGGCGTATGCGGCTGCCACCCGGCGGGGTGTGTCGCGCAGGTGTTCGGAACCGGAGTTCTGGCCGAGCGCCGTCAACAGCGCCCGAACCGCATCCTCGGCGGCCGCCAGATCCACCACCGGCGCGTTGCCGGCCAGCCGCAGATGGGGCGGCTCGACGGATCTGCCGGTGAAGGTGGCTCGGGCAGCGACGGTCTGGGTCATGACGTCTCCTTCTAACAGATACTGGATCTGACGTTAGAGCGCCGACCGAGTTTCGTCAACGATCGTGTCCGTTACACTTGGCCGGAGAACTGGGGGGCGGAGATGTCCGAGGAGTTCGGCACGCAGGTCGAGCGGATCGCGGCGCTCGGCGAACCGGTCCGGCGCGAGCTGTACCAGTACGTCGTCGCGCAGGGCGGTCCGGTCGGGCGGGAGCAGGCGGCGACCGGCGTCGGGGTGGCGCTCCACACCGCCAAGTTCCACCTGGACAAGCTCGTAGCCGATGGCCTGCTCGACATCGAGTACGCCCGACCGCCTGGACGGGGAGGCCCGGGCGCGGGGCGGCCCGCGAAGCTTTACCGGCGGGTGGCTCGCGACATCTCGGTGAGTCTCCCGGACCGCCGTTACGAACTCGCCGGCCACGTCATGGCCGAGGCCATCACCGTAGCCGCCCGGGATCGCGTTCCGATCATGGAAGCGCTGCGCATCGCCGCCGCCACCACCGGCCGGGAGATGGCCGCCGACAGGACCGGGAAACTGCGGGCCGGCGACATCGAGGAGGTCAGCGAGGTGCTGGCCTGCAACGGCTACGAACCCAGGACCGTTGACGGCGCCATCGCCCTGGCGAACTGCCCATTCCACAACCTCGCGCAGACCCACACCGAACTGGTGTGCGGCATGAACCTCGGCCTCATCGACGCGCTGCTCGACCAACTCGGCAATACGGACCTCTGCGCGCGCCTGAACCCCGGGCCTGGCAGGTGCTGCGTCATGGTGACCTCACGATGACTGTGCCAGGTCAGCTCGGCGAGCGTGGCCCGGCCCGCCGGCCCCCCGCTGATCGCCCAGGGCCACCAGCGGCGACCGCGGCGGTGGTTGATCAGGCAAGCCGCCGATTCAGAACGCTCCCCACGTGGCGGTCGTGCCGACGCTCAACTGGCTGACGACGTATCCGTTCTCGCGCGCCCACTGCTCGGCCGCGTCGACGAGGAGCTTCGACTCGCAGTTGAGGTAGTCGGTACACATGGCCCGGGTGCCGTACAGCCGCAGCAGACGGATCAGATGTCTCTCGGAGAGGAGTGCGCCGACCCGGATGGCGGCGACGACGACCCTGCGTCTCGACTGCTCCGGCTCCGCGGCCCGGGCCAACGCCTCGCTGTACACCGGTGGTTCCAGCCGCCGCAGTCCGCTGTACAACTGCTGCGCGCGGTCGCCGTCGGTCCAGTTCCGCGGCGGCTGCATCCCGACTCCGGCAGGGCGGACGCTGCCGTCCGGCGTCCGCGTCATCACGATGCGGGCGGAGCCGAGTCTGACCAGGGTCGCCAGTTCGCCTTGCCGGCATGCCGGTGGCATCAAGATGACGACTGGTCCAGGACCGGCCCAACGGTTGCGGTCAGGGCGGTCCGCCGCGGACAGCAAGGCTCTGGACCAGGTGATCGGTCACTGCGCGGGCGTCGTCGGTACTGCCGCTGATGAACGATGATCGGCGCCGGCGCAGCAGCGGGAGCCCCAGTGCGTACAGCCCCGGGGGGTCGAGGACGCCGCCCTGGTGGCGCAGCCGACCCTTCGGGTCCACCACCGGGACGTGCAGCCAGCGGTAGTCGGGACGGAAGCCGGTGGCCCAGACGATCGAGCCGATCTCGCCACTGCGGAGATCGAGCGCGAGCCGCGTCGCCGAGGGCACCGTGGTCGGCGCGAACGTCTCGGGCGGGCCCACCTCCGCGTCGCGTCCGCTCGTGCGTGCCCACTCGTCGAACGTGGCCAGCAGCCGCGTCATCTTGAGGTCCGCCAGCGAGCACACATTGCGCAGCCCGCCGGAGAACAGGGCGGTGCCGTCCCGCACGGCAGCCCAACGGCCGACCAGCTCGACCCCCATCGCGGTCAGTGCGTTGAGGTCCAGCGTGTGACGCTCGGGGGTGCCGACGAGTTGCGGTGACGGCAACCGGCGCGCTCTGGCGAGATCCTCGACCTCATCGTAGGTCTGGTCCCACACGCCGGAGGCGTCCATCCACCAGAGCACGTCGCGACCCCGGTACAGCCGCGGCAACCGCACGTGCTCGCCCACCGAAAGGGTCACCTGCCGGCCCGACTGTTGCAGCTCGGCCGCGAGTTGTACACCGGTCGCCGACGCGCCGACCACGAGCACGCCACCGTCGGGGAGCTGGGATGGGCCCCGGTAGTCGAGCGGGGTCAGCTGCTCGACGGACGCCGGCACCGCGGCGCTGAACTCCGGCGTCGTCGCCACGTTGCAGGCGCCGCTGGCGAGGACGACGGTTCGGCAGCGAAGGTCGCCGCGCCCCGTCGACACGTGGTATCCGCCATCCAGCGGCCGGATGGACGTGACGTTCGTACCGGTTCGCACCGGCGCCTGCGAGACGACGGCGAAGTGCTCGATGAAATCGACCACCTCGCCCATCGTCAGGTACCCGTCAGGATCCGGGCCGTCGTAGTGGTGGCCGGGCAGCCTGTTCAGCCAGTTGGGGGTGAGCAGCCGCAGCGAGTCCCAGCGCTCGTGCCGCCACGAGTTGGCGACCTCGCCGCGTTCGAGGACGACATGGTCGACCGAGGCTTCGCCGAGGAGGCGACTGGCGGCGAGGCCGGCATGCCCGGCGCCGACGACGACCGTGGTGACGTGCTCGATGGCTCCGGCCGCCTCAGGCAACCTCGACCGTCACGTTCGTCGGATTGGTGAGGGCGTCGTAGACGGCGGAACGCTTCTGCGACTGGGCCACCAACGCCTCGATCTCCTCCTTCGAGGCATCCGCGTCGATCGAGAACGTCACCTTGATGTCGTTGAAGCCGTTGCGGACGTCGCTGTCGGCACCCAGGATGCCCCGGATGTCGTGAGCGCCCTCGAGCGTCGACGAAACCGAACGCAACTGGATGCCCCGGTTCTGCGCGACCGACGCCACGCCGGCCGTCAGGCAGCTGGCCAGGCCGACCAGCAGGTACTCGATCGGGGTGATGCCGTTGTCCTCGGCGGCGAAGACCGCCGGGTGGTCGGCGTCGAACACCGTCTCGGTCTTGTGGGTCTGCTCCTGCCCGAGGCCGAAGAACTTCTCGATGGTGGTGGTGCTGTGCACACCCTTCTGCCACGTGGACGACGCCCGCCAGGTGAACTGGGCCGCGTCGGGTGCACCCTTGAGCACCTCCCGCGCCTCGAGCAGCGCCTGCACATTGACTCCGTTATCGACGGTCGTCATGTCGCATATCTCCCTTTCAGTCAAGCTCTGCGGATTCCCTATAGGGAACATGGACAATATAGTGGCCTGCTCGGACGCCCCGTGGCTAGGATCACCCGCATGGTGGCGCCCTCGACCCTTCCGGCCGGCTCAGTCGGCAGCGTCGAGACCCGGTTCCTCGACCTGCCACGACCGCTGCCCCTCGACTGCGGACGCGAACTGCATCGGGTCCGCGTGGCGTACGAGACGTACGGCACCCTGTCCCCGCAGCGCGACAACGTCATCCTCGTCTGCCACGCGCTCAGCGGTGACGCCCATGCGGCCGGCCTCTCGACCGTACCGGTGGCGTCGGGCACCCGCGACGGGTTTGCCGCGGAGCGCCGCGACGGCGCGGCGGGCCGGGGCCTGGGCTGGTGGGACGGCATGATCGGGCCGGGCAAGGCGTTTGACACCGACCGCTTCTTCGTCATCTCCACGAACCTGCTCGGCGGCTGCCGGGGCACGACCGGCCCATCCTCGATCGACCCGGCCACCGGCACGCCATACGGATCGACCTTCCCGGTGGTCACCGTCGCCGACATGGTGCGCTGCCAGCGCGCCTTCCTGGACGAACTCGGCATCGAACGGCTCGCCGCCGTGGCCGGTGGCTCGCTCGGCGGGATGCAGGCGCTGCAGTGGGCCGTCCTGTTCCCCGACCGGGTGGACGCCATCGTGGTGATCGCCTCCACCCACGCCCTGCACCCGCAGGGGGTGGCCTGGAACGCGATCGCCCGCGAGGCGATCATGCGGGATCCCGCGTGGCAGGGCGGCGCCTACTACGACACCGGTCGGGCGCCCGACGCCGGCATGGGCGTCGCGCGGATGGTCGGCCACATCACCTACCTGTCGGCGCCCGCGCTGGACGACCGGTTCGGCCGGCGGCTGCAGTTCTCCCCCGACATCCGCTACACGATCGGCGAGCCGGAGTTCGAGGTCGAGAACTATCTGCGTCATCAGGCCGAGTCGTTCGTCCGGCGGTTCGACGCCAACACCTACCTGTACCTCTCGCGGGCACTGACGTACTTCGACCTTGCCCGGCAGCACGGAGGCGGTTCGCTCGCCGGGGCACTCGCCGGTGTTTCCGCGCGTACGCTGTTGATCGCATTCAGCTCGGACTGGCTGTACCCGCCGGCGGCGTCGGCGGAGATCGAGCAGGCCCTTCGCGGTCTCGGCAAACCGGTCGAGTTCCGGCTCATCGAGGCCCCCTACGGCCACGACTGCTTCCTGCTGGAGGAGGCCCAGCAGACCCCCATCGTCCGCCGGTTCCTAACCGCAAGCCCAGCCTGAACACAAGGCCCCGCCTGAACGAAGGCCGATCATGAGCACACAGCGCACCGAGGAATCCCACGAGTACGGGTTCGAGACCCGTCAGCTGCACGCCGGTCAACGACCCGACCCCAACACGGGCGCCCGCGCAGTGCCGATCTTCCAGACCACCAGTTACGTGTTCGAGGACCCGGAGTCGGCGGCTGCCTACTTCAACCTGCAGGAGTACGGCAACACCTACTCGCGCATCATGAACCCGACCGTGGCCGTGTTCGAGGAGCGGGTGGCGAGTCTCGAGGGCGGGTGCGGTGCGGTGGCCTTCGCGAGTGGGATCGCCGCGCAGGCGGCGGCGCTGTTCACGCTCCTCGAGCCGGGCGATCACGTCGTGGCTTCCTCGGCGATCTACGGCGGCACGGTCAACCAACTCAAGCACCTGTTGCGCAAGATGAACGTGGAGCTCACCTGGGTCGACCCCGACGACCCGGACGCATGGCGCAAGGCAGTTGGCCCACACACCAAGGCGTTCTTCGGTGAGACGATCGGCAACCCGGGCGGCAACGTACTCGACATCGAGACGGTGGCGGCGATCGCACACGAGCACGACCTGCCGCTGATCGTCGACAACACGTTCGCAACGCCGTACCTCTGCCGGCCGATCGAATGGGGCGCCGACATCGTCGTGCACTCCGCGACGAAGTTCCTCGGCGGTCACGGCACCAGCATCGGCGGCGTCGTGGTGGAGGCCGGCACGTTCAACTGGTCCAACGGACGCTTCCCGGTCGTCGCGGATCCGTCACCTGCGTACCACGGTCTGCAGTTCCACGAGACGTTCGGGACGTATGGATACCTGATGAAGCTGCGCGCCGAGACGCTCCGCGATCTCGGGGCCGCGCTGTCGCCGTTCAACGCGTTCCTGTTCCTGCAGGGGCTCGAGACGCTGTCGTTGCGGATGGAACGTCACGTGGCGAACGCGCTGGAAGTGGCGGTCTTCCTCGAGTCGCACCCGCTTGCCTCCCGGGTGACCTATCCGGGACTGCCGTCGAGCGGGTACCGGCCGCTGGTGGAGAAGTACCTGCCGCGCGGGCCGGGAGCGGTCTTCTCGTTCGACTGTGCCGGTGGCCGGGCCGGTGGTCAGGACCTCATCCGCGGCGTGACGCTGTGGTCGCACCTGGCGAATGTCGGCGACGCCAAGAGCCTGATCATCCACCCCGCCAGCACGACCCACCGCCAGTTGGGCGACGAGGAGCTGCTGGCCGCCGGGGTCGGGCCGGGGACCATTCGTCTGTCGGTCGGCACCGAGTCGGTGCAGGACCTGATTTGGGACCTGCAGCAGGCATTTTCGACGGTGACCAACGCTGGAGACGAGAAATGATCGACCTCGAGCAGTACCAGAACGTGTCGGTCATCCAACGTGTGCTGCACACAGCCCGGACGATCGCGATCGTCGGCCTTTCCAACAACCAGCTACGCGCGAGCTACTTCGTCGGCTACTACCTGAAACGACACGGCTACCGGGTCATCCCGGTCAATCCCCGGGAGACCGAGATCCTCGGCGAGGTCAGCTATCCCAGCCTGCGCGACGTGCCCGATCCGGTGGACGTCGTGAACGTCTTCCGCGCGCCGGGTGCGCTTCCCGAGATCGCCCGGGACGCGGTGGCGATCAACGCCGGCGCCCTGTGGTGCCAGTTCGGCGTGATCAACGAAGAAGGCATGCGGATCGCCCAGGAGGGCGGCGTGACGGTGATCGTGGATCGCTGCCTCAAGGTTGAGCACGCTCGGTACGTGGGCCGGATGCACTGGCTCGGCTTCAACACACAGCGCATCACCTCGGTCCGCGCCGGACTGCAGTGACCCTTCCCGGGTGAGAACCTGACCGGCCATCCTGGCTACTTCTGCTCGTCCTGCTCGCCCTGCTCGCGGCGGAGCTCACCCTCACGCCGCCGCAGGTCGCTCTCCCAACGTCGCATCAGATCCTCGTCGTCGCGCAGCGATTTCGCCAGGTTGCGCAGGAACTCCGGGTCGTCGTCGGGGGCGAGCGGAGCCGCGTGCGGGCGGGGTCGTTCGTTCTCCGGAAAGCCGCGCCCGGGTTGCCAAACCGTCCCGTTGCTCAGTTGCACGGGCCGGGCAGGTCGACCCGCCACGAACCAGGCGATCGCCCCGATCGGTGAGAACATCAAGATGATCAGCACCCATGCCACCCGGGGCAACGCCCGAATCGCGAACTCCTCGGCCGACAGACATTCGATCAGGGCGATCACCAGCAGCGCCAGATTGAGGAGAAGGAACAGCGAGTAGAGGCGAATCATAGGGGGATCCTGCCAAACCAGGGCCGGGTTCGCGGTCCCTGAAAGGTACGAAGCGGCACTTCCCGCTCGGACTTTCGCCACCACAGTTGGATGTACCGCTACGACGGTCGCTCGTACTCCATCGAGTGCCACGGGCTCCGGGTTGCCACTCGGCAGGTGCTCGTACTGGCGTCCGGGGGCCGACTCGTGGGATCGTAATCATACTAATCCGACACTCCCAGACGTCACTTGTGGAATGTGCCGGCAATGGGCGCAGCTTCTTCACCGCCCAGCAGGGGCAGAGCGTCTCGGGCACCGCCTGGCGGCTCGGCGCGGTCGGCGTGGCGCGGTGGCGTGGGGTACGCCTGTCGACGGTGCTGCGCCACGCCGGGCTGACCCCCGGCGCGGTCGACGTCCTGCCACAGGGACTGGACGCCGACTTCGTCACCGGTGGGGTGAACCTGGGCCCGGTCCGCCGACCGCTGCCGATCAGCAAGGCGCTCGATGACGTGCTGCTGGCGTACGAAATGAACGGTGCGCCGCTGGCGCCCGACCACGGATTCCCGGTCCGGCTGGTGGTGCCGGGCTGGATCGGCATCTCGTCGATCAAGTGGCTCGGCTCGATCGAGGTGTCCGCCGAGCCGCTCTTCTCCCCCTGGAACACGCAGTTCTACCGCCTGTTCGGCCCGAGCTACCCCGGCGATGGGGAACTGATCGGTCGGCAGGTGGTCAAGAGCGCGTTCGAGCTGGCGTGGAACGCACGTATCCCGGCCGGCGAGCGGTTGGTGCTCCGGGGGCGGTCCTGGTCAGGCACCGCACCCATCCGTGCCGTCGAGGTCAGTACCGATGGCGGCCTCACCTGGCGGCGCGCGCGTCTGCACCGGGCGGACGCGGGTCGGGCGTGGCAGCGTTGGGAGCTGCCCTGGCGGCCGACAACACCGGGCCCGGCGACCCTGCGCGCCAGGGCGGTCGACGCCACCGGCGCGGGCCAACCCGACCAGGCGCGCTACAACACCCTGGGCTACCTGTTCGACGGCGTGGTGGTGCACCCGGTCGCGGTGATCTGAACGCCCACGCGCGCGCCACGGCATCCAGGTCCGTGCGAGTGATCAGTTCGTCCGCGTCGGTGGCACCGTCGGAGATCACGGCGCCCACGCTGCTGCTGATCTGCACGTACCGCCACCGGGGCGTCCCATGCTTGGCGGGGACCGCGGCGCTGCGCCAGGTCGGTGCGGGGGCGGTCGTTCCCCGAAGACCGCGCACCCGCACGGAGGCGGGGCGACACTGCGGGGGTGTGCCGGCCCGGCACACCCCCGCAGGTCGATCGGCCGCGTCCGGTCAGGTCACGAGTCGTCGTCCTGGACGGTCAGACTGCCGTAGGAGTCGCCGACCTGCACGCCCTTGATTGCCTTGACGGCAACGATGTAGGTACGACCGTCGCCGGCCTGGGTGTTGCCGGTCACCGACACCGGAATGGAGATCGTGGTCATGCCGGGTGACACGATGACCACCTGTGCGGTCGCGAGGCTGGTGGCCGGATCGACGACGAACACGCGGACCTGGCCGGTGCCGCTGCCGGAGACCCGCGTCGGCACCTGGTACGTCGTAGTGCCGGCATCGCCCTCCAGCACCGTCAGCTCACCCACGTCCACCCGCGGCAGCGCGATCGGCTGCGGGGCGGGCGTGCCGGGGCTCCAGCCCCAGGCATCGATCAGCGAGGCCCGGCCCACCGTGCTGTGCGGCACCAGCACCAGCTCGGCGATGCGGGTCAGGTCCAGGCCGGCGGCGGTGGCGTTGGCCAACGGTACGCGGACCTCCTGCGCCCATTCGGACACCGTGTGCGAAGGCCGTGGCGTCCCCGTGATGGTGACCCTGCCGAGCGTGGCCCGCCGGCGGGCGCTGTCGACGATGGCCACGTCCATCGGTACCACCGAATTCGCCGGCACACTGATCCGCAACGCCACCGACTGCGCACCCGACACCGAGGTGGGGGTCGCTCGGCGGACCCTGACCGGTATGCCCGCTGCCGACCAGCTCAGAGCGACCGCGTACCGCTCGGCTTCCGGGACGACCGGAGTCAGCGGGGCGAAGTGCGGCGACTGCCCGCAGCTCCGGGTGTAATCGTTGGTGACCGCCTCACACAACCGGGACTCGGCACCCGTCACGACCGTCGAGGCGTCGGGCACCAGCAACGGGGTCCGGTTCCCGCCGACGGCATGGGTGAGCACAGTCGCCGGGTCCGCCGAGGGTGCGCGCACGCCGGAACCGTCCAGCAGCGGACGTACCTGGTCGTTGCCCGCCACGAACGTTGCGGCGGCGGCGGCGATGTACGTCGCGCCGACCCGTTGCTGCACCTCCGGCGCCAGCCGCAGCGGGGAGTCCGCCCGGCACGACGGGTCGTGCAGGCTCGGATAGTCTTCCCAGGTGTGGGCCGGGGACTGGCCCGGACTCCACTGGGTGTTGAAGTAGTTGTGGTTCGCACCCAGCACGTAGACCGCGCTGTGTAGGGCAAACCCGCGGCTGACCCCGCGGGTGGCGTCCACGTACATCTGCCCCTGGAGATCGGACATGTCACCGTCACAACTGGGCAGGATGACCATCGACGGCAGGTCGGGGGCGGGGTTCTGCCCCCCGAAGATCGTGGGGCCGATGAGGGCCAACCCCCGGATGTGCCAGCGCACCGCGCCGCGGTAGCCGTCCTGATCGGCCGAGGGCGGTGTGAGGCTGTCGATGGCGGCCCGGCTGACGCCCTCGCCGCCACGGGAGTGCCCCACCAGTAACACCCGGGACATGTCTGCGACCGGGGCCGACTGCACGATGTCGGGGGCGCCGGCCCGACCCGTGCCCGCCCAGTCCGCCCAGTGCCCCAGGTGCAACCGGACCAGCGAGGAGCGGGCCTGCGCGCCGCCGTCCTCCGGCGGCAGTGCCTGACCATCGTCTCCGTTGTCCTGGGCGGTGATGCCGTTGGCGGAGATTGACACGGTCACGTAACCCTGGGACGCCAGCAACTGCTGGGTCTGCAGGTAGCCGCGGTGGCTCTCCAGGGCGGTCCAACCGGTCGGGCACGGCCAGGCCACCATCAGCCCTCTCGAGCCCTGGTAGCAGGTGTCGTGCCGGCCGTGCATCAGCAGGACCAGCGGTCGTGGCCCCGCGGTGCCCTGCGGGGCCACGACGACGGCCTTCATTTCCACAGGCTGCGCGAGGCCGGGCAGCTGCACATCCGCCAGCGAGTAGTCGCCGGACACGGTGGAGTACGGGCCGGCGACGCCGGGATCGACCGGGTTGGCCGGCAACGGCTCCGCCGCCGATAGCCGCTGCGCCGTCGCCGCCAGGGGCTCGGCGCGGTCCACGGTGGGTCCGGGCCGCTTTGCCGTGGCATCGAGGCGGCGCCCGCCCGCGCGTACCTGCAGGTCCGTCAGGTCTCGAGCGGCGGTGCCATCAATGACCAGATGGAACGTGCGCTGGTCGGTGCCGGCCCGTGGCCGGCCGAGCAGCCGGTCGCCGGCGTAGAACTCCACCATCGCGTCACCGGTCGGCACCCGCTCGGGTGCCTGCCAGGTGAGGTCCGCACCGGACGTGGTCCGCTTGAGCGCCCAACCGTCCGGCAACGGCGTCCGCGCGGCGGCCGACGCGCTGCCGTTGCCGCCGCCGGGCTCCGCCCAGGCGGCACTGCCGCCGCCAAGCGCCAGCGCAAGCGCCAGCGCCGTCGTCATGATTGATCTGCCGACGTGCATAGACGTCCTTCCCCCGTGAGTATTCTGTTGTCCTGCCCCGAGCGCGCCGGCTCGCCGCGCACGTTTGTCGATGGGGAGTCTAGCTTCACGGATGACCGGCCGGTGCCCCCGAATTTCGTTGCCGCAGCGGCATTCCGGCCCGATCCGCAACAATTGAGAGATCGGACAACCCGTCCCATAGCGGCGATGTCCGAAATGGACTGTCTCGGGTGGGTGGCAAAAATATGGCACTCCCACGCCCGGCCGCTGCCACACCCATCTGAGAACGATTTACGGGTTGCGTCCCGCCGGGCGGACGAAGTCGATCGCCCGCCGCCTCGACATGCACCTCGGCGCCTTGTACCTGGCTTGGATGCCGCAGTCGGCGAGCACGTGCGCGTCCTTGACGGTCATGCGCCGGGTAGCGCGCAGCGTGGCGGGCGTCACCCCGGGACGGGACCGTCGTCCTCGCCGCGGCCGTCGCAGCGCTGCGCGCCGGGCGGCCAGATCACGACGCCGACGTGGCACTGATGTCGAGCCACGTGGCGAAAACCGCAGGCCCGGTGCTTCAACGGCGCGGAGTTCGGACTGAATGGCGGCGCATCATGGCGCTTCAGCGACGCTCGAACGACCTTGCCGGTAGCAGAATGTGATCGTGTTCAACGAACGATCATGGAGTGGGTCTGTCCGCGCGGGAACGCGCGAACCAGGCGTTGGTGGCGCGTCAGCGGATGCGCCGGACCGTGGTGGTGTTCTCGGTGTTTGGCGTGATCGCCTTCGTCGGCGTGGTCGTGTCCGGGTTCGCCGTACGAGCCGACCTGCCGTCAGACCGCGATCCGACCTGGCTGTTGATCGCTGGTTCAATCGTCGCGGTGTTGATGGTACTGACGTTCGCCATCCCGGCCCTCACGATGCGTCGCCGGGCGCGAGACCCGGAGTCCACACATCCAGGAACCGGAGATCGCGCCGATGTCGCAGACACCCACCAACCCTGACGACGTCACCGCGCCGGCTGCGGACGCCCGGCTCTTTCGGTCCTCGCCGACGTGGCTCTTCGTCATCGTCGTTCTGCTGACCCTGCCGACCAACGTGGGCCTGCAGCTGCTGCTGCAACTGCTGGACGGCGCACCCGCAGGTTCGCCGCAGGCAGCAGAGGCTTTGCCCAGCGCGCTGGCGTTTGCCGTGATGGCGGGCGGAGCGGCGGCGTGGTTGCTGTGGCGACGCCGGACCTGGGTGCGAATTTCCTCCGGCGGCATCGAGCTGGCCGCACTCGGCGGTGACCCAATCCTCCTCGACTGGTCCGAGATCGTCGCCGTGCGGGTACGCGGCCACTGGCTCCGGACGGTTCTCGACGTCGTCCCCGTGGCTCTGCACGCGGTCCGCAGCGCCGAGCCCGCGCGTGACCTGCCACGCGTGCGGGACACCGCCGACGGTGCAGCCTTCAGCGTTGACGTCGGAGCCTTGCGCCCGGGCCCAGCGACCCTACGCGCCGAACTCGCCCGCCACACCGCACGATCAGCGACCCGCGGGTCTGGACCCGACTGACTCGGGATGGACGCCGGGTGTCGTCAACAGGCGCATTTTGCTCATCGACCAACTGCGGCGCGATCGAGGGCATGGCATCAGTACGATCGCCTGCATGACACCCACCGTGTCCGGGGTCCGCCCGGCTTGGAAGCTCTGCGGCTTTCTCGCACTGGCAGCGATCGCATTCGCCGTGTCCGGGCCGGTGGTCGCCTTGTTGGCCCCGGTTGTCCCGACCTCGGTGCAGTGGTTATGGCCGGCCACTCTGGCCGTGCTGATCCTCGCGACGACCTGGATATGCCTGCGTCTGGAACGGCGTGGGTTCCGTGACATTGGGCTCGCACCGACGCGGCAACGCATCACCGAGGCAGGCGCCGGGTTCGCCGTCGGCGCCGTGGTGTTCTCGGCACTCGCCGTGGTGCAGGCCGCGGCGGCCGGACGATCGTGGACGCTGAATCCCGATCGGGTCCTCACGACGGTGCTGGCCGGCGTGGTCGGTGTGCTGGTCATGGTCGTGCTGGAGGAGGTGCTCTTCCGCGGCTATGCGTTCCGCCAGCTACGCAGCATCGGCGGCAGCCGGCTGGCGCTCGTATCTTCCAGTGCGGTGTTCGGGCTCTGGCACCTGGTCGGTCGCCCGTACTGGGGCATGGGCGCGTTCTTCGTTGTCGCGCTTCCCGCCCTGGGCGGGCTCGTGTTCGGGTACGCGCTCCTGCGGTCCGGGAGTTTGCTGCTTCCGATCGGGCTGCACGCCGGGGCCAACTGGGCGTCGACATCCCTATTCGGCTGGCACTTCCAGGGTGGCGACGAACCGGCAGGAGCCCCACCGGCAAGCGTGTGGACGGCTCCGGCAGACCAGTCCACCGTGAACTTCATCATGTCCCCCGACCTGCTGCCACACCTGCCGTACTTCGTTGCGGCCCTGCTGCTCGCCGCATTCGTCTGGCGACTGCACCGCGCGGACGCTCCGCTGACTCTCTGACGCCTCGACCTTCTCGGAGCGGTCGATCCGGCGGCGCTCCTCATGTGGGTGTCGCATCCGATACCGCTGCGTCCGGTCACCGCAGCACCGGGACGAGGTGGACGACCCGGTCACCCTGAACGCAGACGGTGGGGTTGCCGAGCATGACGTCCTGTGCGGAGAGTTCACCGAAGAAGGTCCGGTTGCCCTCGCCCATCACCACCGGCACCAGATCCACGGCCACCTCGTCCAGCAGCCCGAGGTCCAGGCACTGCCGCGCAATTGTGCCTCCGGCGACGGCGACGACGCGGCCCTCGGCGAGCTCCCGAGCCCGTGCGATCGCAGCCTCGACCCCGTCGGTCACGAAGGAGAAGGGGGCGTCGGGGTGGTCATCGACCCAATCGGTAGGGACCTGGTGCGTCACCACCACGACAGGGACGTCCAAGGTGTGCCGGCCTTGCCAGCCGCCGGCCACCTCGAACAGCGTCCGGCCACAGACGAGCGCGCCGACGGAGGAGACTCACCGTCGCCAATGCTCCGCGCTCGGTGGGGTGAGATGGACCGTGAAATCCCCAGCGGGCGTAGGGATCGCGACCTCGCCGTTCTGCAACCAGTCGAACAACCGGCCGATGGTGTTGTCCGGCTTCGCGACGTACCCATCGAGAGACATGATGGCCTGAGCCTGCACAACGTTCACGGATCGTCCCTCTCAGGTGCGCCGCCGTCGGTAGACGCGTACGACGATACCGCCGGAAACGGCGTTCACCGTCAATGACCTGGCAGCGTCAACCGTCGCGCCCGCCTGGACGTGGTCAGCTCCGAAACCGCTCGACGGTTCCCGGCAGCCACTCCGGCCCGCCGAACTGCAGGCCGTAGCGCTCCCCGAGGTCGCCACCCTGCCTGGCCGCCGCCGGCCCGGCCACGATCAGCTCCGCCACCTGGCGGCAGGTCACGCTTGACACGGTAGAGCGAAGCTTGTCAATGTAGTTGTGCTAGCGACCACGCCGCCCGGTTCTCCGGGAGGTGCGCTTCACGAGAACTCCGGCGCCGCCGGTGCGCTATCTGCTGCTTCGACTGAGGTGACGGACGATCTGGTGGCTGTCGATACGTCGTCTCCCCCGCCTCGCGGTGTCGCCGCCGTGAGTATGGTGCCGACGCCCTCGACGCGCCCGCCGCACGTTTTTTGGTGCACCACCCCGCAACGCCCGCAGTGTCCAGGAAGAAGGAGGAAACATGGTTGAACCAGATACGGCCGCTACCGGATCCGGATTTCGCCGAGTCGGCGCTCGGGTGCTGTTGGCGGCCGTCGCGGTCGGAGGTCTCGTAGCCGCTCTGGCCGTCGTCGCCGTGCCCGCATCGGCCGCCCCAACCGTCCTGCGGGGCGTCGGGTCCAACCGGTGCCTGGACGTACCGGGCGCCAGCCAGACCAACGGTACCCAGGTCGCGCTGTGGGACTGCACCGGCTCGACCAACCAGACGTGGAACACCACCGGGTCCAGGCAACTGCAGGTGTATGGCACCAAGTGCCTGGACGCGGCGGGCGGTGGCACCGCGCCGGGGACGCTCGTGGTGATCTGGGACTGCACCGGCAGTGCCAACCAGCAGTGGAATCTCAACTCGAACGGCACCGTGACCAGTGCCCAGTCCGGCCTGTGCCTGGACGCGACCGGTGGCGGCACGGCGAACGGAACCCTGATCGTTCTCTGGACCTGCACCGGCGCATCGAACCAGCAGTGGTCGCAGACGGCCGGCAGCGGCGGTGGTACCGGTGGTGGCACCGGTGGCGTGCCGTCCAATGCGGCGTGGACCGCGAGCGGCACGTGGTCCACCTGGGCCAACAACGGCTACGACGTCAGGAACAACATCTGGGGGTCCGGCGCTGGATCGCAGACGATCTGGGCACGCAGCGGGACGAACTGGGGCGTGGTCACCAGTCAGCCGACCGGTGGCGTCAAGTCGTACCCGCACAACGGCAAGACCCTCAACCGCGCACTCAACTCCCTCTCGTCCCTGACCAGCTCCTTCAACGTCTCGGTGCCGAATGCCGGCGCGTACTCCTCGGACTACGACATCTGGGCGAACAACTATGCGTACGAAGTCATGTTGTGGATGAACCAGTACGGACCGGTCGGCCCGATCGCCAGGTCATACGACGCCAGCGGCCGAGGTGTGCCGGAGGCCACGAACATCTCCGTGGGTGGCCACACCTGGAACGTGTACCGGGGATCGAACGGCAGTAACGCTGTCTTCAGCTTCGTCCGGACGAGCAACACCAACGCCGGCACGGTCGATGTGCTCGCCGTGCTGAGGTGGATCAGCAGCCGCGGCTGGTGGAACAACCCGACCATCGGCGAGGTGCAGTTCGGATTCGAGATCAGCGGGGCCCCCAACAACACGCCCTTCACCTGCAACAACTGCACGATCAACTACAGCTGACCGTCTACCTTTGGACATGATGATCAGCATCCGCGGACAGGCCGGCCTTCGTTCCAGACTCGACGAAAGCCGGCCTGTTCCGGGACGTGGGGGTTCCACCGGCGGATTCGATCGCTACCGGCCCAGGACGCCATGCTTCGTCCGACCGGTGCGGGCGCGTCTCGCTCGGCCGGGCGCCGTCTGCCGATGTCGGTGACTCCGTTGCCGCATCGCAATGACGGCGTCCCGACGGGCCACCGACGAAGGCCGAGGCCGGGCGACCGCTCAAGGTGCGTCCGACGTTGACTCGTGTTACCAAGGATGGGATAGGAGTTGTGACGTAGATCACGATGGACGCGAGGCGTGCGATGGCAGGTCTTCCCCGATCCGGGATCGTCGGCGCCGGCTTCATCGGCGAGGTCCACGCTCGAGCGGTGCGGGCGGCGGGCGGTGTGCTCGCCGCCGTCGCGGGCCGTGACGCGGCGTCGTCGGAGGCCGCGGCAACCCGGCTGCTCGCCGGGCGGGCGGCCGCGTCGGCCGAGGAACTCATCGACGCCGACGATGTCGATGTCGTGCACATCTGCACCCCGAACCACCTGCACGCTCAGTTGGCCGAGCGGGCCATCGCCGCCGGCAAGCACGTCATCTGCGAGAAGCCGCTCACCACCGACCTCGACAGTTCCCGCAAGCTCGCCGCTCTGGCCGCCGAAGCCCCCGTCGTCACGGCGGTTCCCTTCGTGTACCGCTTCTACCCGACGGTGCGCGACGCCCGCGGGCGCGTGCGCCGAGGCGACGTGGGTCCACTTCGTCTGCTGCACGGGTCGTACCTGCAGGACTGGCTGTCCCGCCCCGAGGACGGCAACTGGCGCATCGACGCAGGTCTCGGCGGCGGCTCCCGTGCCTTCGGTGACATCGGGGTGCACTGGTGCGACATTGTCGAGTTCACCACCGGGCAACGAATCACCCGCCTCGTCGCGCGGACGGTGACTGTCCCGCGTGGCCCCGGTCTGACCCGGCCGGACACCGAGGACGCCGCGGCGGTCATGTTCGAGACCGACGGTGGAGCGATCGGCTCGGTGGTGGTCAGCCAGGTGTCGCCCGGACGGAAGAACCGGTTGTGGTTCTCTCTCGACGGTGCGCAGGCATCCCTGCAGTTCGACCAGGAACTCCCCGACTCGCTGTGGGTGGGCGGCCGTGAGCAGAACGCCGTCGTGCACCGCGGCGCCGAGAGCGCGACGGGCGACGCCGCCCGCTACACCGTCGTCCCGGTCGGCCACCCCCAGGGGTACGTCGACTGTTTCACCGCCTTCGTCGCCGACGTCTACGCCGCTGCGGCGGGCGATCGGCCCGATGGCCTGCCCACGTTCGACGACGGGCTCCGCGCCGCCGCCGTCACCGATGCCGTCCTGACGTCCGCCGCCGGCGACGGCTGGGTGGAGGTACCCACATGAAGCTCGGATTTCTGACCGCCTGCCTGCCGCGGCGCAGCCTCGCCGACATCGCAGCCTGGGCCGACGCGAACGCGTTCGAGGCGTTGGAGGTGGCCGCGTGGCCCGCACTGGGGAACCGGCCGTTCACCGCGACCCACCTCGACGTCACCGGCTTCGGCCAGCGGCAGGCCGATGAGGTGACCGCACTGTTCGACCGGCACGGTCTGACGCTGTCGTCGCTGGCCTTCTACGACAACAACCTGCACCCGGACCCGGCCGAGCGCAAGGCGGTCAACGCCCACGTGCTCGCGCTCATCGACGCGGCGGCCATGCTCGGAGTACCGACCGTCGGCACCTTCGTCGGGCGCGACCCCACCCGCAGCGTGGCGGAGAACCTCCGCGACGCCGAGCAGGTGTTCCGGCCCCTCGTCGACCGGGCCGGCGAACGCGGAGTGAAGATCATCATCGAGAACTGCGTGATGGAGGGCTGGCACCCCGACGGCTACCCCGGCAACCTCGCGTACTCCCCCGAACTGTGGGAGTGGATGTTCGCCCAGGGGCTCTACCTCAACTTCGACCCGTCGCACCTGGTGTGGATGGGCATTGATCCGGTTGAGGCGCTGCGGCCCTACGTCGACCGGGTCGCGCACGCCCAGGCGAAGGACATCCAGGTGTTCCCCGACCGGCGCACCCGGTACGGCTGGCCCGGCAGGGCCGTCGTCCGCGAGGACCCGTGGGACGTCGGCTGGTGGCGCTACCGCGTGCCCGGCCTCGGCCAGGTCGACTGGAGCGCCGTCGTGGACACGCTCTACGAGGGCGGCTTCGACGGTGTCCTCTCCGTCGAACACGAAGACCCCGTCTGGGGCGGCACCGAGGACCGCATCGAAACGGGCCTGCGGGTCGCCCACCGCACCCTACGGCCGATCCTCGTCGCCTGACACCCGCGGACGGCCACTTCCGCCGACGGAGGCACCCATGACCGCCATGACCGCTGAGTCCCCCGGCCCGATGAGCACGGCGACCCGCCTCAAGCTCTCCGTGATGATGTTCCTCGAGTTCTTCGTCTGGGGAGCATGGTTCGTCACCATGGGCACGTTCCTCGCCACCAGCCTGACCGCCTCCGGAAGCCAGATCAGCCTCGCCTACCTGACCCAGTCCCTCGGCGCGATCGCGGCGCCGTTCATCATCGGACTCATCGCCGACCAGTTCTTCTCCGCCCAGAAGGTGCTCGGCATCCTGCACCTCGCCGGCGCCGCGCTGCTGTTCTGGGCGTCCACCATGGAGACGTTCGGAGCGTTCTTCCCCGTCATCCTCGCCTACATGATCCTGTACATGCCGACGCTGGCCCTGGTCAACTCGGTGTCGTTCCGGCAGATGAGCAACCCGGAGAAGCAGTTCCCGGCGGTGCGGGTGCTCGGCACGATCGGCTGGATCGTCGCCGGCGTGACCATCGGCTGGCTCGCCTGGGAACAGGAGGGCCAGCTCGCTCAGACGTTCCGGATGGCCGCGGTCGCGTCGCTGATCCTCGGCGTGTTCAGCTTCCTGCTTCCGGCCACCCCGCCGACCCGCCGCGGCGAGAAGGCCACCGTCCGCGACATCCTTGGACTCGACGCGATCGGACTGCTGAAGCACCGCTCCTACCTGGTCTTCTTCCTCTCCTCGATCGCGATCTGCATCCCGCTGGCGTTCTACTACAACTTCACCAACCTGTTCCTCAACGAGGAAGGCGTGCGCTCCGCGGCGGCGGTGCAATCCCTCGGGCAGGTATCGGAGGTGCTGTTCCTGCTGCTCATGCCGTTCCTGCTGGTCCGGCTCGGCGTCAAGCGGACGCTCGCGATCGGCATGGCGGCCTGGGCGTTACGGTACGTGTTCTTCGCCTACGGCGACGCCGGCGGCATGTACTGGATGCTGCTGCTCGGCATCGTCCTGCACGGCATCTGCTACGACTTCTTCTTCGTCGCCGGGCAGATCTACACCGACAAGTTCGCCGGCCAGCGGTTCCGCAGCGCGGCCCAGGGAATGATCACCCTGGCCACATACGGCGTCGGCATCCTGATCGGCTCCCTCGTCGCCGGCCCCATCGTCGACCGCTTCGCCACCGATGACGGCCACGACTGGACACAGATCTGGATCATCCCGGCCGCCATCGCGGCCGTCGTCCTGCTCCTGTTTCTGATCCTCTTCAAGGACCGGCGAGTGGAGGACGCCACCATCCTGGACGCCTCCCGGACGACCATCGAGGCACCCGGAACTGCGGTCCCGCAAAAGGAAAACCCGGCCCGCCGGCCTCCAGGACCATCTGGACGCCTTCGGCCTTGAACTGGGCGCTGAACCGACGACGATGCCGGGCATGTTCCATCCTCTCAAGCTGGAGGATATGTCCAAGATTCTGGTCCACCTCACATCACAGCTGGTGCCGATGCGCCTGAACGACCCGACAGGGTCGTGCGGCGGTGCATGCGCGGGACAAGCGCTCTGCCCACAGAGGGCGGTGGAGACTCAGTCGAGGTGTCGGAACCGCGGCCACATCGCAGACCACGGCTCGCGCGGATCCCGGCAAACGGCTAACGGAGCGCCCTGTTCCTCGTTGTCGACGCCCACGGCGTTGTCGAGACGGGCTACGACCTCACACGAGCCGAACAGGTCCCGCACTGCGTCGAGCTGAAATCCCACCACCAGGACCACGCGCGTACCCTCGGGCGGGCCGCCCATCTCGTAGAGGGCGTTGTGCCCGCTGACCGGATGCGGTAGCCCCAGCGCACCGCCGAACCGCGCGACGGCTCCAGCCTCACCATAGTTCGAGGTGATCACCGCGGTGGGCGCCGGTTGCCTCGCGCTGCGGTATGCCACGGCGATCTGCTCGATGTAGCGCGGCCAGCCAACCTGGTCACCGACGAGGGGACCGATGTCCGGCAGCGGCGTCGCCCCGACGCTCGCGACGGGAACCAACGGTAGGGCGAGCAGGATGGAAACCGCCGAGTTCACAACGACAAGCGCAACCGCGCCGATCCGGCACGCCAACCGCCGGGCAAGCCATGCGGCCACCGGGACGCAGCCCGCGGCGAAGACCACGCTGAGCAGATGGACCGGGTAGTGCGGCTGCGCACCGGAGACGAAGGTGAATACCACGAGCCCGGTGAGCCCTACCACGAGGAACCCCAGACTCCCCCGGCGCTGGAGACGCAGCAGCCATCCGATCCCGACCACCCACACCACCACGAGCGGAGGCCCGAGCATCACGACCAGCAGCAGCGGCAACTCTGACCGCACGTCCGCGGCGTTGTTGTCAGCCAGGGCACGCCCCATCGCGACCTGTGGCCAACCGTGGGCAGCCTGGTAGATGACGTTGGGCAGTCCGACGAGCAGGGCCGCGAGCGCCCCGACCCACGGCCACCGCGAGCGGATCGGCTGCCGCGGCCCAAGGACGAGCAGCCCGAGCACGAGCCCGGCCACGACGACGGCCACCAGAAGCCGGTTGTAGGTTGTGATGCCCACGACCACCCCGCCCCACAACCACGCCCGCGGATCATCGCGGACCCCGCGCAGCACCGCCAGCACGACGAGGAGCAGCAGGGGAAGGTCGACGGTCGAGGTCAACAGGACGTGGCCCAGCATCAGCGGCAGCCCGGCGAAGGCGTAGCCCCAGGCCGCGAGTGCCTGGGCTCCGCGCCCCCCGCCGAGCTCACGGGCGAGGAGGGCGATCAAGACGACCGAGGCGGCGGCCGCCAGCGTCGCCGGCAGGCGTAGGGCCCACGGCTCGTCGGCGAGGTGAGTGCTCAGCCGGGCCAGGAGAGGCGTGAGCGGCGGCTGGTCGACATAGCCCCAGGCGGGCGGCAGCATCCGGAAGTAGAGTTCGTCGCGGTGATAGCCATAACCACCCGAACCCAGCGTGAGCGCCACCGCCTGGGCGGCAGCCGCGGCGGCCACAACGCGCCACCCGAAAGGTGGTCTCAGCACAGTCACTGTGGCGGTGAGCCTATCCGTATCAGGCGAACAGGCATCCCTCACGCGGCGCTTCAGCTCGTCTCCCCTTCCGGCAAGATCAGATCGGCACAGGGCCGCGACAGCCACACGCGCAATGTATCGCGGTGGCCGCGTCACGATCCAAGGGATTACATCGGCTCATCGTCGATGACCCTTATTGCACCATCGCGACGCTGGCGCCGCTGTCCCGTCAGAGGCGATGAGACCGCGGACGTCGTCGCCCGTGGCATCAGGCCAGCAGCTCCCATTCCGCCAACTGGGTCGCGGTGGCGCCGTGATTGGCGGTCAGCTGGAGGCGATAGCGGGAGTAGACGGCGCTGTTAGGTACCACGAACGCCCGGGTCTCGCCTCGGTGGGCGAAGTCGATATTGGTCCTGGTGTCCAGGATGACCCAGGTGGCGCCGTCGGTGGAGGCCTGTAGCGTCCAATCTCGAGCGTCTCGTGGGGCGGCGTCGTCCGCTGTGGTCAGGGTGTACTGCTTGACTGCGGCGGGTGCGGGCAGCACGCACTCGAGGGTTGCGGTGTTCTGGAGGGTCAGCCATTTCGTCTTGGACGTGTCGTCCACCAGCTTGGCGGCGGTTTGATCCGGGGGGTTCTCGGCGGTTCCACCCGGAGCGCTCTGGCTACTGGCCGTCAACGTTCCCCCGGTCGCCCGGTCGGTGAGGGGGCGCGGGACGGCGGTGCCGGTGGTGATGGACGGCGGGATGTCGTTCGGCCCGGTGCCCCAGGTGGAGGGCGACTCGCCCATGGTGAAGCGGAGCGTGCCGCCCGCCTGCAGGGCGGCGTAAGTGAGGTAGTTCTTCGGGTACGCGGCGCCGTTGAGGGTGGCGCTCTGGATGTAGCGGTTGGTGTCGCTGACGCCGGGCGCTTCGATGGTGAAGGTGCGGCCGTTCTCCAGCGTGACGGTGGCCCTCGGGTGCAGCGGAGCGCCGATGGTGTAGTCGGTGCTGGCCAAGCGGGCGGGGTAGAACCCCAGGGCGCTGAAGACATACCACGCGGAGAGCTGCCCGTTGTCCTCGTCCCCGAGATATCCGCCACCGTTGCCGGCGCCCGAGCCGTACAGCTTGGTGAGGACATCGCGGACCCGGTTCTGGGTCTTGTACGGGGTGCCCGCGTAGTTGTACATGTAGATCATGTGGTGCATTGGCTCGATGAGGTGGGCGTACTGGCCCATGTCGGTGTCGTACGCCTCGCGCATCTCGTGGATGACGTAGGGGTAGGAGCCAACCCAGGTAGTCC
The DNA here is from genome assembly GCA_035296325.1 of Micromonosporaceae bacterium. Lineage (GTDB taxonomy): Bacteria > Actinomycetota > Actinomycetes > Mycobacteriales > Micromonosporaceae > DATHBD01. Next base: position 10,295 of record DATHBD010000008.1, on the reverse strand, counting down.
CGAGGGGCCGCGAAGACCGAGTCGATTTTCGCGGACAGCTGGGGGCGGCCGCCGTACAGGTTCGCCATGCCCTGCGGGTCCTGCGGCGCCGGGGTCGCGTAGTGCCAGGCCGCACCTTCGGTGAACTCGTTGCCCCACTCATTCGGCTTGAAGTCCGAGTCGGCCGTACGCCAGGCGCCCGAGCTCTGCCTGCCGCGGAAGAACCCTGTCGTCGGGGAGTAGAGGTTGGCGTAGTCCAGCGCACGGTTCTCGAAGTACGCGGCGTCCTCGGCGTAACCGAGCGCCCGCCCGAGCTGCGCGATGCCGAAGTTGTTGGTGGCATCCTCAAGCGTCCATGACGCCGCCTCCTTGACCACCCCGGTGGGCACGTACCGCTTGAGGTGGACACCTCGAGTCCCTTGCGTCCGCGCGAGCCGGAGGTCGAGCGGACCATGGCGTTCTTCACCATCGACCCGTACGCCGCCCAGTAATCGAAGTTGCGCACGCCCTTGAGGTAAGCGTCGGCGAAGACCAGATCCTGATTCGTGCCGACCATGATCCAGCGCGCCGTCAAAGCCTGGGCGGAGACCCACATCGACGCGATCCACAGCGCCCGGGTGCGCTACGACGCCAACGGCGACCGGTCGAAGGTGCACCAGGACAATTGACCGCTCCACCGGTGCGCGCATCTGGCACCCCTCGGTGTCAACCTCCGGGGGGATCGGTGTGCTAGCCGGGCTTCGGCGGGTCCGGGAAGTGACTTCTCCGAAGTATCGATCTCGGGGGATCACGTCGGCCACGCTGGATTGCAGAGTCGCCCTCACGTATCCTTCCGGGCCGTCCTGACAGCTTGGCGTCGGCGATCATCTGCCGGTAGACGACGTCGGACAGCCGCTTTTCAGGGCGCGCAGGGCTTCCATCGGAGTCTTGCCGGCGGCGAGTCTGCGCCGGTGGTAGCGGCGTTCTTCGGTGTCGTGGCGCAGTTCGGACGATGGCCATGATGTGCGGCGCACGGTTGATGCGCCGGTTCCCGGCGCGAGACGACAGGTGACCGATTGGGCCAGCGGTATCCGCGCCGCTCGTGCCATGTCGCGAATCCAGCCGGTGGTCGTCAATGGGCTGTGGCGCGATCGTCGCCTACCGCGGAGACTCCGCCGCCGAAGTCTCCGCGGGCCACGCGAGCATGGCGGCGTCAGCGACACCAAGCAGTTCGGCGGTGCTCGCCCCATCGCGCGCCTGCTGGGACATGCCCTGCAGGACGGCGCCGACGAGCGCCGCCAAACCTGCGCTGTCCGTACAGGTGGGCAGCCTTCCGGCCGCTACGTCGGCCTTGATGCGGGCGCGCAACGCGGTGGAGTTGGCGATGCGGTGCTCTCGCAGCAGGGTGGCGATATCGGCTGATCCGGGCGTGCAATTGACCGCGGCGCTGATGACCAGACATCCGGCGGGCCGATCGGGGTGAGTGTATTCCACGGCGGCGGCGTGGAGGGCGCGGGCCACACCCTCCCGGGTGGATACCTCTGCGTCAAGTGCAGCGGTGAAGAACGCGCCGTACGTCTGCTGGTAACGATCGACGACCTCTCGGAACAGGGTCTTCTTGTCGCCGAAGGCGGCGTAGAGGCTCGGCGGTGTGATGCCCATAGCCGCGGTGAGTTCGGCCACGGAGACCGGCTCGAACCCGCGGTGCCAGAACTCCCGCATCGCTACCGCGAGGGCGCGTTCGCGGTCGAAGGTGCGCGGCCGCCCGCGGCGGCGAGGGTTGCCATCGCTCATTGACACATTCTATAGCGATCGCTAATCTCGCGCTCAGTAATTCTGTAGTGAGCGATACAGAAGGGAGCCCGGGTCATGGCCCAGCTCAACGGGAAAACCGCCCTGGTCACTGGCGGGAGCCGCGGTATCGGCCGGGGGATCGCGACACGACTCGCGGCCGACGGCGCGCTGGTTGCAGTCCATTACGGCAGGAACGAGTCGGCGGCCAAGGAGACCGTTCACAGCATCGTCGAGTCTGGCGGTCGGGCGTTCGCCATGGGTGCCGAACTCGGCGTGGCTGGCGATGCGCAGGCGCTTTGGGCTGGCTTCGATGCCGGCTTGGCCGAGATCGGTGCCGAACCGGGTCTGGACATTCTGGTGAACAACGCCGGCGTCGTAAGCTCCAGCGATCTCGCCGGTACGACCGTGGCAGAGTTCGACAAGATCTTCGCGGTGAACGTGAAGGCCCCTTTCTTCATCCTTCAGCAGGGCCTGGAGCGGATTCGCGACAACGGCCGGGTCATCAACCTCTCCTCTGGCGCCACCCGGATCGCATCCCCGCCGATGATGACCTACTCGCTGACCAAGGGAGCCATCAACACGCTGAGCCTCACGCTCGCCAAGCAGTTGGGCGAGCGCGGGATCACGGTCAACGCGGTGGCCCCAGGGATCGTCGATGTCGACAGCAACGCTGGATGGCTGCGGGAGAACCCGGAGCAGTTGGCCTTCTGGGGCTCCTTCTCCGCATTCAACCGGGTCGGCCAGCCGGCCGACATTGCCGACGCCGTGGCGTTCCTCGCCTCCGATGACTCCCGCTGGGTCACTGGCCAGTACCTCGACGCCACCGGCGGCGCAAACCTGTGACGTCACCAAGACGCCCGGCAGGGTCTGCTGCACCGATAGGTGACACCTGAGATGGCTTGTCTTGGTGGCGGGCTGGAAGGATGTTGCTGTGCCCAAACCCTACCCCGTGGTGCCGCGCCGCGCCGCGGCGTATCTGCCGCGGGCGAACCCGCCGGGAAAAGGATCTACCCGCTCGTGAGCGAGCTGGCCGCCGATGGGATCCCCGTCGCGGTGACGTGCCGGGTACTGAACATCGCGCGTCAGTCCTACTACCAGTGGCTCGCCCGCCCCGTCACGACCGCTGAGATCACCCAGGCGTACCGGTCGAACGCTCTCGCCGATGCCCAGCGTGAAGATCCGGAGTTCGGCTACCGGTTCCTGGTCGATGTAGCCCAGGCGGCCGGGGAGCCGATGGCAGACCGCACCGCGTGGCGGATCTGCTCGAGCAACGGCTGCGGCCAACTGGCGTGACGGTAACCGCGCCGGCTGCGTGTCAGCGGTGTTTTCGTAGGGCCCCCATAAGCTTGCGGTACCAGGCCCACCGCTCGCTGTCTTCATCGGGCTGTGGGCCCAAGGCCGACGACGGGGTCGGTCACGGAGTACGTGATGCGATCCCGCGGCAACGACACGGCTGTGTCGAGCCATTGCGGTGTGCCCGTGGTGGCGGTTAGACGAGAAGCTCTTCCTGGCGGCAACGTTTTGATGCGGTCACGGCGTAGGTAGTTGCTATGACGATGTTGGCGAGGATGGTGAGGAAGCATGCGCGGCCAGGACGACGAGGGGGTGACAGCCTTCGTCAGGGCTAGGTACGGTCGCTTGCTTCGTGAGGCCTTTCTGCTGTGTGGGGATGCTGGCCGAGCCGAAGACCTGGTGCAGACCACGTTGGCGAAGACGGTCGTGGTGTGGTCGCGTCTGCAGCGGTCCGAGGGGATCGACAACTATGTGCAGCGGACCCTGATCAACACGTACCTCAGCGCGCGGCGCCGCCGGGCTTGGTGGGAGCAGCCGTTCAGCCGGCTGGTGGAGAGCCCGGCCCGGGACGAGTACGTGGGGGTGGAACAGCGGGACTGGCTCCGTCGGGCGCTGAATGCGCTGCCGGCACGACAGCGTGCCGCGGTCGTCCTGCGCTTCTATGTGGACCTGTCCGAGCAGGACACGGCGCTGGTGTTGGGCTGTTCGGTGGGCACAGTCAAGAGTCTTTCGTCGAGGGGCCTGCGGACGCTGCGCGAGCGCTGGGTCGAGGTCGACGCCACAGCCGAACACGAGGTGCGATATGCATAGCCAGATAGAGTTGCGCGACGGCCTTGCGGCCCTGGCCGAGCCGGTTAAACCCGTCGAGGGTTACGAAGACAAAGTCATGCGACGGTCACGTCGGCTTCGTCGGCGGCGGCGTATGACCGCCGGTGCGGCGGCCGCCATGTGCATGGCAGTACTGGTGACCATGTTCCGGGTGGTCGGAATCGGCTCGGCGCCACAGCTTGCCGCGCCACTCCCGGATGGCCCATTCCTGGGCTGGTCTGCTGTCGGTGACGTCGACGCCGGTCTGGTACGTGAGGCCACGGACGTCTGGGATTCTGTCGACGGGGCGGGAGGACCGCACACCGCTGTCCGGGCTCTCGCCGCAATGCGGAATCACCAGGAATTGCACTCGATCGTGGTCCTGCAGGGTTACGACAAGCAGGGTGTCGCGCGGTTGGCGTTCTTCACCAGTGATGCGAGCGCGGCCAAGGCTTTGCGGCTACGGGCGGATCGGCCCGCACCCGACCCGGTCACGACTCAGGTGATCAGCCTGGTCAGTCCCCGGTTGACCGGACCGGTCGGAGCAGTCAGTACGGATGATTGGGGTACCTACGCCATCGCTGTTGCGATGCCAGGTGTTACAACGGTGCGAGCCTCAAACACGGCCGTCGACCACGAGATGATCGGCGATCCCGACGCGCCGACCAGCCGCCTTATTGTCCAGAGGTTCCCGCTGGAGGCGACAGCGCAGACAACGACTGTCTTCGGCTTTGTCAAGTCGAATCGACCGCTGGCCAAGATGACGAAGGTGTTCGAGGTACCAGGCGACGGCGGTGCCGACGGCGACGCGCGAGCGGTACTGGGCAAGGTGGTGGCTGAAACCGGCCAACAGATCGTTGTGGCTTTCGGGCAGAACCAGGCGGTGCGGCGAGGTCAACTCGCTGTTGTGGTGAAGGGTTTGGTTGGACGCGTGAGCGCAGTTGATGTCACGCGTGGCGAAGCGACCATTGACCTGGTTACCAGTACCGGATTCACCGGCCCGGCTTACACCAACATCAGCGATGTGCCGGGCTCGCTACGTGGCACCGGCACGAGTCTCGTCATGGAGCGCATGCCGGCAGGTGGAAAGGTGTACGCGGTGAGTGCCGGAAACCGGGTCTTGATGCCGGATCCGTGCCAGCCCAATGAGCAGGTCGGCGCTGTCACGGTTGGACGAGCCTCCTCGGATAAGACGGCGCAAGCTACCAGTGTCGAACTCACACCGACGGCTGACCTCACCCACGTACGCGAAGTGTCAATCATGACGTCGTCCACCGGCGGTGATTGCTAACGCCCCAAAAGCGTGCGGGAGGCGACCTGCCTCCCGCACGCTTTACCTCAACCGTACAGAATCATTGCCAGGAATACCGAACCCGACCGCTGCCGGACGTGAACGCGTAATGTCCACCCGAATTTCCTGAGACGTAGTAACGGAACTGGTGGTCCGTGTAGGTGGGAACACCCGACCAGCAATACGACCGGGCGATGCCATCAGCAGGCACCAAGACTGACGAGCCCCTCAGCGAGACATGGAAACTATGGTATCGGTCGTGGTAGCCGTAGTCCCAGGTGGCCTTGATGTCTTTACAAACTTTGCTGCTTTCGGTGAGTCTGAATGTGCGACCATACAAGTTCCGGACCCCACTAAATGTGAAGTTGTACGGCACCGCTGCTGCCGCAAGGGCGGTTACTCCGCTCGTAACGGTTGGGCCGTTTTGAGAGTAGTGGCTCGTGACGGTTGGGCCGTAGTGACTCGTAACGGTTGGGCCGTCTTGAGAGTAATGGTCCGTCGGGCCATACAGTTCGGGGAGATCCCCGATAACCGTCATGGTCACGTCCGGCGGCAGCGACGCCCGCGCGGCGGCACTATTCGCCTCGATCTCGGCTGCGCTAGGTTTCGCGGTGTTCGGCTTGACGTCGGCCGCTTCTGCCGTAGGGGCAGCGCTAGGCGCGGTGTTCGGCTTGACGTCGGCCGCTTCTGCCGTAGGCGCCGCCTGAACCGGAGCAGCCAGTAGCAGCAGCCCTACGGTTGCAGCGCCGGTGGCGCCAACGAGCCGCCTCATGAACGAGTGTGACACTCTGTAACCCTCCCCGTTGCGGTAAGTCGTGGTTTGATCCTGTCGGGAAGCGATCGACCTTCACAAGATTGACGGCCGGCCATAACTTGTGGGTCTTGTCACCCGGCTCCGGGTGACAGTGCAGAGTGGACATATGTTATTGCAAACGCCGTACGACACTTATGAATGCTGACGGATATGAGACACAACCCGTCTCTCCTCAGAGTCGAGTAAGCGTTACGCTTTACCCAGTCCCGCACCGGGTGCCGTACCCCCATCCTCAATGGCTCCCGCCGAAACTGCGTCGACGGCTGAACCTGCTCGCCCGAGTCGAGCTGGGCCGCCACCGGCCGGCAGAAACCTGGCGCCGACCGAACGCGCGGGCGGGCTGGTGACGAGCAACGCGCTACGCGGGCGACAGTTCGGCGAAACCTTCTGCCAACTGGGGGCGGCACTGCTGACGCGCCCGCTCCCCCAGCCCATCACCGACCCAGCGGCCATCACACACCTGCACATCCACCGACAAGATCGCCTTTGGCGGCCTCCCCCACGTGGAACCCCCGGTGCGTGCCAACGTTCGCGGGTAGGAAGTGCTCACCCAGGGAGCAGGACAATCGGTGAACGGAAGTTGTCACACCCGGGGAGCGCCATGCTCCCCAGATGCTCCCCCCCTAACTGGCAGACAGGGGACGCCGATGACCCGTTACCGAAGATCCGGTAACGGGTCATCTGAACTGCCTACATAGATGATGGGCGATACTAGGTTTGAACCAGTGCCTCTTCCGTGTCAACGAAACCCGAAACGCTCTGACCAGCACTTCTAGAATGAGCCGCAGGTCATGGCACGTCGACACGAGCAAGTCAGAGCCGTCACGCGCAGTTCAACGCCGTTCAAAGCCACCCGCTGCTCCCATTCTGCTCCGACAACCCGTGCCGAGCACGACTCCGACGCCAATTACGCCGTGTTATACGGCCGCGCTGACCGAGACCGTGCGCCAGCCGTCGGCCACTCGTTCTGGGGGCGTCCGCAGCAGCGGGTCCACCAGCAGCAGTCCCACCGACAGCGCGGTAAGGGCCGCGCCCACCAGGAACCCGGCCCGGGCGTCGGGCGGTGACAGCAGCAGCCCGCCGAGCAGGGCGCCGGCCGCCACGCCGACGTTGAACGCCGCCGAGTTCGCCGCGAATCCGATCTCGGTCCGGCCCGGCGCCACCCGGAGGATCCGGGCCTGGGTCGCCATGAAGACCGGCGCGGCGGAGAAGCCGAGCAGGCCGAGCAGCACGACGACCAAAACCTTGTTGTCCGGGAACAGACCGAGCAGCAGTAGCGCGACCCCTTGGACGCCAAAGGTTAACAGCGAGGAACCGCGCGGCACGCGGTCCAGCAGCGGCCCGACCGCGACGACGCCGGCCGTGCCGGCCGCGCCGAAGACGAAGAGCATGTCGCCGACCGAGCGTTCCGCGAAGCCGGTCAGCGTGGTGAGGAAGTCGGTGATGTAGGTGAAACCGGTGAACATGCCGGTCACCGAGAGCGTCGTGGTAGCGATCACGATGGCGAACCGCCAGACGTCCGGGTGGGAGGCGAAGGCGCCGTGACTCTCCTCCGGGCGGGTGGTCGGCAGCAGGACCGCAATGATCACCAGCGCCACCAGGCCGAGGAGGGTGATCACCAAGAACGGCACCTGCCATCTGCTGTGCTGGGCAAGCCAGGTGCCGGCCGGCACGCCCAGCACCGTGGCGAGGGAACCGCACACTGACATCACGGCGATGACCCGGCCGCGGCGCTCACGGGGGAACAGGCCGACCGCGGTGGGGCCGAGAACCGCCCAAAACAGCGCCTGTGCGACCGCGGTGACTACCCGGGCGCCGAACAGCAACGGGTACGAGGCGATGAGCACGGATGCCAACGTGCTGAGCACCAGGACGCCGAGCAACACGGTGAGCACGTACCGCCGCGCGATCCGCTGCGTGACGGCGGCGAGCGGCAGAGACACCACAGCCACGGTGAGCCCGTAGCCGGTCACGAGGAAGCCCGCGGACGGCAGGGAGACCCCCAGGTCGTCCGAAATCAGGTTAAGCAGGCCGATGGGCAGGTTCTCGGTGGTGTTGAAGGCGAATGCCGACAGGGCTAGAGCGGCCAGAATGCTCACCCGACGCCACAGGGGGGCCTGCATGGGGAAGAGATCCTTTCGATGAAACACGGTTCAGGCCACGTACGGACGGCGGACGCCGTCAAGCCGGTGCCGCACAGCGGCACCCAGTAGTGCCAGCGCGTCACCGCGCGAGACCGCATAGTGATCGGCGGGAATGGCGCTTCGTCCAGTTCAGGAGGCGAGTCGTCGCCAGCGGTCCGAATCCAACCTGGACCGGTCCGTCCGGACCGAGCCGTTTGGAACCACCCGCTGCTCCCGCACGGATGGAATCGAGGGTCACGGTGAACACGGGCGTCAACCTCCAATGGGGGTCGCGATCGAGTGATCACGACTGGCGTCGTCACTCGTTCGGGATGGGCCTTATGGTCAAAAACAGTCGGCCGGCGAAGCGGCAGCGACGGATCTCCGCTGGTCGGAGGACACAAGCGCCCGGCGGCCCTCGGCTCGGGCAGGACTGCGCTGATGCAACGACGGCAAGACCGTGGGCTTCTCGGCGCTACCTTTGGCCGCATGAGCCTCCTGGATCGTGACGAAAAGATCATCTCGATATTTGGATCGATCTTTACGATCGCGGGATTCGTCCTGATGTTCGCCCGAGAGTGGACGTCGCCGCCAGACACGCGGTCAGTGACGCACTGGCTGTTTCGCTTCCGGTGGCCGGCGTTGCTCGTCGGCGTCGTCATGCTGATGGTTGTCATCTGCGCTCGCTATCTTGGCAACCAACCGCCGACTCGCATGCTGGACGAGGACGTCACTCTCAACAACTCGCCAATCCCGCAGAGAAGCTTCGATATCGCGGGCTGGAAGTTTGTCGAGAAGGACAGCTACAGCGTCACCATCAATTGCAGATCACCGAAGGTGCTGACCACCGGCTGCGAGGAGGGTAAGGCGCCCTATTTCGACTTCGATCCGGGCGACGGTTTCGCATTGGGGCGCGCAAAAGGCAATGTGGTGAACCAACTCAGCTCATGCAACGCAGTCACCTACGGTCAACCTGAGCTGCCAGTGCGCGAAGGCGACGTGTTCTGCGCTTGGAAGCCTGGCCAAGGCGTCACGGCCTTCAAGATCACAAGGCTGCCGAATCCGACGCCCCCGAAAGGCCAGATCATCGTGCATCTCGAAGCTGCCTCATGGCCAGCGCATGAGGCCTGATCCACCCGGCGACGGGGCAGCTACCCGTCCTGGGACGCGAAGGAGGCGGCCATGGTTTCGTCCGGCATAGCGCCGGGGTTTCCGCCAAGTGGTGTGACGGCGTACGCCGATTTGTTGGAGCTGCGGGGGGTACAAACCCGAAAGACACACACGTACGACTGGATGTTGTGTCGTTTTGGACGTGCTCGTTAACATCGGGCGGGTGAGGTGGAAAGACCAGTCAGACACCATGCGTGCCGCCATTGTCGGGAGCGCTATCGCGGGCGCCGTGGCGATCGTAGTTGCGCTCATACCCGTGATCGGCGCAATGGCCGGCAACGGCGAGCAGGACAGCGCCGGCAGTCTGACGGCGACCGCACAAGCGACCGGCCAACCGCTTGGCCCATCGTCCGCCGGTTCGAGTGACGGCAACCGGACCAGCGGCCCTCCGGGCACGCCACCGGCGAGCGCCTCCGCTCAAGCGGAAGGCCGTATCAAGCGAACGGCAACGAGCGTGGTGATGCCGAGAGGTACACCATTTGATCTCGATACCGATAGGCCCGACTGGGGCGTCAGGGACTGGCCGAGCGACCTCCACGACCTGTACGTCTCCGCAGACGACACGTTGTGGACCCGAAATAGCGCCACCGCTGGGTATTTCGGAAGAACAGCTCCTGGCTATCCGGACTGTGTGGCCTTGACTGCCTACGTAGACCCTGGCCGCGATCAGATGGCCGTCGGCAGCAGCCTTTGTATCGTGACCAGCGAGAAGCGATACGCGGCCCTGACGGTCACAGACCACAATAGAGGCCAGCAGGTAATCACGCTGTCTCTCACTGTGTGGAAGCTCCCGAACGAACCGTGATGTTGCGGCGAGTCCACTACACAGCGGCCTGGTTGTTGACCCGGCGTGGCGTCGAGGTTGCTTCCCAGCGATGTGACGGTGTGAGGGTCGATCGGCGCATCGGAACGTGTCAAGGGATTGAGGCCAGTGGGAGTTACGCGGCTTGCGGTTCCGGGTCCGGCTTGTTGATCCAGACCTGTTCGGGCAGGTCGAGGATCTTGGGCAGGAGCCGGGTCGTGCTGAACCGTTCCGGGTGTGCCG
>DATHBD010000007.1:0-13735 GCA_035296325.1 Micromonosporaceae bacterium | reverse complement strand
GGTGCATTCGGTGGGGCCGTAGCCGTTGAAGAATCGTCGGTTGGGGTTCCAGCGGTTGACGAGTTCGCCGCCGAAGGCTTCGCCGCCGACGAAGACGATGCGTAGGGCGGGGAGGCGTTCGGGTTCGAGGAGGGCCATGACCGATGGTGGGAGGTCGGTCACGGTGATCTCGCCGCGCTCCAGCAGCGTTTGCAGGCGCTCGATGTCGAGCCGTTCGTCGGCCTCGGCCAGGTGGAGGCGGGCGCCGGTGAGCAGGGCGGCGAACGTCTCGAAGACGGAGACGTCGAAGGTGTGCGCGGCGAAGCCGAGGATCCGGTCGGCGGGGGTGAGGTCGAACAGTTCCTGGACCGAGGTGATGAAGTTGACCACGTTGCGGTGTTCGATCAGCACGCCCTTGGGGGTGCCGGTGCTGCCCGAGGTGTAGAGCACGTAGGCCAGATCCTCCGGCGTGACCCCGGTGTCCGGGGTCGCCTGGCTCTGCGCCGCCAACTTCTCCGCGACGTCGTCCAGTCGCACCAGCGAACTCAGCCCGGCGGGCAGCGCATCCGCCGTGGCGGCAGTGGCGAGGACGGCGACCGGCCCGGCGTCGTCGAGGATGCCGGCGATGCGGGCCCCGGGGTGGCCGGGATCGAGCGGAAGGTACCCGGCGCCTGCCTTGAGTGTCGCGAGCACCGACACCACCAGGTCCGCGCCGCGCGGTAGACACAGCGCCACCAGCTCACCCGGCCGGGCGCCCTGGGAAACCAGCAGGTTCGCCAGCTGGTTGGCCCGGCGGTCCAGGTCGGCGTAGGTCAGCGTCTCGGCGCCGACCACAAGTGCGATGCGCTCCGGCGCGGCGGTGACCTGCCGGGCGAACAGCTCCGGGATGGTGGTCGCGGGCACCTCGCGGGCCGCGCCGTTCCAGCGCGTCAACAGCGCCGTGCGCTCGTCCTCGTCAAGCAGCGGCACCGCCGAGAGGGGCGTCTCGGGCGCTGTGGCCAGCGCGTTGACGAGCACACCGTAGTGAGCCATCAGGGCGTCGATCGTCTCGGCGTCGAACAGGTCGGTGTTGTACTCCACGTTGAGGTCGAGGCCGTCGTCGACCTCGCTGAGGTTCCAGCTCATGTCGAAGCGCGACGTACCGGGGTCGACCAGAACACGCTCCGCGGTCAGCCCGGGGAGCGTCAGGTCCCCGCCCGCGTTCTGGAAGGTGAACGCCACCTGGAAGATCGGCGAGCGCGCCGGATCGCGGACCGGGCGGACGGCCTCCACCAGCTTGTCGAAGGGCAGCGCCCCGTGCGCGAAGGCGTCCCGTACGGTCGGCGCACACCGCTCCAGCAGTTCCCGCAGCGTCGGGTCCCCGCCCGCGTCGAGGCGCAGGACGAGCATGTTGACGAAGAAGCCGATCAGCCGCTCCACCTCGGCGTGCTCCCGGTTGGCGGTGGGCGAGCCGATCACGATGTCGTCCTGGGAGGTGTAGCGGCGCAGCAGTGCCGCGAACGCCGCGACATACGCCGTGTAGGGGGTCGCGCCCAGGGACCGCACCAGCGCGCGGAGCTTCTGCTGCGCGGGGACCGTCAGCAGCCGGTGACGTACCCGGCCGGTGTAGGTGACCTCGCGTGGGCGCGGCCGGTCCGTCGGAAACTCCAGCGTCGCGGCGCCGGCGAGTCGATCGCGCCAGTACGCGTTGAGCCGGTCGAGCCGCTCGCCGCTGAGCCATTCCCGTTGCCAGAGCGCGTAGTCGGCGTACTGCACCGGTAGTTCCGGCAGGGGCTGGTCCGGCGCGCCGTCCCGCTCCGCGGCATATCGGGCGGCGAGGTCATCGACGAACACGCCGAGTGACCAACCGTCGAAGACCGCGTGGTGCACGGTGAACAGGAAGTGGTGCTCCTGTTCACCGCTGCGCAGCAGGCAGGCCCGCCACAACGGGGCGGTCGCCAGGTCGAACGGCAGCCCGGCCCGCCGCACCGCCTCGGCCGGCACGTCGGCCGCCGGCACGTCGTGAACCGGCAGTTCCACCGGCACCTCAGCGGCCACGACCTGCACCGGTCCGTCGCTCTCCTCCGTCAGCTGGGTACGCAGGGCCTCGTGCCGTGCCACCAGCGAGGCCAGGGCACGGTGCAGAGCGGGGACATCCAACGGGCCGGACAGCCGGAAACACAGCGGCACGTTGTACGCCGGCAGGCCGGGTGCCAGCCGGTCGAGGAACCACAGCGTCTCCTGCGCGAACGACAGCGGCGTGCGGTCGGTGCGGTCGCGCCGGGTGGGCCCGCCCGCGCCCGCCGCCGCATCGTCGTCGTCATCGTCAAGCAGCAGCGCCAGGAACTCGTTGCGCTTGTCCTGTGGCAGCTTGGCCAGCCGCTTCATGATGTCGCTCATGATCGTGCTCCCATCGCGACGACCTCGGGGGCGGTGTGGACATCCCGCAATTCCTGGAGGGCGGCATCGAGGACCGCGATCCCGTTCAGGTATTCCTCAATGACGATGTGTTCGTTCTCGGAGTGGTCCAGAGAGCTGTCACCCGGCCCGTAGGTGGCCATTGGCACGTCCCACACCTCGGCCAGCGTGTTCATGTCCGATGTGGCGGTCTTCAGCTTGGGCTGCGGCGTGCCACCGACGCGTCGGATACCGGCGCTGAGCGCGCGCACCACCGGATCACGCCGGGTGGTCTGTGCCGCCCGTACCGTGTTGAGCACCTCGATCACGCCGTCGCCGGCGACCTCGCGGAGCCGCCCGACGAACGCGTCGGCGTCGAACCCGGGCGGTGTCCGGTAGCTGATCTCCAACATCGCCTCGACCGTGTTGCCGGAGATCTCGCACAACGTCACGCCGGGAAGGTCGAACGCCGCGTGGCTGCGCTGCGGACCAACCGCCTCGGAGGCGGCCAGCCAGAAGGCGGCCGCGGCCTCGCTCGCCTTCTCCACCGGGTTGCTGGGGTGCGTCGCCGGGCGGCTGACCCGATAGACCACATCCAACTTGCCCTTGTACCCGAGAACGATATTGCTCCACCCACTCGGCTCGCCGACGATCAGCGCATCGGGTCGGTCCCACGACCGGCGCACGTGCATCGCGCCACGGGAGCCGGGTGTCTCCTCCTCGACCACGCCCGCCACCACCACGGTTCCCGGGAACCCGGCGCCCGCGTTGGCTGCCGCGTTGATCATCGCGGCGAGCGGCCCCTTGGCGTCGACCGCGCCCCGGCCGTACAGGCGGCTCTCGGTCACCCGGGTCGGAATGGGGTCGTCCACCGTGTCCAGGTGGCCGAGCAGCACGATCGTCGGTCCGTCGCCGGTGCCGATCTCACCGATGACGTTCCCCGCTTCGTCGATCCGGGACCGCAGCCCCATCCCGGTCATGGCGGTGGCGAGGAAGTCGGCGAGCTCCTGCTCCCGCCCGGATGGCGACGCGATCGCCATCATCCCGCGGAGCAGGTCCACAGGGTCTCGATTCGCTCGCTGACGCTCGCTCATGGCTGCCTCCGGCGCCACCGGCTGAGACGGACCCGGGTGCCGGCACCGTCGAGGGCCTCAGTGACCGGCTTCTCCCCGCGGCCGTCCGCGACGACCACCCTCCGGACGCCACCGAGCAGGGCCTCCCGAGCGGCGACCAGCTTCAACGCCATGCCTCCCTTGGCCCATTTCGGTGGCGGGCCTTCGCGCGCCACCTCCACCACCGACAGCACCGTGTTCTCGTCCTTCGGGTTCTCCTGGACGCCCGGCGCCCCGGTCAGCAGGATCAGCTCATCCGCGTCCAGCGCCGCGGCGACCGCGGCGGCGGCCCGGTCGGCGTCGACGTTGACCGCCTGGCCGTCGATGGTGATCGCGGGTGGTGAGATGACCGGCACGACGTTCTGGTCGAGCGCGGCCTTGACCATCGTGGTGTCGACCTCCTCGACCACGCCGGAGTGGTTGTCGCGGACCATCACGGTCTTGCCGTCCACGACGGCGCGCTGGGCGCCCTTGCGGCGGGCCCGCAGCAGTTGCCCGTCCAGCCCGGTCATCCCCATGGCCTTGATGCCCCGCTGTGCCATCGACTGGATGAGCTTCGGCTTGACCGAGCCGGCCAGGGCCATCGTGACCACCTCGAGGGTTTCCGGGTCGGTGTGCCGGGCGGTCACCCCGTCCGGCGCGACCTGCTCGGTCTGCGGGACGCCGAGCTGGTCGGCCAGCCGCTCGATCTCGGCCGATCCGCCGTGGACGACGACGACCTGTCGTCCGTCGTCGACAAGTGCCGCGATGTCATCCACGACGCTCTCCGCGTCCACGTCCGCGTTGCCGCCCACCTTGACGACCGTGATCGGTTCCTGCTGCTCTTCCGGTTGCATGGCGACTCTCCTAAATGGGGTGCAGGCCGGGAAATTCCAGCCCGAGCTTCTCCGGCCAGCCCATCCGTACGTTCAGCGACTGCACCGCGTTGCCGGCGCCGCCCTTGACCAGGTTGTCGAGCGCACCGACGGCCACCACCTGTCGCTTCTCCGGGCGCACCGCGAAGCCGACATCGCAGAAGTTGGACCCGAGCAGGATCTTCGGCTCGGGGAGGCGGTAGAGCCCGCGCCGCTGTGCGACGACGCGGACGAACGGTTCGTCGCCGTAGTGCCGGCGGTACGCCCGGCGGACAGCGACCTCGTCGGCATCGCCACGCAGGGTCGCGCGGCACAGCACCTGGACGCCGCGTACCGCCTCGACCCCGGTCGCGGTCATCGTCGGCCGGACCCCGCACGCCTGCGCGATCTCCGCCTCGTGCCGGTGCCCGGCCGCCGCGAACACCCGCATCGCGCCGCTGCGCTCGGCGTGCAGGTTGGCCTCGCCCGCCGTCGCGCCGGAGCCGCTGGACCCGGTGCGGGCGTCGACCGACACGTCCGGCTCGATCAGCCCTTCGGCGGCGAGCGGTCGCAGCGCGAGGATCGCCGCGGTGGCCATACAACCGGGCACGGAGATCCGGTCCGCGGTCCGCAGCGCCTCCCGGGCGAGTTCCGGGCAGCCGGGCACGAAGTCGGCGAGGAGCTCCGGAGCGGTATGGGCGATCCCGTAGTGGGCGCGGTACACCGCAGGGTCGGTGATCCGGAAGTCGCCGGACAGGTCGATCACGGTCTTCGCGTGCCCGGCCAACCTGGGCAGCAGGGACATGGTCGAGCCGTGCGCCGACGCGAGGAACAGTACGTCGTACTCGCTCAGCTCGTCCTCGGCGCAGAAGGCGAGGTCCGTGACGCCGCGCAGGTTGGGATGCACGCCGTCGATGCGCTTGCCGGGCAACCGTGCGGAGACCGCGGCCGCGAGCTCCACCTTCGGGTGCCCGACCAGCAGCCGGAGCAGCTCCCCGCCGATGTACCCGGCGCCGCCCAGCACCGCCGCGCGGATCACGACGCCACCTCCGCCGGCACCCGGGCCGGCAGGTCCGCGGCGGCGATGGTGAGCTCGGCGATGGCGCTGGCGACGTCGCACTCCGAGCCCAGGGCACTCTGCAGCCCGGCGAACTCCACCCCGCTGTTGACCTCGAGCACCATCAGCCCTCCGTCCGGATCCTCGATGACGTCCACGCCGGCGAGCTGCGCGTCGACGGCCCGTGCCGCCCGTACCGCGAGATCCGCCAACTGGTCGTGCAGCCGGCAGGTGGTGGTGGTTGCTCCCCGGGCCACGTTGGTACGCCAGCCCTGCGCCGTCCGGTAGACCGCACCGATGGCGCGGTCACCCACGACGACGACCCGGATGTCCCGACCCGGTTTGTCCACAAAGGACTGCAGGTAGATCAGGTGGTCCTGCGGAGCGGGCAGCGCGGCGCAGTGCTCCAGCACCGCCTGGGCCGCGTCCGGGTCGCGGAGCAGAGACACCCGCCGCCCCCAGGAGGAGCTCAGCGGCTTCAGTACGACGGGGTAGCCGAGCCGTTCGATCTCGACCAACGCGGCTTCCGGCGTCAGCGCCAGCGCCGCGCGCGGCGTGGGCACCCCGGCCCGGCGCAGCGCGAGGGAGGTGCGCCACTTGTCGCCGCACACCTCGCTCGCCTGCGCCGAGTTCAGCGTCAGCACGCCGGCGGCCTCCAGGCTCAGTGCCGCGTACCGGGCCCGGGTGCCCGCGATCTCACGGTTGAGGACCACCTGCCACGGCAGCGTGGCCCCGTCCAGTGCGAACACCATCGACCGTGGGTCGATGTGGTCCACCTCGACGCGGTGGTGCGCGAAGGCGTCGAGAAGCCGCTTCTCCTCGGTGCGGATCCGGGAGGCGAGCAGACCCACCCGCATGGTCACTCGCCCCAGTCCTCTTCGGCTTCGGGCGCGATGGCCAGCAGGACCGGATCGGTCGATACGACCTCCAGCTCACTGCGGCAGTCCGGGCACTCCACGACCTCGCTCAGTCGGGTCGCGTCGGGGAGGGCGAGTTTGTGCTCGCACTCCGGGCAGGCCGTGATCATGGTTGTCATTGGTGCCTTCCTCTCTCGCGGGATGAGCTTCCTGACGTGTCCGGCGGCGGCCCGGCGAGCCCGTGCAGCACGGCGCGGGTGACCGTCTGACCGGTGATCCCGTAGTGGTTCAGCAGGTCCCGGTGACCGCCGACGTAGCTGGCGAAGGTGTCGGGCATGCCCACCCGGAGGACCCGGACGGGCGCGTGCTCGGCGAGCGTCTCCGCGACCGCGCCGCCAAGCCCGCCGGCACGCCAGTGCTCTTCGACCGTGACCACCAGCGGCACTCCGGCCGCGGCGGCGAGGATGCCCTCGGTGTCCAGCGGCTTGAGCGTGTGCACGTTCAGTACGCCGACCGCGATGCCCTGCCTCGCAAGCGTTTCCGCCGCTTCCAGGGCGGCCAGCACCGGGTACGGCCCGCACGCGGCCACCAGCGCGTCGGTACCGGCACGCAGGGGCTGCACCAGCCCGACGACCGGTGCCGGCACATCCTGGGGCAGGGACGGAGTGGCCTTGCGGCCCAGCCGGGCGTACAGCGGCCCGGGCAGGTCGAGCGACGCATCCACGAGCGCCTCGGTCGCCGCCGTGTCGGCCGGTACCACCACCGTCATGTTCGGCAGCGCCCGCATCACCGCCAGGTCCTCCAGGCACTGGTGGGTCGGGCCGAGGTGTCCGGCGGACAGCCCGCCGTGCGTGGCCATGATCCGCACCGGGAGATCGTTGTACGCGACATCGATCTTGATCGCCTCGATCGCGCGGGCGGTGGCGAACGCCGCCATCGTGTTGACGTACGGCATCCAGCCGCTCGCGGCCATGCCGGCGGCCATCCCCATCAGGTTGTGCTCGGCGATGCCGATGTTGACGTAGCGGTCGGCCGCCGTGCCGAAGTCGACGCCGGTGAACAGCCCGGAGTCGGTGTCCAGGCAGATGGCGCGGGGGTGGTCGGGCAGCAGGGCGGCAAGGCGGTTGCGGTACGCCTCACGGATCGGCACCGGTTTGGCGACGGCTGTCTCAGTCACCTGCCACCCCCTGCCGTTCCGCCTCGCGGCGCAACGCGGAGTGGGCCCGGGCCAACTGCCGCTCGGAGAAGTTCACGTAATGGCTCTTCGGGGTTCCGGCGACGAATGGCACGCCGGCACCCTTGGTGGTCCGCATGATGAGGGCGTTCGGCTGGCCGGGGGCCCAGGGCGTGGCCAGGAGCGCCTCGCGGACGGCGGCGAGATCCTGCCCCGGCACCTCGCGGACCGCCCAGCCGAAGCTGCGCCAGCGGTCCCCGACCGGCTCCAACGGGCAGATCTCCTCCGTCTCACCGGTCAACTGCAGCCCGTTGCGGTCGATCACGGCGACCAGGTTGTCCAGGCCCAACCCGGCGGCGCCCATCGCGCCCTCCCAGACCGAACCCTCCTGCATCTCACCGTCGCCGATGGCCACGAACGCCCGGCGCGGGCTGCCGGTGCGGCGGGCCGCGTACGCGAACCCGATGGCCAGGGCAAGGCCGTGGCCGAGGGAGCCGGTCGGCATCTCCACCCCCGGCACGGACCGCACCGGGTGGCCCATGAACCGGCTCCCGGGCTTGGCGTAGTCGGCAAGCTCCTCCGGCGCGAAGAACCCGCGCTCGGCCAGGGTCGCGTAGAGGCCGATCGCGGCATGCCCCTTGCTGAGCAGGAACACGTCGCGGTCCGGGTCGTCCGGGTAGGTGGGGTCGATCCGCATGACGTCGAAGTACAGCGCGGTCAGCACCTCGACCAGTGACATCGAACCACCGAGGTGGCCGCCTTCCGGGTTGCCGCAGATGTCGACGATCCGCTCCCGGATCCGCAGGGCCCGGCGGAGCAGCGCGTCGAGGTCGGCGCCGGTGCCGGTGCTGGTGCCGGTGGTGAGCGTCATGTCGCGGCCCGCGCCAGGTTCGCGAGCACCTCGCGCTGCTCCCACACCTTCTCGAAGGCGTCGGCGTAGCGCTGGAGCAGGTCGCCGGTACCGGGATTGAGGTGTCGCTTCTGCAGCGTCAGGGAGTCCTCGATCACCGCCCGGGCAGCCGGATGGTCGGTGTCCGGTGGGGCCGGCGGGTCCTGCGCCGCCCACGGGTATCCCCGCCCGAAACCGGTGCGCTCGCGGAACACCGTCTGCTCCGGCAGGGTCATCAGCTGGTACTGGGAGACCGGCACGCCCTCCGCGCGCAGCACCCGGCGCAGCGCCGTGCGCAGCGCCGTGGGCGCCACGCCGGCCAGATCCATCGCCGCCGGTTGGAACCGGAACCGCAGGATGTGCCAGGCGTGGCTGCAGCCCGGTCGCGCTGCGGGCACCTGCAGCCCGGGCAGTTCCCGCAGCCGGTCCAGGAATGCGGTGATGTTGCTCTGCCGGCGCCGCTCGTAGTCGTCGAATCGGCTGAGCTGGCTGCTCGCGAACGCCGCCTGCACCGGGTTCAGCTTGGAGTTCCAGCCGAGCCGGTAGGACACGTAGTCCCGGGCCTTGCCGGCCTCGATCACCTCACCGAACTGGCGGATCATCCGGGCCCGGGTGGCCAGCTCCGGGCTTCCGGTCGTCAGCAGGCCGCCCTCGCCACAGGTGGGCAGGTTCTTGGTGACCTGCAGGCTGAATGCACCGGCGTCGCCGAGCGAACCGACCGCCCGGCCGTGGTAGGTGGCGCCGTGCGCCTGCGCCGCGTCCTCGACGACCGCGAGGCCGTGCCGCGTGGCGAGGTCGCCGAGCGCCGCCATGTCCGCCGGCATGCCGTGCAGGTGTACCGGCAGGAGCGCGGCGGTCCGCGGGGTGATCTTCCGGGCGACATCCTCGGGGTCGAGGGTGAAGGTGACCGGGTCGATGTCGGCGAAGACCGGCACCGCCATCTGGTGCAGCGGGGCCAGCCCAGACGCGATGAAGCTCAGGGCCGGGACGATGACCTCGTCACCCGGTCCGATGTCCAGGGCGGCCAGTGCGATCTGCAGTGCCGTGGTCCCGTTGCTCAGCCCGACGCAGTGCGCGACGCCGGTCCGCTCGGCGAAGCGGGCCTCCAACTCGTCCACCGCGGTTGGGCTGTCGCTGTTGGACACCAGTTCACCGCTGTCCAGTACGCCGAGTACGGCCTTGCGGTCCTCCTCGGTGATGATCGGCCAGGCCACCGCGCGGATGTCGCGTGGCACCGCCGGCTGGCCACCGAATACGGCCAGTTTCTCCACGTGCTCCTCCTCGACGGTCAGGACGCTTGGGCGTCCAGGGCTTTGGCGGCTCGATCCACCGCCACGGCGCCGACCTCGTAGCGCCGCACCAGGCGGGCGCCGTGTCGGTACAGGTCGTCGGCGGCGGCCACCGGATCCGGCCAGCCGTGCGCTGCGGTCACCCGCAGTCCGCTCCAGGTGTGTGCGGCTGCCTCCACCGCGCGGCCGGCCTCGCGCAGCGCCGGAACGCCCCACGCGTGCCCGCGGGTCCGCAGCAGCTCGCCGTGCATGCTGCACATGGCCTGCTGACTCCAGCCGAAGGTGTACAGCTCCTTGAGCGGCTCGGCGGTGCCCGCGCGGGCAGCGTCCACAGCGGACCGCACGTAGCGGTCCAGGCCGGCCAGTCCGGTCCAGTGCGCGGCCGCCGGCTCCATCCCGGCGCGCAGGTCGGCGAGGTTCTGGCGCAGCGCCGCGGTCAACGTCGCGGCGTCCGCGGCCGGCCATGGTGAGCCGAGCTCAACCGTCAGGTACCGCCGGCCGATGCCGGCGTCGCTGAAGAAGGCATCCTGGTCGTCGGCGGGGTTGGGGGAGCCCCACGCGCTGAGGAAGTCCTCCGCCCGGATCGGGCCGCTGAAGGCCGGCGGCATCGTGTCCGACACCCACACCAGCCCACGTGCCATGTCCACCCCGTACACCACGACCAGGTGTGCGGCGTGCACGTCGTGATAGGCCGGGCGGAACGGCAGGTGGTAGTTGTCGACAGCGGCGATCGGCAGCACGTCGCGATCGACGAGGCCGGCGAGCTCCGCGAGCGGATCGTCCGCCGAGGGCACCGACCACGTCGAGCGGAACGGGTGGAACGGCGCCATGCTCCGTGCCACGTCCCCGTCGAATCGACACGGGTAGTAGAACTCCTCGGGCCGCACGTCGCCCGGGACGTACCGGAACTCCCAGCGCGCGCCGAGGGTGCTCAGCGGGTCGTGACCGCGGTGCGCGAGCAGGGCGCCGAACGCCGACTGCAGGCAGCTCAACGGATCGCGGTAGAACGTCGGCGGGCGCCGTAGCGTCTGGCTCGGGCGCAGCGTGGTAACCGTGGCTGTCATCGCAAGCCCACCTCGGCCAGTTCCGGGGCCGCCGGCTGCGGCACGGCTGGCAGCAGCGTGGCGGCGAAGATGTGCAGGGCGATGTTGTGCGGCAGTCCGATGCCGACGAGTGGCGCCCGGCGGGTGACCGGCACCCGCTGGCACCAGATCGCCGCGGGCACGCCGAACTGGGTGTGGTGCGGGTAGTGCATCAGCGTCTCGAAGGCGTTGGTCTCGCCGAACGCGGCGGGCGCGGCCCAGAAGTCGGAGACGCGCACCGCCTCGAAATCCACCGCGCCGTCGACGAAGTGCAGGCTGACCTCGTCCTCCACCCGACGTTCGGCGGATGCCAGCAGGTACAGCCAGTCGTCCAGGCCGTCGTGCGGGGCGACGGGAAGGTACTGTCCCGCGCACCGAACGTTGTCCGGCTCTCCGCTGCCGAACGGTGGCAGCCGGAACCGGATGCCGTCGACGACGGCATCGGATCCGGGAGCGGGCAGGTCCTCCGCGGCGAAGGAGTTGCCCCACACGTTGAATCGGCCGACCTTCGTGTCCGCTGCGGTCGACGTCCCGACGTTGTCGAGATGAGGGGAAAGATCGATGATCCGCACCCCCAAAGTAAAGGCCCGGAAGGCGTCCCGGGCCCTCCGCATGTCGCTGATTCCGGGCTAGCCTTCACGGCGACTTTCGCCGACGCGGCGTGTCGCTTCTGCGCCTGGTGCGCAACCGGGGTAAGCGAGCGGCTGATTTGCCGTCCGCGGCCGGGATCCGTGCCGGTGCGGTGGGTACCGTGCCACACACGTCAGTACCGGAGGGAGTGGCGATGAATGATGTCCGGAAAGGCTACAACGATGATCGGCTTCTGATCGCGATGTGGAGCGCGCCGCGGAGCCGATCGACCGCATTCGAACGGATGGTCATGGAGCGGGGTGACTTTCTCGTGCTCCACGAGCCGTTCTCGCACGTCGCCGACTTCGGCACGGCGACGATCGACGGCACCACCGTGCACAGTGAGCGGGAGCTGATCGATGCCCTGAGCGAGCTCCGGGGGAGGATCTTCTTCAAGGACACCACCGACTTCCACTACCCGGAGCTGCTGGCTGATCAGGCTTTCCTACGCCACGCAGCGCACACCTTCATCATCCGGGAGCCGCGCGAGGTCATCGCGTCGCATGTCGCCCTCAACCCGGCGGTCACCCGCGACGAGATCGGGTTCGCCTGGTTGCACGAGATCTACGAGGCCGTCGTCGCCGCCACCGGAGCCGAACCGGTCGTGATCGATTCCGATGACCTGCTCGACCGACCGGCCGCCACCGTCGAGGCGTACTGCAAGCGGGTGGGCATCCCGTTTCTCGCCGAGGCGCTTCGCTGGGACAAGGGCGTCCCGCAACAGTGGCGGCGCACCGAGCGTTGGCACCAGGGGGCCAGCGCCAGCAGTGGCTTCGAGCGCCGCTCCGAGCCCGGGGATGACCGCAACGTCGTGGACGACCCGGTGCTGGGCGAGTACTACCGGTACCACCTGCCCTACTACACGAAGCTCTGGGAACGCCGGCTACAGGTCTGAGCCGGCGCCCGCGGAACGCAGCGCTGCAGCCACCTCATCCACCTGGGGTGGCTGCAGCATTGTGTAGTGCGTGCCCGGAGCCACGGCCCGCCTGGCCACGTCGAGCAGCTTCTGCCACTGCTCACCGTCGCGGTCACCGGACCCGACCGCCGTCACGAGCGTGACAGCACCGTCGAACTGGCGTGCCCGGTACCGGCGGAAGGCCAGCGCGTCAGCCATGAACACCGCGATCCGCTCCCGGATCCGGGCGCGGAGTCCCGCGGGTAGCAGATCGGCACGTTCCAGCGCCGCGCTGACGGCGTCCACCTGGTCCGACTCGGGCACGGCGCGCAGTGCGGTCAGGTCCAGCGGCGGCGGGTCGACGCCCTGCAGCGCAGCGACATCGGCGGCGAAACTTCCCAGCAGCTCCGCATGGTCGGGCAGTGGACCGTCCTCGACCGGCGCGGGTGTGTCGAGCAGCACCAGGGACCGCACCGTCGCACCGCTGTCGCGGAGCAGGCCGGCGAGTTCCAGGGCGACAACTCCGCCGATGGACCAGCCGCCCACCTCGTACGGCCCGCGCGGCAGGGTGCGGCGCACCTCCTCGAGGTAACGCTGCGCCATCTCCGCCACCGTGCCCAACGGTGGCTCGGCGCCGTCCAGCCCGGCCGCCTCGAGTCCGAACACCGGCCGCTCGCCGGCCAGCCGCTCGGCCAGCGCCAGATACGGCACCACCGTGCCGCCCACCGCGTGAACCAGGATCAGCGGTGTGCCGGACCGCGTGTCGTTCAGCGGGACCAGCAACGAGCGGTCTTCCGCGGGTTGGACCGGGTGGGCCCGGCGGTGGTCGATGGCGTGGGCGATGGCGGCGATTGTGGTGTTGGTGTAGAGCTGGCGAAGCTCGAGGGTGGTGTCGAAGGTGCGTTGGATGTGGGCGAGGAGCTGCATGAGGTGGAGTGAGTTGCCGCCGACGGCGAAGAAGCTCTCGTGGACGTCGATCGTCTCCGGGTCGTTGTTGGGCAGGAGGGTGAGCCAGAGGTCGGCGAGCGCGCGTTCGGTCGGGGTGCTGGGCGGGGTGCGTTCGGCGCGGGTGCCGCTGTCCGGGACGGGGAGCGCGGCTCGGTCGATCTTTCCGCTGGAGGTGAGTGGGAGCTCGGGGAGGTAGGTGAAGGCGGTCGGGATCATGTGGAGCGGCAGGCGGTCGGCGAGGTGTTCCCGGAGGTCTGCTTCGGGTGGCGCGGGGTTGTCCGAGTGGGCGATCCAGGCGAGAAGGTGCGGGCCGCGCCCGGCGCCGGGGTCGGAGATTCCGGCGGCGGCCTGGGTGATCGCCGGGTGGGTCTGCAGGGCGTACTCGATTTCGCCGAGTTCGATGCGTAGGCCGCGGATTTTGACTTGGGAGTCGATGCGGCCGAGGAAGGTCAGGGTGCCGTCGCGGCGGCGGGTGACGAGGTCGCCGGTGTGGTAGAGGCGTTCGCCGGGTGCGGTGTGGAAGGGGTCGGGGTAGAACTTTTCGGCGGTGAGGTCGGGTTGGTTGAGGTAGCCGCGGGCGAGTCCGGCGCCGCCGATGACGAGTTCGCCGGCGA
>DATHBD010000006.1:0-28492 GCA_035296325.1 Micromonosporaceae bacterium | reverse complement strand
CCTGGACCAAGGGATCGACAGCCTCACCGCCATCGAGCTTCGCAACCGACTCAACACTGCCACTGGACTACGCCTGCCGGCCACCACCATCTTCGACCAACCCACCCCGCACGCCCTCACGCAGTTCCTCCTCGCCAAGCTCGCACCAGACACCGGCAACGACGCTGTGGAGGTTGAGCTCCAGACCAATTTGGACCGCGTGGAGAAGTGGCTCGTCTCCGCGGAGGAGCAGACGGTGGAGCGGGTCGTCGCGCGAATGCGAGCCATCCTCAGCATGGTGAACAGGCCGGAACGGGACAGCTCGGTGACTGAGGTCCTCGAGTCCGGCAGCACCGACGAGCTGCTGCGCTTCATCGATCGTGAGTTCACCTGAGGTGCTGTACGCCGTCAGCGACCTACATGTGTCCTACCCGGAAAACCGTGGCCTGCTCGACACCATGGTGCCGGAGTCGGAGCACGACTGGCTGATCGTGGCCGGCGACGTGGGCGAGATCTTTGCCGACATCGAGAAGGCTCTCCGGCTGCTGTGTGAGCGCTACGCCCGGGTGATCTGGGCGCCTGGCAACCACGAGCTGTGGACGCACCCGAGCGACGCTGTTCAGCTGCGCGGGGTCGAGCGCTACGCCGCGCTCGTACGGATGTGCCGCGACAACGGCGTACTGACACCCGAGGACGAGTTCGCGGTCTGGGAGGGGCCGGGCGGGCCGTTCACCGTGGTCCCGCTGTTCCAGCTCTACGACTACTCGTGGCTGGCGCCCGGCACGGCCAACCGGGCGGAGTCGCTGGCGTACGCTCACGCGACCGGCGTGGTCTGCTCCGATGAGGTGCTGCTGCATCCGGACCCGTACCCGGATCGGCAGTCGTGGTGTGCGGCTCGGGTCGCCGCGTCGGAACGACGCCTGGCCGCGCTCCCGCCTGCGGTGCGTACGGTTCTGGTCAGCCATTGGCCGCTCGTCCGGCAGCCGACCGAGGTACTCCACTACCCCGAGTTCGCCCAGTGGTGCGGCACCGACGGCACCGCGACGTGGCACAAACGGTACCGAGCCGCCGTCGCCGTCTACGGCCATCTGCACATCCCGCGCACGACCTACCACGACGGCGTGCGGTTCGAGGAGGTTTCGCTCGGTTACCCCCGTGAGTGGTCCCGCCGCCCGACCGGACCTCACCTGCCGCGACGAATTCTTCCCTGATCGACAGGCCCGGATTCGGTGCACGCGGACCGCAGCCATGGGTTCACCTCGACCGAGTCGAGGTCCAGTTCGACCACGCCTCCACACGACGGGCGAGGACGATCGGCGATCATCCCCGCCCCCGTGGATCGAGTATCCGCTTCTGACCGAGACGATCGCATGCAGATGGTGCTTAAGGCGGGGCGCCAGGGTCAGCCCTTGACGAAGGCCAGCAGGTCATTGTTGAGCTGCTGCTGATTGGTGTAGCCAACCCCGTGCGGTGCGCCCTGGTAGACCTTCAAGGTGGAGTTCTTGACGATCTTGGCGGCGGCCCTGCCAGAGGCGTCGATCGGGACGACCTGATCGTCGTCCCCGTGGATGATCAAGGTCGGTACGTCGAACTTCTTGAGGTCCTGGGTGAGGTCGGTCTCGGAGAATGCCTTGATGCAGTCGAACGCGGCCTTGTGTCCGGCCTGCATGCCCTGCAACCAGAAGGCGTCCCGCATGCCCTTGGTGACCTTGTTGCCCGGCCGGTTCGCGCCGAAGAAGGGACCCGCTGCGAGGTCCTGGTAGAGCTGGGAGCGGTCGGCGAGGGAAGCGGTGCGCAGGCCGTCGAACACTTCGATCGGCGTGCCGTTGGGATTGTTGGGGGTCTTGAGCATCAGGGGCGTGACGGCGGAAACCAGGGCGGCCTGCGCGACGCGGGAGGTGCCGTGCCGGCCGATGTAGCGCGCGACCTCCCCGCCGCCCGTCGAGAAGCCGACAAGGGTCGCTTCGCGCAACTTCAAGTGTTCGATGACGGCGGAGAGATCGTCAGCGTAGTGGTCCATGTCGTTGCCGTCGAAGGTCTGGGTGGACCGACCGAAGCCCCGCCGGTCGTGGGCAACCACGCGGAAGCCGGCATCGGCAAGGAAAAGCATCTGGGCTTCCCAGCTGTCGGATTGTAGCGGCCAGCCGTGGCTGAACACCACCGGGCGGCCGGCCGTGGGGCCCCAGTCCTTGACGAAGATCTGCACATTGCCGTCGGTGGTGACCAGGTCGGTCGCGGGCCTGGACCGCCTCGCGCCGGTTTGCCGCGGGGGTGCCGGCGGAAGCGCGTTCGCGGGCGACGCCGCACCGAACAGTGCCGCGCCGGCGACCGGGATGGCCGCGAGCAGGGTGCGGCGGCGGGCGCGCGGCGGTGTGGGTTCGTGCGTCATGACGGCTCTCCTCGGGGGTGCTGGGGGTTGTCAACAACCTAGCCTACGTTTACATCGTGCACAAGGTAACCGCTCACAAGTTCTCCCCGGGTTCTGCTGTAGGTGGGTCTCCGCCGGTCTCCACGGCCTGCGGCGGCATCTAACGGTCGCGTTGGCGACGGCGCGCAGGCCGAACGGCGCGCAGGCCGACCGGCACCCCACCCGCGGGCGCCCGGGCCGTAGCCGGGCAGCGTGGTCCCGCCCTGCATGGGGGTAGGGTGCCGGCCGGCCGAGTGGCAGCTCAGCGGCCCGCGTCGATCAGGCCGCCATCTCGATCAGTGCCTGGCCCGGGCGTGGTCGGCGGCGTTGGCGCAGACGGTACGCAGCAGTTCCTGCAGGGCGGCGGTCTGCGCCGCCGTGATACCCAGGGCCCGGGTGATCTCGTCCGGGACGCCGGTCGCCTGCGCGCGCAGGTCCGCACCGGCCGTGGTCAGGGTCACCTGGACGGCGCGTTCGTCATCGAGGCGACGCTGCCGGCGTATGTAGCCGAGCACCTCCAGCCGCTTGAGCAGCGGGGTCAGGGTGCCGTAGTCGAGTTGCAGGGCGTTGCCGATGTCCTTGACGCCGCTGTCCCCGTTGCGCCACAACCACACCATCACCAGGTACTGCGGGTAGGTCAGCCCGATCCGTTCCAGCAGCGGTCGGTACACCCCGGTCACCGCCCGCGACGCGGCGTACAACGCGAAGCACGTCAGGTCCTCGAAGCCCGCCGGCGGCTCCGCCGCGGGGCCGGGTGCGGGCGTCTCACCATGGATCATGGCCGGGGCTCCGTTCGCGGGTTCAGGTCGAGGGGTACAGCATATCTCCAGCAGCCGATTAGTTCGTCCACGATCTAATCGCCTTCTAGGTCAATCACAGGCCCACGAGGGCCCCGAATCGAGGAGTCCGTCGTGCCCGACCACACCGCTCAGTGGCCGGGACGGTCCACGACTCGATCGTGGCCTCCGCGACCGACACGTGCCGGCCGGTGTTCCGGGGCGCGTCGCTTAGCGCGTCGGGCTGCCGAACCGCATCTGCTTGCCGTCGGGGTCGGTAAGTTCAGTATTCGCTGAGTACAGCATTCGATGTACTCTCGTGGGCGTGGAGACCTTGACCCATGGGCAAGTGCTTGCCCGCGTCGGCCATGCCCTGTCCGACCCGGTCCGGGTGAAGCTGCTGCTCGCGTTGCGCGACGGGCCCGGTCACCCGGCCGAACTGGCTGAGGTCCTCGGCACCAGCCGCCAGAATCTGTCCAACCACCTTGCCTGCCTGCGTGGCTGCGGCCTGGTCGTCGCGGTCCCGGATGGCCGCCGGACCCGCTACGAACTTGCCGACACCCGGCTCGCACACGCGCTGGGTGACAGGCTCTGCCTGGTCCTGGCCGTCGACCCGGCGGCGTGCCCCGCCGCGATCGAGGAAGGCTGTTGCTGATGAGCGCACCACTGCCGCTCGTGTCGATCGGACCGTCGCCGGCGCGGGGGTGGGTGCCGACCCGGCGAGTCCGGCTGTTCGTCGCCGTGACGCTCACCTCCGACGTGTTCGAGACCGCCGTCGCGCTCGCCCCTCGCAGTCACAGCCCCAGGCGCGCCCGCGACAGGCGCGCACTGCGACGACGGCTGCGACGCCGAAGACGCGTGATGACTGCTGAGAACACCACGCGGGCTGTCACGTGAAAGCCGCAGCCGCCCTCGTCCTGTACCTGCTCGGGCTGGGGCTCGCGTTCGGCTGGCGCAGCGTCATCCAGTGGCGCCGCACCGGCGACACCGGCCTGCGCCTCGACGCCGGCCCACCCGGAACCGTGGCGTGGTGGGCCAAGCTGCTGTTCATCGCCGCTCTCGTGCTCGGGCTCGCCGGACCGATCACCGCCCTGGCCGGTCTACCAGCAATCGATGCGCTCGACCACACCAGCGTCCAGGCCGGCGGACTGCTGATTGCCGTCGCAGGCGTCCTGACCACAGTCGCCGCGCAACTGCACATGGGCGCCTCCTGGCGAGTCGGCGTCGACCACACCGAACGCACCACCCTGATCACCAGCGGCGCGTTCCGCCTGGCTCGCAACCCCATCTTCACCGCCATGACCGTCACCAGCGCCGGCATGTCGCTGCTGGTGCCCAACATCGTGTCGATCGCGGCGACCGCAGTGCTGATCGCATCGGTACAACTGCAGGTCCGTGCAGTCGAGGAGCCGTACCTGGCCCGAACACACGGCAACACGTACGCCGCATACGCCGCCCGGGTCGGCCGTTTCCTCCCAAGGATCGGACGGCGGAGCCACGCCGGAACCCCACCCGTCGACAACCAATAGATCGACCCCGCCCTTGACGAAGGTGTCTCGGGGCGTTTCGCCGTCGTCCATCTGCAGGATCTGGCGGCTGAGGCAGAGCGGCTGGTGCGGGTGCAAGAGGTGTGCGGCGATCTCTTAAGAGACGCAACGCGTCGTCGCGGCAGGCCCGGCCGGGGCACTCAGCAAGGCATGGTCAGGCTGGGTCGGCGGTGAGCTGCAGGGTCTCGAAGTTGAGGTCGAGGTCGCCGACGACGGGGTGGTGGAGCTGTTTGATGCCGGTGCGATGCAGCCGTACGTCGTCTGCTCGTAGGTCCCAGTGGATCAGGGTGTCGCCGTAGGCGGCCGCTACCGCGCCCACTTGAGCGCGGCGACGTCTTGCCGGAGCCCTTCGGACCGAGCAGCCAGACAATCTGGCCGGCCCAGCGCCAAATTCACCGGCCCAGCACAACCGCGTCGTGGCGGGCTTCAAGATCGGTGATCTTCAGCCTGGAACGGCACGGACATCGCCGGAGAGCTGAACATAGGGAGGGCGCTCGGGCCGCGATCGGCGTCAACGCACTGATCGCCACGTGACCAACCCGAAGCTGTCGGGCGTGCCGTCCGGCCTGTCGCGGTTCAGACACACGCAGGTACCGCCGCGCAGGCATTGGTGGCTTCGAGTCGCAGTACCTGGCAGCATGCCGAATCCGTAGTTGTCGGACAAGCTGTGAGTTCGCTGCCGATTCCCTTATATTTGTGGTCAGCCATAGCACCAAGCCCTACCGTCTCAGGCGTTCACCGTTATCTGGACCACCACGCCTGGAAGGAACCGGAAGAATGGTAGACCGGATCAACTCAGTACCGAAGAACGAGGACAACCCATTGACGCGGAGGAATGCGTTGCGGGTCATGGGTGGCGTTGGCCTCGGCGTCGCCGGAGTGACGGGCGCGGCCGCCGCCATCGGGGGCTCAGTGGTCCAAGGAACACCCGCCGGAGCGGCGGAAGGGCCCGCCGCGCCCAGCGCCACCGCGCCGTCCTGCGTGCTCTCGGCAGAGATCGGCGACGGTCCGTACTACCTCGACCTGGACAAGGTGCGGCGAAACATCGCCGAGGACCGGAAAGGGCTCCCACTGGAGATCGGTTTCGTCGTAGTCAATGCCAAGAGCTGCGCGCCGATTCCGAACGCTGCGGTCGACATCTGGATGTGTGACGCCAATGGCGTGTACTCCGGGTATGCCGCACCGGACCCGAACGCACCCCCGCCGCCGCCGGGCAGTGGCTTCCCCCACCAGGAGCCCATCAACGACGACACTTTCCTGCGAGGCGTGCAGATCACCGACCGGCGGGGCCGGGCCGAGTTCCGGACCATCTATCCGGGTTGGTACAAGGGGCGCGCTCTGCACATCCACGTCAAGGTGCACGTCGGTGGAACGCTGCGGGCATCCGGGTACGAGGGTGGCCACGTCTCGCACACCGGTCAGGTGTTCTTCCCGGAAGCGACCAGCGAAGAGGTTGCGAAGCTGGCGCCGTACCGGTCAAATCCCGTCCCGCGCCTCACGAACAGCCAGGACGCCGTCTACAACCGCTTCGACGGTGCGTCGGCGGTGATCGCGTTGACTCACTCCCGCGGGTCGCTTCGACGTGGCCTGTCCGGTGCCGTCACGGTCGGCGTCAACCCCGACGCGGCACCGTCGCCAGGGGCCTGAGGCAGGTCGTCCAACCCCCGGGCCTGGGCGCCGGTCGAGGGGGTCCAAATCCGGCCTCCGCTATCGCATGAAACGGCTTCCCGGAGATCGTCTGGGAGGCCGTTTCCGCGTTGCGACGTCAATGACCCTTCTGCGCGGCGATCAGAAGAAACATGTTGGCGCTGTGACCAGGACGGGCGGCACACAAGCCACGGACGGGCACGGTGACTGGCAGGTCGAGTCGATTCTCCTCGACCGGGGTGCCGGGCTGCGCGAGTGACTCGAGGTCCGGGTCGAGCCGCGACGACTGTTGCAGCGCCACGGTCCCGATCCGGGCAGGGCCACCCAGGTCGAGACGATCGAGGACGGGTGCGAGTGATGGCGCACCCGCTGATCGAGGGTAACGGTCTTTGAGCTTGTCGTACCTGGTCGCGACGGCCCGGAACTGCGGGTCTACCGTCGGTGCGAACCGTGGAGATAATGCTGCCACTCCCCCGCTCGTCAGGCGCGTTGGCTGGTACGCGAACGACCGCGCCGGGCCGGGTGAGCGGGAGTGACTGTCGCCCGGGCGACCCCGCCTGCACGGCAGAGCAAGGCACCTGGCGTTCACCCGGCCCCGATATGGTGCGTACCGTGTCCGTCATCAAGTGGGCCCGCCGCCGCTGGCTGCGGGTTGCCTCAGCGCTCGCTGTGCTCGCGGTCGCACTCGGTGCGCTTGGCTGGTGGTCCTCCCGTTTTCCCGCGGAGTCCGAGTCGATCGGCAGGCCGCCGTTCCAAGTGGCAGTGCAGCGGGGCGTACCTCCGCACGAGGTGGCGAATGTGCGGGTCGGTCTGACCGCTATTGACGATTACCTCCGGTCGGACGTCGGTGTCGGTGTCGGTGTCGACGGTCCCGTGCAGGTGCGTGTGTCGTGGTCGAACGGTTGCCGGCTGTTTCTCGGACCGCAGTCCGTATCGACTGCATGGGTCGATGGGGATGACTTCATCTGTCTCAACGCGGCGCATCGCCGCTGGCGGTCGAGCACGGAAGGTCACGACTACTTTCCCGCGTACGTCGCCGCGCACGAGCATGTGCACAATCTGCAGGCGCAGCTCGGCCGCTTCAATGGCGAAGGCGATCACGAGTGGCAGTGGCTGTTCGAGGGGATGGCGAGCGAACTGGCCTACCGGGCGCTCGTGAAGGCCGGCGTGATGACAGCGGCGGACGTCGGACTTGCCATCTGGGAGTACCGGGCGCTGCAGGACGACAACGGCACGCTGGCTGACTACGAGCGCTCTTCGGAAGGCGCGGGTAACAACTACGGGCTGTTCCACCTCGGCGCGCGCGCGGCCGCACGCGCTGCCGGCTCGCCGAAGTCCTTTGTGTCCTTCTGCCGCGCGACGGCATCGGGGGCTGCGTGGAAACAGGCGTTCCAGGATGCGTTCGGCATGCCCGTCGAGGACTTCTACGATGTCGTTGAGGCGGAGCGAACGAAATTGCGGGCCGGCACGGACTTGACGACCGGTAAGCCGCGCGGATAAAGGCGTGCTTCGCCGTCGAGCACCGGCTGAGGCGGTGGCCCATCGTCGATCTGGTACG
Source organism: Micromonosporaceae bacterium (assembly GCA_035296325.1). Lineage (GTDB taxonomy): Bacteria > Actinomycetota > Actinomycetes > Mycobacteriales > Micromonosporaceae > DATHBD01. The sequence goes on along the minus strand of DATHBD010000006.1, from coordinate 20,578 downwards.
GCCCGTTGGTGACCAAGGGCGCGGCGCAGGGCGATGGTGAGCATCGTTTCGTTTCCTCAGGTCGATCGGCTGGCTCGCGTCGTCTGTTGGCCGTCCAGCGCCATTGCGTTCCGGCGGATGCGCAGCAATTGGTTCACGAGCTTCTCGCCGCCGTTGACCCCCTGTCATGAGCTTCTCCCCCAAGACGGTGGATTGCGGCGGGTGGCTTCGTGAGGACCGGCACCACTTGTCGATCTTGATCCCAAGTGGTGCCGACGGTGGCTCCAGAGCGCGTTCACCCTCCGCGCAGGCGATCATGAAGCGAGCCGTGTGCCGGTGCGCGGATCCGTCGATGAGCGGACACTCGATCATGCCGTTGAACTGCAGCCGTCAATCCGTGGAAGCGTGCTTCGATGGCTGTTTCGAGATGCCCGCCGGGAAGAAATCTTGGCGGCCGGTCGCCTGACGCTCCGTGCGACTCCCGGGATCGTGATGGCGCCGGGCTCGACTCTGCGACAGAGTGGTGCGGTGCACGGAGACGATTCACACGACAGGCCGGCTCGGACGCGGAAACGTGTGGCACCGCTGGCCCGGCGGCTGGCCAGTCCAGCGGGCCTGATCATGGCCGGGCTATGCCTGCTCCTGCCGTTTATCAGCGCGTCGTGCGCGAGCGAGGAGCGACCTCGTCTGCAATGGCGGGTCACGTACACCGGCGTTGATGTCATCGCCGGTGGAGAACCTGAGGTCGCCTTCACCGGCGACGCGGACCGGGAACCGATCCACAGGCTTGATGACGTCGAAATCAAACAGGTTCTCGGCAAGCCGCCCGCTCCCTTGCCGCCGCAGCCCTTGGCCTGGCTATCCGCAGCGCTCCTGGCGGCAGCGCTCGCCGCCACGGCGTTACCGTCGCGCACATGGCGTACGACGGCCACCGCAGGGCTCGCCCTCGCTGCGGCTGTCGTCCTGTGCGGCGCGACGATGCTGGCGCGGCAGGACGCGACAGACGCGGCCGCGGCGGTGCTCAGCCAAGTCACGGCACAGCCCTCCACGTCTCCGCCAACGGTGCCGCAACTGCGCCATTGGGAACACTACGGCCAGGTCAGCGACAAGTTCCGCTATATGTACGGGTTCTGGACCGCGATCGCGGCGCTGTCCATCGTCGGCGTAAGCAACACCGTCGGAATGGTCCTCAACCCGGCATACCGTCGCGACAGGACGGTACCGGACGCAGAGAAATCATGACCGACCATGATGATGGCGACGCGTCAGGCTCTTCACTCCCGATGCCGTGAAAGCGCGAGGAGGCCCAGCGGCGCAAGGGAGGCAGCCCCCTCCCACGGCAAAGCGCTGCTGGCATGGGGATATTCGTGCGACACGCATCTCATTTGCCGCCGACCGCGCGCGCTAACGGTCGTCGGGGATCGTCACGCTCCGTGCGCTGGCACGGCGGCCCGATGCGCCTGGGCCGGGACACGCTCGTGCCGAGAAGCGTGCATCGGCGGTCGGCTGGGCCACGCCGCTTGGCGATGCCGGCTGGAGAAAGTCACCCGCGGAAGGTCCTACGAACTCGCCCAGAGGTGACGAAATAGGCGGCCATCACGACGGGCGGAATCGCGTCGATCGCCAGGCCCGCTGTCGACTTCATGCCCATGGCATGCCATCCCACCAGGAAGCCCAGCGACAAGATGTGAAAAATGACGTTATGCGCGACGGCGGAACGTTTCCTTTTCCCCATGAGAACGTACAGGACAACGGTGTAGAGGATCAGTGACGCGTTCGAAGCGACATAGAAGGTCAGAGCGGTCGCCGACACGAACGACGTGAGGCCGACCAGCGACGGGTCAGCGGCGATGATGAGCGAGGCGATGGTCAGCGCTAAGCCGTGCAGCGCCAACCCGGCCAGCGCGACAAGATAGACGACAAGCCATCCTCGGATCGGAGTCCGCTCGGCCTCCGGCCCGTCGCCGGCCGGCCGCTCCGCCGACACTTGGCCGCTGGAATTCGCTTCGCCCGGCGCCTGACCACTCCCGTACATTTTGGATCCGCCTCCAAATAGAACGTTCCCCACGAATCCGCGTCGCCCCATTCAGGGTGGTGCCATCCCCACCATGCCTCTCGGCCCGGCATCCTCATCTGGTTCCCCTCTAGTCAAGGGGTTGCGGCGAGGTTTGTTCTACGCTTTCGGGTGGCGGGTCCGGGTTGTGACTTGTCCGAAGAGGCGGCTGTCGGGATTGGGCCGTCCGCGCTGGATTGCTGAGTCGCTCCCGATTGTCCTCCCGGACCCGTCCCGGCGGTTCGGGCGCGCTTGGCGTCGCGGATCATCTGCTTGTAGAGCATGTCGGAGAGGTGGCGTTTGAGCGCGCGGAGGGCTTCCATCGTGGTTTTGCCCTCGGCCAGTCGGCGCCGGTAGTAGGCGCGGCCGGGAGTGTCGTGGCGCAGTTGGACGACGGCCATGATGTGCAGGACGCGGTTGATGCGCCGGTTGCCGAGCCGGGACAGGCGGTGGCGTTGCTGGTCGCCGGAGGACGCCTCGATCGGGGCGGTGCCGTTCCAGGACGCGAAGTGCGCGGCGGTGCGGAACCGGGCGATGTCGCCGATGTCGCCGATGAGCCGGGCGGCGCCGGACGGGCCGATCCCGTTCAGTTCGGTCAGCGAGCTGCCGTTGGCTGTGACGAGTTGGCGCAGTTGCTTGTCCGCTACCCGGATCTTGGCGTCGATGCCGGTGAGTTCGTCGATGAGTTCACGGGCCAGGTCGTGGCGGGTGCGGGCCACGATGCCCACCGGTTCGCCGGCGGTGCGCAGCAGGTAGCTGGCCTGGCCGCGGGTGAGGAACTTCTTCGCCCCGCCGGGGAGTATCTCGAGCAGCATTCGGTGGATGCGGTTGACGATCTCGGTGCGGGCCCGGCCGAGTTCGTCGCGGCGATCCACCAGGAGCCGCAGCGCGACCGTCGCGTCGTCGATGTGGACCTGGCGCAGGCCTGGGCTACGCAGTCCGGCCACGGCCACGCTGTGCGCGTCGACCGGGTCGGTCTTGCGTCCCTGCCCGGTGTCGAAAACCCGCACCCGCGCGGACAGCTTCGCCGGCACGTCCACCACGGTCTCGCCGTCGGCGACCAAGCGTTGGGCGATGTGTCGGCCGACTCCGGCGCAGCCTTCCACCGCCCACACCCGATCCGGGAACCGCCGCCCGACCGTCAGCATTGTCTGGTAGCCGTCGGTGTCCGTGCCGTACCGGCCCTGGCTGAGTACTCGTTCGCGTGCGTCGATGACCTCGATTGTGGCCGACCGCTTGTGCGGATCCATGCCGATCACCACACGACCCATCCGTTGCATCTCCTCGCTCGTAGGCTGTGGACGATTGGCGAGCAGGGCAACGCTACTTTCAGCTGGGCAATCCCCTCTAATAGCTCTCGAACGGCCTGCCGCAGCACGGGACGCCTGACACGTTTCGGGCGTGCTGACGCCTCCGGTAAGACGGGCGCCGACCGACGGCGGGCCGTTCTCGGTGCCTTGCCTCGATCACCTGAGACCTCTCCGGACGTCCAGTCCTCGCTCAAGACCGGGAGAGGCAAGGCACCGAACAAGCCCGGTGACGGACAGATTGGACGCCGCTGCGGGGCCGATCAGTACTTGTCTTGTCGTGGTTCGAGCCCGCCAGCACGACGCAACCCCTCGCTGTTTCACGAGCCGTCGAGCTCTGTGCGAAGACCGGGGACGCGCTGGTCGCTGGGATCGCGACACGGCTAATCGGAGGGTAGGCCATGAGCCTCGCTATTAGAGCGCCGCGCGTTCCCGCCATGGGGCACTGAACTGGGCCAATGCAAACCCAGCTGCGCGGGAGGAAGTCTTGGACAAGGTGTTCTGCGGCATCGACTGGGCCGAACGGCACCACGATGTCGCCTTGGTTGACGAGCACGGCAAACTCGTCGCGAAGCAACGGATCCACGAGACGTTGGAGGGCTGGCAGCAGCTGCTCGACCTGCTGGCCGCGGCCGGCGACAGCGCCGAGACGCCGATCCCGGTGGCGATCGAGACACCTCGCGGGCTGCTGGTCACGGGACTTCGGGCAACCGGCCGACCGGTCTATGCCATCAACCCGATGGCGGTGGCCCGCTATCGCGACCGGCACACCGTTGCGCGCAGCAAGTCCGACCACGCCGACGCGGTCGTGCTGGCCAACATCCTGCGCACCGATGCCCACGTCCACCGCACCCTGCCCGCCGACACCGAACTCGCCCGTGCCATTGCGGTGCTGGCCCGCGCGCACCAGGACGCCACCTGGCGGCGCACCAAGGCATCCAACGAGCTGCGGTCGCTGCTGCGTGAGTACTACCCGGCGTTCCTCGACGCCTTCAGCAACCGCAAGGACTTTCTGGTCAGCGCGGACGCGCGTGCGGTGTTGGCGATCGCACCGACCCCGGCCGCGGCCGCCAAGCTGACCAAGACGCGGATCGCGGCCGCCCTGCGCCACGGCGGCCGCAAACGCGGCATCGACAACCTCACCGCCGAGCTCCAAGCCGGGCTGCGAGTGTCTCATCTGCGCCAGCAGCCGCTCGTCGAAGAAGCCATGGGCACCGCCACTCTGGCCTTGCTCGCCGCGCTCGACACCGCCTGCAGCAACGTCGACCAACTCGGTGAGGCCTGCGCCGCAGCCTTCGCCCAGCACGCCGACTACGAGATCATCACCAGCTTTCCGGGCCTCGGTGACCTCACCGGCGCCCGCGTGCTGGCCGAAATCGGTGACGACCGCAGCCGCTTCGCCGACGCCCGCGCAGTGAAGGCCTACGCCGGCTCGGCACCGGTCACCCGAGCCTCCGGCCGCAGCATCTCGATCACCCACCGCCGCATCAAGAACGACCGGCTCGCCGCGGCCGGCTTCATCTGGGCGTTCATCGCCACCAACAATTCAACCGGCGCCAGAGCGCACTACGACCGCCGCCGCCAGGACCACGGAGACCGCCATGCCGCCGCGCTGCGGAACCTGTTCAACCGCTTCCTCGGCTGCCTCCACCAATGCCTGAGCACCGGCCAGACCTACAGCGAAACCAAGGCATTTCCTACCCCGATCGAGGTCACCGCTTGACGGCTGCGGAGATCGGAGGTCTTGAGCCACTCCCTGCCGCGGTGACCGGCGGGCGCACGCCAGATGAGAGTCACACCCATGAGCCGTGGACAGCCGCAAGAGAGAGCAACCCACCGGCCACCTCGACCCAGCCTGGCCGGGGCTGAGGTCGTAGATCAAGTTAAACAAGTAGCCGCAGATAAGGCGCGTCCCGCCCCGACCCCCATTACCGTGCGTGAGCGATGCGTTGGCCGAGACAGGTGTCCCGACCCCGCCGAGGGGTGGCGCTCAAACTCGCGAACATCGAGACCGGTGAGATCTGGCTGGTGCTGAAACTCAGCGACATCTGGTGCCGGAACTCACGAACAAAGCCACTCCTGCGACCCGCCGGAGCGGCGCCCGCCCCGACCGCGTCAGACGTCCCGGGTGCGCAGCAGCCGGGCGCTGCCGGCCAGCGCGGAACCGACACCGGCGCAGATCAGCCACAGCGTGGGCCAGGCGCCCAGGCCGTCTAGCGGCTGCAAGCCGGCATGGGAGGTGTGGGCGATCTTCTGCTGGGCGGTCATCGGTGAGGCGGCGTTGATCCACCGTCCGGCGTTGCCGAGCAGCGGTCCGAGCACCGTCGGCACCAGCAGGATGGCGGTGACAGCGGTGATGGCGCCGGCGGCGTGCCGTACGGCAGTGCCCAATGCCACCCCCAGCACGGCGACCGCGGCATGGACAACGGCGATGCCGACAAGGGCGGGCATCGGCTTGCCGGACGGGTGACCCTGTCCGGCAAGCATCACCGCGCCCACTCCGTAGGCGCACAGGGACGCGGCGAGTGACACACCCATGACGACCGCGGCGGCAACGACGGCCTTGGCGGTCAACACTGTGAACCGCCTGGGAACGGCAGCAATGGTGGCGCGGATGGTGCGGCCACCGTACTCGCCGCAGATGACCAGTACGCCCAGGATCCCGGCGGCGACCTGACCGAGCACGGCATTGCCCAGACTCCCCGCGACGATGCTCTCGCCCGGCTGCAGGCTCGCGGTGGCGGCGACGAGCGCGGCCGTCCCGATCGTGGCGGCAGCCATCGCGGTCAGCGTGCCCATGGTGGATCGCACGGTACGCAGCTTTGTCCACTCGGCGACAAGCGCCTGTGGTAGTCCAGCGCGTGCGGCTGTGCTCCGGCGGCGCGGCGCAGTGGTGACGCCTGACCTGCTCAGGGGTCGGTCGGTGAGGGATTCGGCCATCGGTCACCCCTCCACGGTCTTGTTGATGCCCGCACCGCGATACTCGACGCTCGCGCCGGTCATCCGGCTGTAGACGGCTTCCAGGGAGTCGACGTGTGGGTGCAGTTCGTGCAGCGCGATGTGGTGGGCGCTGGCCAGGTCACCGATGGCGGCGGCATCGATTCCGGTAACCCGGAGGGTCCCGCCCGGGTTGGGGTTCACGACGGCACCTCGCTCTCGCAGAACGGCGCCGAGCTTCTCGACGTGCGGGGATCGCACAACTGCGGCCGCCGCCGAATTGTCTTCGATCAGCTGCCGCATGTCGGAGTCGGCGAGGAGTCGGCCGCCGCCGATGACGATGAGGTGCTGCGCCATCTGTTCCATCTCACTCATCAGGTGACTGGACAACAGGATCGTTCGTCCGTGCCCAGCCAGCGTCGCGAGCAGGGCGCGCAGCCAGCGGATACCGTCGGTGTCCAATCCGTTGACCGGCTCATCAAGGATCAGCACCTGAGGATCGCCGAGGAGCGCGGCTGCGATGCCGAGCCGCTGCATCATGCCGAGCGAGAAACCGCTGACCCGTCGACGCCCGGCGGATGCGATTCCGACAAGTTCCAGGACCTCGTCCACCCGCCGCCGGCCGATCCCGTTGCTCTGCGCCAGGTACAGCAGGTGGTGGTACGCGCTGCGCCCGCCATGCGCAGCGCCGATTTCGAGCAGCGATCCCACCTCGCGCAGCGGCGACGGCAGCCGCCGGTAGGGCCGACCGTTCACGGTGACCGACCCGCTGGTCGGCGCGTCCAGCCCGACGATGATGCGCATGGTGGTGGACTTGCCGGCGCCGTTGGGCCCCAGGAAGCCGGTGATGCGCCCGGGCCGGACCTGAACCGTCAGCCGGTCCACGGCGAGCCTGGCGCCGTAGCGCTTCGTCAACTCTCGAATTTCGATCACGCATCGACGCTATGACCGGCCGTGACCGCGCAAATCCGCCCCGGGGATACCGGCCATACACCAGCGGGAGTAGGCCCCGCCACCGGTCACGTGGTGACGTCGCCCGCCAGGCCGGTCTCAAAGGCCAGCACGACCAGTTGCGCCCGGTCGCGCACACCGAGCTTCGTCATGGCACGGCTGACATGCGTCTTCGCGGTCAACGGGCTCATCCGCAACCGCGTACCGATCTCCTCGTTGGACAGGCCGCCAGCGACCGCGCCCACAACCTGACGCTCCCGGTCGGTGAGCACGTCGAGGCGCTCGACTCCCACCCGTTGCCGCCGTAGCCGGCAGAACTCGTCGATGACAGCTCGGGTCACGGTTGGGGCGAGCAGGCTGTGCCCCGCGGCGACCACCCGGACCGCTTCGCACAGGTCCTGGGGTTCAACGTCCTTGAGGAGGAACCCGCTGGCGCCCACACGCAGTGCCTCGAAGACGTACTCGTCGATCTCGAACGTGGTCAACACCAGGATCCGCACGCGGCCCAGGGCCGGATCCGCGACGATCCGGCGCGTCGCCTCCAACCCGTCCACGACGGGCATCCGAATGTCCATTAACACCACGTCGGGTCTGGTCCGCCGGGCACACGCAACCGCCTCACCGCCATCGGCGGCCTCCCCAACGACCACCAGGTCGTCAGTCAGATCAAGCAGCGCCCGAAACCCGGCCCGGACGATCGTCTGATCATCGGCTAGGACTACCCGCACGGTCACGGCTGCACCGGCCCGATCGGCAACTCGGCGTACACCCGAAACCCCCCACCGGCTACCGGACCGTGCCGAAGGTGACCGCCGATCGCGGCGACGCGCTCCGCCATGCCGGTCAGACCGTACCCGCCAGGGTCCGCGCCGTTTCGTGCGGCGCCTACCCCATCGTCGATGACCTCGACGCGCAACATCGCGCCGTCCCGGGTCACCGACACCGCCGCCGCCCCGGCATGCGCATGCCGGATCACATTGGTGAGCGCCTCCTGGACAATCCGGTACGCCGTCAACTCCGCCACCGCCGGCACGTCGTCCGGCCCGGTGTCGCGGTGCAGCGAGACACGAACCGCGGACCCGTCGACCCTCGCCACCAGGCTGTCCAGTTGCGCCAGACCGGGGGCGGGTTCGGTCAACCGACCGTCGCCGGTCTCCCGCAGTACCGCCACGGTGGCACGAAGCTCACGCATCGCCTCCCGACTCAACGCGCGCGCCTGCGCCAGCGCGGCACGCGCGGCGTCCGGCCGCTGGTCGAACGCGGCCACGGCCACGCCCATCTGTACGTTCACCGCGGCCATGGTGTGCGCCACCACGTCGTGGAACTCCCGGGTGATCCGTAACCGCTCGTGCGCGATCCGCTGAGCGACCCGCTGTTCCCGCTCCGCGGCAGCTCGTGACTCCCGCGTCGCGTACTCCTCGCGCAACTCGCGCCGGCCACGCACCACCTCACCGAGCAGCACCGCCACGACCGGCCACAGCAGCTCGGTCACGGGGGCGCTGGACCGGTCTCCGGTCAGCCACCCAAGCCCACCAGACCAGGCCACCGCCACCACACCGACCAGTACGCTGCGTCGCCGATCGCCCCGCACCGCCACCGTGTACAACGCCACCATCGACGGCAGGTGCAGCAGCTCGCCCCGATGACCCAACACCAACCACGCGGTCAACCCGCTTCCGCACACCACCGCGGCGGCCACCGGCCACCGGTGTCGCATGATCAGCGCCGCGGATGCCGCACCGACGAGCAGGAACGTGATCACATCCGCCTCGCGGGTGCCAGGCTGGTTCCACCACGCGTCCATGCCCGTCACCGCGGTCACGGCAACAACGACCGCCACGCTGCGCGCGCACCGCATGCGGCCGTCCGTCGTCACCAGCCCACGGTACGAGCCCTCAACCCGCGGCGCATACATCCGGCGGAGTACAACCCGTACCGCCAACGGAGGTCAAGACGCGCCGGCGAGCGGGCGGCGGACGGAACGCGGCCCGGACGACGGCGCCGTTGCGCCTAGCGGACGAGCCGAGCGCTGGCCGCGGCCAGGCAGTGCCCTGGTGGTCGCATCGGCCGTCGCCTCAGCGGCGCGGGCGGGCATACCGACACGCCTCGGCTCGGGTCTCGGCGAATATCAGCTTCGCGCCGTCGTCCCACGATGCCCAAGGGCCACCGCTGGCGTCGGTGCCGAGCACACGGAACTGTTCGACCGCCTCGTCGTAGCGCTTGCTCTGTGTCAGCGCGTACGCCAACCAACCACGGTCGTTGTTGGTGAGGTTCGGCTGGGCGAGCATGGTGGCGATCGAGCGCTGGACGCTGGGCGAACGCCACTCGGCGCCATCGGAGCTGTCCATCTCCATCGCCGCGTGGAACGGTAGACGGGCCAGGGTCGGTGACGACGCCGCGGCGCGGTCCGCGAAGGCGTTCATCTGCTCGTGCGAGCCGTGCCACTTGCGGCACCAGTACTGCAGCGCCTGCACGTGTCCGCCGAGGTGGTGTGGCGCCCGTTCGACGAGCCCGTTCCACAGCCGGCCGAACGCGTCGTGGTCGTAGGACAGGCCGCGGGCCAGGGTGATCAGGGTGACCCACGGGGTGGGATCGTCCGGCATGCGGCGCGTGGCGTTCCAGGCGGCCTCCTCGGCCTGCCCGAGCACCCGGCGGAAGCCCTCAGCCTGTTCCCGGCTGGTCTCGTCGGCATAGGCGGAGCCCCGGATCTGCCAGGCGAGCATGACAAGGGAATCGGCGTGCACGACGGCGAGGTCGCCGTCGTCGGGGCGAGCTGCCCGCCACGCCGTCAGCCAGGGGTCGTCGTGCGCCGCGAGTGCACCGAAGTGGTGCACGACGACGGCGCGACGATCCCAGTCCAGCCAGGTGCGAGCGGTCAACCGGGCCGCCGGCTCCCACTGCCCCGCCTTCGCGGCGGCCGTCGCCTGGTCCAGCTCTGGGTCCGGAGCTGGTTTCGTGATCAAAGCCGCGTCCGGCACGAGGCCGTGCCGCGCCGGGTCAGCCTTCTTGTGGCGTACCGCCGCGGCCACCACGTCCACCGGCAGATCGTTGACGTCGACGCCGAGGCGGCTCGCCTCGCGCATCAACTTGAAGATCTGGAGGTATCCCCGGGGTTTACTGAGCAGCGACATGAGGTGTCCTAAGCGGGGTGGTAGTCGAGCCCGACGCCGGCGGCGGCGAGCGTGGCGCGAAGGCCGGCGGTGTTGCGGGCAAGCGCCGCGGTGACCAGGTCCTCGTCGAGGCACAATGGCGTGACGAGCCGGGCTTCACCCGACCACGACAGCGTCCAACTCCCGCGACCCGCGTCGGACAATGCGAGTGCCACCAGCGCCCGCACGTCGTTGCGGACGTACGGCGTTGCGAACTCGCGGCGCGCGCGGGGACCGGCCGACGTGTCACCCGGACCAGCGCCCTCGGGTCCGAGGTCGGCGACCCGGCCAGCGTCGAGCGCGTCGAGCACGTGGCCCAATGTGCCGCCGGCCTTGGCGAGCAACGCCTGGGTTCTCCGGGCGACCGCGCGGCGGGCACCCACGTGATTGACGGTCACCCAGTCGACGCGGGTCTTCGTGGCCGCCTCGTCGGCAAGCGTGTTCGTCAGGCACTGGTCCAGCACGTTGCCACGCAGCAGTGTGGTCGCCGGGCGCTCGCCGCCGGCCGGCCCGAGGCGGGCGAGCCGCTCGATCGCCGCGATGCGATCACGCGGCGGCGGGTGCGAGTCGTAAGGCATCCGTTTCCGCTCGGGCGGGCTCGTCCGAATCTCGTCCAGGACGACCCGCACATCCGGCTCGTCCCGCAAGCGCGCGAATTGGTCGAAGAACGTGTGCGGCAGGTAGCCGGCGGCCCACGCCGTTCCCAGGTGGCAGTCGAGGAAGAGCATCCACACGGCTTCGATCGCCGGGAGCTCACGGATCGCGGAGGCGGCCGCGGCCGACCCGGCCACCTCGGCCGACGTGACGTCCGCGGCGAACTCCTGACGACGGCAGGTCGCGGCGGACACCCGGAAATAGAGCTTCGCGTACAGCTCGACGAGGGTGGCGAGCCGCCGCTGGAACCAGTCGCCGGCGTGGAAGCCGGACAGCACCCGGCGCAGCGCGTTACGGCCCGTCATCACGATGCCGGACATCCGCGTGTCGTGGTGTCCGTAGTGGCCCAACTCATGACCGAGCACGGCAGCCAGCTGCGCCTCGGTAAGGCAGGCCAGCAGCGGCGCACCCACGAACATATCCCGCTTGCCCACGCCGATACCGAGGAAGCGGGTCTGTTCGCTCACCCCCGCGTTGACCTCCGCGACGATGGTGATCTCGTCGGGCGCCCGGGTGCCGACGCGCCGGGCCAATTCACGCACCAGGGCCCACAGCGCGGGCTGCTCCTGCGGCGTCACGCCAATGCCCGTGCGTTCCTCGGCGGCCTGCTGCTTCTCGACCGCGGCCAGGGCCTTGACGAGAGCGAACAGCGCGGGAACGACGAGGGTCGCCACCTTGCCGGCCGTAAAGACGGAACGGTCGAGCGCGAGCAGTTCGATCATGACCAAACCGGCGGCCAGCGCCAGCGCCAGCACGTAGAACCCAACGAGCATCGCCACTGCCGCGACGGCGCGTAGCCAAACGAGCATGGACCTGCTCACTCTCCCCCAGAGTCGTGCCGAGCAGCGGCCCGCGAAGTGTGCCCCATCGGGCGGGAGTATCACAAGACCGATGACGTCGCCGATTGCCATCACGTAGTCCCGTTCCCGGTCGTACGCCTCAGCAGTCCGACAGGCCAAGGTGAACAGCCTCAGGAAATGCTCAGCGATCTCCGGTTCGTGGTGAGCGCGTGCGATCATCTCGTCGAATGCCCGCTGGACCTCGCACTACAGCACCGCCGCGCGGGACGGCTCGTCCCCGGCGTAGACCGTCTGGTGCGGTTCGGGCGTCAGGAGCGGACCGAGCGTGCCGCGGGCGACGATGGCGCCGCACGCGGGAAGGTCAAGGGTGGTCGCGGCGAGGTGCCGCATCATCTGCTGGCGCGGCCAGTCAAGGCATTTACCCGACCGGTGGTCAGGCCCTGATCGATGTAGCGGTCCAGGGCGGCGACCGCGGCGGCGACCGGCTCAGCCGGCGCCGGAGCGCCGTCGACGGGCGCGAGGATGACGTCCGGCTCGGGGACGAGCCGTACACCGCGGTGCCGGCAACTGGTCATAATCGGCAGGGTGGCCAGCAGATCGAGATACCGGATTTCCTTGGAAGATCCCTGGTACACCTCACTGTTTCGTGTTTCCGGCCCCCGAACGTCGCGTGCCCGGGCTGAAGTCGACGCCTTGGTTGTTGAGCCGGAAGCGTACGACAAACTGCTCCACCGGATCAGTGGGCCAGACCGATCCCTGCTGCCGCAGGGCCTCGAGGTACTGCTGGTTCTGAGGCGCGTCGGTCCGATTTGGCCGGTACCGGAAGCGCGTTCGGCCGGCTGGTGGGGCCGCTCCAGCACCGACGGCGTACGCGGCTTCAGCACCCGCTCGGGATCGACTGGAGAACCTGAGACAAGACGGCGTCCAGGGCGGCCCGCCATTCCGGGACCGCTGTTGCGACCAGCGGAGACGAGCCGGTCGATGATCTCGTCGGCGACCGGCTCGCCGGCTTCGATCGCCCGGCGCAGGTCGGCGCGGGCGTCCTCGGTGGCGGCTGAACGTGGCCGGTCACCCACGGCCGGGGAACTCGATGGTGGCCGCGGCGAAGCCCGCCAACGCGCAGTGCCTGGCTGGATCACGGGGACATGGCCTTGAGGGGTCACCGAACCCGGTCGTAGATCTCGACCAGGCGACGCAGGAAGGCCTCCGGGGGGTACGCCGCCGCAGCCGCCATGCCTTCCCTCGTGACCCTGGCCCGTAGGCGTTCGTCGGCCAGCATGTGCAACAGTGCGGCGGCGAAGGCGTCCGGCGTCGGTTCGCAGGTGAACCGCACAGCCTCCGTGGCACCCGGCCGGGCGGCCAGCTCTGGATCGACGACCACCACCGGTAGCCCGATCGCTTCCGCCTCGGCCAGCACCAGGCTCTGGGTGTCCGTGGTGGAGGCGAACGCGAGTATGTCGGCGGCTCGGTAGAAGTCGGCGACCTCGTGGTGAGGCACGGGCGGTCGTACTTCGACCTGGCGGCCCAGGCCGAGCGCTGTGATCCGGCGGCTCAGCCGCCTGCGCTGCTGCTGCACCCCGAGCAGGACCAGCCGGGCGCTCGGCCGGGCGGCGTGCACCCGGGTAAACGCCTGCAGCAGCAGTTCCGGGTTCTTCTCGGGGGTGGCCCGGCCCACCGAAAGGACGATGTCCCCGCTGTTCCGCGCCGGGCGGGGCGCGACGGAGGTGACCGGCGTGGGCAGCACGCAGATCTCCCCGGCCGGCTCGAACGGGGCAAATCCGGCCGCTGTCTTGGCCGAGGGCGCGATGGCCACCGCCATCCGCGCGAACATGGCTCTGCCGAGCGCGATCAGCCGTCGGCGGCGGACCGCACCGGGCATGGTCAGCTCCAGGAACTCCCCCGGCGACCAGCCCAGCTCCAGGCGCAGTGCACTCCAGGCGGCACCGACGGGAATCTCGGCGAACACGTCGGCGTACGCCAGCAGGTCGGTGTGCCAGGTCATCACCAGAGGCACGCCCCAGTCGGCCGCCGCTCGGAAGCCGGTCATCCCGATGGGTCCGGTGGTGTGCGCGTGGACGACGTCGGCTGGTCGGGCCGTGAAGGGCAGACCGACGCGAGCTTGTCGAAACGGCACCGGAACCGAGCGGACGCCAGGCCCCAGCAGGGGTCCGGGCCAGTAGAGGTTAACTTCGTGCCCGGCCGATCGGAGCAGCCGTACGGTTATTTCCGCCGAGCGGGCGACGCCATCCGGCCGTCCGGGGTGGCTGTCGCAGAAGTGGGCGATTCTCACGGCTCGGCCGACCGGAGCGCCGCTACCTGCCGTACCGCCAGATCAGACGCGCCGTCCTGGAATAGCTGCAGGGCGCCTTCCGAGGATCGGCAGGTGAACCCGATGAAGGCCCCGTACGCCACCGAGAACACCCTCAGCATGCCGACATCTTTCCACCTGGGACACGGCCTAAGCTCCTGAGGATGTACGGGGCGAGGCGTCTGCTCCCCGGTTTCGGTGTGCTCGCAGCCGTTCAGATGATCGTCGTGAGCACGCTGGACGGCCTGACCCGGCCCGGCTACGACGGGACGCGCAACTGGATCAGCCAGCTGTCGCTCGGGGCGAACGGCTGGTACGGCACCGCCAACCTCGCCACCTGCGGCGTCTGGGTGATCCTCTGCGCCATCGGGCTGCACCGGCGGGCCGATGCGCGGGCGGTGGGGCTGATCCTGTGGTGCGGGCTCTGTCTCGTGTCCCTCGCCCTGGTCCGGACCGACGCCGGGTTGGGCTTTCCGCCCGGAGCGCCCGAGGAACACACCGCCCGCGGGCTGATCCACAAGCTGATCTCCATCGCGCTGGGCGTCGCGGGGATCGCGGCGGTGGCCAGAGTCGGACCACGGCGGGCGGCGTGGGGGGTCGCGGCGGTCATGGCGGTATCGTTCGCGGCAGCCGGCGTGCTGGTGTTGCTCGACGCCGGCGGCGTACTGCCGGGCAACCCCAGCGGGTTGCTCGAACGGGTAGCGCTGTTCGCCGGGCTCGGCTGGATCGGTCTGGTCAGTGGCCGGACAGCATGGGAGTCTTGCGTCCGCTGCGGCGTCGCCCACGGTGCGGCTGGACGAGAGCGTACGCCGGACGCAGCGAAGGAAACAGCAGAGCTGAACGCGGCGGGTGAGCCAGTGCCATGTTGTCGCGCCCGCACCGCCAGGTGACATCACCTCGACGCACCAGCGCCGGATACGGTGTCAATCAATCCGGTGAGCGCCTCAACGATCGTGTCGATACCCGCAGTCGGTCGATCGCCCGATGACGAGGGTGTCGCGTGGCGGTTCGGAGAGCGAAGGGCCTCGTCCGGCATGCTCGTTCGTCCATCGGAACGCGGACCGGTATTGGGGCCGGCCTGGGGGCGATGCGCGCGGCCCCAGCCGGAGCAGCGTTCAACCACGCCCGCGCACGAGTGGCAGGAACACCTCGTCCACGATCTCGATGAGCACCTCGTCGGGGACCGAGGGGATGCCGCGCATCGCGTACTCGGCACGCAGCAGCATCATCGGCGTGGTCGCGACCCTGGGGTGCGCGGCCACCGCCGGCACCTCGCCCCGGGCCGCGGCCCGTTCGAGCATGGCGAGCCAGGCGCGGTCCATTATGTCCGCGCCGGATCGCTCGCGCATGAGGGCGAGTAGCTCCGGGTCGTCGGCCGCGGCGGCGAGCAGGCCACGCAGGACCGCTCCGTGCGGCGAGGACCACGTCTCGTTCGCCCGCCGCAGCATCTCCAGCGCGTCGCCCCGCAGGGTGCCCGTGTCCGGGTTGGGCATCGCGGCGTCGGACAGGTGGCGGTACGCCGCGATGCCCAACGCCGCTCGATGCGGCCACCGGCGGTAGATGGCGTTCTTGTTGGTCCCGGCCCGGGCGGCGACCCGGTCCATGGTCATCCCCGCGTAGCCACACTCGCGCAGTTCCTCCGCCGCCGCGCGCAGGATCGCCCGCTCGAGTTCCTCGCCCCGGCGCCTCGTGTTCACACCTTCCAGGGTACTGGACGTACCTTATAGGGTACGCGACGTACCTTAGGAGAGAGGAGAATCCCGATGCGTATCTTCGGCATGAACTACGACACCGGCTTCGTGAGCGCCGGCTCGACCACCCACGAGCCGTTCGACCCCGAGACCGTTCGGAGCGACCTGCGCGTCATCCGCGACGAACTGCACTGCGACGCCGTGCGCATCACCGGCGGCGTGCAGGACCGGCTCGAGCTGGCGGCACGATTCGCCGCCGAGGCCGGGCTCGAGGTGTGGTACTGCCCGTTCACCAACGGCCTCGACCGCGACGGGCTCATGGCGTTCGTGCTCGAGGGCGCCGAGCGGGCCGAACGGCTGAGGCGCAGCGGTGCCTCGGTGGTGTATCTCACCGGCTCCGAGATCGCCATGTTCACCGACGGCTTCCTGCCTGGCCGCGACCTGGCCGAGCGCATGGCGCTGTTCACCGACCCGATGCGGATGCGGGAGGCTGTCCCGGCCGCGCGCGCCGCAGTAGGCGACTTCCTCACCGAGGCGGTGCCCGCGGTGCGGGAGCGGTTTGGCGGCCCCGTCGGCTACGCCTCGATTCCGCTGGAAGCCGTGGAGTGGGCGCCGTTCGACATCATCGCCAGCGACGCCGGCTACCGCGACGCAACCAACGCCGCGGCGTTCCCGCAAACCCTGGCGGCGGCCGTGGGGCAGGGCAAGCCGTACGCCGCGACCGAGTTCGGCTGCTGCACATTCCGCGGCGCGGCCGACGTCGCCGGAAGGGCGGAGCCGGTGACGTACGACGAGCACGGCCGCGCCGCGAAGCTCACCGCCGTGCTGGAGCGCGACGAGGAGGGCCAGGCCCGCTACCTCGTGGACCTGCTGCGCGACTTCGAGGCCGGTGGGGTGGAGGCGGCGTTCGTGTATACGTTCGCGAACCGGCACCTGCCGACCACCGAGGATCCCGACCGCGACTTCGACCTGGCCGCGCGTGGGATCGTGCGGGTGCTGCCGGACGGCTCGTGGACACCGAAGGCCGCCTTCCATGCCCTTGCCGCGTACGGCCGTTCGCGCGCGCAGAATCGATCGGCCCCCTAGACCCGTACTGGCTTGGATCGTATCGGGCCAAGTAGCCGGTCTTGATCGATGTTCGGGCCCTTGACCACCCTCGTCGTTGTGATTCGACCGCGGCGCGACAACTGAACCCGGCAGGCGATGACCCATGCCAGCGAACGGACGCCCGAACTCAATTGCCGCCGAGTGTGCGCGCTGGGCCGGCGGGGCGCCGTTACGCGGTGTGGCGCCGGCCGAAGTCAGCCCGGCACACGCTCGTGCGAATTGAGTGTGTTATTGATTCGATTGGCGGCGCGATGGGAGGGTCGCGATCGCGGCATGTGACTGGGTGGGGCGCGACCCGGCTCAACGTCCGGTCCGGCCGTCGATCTGCTCGCGTCACCGCCGGCAACGATCTCCTCAAGACACATCGATTCGACAAACGTGAGGTACTGCACCAGCCCGGCAAGATTGGTGCCTGAATCGACGGTGCTGCGCCGGACCTCCGTTGGCCAGACCGGCGTACCACGCCGGACTTGCGGGGCAACCAGCGCTTCATATTCGTCGACGCGGCGACAGCGGCCCTGCGGTGCCGACTCGGAGCCTCCGTGTTGCGCTCCGCCACGGCGGTGTCACCGTCGGCACCGTCGTTGCCCTTTGGTGCCCTACGGTTGGCACCGGAAGCTTCACCATGTGGCGTGTCTCGCTGCATCGATCAGCTGCAATGTGCAGGAAGGGCGGTAACGTCCCGCTGGGTCAACGGTATGGAGGGCGACCATGCGAGGCTGGCTGAGTCGATGGATGCGGGCGGGTGCCGTGTTGGCCGGCGCGGGAGCATTGGCGCTGGTTGCGTTGCTGCTGCCGGCGTCGCCGGCGCATGCGCTGCCCTCGGGGGAGTCCTGGTCGGCGTCGTGGAGCTACTACGACCTCGACGCGTTCTCCTACCAGGGGACGATGCCGGGGGCGAGCATGTTCGGGTTCTCCGGCGACGCAGGCGGCAACCGGCAGGCCAACGGCTATGTCATGGACACCGCCGACGACGGCCTGTGCGCGCGGGTGTTCCTGGTGGCCGTTCCCGGCGGCCTCGTCGCGGACGAGACGGCGTGTGGGAGGACAGCGGCCCGCAACTACTCGACGGCCGGCTTCAACGGCGTCCTCGTCGTCTTCCTGCAGCTCGTGATTCCCAACACCACCCAGCACGTCAGGAGCTTCCCGGTATGGATCCCCGGCACGGCTGACGACGCCAAGCTGCGGGAGGTGGGCAGCGGTGCCAGGTGGTCCTATTACACCGGCAACGACTTCACCTACTCGGTGACCCGACCCGGAGTGCGGGTCTACGGGATCGGCAGCCACCAGCCTGACGATCGACGGTCCGCGTCAAGCATCGTGACCAAGACCGCCTACAGCAGCGGCTGCGCCACGGCACGACACTATGCCGACGGCGGCGGGACACCAGGCGGCGGCACGGCATGCACACCAAACGCCACAGCATCCTTCCTCAGCTATGACCTCAGCGCCCTGATCAGGGTAGAAGCCTGCTACGACGAGAACTTCGCCGGCAAACGCTGCACGTTCGTACTCGTACCACAGCCGGCGTAGCCCAAACCACCACCGCGCCGCCGCGGCCGCCCGAACGGTGGCCGGTTACTCACCGGCCGGTACCTCTCGGGCAGGTGCCTGGGCAGGGTCGGTGCTCAGCGGCGCCGCCGCCGCCGCACCGACCGCGCGGGTACCCGCCGGCGGTCGGGGCAGGCGTGCACCGGATCCGGCGCAGCGGTCGTGCGGGCGCGTCGGCTCTCTTGACCACCACCTTGCTGCTTTACTATGCTACTAGGAAAGCAGCAAGGGGCTACCGTGTTCGTCTTCCGGCTCGACACCCACTCCGGCGTGCCGCCGTACCTGCAACTCGTCCAGCAGGTCCGCCAAGCGGTGCTGCTGGGCTTTCTCCAACCCGGTGACCGCCTCCCGCTCATCCGCGAGGTGGTCGAGGACCTGGCGATCAATCCGAACACCGTCGCCAAGGCGTACCGGCAGATGGAGCAGGAGGACCTGGTCACCGGTCGGCCCGGCCAGGGCACGTTCGTCAACGAACAGCAGTCGGCCGCGATGTCGGCATCGACGTACACGTCGCTGCGCCGTGGCCTGGCGACCTGGTTGCGCCGCGCCTACGCGGCCGGCCTCGACGAGCAGGCGGTCAACGCGCTTCTCACTTCCGTCCACCAGCAGACCAGGAATGAGGACGTGGCGTGACAGCGACCGAGTTCGCGCTGCGCACCGACGGTGTGGGCAAGCGGTACCGGAAGGGCTGGGCGCTGCGCGACTGCACCCTCGCCCTGCCGGCGGGCGGCGTGATCGCCCTGGTCGGGCCGAACGGCGCGGGCAAAACCACGCTGCTGCGCCTGGTCGTCGGGTTGCTGGCACCGAGCACCGGCACGGTGGAGGTCCTCGGCCACGACGTCACGGCCAGCACCCCGCAAACTCTGTCCCGGGTCGGGTTCCTGGCCCAGGACCACCCGCTGTACAAGCGCTTCACCGTCGCCGAGATGCTCCGCTTCGGCCGGGCCTGCAACCTGCGGTTCGACCAAGGGCTGGCCGAGCGCCGGCTGGCGAAGCTCGGCATCGGACTCGACCGCAGGGCCGGCACGCTCTCCGGCGGGCAGCAGGCGCAGGTCGCGTTGGCTCTGGCCCTGGCGAAGCGGCCGGACCTGCTCGTCCTCGACGAGCCGGTGGCCAGCCTCGACCCGCTGGCCCGGCACGAGTTCCTGCAGGTCCTCATGGGCGCGGTGGCCGAAGGCGGGGTGACCGTCCTGTTCTCCTCCCACGTCGTGCACGAGCTGGAGCGCGTCTGCGACCACCTGGTCGTCCTCAACGACGGCCGGGTCACGCTCACCGGTGACATCGACACCCTCCTCGCCGAGCACCGGCTGCTCGTCGGCCCGCGCACGGCCACCGACCTCGACCGGGCCGGCACCGTCGTGGAGGCCGTCCACAGCGACCGGCACACGACCCTGCTGGTACGCGACGGCGCGATCCCGGCCGCGCCTGGGTGGCAGGCCCAGCCGGTCGCGCTGGAGGACCTGGTGCTGGCGTACCTGCGCCGGCCGTCCGAGCCGAGCGCCGCGGTCGCGTCGGGGTGGCCGCGTGAGCCCGGAGCGAGCTTGCGAGCCCCGCAGCGAACGCAAGGGTAGGGCGTCATGACGTGGTTGATCTGGCGCCAGCACCGGACCGAGGTCTGCGTCCTGGGTCTGCTTGTCGGCATGTTCGGCGTTGCCCTGCTCGTGCTCGGGACGCAGGCCCACGGCCTGTTCCCCGGCGGTCCCGCCCGGTGTGCGGGAGAGGCCGGGATCAACGAGGCCTGCGCGGCCTCCTTCCGCCGGCTCGACGAGGAGTACGGGTACGTCGAGAACCTCCTGGCGGCCTTCTACCTGGTCCCCGTCGTCATCGGTGCGTTCCTCGGTGCGCCGCTGCTCGCGCGCGAACTGGAGGACGGCACCTGGCAGCTCGCCTGGACGCAGGCCGTGCCCCGGATGCGCTGGCTGGCGGCCAAGCTCGCGGCACTGGCCGGCGTCACCGTCACGCTCACCGCGATGTTCACCGCGGTCCTCACCTGGTTCCGTCAGCCATTCGACGCGTGGGAAGGGCGGTTCCAGTACGACGCCTTCGACCTGGAGGGACTTGTTCCGGTGGCGTACGCGCTGTTCGCGTTCG
>DATHBD010000005.1:0-84254 GCA_035296325.1 Micromonosporaceae bacterium | reverse complement strand
AAACCCTCGAAGCCGACATCCGCACCTGGGTCGCCGACTGGAACAACAACCCGAAACCCTTCACCTGGACCAAGAACGCCGAGCAGATCCTCGAATCCCTCGCACGATTTTGCCAACGAATTTCAGGCGCGGGACACTAGTCGACCGCGACGAACGGCGCGACGCCGACGCCCGCGTCACGCAGCGCCGCCCGGACCCGCGACGCCAGCGCCACCGCGCCCGCGGTGTCCCCGTGTACGCACAGTGACTCCACCCGGCATTCGATCACCGTGCCGTCCACCGCCACGACCGTGCCGTCCACCGCCATCCGGACCGCCCGCTCGACCACCAGATCCGGGTCATGCACCACGGCGCCCGGGGCCGATCGGGGCACCAACCGACCGTCCCGCTGGTACGCCCGGTCCGCGAAGCCCTCCGCGACCACCGGCAGCCCGGCGTCACGGGCCAGCACGGCAAGCACCGAGCCGGGCTGGCACAGCACCGGCAACGGGCCCGGCGAGCGGCACGCCAGGACCCCGGCCACCACCGCCGAGGCCTGACCGGCATCGACGGCCGCCCGGTTGTAGAGGGCGCCGTGCGGCTTGACGTAGCGCACCGGCCCGAACGCGTGCAGCGCACCGATCTGGTACGTGACCTCGTCCCGCAGCTCACCCGGGTCGTAGTCGATCCGGCGCCGCCCGAAGCCGGGCAGATCGCGGTACCCCACCTGGGCCCCTACGGCCACGCCGCGCTGCCCCGCGGCCGCGCTGATCCGGCCCATCGTGGCGGCGTCCCCGGCGTGGAACCCGCAGGCGACGTTGGCGCTGGTCACCACCGCGAGCAGCGCGTCGTCATCGCCGAGGCGCCAGACGCCGAAGCCCTCGCCCAGGTCACTGTTCAGGTCCACGGAACCGCACCGTAGTCCCCGGCCGTACCTGCGCCAGCAGCGGCAGGTCAGCCTCGTTCACGACGGCCACGACCGGGTAGCCGCCGGTGGTCGGATGGTCGGCCAGGAAGATCAGCGGCTGGCCGTCCGCCGGCACCTGCACCGCCCCGAGCACCAGGCCCTCGCTGGGCAACTCCGCGGCGACCGCGCGGGTCAGGGCGGGACCGGCCAGCCGGGCGCCGACCCGGTTGCTGTGCGGACTCACGGTGTACGGGCGCCGCAGCAGATCCTCGATCGCGTCCAGGGTGAACCAGTCGTGCCGTGGGCCGAGGTCGATGCGCAGGGTGGCCTCCCCCTCCGGCAACGGCGCCGCGTCGCCCGGTGGCGCAGCCGCTGCGCTGCCCGCCGGGCCCAGCAGCAGGTCGTCGCCGTCGCGGACCTGTGCCGGCCCGAGCCCGGAGAGGGTGTCGGTGGATCGGCTGCCGAGCACCGGCGACACCGCGATGCCGCCACTGAAGGCCAGGTAGCAGCGCAGCCCCCGGCGGGCGCGGCGGACCTCGATCCGGGCGCCGGCCGGCACCGGCACCGCCGCGTCGGCGGGAACCGCCGAGCCGTCCACCCTGAGTTCGGCGTCGGCTCCGGTGAGCGCCACGACAACTCCGCCGGCCCCGGCGGCGCCCGCGACACCGCCGGCGCCCGCGACACCGCCGGCACCCACCTCGGCGGTGAAGCCGCCGAGCGTGATCTCCAGCCCGGCGGCGTCGTCCGGATTGCCGACCAGGCGGTTCGCCCGTCGCAGCGCCGGCGCGTCCAGAGCGCCCGAGCGCGGCACGCCCAGGTGCGCCCAGCCCGGTCGGCCGAGGTCCTGCACGGTGGTGAGCGGGCCGGCCCGCCGAATCGAGATCATCGCGCCGGCAACCGGACCCGGGTGCCCGGAGTGAGCAGGGCCGGCGGGTCGGCATCGACGTCGAAGAGCGCGATGTCGGTCTCCCCCACGAGCCGCCAGCCGCCCGGCGACGCGGTCGGGTAGATCGCGGCGTACCCGCCGGCGAGCCCGACGGAACCGGCCGGCACCCTGGTCCTCGGGGTGTCCAGCCGGGGCACCGCCAGCTCGGCCGGCAGTCCGGTGAGGTAGGCGAAACCCGGGGCGAAGCCACAGAACGCCACCCGGTACTCGACCGCCGACAACCGGTCGACCACCGCCTCGACCGACGTCCCCCACAGGTCGGCGACGTCGGGCAGGTCGCCGCCGCGGTACCGCACGGTGATCTCGACCAGCCGACCCTCCGCGGCGCCCGGCCCGCCCCGCGCCGACCAGCCGGGCGACCATTCGCTCAACCTGGCGGCCACCGCCTCGCGGTCCTCGACGCCGTCGAGCAGGACCGTTCCGGCGCCCGGGACGATTTCGACCGCGGCGAGTTCTCCGGCTCCGCGCCGGCGCACCAGGTCGGCGTAGCAGGCCGCCGGGTCGGCCACCTCCACCAGCAGCGCGCGCCGGCCGACCGGCCGGGCACCGACGTCCATTCGATCATCCTGACACCCACCCGGCCGGGCCGCGAGTGCCCAGATGACGAAGCCAGGCGTTCGGCTGGAATTTTTCGGCGTGACAACGATCGCCTCGGTGTCGTACGGCTGGAGATGGTATTCATGGCGCATGGATCGGCAGCACCCGTGAGCAGCCCGGCATCGACCCGACTACGCCCGGAGGATCTCGGGAAGCCCCGGATGCGGGGCTGGCTGCACGCCTATGCGTTTGTCGTCTCGGTGGGCTGCGGCCTGGTGATGTGCGGCGTGGCCGCCACCCGCCCGGGTTGGGCGCCCCTGGTGAGCTGCCTGATCTACAGCCTCACCGTGTGCGGCCTGTTCGGGACCAGTGCGCTGTACCACCGGCTGGTGTGGTCCCCGCGCGGCTACAAGATCATGCGTCGGCTCGACCACTCCATGATCTTCATCTTCATCGCCGGGACGTACACCCCGTTCTGCGTCCTGCTCCTACCCGAGCCGACCGGCGCGATCCTGCTCGCGGTCGCGTGGGGCGGTGCGCTGGCCGGGGTCGCGCTGAAGCTGATCTGGCCGTACGGCTCACGGTGGTTCTCGGCGCCGCTCTACATCGCGCTGGGCTGGGTGGCCGTGGTGGTGCTGCCGGACATCCTGCGGCACGGCGGGGTGACCACGCTGGTGCTGCTGGCGGCGGGCGGACTGGCCTACAGCGTGGGTGCGGTGTTCTACGCGCTTCAGCGACCCAACCCGTGGCCGACCGTCTTCGGCCACCACGAGTTCTTCCACGCCTGCACGCTGGTGGCGGCGATCTGCCACCACATCGCGATCTACTTCGCCCTCTACGCCGGCTGACCCGGGCAGCCTTCAACGGTGGAGACCGTCACCGTTGACCGCCCCCACCGTTGGCCTAGCATTGCGCTATTCGAACTAGTACCGACGCTCCGTGTACCGCTCCTCGACCACGTGGTCGCCGGGCGGCGGCGGAGCGGGCGGGTCATACGAGGGGGGCCCCGCCACAGTGCGGGTGCGCCGGCTCTGCCAGAACCACGTCGTGAGTGCCAGACCGACGAGCCCGGCGAGCATCAGAACCCAGCCGATGACGTTCAGATCGAACGGACCGACGGTTTGATCTCTAACGCCGAACGCGATGATCGCACCGAGCGCGATGAGGAAAATGCTCCCACCGATACCCATGAAAGGCCTCCTTGTCACCGGATCACCGGATCGACTGGGTGCGCCGCAGGTGACTGTCAGTGGTGATATACCCCTTCACCGCAAATCTCAATCAGGAAGGTTGAGCCCATGACCGACTCCACGCTGGTACTCCTGCGGCACGCCAAGGCGGAACCGCCGGAGCGGTACCGGCGCGACACCGAGCGCCCGCTCTCGGAGCGTGGTCATGCCGACGCCCGGGTTGCCGGCGAATGGTTGGCCGCGGAGAACCTGGTGCCGGATCTGGTGCTCTGCTCGCCGGCGCTGCGCACCCGGGAGACCTGGGCCGACGTGGCGGCAGCCCTCGCCGGGGCGGCCGCGCCGAGTGCGCCGCCGGTGGAGTTCCAGCACAGCCTCTACGAGGAGGGCGCCGAGGCGATGCTGCGAACGATCAGCCAGGTCCGGACGGAGGTCCGCACGCTGCTGGTGGTAGGGCACAACCCGACCCTGTCGATCGTCTCGGGCTACCTCGACCCCGCCGGTGGCGACGGCGGCAGCCTCCGGACCGCCGGCATCGCCGTGCATGCGGTCCCCGGCCCGTGGAGCATCTGCACGCCCCGGGTGGCCCGGCGCTCGACCACCTACACCGCGCGGGCGTAACCGGCCCAGAGCAGGGAGCCGCACCGGAGTACCGGTGCGGCTCCAGCGCGAACCACACGGCCCGCGAGGACTCCGTTGATTGGAGTCCGGTCAGCAGGCTGCCGCGATCTGGTCGACGCCGAGGAAGATCAGCGCCGCGTCCTTGAGGTCGCTCGACAGGCCCTGACCCTGTGCCTTGCGAACGCCCTTGATCGCGTTGATGACCCGGCTGACGCCGTACTTCCGGACGATCTGGCCACCTTGACAACCTTGGATGCCGGGATCAGGGCACCGCCGACGGCCGCGGCGATCAGGCCGGCGCACCTGATCCAGCCGTAGGTCTGCACCGCCTGCGCACGCTGCTCCTGGAGCCAGGCGGTCGTCGCCTCACCACCGGCTTCCAGCACCTCGTCCGGCACCTGCTCGAGCAGTTGCAGGTAGCTCTCGATCTCGGCGTCGGCAATCGCGTAGAACTCCTCCTGCGTCAGCGTGCCGCCCTCCGGCAGGTCCACCCCGGGATCCGGGTCGACCGCCGGCAAGGTCTCCACCACCCCGGGAACGGAGTCGGTGACAGGTACGGTCGGGTCCGCTGCGTGAGCGGCCGTCGACATGGAAAACATCGTCGCGGCGGTGGACACCGCGACGGCAACCGCAGCGCGGCGCCAGAGACCGGTGTAGTTCAAGAGATCCCCCTCAACTCCCGAAAGTGGTCATGTCCCGGACGGTGCACATCGACGGCGCCGCGCGGCACGATCCCCGTGCCGCCCCCATCCGGGAGCAATCCTGTCGGAGCGCGCCCTCGGCTCGGTATCCCTCCTTGCACCCCCTCCGAAGGGAGGGATACCGAAGTCAGATCCATGGATGTACTCTCGACTAATCCGAAACTCGGAATAGTTGGATTGGCTCAATGGGGGAAGGGCTGCCGATGGCCGGAAATACGTCGTGGACCCGGGCGGTGCTGCCGCTGTGTCTGCTCGGTGTACTGGAGGCGGACGAGCGGAACTACGGCTACGCGCTACTGAGCCGCCTCAGTGATGCGGGCCTGGAGAGCGTGACGCCGGCAACGTTGTATCCCGCGCTCACCCGGCTGGCGGAAGAGGGCGCCGTCGAGGTCGAGTGGAGCGCCGGCGACGGCGGTCCCGGGCGCAAGTACTACCGGATCACCAACGAGGGTCGGGCGCGACTACGCCGGGACGGCGTTGCCTGGCATGACCTCAACAGCACGGTCACCTCGCTTCTGAACGATCACCTGAGGGGGAATGCATGATGGCGACGGGCAAGCTCGTCTGGCCGGGCGAAGAGGATGCGAACTGGGCTGCCGCTGTCGAGCTGCGGCTCGCACTCGGCCTGGTCCCCGACGATCTCGCTGACCAGGCTCTGGGGGAGGCACACGAGGCGGTGACGGAGACCGGCCGGCCGGCTCGTGAGCTGTTCGGCGACCCGGCTTCGTACGCCCGCTCGCTGACCCGGGAGCGGCTGGACGAGGCAACGCGGGCACGGGTCGACCTGCGCGGCATGACCCCGGGCGCGCGCCTGACCTCGTCACTCGTGACGCTGGGGGGCATCGGCATCTTCCTCGGCTGCGGGCAATGGATTGCGAACGGCCCCTGGCTGTCGGCGAGCTGGTCGTCGATCACAGGGTTCACGACCGTCGCCCTCGTCGCGGTCCTCGTGGCCATCGCTGTTGCGGCCCACACCGCCGGGCGGCTCACCGGCACGCGGATCGCCGCCGCCACGGCGGTCGTTGTCCTGGCCGCCGGTATCACCGCCACCCGGTTCCTGCCCCGCGAGAACGTGTTCGCCGTCCCGGCGCTCGCGCTCATCGTCGCCGGTGTCGCGCTGCTCGTCGGCGCTGTGGCGCTGCCCGACTCCACCATCAACCGCTGGTTCACGCCCGATCTTCGCAGCGGCGACGACGAGCGCTGGCTGTCCTACCTGGAAGGGCTGCTTCGCGGCCGCCACGGCATGAGCGCTGCCGAAGCACGCGGCCACGTCGGAGAGGCGCGGCAACATCTGGCGGCGACGAGCGGCGACGCCGAGGAAGCCTTCGGTCCCGCTGACGTGTACGCCATGCGCCTTGCCGAAAGCCCCGGCCAGGAACGACGGCGGACCCGGCTCAAGCTGTACGGCGTCACCGCGGTGGCAGTGCTGCTGGCCCTGCTCTTCGCCGACAAGCTGCGGAATCCGGAGCCGTCGTCGGTGTGGTTCTGGGTCTACGCGGCGGTTGTCGCGTACTGGATCTGGTACGCCGCGCGCGCATGGAGCCGCGCCGCCGCGGACCGGAACCGGCCCGGTCAGCACCCGGCCCCGGGTCAGAGGTGAGGACCCGGCCAGGGTTTCCGCGGCAACGCTTCGGAGCACGTCGAACACCTTGGCGGTTGCCCTGCTCTCGGCGGTGAGAGCAGGTCTGAAGGACGCGAGGGTGGTCTCGACTCCGCGGAAACCGTCGGGTTAGAAGGCGGACTCGGGCAGATCCATCAGGTCGAGGTCGGTGGACTCGACGATCCGCCGGTCGGCGGTGATCCGGGGCAGCACCTCGTGGGCGAAGAAGCGCGCGGCTGCGATCTTGCCGTCGTAGAACGCCCGGTCGGCCTCGCTGACCTCGCCACCGAGTGCACGCAGCGCCACCTCGGCCTGCTTCTGCAGGAGCCACCCGACGAGCACGTCGCCGAGCGCCAGCAGCACCCGCCGGCTGTTCAGCCCGATCTTGTACAGCATCCGGGCGTCCCCGGCCTGCGCCTCGCCGAGCCAGCCCAGCACCACCCCGAAGGTGGCCTGCATGTCGGCCAGCGCGGTGCCGAGCGCCAGCCGCTCCTCCTTCAGCCGGCCGTTGCCGCCGGCGCTGTCGAGGAACTCCTGGATCTCGGCGGCCACGGTCATCAGGGCGACGCCACGGTCCCGGACAATCTTGCGGAAGACCAGGTCCAGGCTCTGAATGGCGGTGGTGCCCTCGTACAGCGTGTCGATCTTCGCGTCCCGGACGTACTGCTCCAGCGGGTAGTCCTGCAGGAAGCCGGAGCCGCCGAAGGTCTGCAGCGCCTCCTGGCCGAGCAGTTCGAACGCCCGCTCCGAGCCACACCCCTTGACCAGTGGGAGCAGGAAGTCGTTGACCCGCTCGGCCAGCTTGCCGCCCTCGACGTCGCCACCGTGCTCGGCGATGCGGGCGCGGTCCTGCCACGAACCGGTGTAGCAGACCAGCGCGCGCAGACCCTCCACGTAGGACTTCTGCAGCATCAGCGAGCGCCGGACGTCCGGGTGGTTGGTGATGGCGACCCGCGGGGCCGTCTTGTCGGCCTGGCGGGTGAGGTCGGCGCCCTGCACCCGGCTCCTGGCGTAGTCGAGTGCGTTCAGGTAGCCGGTGGACGCCATCGCGATGGCCTTGGTGCCGACCATCATCCGGGCGTTCTCGATCACCAGGAACATCTGCCGGATGCCCTCGTGGACCTCGCCCATCAGCCAACCCTTGGCCGGCACACCGTTGTCGCCGAAGGTCAGCTCGCAGGTCGTGGAGACCTTCAGCCCCATCTTGTGCTCGACGTTGGTGGCGAAGACGCCGTTGCGCTCGCCAAGCTCACCGGTGGCCGCGTCGAAGTGGTACTTCGGCACGATGAAGAGCGACAGTCCCTTGGTACCGGGGCCGCCGGCGCCCTCGGTGTCGACCGGCCGGGCCAGCACGTAGTGCACGATGTTGTCGCTGAGGTCGTGCTCGCCCGAGGTGATGAAGCGCTTGACGCCCTCGATGTGCCAGGAGCCGTCCGGCTGCGGCACGGCCCGGGTGCGGGCGGCGCCGACGTCGGAGCCGGCGTCCGGCTCGGTGAGCACCATCGTGGAGCCCCACTGCTTCTCGGCGAAGAGCTTCGCCCACTCCTTCTGCTCAGGGGTGCCCTCGACGAAGAGACTGTGCGCGAAGGACGGGCCGGAGGAGTACATCCAGATCGGCGCGTTGGCGCCCAGGATCAGCTCGCCCATCGACCACCAGAGCATCCGGGGCGCATACGTGCCGCCCAACTCGGCGGGCAGGTCGAGGCGCCAGAACTCCGAAGCCATGAACGCCGCGTAGGACTTGCGGAAGGCGTCGGGCATGGTCACCGAGCGGGTGGCCGGGTCGTACACCGGCGGGTTCCGGTCACCGTCGGTGTAGCTGGCGGCGAGGTCCTCGCGGGCCAGCCGGTCCACCTCGGCGAGGATGCTGCGCGCTGTGTCGACATCGAGATCCGGGTACGGCCCGGTGCCCAGCACCCGGTCGGCGCCGAAGACCTCGAAGAGGTTGAACTCGAGGTCGCGAAGGTTGCTCCGGTAGTGCCCCATGGAACCGACTCCCCGTCTCACCCGCAGCGCAGCGGTTCGGTGGCGCGGCGCAGCTGCGCAGCGCACCGCCGGTTATTACCGGTCGGTAATACCAGAATATTACTCGTCAGTAGCTTCCGCCAGTCGCCCGTGAGCACCATCACATCGGCTGATCGGATGACACCCGCCGATCCGGCCACCGAGCCGGAGTTTTCGCCGTAACTGTCCCCGAACGACCTCGTTTGGGTCGATGACGGACGCCGTGTGGCGGTCCGTGGTTGGCGCAGAAGCGCCGACCGGAGGGGGGCCCACATGCTCATGAGGTTGATGAGTTCGTTGTTTACCACCAGGCAGCCGATGTTCTACGCCGGGCGGCACCGGCGCTCACTGATCCGGGTGGGCGGCACCCGCGGCGCGGACGAATCGATCGAGGTTGCCCAGCCGGTCAGCTGACGCTCTGGCCGGCCTCCCCGATCTCCCAGCTGGGCACCGCGACCGCGGACGCCGTGGCTCCCGCGTACTCCATGAGGACCAGCGCGATGTCGTCGTCGAGGCGCCCGCGCACCCACTCGATCAGTGCGCTCTCCAGGGAGGCGAGTCCATCGCCGACCGTGCCGTGCCCGAGCAGGCGCCAGGCGCGTTCCGCGGTGGGGAAGAACTCGCCGTCCCGCCGCGCCTCGGCGAGACCGTCGGTGAAGAAGAGCAGCCGGTCACCGGGCTCCAGACGCTCCACCCGCGGTCGCACCACCGGGGTGAAGCCCAACGGCGGCGCGTTCGCGGGCGGGTCCAGCGTGATCACCTCGCCGCGGCGCAGCAGCAGCGGAGCCGGGTGTCCACAGTTGACGATGGTGAGCGTGCCGCCCCGCTCCTCGACCAGCGCAGCCGTTACGAAGTCCTCGTCCCCGACCGACCTGGCCACCGCCCGGTCCAGGTCGGCGACGATCGCCCGCAGGTCGGCCCGCTCGTAGGCGACGTGCCGGTAGGAGCCGAGCACGATGCTGGCCAGCCGCACCGCGTCCAGCCCTTTCCCCCGCACATCCCCGATGATCATGCGTATGCCGTACGGCGTGTCGAGCGCCTCGTACAGGTCACCGCCGATGTCGGCGGCGGCGCTGGCGGAGATGTACCGCCCCGCGATGGCCAGCGGCCCGAGCTGCGGCCCGAGCGGCCGCAGCACCGCCCCCTGCGCCACCGAGGCGAGCCGGGACAACTCGGCGAACCTGGCGACCTGGCGCTGCCGGATGCCACCGACCACCGAGGCGAGTCCGCTGGCGATCACCACGCCGACCACGTTCAGCCAGATGCCGACCGTATGCCCACGCTCCGGCCCGACGTCGCCCACCGGACCACCGAGCAGGTCGGCCAGGCCGAAGCCGAGGCACAACAGGGTGGCGATGACGCCGACCACGACCACTTCCCGCCAGGCCGCGAACGCCGCGACCAGGAACGGCGCGGCGGCGAACAGGCCCAGATAGTGGGCGGGACGACCATCCGCGAGTTCGACCGCGGAGACCATGCTGAGCAGCACAAGGGCCGCGCCGAGACCGGCGCGGGCTTCGGAGGTCAGCGGTGGTCTCATGGCTTCGGCCAACAGCATGTCACCTGCCGGCCCGCCGAGCGGTCACACATTCGGCCGCATTCGCCGGGATACCCGGCCGGTGGGGTGTGACGTACCGGTCCGCATCCGATGTCCTCCGTGCGAAGCCTGTAGAGGTACGAAAGCTTACGGCGGTTCGCCCGGCCCTGCCCGGCTGTCGTCGCGACGGGTGAGAATGCGGGGCGGCGGGTGCGACCGGGCGCCAGCCGATCACTACGTTGTTCGGCATGCCCAACTTCTCCGGCGTACAGGCGCAGCACCCCGCGGGGCCCGGGCCCGATGAAGGGGTACGGGACCGGCGCCGACGCGAGACCTACGCCCGGATCCGGGCCACTGCTCTGTCGCTGGTGCGCCAGCACGGCCTCGACCGGGTCACCGTCGACATGATCAGCGCACGCGCCGGCGTGTCCGTCCGTACCTTCTTCAACTACTTTCCCAGCAAGGTCGCTGCCCTCGTCGACGGACCGCCACCGCCACCCGACGACGCCGTGCTGGCCTTCCGCGCGGCGCGGGGCTCCGGCCGGCTCCTCGCGGACGTCGAGGACCTTCTGGTCGCCCAACTGGAAGCCGTCGAGATCGACCGGGAGCAGCTCCACACCCGCATCGAGATCATCAACGCGACGCCTGCACTGCTCGGCCCGCAACTCGCCGTCTTCGACGAGTACGAACGGCAGCTGGCCGGCCTTATCGCGGAGCGGCTGGCCGTTGACGCCGGCGCCCTGGACGGGGTCGACACCGACCCACCGGCGGACCCGGACGGGCTGGCCAGCCTGGTGGCGGCTGCGGCGATCGCGACCGTCCGGGCCAGCCTGTACCGGTGGAGCCGCGACGGGCAGGACTCCACGCCCCAGTCGGCGGTCCGCCGGTCGGTGGCCACCCTGCGCCGGCTCATGGCCGAACCCGGCTGAGCCGATCAGCGCGGCACCGGCAGCCCGTCGTCCACGCGCGGCAGCCGCAACGGCGTGGCCGCCAGCGTGGTGGGCGCAGCCGGGCCGGCCGCCGGGCCGCAGAGGGCCGTGCCCAGAAATGCACGGCGCGCCGGTTCGATCGGCGTGACCACGCCCTGCCCCGCGTAATGGCTCATGTTCTCGGCGAGGCTGACCTGCCGGGCCCGGTCCGCCCGGTGCATCGACGTGGTCAACTGGCCCCACACCCGGCCGTCGTGGCCCCAGGCCACACCGCAGGGCAGGTCGGCGGCGTAGATGCCGAGGCCGTACCGCCCTTCCGTCAGATCGGCGGGGTTCATCGGCACGGTGGTCATCATCTGCGCGAGCAGGTCACGACGGAGCAACCGGCCGAAGAGCAGGGCGTCGTAGAACCGGTTGAGGTCGCGCATGGTGGAGACCAGGGCGCCCGCGGTCCAGAAGATGGACTGGTTGTACACGCTGAAGTCGCGCATCTCCCCGTCGGTCCACGGGATGTAGGCGCGACTGTGCGGCCCTACGATGCGCGGGTTGTCGCCGGGGAAGTACGTGTCCCGCAGGTGCAGCCGGTCGATGACCCGCCGGGTGATCTCGTCGGTCGCCGGTCGGCGGGTCACCGCCTCGATGATCAGGCCGGCCAGGATGTAGTTGGTGTTGGAGTAGTCGAACCGTTCGCCGGGCGCGTTGGTCGGCGGCAGGGCCAGACCGGCCTCGGCGAGTCGCCGCGGGCTGATGCTCTCGGTGCGGTACCGCTCAAGGTCGGCCTCCGACCGCAGAATTCCGGCGAAGTAGTCCTCGATGCCGCTGGTGTGGTTCAGCAGCATCCGCACAGTGACCCGGCTGTGGTGATCGCCGGTGGCCAGGTCGGGGAGGTACTCGCGGACCGGTGCGTCCAGGCGTATCCGACGCTCGCCGACGAGTTGGAGCAGCGCGGCCGCGACGAAGGTCTTGGTGATGCTGCCGACCCGGTGTTGAAAGTCCGGCCGGATCGGCGCGCCGGTCTCCAGATCGGCCACCCCCGCCGCGCCACGCCAGGTGCGGTGGCCGACGCGCACCTCGGCGAAGACGCCCGGCATGCCGGCTGCGGAATGAGCGTCCAACGCGGCCTGGAGGGCCTGCGCCTCCGCCACCGGGAACGGCGGCCTGGTCGGGGTACCGGCCGTGGCCGGCGCGGCCAGGCCGGCGAGCAGCAGCACCGACGAAGCGATGATGGTGGCAATGCGGCGCGGCATCCGTTGCTCCCCGTATATCGATCAGGCCGACACCGTGTCGGCTCCCCGATCGTCGTATCGCACCGCCGCTGCCGCAACCCCACACCGCGAGGGCGTGCAGATCGCGACAGGTTCCGCGGGGGCGGCCGGACGCGCGCCGGTCCGGGTCGCCGGACGGCGACCCGGACCGGATTTCGGTCGGTCAGGCGGCCAGTGGCACGGCCGGGTCGACAGCCGCAGCGGGCCCACGCAGCGCGATGGCGAGCACGTCCGCCACGTCGGTCAGGGCATGCACGGTGAGTCCTTTTCGGACCTCCGCCGGCACGTCGTCCAGGTCCGGCTCGTTGCGGGCCGGAATGATCACCTCGGTCAGGCCGGCCCGGTGCGCGGCGAGCAGCTTCTGCTTGACACCGCCGATCGGCAGCACCCGACCGGAGAGGGTCACCTCGCCGGTCATCGCGACCTCGGGTCGGACCGGACGGCCGGTGATCAGCGAGGCCAGCGCGGTGGTCATCGTGACACCGGCACTGGGGCCGTCCTTCGGGACCGCACCGGCCGGCACGTGCAGGTGCACCCGCCTGCCGGCCAGTGCCCCCGGGTCGATCCCGAGCGCCGGGCCGTGCGAGCGCAGGTAGGACAGCGCGATCTGCGCCGACTCCTTCATCACGTCACCGAGTTGCCCGGTCAGCGTCAGCCCGGCCTCGCCGTCCATCACCGTCGCCTCGATGAACAGCACGTCACCACCGGCACCGGTCACGGCGAGTCCGGTCGCGACGCCCGGGACGGCGGTCCGCTCCGCGGACTCCGGGGTGAACCGGGGACGGCCCAGGTAGGTGGTGAGGTTGCCCGGCCCGATGTGGACCGGGTGGGACTCGGTGGCCAGCTCGACGGTCACCTTCCGGAGGATCCTCGCCAGGGCGCGTTCGAGTTGCCGTACGCCGGCCTCCCGGGTGTGCTCGGCCGCGATCGTGGCCAGCGCCTCGTCGGCGACGGTCACCTCCGCCGGGGTCAGGCCGGACCGGTCGAGCTGGCGCGGCAGGAGGTGGTCGCGGGCGATCGCGACCTTCTCCGTCTCGGTGTACCCGTCGAGCGTCACCACCTCCATCCGGTCCAGCAACGGGCCGGGGATGGTGTCGGCGACGTTCGCGGTGGCCAGGAACAGTACGTCGGAAAGGTCGAGGTCGACCTCGAGGTAGTGGTCGCGGAACGTGTGGTTCTGCGCCGGGTCGAGCACCTCGAGCAGGGCCGCCGCCGGGTCACCCGCATAGCCCACGGAGAGCTTGTCCACCTCGTCCAGCAGCACCACCGGGTTCATCGAACCGGCCTCGCGGATGGCCCGCACGATGCGGCCGGGCAGCGCGCCCACGTAGGTCCGCCGGTGCCCCCGGATCTCCGCCTCGTCGCGGACGCCGCCCAGCGACACCCGGACGAAGTTACGGCCCAGCGACCGGGCCACCGACTCGCCCAGACTGGTCTTGCCGACACCGGGCGGGCCGACCAGGGCGAGTACCGCGCCGGAGCCCCGGCCGCCGACGACGTGCAGGCCGCGGCTGGCGCGGCGGTTGCGGACCGCGAGGTACTCCAGGATCCGGTCCTTCACGTCATCCAGGCCGGCGTGGTCGGCGTCGAGCACGGCACGGGCCGCGGCCAGGTCGGTGTTGTCCTCGGTACGGGTGGTCCACGGCAGCTCCAGCACGGTGTCCAGCCAGGTGCGGATCCACCCGGCCTCGGGCGCCTGGTCGCTGGCCCGCTCGAGCTTGCCGACCTCGCGCAGCGCCGCTTCGCGTACTCCATCGGGAAGCTGGGCCGCCTCCACCCGGGCGCGGTAGTCCGCGCTGCCGTCCGGCTCGTCCTCGCCGAGTTCCTTGCGGATCGCGGCGAGCTGCTGGCGCAGCAGGAACTCGCGCTGGTTCTTCTCCAGCCCTTCCCGGACGTCGTCACCGATCCGCTCAGCGACCTCCAGCTCGGCGATGTGCGCGCGGGCCCAGCCGACCAGCAGCGTGAGCCGGGCCGTCACGTCGGCGGCGGCCAAAATCTCCGCCTTCTGCGCGACCGAGAGCCACGGCGCGTACCCGGCGGAGTCGGCGACCTCGGCCGGATCGTCCATCCGCTCCACCGCGTCGATCACCTGCCAGGCGCCACGACGCTGCAGCAGCGACGTGACCAGGGTCTTGTACTCGCGGGTCAGCTCGCGCGCCCGGCCGGTCGGCGCCGGCTCGGCGAACGGCGTGGTCTCCACCCAGAGCGCGGCGCCCGGCCCGGCGACGCCGGAGCCGATGTGCGCCCGGCTCAGGCCACGCACCACGGCGGCGGGCTCGCCGGTGGGGAGCCGACCGACCTTCTCGACCAGTGCGGTGGTGCCGACCGGGCCGTACTCGCCGTCCAGGCGCGGTACGGCGATGACGGTGTTGTCGCCGGCGGCGCGGGCGGCGTCGATGGCGGCCTGGGTGGCGGTATCAAGAGTGACTGGGATGACCATGCCGGGCAGGAGTACCGCCTCGGCCAGGGGGAGCACCGGAAGGGTTGTCACATCGCACCTCTGTAATGGCGTAATCATGAGCGTGCCTGGCTCAACCTCAGGGGTTGATCAGATGTTCCCGCCCGTGATGGCGCCGCCGGTGGCGCAGCTCACTCCTGCGCACCTCACTCCTGCGGCCGGACGATGACCTTCACCGCCGCCGGATCCCGTACGCCGGCGGTGAGGGCCAGCTCCACGTCCGCCAGGCCGTACTCGCCGGTGACCAGTGCGTCCAGGTTGACCCGACCGGAGGATGCCAGGGCGATCGCGTCCGGCCACGTGTTGGCGTACCGGAACGTGCCGGTGACCTCGATCTCGTGCGTCTGGACGTGCGCCAGCGGCAACGGGATCTCGTCGCCGCCCATCCCGATCAGGACGACCCGCCCGGCGCGCCGCACCGCCCGGATCGCCGACCCGATGGTGGGCGTGAACCCGGAGCACTCCAGCAGCACGTCCGGCCCGAGGTCAGCCTCCTCGACGTTGGTGTCCCGGACGTCCAACGTCTCGGTCGCCCCGAGATCACGGGCCAGCGCGAGCCGACGCGGGTTGACGTCGCTCACCACCACGGAGGAGGCGCCGCAGGCGAGCGCCGCCTGCAGGCACACCAGCCCGATCGGCCCGGCGCCGGTGACCAGCACCCGCGACCCCGGGCCGACCCGCGCCTTGCGGCACGCCCAGACCCCGACCGACAGCGGTTCGATCAGGGCGGCGGCGTTGTCGGACAGGGAATCCGGTACGGCGTACGCGAACTCCTCGTGGATCACCACGTACTCGCAGAAGGCGCCGTCGATGGGTGGCGTGCCGAAGAAGCGCATCTGCGGACAGAGGTTGTACCGCCCGGCGCGACACTGCGCGCAGGTGAAGTCCGGCACGCCGGGCTCGATCGACACCCGCTGGCCCGGCGCGTGCCGGCCGGCGCGGGGGCCGGCCACCACCGTCCCGGCCGGCTCGTGCCCGAGTACCAGCGGCGACTTCACGATGAACGGGCCGATCCGACCGTGCTCGTAGTAGTGGACGTCGGAGCCGCAGGTGCCGACGGCATCGACCCGGACCAGCACCTCGTGCGGACCCGGCCGCGGCACCGGCCGCTCCTGCAGGCTGATCCGACCGACGCCCTCCAACACCGAGACGCGCATACTCCGCTCCGCCATCGCTAGCCCTCCGGTTACCTCTGCGAGAAGTTCGACGCTCGTCAACCGAGGTTACGGGTGATCCGACGCCGCTTCGTTCCGGTGGGAATTCCCACCCGTCCCGGGTCGGCCGTCTGCCCGTTCCCGGACGCGACGATCGCGAGGCAGCATCGACAGGGTCCACTTCGCTGTCCCGGAGGTTTCCTTGACGCTCGTCAGCACGCTCCGCGCCCTGCTGGTCCGCATCGCCAAACCCGGCGAGGCGTCGCCACGTCGCGGTCGCCCGGATCACAAGAAGCCCAGCGAGGCGCTGTCCCGAGCCGTGGCCACCGGTGGACTGCACTGGCGCGGGGTCAGCCCCGACTGGACCAGAGCCGTCGGCCGCGCAGAGGTGCAGCGGATGACCAACGCCGCCAAGCCGACTCCGGCGAAGCGCCGGTCGTGGAACGCCGGGCCGGGCCACTGACCCGCGCGGCCGCATGCCGTCCCGGCACCCGCCCGGCCGCAGGCCCGCCGGTCACAGGTCGCTCTGCATCCGCCGACGCAGCGAGAGCACCACGACCACCCCGGCGAGGACGACCAGGCCGACCAGTGAGCCGACAATCCACCCGGCGTCCAGGGGCTTGCTGGACACGTCGTCACGCCGCGCCGCGACCTTGGTGCCGGGTGCGGCCGGTGCGGCCGACGCTGAGCCGTTCGGCCCTGAGCCGTTCGCCCCTGAGCCGTTCAATGCGGGGCTCGGCGCAACGGTCCCGTTTGCCGAGCCCGCGTCCGTCGTGCCGGCCAGCATCCGGTAGGTGGCCTGACTGGTCAGCACGGGCCGGCCGGCCGGAGCAAGGATGCCGTAGACGACGCCGATCCCCGGCACGGCAGAGCGAGCCGACGCCTCGACCCGCAGCTTGAAGATCAGCAGCGTCTCACCGTCGGTCTTGACCGTGCCCAGTTCGCAGCGGTCCCGGGTCGGGGAGAGCTCCCGGTGACCGATGCAGCCGACCGGGAAGTAGACAAGGTCCAGTCCGGCCGGCGTGACGATCTCCAGCGCGCCCGTCGCGTCCACGCCGGCGGCGTTCGCCACCCGCACCGTCATCGTGGTGAACTCCGGCGAGGCGGCCACTGCCGGCCGGAGCGTGACATTCTCGACAGCCGTCATGATCTCGTTGCTCGGCGGCCCGGGCGGCAGGATGAGGGTGTACGAGTCGGTGGTCACGACCCCGCCGACGGTCGCCGAGAGCGCTCCGGTGAGCGGGCCGAGGCGCCAGGCGTCGGGTTCGAGGACCACCCGCACGCTGAGGGTGCCACTCTGCGCCCCGGGCGGGAAGGTGCAGCGGAACCCCTGCGGTGGCAGGTGGGCACAGCCACCGCCGCCGGTCGTGCCGGTCCGCCGGACGCCGGGCGGCAACGTGTACGTCCCCTGCACGTCCCGTACGGCGCTGCCCGGATTGGTCACCGTGATCACGACCGTCGTGGTCGCACCGGCGCCACCCTGCCAGTACGTCGGTCCGATCTCGACATCCGCCGCGCTGACCCGGACCGCCGCGCTCGGCGCCGCCAGCGCCGGCGCCTGCGCCGCCGCGAGAGTCCACAGTAGACTCAGCGCAGCCGCGAGGGCACCGCAGCGGCGCCGAAGCGCCCCGCGTCGGGGCAGTCCTGGCATGGCGGGCCCTTCATGGCGGCGGCACCGTGCGGCCAACGGGCCATCACGATGCCGGATTGTTTCCTCATTATCGCCGCCACCCGCCCCGGCGACAAAGTCTGTCTATGTGTTCATGCTGGTACGGTCCGCTACTTTGGACGCACTTACGAGTGGTCGACCGTTGCGTCCGGTCCGGCCAGATGCCGCTCGACCGTGGTGACCTTGGTGTGCAGGGCGTCCGTCGCCGATGGTCGGTAGTCGGCCTTGATCACGGTACTGACCCGGGGCGCGCGGGCCGCCACCGCCTGCACCGCGCGGGTCACCACCGCCATCACCTGATCCCAGTCGTCACCCTCCACCGTGGTGAACATGGCGTTGGTCTCGTTGGGCAGCCCGGATTCCCGCACCACACGCACCGCCTCGGCGACGATCTCGCCGACGGCCTCCCCAACGCCGAGCGGCGTCACACTGAAAGCGATCAACACGCTCATGGACCGGCTCCTACGATGGAAGAGACAACTCCGCGAGCCTACGGCGCGGCCGCGGCACCGGCCGACCCGGGAGGACCGCCGCAGGGCCGAAGATGTCGCTGTTTTCTAAATGGGTGGCTCCCCGCAGATTCGAAAGCCGGCATCCTCTTCGTCGAGGCTCAAGTAGGCGGTTTCGAGTGCGCCGCCGGCGTAGTGAACCTCAGCCGCCACCTGGTAAGTCGTGCCACGCTTACTGAACATCCGGCCGTTTGGTGTCGGGCCGATCGGCCGCACAGGTGCCCTGGTGACCCGTTTCCCTGCCGGGAATGGCAGTAATGCGGCCGGTCAACCGGCGTCGTGAGCGGGGCAGCATCGGTACCGAACGCAACGTCTGCGACCGGGTCACCCGGCGGCGAAAGCACCGCAGACCTGGCGCGGGGGCATCGGCAGACCTGGAGTGCATGCTTCGGCAGATCTGGAGTCAGCCCTTCGGCAGACCTGGAGTGACCGGTAGGCTGGGCCCATGGCGTCCCGCACCAGCCTGGTGGCCCGGCGAGCGTTCCCGCAGGTGCTGGACGCCCTGGGGGACACCCGGGTCGTGGTGCTGAACGGCGCCCGTCAGGTCGGCAAGAGCACGCTCGCCGAGACGGTGCTCCGTCATCGGCCGGATGGTTCCGCCCGGTTTCTCGACGATGTGGCGACGCGGGCGGCGGCCCAGAGCGACCCGACGGCATTCGTCCGCCATGACGGACTTCTGTTTGTCGACGAAGTGCAACGAGTCCCGGACCTTTGGCTGGCGATCAAGCACGAGGTTGACCGTGATCCTCGGCCAGGGAGATTCCTGCTCACCGGCTCAGCGCGACTGCTGGCGCTGCGCGCACTTCCCGACGCACTTGTCGGCCGGGCCGAGACAATCGAGTTGTGGCCACTGTCGCAGGGCGAAATTGACGATCAGACGGATGGGTTTGTCGACGCGGTATTCGAAGAAGGAACCCCACCCAGCGGACCGTGTGCGATGCGAAAGCGCGATTACCTTGACCGGGTGGCGCGTGGCGGCTATCCGGAAGCGGTACGCCGTGACAGCCCGGCGCGCCGGCGGCGCTTCTTTGACTCGTACGTGTCAGACCTCATCGTCCGGGATGTCCAGCAAGTTGCCGAGATCAGCCGGATCAGCGAGCTACGGCGCCTCTTGGCGCTCCTTGCCGGGCAGGCCGGCGGCCTCCTTACCGTGGAGCGCCTTGCCGGCGCGCTCGCACTCCACGCCAAGACGGTGGCTCACTATCTCGACATCCTGGAAACGATCTTCGTCGTCCGGACCATCCCGGGCTGGACGTCGGGCGCAGCCAGTCGTGCGGTGGCCAAGGCCAAGCTGATATTCGTCGACTCAGGACTCGCCGCCCACCTGAACGGCACATTGGCGTCGGGGCAGTCGAACGCGGTCGGCGGCCTGCTGGAGAACTTCGTCCTTGGTGAGCTCGCCCGCCAGCTCACCTGGTCGCAGGTACAAGCCCAACTATTCCACTACCGCGATCGGGATCAGTACGAGGTTGACGCGCTGATTGAGGCGTCCGACGGCCGGATCGTCGGCGTGGAGGTCAAGGCAAGTGAGACGGTCCGTGCCGACGACTTCCGTGGGCTGGGGGTGTTGCAGCGACGCCTCGGAGATCGGTTTGTCGGCGGGTACGTCCTGTACTGCGGGGAGAACGCGCTGAATTTCGGTGCCGGCATGCGGGCCGTGCCGATCAGTGCGCTCTGGCGGGCGTGGACCTCCCAGGGCGACGAAGGCACGGTCGGCCGGTAAGGCATCAACGGATGGCGTGGCGATGCTGGACGGCTTGGAGCCCGAGCAGGTTGGCACCGGAACGGGGGGCTTCCCGGTGAGGTACGGGTCAGCGACGTCGCTCCGGAATCGGGCCGAGGCGTTAGGCTCGAACCCATGACCCAGCCCGCGCTCGCCTACCGTTGGAGCCAGAGCGAGTTCATCCGCGCCTGGGAAGCGGGAGCGTTCGACCACCGGGTGGAACTCATTGACGGGGAGATCTGGCCAGTGGTGATCGGTTCCTGGCACGGTGATGCGGTCGGCCAACTTCTGGCGCTCCTGCCGCGATCCGAGGCGCGGGTGACCACTTCGACCCTACCCACCGGGGGGTCGCTCCCCGACCCTGATTGCTGGGTGCGCCGGGCCAACGCCGAGCCGATCGGGACCCTCGGATCGAGACTGTCAGTCTGGGACGCTTCCGATGTTCTGCTCGTCGTCGAAGTCGCCGACGAGACCACGATCCAAGATCTCAACGTCAAGGTCAAACTTTACGGTCAGGCCGGCTACCCGACCTACTGGGTGATCACCCAAGAGGCGATCTATGTGCACACCGACCCGATCTCGACGGGCTACCGGACGCGGGTTGAGTACCGTCATGGGGAACGCATCCCCGTGCCGTACGCCGCAACGGACCTCGCCATTGACGACCTGATCAGCCCCGTCGCTGGTAGCCGATCAGGCACGTAGCGCTTGCTTCAGCTGGCCAGCCGTTACGCCACCCTGGTCTGGCTTCGTGCCGGCACTGGAGCGGGTGAAGGGAATCGAACCCTCACTGTCAGCTTGGGAAGCTGATGTTCTGCCATTGAACTACACCCGCGGGGAGCGGCACCCACTCTACCGAATCCCGACTCCCCCCGCACCAACGGGTCAGGACACCCGCTGCAGCAGACGGGACTCGTCCCGCCAGACCAGGCGCTCGACCGGCAGCCCGGCGCGGCCCGCCGCCCCCAGCCCGCCCAGCTCGTCGCGCCGGCGCACGACGAGCGCAACCTCCACCGTCAACTCGAAAAGCTGCCAGTCCACCCGGGGCGCTGCGCGGACGGCCTCGGCCACCCGTCGCCGTCGAGCCGCGTCGGTCACCGGCCAGGCGAGCCCGGAAAGGGACGCCTCGTCGTCGGACGTCTCGGCCGGGTAGGCGTGCAGCGCGTAGCGGCCGTCCCGCTGCAGGTCTCGGCGCTTCGGCGAGTCCAGGAGGAAGCAGAACAGCCCGCCGTCCGCGATGACCGGTGACACGGGATGGATGCGCGGGGCGCCATCCGGGCGCACCGTCGCCAGATATCCCAGCCCCGGACCGTACTGGCACAGCAGGGCGCGGACGGCGCGGGCCACGTCGGGCGCGGCGGCAGAGAACTCAGACCAGAAGACCATCCGCACACTCTATCGAACATATGTACGAACACAGTAGACACCCGGCCGGGTGTCCCTCGGCCGTGGAACGGCCGGCGCCGGGTGGACCCGAGCTCTGGCGACGTCAGTCCAGGATCCAGTTCCGGACCTGGTCCCCGGGGTCCGATGACCCGACCACAACGGTGCCCGCGACCAGCAGAGCGCCGACCAGCAACCAGGTCCAGGTGGCCCGCGACGCGCGCACCTCGGGGTCGGCCAGCCGGAAGCCGGCAAACACCACCGCGGGTACGGCGACGTAGTTCCCCAGGAGCGCGGTGTAGGTGAGGAGCGGCCACACCGCATCCAGGGCACCGGGCCAGGCTTCGCTTGAGCCGGTGTAGGCATCGCCCTGCGCCGGGAGGTACCACTCGCCCCTCATGGACGCCGCTCTCCAGAGGGCCACCACGGCGCACCCCACGTACCAGCCGAAGTACAGGAACAATACCAAGGTCAGCCGCCGGATGGTGATCGACCGCCGCGATTGCTGAGACGTGCTCGGCTCGGTCATGGCCAGACCCTAGGCGGCACGCGTCGGAACGACAACGTCGCGGTACCCGGCGCGGGCGGCGGGGCCAACCCGGGTCGTGGCGCGGCCCGCAGTCGGGGCGGGCACCGACCCGTGTCAGGCCCGCCGTACGCTCGTCGGATGCTGCTGAGCGACCGCGATCTGGTTGGTGAGCTGAAGTCCGGCCAGCTCCGGCTTGAGCCGTTC
Source organism: Micromonosporaceae bacterium (assembly GCA_035296325.1). GTDB lineage: Bacteria > Actinomycetota > Actinomycetes > Mycobacteriales > Micromonosporaceae > DATHBD01. Next base: position 62,412 of record DATHBD010000005.1, on the reverse strand, counting down.
GAGCCGGCGCTGGTCCAGCCGTCCAGCATCGACGTGCGGCTGGATCGCTGGTTCCGGGTGTTCAACAACCACCTGTACACACACATCGACCCGGCGGTCCAGCAGGACGACCTCACGGCGATGGTGGAGGTCGTGGACGGGCAGCCGTTCGTGCTGCACCCGGGCGAGTTCGTGCTGGCGTCCACGCTCGAGGTGATCACGCTTGGCGATCAGCTCGCCGGCCGCCTGGAGGGCAAGTCCAGCCTGGGCCGACTCGGGCTGCTCACCCACTCCACCGCCGGCTTCATCGACCCGGGCTTCTCCGGGCACGTCACGCTGGAGCTGTCCAATGTGGCGAACCTGCCGATCACGCTGTGGCCCGGGATGAAGATCGGGCAGCTGTGCATCTTCCGGTTGTCCTCGCCGGCGGAGCATCCGTACGGATCGGCGGTGTACGGCTCGCGGTACCAGGGTCAGCGCGGGCCCACCGCGAGTCGCGCGTGGCAGAACTGGCGGACCTGGCCGACCGGCTGAAGTCAGCCCGGGCGGCCGTAGAACTGCGGGGTGCCGGGTCGGTCGGCCGGCGTCACCTCGACCGTTTTGCCGCTTCTCGGGGCGTGCACGACGTAGCCGCCGCCGATGTACAGGCCGACGTGGTGCAGGTCGGAGTAGGAGAAGACCAGGTCGCCGGGGCGCAGCTGAGCCCTGGTCACGTGGGGCATGGAGTTGTACTGCGCCTTGGCGTTGTGCGGCAGGGAGCGACCGGCCGCCTTCCACGCGAACATGGTCAAGCCGGAGCAGTCGAACGAATTCGGACCCTCGGCCCCCCAGTAGTACGGCTTGCCGAGCTGATCGCACGCCTTCGCCACCGCCACGGCGGCCGCGCCGCTGCCGGCCTGCAGCGGGCACGGGGTGTTGTTGGTCGGGGGTTTCGCCGGCGCAACGCCTGGTCCGGCCGACCTGGACGCCTGTTGGCGCATCTTCTCCAGATCGTTGATCTTCTTCTCGATCTCTTGCTTCTTGCCGGCGAGCTCCGCGTCCTGGGCGGCCAGTTTGCCGACCAGCGCATCGAGCGCGACCTTCTCCTTCGTGTAGGTGTCCCTGGTCTGGGTGACCGCCTGGATCCGGTCCCGGTCGGCTCGGGCCAACTGGTTCAGCAGGCTGAGCTGGTCCGCCAGGGTCGCCGGTGAGCCGCCGCTCAGCATGGCGTTCAGGGTGGTGGTGGAGCCGCCCATGTAGGCCCGGACCGCGATGTCGGACACCCGGTCCAGCGCGAGATCCACCTGCAGCTGCAGCGGAGCCATCTTCGCCTGGAGTTCAGCGGCCTTGCCCTGGCTGGCCTTGAGTTCCACCCGGACGGCGTTGTACTGCTCGATCACCGGCTCGAGGTGCTCCCAGGCGGCGTCGATCTGCGCCTCGACCTCGGCGGGCGTCGGGGCCGCGTACGCCGATGTGGATGCGACCAGAACGAGGCAGGCGGTGGCGGTGGCCACTGCCGCCCTGGCCATGGTGGCCGTCAGTCCACGCGCGGATGCCATAAGCCAGCTCCTCGTACCCCGAGCGCCGGAACGCGGTGACACACCGTAGTCACTGTGGGGTGGCGACCGGGCTCGCCGGCGGGGCCAGGCGGGTCCGTGCGAACGGTGTGACGCGCTGAGGTTAGTGAATCCCCATGCCACCTGCAAGGCGACCGGAACGGTACTTCACACGGCAGCGAGCCGCTTACGCTCCGTGCTCGAGCCTTTGCCCACGATGGCGGTCAGTACATCGTCGAGCGTGACTACTCCGAGGGGCCGTACGCCGTCGCTGACCAGCACCATGTGTCGCCGTTCCCGGCGCATGCGGAGCAGAAGCTCGGCGAGCGTCCGCTCCGGCGGGACCACCGGCAGCGGCCGGATCAGCTCGGCCGGAATCGGCTTGCGTCGCTGCGGCCCGGCGTAGCCGAGCACGTCCTTGACGTGCACGAAGCCGAGCACCCGCCGCGATGTCCGCTCCACGACCGGGAAGCGCGACCGACCGGTCCGGGTGGCCAGGACCTCCAGCGACGCGGCCGACACGTCCTCCGCGACCGTCGTCACCGTGGCCCACGGCTGCAGGGCGTCGTTGGCGGTGCGTTGGCTCAGCGCCAGCGCACCGGTGATCCGGGCGTGCTGCTCCGGGTCGAGCATGCCCTCGGTGCGCGCCTGCGACACCAGACCGGCCAGTTCCTCGGCGGTGAACACGGTCTTCACCGCATCGGTCGCCTGGATGTTCCACAGTCCGAGGATCACCCGCGAGGCCCACTGCAGCGTCCGCAGCAGGGGCTTGAGCCCGAGGCAGAACATCAGCATCAACGGACCGAGCCAGAGCACCGCGCGCTCCGGGCCGGCCAGCGTCAGATTCTTCGGCACCATCTCACCGAGCACGGTGTGCGCGAAGACCACCACACCGAGCGCGAGGACGAAGGCCAGCGGGTGCAGGGCAGCGTCCGGCACGCCGATGGCGTGGAACGGCGCCTCGATCAGGTGCGCCAGGGCCGGCTCCGCGATGGCGCCGAGACCGAGCGAGCAGATCGTGATGCCGAGTTGCGCTCCGGCGATCATCAGCGGGATCTCGTTCATCGCCCGCAGCGCGGAGCGCGCCCGCCGGGAGCCGGTCTGGGCGAGCGGTTCAATGACGGTACGCCGCGCGGCGATCAGCGCGAACTCGGCGCCCACGAAGAACGCGTTCCCGGTCAGCAGGACGACGGTGATGATGAGTTCAGTCATTGAACGCCTCCGGGCGGACGACGCGGACCTGCTCGATCCGGTGCCGGTCGACCTCCACGATGGTGAACTCCCAACCGTCCTCGATCAACGTTTCGGCCACCACCGGGATGTGTCCCAGTCGGGCCATCAGGAAACCCGCAAGCGTCTCGTAGGGGCCCTCCGGCATGCGGAAGCCGGTCTGCTCGGCCAGCTCATCGGAGCGCAGAACCCCCTCGACGAGCGTGGTGCGCTCGGCGCCGGGCGCGGTGAGGTCCGGCACGCTGAGGGAGGCGTCGGCCGGCTCGTCGACGTCGTGCTCGTCGGCGATCTCACCGACCAGCTCCTCGACCAGGTCCTCGATGCTCACCACCCCGTCGGTGCCGCCGTACTCATCGACGACGATAGCGAGGTCGGCTCGGTACTCCCGCAGCGTCGCGAGCACTCCGTCCAGGTCGAGGCTCTCCGGGACGTACACCGGCTCGCGGGCCACCGCGGCGACCATCGTGACGCCGCGTCGCACCGGGGGTACGCCGAGCGCGTCGGTCACCGCGATCACGCCGGTGACCGAGTCCAGGGTCTCCTGGTACACCGGGAACCGGCTGTGGCCGGTCTCCCGTGCCGTGTCCAGCATCTCGCTGATCATCATGTCGGCTCGCAGGGCCACCACGTCGACCCGCGGCGTCATCGCCTCGGCGGCCCGCTTGTCGCCGAACCGGATGGTGCGCTGCAGCAGTACGGCGGTGTCCCGCGGCAGTGCTCCGGCCTGCGCCGAGATCGCTGCCAGCAGGCCCAGCTCCTCGGGCGAGCGCGCGCTGGCCAGCTCTTCCTGGGGCTCGATGCCGAAGCGGCGGACGATCCAGTTGGCCGAGCCGTTGAGCGCACTGATCAGCCACTTGAACATCGTGGAGAACCGGCGCTGCGGCCCGGCGGTGGCCCGGGCGACGGGCATCGGCTTCGCCAGCGCGGCGTTCTTCGGCACCAGCTCGCCGAAGAGCATCGAGAAGATCGTGGCGACGACCAGCGCCGCCACGTGCGATGCGCCGGCGGTGGCGGACCCGGCGATCGGGCGCAGCGCCGGTGCCAGGAGCCGGGCCAGGGCCGGCTCGGCAAGATACCCGGTGAGCAGGGCGGTCAGGGTGATGCCGAGCTGGGCTCCGGAGAGCTGGAAGGAGAGCTCGCGCAGCGCCCGACGGACCGTGGCGGCGACCGGATCTCCGGCGGCGGCCTGCCGCTCGATCTCCGCCCGGTCCACCGTGACCAGGGAAAACTCGGCCGCGACGAAGCCAGCGTTGGCTGCTGTCAGGAGCAGGAACGCCAGCAGTGGCAGCAGCGTGACTAACAAACCCGCGTCGATGGTCGATTCACCTCGCCACAATTCTTTCATGCCGCTCCGACCACCGCCCGGTGCCGCCCCTGCTCCCGCCCTCGGTCGAGCCGGAAGGCGCCGCTGCCCGCGCCGGGCGTGAAGCGGGAGACCTCCGGCGACGACGATCTTGAGCGGCCCGGGGAGGAGGCCGATGCCGGGATATGGCCCGATCAGGGCCGGCTGATCGGATATTGTTTTGTCACTTGTGCGGGTGAATGCTGGGTTTGTAGCTACCGCAGGTGATAGGGGCCGTGATGAGCGCTGTGATGACCGGGGCCGTCCTGGTACTGATGCTCGGGTGGGTAATGGGGCGCTCAATGGAGCGGGCACGACGCGCCCACGTCGACCACACCAAGACCCGGACGCTCGTCGGTGGCCTACGCAAGACCGCCTGGCGGGAGACCGGGCAGGCGATCCGCGCGACGCTCGTGATCACCGCGGTGTTCGCCGTGATGTTCGTCATGGCGTGGCGGGGTGGCCGGTGAGGTGGCGCGGCTAGGTACGGGAGACCGACCGCAGCAGTACCGTCGCCACGTCGACCACCTCGACCGCCTCCGCCGCCTCGCCGGTGGCCTTCTTTCCGGTGACACCGTCGCCCAGCATGGTGAGGCAGAACGGGCAGCTCACGGCGACCGTCTGGGCGCCGGTGGCGATCGCCTCCTCCGCGCGGTCGACGTTGATCCGCTTGCCGATCCGCTCCTCCATCCACATCCGCGCGCCGCCGGCACCGCAGCAGAACGAGCGCTCGGAGTTGCGCGGCATCTCCGTCACCTCGCGGCTGGCGGCGTCGAGCACCTCGCGGGGCGGGGCGAAGACCCGGTTGTGCCGGCCCAGGTAGCACGGGTCGTGGTAGGTCACCGTGCCGTCGATCGGTTGGACCGGCGTGAGCTTGCCGGTGGACACGAGCTGGGCCAGCAGCTGGGTGTGGTGGATCACCTCGTACGAGCCGCCGAGCTGGCCGTACTCGTTGGCCAGGGTGTTGAAGCAGTGCGGGCAGGTCGCCACGATCTTCTTGACGCCGGCGTCGTTGAGCGTCTCCACGTTCTGCGCCGCCAGCATCTGGAACAGGAACTCGTTGCCGATCCGGCGCGCCGGGTCACCGGTGCAGGTCTCCCCGTCGCCCAGGATCGCGAAACTGACGCCGGCCTCGTGCAGCAGCGTCGCCACCGCCCGCGTCGTCTTCTTCGCCCGGTCCTCGAACGCACCGGCGCAGCCCACCCAGAACAGGTACTCGAAGTCGCCGCCGTCGGCGACCCGCGGTACGGCGAAGTCCAGACCCTTGGTCCAGTCCTCACGGGTGGACTGCGGCGCCCCCCACGGGTTGCCCTTGTTCTCCAGGTTGCGCAGCATGACGCCGGCCTCGCTGGGGAAGTTCGACTCGATCAGCACCTGGTAGCGGCGCATGTCGACGATGTGGTCCACATGCTCGATATCGACCGGGCACTGCTCGACGCACGCGCCGCAGGTGGTGCAGGACCACAGCACGTCCGGGTCGATCACGCCCATCTCGGCGGCGCCGCCGACCAGCGGACGTTCCGCCTCCGCCCTGGCCTCAGCCGACGCGGTGTCGCCGCCCAACAGGTAGGGCGCCTTGGCATACGCGTGATCGCGCAGACTCAGGATGAGCAGCTTCGGGGAGAGCGGCTTGCCGGTGTTCCACGCCGGGCACTGGGACTGGCACCGCCCGCACTCGGTGCAGGTGCTGAAGTCGAGCAGGCCCTTCCAGGTGAACTGCTCCACCGTGGCCACCCCGAACTGGTCCTTCTCGGGGTCGGCCTCCTCGAAGTCCAGCGGCTTGCCGTTGCTCTTCATCGGCGCCAGCGCACCCAGCGACGGCGCGGGCGAGGCGGAGCGCTTGAAGAAGATGTTGGGGAAGGCGGCGAACCGGTGCCACGCCACGCCCATGGTCAGGTTTCTGGCGATCACCGCGAACCACATCATGCTGATCAAGATCTTGACCAGGGCGGCGAGCGTCACGCCGGTCAGTGCGGCGTCCCGGCTCAGCCCACCGAGGAGCGCCCCCACCCCGTGCGAGATGGGCGCGGCCCAGACCGGGAACGCCAGCTCGCCCGCGGCGTCCTTGAAGCCCCGGATGGCGAAGACACACACGATGATCGCGACGATGGTCCACTCGACGAAGTACCCCTGCCAGTTCGTCGAGCCGGTGAAGCGGGAGAGCCGGCCCTTGCGCAGGGCCCGCCCCGGGCGGTTGAGCAGGCGGATCGTGATCAGCACCGCGATGCCGAGCCCGCCCAGCGCGGCGATCGACTCCATCGCGAGGCCGTAGAGGCCCCAGTGCCCGAAGACCGGCCATTCGAAGTGCGGGTTGACGACCTCGCCGTACGCCTCGATGAGGGTGAGGAAGAGCGCACCGAACGCCACCATCACGAACCAGTGCGCGGCGCCGACGACGGCCCACTTCAACATGCGGGTATGGCCGAGCGTCTCGCGCAGCATCGTCATGGTGCGCTGCCACCTGCGGTCGAAGCGCTCCGGGTCCGGCTGGCCCAGCCGGATGACCGCCACGATCCGGCGTACCGCCCGGACGACGAGCAGCAGCGCGACCGCCGTAGCGACGGCCGCCACCACCGTCGCCACGATTTGGACCGGACCCATGCCTGTGCCTCCCCGATGCGCTACCGACGCGTGAGATCCACGGTCAACGTTACCCGCCGGTAACGTCCGGCGACGCGCCTGGGGCCCGCGGTGTTTGTTGCCCGGCGCACAATGGAGCGCGTCGGTCCAGCGGGGGGCGGACCGGCCTCAACGCCACACGGGCGTCGCGGAACCGGACCGGATCAACGCCACCTGGAGAGCACCGCGAGGGAGGCGACCAAGCCGCCGAATCCGATGGCAAGGTTCCAGAACCGGAGCTTCTCCAGCGGATCGAGGAACTCGACATCGGCGAAGCCCGAGGTCAGGTAGTAGATGACCAGGTAGGCGATGCCCAACACGATCAGCGTCACCGCGAGCACGGGCAGCCACACCGGGCTCGGCTTGCGGCTGGCGGCTGTGGACTCCTGCGGACGGAGCTCAGCCGGCGGCGTGTAGACCTTTTTCTTGCGTACGGATGACTTGGGCACGGTTGGTCTCCTGAAGGGGGTCGTCGGGCAAACAGTACCAACGCGAGCCGGGATAATGTTCCCCAGCCACGTACGGCTCCCGCCCGGACGTCCGGTTTCGACCGGCGAGGGACGCCGACGGCTCGCAGCGGAGAGGGGCGGCTGGTGGAGTACACGTCCGGCGGATCCTCGTGGACCCGTGCCCTGTACCGGGCTTCGGCGATTCTGCTGCCGCACGGCGGGGGCGGGCACGGGCGGGGATGGGCACTGCTGGTGCCGCTGGTCGCGCTGCTCGCCGGTGTCCTCTTCACCACGAGTGCCACCACGTCGGCCGGCACCGACCTGCGTGAGGACCGCCGCCCCGAGTTGAACGGTCTCATCGCCCAGCGCAACCGCGACCTCGCGGCGGCGGAGCGCTCCGCCGCGCAGCTCCGGCGTGCGATCGAGAGCGACACCCAGGGGCAGGCCGGGTCGGATGAGCGGGTCGCCGCCCAACAATCACGGGCCGCCGATCATCTGCTGGCCGCGGGCCTGACCAGGCTGCGTGGCCCGGGTGTGACGGTACGGTTGGACGACGCGCCCCGCCGAGCCGACGGCACCCGGCCGGCCGGTGCCCGCCCGGACGATCTCGTCGTCCACCAGCAGGATGTCCAGGCGGTGGTGAACGCGCTTCGGGCCGGCGGGGCCGAGGCGATCATGATCATGAAAGTACGGGTGATCTCCACAACCGCGGTACGCTGCGTAGGAAACACTCTGCTGCTGGACGGCCGGGTGTTCTCCCCGCCGTTCGAGGTGACCGCCATCGGTGATCCGGGGCGGATGCAGCGGGCACTGGACGACTCGGCGGGCGTTCGCCTGTTCCGCCGGGCCACCGTTGACTTCGGGCTGGAATATCAGATGAAGGTGGAGTCGGAGGTCACTGTGCCCGCGTACGACGGATCGACCGCCCTGCGCTCGGCGCGCGCGGCCCGGTAGGCAGTCGTGCCAGAAAGCGATCCCGACGGGCGATACCGGGCGAGTCACCAGGACCTGGTGGCGACGACCCACCTGCCCCGCTACATCGACCCGGAACCCGAGTCGAACGGGCGCGCCACACCCCCGGCTCCACCGCCCACCCCGGCGCCGCCCAGCGCCGCTCCGCCCACCCCCGCTCCGCCCACCCCCGCTCCGCCCACCTCCACGTCGCCTCCGCATCCGGCTCCGCGGGCGACGCCGCCGGAGACGTCGCAGCACCGGTCAGACCCGGCATGGCCGCGGATCGACTGGTTCGGTCGCCCGGCGACCTCCACCGAGCCGGCAACGTCCGCCGAGACCCAGGTACCGGCCCTGCCCGCCACAGCGGGCCCACCCGCCGTCGAGGCCGCACGCCCGGCGGAGGAGACGCAGGTCTTCGCCGCGGCCCGCCCGCACCTGGTCGCGGCAGATGAAACGGCCGTCCTCCGCGCCGTGCCCGCCGCGGACGACGCGCTCAGCATGGACGCCGAGCCGGACCGCGGGCTCATCACCGGGCCGGACCGCCGCCACAGCAGCCGGGATGACCCCCGGCACGGCGGCGCCGGCGGCAGTGGCGGCACGAGCGACGAGGCTGCGCACAGCGGGTCCGGGCCGAAGCCCGGGGGCGTCCAGGTAATTCCGCTTCGCCCTATTCGCACCGAAGATGGCTACAAGAGCGTGTACGCCCACCACACCCGGCCTACCATCGGCAGCATGTTCCGCACGTTCAGCCGCGCTGTCGGGGAAACCCTCATCACGTTCGGCCTGATCGTGCTGCTGTTCGCCGCGTACGAGGTGTGGGGCAAGGGTGCCGTCGTCGACGCGCACCAGGACGATCTCGCCCGGTCGCTGGCCCAGGACTGGGACCAGGCACCCGCGCCGCCGGATCCGGCCGTCAGCGCCGGTACCAGCGCGGCACCGGCTCCCCCGCCGCCACCCCCGGCTGCCGGCGCGGCGATCGCCAAGCTCTACATCCCGCGGATGAAGAAGAACTGGGTCGTGGTCCAGGGAGTCGCACCCAAGGACATCAAGCTCGCGCCCGGGCACTACCCGGAGACCGCCATGCCCGGGCAGCCGGGCAACTTCTCGGTGGCCGGGCACCGGCTGCCGGCGATCTTCTGGGATCTGGACCGGATCCGCCCGGGCGACCCGATGATCGTGGAGACCAGCGAAACCTGGTACGTGTACTCAGCCACCGAGACAACGATCGTGCTGCCGAACGCGGTCGAGGTGGTGGCCCCGGTGCCGAACCGGCCCGGCGTGGCGCCCACCGAGGCGATGCTGACGCTGACCACGTGCAATCCGAAGTACAACAACTACCAACGGCTGATCGTGCACGGCAAGCTCACCCGCTCGCAGCCGCACTCCGCCGGGCGCCCCGCCGAGATGGGCGGCTGACCCGATGTACGAGTGGATCTGGCGGCACCTGCCGTTCGGACTACCCGGCAAGATCATCGGATCGTCGCTCCTGATCGCGGCCGCCGTGGCGGTGCTGTGGTTCAAGGTGTTCGCGATGGTGGAGCCGCTGCTGCCGAACACCGACGGCCAGATCATCCAGAGCGGCACATCCACCGGAGCCGTGGAGCCGACACCGCCCCCCGGTGGCCCTGCACCCGGAGGCGCCAGCGATCCTGGTGTACGCGGATCGAACCCGGGCGCCTCGGCGACCGCCGCCTCGCTCCGCGCAAGATCATCGCAGCCCAGGTCGCCGCAGCCCAGATCGACGTCGCCCAGATCGCCCCAGCCGAGCAGGTGAGTGCCCAGTGAGCATCCTCGTCATCGACAACTACGACTCATTTGTCTACAACCTCGTCCAGTACCTCGGCCAGCTCGGGGTGGAGTGCGTGGTGCGGCGCAACGACGAGATCGAAGTTGGTGACGTCAGCGCGTTGCGGCCCGCCGGGGTCCTGCTCTCCCCAGGCCCGGGTACGCCCGACCGTGCCGGCATCTGCCTGGACCTGATCCGCCGGTACGCCGACGAGATTCCCATGTTCGGCGTCTGCCTCGGCCACCAGGCGTTCGGTGAGGCGTTCGGCGCGACGGTGACCCGCGCTCCGGAGCTGCTGCACGGCAAGACCTCGACGGTGCGGCACACCGGCGCCGGGGTACTGGCCGGGCTCCCCGACCCGTTCACCGCCACCCGGTACCACTCGCTCGCGGTGGTGGAGTCCACCCTGCCGCCCGAGATCGAGGTCACCGGCCGGACCGACTCAGGCGTGGTGATGTCGATGCGCCACCGGACCCTGCCGATCGAGGGTGTGCAGTTCCACCCCGAATCAGTGCTGACCCAGGGCGGCCACCTGATGCTGGCGAACTGGCTCGCGGCGTGCGGGCTGCCTCAGGCGCTGGAGCGCGCGCCCGAACTGGTGGCCGAGGTCGAGGCCCGCCGGATCGCCGCCTTCGCCGCCTGACCCCACCAGGACCGACCGATCTTGGAGATTCGGACACCACTATTGGTGCCAAGTTCTCCAAGATCGTGCTTCGAAGGCCGCAGACCGCCACATTCGCGGCCGGGCATGGCGGGCGGCGCTGACCGGTCCGGGCGTAGCCGCCGGCAAAGATCGGCGAGGACGTACGGTTGCCGACAAGCCCATCGAGCCGTCGCCCTCGACACGCCCGCGCGACACGCCGGAACGGCCGCACGGTATGTGCCCCACGCACGTAATGACGCCGCCATTCGGTGCTTCTCCCACATGTCACGGAGAGACGACGGTGCTCCCCGGCGAGCCGCACCTCTGACGCGGCCGGGGAGCGCTCAGACGCCAGGGCTGGGGGAGGTTGTCGCGGTTGGCGGTGGCGTTGTCGGCGGTGGGGGCGGCGGTGACACCGCCACCACCTTGGCGATATTGATGGTGACCACGGCATCGAGCTTGGCCACCGTGGCCGCCTGGGGGTTCTGGAAGGTCACCTTGCCGGACTGCTCCGGATCGTCATTGGCGGCCTCGCCGACCTTCGGCTGGGCGGTGAAGCCGGCATCGCGGAGGGCCTTGCGTGCCTCGTCGAGCGTCCTGCCCCTCAGGTCGGGCAGCGGCTTCATGTTGCCCTTCGACACGATCACCTTCACGGTCGAGCCCTCCGGGACGGGCGTGTTCTCCGCGGGCTCCACCCTGATCACTTCGTCGAGCGGCTTGTCGTTGTCGACCGCCTCCACCACCGGGACCAGATTCGCGTTCGTCAGGTTCGTCTGAGCGGCCGCTCTGGAGAGGCCGACGAGGTTCGGCACATTCGTGCTTTCCGGGCCGAGGCAGACGGTGTACTCGACGGTGCCGCCCTCCGGAATGTTGGCTCCGGGGGCGGGGTCCTGCCCGATCACGGCGTTCAGGGTGCAACCGATCTTGTTCTCGTCCACCCGCTTGCCCTCGAGCTTGTTCGTCCGCAGCAGCGCGTCCGCCTCGGTCGCGGACTGGTTCACCAGGTTGGGCACCGGCACTTCGCGGGTCTGGGCCGCCCACAGGCCGACCGCCACCGCGGCAACCGCCATCAGGCCGAGCAGCACCAGACCGGCCACCACCGCCTTCGAGCCCTGGCGTTGGCGCTGCGCCACGCGGGCCACCTGCGCCGACGGCGGCGGGATGGGCCGCGAACTCTGCGGCGCCATGATGGCCGTCATCTGCTCCTCGGTCAGCACCGGCGGCGCCGAGACCGGGCGGCCGGCGGCGGCGCGCAGGACGTCCGTGCGCATCTCGGCGGCGCTCTGGTACCGGTTGAGCGGGTTCTTCGCCAGCGCCTTGAGCACGACGGCGTCGATCTCCGGACTGACGTCGGGGTTGCTGTTGCTCGGCGGGCGCGGGTCCTCCCGCACGTGCTGGTACGCCACACTCACCGGGTTGTCGCCGACGAAGGGCGGGTGGCCGCAGAGGAGTTCGTAGAGCACGCAGCCGGTGGCGTAGACGTCGCTGCGGGCGTCCACCGCCTCGCCGCGCGCCTGCTCCGGGGAGAGGTACTGCGCGGTGCCGATCACGGCGCTGGTCTGCGTCATCGTGCTCGCACCACCGGCCATGGCCCGCGCGATGCCGAAATCCATGACCTTGACCTGGCCGGTCTGGGTGAGCATGACGTTGCCGGGCTTGATGTCGCGGTGGATGATCCCGTGCCGGTGACTGAACTCGATGGCCGCGCAGATGTCAGCGGTGATCTCCAGGGCCCGGCGGGGCATCAGCCGACCCTCGGCCGCGAGGACCTCCTTGAGGGTCCGGCCGTTCACGAACTCCATCACGATGTACGGCAGCTCTTCGCCGCCGGGCGCGTGCTCCTCGCCGGTGTCGTACACGGCGACGATGGCCGGGTGGTTGAGCGCCGCCGCGTTCTGCGCCTCCCGGCGGAACCGCATCTGGAAGGTGGCGTCGCGGGCCAGGTCGGCCCGCAAGGTCTTGATCGCGACGTCCCGGCCGAGCCGCTGGTCGCGGCCCAGGTGCACCTCGGCCATGCCGCCATAGCCCAGCAGCTCGCCGACCTGGTACCGCCCGCCCAGAAGGCCGCCCGTGGTCATGTCCCCTGCCGTCCCTTGGTCATTGCTTCCACCATGCCACTCTCCACCGTCGATCTCACGGCCGGGTACTCGCCACGCAGTCGACCAGGTCGCCGATGGTGTCGGCGGCGCAGCTCGCACCGCCGGCCGGCGCACTTGGTGCTGAGCTGGTCGGTGCGGTGCTACTGCGCCGGATGCCGGACGGGGCCGGGCTGCCGGGTTTCGTACCGCCGGTCGGTCCTGCTTTACCCCCGCCGCGGGCCTTCCCACTCCGTACCGAGATATTGACTTTGGAGCCCTCCGCCGCCTCGCACGGCACAGAGATCACGGTGTTGCGCTGCCCCCCGGCGTCCACGGTTTCCACCTCGGGGTCAAGTCCGAGTCGCTCCAGCGTCGCCTCGGCGTTGCTGAGCGACCCGCCCTTCAGCTTGTCGCAGGGGATCTTCACGATTGGCACCGCGTCAGGATTGCGCCCGGGCTGGCTCGATGCCGGCGAGTCGCCAGCGTCCGCCCCGCCACCGCCGGACAACACGGCCCGTACCGCCGCCATCCCGCCGAGAAACAGCAGGAGCAGCGCGCAGAGGACCAGGATGGCGGCAGTCAGGCCGCCACGGCGGCGAACCGGCTGGGCAGGCCCGGGCGCCGCCGGGCGCACCGGAGCGGCACCGCCCGCCGATGGTGGCTGTGGCGCACGGTACGCACCGACCGGCACCCCCGCGCTGCCCCTGGCGTAGCCGGGGGTGGATGCACCCGCTGGCGCGCCCGGGCTGTGCGGGCGAGGAGCCCCCGAGGTGGGTCGGGGGGCGCCAGAGGTCGGCCGGCCCCCCGGCTGGGTCGGGACGGGGGTACCTGGTGGCCTGGCCACCGCATGGCCGACCGCCGGCCCGCCCGCGAGCTGGCTCGACGCGCGCCGCGCCACCTGGGCCAACGCCGCGGCGGTCGGCCAGCGCGCCGCCGGGTCCTTGGCGAGCGCCCGCTCCACGATCTGCCGGACCGCCGGCGGGGTGTCGGGCGGCAGGGGCGCGGGGGGTTCGTTGATGTGCCGCATGGCGATGTCGACGGCGTTGTCGCCGTCGAACGGCCGGCGTCCGGCGAGGCACTGGTACGCGACGACGCCGAGCGCGTACACGTCGGACAACGCCGTGGCGGTCCGGCCGGAGGCCTGCTCAGGGGAGATGTACGAGGCGGTGCCGAGCACCGAGCCGACGGCGGTGAGCTGGCCGACCATCGCGGAGCGGGCGATGCCGAAGTCGGTGAGCACGAGCGTGCCGTTCGGCCGGACCAGCAGGTTTCCCGGCTTGACGTCGCGGTGCACGATGCCCTTCCCGTGCGCGGCGTGCAGCGCCTCCGCCGCCTGGGCCACCAGCGCCATGGTCCGCGCCGGGGTGAGCCGGCGGACCCGGCTGAGCGTCTCGGCGAGCGCCTCCCCCTCGACGTACTCCATCACCAGGAACGCGGTGCCGCTCTCGCTGCCGTAGTCGTAGATGTCGACCACGCCGGGGTGATTGACGGTGGCCATCGTGCGCGCCTCGCCGCGGAAACGCTCGACGAAGCCGGGCTCCTCCATCAGCGCGGGCAGCAGGACCTTGACCGCGACGGTACGGCCGAGCACCTCGTCGGTGCCGCGCCACACGTCGCCCATCCCGCCGCCGGCGATGCGCTCGGCGAGCCGGTAGCGGCCGCCCAGCATCGTGCCAGCGCTCAGCATGGCGGCCACCCCCTCACTTCCGGCCGTTCTCGTCGGCGTACGCCTTCATCACGGCGCCGCCGATGCGCGAGGCCTCCGCGCTCCCGCCCTTGCCGGCGTTCTCCAGGTAGACCGCGACCGCGACGAGCGGCTTGCCGTCGCGCATCGCCCAGCCGATGAACCAGCCATGGTCCTTGGCGTCCTCGGCGTTCTCCGCGGTACCGGTCTTGCCACCAACCCGCAGGCCCTTGACCCTGGCGTTTTTCCCGGTGCCGCTCTCCACGACGGCGACCATCATGTCCTGCAGCGCGGTCGCCACGCCCGAGTCGAGCGGGCGTCGCTGCTCCTTGGGGATGGTCTCCTTCACGGTGGACAGGTCGGCGCTCTGCAGTCGCTCCACCATGAACGGCCGCATCTGCCGGCCACCGTTGGCGACCGTGGCGGCGACCAGGGCGCCCTGCAGCGGGCTCATCTCGACGTCCTTCTGCCCGATCGAGGACTGCGCCACGAACGCCGGCTCGACCCGCCCGCCCTCCGACATGGTGCCGGTGCGGCTGGTCGCGGTGCCCATGGCGTTCTTGTTGTCGTCGGTGAAGAGCGGCGCCTCCTCGAATCCGAACGCCTTCGCCGTCGCCTTCAACCGGTCAGCTTTGATCACCTCGACCCCGAGCCGCGCGAACGCGGTGTTGCACGAGATCCGCAGCGCCTCCTTGAGGGTCAGCTGGTCGGGGCAGTTCACGCCGGGTGCGTTCTTCATGGTGAAGGAGCCGGACTCGGGTGGCTGGTACGAGCTGCCACCGGGAATGACGCTGTCCGCGGTGAGTGCGTTGTCGGCCATCGCGGCGGCCGCGGTGATCACCTTGAAGGTGGATCCCGGCGGCTTGATCTCCGAGAGCGCCCGGTCGGCGAGCGGCTTGTCGGGGTTGGCCTCCAACGCGCGGTACGCCGCGGTCGCCTTCTCCGTGTTGTGTACGACCAGGGGGTTGGGATCGAAGCTCGGGGTCGAGACCGACGCCAGCAGTGCACCGGTGGCGGGGTCCAGCGCGACGACCGCGCCCTTCGGCACCTTCCTGGTGTTCTCCACCAGCTGCTTGTATGCGGTCTCCTGGGCGGCCTGCGAGATGGTGAGCTGCACGATCCCGCCGGGCGCCCGCTTGCCGGTGAAGATCGCGGTCAGCCGGTCCCCGGCCTGGATTGTGGCGTTGCCGGTGAGGAAGTCGTTCTCCAGCCGCTCGATGTCGGTGGTCTCGAGGTTGACCGGCCGGTACCCGACGACGTGGGCGTAGAGCGGACCGAAGGGGTAGGTCCGCATGTACTTCAGGGTGTCGGAGGTCTCCGCACTGTCCGCCACCACCGTGTTGGCCAGCGCGATCTTGCCGCGTGGGTGGTTGTACTCCGCGACCTGGACCCGGCCGTTGTACCGGCTCGTCCGGTACTCGTCCGCCCGGTACCCCTGCACCCAGTTCAGGTTGACGAAGAGCATCGCGAAGAGCACCAGCACGACCACCCCGGTGCGGCGCAGTGGCGCGTTCATCGGATCACCTCCGTCGGCATCTCCCGTAGCTGCGGCGGCCCGCCCGGAACGGACACCCCGCCGATCCGGGGCGCAGGTCCACCGGCCGGACGGCGCGCCGCGTCGGAGACGCGGATCAACAGCGCGATCAGGATCCAGTTCGCCATCAGCGAGGACCCGCCGGCGGACAGGAACGGCGTGGTCTGCCCGGTCAGCGGGATGAGCTTGCTCACGCCACCCACGATGACGAAGACCTGCAAACCCAGGGTGAACGCGAGCCCGCCGGCGAAGAGTTTGCCGAATGAGTCCCGCACACCGATCGCGGCGCGCAGGCCCCGCTCCACGATCAGCAGGTACAGAACCAGGAGCGCGCACAGGCCGAACAGGCCGATCTCCTCACCGATGCCGGCGAAGATGAAGTCGCTGTGCACCAGCGGAATGATCCGCGGCTGCCCGAGGCCCGGCCCGGCGCCGAACAGCCCGCCGGTGCCCAGCCCGAGCAGGGACTGGACGAGCTGGTAGCCCGCGTCGGTCGGCTCGGCGAACGGATCGAGCCAGATGTTGACCCGGCCGTGGAAGTTCGCGAACGGACCGCCGACGGTGCCGCCCAGGGAGTACGCCGCGAACGCCCCGCCGGTGAACAGCAGCAGGCCGATGATCAGCCAGCTGACCCGCTCGGTGGCGATGTAGAGGGTCACCACGAAGAGCCCGAAGTACATCAGGGAGGTGCCGAGGTCGCGCTCGAACACCAGGACCATGAGGCTCAGCAGCCACACGGTGACGACCGGACCGAGGTCGCGCCCGCGTGGGAAGTCGACGCCCAGGAACCGGCGGCTGGCCAGCGAGAGCACCTCGCGCTTGCGGACCAGGTAGTAGGCGAAGAAGACCAGGAGCAGCACCTTGGCGAACTCGCCGGGCTGGACCGAGAAGCCGCCGATCTTGATCCAGAGCTTGGCGCCGTTGACGCTGGAGTACTGCGCGGGCAGGACCGCCGGGATCAGAACCAGCACGATGCCGGCGAGCCCGAACGTGTACGCGTACCGCGACAGCGACCGATGGTCGCGCACCACGGCCAGCACCACCACGGCGAAGATCACCGCGATGGCGGTCCAGCCGAGCTGGCGGAACCCGGAGCCCTCGAACGGCGAGAACGCCCCCCGGGCGGCCGGCGTGGTGAGCGTCGGCGACCCCAGGTCGAGCCGCCGGAGAAACACCACCCCGAGCCCGTTGATCAACGCGACCGAGGGCAGGAGCACCGGGTCCGCGTACGGCGCGAAGAACCGGATCGCCAGGTGGGCACCGGTGAAGATGGCCGCGAGCACCGCCACCGGAACCCAGAAGTCCGGGGTGACGGCCTCCGCGACGCCCACCTCGATCGCGGCCGCGTACCCGGCGACCAGCGCCATCGCGAACGCGAGCAGCCCCAATTCGACGTTGCGACGGGTGCTGGGACGGGCCGGCGGTGCCGATGCTGCCGACCCGACGCCCGGGTTCGGGGGCGGCGGGGCCGGTATGGCAGGCGCGGTCACGGCAATCCTCAGCTACTCGACGGTGTCCTCGGTCGGTTGGGTGGCGGCTCGGCTCTCGTGGCGGTCAGTTCTCTCCTCGGCGGACCAGATCCTCGGCGGCGCTGGTCAGCAAGGGCTCAGCGTCGGGCTCGGGGCGACCGACGCGCCGAGATCCGGCGAGGTCGTCAGACTGGGATCCGCGGACCCGGTGGGCGCGACGGTGCCGGGGTCGGTCGTCGCGACCGGGTCGCCGGGAAGGGTCAGCGTCGGCGACGCACCGGGTGGCGTCACACCGGGCTCCGTTCCCGGCAGCGGGGATGGCGAGGTTTCGACGCCGGGCGACGCGCTCTCCTCCGACGTCACGCTGGGCAGCGGGGACCCGGTCGGGCACGGCAGCCTCAGGTTCGGATTGCCCGGCTTGATCAGCTCATCGAGCTTCTTCTGTGCGTCGGACTGGCTGGTTGCCGGGATGCCCTGCTTGATGTTGCCCTGCACGGCCGGTCGGAAATCGTCGAGCTGCAGCTCGCTGCGCTGCTGGATGGAGGAGAGCTCCACCCAGGCGACGGTCCCCGGCACGCCCTTGAAGATCGCCACCGTACCGTCGTCGGTCGCGCCGACGTAGTACTGGGACTGGGTGTACTTCCAGGTGCCGTAGAGGGTCCCGCCGACGACGCCGAGCAGCACGACCAGGACGGTGAGCATCAGCACAGGGCGGCGCCGGGGCCGCTCGGGCTCCTCCTCGTCGCGGCTACCGACCGGCGTCATCTCCTGCGTGTCGGCGTTGTCGCGGTCGCTGACCCCGGAACTGGAGAGCGCCGCACCCCGCGCCGAGGACATCGAGGCGTCCGCCGAGGTGGTGTTTCCGCGGTCCCGGGCCGCGGCACCGCCCACGATCGGGGTCTCCTCGACGATGTCGTCGTCGGTGATGTCGGCGACGACGACGGTGATGTTGTCCGGGCCGCCACCGCGCAGAGCCAGCTGGATCAGGCGCTCCGAGCACTGGTTCGGATCGACGTACTCCCGCAGCGTGCTCTCGATCGTCTCGGCACTGACCACGCCGGACAGTCCGTCGCTGCAGAGCAGGTACCGGTCGCCGGTCTTGGCCTGGCGCACCGAGTACTCCGGGTCGGCGTCGCGGCCGTCGAGCGCCCGGGTGAGCAGCGAGCGCTGCGGGTGGCTGTTGGCCTCCTCCGGGGTGATCCGACCCTCGTCGACGAGCATCTGTACGTACGTGTCGTCCTTGGTGATCTGGGAGAACTCGTCATCGCGGAGCAGGTAGGCCCGCGAGTCACCGACGTGCACCATGCCGATCTTCGACCCGGAGAACAGCATCGCGGTGAGCGTCGTACCCATGCCGCCCATGGACGGGTTGACCTCGACCGTGTCGCGGATCTGCTGGTTGGCCTGGTCCACGGCGCCGCGCAGAGCGTCGATCATCGCGTTGCCCGGCACGTCCTCGTCGAGCGGCGCCATGGTCGCGATGACGATGTTGCTGGCCACGTCGCCGGCGGCCATGCCGCCCATGCCGTCGGCGACGGCGAGCAGGCGGGGACCGGCGTAGACGGAGTCCTGGTTCCCACTGCGGATCAGGCCGCGATCGCTTCGCGCCGCATAGCGCAGGGTGGCGCTCATGGCCGCAGCTCGAGAGAGGTCCGGCCGATGCGGATCGGCACGCCGAGCGGCACCGGGGTGGGCCCGCCGACCTTGCCGCGATCCAGGTACGTGCCGTTGGTGGAGCCCAGGTCCTCGACGAACCACTGGCCGGCGCGCGGGATCAGCCGGGCGTGCCGGGCGGAGGCGTAATCGTCGGTGATGACAAGCGTCGAGTCTTCGGCTCGACCGATCGTGATGGCCGCCTCGCCGAGCGTGATCCGGGTTCCGGCCAGGGCGCCGGCCGTCACGACGAGCTGGTGCGCCGACTTGCCGCGCTTGACCTTGGCCGGGCCGGCCTGAGCCGCCATCGGGCTCACGCCCCGGGGCGCGGCGACCACCCGGCTCGACCGCGAGCCGGCGAAGAGATCCCGCCGGATCACCCCGACCACCGTGAACACGAAGATCCACAACAGCACGAGGAACCCGAAGCGGGCGACCACGAGGACGATGGGCAGCATCGAAGACCTACGGCGCGCGCCGGTCGGCACGGTACGGCGCGGCGCCGAGCGCCCGGACCCCGCCGCCGAACCCGACCCCGATCAGGGACGTCGTCATGCAAGAACCCCGCCTCACATCGAGAAACACGTCGGACGTCACCGGACTCACCCGTCGACCCGGAACGTCAGTGTGGTGGTGCCGAGCTGGATCATGTCACTCGGATTCAAGGCAACGGCCGAAACCCGCTGGCCGTTGACCATCGTGCCGTTGGTGGAGCCGAGGTCGGTCAGCACCACCTGCGCCCCGTCGAAGTCCAGCCGGGCGTGCCGTCGCGAGATCCCCACGTCGGGAAGGCGCAGGTTGGCCTGGTCGCCGCGGCCGATCACGGTGGAGCCGATCGACAGCGGGTAGTTGCGGCCGTCATTGCCCTGCAATCGAACGTTGCGGGCCGGCCCACCCGGCGCCGGCGCACCCGATGAAGGATACCCGCCCTGGTCGAACGGCTGCTGATACTGCGGCGCGGCGTCGTAGGCCTGCTGCGGCTCGACGTCGGAGCCGGTGTAGACCTCGGCGGTCACCCGGAACATGCCGGTGTCGAGGCCCTCTCCGCGCTCGATCTCCACGATCACGTCGCCGTAGACGGTCCAGACCTGCTCACCGATGAACTCGGCCTGCGACTGGGCCAGCTCCTGCGCCAACGCGGCCGCGTACGGCGCGAGCCGACTGTGATCGTACGGAGACAGGTCGATGACGTAGCGGTTGGGCACAAGGGTGCGGCCACCGGCCAGGATGGCCTTGTGCGCCTCCGCCTCGCGTTGCATGGCGTTGAGGATCTCCACGGGGTGGACGACCCCCTTGAAGACCTTGGCGAAGGCACCCTCGACCAGACCTTCCAAACGCTTCTCGAAGCGTTGCAGCACACTCACCGGTTCCTCCTCGGGTTCCGAGGTCATGATGGTATCCGGCCGGCGCACAGACGTCCGCACGCCGACGGGAGCGACGCGTGGTACTCTTCCGGGGCGCCAACGGCAGGGTAACCTCTTCGCGGGCTTTTCGCCCGTGGAGTAATGTTGCTGTGCTGGAACTCCGTCGGGGAAGTGGCGGAATGGCAGACGCGCACGGTTCAGGTCCGTGTGCCCGAAAGGGCGTGGGGGTTCAACTCCCCCCTTCCCCACCACGAAGGCCCCACCGCAGTCCGCTGCCGGTGGGGCCATTTCGTTTCCCGCCGCCACGCGGGCGTTGGAAACCCGGCCCGGCCGCGACGCGGGGCGCTGGAAAGCCCGGCCCAGCCGTCACGCGGGCGCTGGATCGCCCGGCCCGCCGCGGCTGATGACGGGTGGCCGCTGTCTAGACTGCGAGGCTGGTACCTCTCCGTCGCGGAACGAAGGGCAGACCATTGAGCGTCGCGCTGGTGACCGGCTCGGCCGGCCTGATCGGCTCCGAGGCGGTGCGCCACTTCGCCTCGCTCGGGCTGGACGTGGTCGGCATCGACAACGACATGCGGCAGCGCTTCTTCGGGCCGGAGGCCTCCACCGCCTGGAACGTGGTGCGCCTCACCCGCGACCTGGGCAGCCGGTACACCCACCACGACGTGGACATCCGCGACCGGGCAGCGCTGACCGAGATCTTCACCCGGTACGGGCGCGACATCGCCGTGGTGATCCACACAGCGGCGCAGCCGTCGCACGACTGGGCGGTCCGCGACCCGTACACCGATTTCGAGGTCAACGCCGGCGGCACCCTCAACATCCTGCAGCACGTCCGTGAGCACTGCATCGACGCGCCCGTGATCCACTGCTCCACCAACAAGGTGTACGGCGACCGCCCGAACACGCTGCCCCTGGCCGAGCAGGACACCCGGTGGGAGATCGACCCGGGCCACGCCTACCAGCAGGGCATCCGCGAGGACATGTCGATCGACGCCTGCATGCACTCGATCTTCGGTGCGTCCAAGGTCGCGGCCGACGTGATGGTGCAGGAGTACGGGCGGTACTTCGACATGAAGACGGCCTGCTTCCGCGGCGGCACCCTGACCGGCCCGGCGCACAGCGCCACCGAACTGCACGGCTTCCTGGGGTACGTGATGCGCTGCGCGATGGAGCGGCGGCCATACACGATCTACGGGTACAAGGGTAAGCAGGTGCGCGACGCGATCCACTCGCACGACGTGGTGGCCGCGTTCGAGGCGTTCTTCCGCAGCCCGCGCAGCGCCGAGGTGTACAACCTCGGCGGCGGGCGGCACTCCAACGCCAGCGTGCTCGAGGCGATCACGCTGGCCGAGAAGATCTCCGGCAATCCGCTGGAGCACTCCTACGTGGACACCAACCGGGTCGGCGACCACATCTGGTGGATCGGATCCAACGAGCGATTCGCCAGCCACTACCCCGAGTGGAAGATGACCTACGACGTCCCGGCGATCCTGACCGAGATCCACGAAGCGAACGTCGACAAATGGGTCCCGGCGGGCCGGGCATGATCGACCACGGGAAACGCAGTGTCCTCGGCGTCGAGGTCAATGTGATCGACTACGCCGCCGCGGTGGAGCGGATCCTCACCGCCGCCCGGGAGCGGCGCCCGCTCGCGGTGACGGCGTTGGCCGTGCACGGCGTCATGACCGGCGTCGCCGACCCGACGCACGAGGCGCGGCTCAACGCGTTCGACCTGGTCACGCCGGACGGGCAGCCGGTGCGCTGGGCGCTCAACTCGCTCTACCGGGCCGGGTTGACCGACCGGGTGTACGGTCCGGAGCTCACGCTGCGGGTCCTCGCCAGGTGCGCGGAGGACGGCCTGCCGGTCTACCTGTACGGCTCGACCCGGGAGACCCTGGACCGGCTCGTCGCCGCCCTGGCGCAGCGCCTCCCTGCGTTGCAGATCGTCGGCGTGGAGCCGTCGAAGTTCCGCGCTGCCGGCCCGGGCGAGCCCGAGGCGATCGCGGAACGGATCCGCGACTCCGGGGCCCGCGTCGTGCTGGTCGGCCTCGGTGCGCCGAGGCAGGAGATCTTCGTGTACGCCATGCGCCGGCTGGTGGACGCGCCCATGCTCGCCGTCGGCGCCGCCTTCGACTACCACGCTGGGCAGCTTCGCAAGCCACCCGCGTGGATGCAGCGGCAGGGTCTGGAGTGGCTGTGGCGGCTCGGCCTGGAGCCGACCCGGCTGTGGCGTCGGTATCTTCTGCTCAATCCGGCCTACCTGGCCCGCCTCGGCGCGCAGAAGGTGGGCCTGTGGAAGGCGCGGCCGGCCGAACCCGCGAACGCGCCGCTGGACGCCTTCGCGGTCTGAGGAACGTCCCCCGCATGTGCGGCGCACGACCGGGCCGTCGGGGACCTGGCGGCGCATCGGCACCCGGACCATGCCGTCGCCGCCCGGAGTGTTCACGTGCACAACGCACGCGTCACCCCATGGGCGGCGATCGGCACGGCACCGTCGACCGCGACGGTCAGGCCAGGTCGAACTCGCCGTCCTTGGCGCCCTCGACGAAGGCGTCCCACTCTCCGGCGGTGAACAGCAGGGCCGCACCGGCCGGGTCCTTCGAGTCCCGCACGGCTATCGCGCGGTCCACGAACGCCACCTCGACACAGTTGTCCGAGTACGGCCCACTCCGGGTACTTTTGCGCCACCTGGCATCGGCCAGATTGACGCGCATGCCTTTGGCTTCGATCTCCACTACGGCTCCTTTGCCAGCGACGCGATCATTCCGATCGAGTCGTCTGGGCGCAGGGCGCTTGATCGGAGCTGATCGAAAATGAACGCGTACCTATCCAGTTCGTCATCCTTTTCGAGGAATAGCCCGCCTGCCGCGTTGGACGCGAAGACAAAGTTCTGGTTGGCCGATTCCTCGTAAAGCAACATTGCGAATGTTCCGTCCATACCAGCATGTGCACCGGCCGGAAAGGGCAATACCTGCAGCGTCACGTTCGGCAGCTCAGTCACCGTGATCAAGTGCTCGAGCTGCTGTCGCATGACCGCACTGCCGCCCACTGGGCGACGCAACACCGCCTCATCCAGGACCACCCACACCCGGATCGGATCATCCTGGGTAAGTAACGACTGGCGGCTGTTGCGGACACGCACCCGTCGATCGATCTCCGCTTCGTCATCGTCCGGACGGGCGGCACGAATCATCGCGCGGGCGTACTCCTCGGTCTGGAACAGGCCCGGCACGACGAGCGCCTCGTACGCCCGGATTTCGTCGGCGGCGGCCTCCAGACCGACGTACGCACTGGTCAGCACGTCGCCGTAGAGCTGCCACCACCCCTTTTGCCGGGCCTCCCGGGCCACCTGCAAGAGGGTGTCCGCGTGCTCCGGATCAACCTGGTAGACGACCAGCATGTCGCGGACGTCCCGGGGGGTGACACCCGTTTGACCCGTCTCGATACGTGAAATCTTCGATGCCGAGCACTCGAGGTGTTCGGCCACCTGGTCGATCGTGACGCCTGCGGCGTCCCGAAGTCGCCGCAGCTCCATGCCGAGCTGTCGGCGCCGTAGCGTGGGGCTGCCCCGCCGGCTGGCCAACTCGTACCTCCGCGCCTCGCGCGCACCCGGACCTGAGTGACATAGATGAGGCGTTAAGTCTGCGTGGCGGCGAGGCCGAGATCAAGCCGGAGAGCGACCCGAAACTCACTCGGTGGAATCTTCCGCATGCAACTTGCACGGATCACCGGTCTGCTGCAAACTTTCCGTGTGCTTGATATCACCGAGCGTTCATGTCTCGCCGGCTCCCTCGGCTGGGCTGGCCACGTCGGTGTGGCGACGTCCGGGCAGGCACCATCCGTTGCTACCAACGATTCGACCGATCGTCGGATACGGAGCAATCGGTCATTTCTCGCTCCAGCGAAAGTCCTGCAGAGCCCCACGACGGCACAACCGTCGCGGACTTTTCTCCAGTTGGCCTTCCGCAGTCAGTGATATCGCGGACCCCGCGTACGGGTCGGCAACGAGTTAGGGATGGGAGCAGCGGTGTTACCAAGTTCGGGTGAGGTTCTCCGCGTCACCAGTGCAGCCAGTGTTCAGTTCGCCGAGCCGCTGCTGTTCCGGATGATCCGGGTACACGATTGGCCCACGTACGACGGGTGGGTGTGGCTGGATGGGTACGAACTGAACTCCATCGGCGACGCGGTCCAGCGGCGCTCAATCTTCGTCCAGCTCACCGGGCTGCAGCGGGCGTTCTTCCGGCCAAACGCCGGGCGGGCCCGCGCGGCCGTCGCCTGATCCCGCGCGGCTGGCCCGCCGCCGGGCCACCGAGCGCGCCGGACTGAGCGCCGGACCGCTGTCGACGCCGGCCCGATCACCCGGTCGACGGGGTTGCCGACGGCCGCGGCAGCGGTGACGTCTGCGGTGCGGCGGCAATGAACAGCGTGATCCGGGAGCCCGGCGGCATCCGCGAGCCGGCCGGCGGATCGGTGCCGATCGCGGTGCCGGCCGGCGCCGCCGGGTCCGGTTGCTGCACCACCGAGACCACAAGACCCTGTCCCTCGAGCGTCGCCGTCGCGGCCGACCGGGTCATCCCACGCACCGGCGCAACCGCCACCGGCGCGGGCGCCGGGGGGGTCTCCGCCGCGGACGGCGTCGTCGGCGGCGGCGGCGACGGGGACGCACTGGCAGGCGGCGCAGTCGTCACGGTGGGCGGCGCGCTGACCGTCGCGGCCGGGGTCGCCGGCGCGGTGGGCGGCGTCTCGTCATCGGTGGCCCGCAGGATCAGCCAGATCCCCAGACCCAGCGCCGACAGCAGCACCAGCGCCAGGATGCCGAGCAGCACCGGCGTGAACCACGAACGGCCACCGTACGGGTCGATCGGCGCCTCTTCCACCCACCGCTCCGTCGCCGGCTGGCGAACACCTCCCGCACCGGGGGCCGGGACGCCGGCCCGTCCTGCCCAGCGCGCGGGCGGGGCGGTTCCCGGCGTCGCCGTCGGGGCGCCGCCGGGCGGCAGCGGACCGGCGACCCGGGTGGCGTCGGCGGCACCCACTGCCGGCATGGCCTGGGTGGCGTCCGACGGTCGGGCGGCGCCCGGAGGGCCGGCAGCACCGGTCGGCGCGCCGCCGCCCGGCAACGGCCGGGTCGCGTCCGGACCGGGTGAGCCGTCCCCGCCGACGGCCGGCATCGGACGGGTCGCATCGGGCGGGAGGTCCCGGGACGGGTCGCCCGGAGGCGATACGCGTTCATCGGCCATTGGCCTATCTCACCACGACCGTCCCCGCGCCCATTGCAGCGGAGTGTTTCGGCACGTCGCGGCGGCGGTAAGGTGATCGGGACCACTCGCTCCGCCCGCCGCCTCGGCGTACGCTGCCCGGCATGGCGGCGCGAAATTGGATCATGTCTATCTGCGCGGCGATCGGGATCGCCGCCGGGATGAGCGCCGCCGCCCTCGGGCTCGGCTACGGCCTCGGCGTGATCGGCTGGGTGCCGGTCGCACAGCCGGCCTCCTCGGGGCCGACCTGGTACGCCAGCCTGGCGTGGGTGATCTGGCTGGCCGCCACCGCGACGGTGATCGGCGCGCTGGCAGCCGGCCGCGTCGATCGCGTCGGCGGGCGGCCGACGCGCAGCCGCCACGACGCCGCTCCGGGCGCATGGGACGCGGTCTGGCTGGTGATCATCATCCTCGCCGTGGGGATCGGCGCGATGATCAACGTTCCACTGGTCGCGCTTCCGGCCCGGGCCGCCCTGCTGACCGACAACGCGGCGCCCCAGTTCACCGCCGGCGGCTATGCGTTGACCGGTGTGATCATCGGGCTGCTTGTGGCCGTCGCCGCGCTGACCGTGCCGGCGGTGGCGGCCAATGTCATCCTGTCGGCGGCGTACATCGGGGTGATGGCCCTGGTCGCGGCCGTGCACAGCCTGCGCGCCGGCGCCGGGCCGGTCGGCGCGCAGCTCGGCACCTGGCGACCATCCGGCGAGGGCGCGCCGCGCAGCATGGTCGACCTGCCCACCGCTGCGGCGCTGGTGGCGCTCGCGCTGGTCATCGGCGCGTTGGCGGCATGGCCGGGCGCCCGGCGCGGGGACCACCGCGTCGGCGTGGCGGTCTCCGGCGCGACCGGGCCCCTGCTGGTCGCCGTGGCGTACTTCCTCACCACGCCCGGGATGGGCGAGCGCAGCATGCAGCTGTCCGGGTACGTCGTCGCGCCGTACGCCGTGCTGGCCGGCGTCGCGGGCTCCGCACTGGTATCCGCGATCGGCCCGACCGGCGCGCGGCGGACCGGTACGGGCCGGGCGCGACGAGCGGCAACCGCCGAGCGGGATGGCGCTCCGGGCCCGGCCGCCTGGCCGCCGAGAGATCCGGCCGCTGCCCCGGCCGGTCCGGTGCCGGAACCGGGCGCGCAGCCATGGGCAGCGCAGCCCGCGCCGGAGCGCGCCGAGACCACCGACCGGCTACCCGGCTGACGCCCGGCCTCCGCCGACCGCGATGCGCGTCACCGGACCGGCCAGGTGTGCACCGGATCGTTCTGGTGCAGGAACTGGCGGTACCGGCTCAGCATCTCCCGCAGCGCGGAGAGCCGGTCCAGGTTGAACTCGCGCTCCAGCAACTGCACCGTCTCGGCCTGCCAGACCGACCCGTTGCGCCGGGTCAGGCAGCGCTGCTCGATCACGCCGAGCAGCCGGTCCCGGATCGCGGGGTCGACGCCGAACCGGTCGAGCCCGGTGGATGCCATCGGCAGCAGGCGGTCCAGGACCAGTTGGGTCACCGGCACCTCACCGAGTTGCGGCCACCACACGCTGGCGTCGATCCCGTCGCGCGCGGCGGTGTGGAAGTTCCCTTCCGCGATCGAGAAGGTGAGCTGCGTCCAGATCGGGCGGTCCGCCTCGGCGAGTTCCCGGACCAGGCCGAAGTAGAACGCCGCGTTCGCGAGCAGGTCGACCACGGTGGGCCCGGCCGGCAGCACGCGGTTCTCCACGCGCAGGTGCGGACGGCCGTTCATGACGTCGTACACCGGTCGGTTCCACCGGTAGATGGTGCCGTTGTGCAGCCGCAGCTCCCCGAGCTCGGGCACGCCGCCGCTGTTGAGCACCTCGACCGGGTCCTCCTCCTCGCAGATCGGCAGGAGCGGCGGGAAGTACCGGACGTTCTCCTCGAACAAATCGAAGATCGACGTGATCCAGCGCTCGCCGAACCAGACCCGGGGCCGCACACCCTGCGCCTTCAACTCGTCCGGCCTGGTGTCCGTGGCCTGCTGGAAGAGTGCGATCCGGGTCTCCGCCCACAGGCGCTTGCCGTAGAGGTACGGCGAGTTGGCGCCGATCGCCACCTGGATACCGGCGATCGCCTGGGCCGCATTCCAGTAACACGGGAACGACTCGGGTGCGACCTGCAGGTGAAACTGCACACTTGTGCACGCCGCCTCGGGAGCGATGGAGTCCGCGAAGGCCTGCAACCGCTCCACGCCGCGGATGTCGAGCGGGATGTCCTCGCCCCGGGCCGTGACGATCTGCTCGTTGAGCAGCCGGTAGCGCGGGTTGGCGGAGAGGTTGGCCAGCACGGTGTGCGCCTGGGTGAGCGTGGGCAGGATGCCGATCAGCACGAGGTTGGCGTCGGACTTGCGGGCGCGCTCGTCCGCGTGCAGGAGGCTGGCCAGGATCTCCTTCTCGTAGGCCTGCAAGCCGGAGCCGGCGATCAGCCGGGGCGGCATGTTGATCTCGAGGTTGAACTGGCCGAGTTCGGTCTGGAACGAGGGGTCGGCCAGGTTCGCCAGCACCTCGGCATTCCGCATCGCCGGCTGCGCCTCGGCGTCGATCAGGTTGAGCTCGATCTCGAGACCGGTGGTCGGCCGGTCGCTGTCGAACGTGAAGTCGTTGAGCATCATCGCGAAGACGTCGAGGCACCGCCGTACCTTCTGCCGGTAGCGGATCCGGTCCTCCCGGGAGAACCCGGTCGGTGTGACGTCCTTGCCCATCGTTTCCCCAACCTGGTGCGCCCAGCGGTGTCCCCTAACGTTAGGAGGGGGTACCCGGTCCCGCCAGTAACAAGCGGATTTCGGTGAGTGCATGATGTGCGGGAGCCGGCATCCGGCCCGGCCCACCGGAGCGGACGCTGGGTGGTGCTGGCTGGCATTTGAGCCCGACCCCGGCCGCCGGGTGCGTGCCGAGCTGCTGGACGAGGGCCTCGACGTGCTGACCGGGCTGGGTGGTCGGTGGGTGGCCGGCCGAGCGATCGATGCGGCGGGCGGCGCGGTGGGACGAGGGCGTCGACTGGATCCGCCGGCAACCGCCAGCCGCTGAGCCGGGCTCGGTCGGCAGGCCGAACGGGGCAGCAGGCGCGCCGGTCAATCCCTACAATCGGCCGCGCTCGAACACTCCAAGGAGGACGCCGTGATCGTCGACACCCAGCCCAGCGTAGGACCGCTGGGCTACTGGACAGGCTGCTATCGCAAGTACGCCACCTTCACCGGCCGGGCGCGCCGTGCCGAATACTGGTGGTACACGCTCTTCAACGTGATCATCCTGGTCGTGCTGTTCGCGTTGGGCCTCCTCGTCGGCAACTCCGAACCCGTCGACAGCATCTTCGGCGCACTGGTCCTGGTGTACTTCGTCACCGTGTTTGTGCCCAGCCTGGCGGTGACCTCCCGACGGCTGCGGGACGCCGGCGTGAGTGGCTGGTTCCTACTGCTCGAATTCATCCCGCTCGGCGCCATCGCGGTCTTCGTCATGACGCTCCTGCCCGGCACCCCCGGCCCCAACAAGTACGGCCCGGATCCTCGCTGACCAAGGGTTGTCAGGGCTGCACGCGGCACCGGCAGCCCGGTACCGGCAGTCCGGCCGGGAACCGGCAGAAGGACCGGCAGATCCCCGCCAGGAACCGGACACAAAGCGCTTAACGCACATGATCCGCGCGGACGTTCGGTACCGTGCTCGGCTTGGGAGGCACCGCAACGGGGGACTGCGGGGGAGGAGCCGGCCGGTCTGCAATCTGGGGACCGGCCGGCTTCCCCCGCAGGACGGGTGTTCGCCGCCGCCGGCATACCGCCGGCGCGGCTCAGGGACTCAGCTCACGGTGGCTGACGGCGGCCTGGCCCAGCATTCGCCGATCCCGCGGCAGCAGCACGAGTCCGCTGTGCTCCCGGACAGCCGAGATCTGGGCGATCAGCTCGGCCCGGCGCACGTCGTCTCCGGTGGCGGCCGCCGCGCCGACCAGCGCCTCCCCGACATCGCGCACGTCCTGCCGCCCCACCAGCGCGTCCGCTGCCGCCAAAAACCGAGCCGCGGCACGTGGCGCGTCGCCACCGGCCAGGGCCAGATAGGCCTCGACCACGGTGCGCTGGCACGCCGCCGCGCTGCGGTACCCGGCCAGCTCGGTGATCACCGCCCGCGCCTCGTCAAGCCGGCCGGACTCAGCCAGTGCCCGCCCGATGGTGCCCAGGGTGCGGATTCGTTGACCCGGGTCCCCGTGGGTGGCCAGCACGCGCAGTGCGGCACGTCCCTGCGCCACCGCGGCTTCGTACGCCTGATCCAGCCTGGCCACCTCCGCGGTCGCCGCACCGATCATGGCGCCCGCCCGGGACTCACCGGCATCGGCCGCGTACCGGGCCGCCCGCTGCAGCCTCGCGGCCGCCGCGTGCAGGTCGCCGGCATGAATGTCCACTGCGGCCATGCAGTGCTCCGCCACGGCGGTGTCCCGGTCCCGCCCGGTACGCTCCGCGATGCTCAGCGCCGCCGCACCGTGCCGGCGGGCGTCCGCCAAGCTGCCGATGATCCGCGCCAGCCGGCACAGGGTGAGCCGCGCCGTCAGCTCGCCGTGCCCGTTTCGCACCCGCCGGAAGACGGCGAGTGCCTCCTCCGCGCCGGCGAGCTCCGTCACGCCCTCGCCATGCTCGATCGCCAGCATCGCCGCGCCCAGCCCGCCCCATGCCCGGAGGACGGATTCGGCCCGGGCGGTACGCGGATCGTCGAGCAGCCGGCGCAGCACTCCGCGCAGCTCCCGGTCGCGGGCCCGGAACCGGGACCAGCGCACGATCGCCGCGCTGAGTCGCAGCGCGGTCTGCGGATCATGTACGGCTGCGAACCCCAACGCGCCGCGCACATCCGCAGCGAGGTAGTCCAGTCTGGCCACGGCACGCGACATCGCCGGCCCGACCAGCTCCGGCGCGGTCCGCCCGGCCAGGCGGGCCAGCACACGGGCATGTGAGCTGCGGGCGACAGCGGTCTCGCCGTGCCTGGCGCACTCTTCGGCGGCGAAGTCGCGGACCATGTCGAGGAGGCGGAACCGCAGTTCCGTGGCCGGCCGTACGTTCAGCAGGCCCAGTGCGACGAGCCGATCGAGCACCGCTTCGACGTCGCGATGCGGCCCCGGCAACGCTGCGACGGGAGAGCCCGCCGCGTCGGCGGGGTCGCCCAGCAGGTCTTCGGCGAGGTCGAGCGACCAGCGGCCGCGAAACACCGACAGCCGACGCAGCGCCGCCTGCTGATCCGGCTCGAGCAACCGGTAGCTCGCCGCCAGCGCCTCCCGCAGTGTCTCCCCCTCGGGCGCCACCGCCCCCAGGTCCAGCACCCGGTACCGGTACCGGCCCAGCAGGTCCGGCAGGCCCAGAACCCGGCCACGCGCGGCGGCCAACTCCAGCGCGAGCGGCAGGCCGCCGAGCCGGCGTACCAGCTCGGCCAGGACCGGGCCGTCGGAGTCCAGCACCGGCTCCGGCCGCACCTGTCGCAGCCGGCTCAGGAAGAGCGCGACGGCCGGGTACGAGCGAAGCGCGGCAACGTCGAGCTCCGCCTCGTCCGGCGCCGGCGGAACGTCCAGCGGCTCCACCCGACGGTGCACCTCGCCCGGCACACCGAGCGGGTGCCGGCTCGTCACCAGGATGGTCAGGTTGGGCACCCGGGACCGCAGCCACCGGACCGCCTCGGCGGCACCGCGCGGGGACCGGTCGGCGCTGTCCAGCAGCACCAGCGCCGACCGGCCGGCGTACCGTCCGATGAGGTCGACCGCGCGCGCCACCTCGAACACCGCCGCCACGGCTGCCAGCACGTCATCGCGTGGTGTGTCGTCACTGATCGCCATCCCGCTGACCCCGCCTGGGAAGCGGGCGGCACAGTCGTGCACCACGGCCAACGCCAGGCAGGTCTTGCCGACGCCGGCCAGCCCGGTGAGGGTGATCACCCCCGCTGTGCCGATCAGCTCCCCGAGTTGGTCGAGCTCGAAATCCCGGCCCACCACATCCGGGCGCGGCGGTACCGCGGCCAGCGGGCTGGCCGGGCCGGCCGGCGACGCGGACCAGCCGGTGAGATCGTGCAAAATCGCAGCCGACCGCTGTCGCGGCACCCGTACCTCCCCGGGGACGCCGGACCCGGCCGCCACCCGGGGGCTGTCGTCGCTGCGCGGCGCGGCCACGGGCGGACCCGCCGGCTCCGGCAGGTCCGTTCCGCTGCGGGCCGCGTCGACGAAGGTCTCCAGCGGCCCTCCGGCGAGGCCGAGTGCGTCGGCGAGGAGCGTGACCGTGCCGCGCTGCGGACGCGCGACCCGTCCCCGTTCCAGCTCGCGGAGCGTACGCACGCCGATGCCGGCCCGTTCGGCGAGCTCGGCCTGGGTGAGCCCGGCTGCACGCCGGTGCGTCCGCAGTGCCACCGGAAACGCCGTGCCTGGTCCCGGAACGGCATGATCGGCGCCCCCAGCCATGCCACGGAAACGTAGTGAGTGCGCGCCCGACTGCCTATCGTTGCGTCGGACCTACGACGAATGTCCGCCCGACTTGTCGGACGTGCCCGGCTTCACACGCCGAGCGCACGCGCGATCAGGAGGCGCTGCACCTCCGAGGTGCCCTCACCGATCTCAAGGATCTTGGCGTCCCGGTAGAACCGACCCACCGGGAACTCGTTCATGAACCCGTACCCCCCGTGGATCTGGGTGGCCTCCCGGGCGTTGGCCATGGCGCACTCGCTGGCGTACAGCTTCGCGATGGACGCCTGACGCTTGAACTCCTGCCCGGCGAGCATCCGCGACGCCGCGTCGTAGTACGCGAGTCGGGCGGTGTGCGCCCGCACCTCCATGTCGGCGATCTTGAACTGGATCGCCTGGAAGTTGGCGATGGGCTGGCCAAAGGCGGTGCGCTCCCGGGCGTAGCGCACCGACTCGTCGACGCAGCCCTGAGCGAGCCCGACGGCGAGCGCGGCGAACGCGATCCGGCCCTCGTCGAGGATGCGGAGGAACTGGGCGTACCCCCGGCCGCGTTCACCGAGCAGGTTGGCCGCCGGCACCCGGACATTGTCGAAGATCAGCTCGTGGGTGTCGGAGGCGCACCAGCCGACCTTCGAGTACCCCGGCTGAACGGTGAGCCCGGCCGTACCGGACGGCACGACAATCGTGGAGATCTCCTTGCCCCCCGACGCCGACTCGCCGGTCACCGCCGCCACCGTCACGAGCGCCGTGATGTCGGTACCGGAGTTGGTGATGAACTGCTTGACGCCGTTGATCACCCATTCGTCGCCGTGGAGCACCGCGCGGGTCTTCGCCCCGCCCGCGTCGGAGCCGAAGCCCGGCTCGGTCAGGCCGAATGCACCCAGCGCCGCACCGGAGCACAGCGCCGGCAGCCACCGCTGCCGCTGCTGCGCGGTGCCGAACCGGTAGATCGGCATGGCGCCCAGCGAGACCGCCGCCTCCAGCGTGACGGCAACCGACGAGTCGACCCGGGCCAGTTCCTCGATGGCCAGGCAGAGCGCGAAGTAATCGCCGCCCATGCCGCCGTACTCCTCCGGGAACGGCAGGCCGAACAGGCCCATCTTGCCCATCTGCCGGATCAACTCGTACGGAAAGGTGTGGCGCTGGTAATGCTCCCCGATCACCGGCGCGACCTCGTCCCGGGCGAACCCGGCCACCGCCTGCCGCAGGTCCTCGTGCTCGACCGAGAGCTGGAAATCTGGCATCGGGACCCCCTAGACGGGTGTGACGCCGTGGCGGCGCCGGGAGAAGAAACGGTCCTTGCCGCGCGCTGCGGCGAACCGGCGGATCAACTCGCCGCGCAGGTCCGGCGGCTCGACAACGGCGTCGATGACCAGTTCGCTGGCGAGCCGGACCAGGTCGATGTCGCGCTCGTACTCCGCCCGCCGGGCCGCGATGAACGCCGCGCGCTCGTCGTCGTCCACGATGGCGGCGATCTTGTTGGCGTACACCGCGTTGACGGCGGCCTCGGCACCCATCACCGCGATCTTCCCGGTGGGCAGCGCGATGGTGGCGTCGGGCTCGAAGCCCGGCCCGGCCATCGCGTAGAGGCCGGCCCCGTAGGCCTTGCGGACCACGACCGAGATCTTCGGCACGGTGGCCTCGGCGACCGCTGTGATCATCTTGGCGCCGTGCCGGATGATCCCCTGCTTCTCGACGGCTGAGCCGACCATGAAGCCGGGCACGTCCGCGAGGAAGAGCAGCGGCACGTTGAACGCGTCGCAGAGCTGCACGAAGCGGGTTGCCTTGTCGGCCGAGTCCACAAAGAGCACGCCGCCCTTGAACATCGAGTTGTTCGCCACGATGCCGACCACCTCGCCGCCCAGCCGGCCGAAGCCGACCACCACCTCGCGTGCCCAGAGGGCGTGGATCTCGAAGAACGATCCGGAGTCGACAACGCCGCGGACGAACCTGCGCATGTCGAAGGCCTGCCGCTCGGAGGCCGGCACCAGGGCGCCAAGGTCCACACCGGACGGTGCAGCGACGGCCTCGCCGGCTGGCGGCGTCCCGGTCCAGTTGGAGGGCAGGTAACTCAGGTACCGCCGGACGACCTCGATGGCCTCCGGCTCGCTGGTGCAGAGGAAGTGGCCGCACCCGGACTCGGTGCAGTGCACCCGGGCGCCGCCCATCGCCTCCAGCGTGGTGCGTTCACCGGTCACCATCTCGACCATGCGGTCCGAGCCGAGGTACATGCTGGCGTTGCCCTCGACCATCGCGACGATGTCGCAGAACGCCGGGATGTACGCCCCACCGGCCGCGGACGGGCCGAAGAGCGCGCACGCCTGCGGGATGGAGCCGGAGGCCCGCACCTGCGTGTGGAAGATCCGCCCCGCTCCACGCCGGCCCGGGAAGAGGTCGACCTGGTCGGTGATCCGCGCGCCGGCCGAGTCGACCAGGTACACCATCGGCACCCCGCTGGCGTACGCCTTCTCGATCGTCCGAATGATCTTCTCGACGGTGCGCGCGCCCCACGACCCGGCCTTCACGGTGGAGTCGTTGGCCATCAGGCACACCGGGCGGCCGTCCACAGTCGCCGTGCCGGTGAGGACGCCATCGGCGGGCAGGCCCTCGGCGAGCGCGTTCGCGAGCATGCCGTCTTCGACGAACGAGTCCTCGTCGACCAGCAGGGCCACCCGCTCCCGGGCGAACAGCTTGCCCCGGGCCGTGTTGGCGGCGTGGTAACGCTCCGCGCCGCCGGCCCGCACCCGTTTACGGATCTGCTCGAGCGCTTCGGCGTCGTCCGCCACGGTGACCTCCGCCCTGATACCCGAACGCTCGTTAGGGTAACGCAGGCGGTGGATTTCTGCGTGGCTTCGGCCACTCCGTGCGGCCGACGATACGGCGCCGCGTCCATCACGCCGTCTGACGAACGACCGCGGGCCGGCCCCTGGTTGGGGTCGGCCCGCGGGCGTCATGCGTGAAGTTGTCAGGCCCGCTGGGTCTGCGTGGTGTTGTTGATGGCCGTGGCGCCGCCGTTGCCCTCGGCGTAGGCCTCACCGAGGATGCTGAGGGCGTTGCCGGAGATGTTGACCGGCGCCTGAACCGTGGTGTTGATCTGGTTGTTGTTCAGGAAGCCCACGCTGTGGCCGGAGAACCAGCCCTTGTCGACCTTGTTGCCGCCGCCGTGGTGACCGCCGCCGTGGTGACCGCCGTTGTTGTTGCCGCCACCCTGGTGACCGCCGCCGTGGTGACCGCCACCGTGGTGACCGCCGCCGTGGTGACCGCCGTTGTTGTTGCCCCCACCGTGGTGACCCCCACCGTGGTGGCCCCCACCGTGGTGACCGCCACCCTTGCAGTCGTCGCCCTTGTGGCCGCCCCAGCTCCAGCTACCACCCTTGTGGCCGCCCCAGCTGCTGCCGCTGCCGCCGCCGTAACCACCCTTGTGGTCGCCGCGGCCGCCGCCGTGCCCGTCCTTGTCGCCACGACCGCCGCCACGGCAGTCATCGTCGTGGTGCCCACGACCGCCGCCACGACCATCGTGGTCGCCATGACCGCCGCCGTGCCCGTCCTTGTCGCCACGACCGCCGCCGTAGCCGTCCTTGTCGCCACGACCGCCGCCGTAGCCGTCCTTGTCGCCACGACCGCCGCCGTCGTTGTCGCCACGGCCGCCGTACCCGCCACCGTGGTTTCCACCGCTGCCGGTACCCCGAACCGCGCCGCCGTTGCTGGCGGCAGCGCCACCGACGCACTCGGCGTCGGCCTCACCGAAGATGGCGAGTGCGTTGCCGCAGGTGCTGCTCGGCGCCTGGACGACGTTGCTCGTCGAGTTGCCGTTGTTGCGGCCGATGTTGCGGTCGCCGCCGCCGTTGCCCGAGCTGTTCGTGGCCCAGGCCCCGCCCACGCTGGCCGCGTTGGCTTCGCCGTACACCGCGGTCGCGTTGCCGCTGTTGTCGGTCGGGCGCTGCGTCACGTTGCTGGTGGAGTTGCCGTTCCCGGTTCCGTAGTTGAAGTTCCCGCCGCGCCCGCCCGCCGGGTACAGCAGGCCGGTGCCACTGGCGGTGCCACCGTTGGTCGCCCGGGCGCCACCGACGCACTCCGCGTCGGCCTCGCCGAAGACGGCAACCGCGTTGCCGCAGGTGCTCGACGGGGCCTGCACGACGTTGCTGGTGCTGTTGCCGTTGTTGCGGCCGATGTTGCGGTCGCCGCCGTTCGCCGCGGACCGGTTGGTGGCCGTCGCGCCACCGGTGCTGCTCGCGTTCGCCTCACCGAAGATGGCGATCGCGTTTCCGCTGTTGTCGACCGGCGCCTGGAAGACGTTCTCGTGCGTGTTGCCGTTGTCAGTGCCGATGTTGGTGCTGGCCTGTGCCACGCCGCCCGAAACGAGGACGATACCGGCGCCGAGCACACCAACGTTGAGCGACTTACGGACCCAAGTCTTCATAGTGCAGATGACCTTTCGATAAGTGTCAATTTAAAGCGGTCGAACTGGATACGGTGAGCGAACGTCGTTTGCCGCCACCGTCGTTTCTTTCTGGCGCGGAATGGGTGCACGATCCCCCGCTCCGCCGATCGGCGTGCGTGATGACGTACTGGGATTGGCGTGCGATCCGCGAAGGGAACGCCCGTCACTTCGCCACCCTTAGTCGGGCGAGACGGTCGGATCCTCCACGAACACGCGATGCACCACGACATCGACCGCCCGGCCTCGCCGCTCACAGACACCTGACGCGGCTGCGAAGTACGCGGGTACGAGGGCGAACGCGCCACGGTCGTGGGTTGGTCCGGTCCAGGAGCATGACGGCCCGGTGGTGATCCCTGGGACCGGAGACGCCGGAGCCGGCGCCGGCTCCGGGCGGGGCAGCATCGGCACATCCGGAGTGCGCTGCCAATCGGTACGGTGGTCGGCCCGTACCACAGTCCGAACCGCGGTCCGTGCCGCGGCCGGTCGGTGCACGACAGGCTGCCGTGCCTGGATGCGCGGTGTTACCACCGGCACCCGGGGTGCGTCGCGCTTCGCAACATCGGGTAGGGCGGCCGTCGGGACCCGCCCGGATCCGACCGACTGGTCGGGCCGGGCACTTGCGGGTTCGTCCCCCTTGCCAGGCACGCCGACGATCAGCCCCGCCGGCACTGGCCTGACCCTGGCCAACTCGTCCCGCAAGGCCTGGTCGATGGCCCACATTGTCGCGGCCGGCATCGGACGCCGGTGGGATCCGGCGCGTACGCGCAGCGGTACGCGACGACGCGGGCTGGCCGTCGCGGCCTCCGCCGTTTCGGCGGTGCCCTCGGTGGCCCGGACCGGTCGAGGCGCGTCGTCCGGCTCGACGACGCCCCCATCCCCGGGCGCCACCGGGGACGGAACGGTCAGGTGAATGCCACCGGTGTCGGTTGCCGTCGTTTCGCTCTCGGCCGCGGATGCCCCCGAGGACGAGAGCAGCCACGCCGCACCGGCGAAGCCGGTGGCGATGAGGCCCCGGACGGCAACGCGGGCGCAGGTACGCAGCAGGTTGCCGCCACCGGCGCGTCGCTCGCCGTCCGGTACGGGCCACGGCGACAGTGACGCGGTGCGCCGGTGGCGCCCGTACGTCGCTTCTGCCATGCCGTTTCATCTCCCGAGCCGAACGAACCTTTACCGTATAGGCAACGAATCGGGCAGCCCTCGGACACGCCTAAGGTCGATTTAAAGAAGCGACCGATCTGATTCAGGAAAGGGCTGCAGCGCCTCGTAGCCGCGGGCCGGCGCGGAGCACGCCGGACGGCAGCCGGCGTCCCACGATCTGCTCGGCGAGGCTCGCTGCCGTAATCAACGCGGCAAGGTCGATCCCGGTGTCGATACCCAGGTCATGCAGCAGGTGCACCACCTCCTCGGTGGCCACGTTGCCGCTTGCACCGGGCGCGTACGGGCATCCCCCGAGCCCGCCCACGCTGGCGTCGTACTCGGTCACGCCCAGGTCCAGCCCGGCGAGCAGGTTCACCAGGGCGGTGCCCCGGGTGTTGTGAAAGTGCAGCAGGACCGGCAGCTCGGGGTGGCGCTCGCGGACCGGCCCGACCACCTCGGCAACCCGGCGGGGGGTCGCCATGCCCGTGGTATCGCCAAAGGACACCCGATCGGCCCCGTCGGCGACCACCCGATCCACGATGCCGGCCACCCGAACCGGGTCGATGTCGCCTTCGTACGGGCAGCCGAAGCTGGTCGCGATGATGACCTCGGCCGTGGCACCCCGTTGGTGCAGCAGGTCGATCAGCGTGGTGATCCCGTCGAGGGAGTCCGCCGTCGAGGCGTTGAGGTTGCGCCGGTTGTGGGTGTCCGACGCCGACACCACCACCTCGATCTCGGCGAAACCGGCGTCCAGCGCGCGGAGCGCACCCCGGACATTGGGTACCAGCGCCGAGTACCGCACGCCGCGCACCTTCTCGGCGCCGGCCCACACCTCGTCGGCGTCGGCCATCTGCGGGATCGCGGCCGGGTGCACGAAGCTGACCGCCTCGATCCGCCGTACCCCGGTACGGGAGAGGGCATCAAGCAGCCGCACCTTGGCCGCGGTCGGAACCGGGTCCTCATTCTGCAGCCCGTCGCGCGGCCCGACCTCGCGAATCGACACCGCTCCCGGCAGTCCGTGTCTCACCTCTCCGACGATACGACCGGAAGCGGAACGGCCAACCCTCGATCGTCACAACGATCTTGGCAGGTCAGCGCATGCGGCCCACGATGCCGGTGTCGTAGTCGCCGGAGAGGAACTCCTCGTTGGTCAGCAGCTCGGCGAAGAACGGCAGGTTGCACTTGGGGCCGACGATCTGGAAACCCGCCACCGCCTCCCGGGCACGGACGATCGCCTCGGTGCGGTCGGCGCCGTACACGATGAGCTTGGCCATCAGCGAGTCGTAGAACGGGGTGACGGTCGTCCCGGCGCAGTAGCCGGCGTCGACCCGGACCCGGTCGCCGACCGGCTCGACCCACGTGGTGATCGCGCCGGGGCCGGGCAGGAAGCGCTTCGGGTCCTCGGCGTTGATCCGCAACTCGATCGCGTGGCCGCGCGGCACCATCGCCTCCGGGTCGAACGTCGGCGCCAGGCCGGACGCCACCCGCAACTGCTCCTCGACCAGGTCCACGCCGTAGACAAGCTCGGTCACCGGGTGCTCGACCTGCAGGCGGGTGTTCATCTCCAGGAAGAAGAACTCGCCGGAGGCCGGGTCGAGCAGGCACTCGACGGTGCCCGCGTTGCGGTAGCCAACCGCCTCACCGGCGCGCACCGCCGCGGCGAGGAGGCGCCGTCGCAGGTCGGAGTCGACGGCCGGCGACGGCGACTCCTCGGCCAGCTTCTGGTTGCGGCGCTGGACCGAGCACTCCCGCTCGCCGAGCGCCACCACCCGGCCGTCCGCGAGGCCGAGGATCTGCACCTCGACATGGCGTACCCGGGGGAAGTACCGCTCGATCAGCACCGAGCCGTCGCCGAACATCCGCTCGGCGAACGCGCGTACCTTGTCGAACTCGGTGCGCAGCGCGGCCTCGTCGACGGCGACGCCCATACCCATCCCGCCGCCGCCGGCAGCGGCCTTGACCATGACCGGGTAGCCGATGATCGCCGCCGCGTCCAGCGCGGCGTCCACCGTCGCGGCCGGGTCGGTGGTGCCGGGGGCGACCGGGACGCCGGCCGCCTCCATCAGGTTCCGGGCATTGATCTTGTCGCCCATCGCGGTGATCGCGTCGGGGCCGGGTCCGACCCAGATGAGGCCGTGATCTCCGACCGCACGGGCGAAAGCGGCGTTTTCCGACAGAAACCCATAACCGGGATGGATCGCCTCGACCCCGGTACGCTTGGCTACAGCCAGGATGGCGTCGACATTCCGGTACGACTGCGCCGGATTCGCCGGGCCGATCGGCACCGCCTCATCCGCCTCCGCGACGAAGGGCAGGGTCGCGTCCGCCTCGGAGTACACAGCGATGGTGCGAATGCCCAGCCGCCGTCCGGTCCGGATGATGCGCCGGGCGATTTCTCCACGGTTGGCGACGAGCAGCGATCCGAGCATGGGGTGTCAGGCCTCCGAACTGCGGGAGTGATCTGTGGATAACTCTGTGGACCAGGGTGCCCTGGCCTGTGGACAACGTCTCGTCACCGCACCGGCCGCCAAGCACCACGGTCGCCACGATAGAACGACGGGTGGCCTCTGCGACCTTGCGGGGGGCGGTCAGCCCTGCAGGGCGGCGAGCGCTGCAGCGCGCAGCAGCGCGGCCCGGCGGGCCCGGTCCACCTCGCCGCCGAGGAAGGGTGTGGAGTTCATCAGACCGAACGCGGCGTGCACCAGCACCCGGGCCTCGGCCGCCGGCAGCTCCGCCCGCAGTCTGGTGAGGGCGCCCACCCACTCCTCGACGTAGAGTCGCTGCAGCCGGCGGATCTCCCGGCGCGCCTCCTCGGGCAGCCGGTCGAGCTCGTGCAGGTGCAGGGCGATCACCGCCGGATTGGCCAGCGCGAACTCCACGTGGTAGCTCACCAGCGCGCTCAGCGCCTGATCCGGGTGGCCGGCGTGCTCGGCGATCCTGGCCCGCCCGCCCTCAAGCAACTGCTGGCTGACCGGGGCGAGCGCGTCGGCGACCATCGCCTCCTTGCCGGCGAAGTGGTGGTAGAGCGCCGGCCCGGTCACGCCCGCCGCGGCGCCGATGTCATCCATCGAGACGCCGTGATAGCCGCGCTGCGCGAAGAGCCCGACCGCGATCTCCAGGATCTCTTCACGCCGGGAACGGCGGCGCGGTGCCGGGGTGGCCGCGCCGCGCGCGGCCCGCTGATCGACGGTCATTCGGGAAGCCTAACGACCACTCGCAATGACCCGCATCACTCGTCCAACCCGTACTCGCGGCGCAACGCCTTCGCCTCGTCCTCCCGATCGAGCAGCTCAAGCGCCTCGCTGAGCAGCCACGCGGCGTTCTCCCTGGCCGGCGAGTCGTGCGGCGCACCGCCCAGCACCGTGCGCAGCACCGACTCGGCCTCGGCCGCGCGCTCCGAACGCAGCAGCAGTTCGCCGTGCAGCAGGTCGGCGTGCAGCGCCTCGGAGAACGCCTCGATGGAGCGGAACGCGGCCGACACTCCCACGATCCGGGCCAGCGCCTCCTCCGGTTGATCCGCGCCGGTGTGCACGCGGGCGCCGTCATAGGCGAGCATCGCCCGCTCCCAGATCACCTCCGGTTGGTGGGGCGGGAGGGTTTCGCCCAGCGCATCGGCCTGCGCCAGCGCCGCCAGGGACGCCTCGCTGTCGTCCGCCCAGCGCAGCGCGAGCGCTCGCCAGCGCCGCGCGCGCAGCTCGTCCAGCGTCAGCCCGGCCGCGGCGAAGGCGTCGGCCGCCGCCGCGAAGCGTCGGGCCGCCTCGGCGTCCCGGTCGTACTGGTAGAGGATCTGGGCGGCCTCCTCGTGCATCTGGCCCCGGGCCGGCAGATTGTCGTAGCCGTCGAGGTTGGTAGCCAGCTGGGTGAGCTGCGCCAGCGCGGCGTCCGGCTCATCGAGGTCGCGGTAGATCTGGGCGAGCAGGTACCGGGTGCGATCCGCGGCGTCCTGTGCGCCCAGCCGGTCCAGGGTGGTGACGCCCTGCTCCCCGATCTCGGCCGCGTCCAGGAGCTGCCCACCGCGGTGGTAGGCCAGCGCGAGGTCGTGCCGCAGGAATGCGGCCTGGGCCTCGTCGCCCTGTGCGACGTAGCAGGCGATCGCCTCGACCAGGTCCTCCACCGCCTCGCCGTAGCGGGCGGCTCCGAGCAGCACCCGGCCCCGGGCCGCCCGGGCCGCGGTGAGCAGCTCGGGATCCCGGGCCAGGCGCAGCGCGGCGGTGAACGCATCGATGGCATCCGCCAGCTCACCCAGGTCCCCGAGGACGTGCCCGTGCACCAGGCACGGGACCGCAACCGCGGGCGGGTCCCCGAGCACCGCGTAGCCCTCCCGGGCCGCGTTCGCCGCTGT
This sequence comes from Micromonosporaceae bacterium, assembly GCA_035296325.1. GTDB lineage: Bacteria > Actinomycetota > Actinomycetes > Mycobacteriales > Micromonosporaceae > DATHBD01. The sequence goes on along the minus strand of DATHBD010000005.1, from coordinate 20,501 downwards.
CGCCGCTTCGGCGTGCCGTTCCAGCATCAGGAGGCAGTGCGCGCGACGACTGTCCACTTCGGCCCGGATCAGCGCATCGTCCTCGGGCGAGATCGGGATGTCCCCGGCCCGGGCGACAGCCGCCTCGGCGGCCCGGTCCGCCGCCGCGAGCGCCTCGTCGAAGCGCCCGGCCTGCCCGAGCGTCCCCTCCAGGCGCAACTGCGCGCCCACCCGGCGCTGGGCGTCGGGATCGTCGGCCAGCCGCCGCGCCGACTCCGTCAACAACGCCAGGGCCTCCTCGACGCGGTCGGGGTCGTAGCCGATCGCGGCACCCAACCGGCCCATGGCCACCGCCTCGCGGGTGCCGTCGCCGAGATCGGCGTATCCACCGACCGCCGCGCGCCAGGCCTGCTCCGCCTCGTCGCGGCGGCGGTTCGCGGCAGCGGCAAGGCCCTGGCCGTCCAGCCGCCGGGTTCGCTGCGCCGCGGTGGGCTCGGGTATCCGCTCGTCGAAGGCCTGCCATGCGGCGGTGGCCAGGTCGCGGCGGTGCAGCCGCAGGTGGCGCTCGGCGAGATCGAGCAGCGCGTCGGCGTCGAGGTCGGCGGATGGCGCCAGGGCGTCGATCCCGGGCACCGCCGACACTCCGGTGTCCGGGCCGGCGACGACGGCTGGCTGGTCCACGAGACGTTGCTGGACCGCCCGGTCCACCGCCGAGAGCGGCAGGAGTGCCACGATCGGCTCGGCTGCCAGCTTGGCCCGGGTCGAGGTGCTCAGATGGTCGGTGCCGTCGCGTTCGTCGAACCGCGCGGCCAGCCCCAGGGCGAGATCGGCGAGTTCCGCGCTGAGCGCCGCCACCCGCACGTCACCGGCCGGCCGCCCGGCGCCAGCCCGCCGCCGGACCGGGAGGTCGCCGTGCCCACCGTCGGCAAGCCGGCGCAGCAGCAGGGCGGCGGATCCGGCGAATGCCAGCGCGTCCGAGGGCGACGGTGCGCGATCAAGCCAGTCCAGGTGCCGCTCCACGATTTCCAGCCCACGGGCCTCGTTGCCGGTAAGGGCGCAGAAAGCCACATGGTCAGCAATCTGCGCCAGGTCCGCCAGGGTGGCACGGACCGCCCGGTAGGCGCGCCGGTGCGCGTCCGCCGCTTCGGCGAGCCGGCCGGTACGCAGGTAGGGCACGAGCAGTTCGGTGAGGATCGACTGCGGCTGCTCCGTGCAGATCAACTGCCCGGCGAGTACCGGCTCGGCGAGGGCCACGGCTTCGGCGTCCCGCCCCAGGGAGGTCAGGTACTCCACCTTGGACGCTGGATCACACCCCACACAATCGGAGAGTGCGTCCCGCGGGGCGGCGCACCACCTGTCGTACCAGCGACCGGCCGCCTCGGCGTCGCCGATGTGCGCGGCCACCCGCCACCGGCGCGCGTAGACGGCGTGCATGCTGTGCCCCCCGGCGCGGTAGCGCCGTTCCATGTCGTCGAGGACGGCGTAGGTGCGGGCCAGTGGGATCTCCGGAAACCTGGTCAGCGCCCCCACGATCGCCTTGAAGTCCCAGAGCAGCGTGAATTCGTCGTCGGCGTCGTAGCCGGCGGGGTTGCGGTCGTACTCGGCGAGGCACCAGGAGAAGGTCACGAACGACTTGGCCGGCTCGCCGCCGTAGACGTACGCCGTGGTGCCCATCATCCGGGCGGCGAAGCGCAGGGCATCCGGGCCAACCGCATCTGCGTGCTGGATCACCTGCTCGGTGAGCGCGATCTGGCCTGCGCCGTGCGGCATCCTCCGTGCCTCCGCGAGCAGGCGCCACAGCTCTTCCTCCGAGTAGCTCACCCGCGATCACGCCCTCCGGGCACCGCATGGTTGAGCAGGCCGAGGAACGAAGTGTTCAGCAGCGCGGCATCGGCCGGCCGGATCGGGTGGTGCCCGAGCAGCAGCGCCTGACCGTAGAGGGCCTCGACGGCGAGTGCCGCGAGATCCGTGTCGGCGAGCTCGGTGACCCGCCGGACCAGCGCGTTGCGGTAGTTGAGCACCAGCTGCGGCCGCTCGTCGGCGCCGGTCTCGGCGAGCGCGTCCAGGACGCCGGCCCACACGTCGTCCACCCGTTCGCGGGCGGACCGGAGCTCGGTGGCGAACGCGGCGGACCGGTTGACCAGGTACAGGGCGGGCAGCCCGGCCGGATCGTACGCCCGCAGCACCACCTCGCAGCCCAGCCGGTCGACCGCGCGCTGCGCGGTGGTCAGGAACGGGCGGAGCGCCAGCTCGACCCCCGGGTCGAGGGCTTCGAAGCGGGTGGTGAGGTCGCCCGGCTCCAGCCGCTCGATCAGCGCCCCCTGGTCGATGGTGGGCAGCCGCTCGATGAGCTCGGTGTCGTAGGCGTACCCGGCGTTGATCAGCGGCAGGCCCTGCGCCGCCGCGACGGCCGCCACCTGACGGAAGTCGTCGTTCCGGGTGGCGTACCGCAGCACCCCGTGCCGGGCGCGGAACTCCGCGAGGGTCATCCGACCGGTGTTGGTCTCCATCGGCCACCACTGCTCGACCAGCCGGAGCATCTCGTCGTCGTGGGCCGCCAGGGCCTTGATCCCGAGGTGGTGGATGTCCAGGAACGCGGCCAGCCGTCGTGGCTCCCGCTGCGACAGGCGGACCAGCCAGCCCCGCAGCTGCTCACCCAGCGCCTCCCGGGCGCTGGTCAGCAGGCCGTCCTCGTACAGCGCCTCCCGGCTGGCGGTCGGCCGCAGCTCGGTGCTGTCGACGACGCATCGCGCGAAGAACGCCCACTCCGGGAGCAGTCCTTCGGCGCCCTCGGCGAGCAGCATCCGCTTGAGGTACACGCGGTGCCGCGCGGGCACGGCCGGATTGGCGGGTGCGGGCAGCACGAACGCGACGCCGGCGAGGCCGGCCGCCGCGACGTCGAGCGGAATGACGTCGAAGGGCACGAACCCGAAGACCTCCGTGGCGTACCGGATGAGCCGGTCCGTCTGCTCAGCCGGGGACGCGTCGGCGGGACGCACCCACGGGGGCGGACCGGCGGTGACCGTGGTCCCGCCCACCCGCACCTCGGCCGGGAGGAGGGAGCCGTAGAGCGTGGCGAGACCGGTCACGGTGGTGGCGTTGAGCCACTGCCCGGCATCCCGGCGCGGCACCAGGGTGACGGTCGTCCCCACCTCGGCCCGCGCGACCGGCGCGGCCGCGACCGTGTACCGCCCGTCGGAGTACCCCACCCAGCGCACCGTGTCGCCCCCGTCGGTGCGGGTGTCCACCCGGATCTCGTCCGCGACCAGGAAGCAGGAGAGCAGGCCGATGCCGAACTGCCCGAGGAAGTCGTGCCGGGCGAATCCCAGCTCGTCGCGCTTGGAGGTACGCCCGATCGTGGCGAGCAGCTCGTGCACCTGCGCTTCGGTCAGACCGATGCCGTTGTCGGCGATGCGCAGCGTACCGTCGCCGGTGAGCTCGCTCGGCTCGATCCAGACCCGGCCGGGTGCCGCCGGGTCGGTGGCCCGACGGGCCGTGATCGCGTCCACCGCGTTCTGCAGGAGCTCCCGGAGGTAGACCCGGGGGCTCGCGTACAGGTGATGGCTGAGGAGGTCGACCACCCCGCGTAGGTCGACCTGAAATGTCCGATTCACCGGTTGGCTCCTGGGATAGCGTTCCGGTCACCGTACCGGGGACGTTCCGCCGGGGTCGACCGCGTATACGGTCCCAGAAAACCGATCAGCCGGCTGCCCCATGCCGTAACGGGCACGAACTTCTCACCATATGCAACGGTACGTACTCTGCCACGAACGGGATGGTGATCATCCGATCGTGGGAATGAGGGGCAGTGATACAGATCGAATTACCGCCTTCGCGAAACATTGTGGGGTAACAATGGGCACATGCCACAGCCAGGTGCAACACACCGACTCGGGATCGTGTCCACGTACGCGCCCCGGGAATGCGGGCTGGCGACCTACACCGCCGACCTGTACCACGCACTCGAGGTGGCCACCGACGACCTGACATCGGTCGTGGTGGCCATCGATCGTGGTGGGCTCGACTATGGAACCGAAGTCATCGCAACCATCGATCAGGATACCCCTGCGGATTACCGTGAGGCGGCGGAAACCCTACACCGGGCCGGCGTGAACGTCGTCCTGATTCAGCACGAGTACGGCATCTTCGGCGGCGACGACGGCGCGCATGTGCTGCACCTGACCCGGTCGCTGAACAGGAAGAAGATCCCGTACGTGGTCACCCTCCACACCGTGCTCTCGCGGCCGTCGCGCGGCCAGGCCGAGACGCTGCGCGCCCTGTGCGCCGGCGCGGCCCGGGTGACCGTCTTCACCGAGACCGCACGGCGGATCGCCATCCGGACGGGTGTCGCCGCGGGAAGTCAACTCCTGGTGATGCCGCACGGCGCACCGGTGATCATGCGTACCCCGCCGAACCCGACCGACCTGCGCGACGAGATCGCCGACCTCATCGCACACGTCGCCGGCAAACCCACCCTCACCACGTTCGGGCTGCTGAGCCGCGGCAAGGGCATCGACATCGGCATCGAGGCGCTGGCACAGGTCGTACACCGGCACCCGGAGGTGCAGTACGTCGTGGCCGGTAAGACGCACCCTGAGGTGCAGCGCCACGAGGGTGAGGCGTACCGGCACCGGCTGAAAGCCCAGGTGACCCGCCTCGGCCTGGAAAAGAACGTGCATTTTATCGATGCGTTCCTCGACCTTGACGAGCTTTCCGCAATTCTCAATGCGAGCACCGTGTTCCTCACCCCGTACCGTTCCCCGGAGCAGGCCTGCTCCGGCGCATTGACGTTCGCGCTGGCCGCCGGCCTCCCGGCGGTGTCCTCGGCGTACCGCTACGCCCAGGACATGCTCGCCGACGGCGCCGGCCGGGTGGTCCCGTGCGGTGACGTGGACTCCCTGGCGGTGGCCATCAACGAGCTGCTCGGCGACCGGGACGCGCTCAACCACGCGCAGTCCGTCGCCCAGTCCATTGCCGACTGGCTGCCCTGGCCGTCGGTCGCCGCCCGCGAGGCCGACCTGTTCCGCGACGTGGTCGCGAGGGCCCGGCGCGACGGCAGGCGTCGCGCGCACCCGGCGATCGCCGCGCCGCCGCTGAATCTCGCCCATCTCGACCGGCTCACCGACGAGATCGGCATCATCCAGTTCGCGACCCTGGACGCACCGGAGCCCTCCTCCGGGTACTGCGTGGACGACGTCGCCCGGGTGGCCGTCGTTGCCGCCGAGATCCTGGCCGTCGGGCGCACCCCGGCCAGCCACGACGGCGCCCTGGCCAACCGCTGGCTGCGCGACGCGATGCGGTTCCTGGCGGCGGCCTACCATCCGTCCGGCGCGATGCACAACATCCTCAGCTACCAGGGCACCTGGGAGGACGAGCCGCACATCGGCGACCACGTCGGGCGCGCCATGTGGGGTCTCGGCGTGCTGGTGAACACCGCGGCGGTCCCGGACGACATCCGCCGGTCCGCCGACGAACTGCTCGGCAAGCTCGCGGTCCACACTCCCGCGCACGTCGCGGAGCTTGGCGATGTGGGGCTGCGCTCGGCGGTGTACGCCCTGCTCGGGTTGGCCAAGGGCGGCCACCGGGAGGCGGCGGCGCCGCTGGTGGAGCTGCTCGATCGAAAGCTGCGCGAGACCAGCGCGGAGGACCCGGGCTGGCGTTGGTTCGAGCCCACCCTCACCTACGACAACGCACGGCTGCCGCAGGCCCTGCTGGCCGGCGCTGCGCTGACCGGCGACACCGACGCCGCGGCCCGGGCGCTGTCGGCCCTGGAGTGGTATGCCGATCACGTCCGCCTGACGACCGGCACGCTGCGCTGCGTCGGCAACGTGTGGCACCGCCGCGACGATGACCCGGCGCTCTGGCTGGGCGAGGACGGTGACGAGCAGCCGCTCGACGCCGCCGCACTGGCGGAGGCCCTTGGCGACGCGTGGGCGTACAGCGGCGACGCCGAGTTCGCCAAGCTGGCCACGCTCAGCTACGAGTGGTTCCTCGGCCGGAACCGGGCCGGCGAGCGCCTCTACGTCGACGCCACCGGGGCGTGCCACGACGGTCTCGGTGCCACCTGGGTGAACGGCAACCAGGGCGCGGAGTCGACGCTGGCGTATTACCAGGCCCTGCTGAGCCTCGTCCGGGTCGGCCTGGTTACGCTGGCTGAGCCGGCCGTTTCGTCCAGAAATTCTCCCGGCCTGTCGATTGGTCGCGAGATCGTCCGGGGCAATCCGCGCCGGACGGCTCCCCCGACCAAGGCCGCACCGCTCGTCGGGGCGGCCGGCGCGAGCAGTGCGGCCGGTGCTGCCACGCTTGCCACGCCACCGACGATGACCACTCCGCCAACCAAGTTGACGGCACGCCGCACGCGTCCCACGGAGGGCCATACAGATGCACGATGAGGCGGAACTGTTCCGTCGGGAGCCATCCAATCCCCTGCTCAGCGCGGGGGATTGGCCGTATCCGATCAATAGTGTGTTCAACCCGGGTGCCGCCCTGCACAACGGCGACACGGTGCTGCTGTGCCGGGTGGAGGACCGGCGGGGCATCTCGCACCTCACCGTCGCCCGCAGTGCGGACGGGCGGACCGGTTGGCGGGTCGACCCGAAGCCCCTGATCGCCGACGACCCGCTCGACCCGACGAGTTGCTGGGGGGCCGAGGACGCCCGGATCACCCACGTCGAGGACATCGGCGGCTACGCCATCACGTACACGGCGTACGGCCCGGGTGGCCCGTGCGTGGCGCTCGCCGTCACCCAGGACTTCACAAGCGTGGAGCACTTCGGCATCGTGATGCCGCCGGAGGACAAGAACGCCTCGCTGCTCCCGCGCCGGGTCAACGGGCAGTACGTGCTCTTCCACCGGCCGGTGTCGGTGATGTCGGCCCGGGCCGACGTCTGGCTGTCCCGCTCCGCGGACCTGCGTTCCTGGACCACGCCCGAGGCGGTCATGCGGGCGCGGTCCGGGCCGTGGTGGGACGCCACCCGGATCGGCATGGGTCCGCCGCCGATCGAGACCCCGCACGGTTGGCTGGTGCTCTACCACGGGGTGAAGAGCATGGTGGCCACCTCGATCTACCGGGTGGGCATGGTCCTGCTGGACCTGGAGAACCCGACCAAGGTGCTGCGCCGCACGCCGAGCTGGGTGCTCGGGATCGACGCGGACTACGAGCGCATCGGCGACGTGCCCAACGTGGTGTTCCCGACCGGCCTGGTGCACGACACCGCGGCGGACGAACTCCGGCTGTACTACGGCGCCGCCGACCTCACCATCGCGCTCGCCACGGCGCGGATGTCCGAGGTGATGGACTACCTGCTCAGCCTGCCCGCCGAGGGCGAGTAGCGCTGATCGATCAGGCCGGTGGCGCCCGCGGCGCCACCGGCCTGATCAGCGCGTCGGTCAGCGCGTGGGTACCGCACCGGGTTCGGTGCCCTTGACGACGGGGGCGCGGACCAGGTTGCCCCACTCGGTCCAGGAGCCGTCGTAGTTGCGGACCTGCGGGTAGCCCAGCAGGTGGGTCAGCACGAACCAGGTGTGCGAGGACCGCTCGCCGATCCGGCAGTACGCGATGATGTCGTCGGTTTCGGCCAGCCCCAGCTCGTCGGCGTAGATCTTGCGAAGCTCGTCCGCCGGCCGGAACGAGCCGTCCTCGCGCGCCGCCTGCTTCCAGGGCTTGTTCAGCGCGCCGGGGATGTGCCCGCCGCGCATCGCGCCCTCCTGCGGATAGTCCGGCATGTGCAGCAGCTCGCCGCTGTACTCGCCGGGCGAACGCACGTCCACCAGCGGTCGCCCCGCCTCGACGTGCTCCTGGACCTGCTCGCGGTAGGCGCGGACGGCGGTGTCGTCGCGCTCGATGACCGGGTATCCGGTGGCCGGCCGGGACGGCACCTCCCGGGTCAGCGGCCGCCCTTCGGCCACCCACTTCGCCCGGCCGCCGTCGAGCAACCGCACGTCGGCGTGGCCGAACAGGGAGAAGACCCACAAGGCGTACGCGGCCCACCAGTTGAAGTTGTCGCCGTAGAACACGACGGTGTCGTCCCGGCCGATCCCCTTGACCCGGCAGAGCTCGGCGAAGCCGGCGCCGTCCAGGTAGTCCCGGGTGACCTGGTCGTTGAGTTCGGTGTGCCAGTCGACCTTCACCGCCCCCGGGATGTGCCCGGTGGCGTAGAGCAGCACGTCCTCATCGGACTCGACGACCACGAGGCCGGGGTCGTTGAGATGCTCGGCGAGCCAGTCGGTGGTGACGAGCCGCTGCGGGTGCGCGTAGGCCTGCAGCGCGGGGTCGGAATCATACGGTACGGGCATGATCCGACCGTACCGCGCGACCGGCTACGGCGGAGGTGCCAGGGTGGGCCGCTTGGCCAGCTGCAGGTCGCCGGAGGACCGGCCGGCGAGCCGCCGCCGCACCCACGGGGCCAGGTGCTGGCGGGCCCACACCGCGTCGGCCGCCCGCCGCGCCGCCCAGCTCGCCGCGTCCGGCGGCGGCGGTGCGGACAACCAGGCCGGGTCGGACTCGAACCCCAGCGTGGCCAGAACGTGGGCGGCGACCCGCTGGTGCGCGGCGCTGGAGAAGTGCAGCCGGTCGACACTCCACATCCGGGGGTTGTAGAAGGCCTCGTCACTCCAGAGGTCAACCAGGTAGGCGCCATGGCGGCGGGCGACGTCATCGGCGGCGGCATTGAGGCGCTGCACCCGGGGCAGCAGGATGCGCCGCCCACCCGGGAGGCGCCGGGAGAAGTCGCTGAACCGGAACAGGATGACATCGGCGCCGCTCTCCCGGATCGTCGCGATGGCCCGGTCGAACCGCGCGATCAGGGCATCGGCGTCGAATCCGCGGCGCAGCGCGTCGTTGCCGCCGGCGGCGAAGCTCACCAGCTCCGGCCGCATCGCCAGGACCTGTGGGACCTGCTCGTCGATGACGTGGCTGAGCAGCCGGCCGCGGACGGCGAGGTTCGCGTACCGGAACTCCGGCACCTCGGCGGCCAACCGCCCGGCCACGATATCGGCCCAGCCGCGGTACGCCGTCCCGTCGGGGTACGGATCATCCAGCCCTTCGGTGAAGCTGTCACCGAGCGCCGCGAAACTCCGCCACCTCATAGGCGTGCCCTCCTGCTCGTCCAACTCCAGCATCCTGTCAGCCGGCCCGGACCGACGCGCCCTCAGGCCAACGAATCCACCCTCCGGTTAGTCGGGTTTTCAATGGGTACAACGTAGAGCGTCAGCCCAGCGAGTTCCGGAGGCGATGATGCCCATGCAGACCGTCAGGGATGTGATGACGACCAATGTCGTCTACCTGCCCAGCGAAACCACGTTGGCCGAGGCTGCCCGCACGATGCGCGAGCAGGACATCGGAGATGTCGTCGTCGCCGACGGCCCGACGCTGACCGGCCTGGTGACGGACCGTGACATCGTGGTCCGAGCCGTCGCCGAGCGCTGCGACCCCGCCAGCACCACCATCGGCGAGATCGTCACGCGCGATCTGGTCACCGTGAAGCCCGAGGACTCCGTCCAGGCGGCTGCACTGCTGATGCGGGACCACGCGATCCGGCGCGTGCTCGTGTGCGATGGCGACAAGGGCCTGGTCGGGATCGTGTCCATCGGTGACCTCGCCGAGGAGATCGACCCGGAGTCGGTGCTCGGCGGGATCAGCGCGGCGCAGCCGAACAACTGATCCTCACGCGTGTCCGGGGCGGCGGCCGCCGCGGCCGCCGCGGACACGCGTGAGGACTACGCTCCAGGCGATGGGAATGCCACAGAAGCTGACCGAGATCGTGGCGGAGTTCGCCTCCGCACCCCGCGACGTTGTGCTGGAAATGCTCCTTGAGTACGCCGACGCGGTGCCGCCCGTGCCGCCGGAGCGCGCGGGTCACGCCGGCATGGAGCAGGTCACCGAGTGTCAGACACCGTTCTTCCTGCGTGCCGACGTCACCGAACGCCGCACCGTCGACCTGTGGTTCGACTGCCCCCCGGAGGCCCCGACCACCCGCGCCTTCGCTGGCATCCTGGCCGAGGGCCTGGCCGGCGCCGATGCCGACGAGGTGTTGGCCGTGCCGAGTGATCTCTATCAGCGAATGGGCCTGGCCGACGCGATCAGTCCGCTGCGGATCCGCGGCGGCACCGCAGTGCTGGCCCGCCTGCAACGGCAGGTGCGGGAGCAACTCGCCGGTTGACGATGTTTCACGTGCAACGGTATTTCTATCTCTCGATCAATCCACCGGCCTGGCCAGGGCGTCCAGCACTTCGGCCTGCCCCATGGCGGCCAGATCGGCGCCGGCGATGACGATCTTGCTCCGCCGTACGCCACTGCCGATGATCACCTGCGGCACCCCGGCAACCAGTGCGTCGACCAGCACCGGCCAGCCGAGCGGCAACCCGATGGGAGTGATCCCGCCGTACTCCATACCGGTCTCGGCGACGGCGGTGTCCATCGGGGCGAAGCTCGCCTTCCGGACGTCGAGATGGCGCCGAACCGCACCGTTGACATCGGTGCGGGTGGTGGCCAGCACGACACAGCCGGCGTACCGCACGTCGCCACCCCGCTTCCCGGAGACCACCACGCAGTTCGCCGACTGGTCCAGCCGGACGTCGTAGGCGGCACAGAACGCCGCCGTGTCGGCCAGGTCCGGGTCGATCGGAGCGACCCACACCCGCGCCGCCACCTCCGGCGGCCACCGCTGCAGCGCCCCGGCGACAGCGGGGGCGAGCAGGTCGGGCCGACTCAGGGCCGGGACGGTCGCCAGCTTGCCGATCACGCTGCCATCCTGACACGCCACGCCGGATCCGGGTGTGCGCGCCGCTCCGGCTGGGTATCCGTGGCCGTCATGACGGATTCTGATCGAGCTACCCGCCGAGCCGCCCACCTGCTGCCCGAGGAGCAGGACGTGGGCAGCGACGACCCGGTGGCGCAGGCCGACGCCATCCTCGCCGACTCGGACATCCGGGAGGCGGACGTCGAGGCGGCGCCGGACTCGTTCCTGGAGCACCGGCGCTCCGAGCAGACCGTGGAACCCACCGACGGGTGAGACCGTTGCGCTCGTCGTGGACGGCAGCGATGCTCGTACCATGGCGACCGCAGACCAGGGCGGGCTCAGCGCGCTCGCGCGGCAGGTGGAGTTGACCGCCGTCGAACGCTTCCCTGACGTGTACGCCGGGGTGATGCTGCTCCCCGATCCGGAGCGGATCCGGGTGTACCGCAAGCCGTCGGCCGACCTGGACCGCTGGCTCACCGACGAGTTCGGGCCGGGCCGCGTCGAGGTGGTGGACGCCGCGCACTCGCAGCGGGAACTCCGCGCGCTCCAGGAGCGGATCGCCGACGACTTCGGGTACTGGCGCTCGCGCGGACTCACCCTCAACTCGGTGGCGTCCACCGTGGACGGCAGGGCGGTCGAGGTGGGTACCTCCGATGTCGAGCGCGCACGGCGGGACCTGCCCGGTCACTACGGGGTCGACGCCGCGATCACCGTGGTGGCCCAGGGCGAGATCCGGACGCTGTAGCGGGGGTGACCGGCTCCCTGGAACGTGCCAGGATGGCGGTTGTGACCGGGGTCTTCGGTGCGATCGCAGAGAGCTACGACGAAGTCCGGCCGGGGTACCCCGCGGAACTGGGACCGGCCATCCTCGACTATCACGGCAGCGTGCCGACCTCCGTGGTGGAGATCGGCGCCGGGACCGGCAAGGGCACGCAACTCCTGGTGGGGCTCGGCGCACCGGTGACGTGCATCGAACCCGACGCTGGCATGGCTGCGGTGCTGCGCACCCGGTTCCCCGATGTCCAGGTCCATGCGGAAACGTTCGAGCGTTGGGTGCCACCATCCGGTGGGGTGCCCATGCTCGCGTGCGCCCTCGCGTGGCATTGGCTGGACCCCGCCACCCGGAACCAGCGGGCTCACGCCGCGCTGACGCCGGGCGGGACGCTGGCCGTGCTCGGCCACAAGTACGACCATGCCGACCCGGGCCATGCACGGGCGATCCATGCCGCCCTCCGCGTCCTCGACCCCACCGTGCAGGAGCGGGCCGCCGACTGGTTCCACTCCGACATAATCGACTCCGGCCTGTTCGCCGATGTCCGGCCGCACGTCGTCACCCGGCACGTCGAGCTGTCGAAGGAGGGCTACCTGAAGCTGATGCAGACCTTCGGCCCGTTCCGCACGCGGTCATCGGAGCTGCAACGCCGCGGGGTGGAGGCGGTGGGTGCGGCCCTGGACGGCCTGGGCGGCGGCACCACCCTCGCCGTGCGCACCACGTTGGTGCTGGCTCGCCGTCCGGCGTAGGGCGGTGCCCGTGCCGCGCTCCGCCCCTCCCCGGCGCCCGGCCCGGCGCCGACGGTCAGCCGGTCGGGGGCGGGGGCGGGGGCGGGGCGCTCGGTGATGGCGAGGGTGCTTCGGTTGGCGGCTGCGTCGGCCGCGGCGTGCCGCTCGGCGATGCCGTCGGCGTGACTGTCGGCGAGGTTGACGGCGTTGCCGGTGGCGGCGAGGACGCGGCCGGCGGGGTCGCCCGGCTGACGGCCGGCGCTGGAGCGGCCTGGGCCGCGATGCTGCCGCGCCGCAGCGGTACCGCTGACGGGGGTGCCGGCGCCGCGGTCGCCACTGCGGCGGCAGCCACGAACCGGGCGGTACCGGCGTCGCCGGTAGCGCGGACGGTGAGCCCGGCGATCAGGACGACCGCTTCGACCGCGAGGAGGAGCACCAGCCACACCACCGCGCCGACCGACCTCGGGTGAGCTTCGGTGGATGCACTCATGCCCTGCTCACGTCCTCCGGGATGGATGTGCCGGCACGCCGGCGCCGATAGGTCCAGCCTGCCGTGCGGCGCGCCGGTCCACGCCCCACGAAACGGTCGAATCGCGCCATCGTTGGGCGTACCCCGTACGGGTCGGGCCGGCCCGGCCAGCGCGTACGATGCACCGGACCTGACCGTGACGGGAGCTGCCGGTGTGGCCGTTCGGGCGACGACCCAGCATTGATCCGACCATGGGTGACGCTGTCGCCGCCCAACTGCGGGTGGAACTCGCCGCCCGCAACTGGCGCACGGCGAGCGAGCTCCTCGCCAGCGTGCAGCACCCGGACGACCGCGCGTTCTACTACGTGCAGGCCGGGGCCGTGGATGGTCTGCAGGAATGGATCCCGGAGTGGGTGGCCGCCGAGCCGGCGTCGAACGTGCCGGTCCTGGTGGCCGCCCAGCGCTACGTCAACTGGGCGTGGCAGGCCGGTCCGCCAAACCATGCCGGGTACGGCGCCGTCGCGCAGTCCCGGCTGTTCACGCAACGGTTGGAGGTCGCCGAGGACCTCCTCCGGATGGCCGTCGACCTGGACTCCGACGACCCGGCACCGTGGGCATTCCTGGTGACCACCGGGCGCGGCCTGCAACGCGGTCAGGACGAGGCCCGCCGCCGGTTCGGCGAGGCGGTCATCCGGTACCGCTGGCATCACGCGGCGCACGTCGAGCTGCTCCAGCAGTTGCTTCCCAGGTGGGGCGGGACCCTCGAGGCGGTCCACGACCACGCGCAGCGGACGATCGAGCGGATGCCCGACGGCTGCGGCCTCGGCGTGCTGGCGGCGCACGCGCACCTGGAGCACTGGATCGCGCTCGGCACCAACCAGTACACCTATCTCCGCCAGCCGGAGGTGGTCGCCGCACTTCATGCCGCCGCGGACCGTTCCGTCCGGCACCCGGCCCATGTCCGGCGGCCCGGCTGGCCACTGGTCCCCAACATGTTCGCGTGGCTCTTCCTCCGGACCGGTGACCTGCCGGCGGCGGTGGAGCAGTTCGACGAGATCGGCGACCTGGTGACCGAGTGGCCATGGGCGTACGCGTCCAGTGACGCGGTGGGCAGCTTCATGTCGGCCCGTCGCGCGGCTCGACGCAGCGTGGGCCAACCGGCGCGGTAGCGCTACGCCGCGTGGTGTTCACAGCCTGTGGGTAACTGGTGTGGATAACGTTGGCCGACGTCGATACTCCACCAGCCGCTCGGCTGTCCAGAGCTTTGTCGGATTTCTGACCGGCGAAACGCGACCACCAGGAGTCCATCCGGGGTCGCCCCGGTTACGCCGCCAGCGTGCAGTCGCTCATTGATCGACACCGCTCGCTGAGTGAGCACCATCACTCTCCGAAGTGGATCGATATGCTCTCCGCGAGCAAGTCCCCAGCCATGGAGGAACTTCAATGAGACGTGCTAGAGCCCTATCCATTCCGGGCTCAGTTCTGGCCGCGGCGCTTGCCGTGGCCACCCTGGCTTCACCGGCCGCCGCGCAGGCGACCACGGAGCCGGACGGCCGAATTCGCTACCTGAGTGGCATCGGTACGCAGCAGTTCGGCGATCTCTTCGACGTGCGGCCCGACCGCACCGGCCGACGCCTGCTGATCGCCGATCTGTACGGCCGCCTGCCCAGCGCCGAGGCCGGATATTCGGCAGACCTGAGCACGGTCGTCTACACCGCATCGGACCGCAGCGTCTGGCGGGTACGCGCCGACGGCACCGGTCGGCAGCAGATCGCCCCGGCGTGGGACTACGACGCCGACCCGACCTGCGAGCGGATCTGTGGGCTGAGCACCCCGCGGTTCTCGCCGGAAGGCACGCGGGTCGCCTCCGTGGAACCCGCCTACCTGGGCGCACCGGCACGGGTGGTGGTCCTCGGCACGGACGGCTCGGGCGTGCGGATCATTCCGGTCAGCGACGAGTGGGACTCCATGACACCGCAGGGTGCGCTGAGCTGGTCGCCGGACGGCACCCGGGTGGCATACGCGATGGGGCGGGCGGAGAGCGAACGCGCCGCGATCCACATCACCGATCTGCGCACCGGCACGACCCAACGGCTCACCGACCTCAACGCATGGCGCAGCGACGCGGCGTGGAGCCCGGACGGGCGGTCCATCGCGTACAGCGGCACGGCCCAGCTGCCGTCCGGGGTGAGCGGGTACGAGGTGAACCGCGATCTCTACACGATCCGGGTGGACTCCCACGCCGTGCGCCGGGTGACCACCACCGCCAACCGGATGGAGTACCGACCCGCATGGTCCCCGGACAGCGGATGGCTGGCCTACGACCGGCGACCACCGGACGATTTCAGCGTCAAGCCATCCGTGCGGCGGATCACCGCCAACGGCACGGACGAGCGTCCGCTCGACGTCAACGGCTACGTGTATGGGTGGGTCCGATGAAGCGCACGGTTCTGGGCGCGTGCGTCGCGCTGAGCGTCACCACGATGGTCATGACCACGGCCGCACCCGCGGCGGCGGCCTCCGCTGCCACCGGCACGGTGTGGGTCTTCGACGGCGTCCTGCAGTTCCAGGCCGGGCCCGGTGCGGCAAACGCCGTCACCCTCACGTCCGACCTGGACGGCACGGTCGTACGGGACACCACCGCGCCGGCTCGGGTGGACCCGGGCCGTCCGGCCGAGGGCTGCGTGCGCCTTGACGAGTACGCGGTGCGCTGCCCGCGGCCCGAGTTCAAGGTGGAGATCAGGCTCGGCGACCAGGCCGACAGCTTCGTCAACCAGGCCGAGTTGCAGACCTACGCCGACGGCGGCGCCGGCAACGACCGCCTGACCGCGGACGCACCGGCGCAGCACCACTTCGTCGGCGCGGACGGCAACGACGTGCTGACCGGCACAATCGGCCCGGACGACCTGGACGGCGGCGCCGGCGACGACGTGCTCACCGGCGACGCCGGCAACGACCGGCTCACGGACGGCCCGGGCGCCGACCGGGTACGGGGCGGCGCGGGCGACGACGAGATCATCACCGGCCTGGGTGCCGACGACCTGGACGGTGGGGCGGGCAACGACACGGTGGCGTACGCCGACGACCACCCCGGCGTGACCGTGACCCTCGACGGGCACGCCAACGACGGATCGGCCGGCGAGTCGGACAATGTCCGGTCCACCGCCGAGACGGTGCGCGGCACCGCCGCTGCCGACACGCTGATCGGCAACGACGTCGCCAACGTGCTGTTCGGCGGCGGCGGCGCGGATACCCTGCGCGGCGGCGGCGGGGACGACACCATCGGCGGAGACGACGGCGACGACCGGATCTGGGGCGACGCCGGTGCCGACACGCTGCGCGGTGACGCGGGCGCGGACGACATCGACGGCGGCGCCGGGGACGACTTCCTGGCCGGCATCTTCGAGAACGACCGGCTGTGGGGTCGGGCGGGCAACGACACGCTTGACGGCAACCATGGCGACGACATGCTCGACGGCGGCACGGGCCACGACACGTTGAACGCCAGTTTCGACAACGACACCGCGTGGGGCGGACCCGGCAACGACACGATCGCCGGATTCTCGGGGAACTTCCGCTTCCACGGCGGCGACGGCGACGACCTGCTGCGCGGCGATGGCGGCGACGACGAGCTGTGGGGTGACGGCGGCAGGGACGTCCTGATCGGTCAGGGCGGCACCGACACGCTGCGCGGCGGCGCGGACGACGACGATCTGGACGCCAACGACGGCACCAACCAGCGGGTGTACGGCGGCGCGGGCACCGACACCTGTGGCGGCGAAGGGCTGATCGTCCGGGACGGCTGCGAGCGCTGAACGGCCAGTCGTGGGGCTGCTACCCGGGTAGCAGCCCCACGGCGGTCCATTCGCACCGACGTCAGGAGGCGGTCTCCGGAACCCCCGTGTACGCGGCGGTGCACCGGTCGGCCGCGGCCCGCGCGGCCGCTTCCTCGGTCCCGGCGGCGACGCTCGCCGCGTACCACCGCTCGCTGCTCAACGTCATGAAGCGCCGGCCCTCCTCCGACGCCATCCACGCCGCGCTGTCCTGCGGATCGATGGCAGCGCCGTCGCTGGACAGGTGGGTGGCCAGGCCCAGCAGGCCCGAGTCCCACCCGATGCCGACCGCTCCGGGCCCGTACTCCGCCCATCGTTCGTCGTCGACGTGCGCCACATGCTCGAGTTCCAGGCGGGTGCCGCCATCCGGCTCGCTGGTGAGGCGCACCTCGATCCAGCTGACCTCACCGCCGTACTCCCAGGTGGCACCGAAGCTCGTCGGCGGGTCGCAGCGCTCGATGGTGCCGCTCGCATTGCCGGTGAACTCGTACCGGCCGTTCAGCCGGAGGTCACCGGAGACCGGCAGGAACCATCGAGGGATGCGCTCCGGGTTGGTGCAGGCGTCCCACACGTCGTCGATCGTGGCGTCGTAGCTCTGCCCGATCGTGCAGACGCGTGCCTCCCCGGCCTCCAGCACCCGGCTGCCCACCTGACGACGTACCGCGTTGATCTGGGTGGTGGCATCGATCATGGGTCACTCCTTCTGCTCGGCTTGCTCAGCTTGCTCGGCAGCCGCCTCGCGACGACGACGTTCCCGCTTGCCCCGGGCCAGTTCGGTCGCCAACGCGTGCAGCGGCGGCGTCCAGTGGGCCCGGAAGCGATCGAGCCAGACGTCGACCTCCCGCAGCGAATCGACCTTCACCGCGTAGAGGCGCCGGCTCCCGTCCGGGCGCACGGTCGCGAAGCCGTTGTCCCGCAGCACCTTGAGGTGCTGCGACACGGCCGGCTGGGTGATCCCGAACTCCCGCTGCACGACGGCGCACACAGCCCCGGAGGTCATCTCACCGCCCGCGAGCAACTCGAGGATCCGGCGACGCACCGGGTCCCCGAGCACATCGAATGCGTGCACGCAGCCAGGATATAGCCTCAGCTTATATAAGTCAATCCTGATACCTCTGGGTGCCACCGGCCGACCGCGGTTGCCAGGCTGACAGCGGCTACCGGCTGCGGCGCACAAGCCAGACGATCCCAAGCCCCACGAGGACAATGACAAGCGCACCGATCGCCAGCGGGACCACAGTGATCACACCCATGCCGGCAGGGTAGCGAGCCCCCCGCACCGTGCCGCCAAATGCGAGGTACGAGCCCGTGCCGACCGGGTGACGGCAGGTCAACTGGGGCAGGTGGGCTTGTACGGGACTTCCGGGATGCGCCGGGCCCATTGCTCGCGGGTGAATCCAGCGCCCGCCATGGCGCAGGCCTGTTTGGCCGGGTTCGCGCGGAGCTGGTTAAGCTTCGTGTAGTCCCAGAGCAGGACACTGGGGTTGCTAGGAGGCTCGCCGGCCCGATTGTTGCTGCCACCGAATGCCAGGGTGCGCCCGTCCGGGCTCACCGCCAGCCAACGGTTTTCGTAGCCCCAGCGCGACGGTTGCGACGCATTGAGCGGGAACCGGGCGAGTCGGACCGGATTGTTTCGGTCGGCAATGTCCCACAGCATCGCGTGCTTAGCCGAGGATGTTGCCACACTACTGCCGTCCGCGTTGAACGCCACCGACTCCACGCCCTCGGTCCCGTTCAGCTCGGCGAGCCAGTGCGGATTGGCTCGATCGGTGACATCCCACAGCATGACTGGACGACTGCCATACCTGGTCGCGACAGTCCGCCCGTCCGGACTGAAGGCCAGCGGGCCGACACTTTCGGCAAGACCGCCCAGGGTACTGAGTGGAACAGGAGCGGACCGGTTGGTCAGATCCCACACCGTCCCCGTCCTCATGCCGCGGCCGGAGACCATGGTGCGGCTGTCCGGGCTGAATGTCACCGGCAGCTGAACGCCGGTTAGCGTGACAAGCGGCGTGGGCCCGGCCAGATCAGCCAGGTCCCATAGCACCAATGTGGCATTCGGACCCTGCCTAGCGAGGGCGAGCGTCCGTCCATCCGGGCTGAAGGTCATCTCTGCCGGCGGGACTTCCACTTCGAACGTCTTCACGTCAACCGGCTGGTCCGGATCGGTCACGTCCCACAACTTCACACGGCCGTCCAAACCTGCGGCAGCCACCGTGCGCAGATCCTGGCTGAACGCCACCGACCTGACCGAGTAGTCGTGAATGGACAGCGTGCCTCGCTTCCTCGGACGGGCCGGATTGGTCATGTCCCAGAATATCGCCGTTCGGTCAGCGCCAGCGGTGGCCATCGAACGGCCGTCCGGGCTGAACGCCACCGCCAACAGCCACCCGCTGTGGTCCTTGAGCTCCCGGATCGGTTGGGGAGCGCCATAGGGCTCCACGCTCGAAAACCTTGCGGTGCCGGATTCCTCGACGGTGACGAGGATCGTTCGACCGTCCGGTCGGGATGCCGTCGACCCGGCGATGGAGTAACCCGGCACGCTGTCGAGCCGCACCGGGAAGGCTGGATCGGTCACATCCCACAATGTTGTGATTCCCGCGACGTCGCTGGAGGTCATGATTCGGCCGTCAGGGCTGAACGTCACTGAGTCGACGTTTCCGGCAGCATTCTTCAACGGGGCGCCGTACGGGACCCGGCGGGCCGGCTCCTTCGTATCCCAAAGCGTCACAGCTCCGTTACTTGCGGTGGCCATGACAGATGCGACCGGGCTGAATGCGACAACGTCCTCGTGGCTGTCGTCATGCTTGGCTAATTCAATCGGATTGGCCGGGTTAGTCACATCCCACATCATTCGAGTGCTGCCCGTGACCAGGGTCCGTCCGTCCGAGCTGAACGCGAAGCGCCGGTCCATATTTCCGCGGTTCATTCCGTTCCAGCCGAACATGGCAGGCAGCACGACACTAGGTTTCGGCTGTGTCCTGTTTGTTATGTCCAACACGACGGCCATTCTCTGGTCGCCGATGAGGTCGGTCATGGCGAAGGTGCGACCGTCCGGACTGAACGCCATTGGCGGTGCTGGGGCGTGGTTGGTCATCTCGAGGCGTGTGGGGAGCGTGGCGAGCCGAGCCGGCCTTTTCGTCGGATCGGCCACGTCCCAAAGGATCACCACGTAGGTCGGGCCGAGGTAGGAAACGGCGAGTGTCCGCCCGTCTCGACTAAACGTGTAACCGTGAGCTGTGTAGCCCTCGTCGCTTTCGACCCTGGCGAGCCGGGCTGGCTTTGCGGGGTCGACAACATTCCACAGGGACAGAACCCGGTCATGGCCCATGGCGGCGACGACATCGCTCGAGCCGAAGACGACGTCATCCACCCCGCGCAGAGAACCGGCGTAACGCGTCGAAGTGACCAGGCCGGTGAGTTCCCGGCGGGCCTCGGCGTCTGGCCGGGCCTGCTCAGCCGCCAAGCCGAGCATCAGGGCCGCCTGCGGGTCCCGCGCGAGCGTTGCTTTGGCCTGGTTGGTCAACCGGCGACTGATCGCGATACTCAGTTGCTCCTCGGCATTCGCCTTCTGCTCGCTGGCATCCTTGGTCGCGTCCTCGGCCAGCTGCTGCTGCTCGCGCGCGATCTCCTCCTGCCGCCGGGCCTGCGCGGTCGCGTCCTCAGCCAGGCGCTGCTGCTCGCGCGCGATCTCCTCCTGCCGCCGGGTTACCGCAGCCGCCTCCTCGGCCAGGCGCTGCTGATGCTGCGCGATCTCCTTCTGCCGGGCCGTCTCCTGCGCTGAGCGCTGCGCCGCCGCACGCTGCTGCAGCGCAGCCCGCTCCTGCTCCCCCGCCCGCACCGCCGCCGCATCCGCGATCCCCTGCTGGCGCCGAGCGTTCTCCTGCTGCCGAGAAGCCTCCACCGACGCCCGCTCCGCCACCCCCTTCTGCTCCCCAGCGATCTGCTCCTGCCGCCGCGCCTCGTCCCCCGCCTGCTTCG
>DATHBD010000004.1:0-2364 GCA_035296325.1 Micromonosporaceae bacterium | reverse complement strand
CGTCAAAGACCTCGTCGCCGCCATCCGACGATTCATCGACGGCTGGAACGAACGCTGCCACCCGTTCATCTGGACCAAAACCGCCGACCAGATCCTTCCCCACGCCACCCGTCAACCAACTTCAGACGCGCGACACTAGCTGCGGCTCAGTGACCGGTGCTTCTCGATTCCTGATTGATCCGGTCACCTGCGATCAGGGCGCCGTCGGGGTCGCGATGGGCTCCGGAGCAGGGCGGCGGTCCAGTTCACGCCAGGCCGGGAAGACGAACGGCGCCAGCGTGGTGACGAGATAAGCGCCCCCGAACGCCCACAGCGCCGTGTGCAGACCCCACGCCTCTGTGAGGTATCCGCCAGCCAACGCGCCGAACGGCAGGCCGAGCCAGGCGGTCGACCGCGATCGCGAACGTACCCGCGTTGATGGCGACCACCGCCGCCGATCCGAACAGTGTCACCAGTACACCTGCCAGCGGTGCGCCGAGGAGCAGGGCGGCGCGGTTGGCCCCGGAACTGAGGCCGGCGGCCCGTTCCAGCGTTATCCCGCCGACCTCGGCGGTCGTCGGGACCAGCGGTCCGTTGGCGCAGTCCGCGACGCCGCGGCAAAGGCCGACCACCACGGCCAGACCCATCAGGACCGGCATCGTCAGGACGTCGAGGACGTCACAGGCTGGAATCGCGGCGATTGCGACGGCCGCCGCCGCGTTTCCCCACACCAACGAACGGCGCAGCCCGAATCGGTCGACCAGCGGCCCGGCCAGCAACTGAGCTGCCACGTAGGGCAGCAGCTGGGCGAACACCACGACACCGGTCTGCGCCGCGCTGCCGGTCGCGGTGAGGACCAGCCAGGGTACGGCGATCGCCGACATCGAGGTCCCGGTCACCGACACCACGTACGCGCTGAGAAGCGCCACAAATGGCGCACGCCGCCTCACGGCCGGTCCACAGTCGCGAGCGGCCCGAAGGAGAAGGCGGTGCGTCCCATGTTGCCGGTCATTCTGACCGGCCCAACGGCCGAACGGCGCTCAGCCGAGGTAAGCGTCCGGTCCCCCGATTGCTGCCCCATTGGGCATGGATTCGGCTTATCCGGGTGACTCCTCTCCGCTCTGGGTAGGCAGGAATGTGAGCCTAAGCAGAGAGGAGAATGTCATGAACGCAGCAACGCGCCGGATCAGCGGCCGCCTTGCGCTCAGCACAGCTCTGGTCTCAGCCGGCCTGGCCATCGGTGGCCCGGCGATGGCATCACCGGTCGCTGCCGGATCGAGCTCCGCGGCGGTGCAACAGGCGGCGGTGCAACAGGCGGCCCAGAACCTCGGCTATGAGTACACGTACTCGCTGGGCATCCCATGGCCGCAGTCCGTGCTGCAGACGCCACAGTCGATCACGTCGGAGGTGACGTCCAACTTCGCGGCGTACTTCCCGTTCTCGTCCGACTGTGCGCGGTTGCCAGCCGTAGGGGGCGTCTGCAACCTGTACAACGTCGGTCTGGCGAACCCGATTCAGGTGGTGGAACGGACCGCGACCAGCTTCACGTTCATGTCGCTACCCGGCCACGCCGAAGGCGCCTACCGTTACATCCGGTTCACCTTCTACAAGGTCGGGGCCGACCCCTTCGGGGATCTGCGCCTGCAGGTCAGCGCCTGGGGCCCGTGGACCGTGGCGGCCGCGGCCACCATCAGCTCCGGTACCGCGAACTACTACTGGAGCCAGTTCGCCGCGAATGTCGGCCGCGCCTATCAGTAGTCGCCTGGGTGGGGCGGGCCGAGCTCGGCCCGCCCCGGTGCGCCCTCCGCGACGACCTCTCGGCCGGCCTCGCGATCAGCGGAAGGCGCCCGATCACGGCCGCTACAGTGCCATGACGCCCGCGGGCGTCGGCGCGAACCCGCAGATGTCGAGGTAGAAGCCGCGCAGGTGCTCGTCGAAGTCGACGTGCAACCACTCACACCCGGCCGCCCGCGCATGCTCCACCGCCATCTCGATCAGCCGGCTACCGACGCCCCGGCGCCGAGCCCGTCCGGCGACGAGCGTGTCGAGGACGAACGCATGGACGCTGCCGTCCCACGCCAGATTGACGAAGCCGACCAGGTCCGCGCCATCGCGTGCGCACACCCAGCCGAGGCTGTGCCGGTTGACCCGACCCCACCAGTCGTCGTGCGACACCGGGTGGTCGAAGCCCTCGGCGTGCAGCTCGTTGAGCGCAGGATTGTCGAAGTGTCCGCGCCAGCAGTAGGAGATATTCATGGCCCGCGACCGTAGCCAACCCATGGACCGGCTGCCGGCGGATTGACCCGGCACAGGTGGATCAGTGTGCTGGCCCTCGGCCACTTCGGTGTTGACACGGAAGTCACAAGCATCAATGATTCGGAGATG
>DATHBD010000003.1:0-50722 GCA_035296325.1 Micromonosporaceae bacterium | reverse complement strand
AACAGCGTCGGCGTGTACTCGTTCACCGTGGACCTGGGCACCGCCCGACCCATCACGCAGATCAACAGCACCTGGCTGCAGGCCAAGAACGACTTCGTCGTCCTGCCGACCAGCGTCACCTACGCCACCTCGGCCGACGGGGAGAGCTTCCAGCCCGCCGCCACCATCGACCGGCCCGCCGTCGGCGACGCGAACCAGACCAAGACCTACCGCGCGGTCGGCCTCGACGTCACCGCCCGCTACATCAAGATCGAACTCGACGGCAGCGACGTCTGGACCATGCTCGACGAAACCGAAATCCGCGGCACCGGCAATTTGGTGAGCCTTTCCCACCCTGGCGCACAAGCCAGCACCGCCAACGTCGCCGTGTCCCGTCCGATGATCGCCGACGGCGGCACGCTGCCGTACACCTGGTCGGCGACCGACCTGCCGGCCGGAGTGTCGATTGATGCCACCTCCGGTGTCGTCTCCGGGACGCCGACGGTCGTTGGCACTGCGGTGCCCACGGTGACCGTCACCGACGCCGAGAGGATCGCCCGTACGGTCGCGTTCACGTGGGCCGTCGTAACCCCGGTCGTGGTGTACGACGGGATGCGCCTGAGCAGCGTCGTCGGACAGCCCGAATCAACCAAGATCGGAGCCACGGTCCACGTCTCCGGTGGAACCGGCTCCTACACGTGGTCGGCGACTGGGCTGCCCCAGGGACTGTCCATCGATCCTGCCACCGGCGTCGTCTCCGGTACGCCCACGACGGTAGAGAAGCCGTCAACCAGGGTAACGGTCAGCGACATCTCCGGTAGCTCGGCCAGCACGACCGTGATCTGGGACGTGGCGAACGCGCTGGTGATGACGGCGGTCAACCGGAGCAGTCTGGTAAATGTGCCGCTGTCGGTGCAGCTGACCGCCACCGGCGGCGCCGCACCGTACACCTGGATTGTCTACCGGCCATCGCCCGGCGTCGGGCACAGCCTGCCCACCGGCCTGACCCTCAACAGCTCCACCGGCGTGATCACCGGTACGCCCACCGAGAAGGGCGTCTACTTCAATATTCAGGTGGCAGTCTTCGACGGAGTCTGGCGCGTAGCCGACGTCGCCTTCGACTGGATCGTGAGAGATCCGATCGACGTCACCACCACTCCTGCAGGCGACACCAAAGGCGGATTGGTCGGCAGGTACGACAGCGTGCAGCCCAGCGCCACCGGCGGAACCGCCCCGTACATCTGGACCGCCAACGGCCTACCGGCGGGCATATCGATCGATAGCAGCACGGGCCTGATGTCCGGCACTCCGTCGACAGCGCAGGACACCACCGTGACCGTCACGGCATCCGACATCGACGGGGTGCAGGGCACCAGCACCTTCACCTGGGACGTCGACGAGATCCTCACCCACAACCCATGGTTTGCCACCGGACCGAGCGCAGAAGTCTCACGATACGTGACCTTCAGCGCGCCGTACATCATCACAATCCGCGACCTGACGCAGAACTACTCCGTGGGATCGTGTCCCGCCCAGCAGGCGATATACCCAGATAGTTGCACCTACTTCGGGCTACCGTACAAGGCCACTGGAACCCACACTTTCCAGGCCACCATGGCTCTCCCCGACGGCACCGATGTCCAAGCTGTCACCACCTGGACCTACCAGTTCCCGGTGACAACGATCAATCCGGAACTTCAGCGACAGTCCCATATTGAGTACCCTGGCGCTGCATATGAAGGCGCGGATCGATGGATCAGTACTGGTGCGGTGCGCCAGATGACCCTCCAGGCCAACACCGACCGCGACGTCAACGCGTCACCGTACACACTTGACATTGTCGACGTCACCACGTCGGAGACGGTCGCGTCCTGCGGCAGCGGACGGTTTTGCAAAGCCGTCATCACCGACGCTCGTGCGGGGCATAGGTTCGACGCGGTCCTGACCGACCAAACGACGACGATCGACAGGTACCCGCTTCTCGACGGTGCTGGGGCCGACTTCTCGGCGTTGACCCTGAACGTCACATACAACAACGGCGTGATCGAAGCGACCACCAATCGTCGTCTGGGGTCGGGTGGATTCAGCGGCTGGCTCAACAAAATGGAATTGGTCGGTGGAGGCCTCTACTACGACTCCGACGTGGAATACATCCTGAGTCTTTGGTACGTTCCATCTGGGTGGGGCCGCACCTACAAAACCTGTACGACCACTTCCTGCACGTGGCGGCCCGACGGCAACTTCCCATTCGCAAAGCCAGGTTACGAGTATGCCGTCCGAGTCGGCGATGTCATGTCAACGCCGAGAATGTTCAGCCTTCCCACGCCGCCGCCACTGACCGCATCGCAGACCCAGGGTGGTCAGAACCCGTCGATGCCGGCCAGCCAGGTCTGCAGCTGCGACCCGGTCAACACCGCCACCGGCGAGTTCTTCGACGCCGCCACTGACATCGCCCTGCCCGGCAAGGGACCGGCGCTCGGCGTCACCCGCACCTACTCGAGCACAGCCGCCACCGTCGACGGCCCGCTCGGGCGCGGTTGGTCGATGAACTACGCGGCGTCCCTGGAGTTGCTCGGCACATCCATCTCCGAACCGTCCACCGTCACCGTCAAGCAGGAAACCGGCTCCACGGTGACGTTCCACCACGCCGGCAACCGCCGATACACGGCACCACAGAACGTCTTCGCGACCCTCGTGCAGGAAACGAACGGAACGTGGACGTTCACCCGGCGCGCCCAGCAGACCATGACGTTCAGCTCCACCGGGCAACTCACATCGCTGAAGGACCTGCACGGCAACACCGTCACCTTCACGTACAACGCAGGACTGCTGTCATCGGCGAGCACCACCGACGGTCGGACGATCACGTTCACCTGGACCGGCACCCACCTCTCAGCCGTCAGCGACTCCGCAGGCCGAACCACCACCTACGACTACGACACCGCAGGACACCTGGTCAAAGTGACCGCCGTTGACAGCGCCGTCACGCGTTACGGCTACGACACCGCCCACCGCATCGTGCTCGTCACCCAGCCGGGCGGCGGCTTCCTCCGCAACACCTATGACAGCAGCGGGCGCGTGACCCGCCAGATCGACCCCATGGGCCAGACGACGACACTGGCCTACAGCCAGCAGACAGACGGATCGTCGAGCACCACGGTCACCGCTCCCGGCGGCGCCGTCACCGTCAGCAGCTTCACCAACGGCTACCTCACCGAGAAGACCACAGCGGCCGGAACCCCCACCGCGCGGCTGTGGCGGTACGGCCACGACGCCGCAGGCAACGCCACCTCCATCACCGACCCGCTCGGCAAGGTCGTCACGTCCACATTCGATGCGACGGGCAACCAAACCCGCCAGGTCGACGCGCTAAGCCGTACGACGACGTGGACGTACAACGCGCTCAACCAGGTCACCGCCACCACGGACCCAACTAATCGAACCACCACCTATGCCTACAACCTCGTCGGTGACCTGCTGTCCACCACCAGCCCAGACGCACGGGTAGAACAACGCAGCTACAACACCGACGGCACCGTCGCCACGCACACCGCACCCAACGGCGCCGTGACCCACTTCGGCTATAACACCGCAGGGCAGCGGACCACCATGACAACCACTGACGGGCGCACCACCACCACGGAGTACAACGCCGCCGGGCTCCCCGTCGCCACCACCGACCCGGCCGGACACACCACCCGCAATACCCTCGACACCATCGGCCGCGTGCTCACGGTCACCGATCCAGCCAACCGCACCACCCGATACGCCTACAACGCCGCCGGCCATCGCACCACGGTCACCGACCCCGCCGGCAAGACCACCACCACCGGATACGACCTGCTTGGCCGACCCACCACCGCGACTGACCCGACCGGCGCCACCACCACCACGACCTACACGGCATCCGGACAGGTGGCCACCACCACCGACCCCACCAACAAGACGACCACTCACCAGTACAACGCCCTCGGCGAACTGGCCAGCATCACCGACGCCGCCAACCGCACCGTCACCTTCACCTACGACCTGGACGGACGCCCCCTCACGACGACCCTGCCATCAGGCGCGCACACCAGCACCACCTACGACGCCGCCGGACAGGTCACCTCAAGCACCGACGCCAACGGTAAGACCACTACCTACGACTACGACCCGGCCGGGCGACTGAGCAGTACCACCGACCCGCTCGGACGCATCGCCCGACGTACCTACACTGGCGACGCTCTCGCGGCGACCGTCGTCGCCCCCGACTCCGGCACCACCACCTACAGCTACAACGCCAACGCCCAGCTGACGAAACAGACCGACCCTGACGGCCACGACACCACCTACACCTACAACGCCGTCGGCCAGCAAACCACCCGCACCCAACCCGGAGGCCTGATCACCGGCTACACCTACGACCCCGCAGGCCGGCCGCTGACTACCACCACACCCGACGGCGAGACCATCACCGCAAGCTACAACACCGCCGGGGACATCACCGGCATCGGCTACAGCGCCGCCAATACCCCCGACGTCACCTACACCCACGACGCCGCGGGCCGCCGCGCGAGCATGACCGACGGCACCGGCACCACCACCTACACCCACGACGCGGCGGGGCGTCTGACCGCCAGCACCGACGGCGCGGGCGCGACCGTCGCCTACGGCTACGACCAAGCCGGCCGGCTCACCACCCTGACCTATCCAGGCGGCAACAAGGTCACCTACGGCTACGACAACGCCGGACAGATGACATCGGCCACCGACTGGGCCGAGCGCACCACCACGTTCGGGTGGGACTCCGACGGTCGCCTGGCCACCCAACAGACACCCAACGGCGTCATTAGCAACCGCGCGTACGAACCGGCTGGGCAAACCAAGGCGATCACACTCACCAAGGCCACCACCACGCTCGACAACTTCACCTACACCTACGACCACGCCGGGCAACTCAACGCAGACGCCCAACACAGCTACACCTTCGGAACCGCCGGACGCCTCGCCACGGTCTCCGGCCCCACAACGACCGGTACCTACACCACTACTCCGGGCGGCACCCTCACCGGCCTACCCAACGGCACCGCCCTTGCCTACAACGCAGCCCAGCAACTCACCGCGACCACCCGCGCCGGTAGCACCACCGCCACCTACCAGTACGACGCCAACGGCAACCGCACCCGCACCACCACACCCGCCACCGCACTGACACCCGCCCAGATCACCAGTTACCGCTACAACAGCGCCGGCTCACTCACCGGCGTCACCAGGCCCGACACCACGACCACCGACTACACCACCAACGGCGCCGGCCTGCGCGCCACCCGCACCCATAACGGCACCACCACCCACTTCACCTGGGCCGATGCCAACGACATGCCGCTCATCCTCGACGACGGCACCCACCGCTACCTGTACGGACCCGACCTCACCCCCTACGCCCAGATCAACACCAACGGCACCATCCACTACCTGCACACCGACAACATCGGCTCCGTCCGGCTGATCACCGACCACACCGGAACAGTCACCGGAACCAACGCCTACGACCCATACGGCAACCGCACCCACCACACCGGGACCGACAGCCGCATCGGCTTCACCGGCGCCTGGACCGACCCCACCACCGGCCTCATCCACCTACGCGCCCGCGACTACGACCCCACCACCGGCCAATTCCTCACCATCGATCCCATCGCCGACTCCACCCACCAGCCATACGCCTACGCCGAGAACAACCCACTACAAAACACAGACCCCTCAGGCCTGTGCACCGACTGCACCTGGCTCGACAAAAAATTCCCCAACTTTGCACAAGGCCTCAGAGCCACCGAATGGGCTCTCGCCGACGCTCTCCTGTTCGGACTTCCATCCAAATTCAAGGAGTTCCTGCAGCCCGGATCGACCTGCGACATCAAGAATAACCCTTGGTACCGCCCTGTCCTATCGGCAGGAACAGCCGCATCCATGGTCATCCCGGGTAAGGGGGCCCTCAGCGCGGCCACGGCGGCGGGCTACAGTGTTCGGGCAATTGCTGCCAGCAGACCGGGACCGAAGCTCTTTGGCATCGGAGCGCACAACCGTAAGGTCAGAGAGGTGGCTGACAGTGTTGAAGACGGGATCGTCGTCGGCGGCGGCCAAAGGCGGTCCTCCACCGGAGAAGTCTTGCGTGAAGCCGTGTTCCAAACACCAAAGGGTTCCAAGTCGAGCCGACGGCCAGACATCCTCGTGAATCGACCGGATGGGACGCAATACGGCATCAACGTCGGCAAGCAGTACCAGCGGACCGGCGCGCCGGTCAAGCGCGAGTCAGAGGCAATCAACGATCTAGAGGAGTTCGCGAATCTAGAGATGCATTTTGTGCCTTATAATGGGGGTCCGAAGTGACTAGCATGAGTCTGCAATTCCATGCGGAGCGTTCCGAGCTGACTGCTTGGATTGATTCTTGGCGCGTTTCGCTGAACCTCCATGTGGTGTGGGAGCGATTTGACACAAAATACTTAGTGGAAGACGCAGACCAGGCAGTCGGCACCTTCCCCGAAAGCGTCATGCGAGCGTCCCTAAGTCCGACGCCTTTCAACCTTGAATCGAGATCAGACTCGAAGCTCCTCAGCAGCGTTGGTAGCGTGTTGACGGTGCTCCCCGGAAACCGGACCGCTGACTCTCTCGCTGAGTCCATGATACAGGCGGCAATTGGCGACCCTGATCTTGCTAAAGCCTGGAGGGCTGCCATCAGGGATATCAAGCGTTCAATGCACCGAGGGGCAACCGTAGTCAATCCAGTAACGGGAGACCGGGCTCGCCTACCCAACCACTATTACACCGAAGGAGCCCTTACGGCCGCGCGCAATGGCATTGAAATGCGTGCCATTGCGGGACACGCAATATTCGAATTTGACGAGTGCTCAACCGCGGAAAGCCGCGCTGATAGCGCCCGGGACTGAATAGCCGCGCCGCCTTCGGCGTGAGTCCGGGAGGTGTATAAACAACGGTGGCAAGGTGACTGGGGGCGGCGTGACGAGGCTTGGTGTAGCAATCTTGATGTCACTTTGCGGCAGGGCGGGATGGGCGCATCTGCGGGATAATTATGTCTGCAGGCCGGGGGACTCGGCGCCCACAACGCACCACGCCCATGCAGGGTGGACATCGCCAGGGGGCCGCACTGCGCTCACCGCAGGAGGCGAAAGCGGGCCAGGACCTCCACACCCTGGCTACTAGAGGAGAGTTAGACGTGCTCGCGGAGATGTTTCGTGCCAGTGACGGCAAGCCGGTGTATCTGGACGGCCACCGGGTTCATATGATGATCGAAGTGACAGGGATTGTGGATTCCACTCCGGTCGCGCTCGATTTCGCTTCAAGCAATTCTGCTGCGCCCCAGGGGTAAGCTTAAAGGTCATATGCGGAACAATCGAAATTGACGGCGTCGAGTACAATCACGTTTTCTTGTGGGAGGAAACTGCGCACGGTCGCGTGAGGCCGACAATCCGTACCGCTGGGGGCAAGACTGGACCGCAGTTCTGCAGATCTGGAATATTTGGCGAGACCACAACGGCACGACCCAAGCGTGGATCGGCAACTCAGGGCTGAAGCGCATCGAGGAAGGGGTTAACGTCGTTAAGCTAAGCTGCAGTGACGGGTATGGCGATCCGAACTTCCGCAACCTCGTTGTTGAAATACATCTCGGGGATGCGCCGGCTCCATGAACGGCCAAACCGACGAACGTGAAGTCCTCGTCGACCTGGTGAGCCTGCAACCCGCCATGTTTCACCACCCGGGCGGGCTGATCCTGGTCGTGGACAAGGGCTACCGCGACCGCGACACCGAAACCTGGCTCAACGACATCGGCAACACCGTCGTACCACCCGCCTACCGCACCGAAGCGCCACGACCCTGTCGTGGCCTGCTCCGAGCCACCCGGCAGAGCATCGAATCAGTCAACGAAACCCTCAAGAGTCAACTCCACCTCGAACAACACGGCGGACGCACCATCACCGGCGTCGCCGTCCGGGTCCTGCAACGCGTCCGGGCCCTGACCGCCGCGACCTGGCACAACTGGCACGCCGACCAACCGATCATGCGCTCCCTGATCTGCCCCAGGCATGTCGACGCGAACATCGGCCCATGCCGGCCCAACAGCGATCCGGAGCGGCAACCTACCGGCAGCGGCTGGCTACGCCACCGACGTTGGCCGTCCACCGTCTCGCGCGTACTCATTGACCGCACTTCCGACAACCGCGGCTTCCACAGGGGTGAACTTGTCGCCCGTGCCGTGTCCAGATCACCCCGCCGGCGTTGGTGGGTGTGGACCGGGAGTGGGGACGTCGCCCTCCGTGGGATGCCGAACATATGGCCTTGCAGAAGACGAAGTCCGCGTCCCTGCTCTCTGCCTCGGCGTCTCCTTCGCCTTCAGACATTTGCGGAACCGCGATCGCCTTATCGAAGCTGCGGACAGGAATACGGCCGGCAGGTCCACGCCTCCCTCACCCCCCGAGCCCAATCCTTGGAGGACTGACGTGAGCTACCTGTACGTCGGTGTCGACATCGGCAAACAACACCACCACATCGCCGTCGTGAACGAACGCGGCACCCAGGTCACCTCGCAGCAGGTCCCCAACGACCAGGCACGCCTGCAGGCGATGATCAAGCAAATCTGTCACCGCCGGCGCAACGTCCGCTGGGCCGTGGACATCATCTCCGGCCCGGCCGCCCTGCTCGTCACACTGCTGCACGCCCGCCACCTCGACGTCCGCTACGTCAACGGCTACCTGTTCGCGCACATCGCCCCCGCGTTCAACGGCGAACACAAGACCGACGCGGCCGACGCGGTGGTGATCGCCCAGACCCTGCGTACCCGCGACGACCTACCAGTGATCGCACCGCATGATCCGGCGCGCGACCACCTGCTCGTGTTGACCGAGCACCGACGCGACCTGGTCGAGCAACGCGTGCGCACCATCATGCGGATGCAGGCCGTGCTCACCTCAATCAGCCCCGCCCTCGGCCAAGTCCTGGACCTGAGCCTGCGCGGCCCGGTGCACATCCTGACCCAGTGGCAAACCCCCACGGCGATCCGTAAGGCCGGCTACGACCAGATCCACGCCCTGCTCAAACAGTACAAGGTCAACAACGCCAAACCGTTAGCCGCGGCGGTGATCGCAGCGGCGCGGGCGCAGACCATCCGTACCGCCGGTGAGGCCGCCTACGCCGCGGTCCTCGGCCAACTCGCCACCGACCTACGCGACCTCACCTGGCGCATCGAGGCCGTCGACGCCCAGATCGCCGACGCCCTGGCCAGCCACCCGCTCGCCGAGATCGTGCTCAGCATGCCCGGCATGGGCACCATCCTCAGCGCCGAGTTCCTTGCCCACACCGGCACCGACACGCACCCGACTCCGTCGCGGCTGGCCGCGCACGCCGGATTCGCCCCGGTCAACCGCGACTCCGGCAGCGTCACCGGCAACCTGAAACGACCACACCGGTTCCACCGTGTCCTACGCCGCGTATTCCTGATGTCCGCCCTGACCGCGCTCAAATCCCATCCGGAATCTACCGCCTACTACCGACGCAAACGCGCCGAAGGCATGACCCACCGGCAGGCGATCGGCGCCCTCGGCCGCCGCCGCATCACCGTCCTCTGGACCATGATCCAAAACCGGAAGCCCTACCACGCCCGCACCGTCGCGGCCACCTGACCATCAAGCCGACCCGATCCCCACCGCGGCGATCATGACCCCAAACCTGGAAGTTGACCGAACCGAGCCCCTCCCGCAACCACACACCGACCACCACAACCAAACAGTGACGACAAGCCTGTGAGCAGCACAGACATTGGACTAGGAGCACCTACCTGCCCGCCATGGCGTCCTAGACGCTTCCGCAGTCGGCGTTGTGACGGAACGGAACCCCTGACAACGGCCGGTAAACCCTGGCAACGGCCGGACACCGCAGGCAGGTACGCTGGGCCCTCGCGCCCTCGTAGCTCAGGGGATAGAGCATCGGTTTCCTAAACCGTGTGTCGCAGGTTCGAATCCTGCCGGGGGCACCTCGAAGAGCAGCGGCTATGGCATCTGAACAGGCCGTATACCAGTCGGCGGATGAACGCGTCTCGGATACACGTTTGCATCCATGGGCCACCGAACGCCGCCCGCTGGTCGCCAGTTGCGGGATATTCATGAGATGATCTTGATGCTGTTGTCGCTGGTCAAGCGGCCCGCACAGCGCCCTGCGCGAGATGGCGCGCCCCCCAATGGGAGAGGACGTCGAGTTACGCCTGCGCTCGGGTTCGACTTCTCCAGCGTCAAGCAACCCCAGCCGCTCTCATGGAGGTGGCAGCCGTGAGCCCGCGATCCCAGAGCTCCTCCCGGCCGCAACGCGGCGAAGTAGAGGCAGGCGAAGAACGCGACCAGGCGCTCCGCACTTGCCGTTCTTCCCGGCTGCCCACGCAGCTGACTGCGATCCGCAGTTCCCGCGCTTGACGGGGCTTGACCACGGCGCGGCGGTCTACCGAAACCACGTTGTGCGTACGGCGAGCTACGTGCGATTCCAGTTGCGGTGGCCGCGGGACGCTGGCGCTGGTGGCCACCCACGACCCGCGCCTCATCGACATCGCGGATGTCACGATCGAGCTGCACTCCGGTCGGATCCACGGCGGTTGACCGGCTGTTCGGGCTTCACGCCCGCACGTGCAGCAGTGCTTCGGACCGCGCCATCCTGGCGGTCACCGCGGGAACGCGGCCCATCGCGCGGAGTACGCCGCTGCGGACGGCGGCCAGGGGGCGGGACCGGACGGCCATGTTCGCGAAGATCCGCGCGTTGTCGTGTTGCACCTGGACGGCGGCGGCCCGTTGCTCCAATTCGTAGCGGTCGAGTGGCGTGTCGGACCCGCCGGCGATGGCTTCGGCGAGGCACCGCCCCAACCGCCAGGCTCCGAGCACCCCGATCATCATGCCGGCACCGGCTGATGGGCCCATGGCGTGTGCGGCATCGCCGATGAGGAGCCAGCGTCCGTGGCGGTAGGTCGTGCTCTGGCCCTGGCCCAGTCGGAAGGCACTGGACCACAGGAACCGGTGCACCTGGGCCCCGGGCAGCTTGTGCGACAGCAGCGTGGTGGCACTCGCCTCGGTGGTCATCGCCTGGCGGTCCTCGCCGGGGTTCAGGCGGTACACCAGACGCCACCGCCCCGGTGCGAACGCGAAAAACCCGTACGGGCGCCGGGGGTCCAGGACGATGCGCGACCGGTCGGCTGGGAGGTCGCAGGTCATTTCGAAGTCGGCGACCGCGGAGTCCAAGCCGTAGTCCCGCCATTGCTGCCTGATACCCAGACGTCGGCGGACGATGCTGCGTGCCCCGTCCGCGCCAACGGCCCAGCTTGCCCGCTCGACGTACCGGCCGTCGGGTCCCTCGACGGTCAGGACTGCGGCGGCCGGAGCCTGACTGGCGTCGACGACCCGATGTCCGCGACGCACCTCGACGAGCCCGGTCGCCACGGCGGCCTCGTGCAGCAGCCTTTCGCTGTGGTGCTGGGGGATCATCAAGGTGTACGGATGCTCGTGGCACAACTGGTCGTACCGAACTTCCAGCAGGAGACCGCGAGCGCTGCGGAACTCGTGGGCCGACCGGCGGAGGCCGATCCGCTCGAACCGGGCCGTCAGCCCGGCCCAGTCCAGGAATTCCATGCCGCGCGGCATCCACGTGATCGCGCGGGACTCGTCGACGGGTGTGGGCTGCAGGTGCTCGGCGAACACGGTGGACGCCACCCCCTGCCGGGCCAGGGTCAGGGCCAGCGCGAGCCCGGTCGGGCCGCCGCCCACGATCGCGACCGTACCGGTCATTGCTCCTCCTCGATGAAGTGGCTGACTTGCCGGCTGGCTACATCGACGCGTGCCGGACGGGATGCCGAGGAGGACGGGACGGCCGCTGGTGGGGTCGTCCCGTCCTCGTTGTGTCAAGCGTCGCGGCGCTGGAGGAGCAGCGCAGCGGCGATCAGGGTGAGAGCGGTGTAGGCGGTGAACACGGCGAAGCCGGTCCAGGGTGGGAGTTGGGCCGGGCTCGGTGTGGTTTGCAGGATGGCCATCCCGGCGCTGTCCGGCAGGTAGCGCATGACGTCGTCGCGAAGGCGTGCCGGTAGCAGGTACGCGGCGACGGGCAGCACGATGAGAATCCCGAACAGCGTGGCGAGGGCGCCGGCGGTGCTGCGCAGAAGCCAGGCGAGGCCACTGGCGAACAGCGCGACGGCGGTGAGATAGAGCGCCGCCCCGGTGACGGCGCGCAGGACGCCGGGCGTGGTCAGCGAGATGCTCATGTCGTCCGTGGACAGTACGGCCTTCGCGGCGAAGAAGGCCGTCACGGTGGATGCGAGGGTGACCAGGAACGTCATGGACGCGACGGCGACCAGCTTTCCCCAAATGAGGAGGCCGCGTTCCGGCACCGCGGCGAGTGTGGCTTTGATGGTCCCGGTGCTGTACTCGCTGGTCACGGCGAGCACACCCAGGGCGGCCACCAGGTAGACCGCGAGGCTGACGCCGGACAGGGCGCCGCCGGTCGGGTCGACTGTCGCGTCGGCGCCGGGCGGAGTTTCCTCGACGACGATTCCGATCGCCAGGAAGGTGCCGATGCCGACGATCGCCAGAACCGTGGCCAGCAGCGCGTAGTAGGTGGACCGCACGCTGAGCAGCTTGAGCAGTTCCGAGGCTACGACCCGGGTGAGGGTGACGCCCGGATCCGTCGCCGGCGGCGGGGCGACGGCTGCGGCTGGATCAGGACGTCCGGTGCCGACTGGTACTGGGCTGAGTCGGTTGTTCACGGTGGTCATGCGGCGGCCCTCCGGCTCGTGGTGCTGGGCGTGGTGCTGCTGGGCGTCGTGGTGGACTGGTATTCGATGTCGTGTCGGGTCAGCGCCAGGTAGGCGTCCTCCAACGAGGTGTGCACGGGAGTGATCTCCTGCAGCAGCAACCGGTTGGTGAAGGCCAGATCCGAGATCTGGTCGGCGGTGCGGCCGGTAACGGCCAGGGCGTCGTGGTCGTCGGTGATCGTGACGTCGGGGGCGGCCAGCAGCGCTCGCAGCCGTTCCGCGTGCGGGGTCCGAACCCGTACCACAGTGGACGTCGCGGTCATCTGCTCCATGGGCACGTCGGCGATCAGCCGACCCCGACCGACGATGACCAGGTGGTCGGCGGTCAACGCCATCTCGCTCATCAGATGCGAGGAGACGAACACCGTGCGGCCCTCGCCGGCCAGATCCCGCAGGAGGCCGCGGATCCACCGGATGCCGTCGGGATCCAGCCCGTTGACGGGCTCGTCCAGGATGATCACGGCCGGGTCGCCGAGCAGGGCGGCGGCGATGCCGAGTCGCTGGCCCATGCCGAGGGAGAACCCGCGGGTCCGCCGGCTGGCGACCTCGTCCAGGCCAACCATGTCGATGACCTGGTGGACGCGGCGTTTGCTGATGCCCGTGGTCGCGGCCAGGGCGAGCAGATGGTGGTACCCGCTGCGACCCGGATGGAACGCCTTGGCCTCCAGCAACGCGCCGACTTCTCGCAGCGGCGCCCGGTGTTCGGCGTAGCGACGGCCGTTGATGCGGACCTGCCCGCTCGTGGGGCGGTCCAGGCCGAGAACGGCGCGCATCGTGGTGGACTTGCCGGCGCCGTTCGGGCCGAGGAACCCGGTGACCACGCCGGGTCGCACGGTCACGGTCAGGTGGTCAACGGCGGTCTTCCGGCCGTACACCTTGGTCAGGTCTTCGATCTCGATCACGTCAGGCTCCTTATCGGGCGATCGGGGTGGGCAGCGGCGCGGGCCGTTGCGGGGCGGGTGGCGGAGTGCTTCGTGCGGGCGGCGAGCCGGCCCCGGGTGGCGACGACCACGATCAGAGCGAGCACGACGTAGGAGAGCTGGTGCGCGAGCACCGCGACGACCTGATCGGGGTAGAGCCGGGCCAGGAACCCGTCCTGGAAACCGCTGCCACCGGCAACCGCGTTGCCGGTGCCGTGCACCAGCCCGACCAGGAACAGGCTCCCGGTCCGGTTGTAGATCCAGGCGGTGAGTAGGCGGAACGGGAACACCAGCACGGTCAGCATCAGCATCATCAGCGCCGCGACGACCGGCGGGTTACCGGCCGTCAGCGCGACGTGCTGCAGAGCGAACAGCGGGGCGGTGAGCAGGGCAGCCCGGACCGGGCCGTGGCGGCCCTGTAGGCGGTCCTGCACGAAACCCTGCCAGGCGACCTCCTCCCAACAGTTGTTCGGCAGGAAGGTGAGCAGCAGTGGCAGCAGCAGATTGCCGGCCAGCGCCGCGCCGAGCACCGACGGGGACAGGTCGGCCGGCATTCCGAGCAGGGCGGCGGTGATCACGACAGCCAGCAAAGGCAGGCCGAGCAGCGCCAGCGCGTACCAGGCCAGCGAGGCGCGTACGGCAACGGCACGCTGCCACAGTGCCCGCACGCCGGCGCGACCGGCGACGATGCGGGTGATCACCAGGGTGGGCAGCAGCAGGCCGACAAGCGTGCTGGCGACGACGAACACCTGCGCCGGCAGGCCTGTCTCGATCAGCACCGGGGTGAAGGCGAGGGCCTGACCGACGGTGAAGAACCAGGCGAAGAACGCGCCCAGCGGGTGTCGGCGGATCACACCGGTGATCCCCGGCTCGGGCCCGGGGCGGTCCGGCGGCCGTGGTTGGTCGGTGGACATGACTGGCTCCGTTCGTGAGTGGGGTTGGCAGGCGGCCGGGCTACCGCAGGTGCGGCCGGATGGTGAAGGTCAGCTGCCCGTCGCCGGGCGTCTGGGGGCTCGGCGCCGTGAAGCCGTTCTTCTCGAGCACCCGCTGCCAGTCGCCCTGGGTGATCAGTGCGGTCGCCTGGATCTGTTGCAGGTGCTGTCCGTCGAACCCTGGCCGGCACGCCTGGGCTACGGCAGCGGTGCCGATGCCCCGGCCCCGGTCGGGCCTGGAGACCCAGACCGCCAGGCCGGTCGCCCCGGCGCGCCCCGCCGGGCAGAGCCACACGAAGCCGCAGGCACGACCCGCGACGGTAATGGCGTACCGCCGCGGGAACGTGCGCCTGGGCGGCGGCACCGCCCGCCACAGACTCACCCAGCACCGCGGCTCCGCGAACAGCCGAGCCGCCAGCGGCAGGTCACCGGTCCTGGGCCGGCGCAGGTTCACCAGCCTCGCTTCGATCGTCACGGGTTGAGCCTCGCCGTACCGGTACCGGTGGGGCATCCGTGGTTTCACCAGTGCCGACCGGCAGCCATACCATCAGTAGGTGCTGTACGGCCGGCGGAGCGAATGCGCGGCGCTCGATGACCTGGTGGCTGCCGCGCGTGCCGGGATCAGCGGTGCGGTACTGCTGCGGGGGCACGCCGGCGTCGGCAAGTCGGCGCTGCTGGACTACGCGGCGCGGCACGCCACCGGGATGACCGTGCTGCGGGCCACCGGTGTGCAGTCGGAGTCGGAACTGCCGTACGCCGGACTGCACCAGATGGTCCGGCCGGTCGTCGACCGCATCGACGCGCTGCCGGACGTGCAACGCGACGCGCTGCGGGCGGCGCTGGGCCTGGTCCGAGCCGACGGGGTGAACCGCCTGCTGGTCGGTGCCGGGCTGCTCACCCTGCTGGGCGAGCTGGCCGATGGCGTCCTGTGTGTGGTCGACGATCTGCACTGGCTCGACCGGGCCTCCGCCGACGCGCTGGTCTTCGCCGCCCGTCGACTCGGTACCGAGGGCGTGGCCATGCTGCTCGGGGCGCGACCCGACGTGGCCACCGGCGACCACCGTGGCGGCCCGCCCCTGCCGCCGGAACTCCGGATCGTGGACATCGCCGGCCTGTCCGCGCAGGCCGCCGGCGAGCTGCTGTCGGGGTGCGCGCCGGCTCCGCCGGTGGCCCACGTGGTGGACCGGTTGACGGCGCTGACCGATGGACACCCGCTGGCCCTGCGGGAGCTGGCCCGACTGTTGAGCCCGGCACAGTTGGCCGGCCGGTCGCCCCTGCCCGACCCGTTGCCGCTGCCCGCTGACCTGCAGCGCGTCTTCCTGGACCAGGCCCGGCGACTGTCGCCGGCGGCGCAATTGGCATTGCTGGTGGCGGCCACGGACACCAGCGGCCGGTTGACCGCGCTGCTCGCGGCCGTGGACCGGCTCCGGATCGAACCGGCCGCGGTGCTGGAGGCGGAGCAGAGCGGGCTGGTGCGCATCGACCCTGGTACGGGTGTGGCGTTCCGGCACCCGCTGGTGCGCTCCGCGGTCGTGGCGGGGGCCAGCTTCACCCAACGCCGGCTGGTGCACCAGACGCTGGCCGCGGTACTGACCGATCCCGCCGAGGTGGACCGCCGGGTGTGGCACGCCGCCGCGGCGGCGCTGGGTCACGATGACGAGGTCGCCGACGCGCTCGAGGCTGCAGCCGGCCGGTCCACGTCGAGAGGGGCCCACGTGGCCGCGGCCACCGCGCTGCGACGGGCCGCGGAGCTGAGCGCCGAGCCAGGGGTGGCGGTCGGCAGACACGTGGCTGCCGCCCGGGCGGCGTGGCTGGCCGGTCAGGCGGACCTGGCGTACGCGGCTCTGGACAGCGCCCATGGGCAGGCTACCGACGTCCTGCAGGTGGCGCAGATCGCCGAACTTCGCGGTCTGGTGACCTGGCGGCAGGGCGACGCCTGGGACGCCCACACGATTCTGGTGCAGGCGGCACCGACGATCGCCGATCGGCGGCCGGCGATGGCCGCCCGGATGCTGGTGCACGCCACCGAGGCCGCCTCGTGGTACGGGGACCTGGCCGGCGTGCTGCGCTGTGGCGCGCTCGCCGAGGCGATCAGGCCGGGCGACGACCCCGACGCCGCCTTCCACCGCAACTACGCCAGCGGACTGGCCGCCGCGCTGGCCGGCGACCCGGCCACCGCCCAGCGGCGGCTCGCCGTGGTGATCGAGCAGGCGGAGCGGCAGGTCGCGCCGGACCGGCTGACCTGGGCGGCCAAGGCGGCGATGTTCCTGGGGCGGCTGGCCGAGGCGGCGGCGCTTGCGCAACGGGCCACCGCCGCGGCCCGCAACGGCGCAATGACTGGTCTGCTCGTGCACGCGCTGGAGATGTCCGCGGTTCTGGAGTACGCGCAAGGTAGTTACCCGGCTGCTACGGCTCTTGGCACGGAAGGCGCCACCCTGGCACGGGAAACCGGCCAGGACAGTTCGGCGGCGCTGCTGTTGGCTGGGCTCGCCGCCACCGCCGCCGTGCGCGGCGACGACGACCGCTGCCAGGAAGCCGCGGCGCAGGCGCTTGCCCTCGCCGGGCCGCGCCGGCTCGGCCTGGCGGCCGGTGCCGCGACGCATGCGCTGGCACAGCTCGACCTGGTGCACGGCCGGTACGCCGCCGCGCTACAGCGGCTCGACACCATGGCTGCCGCCGGGCCCGGAGAGGCGAGTCTGTCCGTCTCGATGATGGCTCTGCCCGATCACGTCGAGGCCGCCGTGGGCGCAGGAGCCCACGACTCCGCCCGGCAGATCCTGCAACGACTGCAGCTGCGCAGCGCCGCCCTGGACAGTCCCCGGCTCCGGGCTCTGCTGTTGCGTTGCCGCGCCCTGGTCGGTGACGGCGACATCGACGAACTCTTCACCGCGGCGGTGGCCGCGCACCCGGTCGGAGAGGCTCCGCTGGAACTGGCCCGCACCCGGTTGCTGTACGGACAGTGGCTGCGGCGGGCCCGTCGCCATGCCGCGGCCCGGGAGCACCTGCGGGCCGCCCTGCTCGACCTGGAACGGCTCGGCTGCCGGCCACTGGCCGAGCGCGCCCGCGGCGAACTCCGGGCCACCGGGGAAACGGTCGGCAACCCGGAGCCCGCCGATCTGCACCAGCTCACCCCGCAGGAACTCACGGTCGTGCGGTTGGTCACCGAGGGACTGTCCACAAAGGAGGTAGCCGCTCGGCTGTTCCTGAGCCCGCGCACCGTCGAGTACCACCTGCACAAGGTCTACCCGAAGTTCGGGGTGCGCTCGCGCACCGAACTCGCCCACGTCCTGGCCGGGCAGGCGCAGACCTGAGCGGACGGCCGCGTGCGCCGGACCGCCCTGTCGGCGTGTCCGGCGTACGCGGCAAAGTCCGGCAATCTCGGCACCCGCTGCCCAACGTTTCCCGGATCGGCCGCGGCTCGCTCCAAAGCCGATCGGCGATCACCCTCAGCCGGTTTGACCGCCCGGCGACGCAGGAGCAGCCGCGGGGGCGGTGATGGACGACGTGGTCCTCAGCGCAGTGGACAGCTCCCGGCTGCACGTCTGACCTGGGAACAACCGCGCCATGAGGGTAAGGACGGCCCGGTCGAACGCCGCCAGTGCGGCGCGGCTCAGGAAGTACTGGTTGACCATGACGGCGACCTGTCGGCGGCCGTCCTCGGTGCTCAGGACCATGGTGTGGAACCCGGCGATGGCACCGTTGTGGCCCATGACCCGCCCGCATGGCGTGGTGATGACCTCCAGTCCCAAGCCGTACCCCACGTCGGGTTCGTCGGTGCTCACCGGCGTTTTCATCTCGGTCAGCAACGCCGGCGGCAGCAGCCGACCACCCAGTAGGGCGCTCAGGTACCGGGTGAGATCGCCGAGGTCCGATACGACGTTGCCGGCCGCCCACGCGAAGGACGGGTTGATCTCCGTGAAGTCCTCGGGTTCGCCGATCTCCACAGGCCCGGTCTGCGGATCGAGCGGCAGGCTGTAGCCGTGGGCATTCCGCCCGGCGATGCTCGTGCCGTCGACTGGCGCCGAGGTGTCGCGCAGCCCGGCCGGGCGGAACACCCGACGACGTAGCTCGTGGGCGAGGCCGGCACCGGTCGCGGCCTCCACGATGAGGCCGGCCAGCACGTAGTTGGTGTTGGAGTATTCCACCCGGGTACCCGGTGCGAAGCGGGGTGGGCGGTCGGCCACCAGGGCTACCAGCTCGCGGGGCGCCCAGGACCGGAACCGGCCCGCCGTGGTGGTGTGCAGGTCGATCACAATTTGGCCGCGCAGGTACTCCGGGACGCCGCTGCTCATGGTGAGCAGGTGCCGGATGGTGACCTGGTCGGCGTAGGGCAGGATCCCGGGCAGCCAGCGTCCGACGGTGTCGGTCAGTGCGAGCCTGCCCTCGCCGACCAGTTGCAGCACGACGGTCGCCACCATGGGTTTCGTGACGCTGCCGACGCGGAAGTTGAGGTCCGGCCGCATCGGTTGGTCGCCGCGCACGTCAGCCAGGCCAACGGCTTCGGCCCGCACGTGCCGGCCGTCGGTGACGATGCCAGCGGCTCCGACCGCTCCAGCGGCCACGATGGGCGCCAGTGCCGGCCGCAGCGGCGACTCGACGGCGGGCTGGTGCCGGGTGCCGTCGACGCGATGTGGCGCGGCGGTCGCCGGGGCCGGAAGGGTGAGCAGTAGTCCGGTGGCGG
Source organism: Micromonosporaceae bacterium (assembly GCA_035296325.1). Taxonomy (GTDB): domain Bacteria; phylum Actinomycetota; class Actinomycetes; order Mycobacteriales; family Micromonosporaceae; genus DATHBD01. The sequence continues at coordinate 31,375 of DATHBD010000003.1, read as the reverse complement.
CGGCCAGGACCGGAAGTGCGGTGACGTTGCGGATTCTCATGGTTCCTCCCTTGCGGTCGTACCGGGTGGTCAGGTGTCGCGGCGGCGCAGGACGAGGGCCGCGGCGATCAGGGTGATGGCGGTGTAGGCGGTGAAGACGCCGAATCCGGTCCAGGGTGCGAGTTGGGCCGGGCCGGGGGCGGTCTGCAGGATGGCCATCCCGGCGCTGTCCGGCAGGTACGGCATGACGCTGGTCCGGATGCCATGCGGCAGCAGGTACGCCGCCACCGGCAGGATCACGAGGATGCCGAAGAGGGTGGCCAGTGCCCCGGCGGTGCTGCGCAGGAGCCAGCCGAGACCGCTGGCGAAGAGTGCGACGGCACTCAGGTAGAGCGCCGCACCGACGACGGCGCGTAGGACGCCGGGCTCGGCCAGGGAGACCTTGATGCCGGCCGTCGCCAGGACGGCATCGGCGGCGAAAAAGGCGATCACCGTCGATGGGAGCGCGACGAGCAGTACGGTCGACGCGACCGCGAGCACCTTGGCCCAGACCAGTATGGAGCGGTTCGGGACGGCGGCGAGCGTGGCCTTGATGGTGCCGGTGCTGTACTCGCTGGTCACCGCCAGCACGCCGAGGGCGGCAACGATGTAGACGGCGAGGTTGACGCCGGTGAGGGCGCCGCCGGTGGGGTCCACGGCTGCTTCGCCGCCGGGTGCGGTCCGTTGCAGGGTCGCGCCGAAGGCCGTGAACGCGCCGATCCCGATGAGGGCCAGCACGGTGGTGAGCAGCGCGGAGTAGCTGGACCGAACGGTCAGCAACTTGATCAATTCGGCATGTGTGACCCGTCCGATGCTGATCCAGGCCTGGGGCTTCGCGGGTCGCGACTGGATGGTGGCCTGGTCGTCACGCGGGGTGGCGACGATTGCGGTGTCCCGGGACGTGGTGGTGGTCATGCGGCGGCCCTCCGGCTCGTGGCTGCGACGGGGTTGGGGGAGGCCTGGTACTCGACGTCGTGTCGGGTCAGGGCGAGGTAGGCCTCTTCCAGGGAGGTGTGAACGGGGGTGAGTTCCTGGAGGAGGAGGTGGTGGGCGAAGGCCAGCTCCGCGATCTGCTCCGCGGTTCGGCCGGTGACGGTGAGGGCGTCGCGGTCGTCGGTGACGGTGACATCCGCGCCGGCGAGGACGGTACGAAGCTGGGTCACGTGTGGGGTGCGCACCCGGACCGCGGTGGAGGTCGCGGTCATCTGTTCGGTAGGGACATCTGCGAGGAGCCGGCCGCGGCCGACGATGACGAGGTGGTCGGCGGTCAGCGCCATTTCGCTCATGAGGTGTGACGAGACGAAGACGGTGCGGCCCTGCGCGGCGAGGTCGCGCAGGATGCCGCGGATCCAGCGGATGCCGTCTGGGTCCAATCCGTTGACGGGTTCGTCAAGGATGATCACCGCTGGGTCGCCGAGGAGGGCCGCGGCGATGCCCAGGCGCTGGCCCATCCCGAGGGAGAAGCCGCGGGTGCGGCGGCGGGCGACGTCGTCCAGGCCGACCATCGTGATGACCTGGTGGACCCGGCGCTTGCTGATGCCGTTGGTGGCGGCGAGGGCGAGTAGATGGTGGTAGCCGCTGCGGCCGGGGTGAAACGCCTTCGCCTCCAGCAGAGCGCCCACTTCGTGCAGCGGGGCGCGGTGTTCGGCGTAGCGGCGGCCGTTGATGCGGACCTGTCCGCCGGAGGGGCGGTCCAGGCCGAGGATCAGCCGCATGGTGGTGGACTTGCCGGCCCCGTTGGGGCCGAGGAAGCCGGTCACCACGCCGGGTCGCACGGTCACGGTCAGGTGGTCCACGGCGGTCTTGTGGCCGTACACCTTGGTCAGGTCCTGAATCTCGATCATTGTCCGGCTCCTTGCCATTGGACGGGATGAAAGTGAGCGGGTGCGCGCCACGCCGGGCGGCGGTGCGGGGTGGGGCGTTCGCACGGCCGCCCGGGGGCCTGCTAGGCGGCGACCGGCGTCTTGTCGGCGCGTACCGGGGTGCGGTCGGTGCCGGATTCCGCGACGGCGCCGGGCAGGCGCACCGCGAGGGCGGCTGTCACGACAGCCAGCACGAAGCCCGCGATCGGCTGAACGGTCTGGAACAGGAAGCCTGACAGCGCGTAGATCGGGATCAGTGCGGCGTATGCGACGCCGTCCCAGCGCAGCCGCGGACTCGTGCGGGCGATGGCTGTGCCGAGCACGATTCCTGAAACGATGAACAAGAACGTCGACGTGGCGGCGGTGATGATGAGTGCCGGCCCGTAGGCGGTGTCAGCGTTCAGGGCCTCCATGCCCGCAACGCCGTTGAGATGGGCCCGACCGATGCCGGGCTGCACGAAGGTGGCACTGCCGAAGGCGGCGGCCATGAAGACGTTCGTGATCGTGGTGAGCACCAGCCCGACCACGGCCGTGACAGCGGCGCGACCGCGGATGAGGAACGCGGTGACGGCCACGACACCCAGCACGGCGATCCCCGCGCCGAAGATGCTGGCGCCGAGGTGACTGACCAGGAAGATGTCAGTGGTGACGTATCTGGCGTAGGCGTCGAACTCCTTGATCGACGGCTGGTGGGTGAGGTTGCCCAGCCCGAGCAGCACGGCGTAGGCGGGCAGCAGCCACAGACCCGCCCGGGCGGCGCGTTCCGCGGTGGTCCGGGAGTCGGTGGTCCGGGCGTCGGTGGTCCGGGAGTCGGTACGAGATGACATGGGATGCTCCATTCCGGGGTCGATGAGCGCGGGAAGCGCCTCACTCGTGCGTTCACCGTCCCGGCCGACCCTGTCGCGGCCCTGTCATTCACCTGTCCCGGCTCCTGCCGGCGCGACAGCAGCTACCGCTTGACGCCCAGTTGGTCGAGCAATCCGTCGACCGTCAGGAATCTCACTCCGGCCAACGCGGAATTCATCGGAGCGCCGAGGCGGTCCCGAACGCGTCTGCTCAGATCGGCGAGCTGACCGGCGTCGGCGGCCGGTGTCGGCATGTCGCTGTGGCGCCGCTCGCGCTCCGCCACGGCCAACAGGAGGAGTGCCTGCTCGTCCCGGCCGGTGGCGTGGAAGACGGCTGCCAGGCACTCGAGTCCTTCGCAGAGTGCGCCGCGGTGGTGGATGCCGGCCGCCGTCCGCAGCGACTCACGGAGAAACTCCTCCGCCTGATCCGTGCGATTGAGCGCCGTTGATGCGCGACCGAGGAGGTTCAGCGCGGCGATCTCGCCCTCCTGGTAGCCGACCTGGCGCCAGACAGCGAGGCACTCCTGCGCAGAGTCGTAGGCGGCTTGGGCATCCTCGAGCAGCAGGGCCCGACGGGCCCGTTGGCTGACGGCGAGGCCGATGAGGTGTTTCTCCCGCTCCTGACGAGCGGCGGCGATGGCCGTGTCGATGCGTTCGTCGGTCCGTTCGTCGCCGGCGTCGATCGCGGTACGTGAGCGCAGGACCAGGGCGGCGGTGCGGTTCCAGGTGTCCCCGACGGTGGCGAGCCGTCCGACGGCCTCGTCGTGCGATGCGGCCGCGCCGGCCAGGTCGCCGAGCGCCCACTGCGCGATGCCCAGGGTCACCAGCGCGGCCCCGATCATCGCGTCGTCCCCGGTCCGGCGGCTGATCTCCACGCTCTCCGTACAGGCCGTGCGGGCACCGATCAGGTCCCCCAGGGGGGCGGCGATCCGGCCGGCCCCCAGCCGGAGCGCCGCCCGCACCCGATCATCGAGGGCCGGGACCGCCTCGGCGGCGTCGAGCCACTGCCGCGCCTCGACCAGCATGCCTTCCAGCGTCCAGTACCACGCCGACGCCGCGGCGAGCAGCGCTCCCCGGTCCGGCGCCGCACCGCCCAGTGACCAGCCGAGAGCGGCCCGCAGGTCGGGCACGGTCTCCCGGATCCGGACCAGCCATTCCTCCTGCGCATCCGTGCGGATCTGCCGGTCCGCAGCGGTCATCAGGTCAATCAGGTGGTCCAGGTGGCGTCCGCGAACGTCGTGGTCGGCGGCGTCGGCGGTGAGTGCCTGCGCGGCGTACGCCCGCAGTGATTCGAGCAGCCGGTAGCGCCCCGTGGCGGTGGGGACCACCAGCGACTGGCGTACCAGGGACGCCGTGAGCCGGTACCCGTCAGAGGCCGCGCAGGCCGTGACCGCGGCGGCCGCCTCGAGATCGAAGGATCCGGCGAATACCCCGAGCTGTATGAAGCATCGTCGCTCGGCGTCGGTCAGCAGGTTGACGCTGGAATCGATGACGGCACGGAGCGTGCGTTGGCGGACCGGTGTGTCGCGTACCTCGGTCTCGAGCAGTTCGAAATGATCGGCCAGCCGGCGTCGGATGGCGCTCACGGTCAGCACGTCGGCGTGGGCCGCCGCGAGTTCGATGGCCAGCGGCAGGCCGTCCAGGGAGCGGACAATGGCCGCGACATCGGCCGCGTTCGCGTCGGTGATGGTCAGACCGGGTCGAACGGCGGCGGCGCGGGCGGCGAACAGCTGAGCGGCCGGCGAGTCCGCCACCTCACGTTGCGTGGCAACTCCGGGCGGTGGCAGGCGCAGCGGGAGTACCGGCCAGGTCACCTCGCCGGCGACCCGAAGCGGCCGTCGACTCGTCGTCACCTGCACCAGATCCGGGCAGCCACGCAGCAGGCGGCTCGCCAGCGCACCCGCCGCATCCACGACGTGCTCGCAGTTGTCCAGCACGAGGAGGCCGCGCGACGTGCCGATCCTGGAGATGATGGCCTCAACGACGTCGTGGCCCGGCGTCACGGGCGAGCCAACGGCACGAGCCACCGTCGGGGCAACCAGGTCGTCACTCCCCACCACGCTGAGGTCCACGAACCAGTTGACCTGGGCGGCGTGCAGGCTGGAGAGTTCGCAGGCCAGTCGGGTTTTTCCGGCGCCGCCCGGCCCGGTCAGCGTCAGTAGCCGGGTCCGGGCCAGCAGGTCGCCGAGGTCATCGAGGTCCTTCTTCCGCCCCACCAGGCTGGTGGGCGCCGCGGGCCAGGCCGGCTGCGCCGCCGCTGGAGGCGATGCGGGTGGGTCCGGACGCGGGGGCTCCGGGGGCGCCGCCGCTGCGTGTAGTCCCTCGTCGTGGGCGAGGATCCGGCGCTCGAGTTGCTGCAGTTCCGGGCCGGGGTCCAGGCCGAGTTCCTGGGCGAGCCGGTGACGCGCGGTGACGTACGCCTGCAGCGCCTCGCCCTGGCGCCCGGTGCGGTAGAGCGCCACCATCAGCTGGGCATGCAGTCGCTCCCGCAGTGGATGGGTCGCAACCAGCGCGCGGGCTTCGGTGACCGCCTCGTGCGGGCGGCCCAGCGCGAGCAGGGCCGCGAGTCGAGCCTCCCGCGCCTGCAGGTACACCTCGTCGAGACGGGTCACCTCGGCAGCCGCCCACTCGTGGTGCGCCACGTCGGCCAGCGGCTCCCCCCGCCACAGACCGAGCGCCGTGTCGATGTCGTTGAGGGCCTGCCCGCCGGCCGGGGCGGCGGCATCGACCGCGAGCGCCCGGTGGACCAGCCGCTCGAACCGGGCCGCGTCGACGGCGTCGTCATCGACCAGGAGGGCGTACCCCGAGGCCTGTGTCACCAGGAGTGCGCTGCCCTCCGGCCCGAGGGCACGCCGCAGGTACGAGACCACCCGGTGCACGGCGTTCGCGGAATCGGCTGGCGGCTCGGTCCAGAGTCGATCGACGATGACCTCGACCGGTGTGGCGACTCGGCGGCGTAGCAGGAGCAGCACGGTCATTGCGCGCGGCAGCCCGCGCCGCACCGGGATTGGACGGCCGGCGACGGTTACCTGAAGGGGCCCAAGAACCGAGAAGTCCACCGCGGCACAGCGTATCGTGGCGAACTCCCGGTCGTCGCCGTCGCCGGCCCCGATGCGCGCGGCAGCCTCCGGAGGCGCCGATTGCGGCTCTCGCTCCGGGCGGCGCCGGCCGGCGTCACGGGTCAGGAGACCTGGAGACCTTCCCGGAGCTGACGCAGTGACTGGCTCAGTAGCCGGGACACGTGCATCTGCGATATGCCGAGCTGTGCGGCGATCTCCGATTGGGTGAGGTTGTCGAAGAACCGCAGGGCGATGATGCGCTGCTCCCGCGGCGGCAACTGGGCGAGTAGCGGCTTGAGGGCCAGCCGGTTCTCGACCAGGCCGATGGCCGAGTCGTCTCCGCCGATCATGTCGGCGATGTGGGCGCCGTCGCTGCCCGGTATCGGGGCGTCCAGCGACAGCGAGTTGTACGCCCGGCCGGCGTCGAGGGCATCAAGGATCTCTTCCTCGCCGACGGAGAGGTGCCGTGCCAGGTCGGTCACCGTTGGTGAGCGGCCGAGGCGCTGGGTGAGGGTGTCCGTTGCCCGGGAGATGTTGAGATGCAGTTCCTGTAGCGCCCGGGGCACGCGGATGCTCCAGCTCTTGTCCCGGAAGTGGCGTTTCAGTTCGCCGACGATGGTGGGGACCGCGTAACTACTGAACCCGGCGCCGCGGTCGCCGTCGAAGCCGTCCACGGCCTTGATCAGGCCGATGGTGGCCACCTGGACCAGGTCGTCGGCGGCCTCGCCACGGTTGACGTAACGGCGGGCCAGGTACCCCGCCATGGGCAGGAACGCCTTGATCACCTCGTCACGCACCACGGCGCGTTCCGGGTCATCGACGCTGAGTTCACCCAGTCGGGCCAGCAGGGCGCGGTGGTGGTCGTCACGGACGGCACGGTCCAGGACTGCGGTCATCGGTGCTCCTTCGGAGCGGGATTTGCGCCCACTGCGCAATGCCCCGGCACAAGCTTGTGCCTTGGGCATCGGCGGGATGAGCGCATGGTGGAGCGAAATGAGGCGTCACTGGCTTGAACGCCTTCGCCCGCGGGCCGACTCGACGCCGGCTCCACCGCCTCTTCTCGACGGTGGACTCGACACGCGCGTCGCGCGACGAGGCCACGGGGCGTCCGGATCCGCGCAGTGCGGCCGGACGGTTTACAGCGTAACGCCCGCAGGCCCGGTCCGCCCACCGGCCGAATGGCTACGCCTCCGCCAGCCGGGTGATGGGCGAGCCGGTGATGGCAGGTCAGGTCGTACCCATCGCCGCCGACGAGATCGCCATCCCGCCGTTCGGGGACTGACGGCTGCTCCGGGCGGCACCCACCAGCACGATGGTCACGCCGAGCAGCAGGACAGCCAGTCCTGGGAGGCTGCCGAGCTGGGGGAGCTGGTCCAGCCACAGCCACCCCAGTACGGCTGCGGCCGGCACCTCGAGCAGGAGCAGGACCGACACCGTGGTTGCGGTGACCCGGTGCAGGGCGTAGTTGATCAGTGAGTGCCCAAGCAGTTGCGGGCCTACCGTGAGCGCGACGAGGGCCACCCAGGTTGCCGTGGAGAACCCGTGCATGGGTACGCCGAAGATCAGGCAGACGCCCAGCAGCAGCACGGCGCAGACGCTGTAACAGATGCCGGTGTAGGTCGTCGTGCTGATCGTCGCCCGGGCGCGTTCGCCGTAGGTGGCGTACACCGCGGCCAGCACGGCTCCGGTGAGCGCCAACAGGTCTCCGGTCACCGCACGGGTTGAGACGGTGAGGTCGGCGCCGGTGGCGAGGATCGCTCCCAGCATCGCGACGCCGATGCCGAGCCAGGTGGTCCGGGCGATGTGGACGCCCCGCAGCGCCGCGATCATGGCCGCCCAGACCGGCTGCGTCGAGACCAGCGCGGTGGCGGCCGCGACGCTGGTGAGCTTCGCGCTCGGTACCCAGGTGCCGAAGTGCCCGGCGAGGGCCACGCCGGCCGCCACACACAGGAGCATCTGTCGTCGGCCGCCCCGGCGGAACAGTCCGACGAGCTCGGCGCGGCGTCGGACGGCGATCGCGGGAGCGATCACCGCGACGGCCATTGCGTTGCGCCAGAACGCGATCGCGAGCGCCGGCGCTGCCGCGAACGCGATCAGCGGCGCCGACGACGAGACCGCCAGGACCGCGACCGTGAGCGCGACGGTGGTGGGTAGGCCTACACCGAAGTGGGCGGCCGGATCGGACCGGCGGCGGTGCGGGGGCGTGCGGCGCGAAGGCATCGGAGCCATCGTGCCAGAGCGCGAAGTGTCCTTGATCCGACACTCGTTTGGGTGAACCTGCCAATACGCTGGGTAAGTTCGGCCTTGCGGCTCCCCGCAACTTCCCATCCGGAAGGTCAACAATGCATAGTGCTCCGCCGCGTCCCAGCGCGGCCAGCTTCCGACCGATTCGTCAGAGAATACCCGGATCCTCCCCAACCTCCTCCGCCTATCGAGCTGTGCTCTTCGACTTCTTCGGCACCCTGACCACCGCCGTACGGCGTGGCGCCGCGCACGCGCCCATCGTCCGGTCGCTCGGCTGCGAGCCGGCGAGCTTCGCGGCGGCCCTGGACCGCACCTTCTACGAGCGGGCCAGCGGCGATTACGGAACGCCGTTCGACGCGCTCGCCCGGATCGCCGGTGAACTCGGCGCGGCTCCCAGCCGAGCGGCGCTCACCGCGGCGGTCGGGGCGCGGGTCGCCGCCGTTGCGGCCGACACGCGGCTGCGCGCCGATGCGGTCCCTGCCCTGGCCGCACTGCGCCGGCGTGGACTTCGCACCGCGTTGGTCAGCGACTGCTGGTACGAACTGCCGCGCTTTCTGCCGGCACTGCCGGTCGCCCCGCTGCTGGACGTGTGCGTCTACTCCGTACAGGTGGGCCGGTGCAAGCCGGATCCATCGATGTATCTCGCTGCCTGTGCCCGGCTCGGAGTGTCGCCGACCGACTGCCTCTACGTCGGCGACGGGGGTAGCCAGGAGTTGACCGGCGCCCGGGCGGTCGGCATGACGGCCGTCCGGCTCTCCGCCCCTGACCTGGCCGGACATCTGACGTTCAACGCCGATCGGCACTGGTCCGGCGCTGACGTCACGTCCCTGACGGAGGTCGTCGAGATGGCCGGGCGCACCCCGGCACCCGTGTGAGTCGATGTGTTGCGCTGGGCGGCGGGGGACGCACGCGCGTAGCCTGGCACCATGATCTGGGGGCTCCTGCCCGAGGACAGCGTGACGGTGGCTCGTCTGGCCCGCGACGCCATCGGTGCCGTGCTGTCCGGTCGGAGCGCCCCGGACGGACCGCCGGCCGACTCGCGGTTGTGGGAGCCCGGAGCTTCGTTCGTGACCATCGACCGGGCCGGCGCGCTGCGGGGCTGTGTCGGCACGGTGCTGGCCAGCCGGCCGCTCTGCCTCGATGTGATCCACAACGCCGAAGGCGCCACCCGCGACCCGCGGCTGCCGCCGGTGACCCGGGCCGAGTGGCCGGATCTGGACGTGAAGGTTTCCGTGCTCGGCCCGTTGGAACCCGTGCCGGTCGGCGGCTGCGACGAGCTCGCTGCCGCGCTCCGGCCGGGCGTGGACGGTGTGCTGCTCACCGACGGCACGCGCCGGGCGACCTTCCTGCCGGCGGTCTGGCACAAGGTCGACGACCCCGTCCGGTTCGTACGCGCCCTGCTGGCGAAGGGCGGCTGGCCACCAGATGCCTGGCCGGACGGGATGCAGGTCAGTCGATACTCCTGCGTCGAGTACGTCGACCGCGGCCCCCGGGCGGCGCTTCCCGGCTGACCGCCGTCCTTGGTGGACTGGTGCACACTGGATGGGTCGGCAGACTACGACGGAGGTGCTGTGGCCCAATCGTCCCCGGTCAATCACGCGTCCGGCACGACTGTGCAGTCTCCGAGCGGGATGGCTGCGCTGCTCGGGCTGCTCGCCACGCTGGTACGGCGGCCCGGCGGGCTCTCCGATCGCCGGCTTCCGCTGATCCGGGTGACTCATCGCCGACCTCGACAGCGATCTCTACGTCCGGACGCTGAAGTCGGCGGCGGAGGACCGGTTCCGCGTCACCGCCACCGAGTTCACTTCCCGGGTCAGCCTGGCCCGCGAGTGCGGCTTCTCCGGGCTGCTGTTCTTCGCCGGTCGCTACTCCGACTTCGACGAGTTCCTCAGTGGACTCCAGACGGCCTGCGTCGGCGGGCGTTCGCTGCCCACGAACCTGGTCGCCGGCGACTCGGTGAACCGGTACATGGCCAATGACCAGAAGCGTATGGACGCGCCGAACATGCCGCTGATGTACGTGTTGAAGTCCGCGCTCACGACGTGCGCCGCCCTGGCGGCGGCCAAGGGTGACGACGCGCGCGCCGGTTTTCTGGGTCTGATCCGGAGAGAGGGCCTCCTGGAGCCCCGTCGGTGTTCCGCCGGTAGCCAGCCGGCGAACGGCTGGGCCTCGCGTACGACGCGACCCGCATGGTGGTGGAGGCCGCTCAGCGGCTGAGCGACAGCGGCTGGGAGCTGCGCGCGGTGAGTCCGGCGGTGGTCTTCACCGAGGTGCTGCGGCACAATGCCGTACACCCGTACCTGGGCACCACCGGCACGATCCGGTTCGATCCCGCGACCGGGGAGCCGGTACACAAGCGGATCTCGCTGATGCGCGTGGCCACGATCAGGATCGGCGACAACGGGGAACGGAGCGAGTCGGTCGAGGCCTTCCACTGCGGCATCGACCGGGCCGACCCGGATCCGGGCGGGCCGGCCCGCTGTGCCGCGAACTGACGACCGTCGTCGCGGCCCGGCTGGCACACTGGCAGCATGCACCCGATCGTCGAAGAGGCCGCGAAGAAGGCGGCCGTCGCGTGGCTCACCGTGCCCGGTGCCGGTCCAGGTTACGCCGTCTGGTGTCTGTGGATCGAAGACTCCCTCTACGTGGTGACCGGGCCCGGCGAGCAGCCCGCCGCCGGCCTTCCGGAGGCGGCCGCCGCCACCGTGACACTTCGCGGGGACCACGGCGGCCGCGTGGTGAGCTGGCCCGCCGAGGTGTCCGCAGTGGACATCGGCACCCCGCAGTGGGACGTCATCGCTCCGGCGCTCGCCGCCAAACGGCTGAATGCGGTGGGCGGGCCGCAGCAGACCGTCCTGCGATGGGCCCAGGGTTGTCAGATCATCCGACTCCGACCAGTCGGCGAGCCCGGGGAAGCGGGCCCGTCGCTGCCCGACGGCTCGCTCGCGGCGATCCCACCGGAAACCCCGGCCGCCCGTCCGGCACGCAAGCCGTTCCGGCTGCACCGGGTGCGGAAGCGGTAGACGGCTAGGGGAGCGACACGGCCGCGCTGGCGTCCCAGAGCCAGGCGGCGAGCGTGGCGTCGCTGGCGTTCGGCGCCGGCTCGGTCAGGGTGCGGCCCACGTAGTACCCGCCGGACACCAGTTCGGCCGCTGGTGCGGAAGCGAGCCACACCAGTGTCTCGGCGCCCTGCTCCGGCGACTTGATCATCGGAGCGATCCGGAGCAGCGGGGCGAACGGGGTGCCGGCGGCGAACCTGGTGCGGACCAGGCCGGGGTGGAAGCTGGTCGCGAGGATGTCCGGCCAGCGCCGTGCCGCTTCCTGGGTGAAGAGAATGTTCGCCTGCTTCGCCGAGCCGTACGCGCGCCACCGGGAGTACCGGCCGCCGCAGCTCAGATCGGCCGGATTGACCTGGCCGATCCGGTGTGCCACCGAGGCCGTGGAGATGAGACGGCCGCCCCGCAGCTCCTCCCTGAGCAGGTTGGCGAGCAGGAATGGCGCCAGATGGTTGGTCTGCAGCGTCGTCTCGAACCCGTCCGCGGTGATGGCCCGCCGCGGGATCAGTCCACCGGCGTTGTTGGACAGGACCTCGATGGTGTCGCACTGCCCCCGGATCTCCTCCGCGAGCGAGCGCACCTCGGTCAGCTGCGTGAAGTCGGCTCGAAGCGCGATCGGGGCAGCGCCGCGGGCGACACCGCGGACCCGCCGCTCCGCCTTGGCCAGTCGGTCCCGATTTCGCCCGACCAGGACGACCCGGGCGCCGCGCCGGGCCAGCGCGACCGCGGCGGCCAGCCCGATGCCCGAACTCGCCCCCGTGACGACCGCGACCCGGCCGGTCAGGTCCGGCACCGCGTCAGCCGAACGTCGGAGTCGGTTCCGCCAAGTCAGGAGCATTTTCCACCAGCCAGACCATGAAGACGATGTAGCCGATGAACATCAGCGCCATCAGCACGAACACGATCCAGCCAACGATGATTCCAGCGGTGGCCATACCCTCGCCGCCTTCCCGGCGCTCGCGGATCTGCCGTTTCGCGACGTGCCCCAGGATGGCGCCGATGAGCCCCGTCACGCCGCAGGTGACCAGGCCGACCAGGGACAGCACCAGCGAGGTGATCGCCAGAGCGTTCGTGGTGGGGGCGGCCGGGGCCCCGTAGCCGTACGGCGGGTAGCCCGGCGCGGTGTAGCCGGCCGGACCCGCGGCGTAGCCGGAGTCGGCGTATGCAGGTTCGGGGTATACCGGCGCGCTGTACGGCTGATCCGGGTGGGACTGACCCTGGTAGGGCTGGCTCTGGTAGGGCTGGCTCTGGTACGGCGGCTCTGGCGGGGCGTATGCCTGGTCCGGAGATGCCTGCGGCTGGGTCTGCCCGAGCGTGGCCGGTTCGGACGGGGCGAACCCCTGGCCGGGCACTGGGACGGTCGGTGAGTTCGGGTCCTGGAGCGGCGTTGGCCGCAACGGGTCCGACCAGGTGCCGGGTTGGTCCGGGTGGGTCATCAGGGCTCCGTCGACGTAGGGCGGGATGCGGTCAGGGTAGCCGGCGACCGCCCCTTCGTGTTGGCCCGAGCACCTGCGGGCTTGCGCAACACCGCGCGGCGGCGCCCAGGGCTCCGTGATCGGCGCCGCCGGTGGGCCTGCGCCGGGCCGCTGCGTGTCTTCGCAGAGTCGCGCCCGCCGGGTGCAACCGGGCCCGGTTCGACGCGTCGCATTGCCCGACGGCCGGGCGGGCGGCAGGATCACCGGTATGGCACCCGACGCACGCTCCAACGGCCCGGCCGGCAAAGGTACCCGGCGAGACGTCAGCCGACCCTCGGCCGGGCGGCGAACGCTCCGGTCGGTGCCCGCGCCGGGCGCCGATCCCGCCGCGGAGGACGGCCTCGATGACGCCGCCCCGACCCCTGCACTGGACCGGCTCGACGGTCGGGTCGCGCTGGTGACCGGCGCCGGTAGCCCGGACGGTATCGGCTACGCCACCGCGCGGCGGCTGCGCTCGCTGGGGGCCGTGGTCGCCATCGTCTCGACCACCCGGCGCATCCACGACCGCGCTGCTGAACTGGGCGTCACCGGCTTCGTGGCCGACCTCACGGTGGAGGCGGAGGTCGGCGCGCTCGCCGACGCCATCGTCGAGCAGGTGGGCATCCCGGAGATCGTGGTGAACAACGCCGGCCTCGCCAGCAAGGCGAGCCCGGAGGTGGTGCGGCCGGTGGCTCAGCTCACCTACGACGAGTGGCGTGCCGAGATCGACCGGAACCTGACTACCGCATTCCTGGTCAGCCGCGCGTTCGTGGGCGGGATGACCGAGCAGGGTTGGGGCCGCATCGTCAACCTCGCCGCCACCGCGGGGCCGATCAACGCGCTGCCCGCCGAGGCGGGGTACGCGGCCGCGAAGGCGGGCGTGGTCGGGCTGACCCGGGCACTCGCCATGGAACTGGTGGCCGACGGCATCACGGTCAACGCCGTGGCGCCGGGGATCATCCACACCGCGGCGTCCACGCTGGTGGAGCTCAAGCAGGGCTTTGGCACGCCGATGGGCCGGCCGGGCACGCCGGAGGAGGTGGCCGCCGCGATCTCGTTCCTGTGCTCACCGGCGGCGTCCTACATCACCGGTCAGATGCTGGTGGTTGACGGTGGCAACAGCGTCCGCGAGGCGCAGTACCGGTGACCGGTGGCGGTCAGACCCGGAGGCGGGTCAGCCCGTCGATGGCGCGCTCGACCGCGATGCAGCGATCCTCCACGTAGTCCAGGCCGGCCTGCTCGGCGAGTTGGCGGGCCTGGGGGGACGCGATGCCGAGTTGCAGCCACACGGCCGGAGCGCCGATGGCGATTGCCTGGCGGACGACTTCGAGAGCCTCGCGGGCCGGCCGGAACACGTTCACCAGGTCGACCCGCTCGGTGATGTCGCCCAGCGAGGCGTAGGCCCGCTCGCCGAACAGTTCGGTCACCGCCGGGTTCACCGGGATGATGCGCCACCCGTGGCGCTGCATCTGCGCGGGAACAGAGTGGGCCGCCTTGTGGGTGTGCCGTGACGCTCCGACGACCGCGATCGTCGCCGAGTGCTCGAGTACCTCGCGTGCCTCCCGCATCCTGTCAACGGTAGCAAGTTGTCGTCCTAGAGCAGCGTGAGTTGCTCGGTTGAGGTGGGCTTCGTCGGCGCTACCGACCCCCGCGTCCCGACCGCCCGACGCCGGCTGTCCGCGGCACCGGTGGGCAGCCCGTACCTGCGGGCGGCCAACCGCACGCGTGCCGTCAACTCCCGCTGGTAGCCCTGATCGAGGTAGGCGCCGCGCCGGTACAACTCGCGGTAGCGCGGCACGAGCCCGGGGTGCTCGCGCGCCAACCAGCCCAGGTACCACTCGCGCGCCCCTGGGCGCAGATGCAGTGCCAGCGGCGACACGGTGGCCGCACCGGCGGTGGCGATGGCCTGGACGGTCGCTTCGATGGCATCGTCGGTGTCGGTGAGGCCGGGGAGGATGGGGGCCATCAGCACGCCCACGGCGAAGCCCGCGTCGGCGAACTGCCGCACCACGTCGAGCCGGCGCAGCGGAGCCGGCGTGCCCGGCTCGACCGTCCGCCACAGCGCCGGGTCCAGGAAGCCGATCGAGAAGGCGACGGCGACCGTGGTCACCTGTGCGGCCTGGCGTAGGAGATCGAGATCCCGGGCGATCAACGTGCCCTTGGTCAGGATGGAGAACGGGTTGGCTCGGTCCCGCAGCGCGGCAATGATCTCAGGCATCAGCCGGTAGCGTCCCTCGGCCCGCTGGTAGCAGTCGACGTTGGTGCCCATGGCGATGTGGTGACCGCCCCACCGGGGCGAGGCCAACTCGTGCCGGAGCAGCTCGCCGGCGTTGACCTTGACGACCACCCGGCTGTCGAAGTCCTGGCCGGCGTCGAGATCGAGGTAGGTGTGAGTGCTTCGGGCGAAGCAGTACACGCAGGCGTGGGAACAGCCACGGTACGGGTTGACCGTCCACTCGAAGGGCACCCTCGATGCCCCGGGCACCCGGTTGAGGAGCGACTTCGCGTGCACCTCGTAGAAGGTGATGCCGGCGAACTCGGGGGTGTCGAACGTGCGGACGACGGCCCCGGGCAGCGCGAGCGGTAACGGAGTCGCCGCGCGCGCCTGACCCGGGTCGTCGCCGTCAGGACCGCCAGTCGCTGTCAGGTTGTCCCAACGCACCGGTCCATTCGAACATACGTACTAGTAGTTGTCCAGCGGTCAGCTGACTTCGCTCCGCACCTTCTCCATGTCCAGCGCGCGCACCTCTTTGATCAAGGACTCCAGCGCCCGCTCCGGGATGGCGCCGGGCTGCGCGTACACCACCACGCCGTCCCGGATCGCCATGACCGTCGGAATCGAGGTGATCTGGAATTCGGCGGCGAGCGCCTGCTGTGCCTCGGTGTCCACCTTGGCGAAGGTGATGTCGGGATGCGCCTCGGAGACCCGCTCGTAGACCGGTGCGAATGCACGGCACGGGGGGCACCAGGTGGCCCAGAAGTCCACGAGCACAATGCCGGTCCCGGCCTTCTCGGCAAAGTCCTCGGTGGTCAGGGTAACGGTTGCCATGGAAAGCTCCGATCGATTGTGACTACGTGTCAGGGAACGCCGGTTCGGCCGGCGGAATTCCTGACGCCGTCCGGGCGGACCTGAAAACAGGTGAAAACCGGCGGCCGCAGGATCACTCCACGTAGCCGGACACTGCGGGGTTCAGTGAATTCCGATTAAGAAACGGTTAGATTGGTCACGATTCGGTAAAGTGTGACCTGAGTCTCTATACGGAGCGTTGCCGGAACGGCAGGATCGTCCGTAACAGAGCGTGGGCGGCGGGTGCCGGGGAGGGCCCCGCCGCTCATTGCGTCCGGAGTAAGTTTTGCGGTTGGAATGCGCTTTCCCGAGGCGATCGCCGGCCGTTGAGCGGCAGATGGGCCGCCATCACTCACCGCTGTCGAGTCGCGGTTACCAGCGAAATTCTTGATAATCGCCTACACAGTGTAGTCGCCGACTCGAAATGGCCCTCCGGAGTCGGAGTGGCGCGCCCGTCCGGCGCTCGGCGGGCGGGGCCGTAACATCGCGGACCGTGGAAGCGGAGGGCGAGGTCGGCGTCGGGCCCTGGTCGGGGCGCTGGCCCACCGGCGCGCACTACGACCCGGAACTGCTCGCCGAGGGCGACCGGCGCAACGTGGTCGACCGGTACCGCTACTGGCGCCTTGACGCGATCGTGGCCGACCTGGACGCCCGCCGGCACGAATTCCACGTGGCGATCGAGAACTGGCAGCACGACCTCAACATCGGCACCGTGGTGCGGACAGCCAACGCGTTCCTCGCCGCGGAGGTCCACATCGTCGGCCGTCGTCGGTGGAACCGCCGCGGCGCCATGGTGACCGACCGGTACCAGCATCTGCGCCACCACGAGACCGTCGAGGAGTTCGTCGCATGGGCGGCGCGGACCGGACTGACCGTCGTCGGTGTCGACAACCTGCCGGGCGCGCTGCCGCTGGAGTCCGCGACCCTGCCGCGCCACTGCGTGCTGCTCTTCGGCCAGGAAGGCCCCGGTCTGTCCGGTCCCGCCCGGCAGGCCTGCGACCTGGTGTACTCCATCGCCCAGTACGGGTCGACGCGCTCCATCAACGCTGGCGTGGCGAGCGGTATCGCCATGCACGCGTGGATCCGCACCTACGCCGATCTGCCGGAAAAATGCCAGGTGGCGCATCCGGCCGAAGCGCTTGACGGGTCACCTTCCGACGACGCACCGTAGTTTCATGGGTGTATCGGTGAGCTGTCCCAGGTGTGGCGGGGCGGTCAGGCCCCCGGATCTCATGCATACGGAGTGGCGGTGCGACTCCGACGGAGCTGTGCTGCCGCTGCACGTCCCACGGCACATCAATGCGCCCATCGTCGAGGCGGCGCGGGCCCGGGTGGTCGCCGGAGCCGCCGAACCGCTCCCGATGTGGTCACCGTGGCCGATGCTCCCGGGTTGGACGATCACCGGCGTCGGCTGGGTCGGTGATGACCGCTCCGGGGTCCGGGCGACGGTGGTAGCCTGCAGCGGCCCCTGCCCGGTCGAGCACGGCCCCGCCGACATCCTGATCATCGCGGAGGAGCCGGGCGTCGGGCTCGGCCCACGGTTCGCCGGCATTCCCGGCCCGGACCCCGGCCCGTTCCTGGAGCGGGTGCCGGCGGTCACGGAGCATGGGTGGCTGGGCGGCACCGACGGTCGTCGTCGGCCGGGCGCCACCGCCGGGGACGCCGACATGGCGGGTCAGGCGAAGGTGCGTGCGGACGGCTGGCCGACGCCGCTATGGCTGGTGAAGTCTCCCGAGGACCGGTGCGCGTACGCCGGCGAGGCCCGTGGCCTGTGGCTGTACCTGATCAGCTGGCCTGCCGTGGCGGGCTACGTCCTCGCCGAGGATCTGCTGCTGCATGATCTGGTGGAATCGCTGCCCAGCCAGCTGCTGTATGGTGCACCAGCGCCGAATCTGCACAGTCCGGTGTGATTGGCCCGGACGGGCTGCGCGGCGGCGAGACAGGAGCCCCCGGGAGGACTAGGATCACTGCACCGAAGTGGCGCCGCATGTACGGTAAGGTGCGCAACTGATACGCTGTGTACACCGCGGCGGACGGTGGGGGGCGCTTTAGGAGGGACGGCCGAGTGGTGAAAAAGGTACTGACGTGGGCGGCAGTCGCATTCCTTATCTTCTTCGTAGCGTATAACCCGCAAGAGGCAGCGTCAGTCTTCAAGTCCATCGGCAATGGGATCCTGAGCGTTGCCAAGGGCTTCGGTCAGTTCTTCACCAGCCTGGTTGCTTGACGCGAATGGCCGGGGAAGACCCTTCGGTGCCCGATGAACCGGGCGCAAGACGTTTTCATGACCGGGACACCGAGCCGATTCCCCGGGCTCGGGCAGAGCCGGCCCGCAGTGCTGAGCGCACCGACGAGGTCGCGGACCCTCCGCCGACCGACGACGCGTCGCACTCCGGGTCCTCCTACGGGGCGCCGTCGTATGACGACGCACCGACCGCGTACAGCGCCCGCGGCTCCTACGAGGCGTCCCCGTACGACGGGTCGGCGTATGACTCCGGCCCGGGCGCCTATCCGCAGGCTGACCCCGGCGCGGAGCGCTACGTGGGGTCAGCGTCACCGGGGGCGTACTACCCCGACGGCGACGTGCGGCCCCGCTTCACCGAGGACGAGTTCGCCGGCCTGCACGGTGGCGAGTCGGGCCAGGCGGTGTACACGTCGCGACGCGTGCTGCCGCTCGAAAACGAGCCCAGCGGCATGGTGTCCCGCTATCTCTTCCCGACCGAGAAATTCCGCGGCGAATGGAAGCGGCACTGGATCCAGCTTGCCAAGGAGTTCGCGATCGGCGCGGTCGCCACGATCGTGATGGGGTACGCGGCGGGCCTGGCAGGCAGCCACGACCAGGGTGAGGTGATGGCTCTGGTGATCATCATCTGGGCGATCATCATGGCCTACGTGATCTGGCAGATCGCCGACTGGTACTACGACCGCTTCATCCTCACCAACAAGCGCGTCATGGTGGTGAAGGGCCTGATCACCCGCAATGTCGCCATGATGCCACTGCTGCGGGTCACCGACATGAAGTACGTGCAGTCCCCGCTGGGGCGCCTGTTGAACTACGGCAACTTCGAACTTGAGTCCGCCGGGCAGGACCAGGCTCTGAGCAAGATCCGGAATCTGCCCAACCCGAACGAGCTTTACCTGCGGATCGTCGAGGAGATGTACGAGCCGGAGGCGGTCGAGGCGCGGCTCGGCCGGTCCAGCGAGCCCGAGAGCGCGGACGGCACCTGACGGGTGCGCATCGACCTGCACACGCACTCGACGTCGAGTGACGGCACGCTGACCCCGGCCGCGCTGATGCGCGCCGCCGGCGAGGCGGGCCTCGACGTGGTGGCGCTCACCGATCATGACACCACCGCGGGCTGGGCGGAGGCGGTACGGGAGCGCCCGGCCGGACTGACCGTGGTGCCGGGAGCCGAGCTGTCCTGCCGGTGGTACGGCGTCGACCCGCCGATCCCGCTGCACCTGCTCGCGTACCTCTTCGACCCGACGGAGCCGGCGCTCGCCGCCGAGTTGGCCCGGGTCCGAGCCGCGCGCGCCGAGCGCGCCGAGCGCATGATCGAACTGATGCGCGCCGACGGCATCGACGTCAGCTGGGACGAGGTGCGCGAGCACGCGGGCGGCGGCACGATCGGGCGTCCGCACCTGGCTCAGGCACTGGTCCGGCGCGGGCTTGCCGCCAGCGTCTCGGCTGCCTTCGCCGGGGACCTGCTCGGTGCGCGGTACCGCGTGCCGAAGCGGGACATCGATGTCTTCACCGCGGTGCAACTCGTGCGCAGCGCCGGTGGGGTGGCGGTGTTCGCCCACCCGAGGGCCACCCGCCGGGGTCGGGTGGTACCGGATTCGCTGATCGTGGAGTTGGCTGCCGCGGGACTGGCCGGTCTGGAGGCGGATCATGAGGACCACTCACCCGCGGAGCGCGCGCACGTCCGGGCCCTTGCCAGCGAGTTGGGGCTGCTGGTGACCGGCTCCAGCGACTTCCACGGGACCAACAAGACGGTGCGGCTCGGTGCGCACACCACCTCGATCGAGGCGTACGAGCGGATCTTGGCTACCGCCATCGGCAGCGCTCCGGCCAGTGGGGCCACGCTGGAGCCCGGAGGATGAGGAACCGGCGCGGGCGTTGGACCCGCCAGGATCAGCCAGCCGCGCCTGGTGTCGTACCCGGCTGGGAGGATGTGGGCCGTGCGATCCGATAGTGCGGAACAGCTCGGGCTCTTCGCGGCGCCGGTGCGCCTGTTCACCTGCACACCCAGCAAGATCGCAGCGTTCGAGGACTGCCCGCGGCGTTACCGGTATGCCTACCTCGACCGGCCTGCGCCGCCGAAGGGCCCGCCGTGGGCGCACAACTCACTCGGTGCGAGCGTCCACACCGCGCTGCGGAGCTGGTATGCGTTGGCACCCGAGCGCCGGGTCCGGTCGGCGCTGGCGACGCTGCTGCGAGCCACCTGGGTCGGCGAGGGGTACCGCGACGACGCGCAGGAGGCAGACGCGTTCCGCCGGGCGCTGGGGTGGCTCGAGGCGTACGTCGACGAGCTCGATCCCGACGTGGAGCCGATCGGGGTGGAGCGCGTGGTGGCCGCCCGCACCGCCACGCTGGCCTTCTCGGGCCGGGTGGATCGCATTGACCAGCGCGGCGATGAGCTGGTGATTGTCGACTACAAGACCGGGCGGGCGGAGCTGACCGCGGACGATGCCCGCGGCTCCCGCGCGCTCGCCCTGTACGCGTACGCCGCGGAGCGTGTCTTCCGGCGGCGGTGCCGCCGGGTGGAGCTGCACCACCTGCCGACCGGCACGGTCGCGGCGCACGAACACACCGACGACTCCCTCGATCGGCACCTTCGGCGCACCGAGGAGGCCGCTCGCGACGCCGTCGCCGCCGAGCAGGCGGTCGCTGCCGGCACCGGGCCCGACGAGGCGTTCCCGGCGATCGCCGGGGCCCGGTGCGGGTGGTGCGACTACCGGCGCAGCTGCCCGGCCGCCGCCGAGGCGCCCGCTGTCCAACCGTGGGCTGCCATTGGGTGAGCGGCCAGGCGCGCCATCGCCGCCTGGTAGATCGGCACTTCGAAGAAGCGGTGCGGCACCGCGTTCATGATCAGCCGCATCGCGCGCGCCGAGAGCGACGCCGACAGGTCGGTGACCGCGAAGCCCGGGAGGCCGTACATCTGCCGTGCCCATGCCGGGAGCAGGGCCACCGCCAGCGACGCCACGCCGAGATAGGCGCCGCGCACGGGCGTGTAGCCGAGGAGCCATGGCAGCGGGGGGACGCTGAGGAACAGCGCGGTGTCGGCTGCGTCGCGGGTCATCGCCAGCTTCGGCCGCATGTCCGTGTAGTACGCCTGCACCTCGGCCACTGAGCCCGGCACGGTCGCCGGATCGAGGCCGACCAGCTCGGCGGCGGCGCGCTGCTCGGCGTAGTACCGGTCAGCCTCCTCCGGGGTGAGGCTGAGGCCGGCCCGTTGCGCCGTGGTCAGGAACGACTCCACCTCCGTGATGTGCACCCAGCGCAGCAGCTCCGGCTCGTCCAGGCGGAACTCGACTCCGGTGCGCGGGTCGGTCGCCCGTAGCCGGGAATGCACCCGCTGGACGCGCGCGCCGGCGGCATGGGCCTGTGCCGTCGTGCCGTAGATCACCGTCGCCACGTACTGGGCGGTGCGGACGAACCGGCCGGTGGGATCCGTCTTGTAGGCCGAGTTCTGCACCACGCCCGCAATGGCGCGCGGATGTAGGGCCTGCAGATAGAGCGACCGCAGGCCGCCGAAGATCAGTACCGGCTCGGCGTGCACCCGCCACGTCACCGAGTCCGGTCCGAAGAGCCCCAGGTCGTCGCCGGATGTCATGTACTCCAGCGTGCCACGCGCCGTGCGCGGATCAGTCGTCTCCGCGTGCCCGGCAGGTGGGGCAGAGCCCCCAGAACGTGACCTCCGCCTCATCGACGGCGAATCCGTGCGCCTCGGACGGGTCCAGGCACGGCGCTGCACCTGCCGAGCAATCCACGTCGGCGATCAGGCCGCAGCCGCGGCAGACCAGGTGGTGATGGTTGTCTCCGACCCGCGCCTCGAAGAGGGCCGGACTGCCGGCCGGCTCGATCCGCCGAGCCAGGCCGGCGCGGGAGAGTGCGCTCAACACGTCATACACCGCCTGGGTGGAGACCGAGTCGAGGCGCTCGCGGACCCGCCCGGCGATCTGGTCGACGTCGAGGTGGCCCGGGTGGCCGGCCAGAACGTCGAGCACGGCGAGGCGGGGCCGGGTCACCCGCAGCCCGTGCGCGCGCAGCAGATCCTCACCCGACATGAGACCTATCACACCACGCGACAGAGCCGGCGCAAAGCGGCAAAGGGCCCGGAACCCGATGACCATGAGATTCCTGCACGCTACGGTGAACCACGGCGCGGTGACCTGCGTGCACTGAAGCACCGGCCGCCGTGCCGGCCGCGTATCTTTCGCCAGGAGGCGCCGTGTTCGAAGAGGTCATGGGTATTCCGGCGCACCCGCTGATGGTGCATGCCGCGGTGGTGTTCATGCCGCTGCTGGCGCTCGGATCCATCGCGTACGCCCTGGTGCCCTGGCTCCGCCAGCGGATCCGGTGGGCGGTCGTGCTGCTGGCCATCGCGGCGCCGGTGGCGGCTTTCGCGGCGGAGGAGTCCGGCGACAAGTTCCGGGCCCGGCTGGTGGACCGGAGCCTCGTCTCGCCGGAGATTCTCATCTCGATCGACGAACATCAGGATCTTGGTGAACGGGCGCTGCAACTCAGCATCGCGCTGGGCGTGGTGACGTTGCTGATGGCCTTCCTGGTGCGCGGTCGGGCGTCAGCGTCGCGGCGCGGCCAATCGGCGGAGGTCGACACCGATGCCACCGCCGGCCACCGCCCATCGAAGGCGCGTCTGCTCGGCCAGGTCGTGCTCGGGGTGCTCGCGGTGGGCCTGGCGCTGGCCACCGTCTACTTCGTGGTGCGGACCGGGGACACGGGGGCCAAAGCCGTCTGGGGCGACTTCTGATCCGACCGGCTCAGAACAGCCAGCGGCCACAGAGGATCAGCATCAGCACCACCAGCACCGCGCCGGCTACCAGACCCACGCCCATCGTCACCGTCCGGGCGGCCTGTTCGGCTCGGTCAATGGCCTGCTGGTCCTGGGCGGGCAGGGCCCGTGGCGCGTGCGGCTGCACCACGACCGGTGGCCGCCAACCTGGCGGCGGTGCCGCGGTGCGGGGCGGCCCAGCGTACGGCGCCGGTGTGGCGACGCCGCCGGTGGAACCGGACCACGGCCTCGCCGACTCGGGCGGCCCCATCGTGGAAGCCGGATCGCTCCCGGGTGGGCGGCGCCAGTACGCGTCGTCGTCGTGCGGTTGACCCATGGCGCTGCTCACCGCTCCCACGCTATCAACGGCGCAGGCGTAGGCTGGCCAGCCGTGGGCAGTTTCGATGTATCGGCACCGACCGACGAGGAGCCCGGCGGGTCAGCCGCGGCCCGCCCCGACGATCGGGCGGTCCTGCCGGAGCAGAGCGCGGACGACACCGACGCCGGCTGGGGCGAGGCATCGACCGGCAATGACGAGCGGCTGCTCGCCGACCGCCCACCACACTGGGGCTAGCGCCCCGGGCTAGGCCTTCGCCCCGGGCTGATGCCGCCGGCTACGCCTTCGCCGCGCTCGCCGCGCCGCCACCCGAGGTCGCACTGCCGGACCGGCCACCGCCGGCCTTGCCGTTGCCGGACTTTCCGCTGCCCGACCCGCTACCGCCCGATCCGGAGCCGCTGGAGCCCGAGCCACCGCTGCCGGAGCCCGTGCTACCCGATCCGCCGCCACTGCCCGGGGTGTTCCCGTTGGACGAGCCGGAGGACGAGTCCGACGAACCCGATGCCGCCGCGGAGGCGTTCTCGTTGGCGCCTCCGCCGGACGCGCCGTCGGCTGAGGCGCCGACGGACTCCTTGCGCTCACCGCCGCCGCCGCCGTTTTTCGCGCCGGCACGGGAGTCGGTGCGGTAGAAGCCGGAACCCTTGAACACGACCCCCACCGAGGAGAAGACCTTGCGCAGGCGCCCTGCGCACTCGGTGCACTCACTCAGCGGCTCGTCCGAGAAGGACTGCACCGCCTCGAGTCGGTGTCCGCACGCGGTACATGCGTACTGGTAGGTCGGCACGTTCGCCTCCGTCGTCTGCGGATCTCGCGTTGGCACTCGATATGTCAGAGTGCCAGTCAAATAGTGCGTCATCATCGCCGGTCCCGTCCAGTGCGCGCCAGTCGCGTCACACCGGCAGCGTCCGCCAGCCGGCCGTCAGGCCGTCCGGCGCCGCCACGACGGCTGCTCCAACCGGCCGATCGTGCGGCTCGGCGGGGACGGCGGCGACAAGCTCGCCGGCGTAGAGCGGCGCCACGACCAGCCTCGCCGTGGCTGTCCGGGCCAGCGCGCGGTCGTACGATCCACCGCCCCGCCCAAGGCGCAGCCCGGCCAGGTCGACGGCCACGGCCGGGACGATCACCAGGTCAGCGTCGGCGACGGCGGCCCGCCCAAGGCGTCGCCCCGCCGGCTCCCGCAGCCCACGACGGCCGGCTCGCAGGCTGTCCGGGCCGTCGTACCCGGCCCAGTCGAGGTCGGCGTCGGCACACAGCACCGGCAGCAGCAGGCGGCCGCCCGGGCCCAGCGCCTCGGCGAGTGCCCGGTGCAGCCCCGACCCGCCCGGCTCGCCGGCGATCGGAACGTACGCCGTCACCACCCGCGCGCTGCGGGAGCGCACCGCCTCGACGAGGGCCGCCGTGATCGAGGCGTCGGCGACCGCCCGTACCCCGGCTGGCATGGACCGTCGGGTGGCCAGCAACCCGGCGCGCATCCGGTTCTTCGCGGCCATCGGCCCGGGAGAGGGATTCGGCATGCCACTCCTTACCTAACCGTGTCCCGGTATTCACCGCGTGTGACAGCATCGCACCTGCGCGACCATTTCGTTCCGCACGCCCCCTGGAGGACGAGTGACGCTGCGCGCTCGGCTCACGGCTGCCTTCCTGGCTGTCGTGCTCGGGCCGGTCCTGCTCGGCGCCGTGTTCGTCGGCCTGACCGTGGCGACGGTCAGCCAGGCCCGCGCCGCGGAGCGGCTCGACGTCGCGGCCGCTGGCGTACGGGCTTCCATGCTGGTGGCGTGCCAACGGCTGCGGGCTGCCGCCGAGACGGCGGCACTGCTCACCGCGGCGCCCGCCGGGCCCGCCACGCCGCCTGAGCCGGCAACGCCCGCTGGGCCGGCCACGCCGCCCGAGCCGGCCGCGCCTGCCGGGCCCGTCGGGCCCGCCGACCCAGCCACCGGCCCGGGGCAGCGGGACGCCGCGGACCTGGCCCTGCTGCGCCTGGTGCAACGAGGGATGGCCACCTCGGTCGAGCTGTCCTCGGCCGATGGTGCCGTCCTGCGGTCGGCCGGTGAGGCGCCGCCGGGCGACCGGGCCCTGTGCGACACCACCGCGGAACCGCGGCCCTACGGCGCGCTCGGCGTGCGGGTCGAGATCCGGGACGCGGGCGGTGGGATCGCCGGCTTCGTGACCGTCACCCAGCGGCTCGACCAGGTCTTCCTCGGCAGACTGGCCAGCGCTTCCGGCGCCGCGATCAGTGTCATCGCCGGTGGGCGGGGGCTGTCGACTGAAGCCGATCACCACCATCGGCAGGTCATCGCCGTCGCGACGGCCCTGCGCGGAAGCGCGGTGGCCGCCACCTCGGGCGGCCGGTCGGTGCGGCGGATGGACCCCGAGCCGGGCCAGCCGCTCACTCTCGCAGTCTCGGTCCGTCCCGGCGGCGCCGAGGGTCTCTACGGTGTGCTGTTCGCCGTGGTGCTGGTGGCGGGCCTGCTGGCGGTGGGTGCCGCCTGGTGGCTGGGGAACACCACCACGCGGCCGCTGACCGAGCTGACCGACGCCGTGGAACGGGTGGCCGGTGGCGACCTGGCGGCCCGGGTGCCGGTGCGCAGCCGGGACGAGGTCGGCCGGCTCGCCGCCAGTTTCAACCGGATGACCCGGGAAACGCAGGGGTACGTCCAAGCGCTCACCGCCAGTCGCGACCAGCTTCGTCGCCAGCTCGGCGTGCTCGGCGACACGCTTTCCAGCACCCACGACCTGCAGCGGATCCTGGAGGTCATTCTGCGGACGGCGACCGCGGCGACCGGGGCCCGTGCTGGCGTGGTGCTGCTCTCCGACGCGTCGGGCACCGCGCTCGTCGGGCAGTGCGCGGAAGGGGTACCCGATGCCGACGACCTGCGGATAAGCCTCGGCGAGGGGTTGCTGGGTGGCGTCGCGGGAAGTGGCGAGCCCCGCCGGGGCCGGGTCGACCGGGACGGACCGCTGCTGTCCGAGCGGGAGCCGGCGTGCCTCACCTACGTGGCGGTGCCGTTCGCGGTGCCGGGTGCCGGCCCGGTGGTCGACCCGAACGGCGAGCCGCCCCACGGCGCACCGCCGCCGGGGTCGACCGTGGGCTGCGGCGTTCTTGCCCTGTACGACCGGCACGGGTTCGACGAGTTCGACGACGCGGACCTGACGACGCTGCGGACCTTCGCCGGCCAGGCAGCGGTGGCGCTGGACAACGTACGGGTGCACGAGGAGGCTCAGCGGCTTTCCCTCACCGATCCGCTGACCGGCCTGTCGAACTACCGGTACCTGCGCGAGTCGCTGCGGCGGGAGGTGGAGCGGGCCAGCCGCTTCGGCCGTACCCTCGCCGTCCTGGTCCTGGATCTCGACCGGTTCAAGGAGATCAACGACCGTTACGGGCACGCCGCGGGAGATGCGGTGCTCGCCGAGTTCGCCCGACGGCTGCGCGGTGAGATCCGGGAGGTGGACTTCGCGTTCCGGCAGGGCGGAGAGGAGTTCGTGGTGCTGCTCCCGGAGACCGATGCGCCGGGCGGGGCCGTCGTGGCCAGCCGCCTCTGCGCGGCGGTACGGCGGACACCGATGCTCGTGGTCTCCGCCCGGTACCCCGAGCCTGCACGGATCCCGGTGAGCGTGTCGATCGGGGTGGCGATCTACCCCGATCACGGCTCGACCGGTGCGGCGGTTCTGGAGGCCGCCGACGACGCGCTCTACGATGCGAAGGGTTCCGGACGAGACACCTACCGCGCCGCGCGGGGCGTGTCGGAGCGCCCGCCGCGCCGCGCCACGCCGCGCCGGTGAGCCGTCCGGGCGGCCGTCAGTCCAGGTTCGGCTCAACGCTGCAGGCGGCGTCGGCACCGGCGCGTCCTGTGCCACAGCGGGTGGGAACCCGCCACTGCGGTTAGTCTCGCGACATGCCCGACACCGATTCGCGGGCCGGCTCGGCCTCTGCTGCCGCTCCGGCTGCCGCCGCTCCTTCGACCTCCCCGACCCCACACCGGCGCGCCCGAAAGGCCGTGATTCCCGCCGCCGGGCTGGCCACCCGCTTTCTGCCGGCCACGAAGGCGGTGCCCAAGGAACTGCTGCCGGTCGTCGACCGTCCCGTTCTGCAGTACATCGTCGAAGAGGCCGCCGGGGCCGGCATCGGCGACGTCCTCCTGGTGACCGGACGTGGCAAGACCTCCATGGTCGACCACTTCGACCGACGGCCCGATCTTGAAGCGCGGCTTCTGGAAAAGGGCGACACCGCCCGCCTGGCGGCGATCGTCCGCCCGGCTGAACTCGCGGAGATCTACACCTGCCGGCAGGCAGAGCCCCTTGGCCTGGGCCACGCCGTCTCGTACGCCGAATCGCATGTCGGTGACGAGCCGTTCGCCGTCCTGCTCGGTGACGAGTTCATGGACGACTCGGACCCCCTGCTGCCGGCCATGCTCGACCTGCAGGCGGAGACCGGCGGCATCGTGCTGGCGTTCATCGAGGTGGCGCCGGACGAGGTGAGCCGCTACGGCATCGCCTCCGTGCAGCCGGCACCGGAACTGGGCGGCGATCACGAGGCGGTGCGGGTCACCGGGCTGGTGGAGAAGCCCGCACCGGCCGAGGCGCCGAGCAACCTGGCGGTGGTCGGCAGGTATGTCCTGCCGGCGACCATCTTCGACGCGATCCGTCGGATCGGGCCGGGCAGTGGGGGCGAGATCCAGCTCACCGATGCGATGGCGCTGCTGCTCACGGAAGGTACGCCGGTGCACGGCATCGTGTTCCGGGGCAAGCGCCACGACACCGGTATGCCCCTGGGTTACCTCCAGGCGGTGGTGGAGATCGCGTGCCGGCGCGACGACCTGGGACCGGCGTTCGGCACATGGCTGACCGAGTTTGTCGCCAAGGAGCTGAGCGGGTGACCGCGGCGCCGATGGCCGACACCCAGCACCTCGGCCCGTCCGCCTCGGACGGGCCGGGCAGTGGGCGAGAGCTGACGCCGCTCGCCGACTACCTCAGTTCGGTGCTGCGCGGCCTACGTGCGCTTCCCCCGCTCGACCTGGAGATCACCCAGGCGCACGGCAACGTGCTGTCCGGGGATGTGCTCGCCCCCTGCCCGGTTCCGGCGTTCGACCACGCCGCGGTGGATGGATATGCGGTGCGCTCCGAGGATTGCGTCGCCGCCAAGCTCGGCGCGCCGGTGCGACTCAACGTCGTGGGCGACCTGGTGGCGTCGAGTTGGCGGCCGGTGCGGCTGACGCCCGGCACCTGCTTCTCCGTCGCCGCGGGGGCGCCACTGCCGGCCGCCGCCGACGCGGTGGTCCCGGCCGCGAGCACCGATCAGGGTATGGCCGCCGTCGAGGTGTACGTCGCTCCGAAGCGCGGGCAGGGCCTGCGCCGCGCCGGGGACGAGCTGGCCGTCGGTGCCACCCTGGCCAGGTCCGGGGCGTACGTGACGCCGGCCCTGGTGGCGGTGCTCGCCACCGCCGGAGTGGGCCACGTGGTGGTGCGTCCCCGCCCCCGGGTGGTGATCGTGTCCACCGGGGACGAATTGATCGACGTGGGCCGGGCCAGCCAGCCGGGGCAGGTGGTCGACGCCAACTCCCACGCGCTCACCGCCGCCGCGGCGGAAGCGGGCTCGCACGCGTACCGGGTCGGGATCTGCGATGACGACCCTGAGGAGCTGCGCGGGCTGCTCGAGGATCAGATGCTGCGGGCCGACCTGATCGTCACCACCGGCGGCACCGGCCTCGGTCCGGGAGACATGGTCCGCCGCATCCTCGGTCGGCGCGACGCCACCCGGTCGACGGTGCGGTTCACCGACCTTTCCGTATATCCGTGCAGCCCGCTGGGGTACGGCCGGATCGGCCACCTGGGCGGCGATACCGTGCCCATCGTCTGCCTTCCCGGCGACACCGGCGCCGCGCTGGTCGGCTTCGAGGTCCTCGCCCGGCCGGTGATCCAGGTCCTGGCCGGGGCCGACCCGGTCTTCCGGCCCAGCGTCCGGGCGCACCTGCTGGAAACCGTGCACTCGCCGTCCGGAATGCGGGAGTTCCGGCCGGCCTTCGTCTCGGAACGACGCGGCGGCGGGTACACCGTGCTGCCGTTGGCCGGCGGGCCGTATACGCTGTCAGGTCTCGCGGAGGCGAACGGGCTCATGGTGCTGGGGGAGCGGGTGATCAGCGCCGCCGCGGGTTCCACTGTAGACGTACTGCTATTGGATCGACGGCGATGACTCATCCTGGCTGGCCGGTCGTCCTGTCGGACGGGCCGGTCGTGCTGCGCCCGTACCGCCGCACCGACATCCACGAGTGGGTCGCCGTGCGGCGGTTCAACGAGAACTGGCTGGCCCACTGGGAGCCCACGCCCTACGGCTCCTGGCGCACCCTCAACTCCCCGGCCGCCTTCCGGGCCGTCTACGCCGACATGCGGCGCTCTGGCCGGGACGGCACGTCCATGCCGTTCGCCATCTGCCTGTGGAGCCCCGACGGCCAGCAGCGACTCGTGGGCCAGCTGACGCTGAGCAACATCGTGCGCCGCGCCTTCTGCTCCGCGTACGCCGGCTACTGGGTCGACTCCCGGGTCGCCGGGCGCGGCATCATGCCGACCGCCCTGGCCCTCGCCGTGGATCACGCCTTCTCCTCCGGCGGACTACACCGCATCGAGGTCAACATCCGGCCGGAGAATGCCGCGAGCCGGCGGGTGGTGGAGAAGCTCGGCTTCCGCCAGGAGGCGTACCACCATCGATATTTACACATCGATGGTGATTGGCGGGATCATCTGGGTTACGCGGTCACCGCGGAGGACCTGATCGGCGACGGTGGCCTGGTCGCGCGGTGGCACCGCACCCGCGCCGCTGCCTGATCGGGCACCGCCCGGTCCCTCGGCAGTCAGGATTCCGCGCGTGGCGTGCCAGGAATTCAGACGCGCGGACCGTAACCTCGGAAGCAGAGTTACCTTGCTGTAACTCATCGGGCTGAAAGTCCGTCCGCTGGTGGGGGCGGGTGGACCAAGACACGGGAGGGGTGAGGGTGCCGACGTCGGTGCTCCTCGCCGTACTCGTCACCGCTGGCCTCCTCGCGTTCGCGCCTGCGCTCGTTCGCCGGTACGACGCAACGGAGCGTCTGGTGGCCGAGCGGGCGTTGTCGACAGCGCGGGTACTCACCCGCGCCGGTGCACAGCGCCACCGTCGCCGCCGTACCGTTCCGGGCGCGCGACCGGTGAATCCGCCCGGCTGGCTCCTACCCCGTGCTGCCCCCGGCTCGCGGTCGCCCCTCGGCTTCGCGGCGTCGGCTGAGGTGCCCGCGGGCGCTGCGATGACTGCTGCCCCGCCGGGCGCTGCGCCCTCGCCGGGCGTTGCCTCGCCCGCCGTTGCCGCCTCGCCGGGCGGCGCGTCGCTCTCGCCCGGCGCTGCCTCGTCATACGGTGCGCCGGCTGGCAGCGGGTCCGCTCCGCCGGCCGGTCCCGGATCGGCACCGCCGGACGCACGCCGCCTGGCGGCCCGCCGCCGGCACGAGCGGGCCTCCCGCGCGGTGTACCGTCGCCGCCGGGTGCTGCTCGCCCTGGTGCTGCTCAACGTCGTCGAGCTCGTCGGTGCGGTGTTCGTCGAGCCGGGATTCTGGATCGGAACGGCGGTCACCGGCACGCTGCTCGTCACCTACCTGGTCCACCTGCGCAACCGCGCGCTCGCCGACGCGCGACGCCGGCGCGAGGATGCCCGTTACGCCGCCTGGGTCGCCGCCCGCCAAGCGGCCGTACGCCGGGAGCAGGCCCGCCGCGCGGCCGCCCGCCGGGAGGCCGTGCTGGCCCAGTTGGCCGAGCGTGACCAGGCCCGTCGCGACGCGGCTCGGATCGCCGCCCTGCGCGGCCGGCCGTACGCCTGGCGCGCGGTCGGCGAGTAGGGCCGACTCGCACGGTGCGGGTTAGCGGCGCGAATCGGGCACCTGTTACCCTTGTCGCCGGCCCGCCGTGCAGTTCGTGGCGGGTAAACCGGGGGGCTGTGGCGCAGCCCGGTAGCGCACCTCGTTCGCATCGAGGGGGTCAGGGGTTCGAATCCCCTCAGCTCCACATGTGTAAGGCCCTGACCGGCAGGTACGTCGGTCAGGGCCTTAACGTTTGTCTATGCGATTGTGAATCACCCCCCGAAAACCCCCCACAAACGCTCGGGGGAGCGGCGGAACTCCGCCCGGCCACCGGCCTCACGGACGCAAGAGGGCCCATCCGCATCCATGGGCCCCAGTGCGCGTGACCCGAGTACCGGTGCGGAGGTCGTGACGACAGCGAACCGGGGTCGGCCGCGTGTGCGGTCGACCCCGGTTCGTTGGGTTCCTGGTCAGTTGGTGGCGTGGGGGCGTCGTCGACTGATCAGGAGGAGGAGGGCTCCGAGGAGGAGTAGGGCGAAGCCGGCGGTGGCGACGGTCCAGATGGCTTGGCCGGTCACTGCGAGGGCGGAGGAGATTGGGGCGGTG
>DATHBD010000002.1:0-131081 GCA_035296325.1 Micromonosporaceae bacterium | reverse complement strand
CCAGAAGATGTACATCGGAAGCAGGGCCGGCACCTCGCAGTTCTTCAACGGCACCATCGACGAGGTCGCCATCTACAGCACCGTTCTGCCCCTCGCCACGATCACGGACCACTACAACAAGGGCCGCGGCAACTGACGCCGAGGACCGGTGGGACACCAGGAGCAATACGAGGTCAGCCCGCATTTGAGCCGTTTTCACCCGCTCGATGCGCCCGGCACGGAGAATCGGTGGTGTGGAAAAAGCCTCATATCGGGTGTACCGCCGACGCGTCACCGTGCTCGCGTTGGGTGCCACGCTCGCTGCCTGGGTGCTTTCCCTCTCCCCCGCCCCGAACGTGCCGCGGGGCACGGCGCTCCACCTGAACGGCGCCTACGCACCAGCCTTCGGACCGGAGGGGACCTGGAACCCGGTCGTACCGCGGCCGGTCACCGGGCCCGGTACGCGGGCAGAGGCACTGACTGCCCGGTGCGGCGATGACGCCGGCAGTTGGCTCGGCATGCGGTGGCACAAGCCGGTCCACTGGCGCATCAACAAGGCCACCATTCCGGCCTACCTCGGCACGCCGTCCGCCGTCACGGACGCGGTCCGCAGCGGCGCGGTGACCGTCGCCGCCGGCCGCAATGACTGCGGCCTGGCCGAGACGCTCGCCGTCCAGCAGCGATTCCACGGCGCCACCGACCGGGTGGCCGGCGTCACCGGTGACGGTCGTTGCGGGCAGCGCGACGGAAGCAGCGTGGTGTCCTTCGGCGCCCTGCCCGCCGGCACCCTCGCGGTCACCTGTGTCTGGTGGCTGCCGGACAAGCGCGACGGGCGCAGTGTGGAAGCCGACATCCTGGTCGACGCCAGCGACGGCGCATTCTTCCTCACCGCGTCCGCCGGGTGCACCGCCCGGTGGGACCTGGAAAGCACCCTGACCCACGAATTCGGCCACGTGTACGGCCTGGGCCACGTCGCGTACGCCGAGCACGGCCACCTCACGATGAGCGACGGCCTGCCCGAGTGCTCGACGGCATACCGCGGTCTGGGCCTCGGCGACTACCGCCTCCTGCAGCAGCGCTACGGCACCCGGAAGCACAGCACCGGCTAGCCCTTGTCCATTCCCCCTGTGATCACCGGCAGACCGTGCCGGGAGTGCGCCCGTCCTGTTCCGTCTGTCCGAATTCGACGCCCGTCCCACACCACGCACAATCTCTGGGAGGCAAGGCAATGCTCGGTTTCACCCGACACCTGGTCGTCAGCCCGTTGCTCGCCCTCGGCACCACCGGCGCCGCGCTCGCCGGCATGAGCGGGACCGCCCACGCTGCCGTCGCACCGGCGACCATCCAGGTCAGCGGATCACTTCACGTACGCACCGGGCCGTCCAGCACCAGCGGCGTCGTCGCCAAGCTGCGCAACGGTGACCGGGTGCAGATCGCCTGCTCGGTAACCGGCCAGTACGTGCGGGGCGCGGTGCGCGGCACCACCCAGTGGAACCGACTGACCAGCGGCAGCTACATCTCGCACGCCTATGTGGTGGCGGGGCGGATCGACGCGTGCGCCGGATCACCGCCCGCGGCGGCACCGGCACCGCCGCCGGCCACCGGCCCGATCAGCGCCGCGAGCCGGGCCCAATTCATCCGCTCGTCCGTGGCGCCGGCGCGGCGCAGTCAGCGTGAGTGGAAGGTGCCCGCCTCGGTCACGATCGCCCAGGCGATCCTGGAGTCGGGGTGGGGCCGCAGTGGCCTGGCGGCCAGGCACAACAACTACTTCGGCATGAAGTGCTTCGGCCAGGGCCCGTTCGCCAACGGCTG
Source organism: Micromonosporaceae bacterium (assembly GCA_035296325.1). Taxonomy (GTDB): domain Bacteria; phylum Actinomycetota; class Actinomycetes; order Mycobacteriales; family Micromonosporaceae; genus DATHBD01. Next base: position 129,290 of record DATHBD010000002.1, on the reverse strand, counting down.
CCACGTGTACCGGACGCACGAGTGCGACGCCGCCGGGGTGTGCTCGCCGACCGAGGCTTCCTTCCGTACGTACGCCTCAGTCGGGGCCTCGTTCCGGGACCACGGCCGGCTGCTCGGCACCGCGCCCCGGTACCGGCCCGCGTTCGCGCACACCCGCAATCCGAACCAGTTCCTCGCCGAGGTGCACAAGGCCGGGTACGCCACCAGCCCCACCTACACCGCGAATGTGCAGCGCGTCATGCAGAGCTACAACCTCTACCAGTACGACGTCCGGTAGGCCGCACGGCCCGGTGGCGCGCCGACGATCACTCCGGCGCGCCACCGGGGGCCGGGCGCAGCGTCCGACTCAGCGCCTGCACGGCATGGTCGCTCGGGGCGGCCGCTTCCCGGTTGACCCGCTGCAGCTCCCGGTAGACCTCTTCGCGGTGCACCTGAATGCTGCGAGGTGCCTTGATGCCCAGCCGCACCACATCGCCACGTACGTCGAGCACGGTGACGACGACGTCGTCGTTGACCATCACACTCTCACCGGGCCGTCGGGTAAGGACGAGCACGAGCCGCTCCCTCGGTTGGGCGATACGCGAAGACTACCCCATTTGAGGCAGCCCGAGGGGCGCCCGGATCGGCAAGCCACTTCCGCTCAGGATGAGCTGCACCGCCCCGCGCGACGAGGGGTCCACCACACCCGACGTCATCGAAGGAAGTCCGTCAGCGACGGCTGAATCACCTTGGCCGCCGACGCGAGCGCGACCTGATACGACGCCTGCTCAAGCTGCAGATCGATGATGCTCCTCGGCCGGTCGGTGCGGGGGCGGACCGCGCGCGCCGCCGCCTGCAGCGCCCTGACGACCGCGTCCAGGCGGGTCAGTGATTCGGGCAGAGCGGATGGGTCGTGCCGCAGGGCCGCAGCGATATCGGCCAGCACCGCGAAGAGGTGTGTGTCGTCGGTGCCGAACACCTCAGCGCCGAGGGGCGCACCGGCGAACAACGGCCGGCCCTGGAAGGTGGTGGTCGTCAACCCGATGGTGGTCAGCCGGATGGCGTCCACCTCGGCGGCGAGCGCGGCCCGGTCCTCCCCCGACCCGGACCGGCCGGACGAGATTCCCTGCAGCGCAAGGTCCCGAGCCCGGCCGGTATGGACCAGGACGCCGGTCAGCGCGGTGCTGGCCAGCTCGAGCCAGCCCGAGCGGTCATCGGCGTCGTGCTGATGCTTCTGGGGCGCCACCTCACCGATCGCGCCCCCCATTACATCGCCGCATCAAGCAGTCGGGGAAGCGGGCCGGTGGCCACGGTCTCGCCGCGTCGGTCATAGGACTCCACGTTCTCGGTGAGCACCAGCATGGCATCGCGCACCGCGCGCTGGCCGCTGGTCAACAGGCCCTGGTTGGCCTCCGCCAGCTCGGCGACCTCGGTCGTGAGCCGCACGAACGTTCTGCGGTGCTCGCGGAGCAGATCGCTCCACGGCTCCGGGGAGCGCTCGGCCAGCTCGGTGAGGCTCGGGTTGTCACCGCAGCCCAACTCATCGCCGACGCCCTGCACCTCGGTTGCCCGCAGCACCTCGGTGCGCCGGATCTGGTCCAGCACCACCTCGACTTCGCGAGTGGCGTGCGCCAGCCAGCGAGGGCGCGAGGTAGCGAGGATCAATTGCTCCTCCTCCAACTTGAACAGGAGCAGTTCGAGCAGTTCCCGCTCACGCCACAGGATGCTGGACAGATCCGCGAGGCTCATATCGTGCCCTTCTCCCGGACCGGCATGCCGTGTGGTTCGCCGGTCGGTACAGCCCCAGTCGGCATCCGGCGCTGGGGTCTGAGGACAACCGACCCGCAACTTTGCAGCACCGACCATGTACTCAACGTCAACGACGCTTCTTCTTGCCAGGCCGAATCGGCACGACCATTCGCCCAAGAAGAGGTTCGCCTTGACGATCACCTCCAGCACCCTCGCCCCGTCCGCGGCCGCACCGACCGCTCCTGCGGGCCGGCTGGACGCTCGCATGATCGACGAGCTGGTCCGTGCCCACCTGCCCCTGGTCGGGCATCTGGTCCGGGAGATGCTCAGCCGGCTACCGGCCCACGTCAGCCGGGAGGATCTCATCTCCGCAGGGATGGCGGCCCTCGCTGGCGCGGCCAAGGGCTTCGACCCGGACCGCGGTACGCCGTTCGGCGGCTTCGCCAGCAGCCGCATCCGGGGCGCGCTCCTCGACGAGTTGCGCGGTCTGGACTGGGCCAGCCGCTCTGTGCGCAGCCAGGCGCGCAAGATCGACAATGCCGCGCAGGCACTGACCGGCACCCTGGGCCGCACCCCGACGCAGGGTGAGCTGGCCGAGTCGCTCGGCTGCGCCGTCCAGCAGATCCAGTCGGTGAACGAAGATGTGCAGCGCGCGGTGGTCCTCAGCCTCCAGGGCTTCACCGCGGGCTCAGCCGAGGACCTGGTGCCCGAACGCGCCGCCGGCCCTGAGGACCTGCTGCTGCACCGCGAGCGCATCGGCTACCTGCACCACGCCGTCAGGTCGCTACCGGAGCGGCTGCGCCTGGTCGTCGAGGCGTACTTCTTCGACGAGCGCGCGATGCAGGACATCGCCGACCAGCTCGGCGTGAGCGAGTCGCGGATATCCCAGCTGCGCGCCGAAGCGTTGATCCTGCTCAGGGATGGCCTCAACGCCAACCTCGATCCCGCGATGCTCGAGCCCGGCGACCGCCAGGAGGGGTGCGTGGCCCGTCGCCGCGAGGCGTACTACGCCCAGATCGCGGCGCAGGGTGACCTACGTAGCCGCCTTGATGTGACCGACCAGTCGGGCCTGCCGGTCCGCTCCACCGCCACCCGGGTCGGCTGATCCACGAACGACGCCGGGTAATGACGCGGACGAGGTCACACGCGGTCGAGCGGCTGGTGCGGACCTTCGGGCCGCTCAACCGTAATGGCATCGCCTGGCCGGATCGGCCCACCGCGACGGACGACAGCCATGATTCCGGCCTTGCGGATGACCCGCCCGGCGTCGTCGGCGACCAGGACCGACTTGAGCAGGCCGGGCTGGAAGCCGTTGATCTGATTGCAGGGGTTGCGCAGCCCGGTGACCTCCAGGACCGCCTGTGACCCGACCCGCAGCACCGCCCCGCGCGGCAGACCCAGCAGGTCGATGCCCGCGGTCGTGACGTTTTCGCCGAGTTCACCCGGCGCCACAGCGAAACCCTGCTCGCGCAGCTCGGCGTGAAGCTCCGTGTGGATCAGGTGGACCTGGCGGAGATTGGGTTGGGAGGGGTCGGCGGCGACCCGCGACCGGTGCTGCACGGTGACGCCGGCATGGGCGTCACCCTCGACGCCCAGCCCGGCCAGCAACTGGATTTCGTGGACCACCTGCTTGCTGAAGCGGTGCTCCCCGTCGCGGCTGACCGCCACGACGACCGGATGCGGATGCGTCGTCACGGGCCGAGTATTCCGCACCCCGCGATGGCCGGCGCGATCGGCTCAAACCGCGAGCCGCACCGGCCAGGTGACGGTCGGCACCAACCCGAGAAGGACCAGGTTCTCGTCCCTCGCATTGGCGGTGAACGATCTGATGACATGCCCGTGTGCGGCACCGGCAAGGGCGTGCAGCGCCTGCCGCTGATCGCTCTCGCTGGTCACCATCACCAGCGTCATGAAGGCCAGCTTGGGGTCAGCCCGGACGGTCTCGATGAATTCCGCGACGTCCATCTGGGGACTGTTCCAGGCGACCAGTGCAAGATCGGGGGCGCGTTGCAGGCGCGCGAGCAGCTCCACCGCCTCGGCCGCGCCGCGCACCTCGATGACGTCGAATCCCAGTGGCGTCACCGTGCGCTTCAGGATCATCCGCATCAGGGACGATTCGTCAATGACCAACGCCAGCATCCCGGCACCCCCTCGCTGATGGTTCAACAAGATCCGTGCAGCCGTACGCCCGCCGCGGTCAGCGCCGCGGGATCGGCCCGAGCCCGGCCAGGAACGGGTCGAGCAGCCGGTGGTACGTGTGCGTGTCGAGCAGATCGCGGACCACAAGTGCCTGCACGGCGCCGCTGAGCAGGTTCCAGACGCCGCCGGCCCGGTCGGCGACCGTGATTCCGGCATGGTCCACGGCTGCCACGAGCAACATCTGAGCAGCGGCGGCGGCGCGGGTGCGCCCGGACAGGAAGACCGCCCACGAGGCCGCATGCACGGCCGGCGCCCAGTCCGTCAGCGCGGCGCGGGTGTTGTCGGAGGCTCGGACCAGCCCGGTGAGATCCGCTGCGGGCAGCCCTGCGACGCGTCCCAGCACGCGCTTGATGACGTCCTGCTGTGGCCCCAGATCCGCGGGCTGCACCGGCAGCGTGGACTCCACGCCGGCCCAGGCCGCAGCCAGGCGCCGGGAGGAGGACTGCGGCAGGAGGTCGACGAGGTACGCGGCGGCCAGCGCGTCGCACAGCACGGCGGTGGCCCGCCCGGCCGGCATGCTCTGCTCGGTGCGGGCCGGCTCTGCCGAGCCGCCGGTGCGGTGCCGCTGGCGGGGTAGCCCGGCACGCCAGGTCCAGTCCAGCACGTCGTGGCGCACGCAGTGCAGCAGCCCGTCGACGGTGCCCAACGGGGTGCGCTCCATGACCGTCAACGCGCCGGCCAACTCGAGGCTGGGCTCGCCGCCGGGATCCGCGCCGAGGGCGAGCTCGGCTGCCGCGGACTGCTCGCGCAGCTCGCGACGCCGCTGTGCGGCGACCTCCACGTCCGACCACAGCTCGGCCCGCTCGTCGTCATCGACGGGACCGGCCGCAACGGCGGTAAGCTCACTCGGCGTGAGGGTCATCGCTCGGAGCAGGATGCCGGCAACTGCCGACCCACCCTGCAGGCGAGCGAGATCGTATCCAAGGACCGGGGCACTGACCAGGCTGTACATGCACCCAGTCTGCAACCATGCCGCACTCAAGTCATCGGCTGAAGAGTCCGCGGGCGGAACGCCAATGCACGCAGAGTCAGCCCTACCAGGCGACGCGACACGGACCGGCCCGACCCATCCCGTGACTCACCGGCATCGGTCGCTACCACTGGGCACCGCGGCGCTACCGTCGGCTACGGACGGTGGTCAGGTACGACCGTCCCGCTCCTGCGCCCGCCGGAGCGGTTCCCGGTACGGCACCCAGTCGGCATGCCGGACCGGCCAGCCCGCCCCACGCAGTCGCGCCACCACATCCGGGTCGTCGTCGACCACGATGTCGACGCGGGCCTCCCGACCGAGGTAGGCGATCTGGCGCTCCTTGAAAAGGCGCGCCGCGCTCCGGTCGTTCGCCGGGCGCATCAGCAGCCACTCGTGCGGCAGGTCCAGCGCCGCCAGCCAGGCCACGGTGACCCCCCGCAGGCGCTCCGGGCGCCCGGTGAGCCAGACGAGGTGATGCGTCGCGCCGTACTCCCGCGCCAGCGCGACGCCCTCGGCGAGCGGTGGGTCGCGGTGGGCCGCCGCGAAGAACCCGGCCCAGTTCTTCGGCTGCCGCGCCAGGTGCGGTAGCCGGTGCCGGACATCGGCGACGACCCCGTCAATATCGAAGATCGCGAGCAGCGGTACGGATTCGGCCACGCCCCAATCATGAGCGATCCCGGGCTGGACAGCCTCCGCGACTGGATCTACCCACCCGGCGCGGCGGAAGCTCGCCGGATGCGATCGACCAGCGCGGTCGTCGACCGACCGGGCAGGAAGTCGAGCAGTGCCACCCGGCCGCCCAGCCGAGCGATCTGGGCAGCTTCCGGCAGCGTCTCGAGGCGGTAGTCGCCGCCCTTGACGTACACATCCGGGCGGACCGACTCGATCAGCCGTGCCGGCGTGTCATCGCCGAACTCGACGACGTGGTCGACGCTGGCCAGGGCGGCGAGCACGATGGCCCGGTCCTCGGCCGGGTTGACCGGGCGGGGTGGTCCCTTGAGCCGACGTACCGACGCGTCGGAGTTCAGCCCGACGATCAGCACGTCGCCGAGTTCCCTGGCGGCGGCCAGGTACTCCACGTGACCCCGGTGCAGCACGTCGAAACAGCCGTTGGTGAACACGATCCGCCGGCCGGCCGACCGGTGCCCGGCGAGGACGGCCGGCACCGCGCCCACGGACAGGATCTTTTGCAGCACACTCGAAGGGTTCCCAACCGCTCAATGCTCCACACCTGGCACCGAATCACCCGGCCGAGGACCTCGGATAGTGCGAACTGAGCGCGAAGCCGATGTCTACAGACCGTTACCGGCGTACTCTGACGCCAGGCCTGGCGGCGTGGTTTCCACGCCCGCGACTGCCGTACGGCTACGGCGTCACGCGGCTGAGTCGAGAGGGGGTGTCCGTTCCCATGCGCCCAACGCACAGCGCGGACAGCACAGACACAGCGGCGGCAGCAGTGCCGACCGCCCAGCCGAAGGCGCGCTGCCATGTGGCCGCCTGACAACGAGCGCTTCGCCGACCGGGCCACCGCCGGTCGTGAGCTCGGCGCCGAGGTGATGCAGCACCTCACCAGCGTCCTCGCCGGGGAGCAGGCACCCGCCCTTGTCCTGGCACTGCCACGCGGCGGCGTTCCGGTCGCCGTCGAGGTTGCCTCGGCGTTGCGCGCGGACTTCGACCTGCTCATCGCCTGCCGCATCGGTCTGCCGTGGCAGCCCGACTTCGGCATCGGCGCCATCGCGGAAGATGGTCCACCGGTATTCGATCATGATGCGTTGGCAAGCGCCGGTCTCTCCCTGGGCGATGTGGGCCCGGCCGTGCAGCGGGCCCGGGCCCAGTTGCAGACCCGGCAGGACCGCTACCGCGGCGGGCGGACCGCGCCCGCCATCGCCGGACGTACCGTCGTGGTGGTCGACGACGGGCTCACCCCCAGCGTGGTGGCTCGCGCGGCGGTACGTGCGCTGCGCAAGGCGGAGCCGGCCCACCTCGTCTTCGCGGCACCCGTCTGCGCTGCAGAGTCTGCCGACTGCCTGTGCGCCGACGCCGACGCCGTCGTGCACGTTCGCAGTCCACGGGAGTTCCACGCGCTCGGTTTGTGGTACCGCGACTTCACCCCATTGGGTGACGATGACGTGACGGACATCCTGACTCGAGCCAGGGGGGCCGCGCCGGTTCGTTGACAACATGGGCATACTCCTCTGCGACAGGTGATCTCGGCCCGATTCGGGGTACTAAACCTCCTGGCCCGTAGGAGGAGGTGCGAATGGATCCGGAGCGGCTGCACGTCGTCGAGATCGTCGCGCTGCTGCGACAGCTCACGGCACAGCTCATAGCCAGCGACGACCTGGACGAGGCGTTGATCCGGGTCGCCAACAGCACGGTCGACCTGATCGAGGGCCCGGCGTGGTGTGGCGTGATGATGATCCGTGCCGGTGGCGCCCGTACCGCCGCTGCCTCGGACGGCTTCCCCGACGAGCTTGACAAGATCCAGTACGCCAGCTCCGACGGGCCGTGCATGACCGCCATCCGAACCCGGGAGATGGTGCTCTGCCAGGACATTTCGGTCGACGACCGGTGGCCGGAGTGGTTCGAGGCAGCGCGCTCGCACGGCGTGCACGGAGTGCTGGCGGTCCCGGTCGACATCGACGACCAGGTGATCGGCTCGCTCAACCTCTACGTCGGCACGCCCAACGTGCTGACCCCGGATGTCCAACTCGTGGCGATGCTCGTCGCCGAACACGCCGGGCTGCTTGTCGCGGCGGTGCTCGACCGCACCCGGCAGGCGTCACTCAACGACGAGCTGACCGCCGCGCTCGCCGACGGCGAGACGATCAACCGAGCGATCGGCATCGTCATGGCGCAGCGGTCCTGCTCCGCGGAGGATGCGCTGCAGGTCCTCCGGCAGGCGGCCACCACGCTGCGGCAGCCACTCTCGGCGGTGGCCCAGCGTCTGGTGGACACTGTCACCAACCGTTCCGGCTCGGTCAAAGCCTGACGGTCCGCGTGCGACTGGTCCTGCTCTCCGACACGCACGTACCCAAGCGGGCACGTGATCTGCCACCCGCGCTGTGGGCGGCGATCGAGGCGGCCGATGTCGTGGTGCACGCCGGCGACTGGGTTGACGTGGCGCTACTCGACGCGGTGCAGGCGCGGGCGGCTCGACTGATCGGCGTGTACGGCAACAACGACGGTCCGGCGCTGCGGGCCCGGCTGCCGCTGGTCGCCGTGGCGGAGCTGGCCGGGGTACGCCTCGGCGTCGTGCACGAGACCGGCTCGGCGGCGGGCCGCGAGCGACGGTGCGACCTGCAGTACCCGGATCTTGATGTCCTGGTCTTCGGGCACAGCCACATTCCCTGGGACAGCACGACGCCGGGGGGCATACGACTGGTCAACCCCGGCTCCCCCACCGATCGACGCCGGCAGCCGGTCGGCACGTTCGCCACCGCGGTGGTCTCCGACGGCGGGTTCTCCGACGTGATCCTGCACCCGGTGCACCGCTGAGCCACCGACAATGAGCCTGTGCCCCCACCTCGCGTTGCGCGCGCCCTGAGCGTCGCAACCCTGCTCGCCGCCGCGCAGGTGATCGGCGCGGGCTGTAACCAGGCCCGCCCCGACACGGCGACGGCACCGGCCACCGCCGCCCCGTCCGGACAACCTCCGGCGCCAGTCGTCCCACCCGACTCCGTGCCGGATCCGCCCGGCAGCGATGCCCTGGCGTCCCCGCATCGGCCGCGACCCTCCCTCGGCTGGACCGTGACGGTGTACTACACCGCGGTCGAGCGATTCCACAGCGGGAGCACCACCCGGGTGACCGGCTGTGCCGAGCTGGACTGCGCCAACGGACGCGCCGACCTCGGCGCCTTCCCGGACAGTTTCGTCCGCGCGGTGCGGGACGAGGGTACCGGCCGGACCGCCGCCGGCCGGTACCTCAACTGGTCGTTCGACGTCGGCTACTGGATCGACGAGGCGCCCCGCGACAGCCGTGGCAGCGCACTGCGCCCGTTCGAGTCAGCCGCGGCCGACACCGACGTCATCCGGCCGGACACCCGATTCACGATCGCCACCTGCGGTCGCGACGAAGACGGCAGCCCAGTGGCAGCACACGTGTGCGACAGGCTCCGCACGTCACGCTGGACCATCACCGACGAGTTCACCCCCGGCCTCGGCGGCACCCGCAGCGTCGACGTCTACATCGGCGAGGAGACGGGCCCGGCCTTCACCGAGAGCCCTTGGTACGCCACACTGCACGGCGCCTCACTGGCCCTCCCCTGACCCGGAACTACTGCGGCCCCCTGCCGCGCTTCCGGCGCGCCACCAGCAGGACACCGAGCACGATCCCGCCGACCACGACGAGGCAGCACAGGCCCCCGAACAGGCCGAAGACACTGAAACCGCTCCGGGAGCGGCGCCGTGCGGCAAGGACCTCGCCGACGGCCAGCGCCGTGGGGCTGGTGCTGGCCCAGGCCATGGCCGGCATCAGTACCGTCGCCACCAGCATTGTGGTCACCACCGCAAACCGCCGTGACCAGCGAGCCAATATCTCCACGTCGTGTCCTCTCTCCGGGGGCGAATCTCCGCACAGAGTAGCCACCGCTGTCTCGTCCCGCCCTCGGAGACCGGCGGGGTTTGTGGGTGGCCACGGCGGGTAGCCGCACTTTTGACCGGTTCGCACACTTGGAGGCTTCGTGACATCACCACCGAAGGAACAGGACGTCATCGACATCCTGGTGACCGATCACCGGGAGGTCGAGGAGCTTTTCATCGAGTTGGAGAGTGGTCTGGTCGACGGGGAGGAGCGCCGCAGGGTCACCGACGTCGTGATCGCGGAGCTCATCCGCCACGCGGTCGCCGAAGAGACCTACGTCTACCCGGCCGCGCGCAAGGCGCTGCCGGACGGAGACGAGTTGGCCGAGCATGAGATCGCCGAGCACGCCGACGCCGAGCAGACGATGAAGGACCTCGAGGGCCTCGCGGTGGAGGACCCACAGTTCGACGCGAAGCTCACACACCTCATCACGACCATCCGGCACCACGTGCAGGACGAGGAGACCGACCTCTTCCCGCGCCTGCGGCAGGCCTGCTCCACCGAGGAGCTCCAGGCGCTGGGCAAGAAGGTGGAGGCGATCAAGAAGTTCGCGCCCACCCGACCGCACCCGTCGGCGCCGGACCGGCCGCCGCTGAACAAGTTGATGGGCCCGGGCGCGGGCCTCGTCGACCGGCTCCGCGATGCGCTGAGCAAGCGCCCGACCAGCATCGAAGACCTCTAGCACCGCGACGGTGGTGGGTGGGCACCACCTGCCCACCACCGGGCTCCGGAGGGCGGAATGCCGTTGGGAGACGGTACGCCGGTCATGCTATGGTTCACGGCGTTCCAGGTGGGCGCCGCTAGCTCAACTGGCAGAGCAGCGGACTCTTAATCCGCGGGTTCGGGGTTCGAGTCCCTGGCGGCGCACTTGTGATCAAGGCTCTGACCTGGCGCGTCACGCCAGGTCAGAGCTTTTTCGTATCCCTTGTGGACGAGTGTGTGGTCTGGACACCACCGACCCTGGCCTGCCCGCATGGCTGCCCGGCCGGGCGTTGACCACCATCGGCACGCTTCCTACAGTCCCGGCATGCACATACGCCAATGGAGAGTCCCCGGCCGCACCGTGTGTGGATCGTCCGGGATCCGGCCACGCTGACCGACTCCAGGCCGGCAGGGGTCGATCCGCGCACCGTCGCAACGTGCGGCGCTACCGGCTGACTGGTCCCCCCACGCGCGGAATCCTCCCGCCATGGTCAGCGACGCGACTGCCGCGCGGCGATGGCGAACCGCAACGCCACCTGCATCGCCAGTGAACAGCTACCTGAGCTCCCGGAGGTACCACATGCGCACCATCGCCAAGATCCTGATCCTCGCGTCCGCGGCGGTCGGCGCAGCGACCTTCGGCGTCGCTGACCCAGCCCGCGCCAGCACCGTGCAATGCGCGCAGCAGCCGCTGCGAGCGGAGACTCCCACCATCCTGGTCGTAACCTGCATCGAGGCAGAGGGCGACCAGCGTCGAAGCCAGTCGACCGTCATCAACGGCGCGGACGAGTCCATCACGCTGATGGAGTTGCGGGCGCTCATCTCCTTTCCGCAGTACGGCTTGACCGACTGCGGAGCATCTCGGCTGGAGCCGGGCGCACAGGCGGTCTGTATCTCCCCGTGGGTGACTACCAGGACCACCTGGTCCGCCACCCACGCAGCGGCGTACAGCCTTGTCCGGGTGATAGAGGCGCAGGGCCGGTACACCTTTCTCGCAGGCAGAATCCACACCCACTTTGAACCGACGGGCGGTGCAGCGGTCACAGCATGACCGGGTGCACTGACGTCGGCTACTTGTTCATTGCTCCAGGACCGCCGTCGCGGACAGCGCGCAAGCCCTGTACGGCGGGGAGGCGATCTCCCGCATAACCGTAGATTGCCCAACGTTGCATGCGCGTTGACGCAACACCTCCGGATGGCCCGACACGATCTCAATCGGCGGCGGTCGGACGACGCTCCGAGAAGGCCCGTTGCTTCGCGGAACCGTCGAGTTGCAGCAGCGGGAGATTCTGACGGTTAGAATCGCCGAAGGGCTTGTGCAGATCGAGGTGGACGACGGCTCCGTCGACGCGCCCGCCGGTACAGCCATCGTTGTGGTGGGCGAACGTCTCAAGCTCTACCCGGCCGGCACGTGACATCAGAGCGGTTTGGCGAGGCGGGCGATGATGTGGCGTAGCTGCTCGGCGTAGGCATCGAGGAACTCAGGTGAGTCGGCGGCCATGCCGGTCATTCGGCGGACCACCTGGGGCAGCACCGACGGGACCAGCGTCGCGGCGAAGAGCAGGACCTGCACGTGTGCCGGGTCGAGATCGGTGGCGAGTTCACCGGCCAGCTGCCGGCGCCGCATGTCGTCGACGATGGCGGCGAAGTAGGCGTCCGTTTCCCGGTCGATGTCCGGATCGGTGGGTGACTCGAGGCCCTCCCAGGCGAGCAGCCGCGCCCACGACCGCTGCGTGTCACCTGCGGCGAGGAAGCCGCAGACGACTTCGGCCAGCGGCAAGTCCGGCCGGGCGGCCCCGTTGCCGGTCTGCCATTTGCGGTGAAGTGCCCGGTAGAGGCCCTCCTTGCCGTCGAAGTAGTACGAGATCAGCTGCTGGTTGACCCCGGCCCGGGCGGCAATCGCACTGGTCCGGGCGCCGGCGAAGCCGTGCTCGCTGAATTCGATGAACGCGGCGTCGAGGATGCGTTCGCGGGTGCGCTCGGGGTCGCGTTTGCGCTGCTCAGCACTTGGCGAGCGGCGCGTCTTGGCCATGAAGATCACCATAACACAGTTGCCTGGTCGACTATCTCAATCAATCATTCGCTTGACACTGTCATGCGTCCGAATGAAACTGATGCCATAGCCACACTCAACGTCATGATCATCGGTGCTGGAATCGGCGGCCTGTGCCTGGCTCAGGGCCTGCGCCGCGCTGGCATTTCGGTCACCGTCCACGAACGCGCCAAGACGCGCACCGACTGGCTGCAGGGCTACCGCATCCATATCAACCCCCACGGCAGCCGGGCACTGCACGCGTGCCTTCCGCGCGCCACCTGGCAGGCTTTCCTCGACACGGTCTCGGTGGACGACGGCGGCTTCGGGTTCACCACCGAGCAGCTCGACGATCTACTCCGCTTCACTGCCGCCGAGATCGCGCCGGCCGGCGGCCCGGAGAGCAGGCACTACGGCGTCAGCCGGATAACCCTGCGTGAGGTGCTGTTGTCCGGCGTGGATGACGCCGTACGGCTGGACCATGAGTTCACGCACTACGAGACGACGACCGACGGGCGGGTGACCGCTCACTTCGCCAACGGCGACTCGGCCGTCGCCGATGTGCTCATCGGGGCCGACGGCGCGAACTCCCGGGTACGCCACCAGCTGCTCCCGCACGCGCGGCGCGTGGACGTCGGCGTTGTGGCGGTCGCCGGCAAGCTGCGCCTCGCCGACACCACCCTGCCCCGGGCGCTGACCCACGATGTCAACGTCGTCGTCCCGAAGCGCCGAGGCTCGTTCTTCACCGCGGTGTGGCACCCGGGCCCGCAGGTGATCGCTCCGCCGGAACAGTTCCTGTTCGACAACACCAGCGCCTACCTCCTCTGGGGATACACCGATGCGGCGGCCGAGTTCCCCGCGCAGGGCGTCGAGTCCCTTTCCGGAACGCACCTGCAGCGCCTGGTGCTGGACCGCACCGACGGATGGGCGCCTGAGCTGCGCGACGTGATCGCCGACTCCGACCCGCAGACCGTCAACGCCATCCGCGTACGCAGCGCGGCGCCCGTCACGGCATGGGAGACCGGACGAGTCACCCTGCTGGGCGACGCGATCCACAACATGACCCCGATGGCGGGGATAGGAGCCAACACGGCCCTGCGTGACGCCGCCCTGCTTTGCGGCAAGCTCACCGAGGTCCAATCCGGCACGACCGCGATGCTGCCAGCGCTGCACGACTACGAACGTCAGATGCTCCGCTACGGCTTCGCCGCGGTGCGACAGTCGCTGCGCAACGCCCGCCAAGCGGGATCGAGCAACCGCCTGGGCAGGACGGCGTTCCGCGCGGCGCTGCGTACCATCGACGCCGTGGCACCACTGCGCCGCCGGATGGCCAGCCAACTCGGCCAGTGACCCGTGGAGAACGCCGCTGGCCTACGTACTCGAAGGACTACACCGGTACAACGCCGCCCGCCGGGAACGTGCACCATCTGACCTGCAAGGACGTTCTGCACTCGGAAACCCGGCTGGGTGTTCGGCACCCCGGACGCCCCGACCTGGACGCACCGGCCGGGTGAGTCCCTTGACGCGGTGTCCCATTTGATGAATATTGATGGCAGAATATCGATGCTCATGGATGGCCGGTGCGGGCGACCGGGTCATCCGCCTGGCGTAGACGCACGCGCGGGCCGTACGTCCACGGCCGCGCGTCCCGTGTCGTTCGCTGCCCATACTCGCCCTCAGGAGTTTCTGTATGTCGTTGAAGAAAGTTCTTGGAGCGCTCACGGCCGGCGCCCTGGTGGCGGTCGGCCTCGCGGTCGTCGTTCCAGCCTGGGCTGAGACGCCGGGGAGCACACTACAGCCGTCCGCCAACGGCCGGTACGTGCAGTGGAGCGACGGAAGCCCGATCTTCCTCCTCTCGGACACCGCCTGGCTCATGCCCGGCCGGTACTCCGACGCCGAGGTGAACAACCACGCCACAACCCGCCGCGCGCAGGGCTTCACCGCGATCCAGATGACCGCCGTCTTCCCGGAGGTACAGAACGGCGCGGCGCTGCAGAACATCAACAGCATCTTCACCGGCGGCGACATGGCCCGTCCAAACGCCAGCTACTTCGACCGCGTCCAGCGGGTGGTGAACGCGGTCACCAGCAAGGGTTTGGTGGTGATTCTCAACCCGTTCTGGAAGAAGACGATGGACACCTACCTGGACCGGCAGGGCGACGCGAAGAACCGCGCCTACGCCAGGGCCCTGGCCAGCCGGTTCGTGAACAACACACGGGTGGCGTACTTCATCGGCGGTGACGCCGCCCCCAGCGCGGTGCGCCCCGAACTCGCCGCGCAGGGCCAGGGCATCCTCGACGCCTACGCCGCAGCGGGCAAACGCAGGCCGCTCATCGCGTACCACAGCAAGCCCGGTGAGAGCAGCCGCGTGGCGTTCCCCACCGGCGCCCCCTGGGTGAACCTGAACTGGACGTACGACTACTCCCCGCCGCTCACCGGCGCCGAGGGCTCGGGCGGCAACCCGGTCGTGAAGAACTGGGCGGACTGGGTGAAGTCGCCAGCCATGCCGATCATGCTCGGTGAGGGATGGTACGACCGGAACAACGGCGCCACGACCGGCTCCCGCTGGGGTAACCGGCACATGCTCCGTCGCCAGGCGTGGTGGTCGACGTTCAGCGGCGGCATCGGCGGCTACGCCTACGGCGCCGAGCCGATCTGGACACACCGCTACGGCGGCATCACCCCCGCAACGGCCGTCAACTGGGAGAGCGGCAAGGACGCCGCGAGGATGAAGACGTTCCTCACCCGCACGCAGTGGACGCGTCTGCAGCCAGACATCAACCACACCTTCCTGACCGGTGGCTACGGCCGGTTGAGATACAACGACTTCGCGATCGCCGCAGTGGCCGACGACAAGTCGTTCGCCGTCGTCTACACCCCGACGGCGCACAGCCTGAACCTGCGGATGCCGGCGACCGGGCGGCCGTACACGCTGCGGTGGTTCGACCCGAGCAACGGC
Source organism: Micromonosporaceae bacterium (assembly GCA_035296325.1). Taxonomy (GTDB): domain Bacteria; phylum Actinomycetota; class Actinomycetes; order Mycobacteriales; family Micromonosporaceae; genus DATHBD01. The sequence goes on along the minus strand of DATHBD010000002.1, from coordinate 114,118 downwards.
ACGTACCGGTCCGGCAGCACCACCGCCGCCTCGGGCGCTGCCATCACCATGACCACGCCCGGCAACAACGCCAGCGGCGCGCCGGACTGGGCCATTCACGTGACGCGCCAGTAGCGGTACCCCGACGACGGGGTGGTGGCCTTTTCAGCCGCCACCCCGTCGCCTTGCGTCCGCCGGAGGCGGGGACGTGCGTTGTCGGCCCGAGGTGCATACAGATCAGAGCGTCAGCAGCAGGCCATCGGTGGCGACCTCGGCGCCCGCCGCGGTCACCTCCCGCTGCTGGAGGGAGCCGTCCAGCAACACCGGGTTCGTGTTGTTGAGGTGCGTGTAGAGCCAGCGGGTCTCCGGGTACGCCGACCGGTACGCCAGCGATTCCCGGATCGGCAGGTGCCCCATCTGCCGGGAGGTACGGCCCGATCCCGTCTGTTCGGTCATCTCCTGGTCGGTGAAGAACGACCCGTCGAGGAGAACGCAGTCGGCACCGCGCAGAGCGGCCGCGAACGCCGGCGTCCACTCGGCCAGGCATGGTGCGTAGACGAGCACCCCGGAGGTACGCGGGTCCGTGAAGCGATACGCCACCACCCAGTCGGCGGCGTCCGGCGCGTCGGCCGCATACCGCGGACGTTTGCCGCCCAGCGGGACCACCTCGACGATCAGCCCGCCCGGGAGCGTCGCCGGGGATCCACCGAGCGGACTCCAGCGGACTCCGCCGTAGGGCTCGATGACACCGCGTACCGGCAGCGCCCGCAGCACCGGCGCCGTGGCGTACACGGTGAAGTCGGTGGCTTCCCGCAGCGACGCCAGACCCAGCGTGTGGTCGAGCTCGGCGCTGGTCAGCAGCGCCCCGCGCAACGGTGTCTGCCGGCGGCCGGGCCCGGGCGCCAGCTCAGGGGTGGCGAGGATCTGGGCGCGAATGTCCGGCGACGCGTTGACCAGGTGCCACGCGACGGCGTCTCCGCTGATGGCCAGGCAGTCCTGGTTGCGGGTGCGGGCCGACGACCGCGCGGCCTGGCAGCCGGCGCAGGCGCAGTTCCACTGGGGCAGGCCGCCACCGGCGGCCGTGCCGAGCACGCGGATCCGCACGTCAGCGGCCCGGATTCCGCCGTGGCTGCAGAGGCTCCGGTGGGCCACCGGCGAGCACCTCCCGGACCAGGTCATGCCGGGGCGACAGCACGCAGACCGGGTCGGTTGCGGCGGCATCGCCGGTGAGCTGGAACGCCTGACACCGGCAACCACCCAGATCGTCGTGCTTCATCGGGCAGCTGCGACACGGCTCCTGCATCCACTCCGTCCCGCGGAAGCGGTTGAACGCCGCCGAGGAGTGCCACGCATCGGCGAGCGACTGCCCGCGCAGGTTGGGTGGATCGAGGCCGGGTATCTGGGCCGCCGCCAGACAGGGCAGCGCGTCGCCGTTTGGCGTGACCACGAAGAGCCGGCTGCCCCAGCCCGCCATGCACGCCTTCGGGCGCGCCACGTGGTGGTCAGGTGCGATGTACACCATCTGGATCTGCGAGCCGAAGCGTGCGTGGGCCGTGATGGCGTCGCGCTCCGCGACCGCGATCTGCTCCGGTGTCGGCATCAGCCCGGCCCGGTTGCGCAGCCCCCAACCGTAGTACTGGGTGTGCGCGAGCTCCAGGCGGTCGGCGCGCCACTGCACGGCCAGCTCGGTGAGTTCCACCAGTCGGGTCACGTTCCCGCGGTGCAGGACCACGTTGATGGTCAACGGAAGCCCGGCAGCCACCACCGCGGCAGCCACCACACCTTTGCGGTGATGCGCGGGGCGCCCGGCGATGGCGTCAGCCGGACCGGCCGTTGCATCCTGCACCGAGAGCTGGACGTGGTCCAGGCCCGCGGCGGCCAGCACGTCCACCCGGGCGGCGTCCATCCCCATGCCACTGGTCACCAGATTGGTGTACATCCCCAGGCGTTGCGCCTCGGCGACGAGTTCCGGCAGGTCCCGGCGCAGGGCCGGCTCGCCGCCGGAAAAGTGGACCTGCAGAACCCCGAGCCGCCGCGCCTCGGCGAGGATGGCGAGCCAGTCCGCGGTCGCCAGTTCGTCGCGATAGGGGTCCATGTCGACCGGGTTCGCACAGTACGCGCATTGCAGCGGACATCGGTACGTCAGCTCGGCGACCATTCCTACCGGAGCCGGTTGCCGTGGTGGCGCCTGTGGCGGACCGGGCGGTGGCAGTGGGCTGACCGGCTTCGGCGTCGCGGGGTCGAACTCGAGCAGCCGGCGGGCCGCGATGTCGTCGATGACGGCCGCCACGTCCTGCGTTGTGACCCCGTCGAACTCTGCCAGCAGGTCGTCGGCGATGTCCCCGGCGGTCCGGGTGCCGTCGCACCGGGCCACGACCTCGGCGGCCGACTCGTTGAGCAGCAGCACGCCCTCCGGGTAGAGCAACGCCGCCTGGTCGCGTACCGCGTCATGGGCCAGTCGCACCCCCCGACCCAGCGCCGGGCGGCGGGCCGGCGCGGCGGCCGTCACCGGGGAGCCGCCGAGTACGCGATGGCGTCGAGCATGCCGCGGAGCACGTCGCACTTGAAGCCGAGGGCGGCGATCGCCCGCTCCTGCTGCTCCCGGGTGACGCAGTGGTCCAGCACCAGGCCGAGGGTGTACCGGCTGTCGCTGTCCACCACCGGAATCCGGGAGGTGAAGTATGTGTAGCCCGCCATCTTGATCCACGGGTAGTGGTGCTGCCACGCGGTGATCCGCTTCGCCATGTGGCCCGGTGCGAACAGCTCCGTCAGGCCAGCCGCGGCGCCCTCGACCCACGGCCGGGTCAGGCAGAACTGCAGGTAGGAGTCGACGGCGAAGCGGACCCCCCGGATGACATGACGCTCGTCGCGCACCTCGTCACGGGACAGGCCGACGGCCTCGGCGAGGACGAGCCACTCCTCCAGCCCACCTTCACCGTCTCGTCGGCCGTCCTGGAACACGATGCGCTCCACCCACCGCCGGCGGACTTCGGGCAGCGGACAGTTCGCGATGATGGCTGCGTTCTTCTGCGAGAGGCACTGCTGGTAGTACCAGCGGTTGGCCACCCAGGACCGAACCTCGTCCTGGGTGGCTCCACCCTCGTGCAATCGGACCTGGAACGGGTGCGTGTCCCAATAACGAACAGACAGCCCGCGCAGTGCCGCCTCGAACTCGGAGCGGTTCAGCGGTTGAACCACGGGTCGCCGGCTCCGGCGTACGCGGTCACCTCCGGCCGCACCTCGCGGCATTCGATGACGGGGCGGTGCCAGGCGCGGCGGGACGGTGTTGCGGCGGAGGGCTTGGGGCTGGTCATGGGCGCCACCTTCCGTTAATCGCCGCCGTGCGTCGTCCGGCGACTGCACCGGCGCAACGAACGTACGGCGAATCATTAGTACCGAACCGGTACAGTACACGCAAAATACAGTGACAACCATCGACACGTCAACGGTGGAGACCGGCCGACGCCCCACAGAGCAGATCCGCCGCATGGCGGGGATTGCGAGCGAGGTGGTGCAGGGTCGCACCACCCATTTGAGGGGCCTCGATGTCCTTCGTGGATCGGCGTACGCACGACCGTTGCCCGACAGTCAGCGGTGAGCTGCCGGACCGGACGCAGGTCACTGTGGACGTTTCCGAGAAGAAGCGTGACGTTGCCGGTGGTGCCGCCGCCCGAAACGGCACCGGCACCGGCGGCGATGTCGGTCGCCCCCGGTGCCGGTGATTTGAAGGTTTGGTCGCTTTACATCAGCACCAGGTCAGCGTTGAGTTGACCCGCGTCACGTTCCGAATGACGTTCCCCGTGCCACACGGGCTGAGCCGGATGCCGACGTTGCGCACCGTCAGGTTCTGCAACGTGTTGTTCGACGACGCCGCGAACGTCGGCCGCGACGCGATCCGCACCTCGCCACCGCCGGTGATCGTTCCCGACTGCGCGGCCAGAGTCACGTTGTGGCAGTTCTCGATCAGCACCGAGTTGCCGCCGGTGTTGGCGAGGTCGACCCGGTCGATCACCGCTCCGCCGCTCTCCGACACGCAGAAGATGCCGCGTCCGCCGCCGCGCGCGATGACGGTGCCGACCCGGATGTTCGTCGGGTAGCTGTTGCCGATGCGGCCGTTGCGGTTCGCCATACGGAACGCCGCGTACCCGGTGCCGGTCCCGGCGCCGTTCCCGTCGACCGTACCGACCGTGGCGTTGATGGTGTCGTTGAGCAGCAGGCCGGCGCCACCGGTGTTGCGGGCGGTCACCGTGCCGATCCGCACGCCGTCGACCCCGTAGGTCTCCACGCCGTGATCGCCGGAGCCTTGGACGTAGACGCTCTCGATGTTGACGTTGCGCGCTTTCACGGCCCGGTTTCCACCGTGGTTGTCAATCCGGATTCCAATACCGGAGCCGCCGGACAGCCGCATGTCGATCACGCCCAACGTCAGGTTGTTGACGTTGCGCATGAAAATCCCGTACCGCGGAACACCGGTCAGCCTCAGGTGCGTCACCTCGATGTTGGTCGCACCGCGCGCGTAGATCGGCGCCTGGTCGCCGGTGCCGCTGCCGGTCACGTTCATGGTTCCGCACACGTGCAGCGTGGTGTAGCTCGTCAGGCTCACCCGGCTGTTCGCCGAGATGTCGCCGGAGCCCCGAACCACCACCCGCTGCTGACTGGTACGCCCGGCGGTGAGGCTGCTCAGTGCGGCCTGCACGGCGGAGCGCATGTCGCTGCCGGTGTATAGGGTCCGGCTGCCGTTGCGCGACGTCCACGTATTGCCGCTGCGGACCGCCTCGGCGTTAAAGGTACCGCTGCCGCAAGCTGGCGCGGCCTGTGCGATGGTCGCGGTCAGCACTCCGGCCGCGAGCAATGCGGCGCTGCCGCCGGCGATCAGGGCGAGCCGGCGTGGTCTGATGGCCATAGAACTCCTTTGAGGAAGGGACGCAACTCGTGCGCGTCCGCCAACACACCAGGTAGCAACAGCGAGGGTCCGACCCGGACAGGCCGAAGTACCACGATTCTGCTGTCGGTGGCGGCCGGCAACTACGTGTGTGAACTTCGACGGCAGTCTATATCAAGGCCTCAATTCGACCAACCCTGCGAGCACCTACCTGACTTGGCATGAGCTCCACAGGTCGTCGACCAGCCCGTCGCACCGCTGCAAGAGGTCCGCCGGCTACGCATCCGGCGGCAGCCTGCGGCGAAATTCATGAAGCTTTCATGAATGTCGCCCGGGCGATCCTCGCTACACCGACTTAAGATGATCATCCTGCCGGGGGCGTAGGGTGCGGCAAATCTAGCGACTGCCTGCCCTAAGCGGTACGGGATGCGTGACGGCGACATCCGGCTGGCACCCCTCCCGTCCGGGGAGAGCGCCCGCGGGGCGGCCGCTCAGGCGGCCAGCCGGACCGGCGAACCGAGTGCCGGATCCTTGTCGTGCGGCTGGATGTAGTCGACAATCCGGAAGCGGCCGAGGTCAGTGCTCAGATGGATCGGCAAGCGTTCCCTTTGCTACTTGAACCAGAAACTAAACGCATTGGCCAGGATCTCGACCGCCGCCTCGGATAGCTCTGGGTGTCGATCTCTCACATCTTGAACGTATAGGTCGGTCGCTGAGTTCAGCGAATGGGCCGACCAATCAATGTCGACCCCGTTCATTTCTTCCACGATGGATCCGGCGTAAGCCAGCATCACCCGACCTTCGGACTGACCAAACTCGTCGATGACAGCCTGCTCGTCTTTCCGTGGATACATTCCACGGCCAGCGCCAAGATACAAAATGACGGCGCGACTGCTCCGCTCGTCTTCCCGGCTAGCTTCCACAACGCTCCTACCTGGTGAAGATTGTGGTCTCGGCTCCCGTGACAGGGTCGACTCTTATGATCTTGGTGACATTCGGGTTGCTCTTGAGCGCCGGAAACTCGATCCTGCTCCATACACTGCCAGCTGTCACATTATCGCCGAGAACAGCCCTCACGATACCGCTCGCGCCCTCGGCGAACTGGCGCGACGCCGCCTCCCACGCCGCAACAACCGCTGGATCAGCACGGTTCCACGCCGGCAGGCTCAACCCTCGTTGCTCCAGCAGCAGCTCGAGGGTGAGCCCCCCATGGATGCTCGCGACCGCGGCAGACGTATCCGCTCCATCTGGACCCATGCCGGACCAGAAAAATGCACGGTCTGGCGGAGTTACGAAGTCAGCGCAGGAGTTGTGCACGAGGACCGGCGTGGTGCCGGCGACCACGTAGTAGGTGTGGACGTTGGCGACCGTGAGGTTGTGCATGATCCGGCTGCCGGTGTACCGCTGGACTGCGGTGACCGTGGCGGGCTTGCCGCGGCTGAGGAGCGCGTTGCCTGGCCGGAGGTCGGCCGCGTCGGTCCAGCTGCGGGTTGTGGCGTTCCAGAACGGGTGATGCTGGGTGGTCCGGACGACATGGTCCTTGCGGCGGCCGCTGATGGTGATGTCGGCGAGTTCGGTGTCCAGGTGGCGGTGCAGCATGGTGACTGGTTCGGCGTTGGTGATCCCGGTGTGGGGGTCGGTGGCGAGCACGTGGTCCCCGACCTGGATCCGCCCGATCGCTTTGGTCGTGCCGTTGGCCAGCAGTACCCGGGTCTCGGGCGTGAAGCTGTCGCCCGCGCACTTCTTCAGCAGGTCATCGAGGCCGTCGAGGATGCTCTTGCTGTCGGGCAGCCCGCGTAGTGCGCTCTCCAGGGCCGGGAAGCCCTTGAGGTCGATCGCGAGTTTCAGCCCCTTGAGTTCGGCCGGGCTGAAGCTGAGCTTTTTCGGCAGGTCGACGTCGAGTTCGAGCAGCTTCGTCAGTTTGAGCGCGCCGAGTTGCTTCAGCGCGGCGTCCATCGCGTCGGTGCCGAGCCTCTTGATGCCGGTCAACAGCTCACCCGAGAGCAGCTTGGCCAGACCCGCGCTGAGGCCGTCCTTCAGGAGATCGATGCCCGCGGTGAGTTTCCCGACCTTCGGCAGCTCCAACGTAAGGAGGTCAACGACGGTCATGCCGAGCGCCTTGGCGTACTCCCCGTTGCGCCACTCCTCCAGGTGGATCAGTGAGCCGGGGTTCTCGATGATCTGCTCCACGCCCTCCTTGAGCATGTCGCAGGCTTCCTCGGAGTCCGGCGTGTTGCCGGGGCTGTTGCCGGACGCCCCGAAGGCGCACAGCCCGGTCAGCCACATACCGCCGGCGAGGCCGATGACGGCCTCGGCCTCACCCCGGTAGAAGTTCTCCAGCCAGTCGGGGTAGTCCTTGGCGTCGAGCTTCTTCTCGACGTAGTCGTTCCACTCCTTCATCCAGGCGGTCTGCCGAGCTCGCTTCTCCGCCTCGGCCAGGTCGGAGACCTGCTTGACGGCCGCGTGGGTGTCCTTGGCGATCCGGACCATCTCGGTGGCCGATGCCTTCATCGCGTCGGCGAACTTGTTGGCCGCGATCGACGCCGCCGAGATCTGCTTGGCTATCTTGTCGGCGTTGGTGGCTGCCGTTTGCGCCTGGTTCGAGAATCTCCGGGCGGCGACGGCCGCCTGCCGGGCCACCGCGGCGTCGTGCCCCGCCTCGACCGCCATCCGCTCGGCGGCGTTCGCGTACGCGGCGGCCTGCCCGGACGCCTTCGCCGCGTCATTCGCGGCGGCCACCGCCGCCTTGGCCTCCGTGGCGGCGCCCCGCGCCGCGTCGATCGCGACCTTGCCGGCCCGCACCGCCCGGGCCGCTTCCTCGGCCGCCTTCTTCGCCGCGGCGTACGCCGGTTTGACCTGTTCCTGGGCGCGCAGGGCCTCCCGGGCAGCGTGGACCGCGGCGGCATCCGCCGCGGCGGCGTGCTCCCCCGCCGCGGCTGACTGCTCGGCGCCGATCAGCAACGCGCTGTTCGCGATATCGATGGCCAGCGCAGCGTCGTTGTCGGTCTGGCCGTACTGGTCGGCGACGCTCAGCGCGCTCGCGGCCGGGTCAGCGATCACCATCGCCGAGGCCCGGGCATTGATCGCCGCCCGGCCGGCCACCCGGCTCTGGAACCAGGCGATCCCGGCCTCGCGCAGCGCCGAATCGGCGGCGGACCGGGTCAACTCCGCGTCGGCCTTTGCGGCCGCCGCGCGGTTGATCGCCTGCCGGGCGACGTTGACCGCCTGCCGGGCCAGTTCGTTGGCGCGCTGCGCGTCGCCGATCGCCCGGCCCGCCGCCGCAGCCGCGTCGGCGGCCTCGCGGCGGGCGGCCCCGGCGGCCGCGGCTGCGGCGTCGGCCTCGGCGCGGGCGGCGGCAGCAGCCGCACCGGCCCGCTGCGCTGCGGTGGCGGCGGCGTCCGCTGCGCCGGCGGCGCTGTTGGCGGACGTCTGCGCGCTGTCCGCCGCGGCGCGGGCACCGGGCAGCTGCGCCCCGATCACGGCGGCCTGCCGCGCGGCGTACTCACCCTCCGCGGTGCCCTTCTTGGCGATCGCGTCCTGCGCGTACGCCGCGTAGCTCACTTCCTTGGCGTTGCGCTCGTTGATCGCGTTCTGCGCGCGGAGCGTGGCCGCCTTCGAATCCTTGACCAGCACGTCGAACCGCTTGATCGACGCGGTGACCTTGTCAGCCGCCTCCTTCGCGGTGGCACCCTTGCCGGCCGCGATGTTCTGCTGCTCGACCGCGCGCCGGGCCGCACTGTGCGCGGCCGCCTGCTGGGCGAGCGCGATCGCGGTCTGCCGCCGCGCGATGTCACGCTGGGCCTTCGCCCGGATGTAGTGCTCACGCGCGTCCGCGGCCCGGGCCCACGCGTCCCTGGCGTCCTGCTCGGCGCGCAGCCGCTCCTTGTGCGCGTCTGCCTCAGCGGCCCGCGCCGCGGCGGCGAGTTTCTCAGCCTGGTCGGCGAGTTTGGTCGCGGCCGCAGCCTGGCGTTCAGCGGACTCGCGGTACCTGACCGCGTTGTTCGCCTCGACCGTGGCGGTACGGTCAGCGTCCAACGTCTTGGCCGCCGCCTCGGTCGCCTCGGCGGCGTGGCAGGCGGTCGCGGCGGCCTGCTTCGCAGCATCACCCGCGTCGCTCTGCGCGCCCAGGACCGCCGCCCAGTCCACTCCGTGCGTGAGGCCGGTCTTGACGAGCGTGGCTGCAGCGGTCTGGGCGACCCCGGCGTGCGCGGTCACCTGGGCGGCGTTACGGGCCGTGGTACCCGACTCGGCACACGCGTCCGTGCGGAGCCTGGTCAGGTCGCGAGTGTGGGTGGCGCCGCCAACCTTGCGGATCGGCAGGTCGCTCGCGTAGATGGCGTCGGCCTGCTTCGCGTACTTGTTGACCAGACCCATCGAGTTGGCAACCACGGTCAACGACTGGGTCGCCGCGACGCTCTCCCGGATAATCGTGTCGCGGGCGTTCGCCGCCTGCGTGGCCCGAGCCGCCAGATCAGCCAGGTCGGCGACGGCCTTGCTACGCGCCGCCAACGCCGCGTCGATCTGCTGCTGCGCGGCGAGGTCCCGAGCGGCCGCCGCGGAGTAACCAGTGTTGTAGAAGGCCGCGATGGTCTCCGGTTCCTCGGTGTCCAGCGCGGCCTGCCCGGCGGACTTCACCTCATATCCGCCCGAGGCGACGATCTGCTGAACCCGCGCCCTGATCGACTCGGCCTGCGTCGCCGCGTTGATCTCGTCCTGACGGTCCGCCGCCGCCGCTGCGGCGTGCCCGATCGCGACGAAGTCGGCGATCTTCTTGTCGTCCTTGGACGCCAGCGCGGCGGCCGCGCGCTGCCGGACGACCGGACCGCCAGTGTCAACCCACTCCTGCACAATGTCGCGGTTGGCGTCCGCGGTCCGCTTCCTACGCTGATCGGCCGCCGCACGGTAAACGGGCAGTGCCTTGTCAAGGAAGGAAACGAACTCCGCCGGGTCATTCGTCTGCAGCACCGCAACGGCTGCCGCACGCACCTCGGCGTCCTCGTCGTGTTCCGCGAGGTCCTGGATCAGCACCCGGTTGAGTTCGGTGTCGTCGATCGGGTTCTCGGCCTGCAGAGCCCGCTCCCGCTCCGCTTCGGCTGCCTGCTCACGATCGATCCACTGCTGCAGGGTCAGGGTCGCCGACGGAGGGGTCTTCGGTGCGGCCGGGACGGCTGCGTTGGCCGGCTGCGGCATCAACGTGACTGCCAGCAGAGCGGCGATCACCGCGACGAAACGTGTCTGCGTCATCCCATTCCCCCGTGAGATTCTGACGTGCTGCCAAGAAGAGCGAGTCGGTCTGCACGGGCGCAAGCCCGTGGTGCGTCAGGGTGTCGAGGTCGAGGTCGGGGTTGCGATCGGGGCCGCGGCCGGGATGGCCTCGGCGCTCGCCTTGGCAGACTCGTACCGCGCGGTCCACTCCTGCGCCTGGTCCTGCGCCCACTTCACCTCGTCGTCCCAGGCACCACGGGTGCCGGACGTCCGATCCGCGATTTTCGGCCAGTCCTGCTGTGTCGAGGCGGTCAGCGCGAAGGCGTGCACCGCCGCCCATGACTGGGCCTGCGCCGCCGCCAACTGCTGGTTTGCCAGCCACGATGCCTGGGTGGCCGCAGCCGTCTCCGCGGCGGTGTTCCACGCCAGCTTCGCGTCCGCGGCCGCTTTCGCCTTGGCGGCCTCCGACGCACCCTCGTACGCCTGCTGGGCCTGCTTGGCCAGCACGATCAACTGGTCCAGCCGGTGCCGGTAGGTGACGTCCTGCTCGTACCGATTCAGCCGGTACGCCTGGAGATCGCAGTCAGCCGCGCTCGCCCACGTGTGCTTGAAGAATTCGGCGATGTCGTTGTCGGTACCCTTCTTGATCGCCCGCTGCGCGGCCTCCTGCACCCACGCGCCGGAACCATGCGCGGCGATGTCGGCCACGTAGGCGCGGTCCTCCTGAGCCTGCTGCCTGGCCCGCACGATCGGCGAGCGCTTGGCGTCCAGCGCCTGGGCTTCAGCCAACCCGCTCTCCACATAGCGCTTCTTCTGGGCGAGAGTCCCGAACGAGGCCCGCACCGCGGTCAGGTGCACGATCGGCGACGTCGTGTCAGTGGTCGCCTCGATCGTGAGGGAGATCACCAAATCGTTGAGAGATGCATTCTCCGACGCCTGGGCCCTGGCCTTCGCCAGGCCACCGCCGGGGCTCAGGAAGTCGGTCAACGCCGTCGGCACGTCGCTGAGCAGGGCCGACCAGGCGGCGGTCTGCACCTCCCACCGCGGGTCGTGGTCCGCGAAGCGCTGCACCAGCACGCGATACCGGGCGCCCGGGTCCGACGGCTGGGTCGCCGCCGCTCCGGGCACCTCGGCTGGCGGGCCGGCGAGCGCGGGACGGACGGCGACCGGGAGTGTCACCGCCAGAGTGGACGCAGTGAGCAGAGCGAATGTGCGCAGGCGAACGCGAATCATGGAACTCCCCCGTGACGAGACCGCGGCTTCGGTTGACGAAGACCGCTGGGTATTCCTAGCAGACATCCGGCCGTGGCACAGCCCCGCCGACAAACCGTCCATCGCGGACGGGGTGGCGCAGCTATCCACATCGGTCTAGATTGTCGACGGCCGCCCTCGTGGTGAGGTGGCTACGGGGGATTCGCCACGGCCGGGCTGTTTGGCTCTCGTCGGTGTGTTTCCGCGTCGAATGCTGGACATCTCGGGGAGCGTTTACGTGTCATCAAACAGAATCAGAGTCGGCGTACTGATCGCCGGCCTCGCCACGGCGATGGTGGGGTCCACCGCGGCGGGTCCGTCCGCGTGGGCCTCGGACCCGACCGCGACAACCGCGGCCGCGACCGCCGCCGTCGTGACGGACCCGACGAATCTCGCGACGGGCGATGAAAAAGCCAAGGCTGTCCGCGTGCTCGGGATCAACCCGGATCTCAGTTGGTTGAGCCTCAACGATCAGCTGTTGGTCTTGAGAATCTGGAGAGAGGCCAGGCCCGACACGTTCGTCAAGGTCTCGGCGCTGCGCGCATACGAGTCGGACGTCTCGACCGCCGCGTACGACTTCATCACGACCGGCATCTACGCGGCCGCCGCCGATGACGGCCAGGTCGCGATCATTGCCGACCGCGCCCAGGCCCTGCGCCGCTCGGTCGCGGTGACCGTGGGCCTGGACCCGTCGGACACCGCGTTGATCGAGAAGAATGACCGAGACTTCATCTTCAGCGTGTGGCAGCGGGTCACCCCGGGCAGCCACGTCTGGACCGCCGCCCGCGACGCGATCCTCGACGGCACCGACCAGGAGGACTGGACCGCGTTCCTGACCGTCGGCGCGGCCGTCGCGGCCAAGCGCGACATGGACGAGGCGATCATCAACGCCAACGCTGTTCTGGCAGCTGAACTGGCCGCGCAGCAGCTCGCCACCGCGAAGCGGTCCCTCCTGCAGCTGCTGCTGCTGCCGGTGACCGATGAGCTGGTCAACGCGCCGAACCGCCAGTATGTGCTGCACGTGCACAACAACGCCAAGGGCACCGAAGTGAAGCTGGCCTCGCAGGTCGCGCTGAACACGTCGGACGCCGCCCTCGCGCAGGCGCTGCAGGACTTCATCTTCACCGGAGGCGCCGCCGCCAACAAGAAGGATGAAGACGCCGCGGCAGCCAAGGAACTCGCCAACTACCGCACCCAGGTGACCAAGATCCGCGATGACGCCAAGGCCGACGGCCTCGCCCCCAACCTGCTCGCCGCTGCCGAGAAGGCGCTCGCCGCCAACACCGTGGTTGCGCTGCAGACCTTCCTGCTCAAGGGTCAGGACGAGGCGCGGGCGCTGGACAACGCGCTCAAGGCGAAGCGCACCTGGGACTTCGACGGCGACAAGCTCCCGGACATCGTCGCCGCGGACGCCACCACCGGCACCCTCTGGCTCTACGCGGGCAGGGGCAACGGCACGTTCCAGAACAAGGAGCGGAAGAACATCGGCTCCGGTTGGGCGCGCTGGACGGCCATCTTCACCCCGGGCGACTTCAACGGCGACGGCTTCAACGACGTGATCACCCGGAGCAAGGAGGGCCAGCTGTTCCTGTACCGCGGCAACGGCAAGGGCGGTTGGATCAACCCGGCGACCAACATTCTGATCGACAGCGGCTGGCAGAATTACACCGCGATCTTCTCGCCGGGCGACTTCAACGGCGACGGCTTCGCCGACGTGGTCGTGCGCAACTCCACAGGAGAGCTGCTGCTGTACAGCGGCAACGGCACGGGCGGATGGAAGAACGGCGGCAAGGCCACCGTGATCGGCTCCAGCTGGAACCAGTTCACCTCCATCTTCTCCCCAGGCGACTTCAACAGCGACGGCTTCGCCGACGTGATCGCTCGCAACTCCAAAGGAGAGCTGAAGCTGTACCGCGGCAACGGCAGGGGCGGATGGCAGAACGGCAGCGACCCCGACGAGATCGGCACCGGGTGGAACCAGTTCAACCTGATCTTCTCCCCCGGCGACTGGAACGGCGACGGCCGAGCCGACGTGATCGGCCGCAACGCCGCCGGCGAACTGCGCTTCTACCGGGGCAACGGCAAGGGCGGATGGATCGACCCGTCCTCGAACATCCTCATCGCACGACCCGACTGGAACGCGTTCAGCTTCGTCTTCTGAGCCAGCCAGGTCCCGGACGCCGTCACCCCCGCACCACAGGGGTGGCGGCGTCCGCCCGTCCTCCGACCGGGCACTCCAGTCATCCCACGTCGAGGACGCCCTGGCCAGCCCGAACGGGAACGACCGGTAGCCGCGGCCCGCACCGGCCGGTGCCGGCACGGGAGGCCGGGAGGCCGGGAGGCGGGGAGCCGAGAGCGCACGCGCCGCGCATGCTGGTTCCTGTCACGCGACGCAAGAGCGCCCGGACCACGAGGTCCGGGCGCTTCCTGCGTTCGGCGGCCTTACTGGGTGATGCGGATGTCGTCGATGAAGCCGCGGTAACCGCCGGTGTTGCCGACCTGGTCGTAGCCAATGTCGATCTGGGCGATCCGCTTGCCGTTGGCGACCGCGCCCAGCGGCACAACGACCTGGGTCCAGGTGTCGAGCGGCAGCTTGCCGCACTGCTTCCCGGGGTGGACCCCATTGCCGCGCTGGTCCTTGACACCCGAGTCGCGCAGGCTGGTGATGGCGCCGCCCATCTTGTCCTCCAGGATCAGGTCGATCGCGACACAGCTACTGTTGCTGCCCGTCACCGAGCCGAACGCCTTGGTGCTCTGCGGGTAGACCCAGTACGAGAGCTGAGTGCCCGCCGACACGTACGCCTCACTCAATGCGTACGCCTTCATGTACGCGTGCGACCTGGTGGTGCTGGCGTCCTTGCCGGAGTAGAGGAGGACCTTCGTCCCGGTGCGCCCGGTTGTCACGCCTTCGAGCAGCTCCGGGCCGGTGGCGGTGGAGACGATCGGGCCGACGTTGATCAGCCCGCCGCGCGGGGCGTCCCCCACGTCCGCCGAGTTCGTCCAGCTCAGCCTGGTTTCACCGGCCTCCGCGGAGGTACGGAACTGGGGTGCGCTCTCCAGGTCGGTGAGCTTCAGGTCGTCCACAAATCCCCGGTAGCCCCCGGTGTTGGCCGGCTGGTCGTATCCGACGGTGATGCGCAGGATCGACTTGCCGGCGGCGACCGCACCCACGTTCACGACGACCTCGTTCCAAGCGTCGAGGGTCAGCTTGCCGCACTGCTTCCCGGGGTGGACCCCGTTGCCGCGCTGATCCCGGGCGGCCGAGTCGCGCAGGTTGGTGCCGTCCGAGAAGATCAGGTCGACCGCCACACACGTGCTGTTACCGCCGGCCACCGCCGTGAACTGGGTGCTGCTCTGCGGATAGATCCAGTACGACAACTGCGTGGTCGGGCGCACCGACACCTTGCTCATCGCGTACGCCTGGTTGTAGGCGAAGGACCTGGTGCCGTTGTTGTCCATACCGGAGTACATGAGGACGTTCCCGCCGCTGTGCGCCACGGGTGAAGGCCGAACGCCCAGCTCCGAGGTGGTCAGCGTGCTGGTGATGCCGCCGACGTTGGCCATGCCACCACGGCCGGCAACGGCTGCGTCGATCGTGTTCTGCCAGTTCGGCCGGGAGTCGCCGGGCTCGAAGCCGGTCCCGAAGTCCAGCCGCCGGTCCTTGGCGCGCGCCTCGTCCTGGCCCTTGAGGAGGAACGTCTGCAACCCGAGCAACGTGTTCTCGGCCAGCGCCCGCTGCGCCGCCACCACCACGGTCGGCTGGAACCCGTCATGCTTCGCGGCGTCCCGGATGACGATCACCCGGTCGCGGTAGCCGGCCAGTTCCCTGGCCGCTGCGGCGTCCTCGTCCCGCTTGTTCGCGGCAGCGCCGCCGGTGAAGATGAAGTCGCTCAGTGCCTGCTCGAGGCTGGCGTCCGGCGCGTTCAGGGCCACCTGCGAGGCCAACGACACCTCGAGGCCTTTTGCGTTGTTGTGCACATGCAGCACGTACTGCCGGTTCGGCGCGGCGACCAGTTCATCGGGAACGGGCAGCAGCAGAAGCTGGAGCAGCGACTTTTTGGCGTTGGCCAACTGCTCGGCGCGCAGCTTGGCCGCGAGCTCCTTGTCAGCCTTCGAAATCGCGTCCCGCAGGTCCTGCTCGACTGCCGCCTGCGCACCGGTGTCGAGGAACGCGTTCCAGTCATCCTGGTCGGTGCCGTCGGCGATCGCGTCCCTGGCGGCCGCCCAGACGTGACTACCCGCGGTCACGCGCTGCCACACACTGAAGATGAAGTCGCGGTCGCCCTTCTCAACGAGCGCGGTCTCCGACGGGTCAAGACCCACGGCCACCGCCACCGAGCGCCGACGCGCCTGTGCCGCATCCGCCAAGATCTTGGCTTGGGCGTCGTCGGCTACCGCCACGAAGATCCCCCGGACGATGAAGTCGTACGCGGCGTTCCGGTCATCAGAGCGATATGCGCGGAGTGCTTCGGCCTTGACGTAGGTGCCGGCCTCAGGCCGTTCCCACAGCGCGAAGACGAATCCCTGATCGTTCTGGACCAGCAGGGCGACGTCGGGGTTGATCCCGATCGCGCGGGCCGCCTTGACCTTCTCGTCGGGCGACGCGAGGTTCGTCGGATCCTCGACCACGGCAGCCGCCGTCTGCGCGGCACCGGGCACCGCGGTCGCTGTCGGCGCCGGCTCGGACGGCGCGGCCTGTGCCGCGGTGCCCGGTGCGACGAGGATACCTACGAACAGCCCGATTGCGAGCAGGCGGGATTGCACCGTTCTTACAGACATACAGTTCCCCCGTGATCTCGGCCAATCCGACGCATCGGCGTGCGCGGCGGATCAGCTGTCCAATGTAGGCCGATATGGGCGGCGAACCTCCAACGAGCAAGCCGAATACCGACCGCCTCGAATATTAGGGCACCGCGACACCGCCGTAGGACCGGCGGTGGCGAGATCTCTCTCGATCGCCTTGGGGCCCACGCCATGGATTTTCAACAGTTGCGCCCGCGTCACGCTGGTGAGTTCGTCATAACGCGTATAGCCGCTGAGCGCCAGCCCACGCGATGCCACCTTACCGATCGACGGCGGAAATTCCGTGCCGCTCATGGCATCCCGACTCGTGAAGCCGCCCTGTCCGGTGTCGGTTAGGTTGATGCGGTGGGCAATGACGTCTTGGAGGGACCGTACATCGAGGTGCCGTCCGGCCAGATCGTGATCCTCAATGGTCCGCCACGCTCGGGAAAGTCGAGCGTCGCCGGCGCGATCCAGGCCAGGTTCGAGGGCGTGTGGATGAACCTCGGCGTCGACTTCTTCAAACGGATGACGCCGGCCCGGTTCCAGCCTGGAATCGGCCTGCGGCCCGGCGGTGAGCGTCCCGACCTCGAGCCCACTGTGGTGACGCTGTATCGCGGCATGTACGCGGCGATAGCGGCACACAGCCGGTTGGGCGTCAACGTCGTCGTCGACACGGTGCACCACGACTCCTATTCCGTTCCGCGGCACATCCTGCGCACCTGCGCCCGGCAACTGCTGGGGCTGCCGGTGCTGTTCGTCGGTGTGCGCTGCCCGGTGGCGGTGGCCATGGAACGCCGCCGTGCCACCTGGGGCGGCGAAGGGTACAACCAGGGTGGCACCGTCGAGGACCCGGTGGGCTTGTGGCATGAGGCGGTGCATACACCGGGGATATACGACCTTGAGATCGATACCTCGGTGCTCCGACCGGAGGAATGCGCTGATCTCATCAGCACGCGCCTAGCCGGCGGTCCGCCGCCGCTGGCCTTTCCATATCTTGCCGGATCGCGGCCACGGTAACGATACGACGTGTCAACGGGCCAACTTGGGAGGTCCGGACGAGTGGTCGAGCCGGACAGCAAGGTCGGACAGGTCACCTGGGGTCCACGGCTTGTCGCCAAATCCGGGTAGCTGGACGAACAGCGGTGAGATCCACCGGTGCGGGATGGCATCGATGCCGTAAACCGCGCCGGCGAGCCCACCCGTCACGGCAGCAACGGTGTCGGTGTCGCCGCCCAGATCGATCACCTTGCGGAGCGCCGCGTCGAACGACGAGGTTGTCCGCAACGCCCACACCGCGGATCCGAGCGTGGGCCACACGGCACCGTTGGTTTCGGTGGCCTGGTCGGGGTGCCAGTCCGGGGCCAGGACGGTGACCCACCGGGGCCGGTGGTCGGTGGCCACGGCGGAGAGTACGTCAGCGATCGTTCTCAGCGGATCGCCGCCGTCGAGCGCGATGCGGATCAGCTCGTGGAAGATCGCGCAACCCTCCCCGGCGGCGGGGTCGCCGTGCGTGAGTGCCGAGATCCGTCGGGCGGCGTCCATGGTGCCGGCGCGGCCCTGGCCTGCGAAGAAGACTGCCGCCGGGGTGGTTCGCATCAGCGACCCGTTACCCGCCGCCCGCCCGCGACGGGCGTAGTAGTCCGCCGCGGCGCGGTCCCAGGGCAGCCCGGAGCTGAGCACGGCATCGGTCTGCAGGCCGATGTCCTTCGGTTCGGCGGCGGCCCACCGGCAGAAGCGCCCGAACATGTCGGCACCGTCGAACCCGCCGGCGTCGAGCAGGGACTCGGCGACGAGCAGAGCCATCTGCGTGTCGTCGGTGGCCTCACCGGGAGCCCACCCACCACCCCCGCACATTTCCGCACCGGCGGCGTCGGACGCGTCCGGGAACCGTCGGGAGAGCACCGACGGCGGCCCGAACTCGAACGGCGCACCCAGGGCATCGCCGACAGCCGAGCCGACCACCGCACCGACCACGCGATTTTCGCGCTCCACCGCTCACCGTCCATCGCTTGCCGCTTGCCCTGCCCGGAACCGTGCTCAGCTACCTTGCCATCAATCCTTGGCCGGGGCATGCCGTCAACCGGTGTTTCGAGGTCACGGCGGGCCGGGACCACGCGGCGCGTGGTCCCGGCGCGATGTTCAGGATCGGACGGAGAGCTGCTTCGACAGGGAGAGCAGCGCGTAGCCGATGATCGCGATCAGCAGGCCAAGCCCCATCGCCATCGCGGCGACACCGAATGACACGACCGACGTGAACAGGGAGGCCCGGAGGAACGAGCCGTTCATCACGGTGGCCCGGGTGGGGTCCTCGCGGCCCAGTTCAGCGTAGGTCTTGCCGCCGCTCGCCTCCAGCGAGTGCTTCTCGATGACCTTCGCCTCCTCGTACGCGGTGAGGGGACCGTCCACCAGTTCACCTGCGTACCGGTCGGCATCCTCGGCGACGGTGATCTTCTCGTCGCCGAGCTGGTTCTGCACGGTGAGCCAGGTTGCCGCGCCGGCGATCAGCATCACCGCGCCGGCCGCGATCAACAGCAACGACAACAGCCGGACCACCGTCGCCGGGCCGGTGGACGTGGCGGTGGTGCTGCGCTCGGTTAAAGAGGTAGTCATCTTGGGTGTCCTCCATGCTTCGGGTTGTTGCAGCGCAGTCAGCGCCCGTGGCCAGCGCCCCGCCCCCAAAGGTGAACAGAGCTCCGCTCCGGCGCACCGCAAGGGACGGGTGTCAATGCCTCGCCGTCCTCGACCAAGGCTGCCGGTTCAACCCCTGGGCCGGGTAGAGACCAAAGCCTCGCCGCGGACTGCCGAAGGTCCCGGCTGGACCGGGATTCCAGCGCGGACGGGGCGAGTGGCGCGCCGTCACCTTCCGCGCGGCAATCGGAAGCCGACGGGCGGGGCAGCCCTGCCCTCGGTAGGCTGGCTCGTACGTTCACCACGGCCTTGGCAACGTCGGACCGGCGATGCGGCGGTGGGCAGAGACGGATGAGGGGCGAGGCGCAGATGAGCGACGAGACCGGGGTGCGTAGCGCCCGCGAGGCGCTCACCGGGGCGGCTGAGGCGGCGCGGCACGCGCCGTCGATCCACAACACCCAGCCGTGGCGTTGGGTGGTCCGCGACGATGCGCTGGAGCTGCACACCCAGCGCACCCGGCAACTGCGTGAGCTCGACTCGCAGGGTCACCTGCTGATGATGAGCTGCGGCACCGCGCTGCACCACGCTCGCGTGGCACTGGCCGCCGAGGCCTGGCAGTTCGATGTCGAGCGCCACAACGAAGACCCGGTGGCTCGGATCCGACCGACGCGACGGACCGAACTGGACCCGGGTGACATGCGTCATGTCCAGACGATGCTGCTCCGCCACACCGACCGGCGCACGGTGACCGGGGAGCCGGTGGACCCGGCCGCAGTCGACGCCATGGCGGCTGCGGTCACCGCCGAGGGCGTCCAGTTTCATACCGTGCGCCGCGAGGACCTGGTCGAGCTGGCTGTTGCCGTGGAACGGGCGCAGTTGGCCGAGGACGCCGACGAACGAATGGCGGCCGAGCTCGCCAACTGGATCGGCGGGGACCGCCCGGAGGGCACCGGCATTCCGGACTCCTCCATCCCGGCCAACCTGCCGCCGACAACCGTGGCGGAACGCGACTTCGGTCGACCAGGCACGCTGGACGCCGGGCCGGGCCATGACACCTCTGCCGTCTATGCCCTGCTCTACGGCGCCAGCGACGGTCCAGTCGACTGGCTACGAGCCGGCGAGGCCCTCAGCGCAGCATGGCTCACCGCGACGGAGCACGGGCTGACGCTGCTGCCCTTCAGCGCGCCGGTGGAGCTGGCCGGGACGCGCCACGCCCTGCGCCGGATGCTCTCCAACGTCGGTTATCCCTACCTTGCCGTCCGGATCGGGGCCACCGACCCAGACCACGCTGGCTCCCCGCACCCGCCCCGGCTACCGTCCGACCAGGTCATCGAGTTCGTCGACTGACGAGCCCTCTCCAGGGCGCCGCGCAATGACCCATTCCGCCTGAGGAGCCGACACCACCACTGCGCGCCGGACTGGTCGCTGCCGGTTTCAGGGCTCATGCTTCGTGGTACCGAGCAGCTTGGCGGCCAGGACGGCTGCCTGCGTACGACGTTCCAGACCCAGTTTGGCCAGCAGGCTGGAGACATAGTTCTTCACCGTCTTCTCGGCCAGGAACATCCGCCCGGCGATTTCCCGGTTGGTCAACCCTTCGGCGACCAGCGTCAGGATGCGCCGCTCCTGATCGGTGAGGGTACGAAGTTCATCCGGCTGCTCCGGCCCCCGCCGGATCCGGTCCAGGACGCGCGCGGTCACCGCGGGATCCAACAGGGACTGCCCCGCCGCCACCCGGCGGATGCCGTCGACGAGATCGGTGCCGCGGATCTGCTTCAGCACGTAGCCCGACGCCCCGGCCATGATGGCCCCGAAAAGGGCCTCATCATCCTCGTACGAGGTCAGGATCAACGCCCTGATCGACGGGT
Source organism: Micromonosporaceae bacterium (assembly GCA_035296325.1). Classification (GTDB taxonomy): domain Bacteria; phylum Actinomycetota; class Actinomycetes; order Mycobacteriales; family Micromonosporaceae; genus DATHBD01. The sequence goes on along the minus strand of DATHBD010000002.1, from coordinate 93,523 downwards.
CCACCGAGCGGACGTCCCGGCAGACGTCGATACCGCTGCCATCCGGCAGCCGCCCGTCCAGCACCGCCACGTCGGGCCGCAGGGCCGGGATGCGGTGGGTGGCTTCCACGGCGGATCCCGACTCGCCGACAACCTCGATATCGCCTTCGCGCTCAAGCATGTCACGCAGACCGCGCCGGACCACCTCGTGGTCGTCGAGGAGAAAAACCCTAATCATGGCTCATTACTATCCCATCTGCGATCGCGCGGGCCACCGGCGTACCGATCGACCGGGCGGGAGCCCGCCACGACGACGTGGTAGAGCCCGCGTCCGCGACGCGCGCGAGGTTCGGGAAGAACCGCTCAGGTTCGGGACTTTCCCGCCGATATGTCAAGCATGGTCAGGACGTGGCGCCAGCCCATGGCGAGGCCCCACAGGCCTATCTTGATCATCTTGGACCAGGTGAACGCTTACCAGACCCTGCTCCTCGACGGGATCCGCAGCGTGCTGGACCGGACCGAGATCCCGGTGACCGTGTACGTCAATGATCCGTTCGCGCGGCAGATCCGCTCGCCGGCCCGGCGGCTGATGCAATCCGGCGGGTTCAGCGGCGTGATCACGACGATGCTCACGGACAGCGCATCGCAGGATGACCTCACCGCCCTCCTGGCTTCCATCGGCTCACTGCACGTGGTACACGCCGGATCACCGCTGGCGGACGGATCTTCCGTCGGCGCCGACAACGTGTCCGGGTTGCGGGCCCTCATGAGGCACCTGCTCGACGACCTGGGAGTCGTAGATCTTGCGATCGTCCGGGGATCGGCCCACCACCCGGACTCGTTGGAGCGTGAGGAGGTGATCCGTTCGGAACTGTCAGCCCGGGGTCTCACCCTGCGCGCGGGCTGTGTGCTGGAGGGGCACTTCGATCGGGACGCGGCGCACGCGGCGGCCACCCAGTTCCTTGCCGACGGCTCACGGGTGGACGCCTTCGTGGCGCTCAACGACCGCTCCGCGCTGGGCGTGCTGGATGCGCTGAACGACGCAGGACTCAGCGTGCCCGCCGACATCATGGTGACCGGGTTTGACGACGACACGATGGCCCAGGAGAGCGACCCACCCCTGACCACCGTCAGCCAGGAACTGTTCGGGCAGGGCGTTGCAGCCGCCTCGGCCCTGCTGGAACGCATCGACGGCGCCCCGGCCCACGGCCACCTGGTCGTACCGAGCACGCTCATCGTCCGTGGCTCGACCGGGACCGGTGGGCGTCCGAACGTTCCTCCTGCGGCGCCCGACCCCGGGGTCTCCGGGCGCTCGAACTCTCTGGCGTTGATGGACCGGGCGCTGTCGATGAACCGTGCCTTCATGGGCTGTCGGACCACCGACGCGGTGCTTCGGGAACTCAGTCGGAACATCCCCAGGCTCGGCCTGCGACGGTGCCTCGTGGTGCTGTACCAGCAGCAGTCGGGCCAGGACGTCACGCATGGGGTGGTTGCCCTCGCGCAGCATGGCGCGCGCACGGTGCTCACCCCGCAGGGCGAGCCGTTCCCCATCGCCGAGTTGCTGCCACAAAGTCTTCAGGTGGAGCTGACCCGCGGCTGCCTGATGCTCCAGCCGCTGGCCGTCGAGGAGAACGAACTGGGCTACGTGCTCTTCGAGCAGGAGGCTTCCGACCGGTTCGTCGGCGAGGTCCTGCGGATGGACCTGAGCCGGACTCTGGACACCCTACGGCGCACCCAGGGGCATGCCGAGTCGCTCGAGGCGCTGGTGGTGCAGCGCACCCAGGAGTTACGGGATCAGGTCGCCATCCGGGCCCGGGCGGAGGAGGACCTGCGGCGGGCCAACGCGGAACTGCACCGGCTGACCCGATCGGACGCGCTGACCGGCATCGCGAACCGATCCGCCTTCGATGCCTACTTCCAGGAGCAGTGGGAGGCCCACATCGGCAGCAACCGGTACCTGTCCCTGCTCTTCATCGACATTGACCGGTTCAAGGACCTCAACGACACGTACGGCCACATCCACGGAGATGAGTGCCTGAAGCACCTGGCGACCTGCCTCACGCAGGCGTCGTGGTCCCCTACCGACCTGGCCGTGCGGTACGGGGGCGATGAATTCGCGGTGATCCTGCCGAACACCGACGCCGCCGGCGCCGCCACCGTCGCGGCCCGGGTTCTGCACGCCGTCAAGGTGCTGCACGCCGTTGGTCCCACCGCCGCCCAGCCGATGTTCACCGTGAGCATAGGGGTGGCGACGACGCAGCCGGACTCTTCGATGACAGCCGCTGACCTGCTCGGCGCGGTGGACGGGGCGCTCTACGAAGCCAAGAGCGGTGGCCGGAACCGGGTCGCGCCGGCGCGGACGCTACGGCCGCGCGAGATCATCGCGGCGCGCGACGGCGCGGCTTCCCATCGGTGAAAGGCCGGGCGGGCATCAGCCACCGTCGCCGGTGAACGCCACGACCAGGGCGAAGACGCCGACCTCCAACGCCAGGATGCCGACCATGATGGCAAAGATCAGCCACGGCCGCCCGTACCGGTCTCGACCGGTCCGGGGGTCGATCACCGCGTCGCGATGGGATGCGATCGGCACAATCAGCAGCGGCACGATCAGCGTCGCTCCGACCAGGAGCGCGAGCCAGGACGGGTAGCGGCCGAGGACCGGCTCATCCAGGAATGAGAGCCCGCCGAGGATGCCGTAAAAGGCGACAAGGCAGCCGATCGGGATCAGCCACTGGCGCGTCGTCCGGGCCAGCCTCGTCTCCGGACCGTCGGGCGGCCGGGCCACCGCGCGCAGCACGATCACCGCCGCGATCGGGATGACCGCGGCCGAAATGAGCTTCCCGGGCGTCAACGTCGCCTCACCGCCCTCGATCAGGCCGACGACGCCGTCCATGAACAGCAGCGCACCGACGCCCACGCCAACCAACTTCAGCCGGGACCACCACGACTTCCCGGCCGGCCGGACGACGGCGACGGCGTTGATCACCCGCTCCGCGTACTCCCGCGGCGAACCGAATGCGTCGGCTGGATCGTCGCCGGACTCCGCGACGTGGGCCTCCACCTCGGCGACCACCTCACCGATCCGCGCCCCGGGCAGTTCGCGCATCCGAAGCTCGAGCACCAACTGATCGACGTAGGTTTCAGCCATCACTCCCCCTTGGCGGTCTCGGTCAGCAGCGCGGTCGTCACCGTGACGAAGCCGGCCCATTCCTCGCGACGACGGCTCAGCTCGCTGCGTCCGCGGTCGGTGACGTGGAAGAACTTGCGGCCGGGCCCACTTTCCCCGTCCCGCCAGACCGATCCGACCAGGTCGTCCTCGGACAGCCGCATGAGAATGGGGTACAGCGTGCCGCCCTTGATCTTTCCCATCCCAGCCGCCTCCAGTCGGTGCGCGATCTCGTAGCCATAGGTCTCCCGCTCCGCGATGAGCGCGAGGACACACAGTTCCAACACCCCACGCATCCACTGCGCGGGCCATGACCGGTCGGCATCTGGCACATCTATACAGTACCGCTATCTAGCAAGCAACGCTACCTAGCCTGAGCGGAGCCGCTTCCCCGGTTGGCCGGCGGGCGTGCCAGGCGGGTGGCATCGTCGCCGGTATGGCGGCTGGATCAGACCCGGTTGAGCACGCGTTCGACCTCAACATCGGCACCGTGCTGGAGCACTGGACGGTCCCGTTCGCCATCCGCGAGATCCTCGCCAACGCCCTCGACGAGCAGGCGCTGAGCGACACCACGGAGCCCGTCATCAGCCGGGACGCATCGGGGCGGTGGCGGATCACCGACGCCGGCCGCGGCCTGCGCTACGAGCACCTCACCCAGAACGAGAGCGCCGAGAAGCGCCGTCACCCGGACGTGATCGGCCAGTTCGGCATGGGCTTGAAGGACGCCCTGGCGGTATTCGACCGTCGAGGCATCCCCGTCAGGATCGCCTCCCCGCACGCCGACATCACCACCGCACGCCGTGCCAAGCAGGACTTTCCCGACGTCGTCACGCTCCACGCCATCGTCACCGCTGCGAGCAACCCGGATCGGGTCGGTACCGAAGTGGTGCTGGACCAGGTGGACGACGCCGATGTCGCCGCGGCGAAGCGGTTTTTCCTGCACTACAGCGACGAACGGGTGCTGGAGTCCACCGAGTACGGCGAGGTGCTGGCCGCGCCACCGCGCGGCACGCCGGCCCGCATCTACGTCAAGGGCCTTCTCGTGGCCGAAGAGCCGAACTTCCTGTTCTCGTACAACATCCGAAGGCTCTGCGCGGCGCTGCGACGAGCCCTGAACCGGGAACGCAGCAACGTCGGCCGAGGCGCCTACACCGATCGGGTCAAGGCCATCCTCACCGCGTGCCGCTCCACCGACGTCGCGGCCCCGCTCACCGCCGACCTCGCCGCGTTCACCAGCGGCCGGATGCACGATGAGCTTTCGTGGCGCGACGTGGCACTACACGCGTGCCGGGTGCTGCAGACCACGACACGGGTGGTCTTCGTGACGGCGGCGCAGATGGCGGCCAACACCCCGCAGGTCACCTACGCCCAAGCCGACGGATACCGCATCGTGGTGGTCCCCGACGCCATCGCCCGCTCGCTGGCTGCGATGACGGACCTCGATGGCAATCCGATGACCGACCTCAACGCGTACCGGCAGGCCTGGAACGACAGCTTCGCCTTCAACTTCGTCGACCCGGCGGCGATGACCGCCGCCGAGCGGACCGTCCACGACCGCACCCGGGCGATCGCCGCGCTGGTCGGCACCGACCTCAGCCAGCCGACCGCGCCCGTCGTCCTCATCTCGGAGACCATGCGGCTCAACGACACGGGCTACCCGGTCCTCGGCGTCTGGGAGCCCGCCCACGCGCGTATCGTCATCCGCCGCGACCAACTCACCGACCTGCCCAGCTACGCAGGCACGCTGCTGCACGAGATCGGCCATCTCCGTAGCAACACCCCGGACGGCACGCTGGCGTTCGAGCGCGAACTGACCGACCTGCTCGGCATCGTCGCCGCCACCGCGCTGTCCGCCACCGCGCCCGACGATGGTCACGCCACCGGCGTGGTCTCGCGGCCGAGGTAGGTGATCGGCCCGGCATCGTCCACCGGTATCGGCTGAAAGCCGAGTCGGTCGTAGAAGGGCCGGGCCGCGACGTTGGCTGTCACCATCCCGACGTGGACCCTGGGCGCTCCCGCCGCACGCACGCTCGCCAGGAACCGGTCCACCAGGACCCGTCCCCACCCCAGGCCGCGCCACCCGGGGAGCAGGTCGATGTGCAGGTGCGCCGGGTACCCGGCGACCTCCGGCACGAGCATCCGCTCCGGACGGTGGTGCAGCGCGAGCATGGCATCGCTGGGGCTCACCGGCGGATCGGCCGGCGGCGGGCAGCGGTCCGCCGTCATCGGAATCCAGTCGCTGCGATACCACCGCACGAAGCTCGGCGTGTCGGCGGTGCCGACCACGTACCCGACCGGCGTGCCGTTGCCGTCGTCGAGCAGGTAGGCGTGCTCCGGTTCCGCGGTCACGTACGGGGCTGCGAACAGGTCACCCATGAGCAGATCGGAAACGTACCTGCCGCGCACGTCGGCCCCGGCGTCGGCGGTCCGGACGCAGATGTCGTAGACGGCGGTCAGATCGGCGCGACGGTACGCCCGGACGGCTGGCAGCACCCCCCGAGGCTAGCCGTCCCGCCCTGGCAGTCAAGTGCCTGCGGCGCGGGCGCGGGCGCCGCGGCAACAACCGCACCATCGAGCCGGAACTTCTCATCCAGCCGCTGCGGATGCCGATAGCGCCGACATGAACCGTGTCGTCCGCTGGACTGCCGCCATCCTCACCATCCCGGTCACCCTGGCGCTCGCCGCGCAACCAGCGTGGGCAGCCTCCTCGGCACCGCTGCGCACCGCCGTGGCCAATCTCCCGGTCGCCACCGAGGTCCGTACCGGGTACGACCGGGACCTGTTCCCGCACTGGATCGACGCCGACGGCGACCGCTGCAACACCCGCTACGAGGTCCTGATCGCCGAAGCCACCGCCGCGCCCAGCGTCGGAACGCCCTGCACGCTGACCGGTGGGCGTTGGTACTCCTATTACGACAACGCCTACTGGACCGAGCCCGCCGATCTCGACATCGACCACTTCGTTCCGCTGGCCGAAGCATGGGACTCGGGCGCCCGATCCTGGACCACCACAACCCGGCGGGCGTTCGCCAACGACCTCGGCGATCGCCGCAGCCTCGCCGCCGTCACCGACAACGTCAACCAGGCCAAGGGTGACCGCGATCCGGGCACGTGGATGCCGCCCTACAGCGGCGCCCGGTGCCGGTACATCGCCGACTGGGTCGCCGTGAAGACACGCTGGCGGCTGACCGTCGACAGCACCGAGAAGCAGGCCCTCACCGGCCACGCCAACCGGTGCGCGAACGTCACCGTCACCGTCACCCAGGCCCGGTAACCGGTTGCTGGTTGCGAGGCTCCTCCGACAGGTCACCCAACTGGCGGTCGTGCAGGCGGGCGAGGAGCAGCTGACTGAGCACAGCGCCGATCAGCGCCATGAACATGTCCGACTGGGTGTCCCACTGGTCGCCCTGCGTTCCGAGGAAATCGTCGGCCGCCTCGCCGCCGATCAGGGCCGACCACCATTCGAGGAGCTCCCACCAGGCGCTGATCGCCATGACCACGCAGACCGCCAGCGCGAAGATCCACCGGCCCGGGCGCAGTGCAGTCCGGCGCAGCAGGATCTCCCGGGCGATGATGGCGGGCACGAACCCTTGGGCCAGGTGGCCGAACCGGTCGTACGGATTGCGCGCCAGGCCCAGCCAGTCGCGAACCCAGTCCCCGACGGGCACCTCGGCGTAGGTCCAGTGGCCGCCGATCATCAGAATGACGGCGTGCGCCAGGATGAGCCGGTACGCCAGTGGACTCAGCGGGAACCGGCGGTACGTCAGGATCAGCACCGGCACGGCGATCACCGCCGCGAGCACCTCCAGGAACCAGGTGCCGTACGAGTGGGGGCGGATCGCCGAGATGGCGAGGGCGACGACGCCCACCCCGAGCAGGACGATCGGCTCGCGCCGCGTGGTGCCCGCTGAATTCATGGTGGGCATGATGGCAGACCGCGCCGGGCGCCGACCAGCAGACGGGCCAACCGGCCAGCCGGGGTCCAGCCGGCGAACGGACAGATCGGCTCACTCGGGTGACGGCTGGCCGGCAAAGGCTGCCCGGTACCCGGCGCCGTGCACCAGCTGCCGCAACTGGGCCGCCTGGAACGGTTTGGTGAGGTAGCCGGCGGCGCCGAGGCGGGCGAGGCGCTCGATGGTCGCCGGGGCCGCGTCACCACTGACCATGACGACGGGAATTGCTCTCGTGTCCACGTTGGTCTGGAATTCCCCGAGCAGCACGTCGCCACGGACGTCGGTCAGGTTCAGGTCCAGCAGGATCAGGTCAGGCAGATGTTCAACAGCCAGGCGCAACGCCGTCGCCCCGTCGGGCGCGGTGTACAGCATCACGTGCGCGTCGTTGCCGAGGATGCGTTGGACGAGTTCCACCATCATCGTGTTGTCATCGACGTACAACACCCGCCGTGTCGGTTGATTCTGCTCCGGCACGGGCGGCGGCGGTTCCGCGGCGGGATCGAGGCCGGCCCTCACCTGCACCGACGGCGTCGGCCCATCGGTCCGGCCGAGTGCGGCGATGACCACGTCCCGGAGGTTGGCCCGCCGGATCGGCCTGGCGACGGAGATCTGCCCGACCACTGCGGGGTTGCGGCGGGCGGTCAGTTCGGTGATCGCGATGATCGGCGGGTCCCGGTGGGCGTCACTGAGGCGTGCCAGATCGTTGGCGAACGTCTCCAGGCCGGTGGCGTCGACGAGCACGAGATCCACCGGATCGCCATCGCCGCTCTGGTGGAGAGCGTCATCGATGCTCGAGGCGGTCGCCACCTCGGCGCCCCAGGAAACCAGATGGCGGCTGACCGCCTCCACGATGAGGGGGTGCTGGTGGACGACGAGTACGTCAGTGCCGGCCAGGAGTCCGGCATCGCCGGCCGATCCCTCGGCCGCACCCACCGGGGTCTGGATCGTGCAGGTGAATGTGGACCCCTGATTGATTGTCGACTCCACGGAAACGGCGCCACCCATCTGCCCGGCGAGCTGCCGGCAGATCGACAGCCCAAGCCCCGTGCCGCCGTGGGATCGGGTGATGGAGGCGTCCGCCTGCGTGAACGGCATGAAGAGGCGTCCCAGGGTGTCGGGCGGTATGCCGCGGCCGGTGTCGGTGATCCGGAACGTCAGGCACTGGGACGTGGGCGTGGCCGGCTCATGGGTCACCTCGACCGTGACGTGCCCCTCGGTGGTGAAGTTGACCGCGTTGGCGATCAGGTTGACCAGAATCTGCCCGAGCCGCAGTGGGTCGCCGCGGACGATGGCCGGCGTGCCCGGCGCGAACAACGCGACCACCGGCAGGTTCTTCTCGGCGGCCTTGAGTGCCAGCATGCCGACGGCGTCCTCGACGCAGGCGTACAGGTCGAATACGACATCCTCCAGCGCCAGTTGCCCCGACTCGAGTTTGGAGAAGTCGAGGATGTCGTCGATGACGCCGAGGAGGTGGCGTCCCGCGGTCTGCACCGCGCCCGCGTATCCCACTTGCTCGGCGTCAAGGTCGGTCTCCAGCAGCAGGCTGTTGAAGCCGACGACGGCATTCATCGGCGAGCGGATCTCGTGGCTCATGTTGGCCAGAAACGCGGCTTTCATCCGGCTGGCCTCGTCGGCGGCAGCGCGTGCCAGTTCCAGCTCATCCTGACGGGCCGAGAGGTCGGCGTGCAGGGCGAGCATGCCCCGATTCGTCTCGTTGAGCTCCAGGCGGAGCTCCGTCGTCTCCCGGTCGACCAGCCCCGGGTCCACGCAGTCCTGGCCGACCGCCACCAACGCGGCGGCGAGGAGTTCCCGGGTACTCGACGCGTGCGCGGCGCGGTCACTCAACGATGTCCAACTCCAGCGGTGCGATACGCCATCGCGCTCCGCGGCGACGCTGAGCACCTGCTCCCACGTGCCGGCCGCGGACGCCCGCGCGAAACTGGCATCGACGAGGTCCTCCGGGATCGGTACGAGTCGCCCGCCGGCGCCACCTCGGATGATCGCCTGAACCCGGGGGCCGTTCTCGTCGGTGACCCGGAGGAGTTCCACGACCGAAGGGCCCGACGACATGTCGGCCGGTCCGGTGGCCGCCAGGGCCAACCTGGCGGCCGCGAGCGGGGTCAGTCCACCGGCCTGTGCCAGGTCGCGGATCCGGCACCAGCCGGTCTCCGGCTGCTCGTGGGGGTGCAGGGTCACAGTTCCGAGAACCGTCGCCGAGCCCGGCACCTCGTCGGTCATGGCACCACCTGATTGCGGACCACGACCACGGTGGCGTCATCGCGCTCGCGGGTGTGGTCGCGATGAAGGGCGGCGGCCACCACGGCCGGATCGTGGGTGAGAAGCTCCGCCTCGGCCGCCAGGTCGATATGGCTCGGCAGTCCGTCGGTCCACATCACCAACGTGCCGTCGGCCGCCCAGGCGTACGACCTGATCTTGCTGACCGGCGGCACCTCCCGCAGACCGACCGTGCCGTTGACGGCCACAATGCTGCGCTGTGCACCGCGGTGAACCAGGCTGCCGCCGATGTTGCCGATCGACAGGCACCGTAGCTCCTCACCGCCCGCCGAGAGGCGACCCACGGCGAGGGCGGCGCCCCGGGTGTGGCGCATGGCGGCGTTGGCGTGGGCGAGGTAGCCGTCGAGACCGGTGGGACTGTCGGCGAGAGCTCCCAGGGCGGCGTCGGCGGCGATGGACGCGTGGATGCCGTGGCCCAACCCGTCCACCACGACGACCGTCAGTTCGCCCGCTTCCTCGACGACGGCCCAGCCGTCACCGCAGGCTTCATCGATTCCAATCGAGATGCCGGCCCATCGCCGCGCCGGCCGGGCAGGTCTGGAACGGCTCCGCCCGGCCTGCACGACGGCCAGAACAACGGTCCCCCGGTCGCGGCGGCTGTACACGTCGAATACCGACGAGGCGCTGCACACGGCCGCCAGTCCACAGCCCAGTCCGTTCGGGGAAGGCGCCCGACCGGCCACCGCGGCGGCGACATCGCGAATTCCGGGCCCGGAATCCACCGCGAGCATCTCCACGCCGTCCGGTGGGAGCGGGCGGACGAGCATCCATCCGCCCGGCCGCGCATGCCGCAACAGGTTGGTCGCCAGCTCGGTCGCGACCCGCGCCGCGACCGCGGCGAAGGAAGCGTCGTCGCTGAGCCGACTGGCGTACCCGCAGACGGCGCGTCGGACCGCTCCGACGGCGCCGGTGTCGGCCACCGTGAACCGCTCGTGACTTGACTGGCGCAGGCCGTGCCTGGTCAACGATCCCACTGCGTGATCACCACCTTGGTGCCCGCGCCGAGGGCGGACTCGATGGAGAACTCATCGACCAGCCGACGACTGCCCGGCAGTCCGATCCCGAGGCCGCCGGCCGAGCTGTATCCGTCCAGCATCGCCAGGTCGAGGTCGGCGATTCCGGGACCGAGGTCGGCGAACGCGGCGCGCACCCCACGTTTCGGCCCGGCGGCGGCATCCTCGATGGACACGACCCCGTGCCCGGCGGTGGCGTACCGCAGGATATTGCGGGCCAACTCACTGCCGGCGGTGACGAGCTTGGTGGTCGCGGTCAACCGGAGCCCGGCCCGCTCCGCGGCCGCCCGTAACGCGGAGCGGACCCGGAGCAGGTCCGACTCTCCGTTGATGATCACCGCGGTGTGGGCGGGGTGGTCGGCCACGTTCGGTTCAAAGGTTGTGATCATCGCCGCCCCGGGCGCTGTCGTCGTGGCGGGCCCGGCGGAGCCTCGCCATGCCCTGCTCGGCGTTCAACGCGGTGTTCACGTGCCGGAGGGATATGCCGAGTTCGACCAGGGTGATCGCTACCGGAGGCCGGATGCCGACGATGGTCGTCTCGGCGCCGAGCAGGCGGATCATGTTCACCAGGCGGCCGAGCACCGTCGCGACGAACGAGTCGACAACCGCCAGACCGCTGACGTCGATTAGCGCTCCCCGGGCATGCCCCCGCACCACCTCCGCGGTGACCTCCCGTTCGATCGACTCGACGGCACGGTCGTCGAGGTCGCCCTGCAGCGTCACCAGCAGGTCCGGACCCATCCGCATGATCGCAACAGCCTCAGACACCGACGCTGACCCGGTCCGCTGCGTCAGCCCCAGCCTGCACCAGGCGCAGGGCAAGCTGCAACGCGTCCTTGAGACTGGTGCGGCTGCGCAGGGCACCCAGATCGATGCCGAGGTGCACCATGGACTGTGCGATCTCCGGGCGAACCCCGCTCAGAATGCTCGCCGTGCCCATCAGCCGGGCGGCTTCCGCGGTCTTGAGCAGATGCCGGGCCACGCCGCTGTCGATGGTCGGCACCCCACTGACGTCCAGGATCACGACCTCGGCCTGATCCATCGCGATGCGCTCCAGCAGACTCTCGGTCAACCGGGAGGCACGCAGGCTGTCCAGGGTGCCGATCAGTGGCAGGATCAGCACCTTGTCCCAGACCTGGATCACCGGCGTGGACAGTTCCAGGATCTCGTCCCGCTGTCGCTGCACCAACCGGTCCTGCTCGCGTCGGTCCGTCATGTCCCGGGCCACCTTGACGAATCCCGTCAGTTCACGCCCGTCGTCGTGAATCGGGCTGAGCACGACGTTCGCCCAGAATCGGCTGCCGTCCTTACGGATACGCCAGCCCTCGGTCTCCAGGCTGCCATCGCGGGCCGCCATGGCCATCTCCCGGTCGGCGAGCCCGGTACGCGTATCGTCCTCGGTGTAGAACTTGGACACGTGCTGCCCGATCACCTCGGCGGCGGCGTATCCGGTGAGCGTGGCCGCGCCCGGGTTCCACGACCGCACGACGCCGCGCTGGTCCAACCGGATGACCTCGAAGTCGGCGATCCCGTCGACCATCTGCTGGACCCCGCGCAGCGCCGCCTCCTGGTTGCGCCGCTCGGTCAGGTCACGGGCCACCTTCACGTATCCCACCACGCCGCCGGTCTGGTCCCGGATCGGTGCCAGAACGACGGAAGCCCAGAACTGGCTCCCGTCCCGGCGTACCCGCCAACCTTCCAGCTCGCAGCGGCCGGTTTCCGAGGCGGCACGCAGCTCGGATTCGGCCCGTCCGTCCGCGACGTCCTCAGGGGTGTAGAAGACCGAGACCGGCCTGCCGAGGACCTCTTCGGCGGTGTACTGGGTCATCCGCTCGGCGCCGGGATGCCAGCTGCAGATGATGCCCTTCTCATCGAGCCGGATGATCTCGTAGTCCGCGATGCTGTCGATCATCTGGCGGTAGTACGAGGCAGGCAGATCCTCGGTGGCCTGGAGCTGGTGGTTTGTCACGTTCATCCCCCGAGACGGACACGCTGCGTAGTATTACAGTTACGGTGAGCTACAGCACACCCTACGCCTTGGTTCCGTCTGGACGACCGCGATGAGGCCAGCGTGCCAAATGTCAGTACGGCGACCCGGGCACGTTGAGGTAGATCTGGTACACGGCGAAGTTCCCCGGGGCATTGGGCATGACGACGCCGGACGTGATGAAGAGGGTGCGGCCGTCAGCCCCGCCGAACGCCGCGTTCGTGGTGTTGGTACCGGCGATGATGGTGCCGCGCTTGCGCCCGTCCGGCGCGAAGACATGGATCCTGCCGTCGGAGTAGGACGCCCAGTAGATATTGCCGGCACAGTCGACCGTGGCGCCGTCCGTACCCGCCACCTCGGCGAAGTCGGCGCGCGGCCCGGTGCGGCCGTCCGGCAGCACCGGGTACCGGTAGATCTTGCCGTTGGCGCCGACGTAGAGGGTCTTCTCGTCGGGCGAGAGCACGATGCCGTTCGGCTGACGCAGTGTCTCGTCCACCGGGTACACGACGCGGTCGCGCACCCGGTACACCCCGGTCCGGCCGCTCATGTCGTCCCGGCGGTTGCCTCGTTGGAAGTTGGGGTCGGTGAAGTACACCGTGCCGTCGCTACGCACCGTCAGATCGTTGGGTGAGTTGAAGCGCAAATTTCTGGGCGAGGCAGGGGTCCCAACCCGGAGGGTCGCCGCCTCGACTCTGCGGTCGCCCCCGGTGAGATCGAACGAGGAAACGTTGCGCTGATCGTGGGTCGCGGCGAGAAGGCGGGTGCCGTCGGCGCTGCGGGCGAGGCCATTGCTGCCGGCGTTGCCGGCGAACACCGAGAAGGCGCCCGCGGGTGTCATCGCCCTGATCACCGATGGCTGGACCTTCTCCGTTCCGGCGGCGGGCTGCATGTCCGACACCAGCAGCCGGTTCTGCTCAGCGATCCAGACCGGGCCCTCCAGGAAGTTGAACCCCCCCGAAATCATGGTCGCCCGCTGCTCCACCGCCCGCAACGGCTCTCCGTAGCTGACACCTGGCGTGCAGGCCGCCGCGGCGACGGGGCGCGCGGTCGGCGTCGGCGCCGACACCGCCGTGTGCGTCGCGGACACCGGCCCAGCGTTGACGACGGAGACCACACCGCCGAGGCTCAGGGAGCCGGCCAGCGCGACCAACAGTGCTCGACGACGATGCAACATGCGGTCTCCCGACGCTCGCGATGGATGGGCGTCAATATAAGAGCAATCCGGAACGCAAGCAACCGGTCACCGGATCCGTACCTCGGCCACCGGGACGGATCAGGGCCCCGGCGCGGCACTGCGCTCCGGGGCCCTGACACCGCTGATGCGGCCGCTACCGCAGGTAGGCGGCCAGCGGGATTCTCTGGTTGCGTACCGCCGTCGCCACCACAGCCGCGATCTGGCGGGCACCGGCCGCGTCGAAGTGGGTGTGGTCGTTACAGAAGAACGCGCCGACCGCACCGGTGGTGTAGTCCGCGTTGTTCGGGCACAGCCGCAGGGTGTTGTAGAGCGTGTAGCTCAACCTGTGCAGGTCGATGACCGGCACGTTGTTGGCGGCGCCGGCCGCGAAGGTCTCGGTGAGGAAACCGCGGGTTGCGACCGCCACGTTCCCTTCGCACCGGATCGCCGAGACCGGAGTGAGCAGGACCGGGTTGGCACCGCGGTCCTTGGCCGCCTTCACCATCACGCCGAGAAGTTCCTGGTAGCGCGCCGAGCCCACGTGCCGGTTGCAGGTGCGGGACCCGTCGTTGATGCCGAACTGGATAAAGAGGTAGTCCCCCGCCTTCATGCCCGTGTTCGCGTTCAGCATCGCCAGCCATCGGCTGGAGTAGGTCGCCGGGCTGATCACGCACTCGCCCGCGGGATTCATGGTCGCCGTGACGTTGGGGTCGTACAGCCAGGTCTGGATGCTCCGGCCGCCGATCGCACTGTTGACCACGGTGACGTTGCTGTTGAACAGCGGGGCGAACTGCGGGCCGCCCCAGCCGACGGGGCAGGCCGTGCTGTTCTGCATCGTCGAGTCACCCGCCATCCAGATTGTGATCTTCTTCTGAGGGGCCGACGGGGTGGTCGACGGCGTACGGCTCGGCGTGGTGCTTGGCGTTGTGCTCTCGGTGGTGCTCGGCGTGGTGCTGACCGGCCGGGTCGGTGGCACGCTCGAAGCCGGCGGGCTTGTCGACGGCGGGGCGCACGGCGTGGCATTCGGCGTACCCGTGCACGGGGTGCCGTTGAGGCTGAAGGCGCCGGGAACCGGATTGGCGCCAGTCCACGTACCGTTGAAGCCGAAGTTCATGGTGCCGTTTGCCGCGATCGCGCCGTTGTAGTTGAGGTTGCTCGCGGTCGCTGTGGTGCCGGTGACGGCCACGCTCGCGTTCCACGCCTGGGTGATGCCCTGCCCGGGCTCGACAGCCCAGGTCAGAGTCCAGCCCGTCAGGGCGTCGCCGAGGTTGGTGATGGTGACGTCTCCACCGAACCCACCCGGCCATTGATTCGTCACTTTGTAGTCGACTCGACAACCGGTGGTGGCGGCGCTGGCGACCGCGGTCACCACAACCCCGCCGGTCATTATCGCCAGCGCGACCGAAATCAATACCGCGGTACGACGGTGCGGCACCTTCACATCTACTCCTCGTCAGACAGTCGGGCTCAGGCGACGTTACGGACGCCTATATGCCCAGTTCAGACTGGGTCAGCCAGGTCCGGATCGTACCGTGGTCATTCAGAGGTGTAAATCTGTCGGAGAGGTAGGGCACCGCCGTCGGGGACCGTGCCGACCCGGTCAGTGCCCTGGCTCAGACCAGCGCCCGCCGCACGTCCTCGCGCGGCGGGCCGGTCGGCTCCGGCGGCCCTGACTGGATTGATTCCGGCTGGATCGGTCCCGGCTGGCTCCCGTCCGGGTCGCTCTCCCCGGGCTGGCTCGGCTCGGGCGGCACGTCGAGTGGGTGGGCCAACTCGTCCTGCCGCATCTTGGCCAGCACGATCGCCAGCACCGCGATGGCGGTGGGCAGCACGCCGGCCAGCACGAATGTGGCATCAAGGCCGATCGCGGTGCTGACCGGGCCGGCAAGCGCCATGGACACCGGCATGAACGCCAGCGACACGAAGAAGTCCAGGCTGGCGACCCGGCCCAGCATGTGCGCCGGCACGCGCCGCTGGAGCAGCGTGCCCCAGATGACCATGGGCGCGGAGAAGCAGACCCCCACCAGGAACACCGCCGCGGCGATCAACCACACCTCGGTGGCCACGCCGATGAGAGCCAGCGGCAGGCACCCCACGCCCCAGAACAAGTTCATGATCGTCAGATATCTCCGGGGCATCCGGAACGCGGCCATGCCCAGCGACCCCAGAGCGCCACCGATGCCGAACGCCGCCATGACCACCGCGTGCTCCCCCGGACCACCGCCGGCCCTGTCCTTGATCACGAAGGGGATGAGCACCTCGATCGGACCCATGATCAACAGGACCAGCATCGACGCGAACAGGAGCGTGGCAAGCAGCCACGGGGTGCGCATCATGTACCGGAAGCCGTCCCGCAGGTCCACCACCGCGGCGCGCACCGGGTGGGCGGTCTCCGCCGATCTGTCGCGCCGCACCGGCACCGGACGCACGGCCAGCAGGAAGGCGAAGCCAATCGCCTCCAGCAGGGCCACCATGGCAAGTGCTGCACCCGGCGAGCTGGCCGCGATCATCGCGCTGGCCAGTGCGGGGCCGGCGGCCTGCATGATGGTCGGCCGCAGCATGCCCTCCACGCCGTTGGCGGCCATCAGATCCTCGGGCGGCAGGATCGACGGCAGCAGCGCGGAGTACGCCGGGTAGGTGAACCCGTTTCCCACGCCGACCAGCAGCGCCACCACCACGAGATGCCACAGGGCGATCTGCCCGGCCAGCGCCAGGACCGACACCAGGCCGACCGCCGCGGTGCGAACCCCCGCCACGGCCAGCAGAATCCGCCGTTGCGGGATACGGTCAGCCAGAACCCCACCGAGCAGCGTCGTGGCCAGCATGCCGACGGCTGCCGCGGCCGACACCGCCGACAGCTCGGTCGGCCCGCCGTCGAGCGCGATCACCTGCCATACCAGGGCGATCATCCACACCCCGGCGGCGAACAACGACATCGTCACCGAGGCCGCGAGCAGCCGATACTGGCCCCACCGAAACGGACGAAGAGGACCACGAAACCAGCCCCGGCCCGCACCGACGGTCGTGGTGCTCATCAGGTCCTCCCACTGCTGCGTGTCTGCACATCCCGCACACTATGACCGCCGGCTCCGACAAAACTCACCGGTCGAGCACACAGCGGCACGGGCGGACGCAGCAATGGGGCGGCTAGGGCAGATGCACCTCGACCCGTCCGCCCACCACCCGGGTCCGCAGCACCGGCTGGTCGGTGGCGGCCGGGCCGCTCACCACGGTGCCGTCGGTCAGCTTGAAGACGCTGCCGTGCCACGGACACACCACGCACGCGTCCCGGCCCGAGCCGATCACGTCGCCGTCCCCGAGCGGGCCGGCCTGGTGCCCGCACCGTTCCAGGAACGCCGACACCTCGTCGCCGGTGCGGTACAGCAGGATCGGCACCTCGTCGACACGACGCACCGCAGGCTCGCCGTCGGCCAGCGCGGTCAGGTCCGCCACGCCGTGCCAGCCGTCGGGAAGGCGACGCAGGTCCGGCAGGGCGTGGTTGACGCCGGCACCCTCCTTGTACGACAGGTGCCCGCCGAGGTAGGCACCCGACCCGGCGGCGGCGAGGCCGCAGTAGGCCAGCAGCCGGCCGCGCCCCTGCCGCCCGCGCAGCCGGGCAGCCAGCGAGCCGGCATAGAGGGCAAGTGCCACGGTGTTGGCGGCGGCGTGCACCAGGCCGACCCGGCGCTGCTCGCGGGCGAGCGACGCCCAGTCGTTCAGGCCGGCCACCGCGGCCGGCAGGGTCGCGGCGGTGCCGACGCCGACGAGCGTCGTCGCGGCCCGACGTTGGCCGGGCAGCAGGTCGAGGACGGCCGTGCTCAGAAACGCGCCCACCGGCAGTTGCACGAGGATCGGGTGCAGCGGATGCCCCAGCCAGACGCCGTGCAGAAGATCGCGCAGCCGCTGCGGGCGCAGCACCGACTGGACGGTTTCCTGGAGCCGGTCACCCGCCGGGTCGAGGGCGTCCGCCTGCTCGAGCCGGTTGAGAAGTCTGCGCAGCATGCCTGGGCATTGCCCCGCCCAGCGCGGGCCAAACCCAGCGCGCGGGTGGCGCACCGGTCAGTCCGGAAGCCGGTGCACCTTGTGTTGAGCGGCCTGGGCAAGCGGACGCACCACCAGCCGGTCGATGTTGACGTGGTGCGGGCGGGTGGCACACCACGCGATGCAGTCGGCGACGTCGTCCGCGACCAGCGGGTCGGGCACACCCCGGTAGACCGCCGCGGCACGCTCGGTGTCACCGCCGAACCGGCGCAGTGAGAACTCCTCGGTGCGCACCATGCCGGGGTCGATCTCAACGACGCGGACCGGCCGCCCGCACAGCTCCAGCCGCAACGTCCCGGCCACCGCCGTCTCCGCATGCTTGGCCGCGGCGTATCCCCCGCCGCCCTCATAGACACCGAGCCCGGCAGTGGAGCTGACGATCACGATCGTGCCCTCCCCGGAAGCCTCCAGGTACGGGAGCAGCGCCTTGGTGACGGCTACCGTGCCCAGCACGTTCACCTCGTACATCTCCCGCCAGCCGGCGAGGTCGGCCGCCTCGACCGGCTCCAGACCGACCGCGCCGCCGGCGTTGTTGACCAACAGCCGCAGCTCCCCGGGGAGGTCGGCGACCCGATCGGCGAGGGCCGCCACGTCGGCAGGGCTGGTGATGTCCGTGGGCACGGCGATCACCTCATCACCCAGGTCGGCAGCGAGGTCGGCGAGTCGGTCGGCGCGCCGGGCGACGGCGACGACGCGGAACCCGTCGGCGGCCAGCCGCCGCGCGGTCGCCGCGCCGATGCCGCTCGATGCCCCGGTGACGACGGCGAGAGGAGCGTCCATGGCAGGCATCCTAGGGGGCGGAAAACCGGGCGACATATCGCTTCTGCCACGGCGTCTCGACGGCGTGCGGATGGTAGTGCCGGCGCACGTAGGAGACGGCCTCGTCGGCCGGAACTCCGTCGATCACCGCCAGGCACGCGAGGGCGGTGCCGGTCCGGCCCCGGCCACCGGAGCAGGTAAGTTCCACGCGGTCCGCTTCGGCGCGCTGCCAGGCTTCGTACAGGATGACCGGCGCCTGAGCCGGGTCGCTGGGCAGCCGGAAATCGGGCCAACGCAACCAGCGGTACTCCCACGCCACCGCTGGCGGCGGGCCGCCGAGCAGGTAGACCGCGAACGTCGGCGCTGGTCCGGGCAGGACGCGCCGCAGCCCGCGGCCCCGCACGAGGCGCCCGGAGGGCAGCCGCAGCACGCCGTCACCGGTCGCCTCCCAGGGCTCGATCACGATGTCACCATAGGCCGACGGTTTGACTTTGAGCACACTCCAAGTTGCAGGCTGGGCCGGAACCCGATGGACTGGTACCGGAAACGGAGGACGCATGAAGCGACTTTTGGGACGTAGCGGCATCGAGGTGAGCGCACTCGGCGTGGGCACCTGGGCGATGGGCGGCGAGATGCGGGCCGGGGACCAGCCGTTGGGGTGGGGGAACGCGGATGACGCCGAGTCGACCCGCGCCATCCACCGGGCGCTCGACCTCGGGGTGACCCTGTTCGACACCGCCGACGCCTACGGCACGGGACACGCCGAGGAGCTGCTCGGCGAGGTGCTCGCCCCGGTACGGGACCAGGTGGTCATCGCCACCAAGTGGGGTAACCGGATCGATCCGGCCACCCACCAGCTGCTCGGCGAGGACGGCTCGCCGGAATACCTCCGGACGGCGGTGCGCGAGTCGCTGCGCCGCCTCCGGACGGAGTACATCGACGTGTACCAGCTGCACATCAACGCGCTTCCCCCGGATCAGGCCGCCGACCTGGTGCCGGTCTGCGAGGAACTGGTCACACAGGGGCTGATCCGCGCCTATGGCTGGAGCACCGACTTCCCGGCCGGCGTGGACGTGTTCGCCGAAGGTGCGCACTGCACCGTGGTGCAGCACGAGCTGAACCTGTTCTCCGACGCGCCAGAGGTACTGGACCGGTGCGAGCGGTACGACCTCGGGAGCCTGAACCGCAGCCCGCTCGCGATGGGCCTGCTGAGCGAGAAGATCACCGCGGATACGGTCTTCGCGCCGGACACGATCCGGGGGCGTGCGCCCGAGTGGCTCAAGTGGTTCCGCGATGGCCGCCCGGTGCCGGAATTCATCGCCCGACGCGACGCGGTCCGCGAAATCCTCACCAGCGAAGGGCGCACCATCGCCCAGGGTGCACTCGCCTGGAACTGGGGCCGGAGCCAACGGACCGTGCCGCTGCCCGGATGCCGTACCGTCGCCCAGGTTGAGGAGAACGCAGGGGCGCTCCGGTTCGGTCCTCTCACTCCTGAGCAGATGAAGGAGATCGACATTCTTCTGCACCGCTGAGGACGTTTGCGGCCGGTAACAAGCTCAGGAAGTTCGTGTTTCGTCCCTTGCCGGTGGGGTTGGCGCGCTCGATGCTCAGCCCATGCCTCCCCCTTACACCGATGCAACCGCGCTCGAACTCGCCCGCGCGCTCGCCCCGATCTGGGGCCTGCGCGAGGAGCACCTGCCCACCACCGTGTTCGCCGGGGTCCTCAATGGACTCGCCGAGTGCCAGGCCGTGCTCGACGCCATGCCCCAGGCCGAGACGCCGGCACCGATCACCCAGCTCGTACCCGAGTGGCTACCTTGACCGCGGCGAGCCTGACCCGGCGTGGGTTTGTCGCCGGGGCCGCCGGTCTGGCGGCGTCCGCAGTGACCGGGCCGGCCCTGGCCGGCCCGGCGGTCGCCGCGCCGGCACTGCCGGCACCGCACCGCGACGAGGCGACGCCGTTTCGCGGACGCATTCCCGACGTCGCACCGTACGACCTCGAGGTCTGGCAGGCTGCCCACCTCATCCGGAGCCGGCGGCTGTCCCCGGTGACGCTCGCCGAAGCGACCCTCGCCCGCATCGCCGCGGTCGAGTCGCGGGTGCTGGCATTTGTTCACATGTACCCGGCGGAGGAGATCCTCGCCGCGGCACGAGCGGCCGAGGCGGAGATCCGGCGCGGCCGCTACCGGGGCCCGCTGCACGGCATCACCGTCGGCCTCAAGGACATCTACTTCACCAAGGGCAAGGTGACGGAGGGGAACTCGAAGCTCTACACCGGCTTCGTACCAGGGTTTGACGCGACGTCGGTCGCCCGGCTGAAGGCGGCCGGGGCGGTCATCCTCGGCAAGGTCGGCACGAGTGAGCTGGCCACCGCCACGGCGAGCGCCGCCAACAACCCGTGGGACCTGGCCCGCACCCCGGGTGGGTCCAGCTCCGGCTCGGCGGCCGGGGTAGCCGCGTCGGAGTTTCTGATCGGGATGGGCACCTGCACCGGCGGCTCCATCCGGGGGCCGGCCGCCAACTGTGGGCTGACCGGTTTCAAGCCCACGTACGGCACGATCAGTCTGCACGGCATCTTCCCGCTCGCCTGGTCGATGGACCACCCGGGCCCGCTGGTGCACAGCGCCCGCGACGCCGCGCTGCTGGTCGACGCCGTCGGCGGCGTGGACCCGCTCGATCCGCACACCCGGCGCAACACCCGCTACGAACTCGCCCGCGAGGTCGCCCGCAATGACGGGCGCTCCCCGCTGCGCGGCATCGTGGTCGGTGTCCCGGCACCGGACGACTTTCTCTCCGGCGTACCCAGCGACGAGCAACTGGCCGCGTTCGGCGAGGCGGTGCGGGTGATCCAGGCCCTGGGCGCCACCGTGAAGGTGATCCGCAGCCAGGTCACGATGGCCGGGCTGAGCAGCGTCGCGTCCTTCTACGACGTGATCCGCAGCGCGGAGGTGGGCGCGTACCAGTACCAGAATCTGCTCACCCAGCCGCAGAACATGTCGCCGGCGTACCGGGCCCGGGTGTCCTCCGGGGTGCTCATGCCGGGCCATGCCTACCTGCAGGCCCAGCGGGTCCGGCGGCTGTGGCGCGACCGGTTCCTCAGCATGTTCGACGACATCGACGTCGTGATCCACCCCGCGGACAACGTCGCCGGACTTAAGGCCGGTGGCGACCCGGCGCTCCCCCGGGCATCCAGCGGCAGCAAGACCAATATCTGGAACCTCAGCGGGGCACCCGCCGTGGCGATACCGACCGGCTTCTCCGCGACCAACGGCATGCCGCTGTCCATGCAGTGCGCGGCGAACGCCGGCGACGACGGGCTGGCGCTCCGGGTCGCCGACGCGTACCAGTCGGTCACCGCGCACCACCGGGCGCGTCCGCCGCTGTAGGCGACATCGGCGGTGGAGCCGGCACACTCCGGCTCCACCGCCGATGACAGCGATCCGGACCTACGGGTGGACCCACTTCTGGTTGAGCCAGCCGTTGCAGTCCCACACCTGGACCTTGGTCCCGTTGCGGGTACCGCCGGCGATGTCCTCGTCGAGGCACCGGCCATCGTGCCAGTTGACGATCGTGCCATTGGCGTGGATGGTCCACTTCTGGTTCAACCATCCGTTGCACGTCCAGAGCTGGACCTTCGTGCCGTTGCGGGTACCACCCGCGATGTCCTCGTCGAGACAACGCCCGTCATGCCTACTTCGGATGGTGTGGTCGGGGTACACGGTCCATTTCTGGTTGTTCCATCCGTTGCACTGCCACACCTGCACCTTCGTGCCGTTTCTCGTTGGGGACGAGACGTCGGCATCCAGGCAGCGATTGTCGTGGGCGCTGTAGAACGGGGAATTCGCTGAGGCCTGGGCCGGTCCGGCGAATCCGCCGACAGCGAGTGAGATGGAGCCGAGGGCGATGGCGAACCTCGCCGCGGTCCGCTGCAGAGTGCGCATGGGTACATCCTTTCCTCGAGCCGGGTATGGGCTTTGACAGGCCAATCCTGGTGCGGTCGACACCGCCTCGTGGCGGTTTCGCCGCAGCCCGAAGATCGGGGATCCGACACACAGCGGCGCAGGAGTCTGGTCGGCCGTGCCGATCTCAACTCCCCTTCGCCAGGCCGTGCCGAGCGGGACCCGGTGCGCAGTGCCATGCTGAGAAAGTGGGCGCTCACGTGGAGGTACCGGATGCAGGTAGAGATCGAACGCGTGGCCGAGCTCCGGCTGGACACCGGCCTTCCGGTCCGCGCCGCCTCCGGCATCGCCCCGTTCGGTGACGGGTGGCTGATCGCCCAGGACGATGCCACCCACGCCGCATGGCACCGGCCGGCCGGCATGACCGCGATCCGGGTGCTGCCGCCGGTAGAAGGTCACGACACCTTCAGCGCCGCGGCCGGCACCAAGCACCTCAAGCCCGACTTCGAGGCAGCCTGCGAGGTGACCGTCGCCGGCCGACCCGCGGTCCTGCTTCTGGGCTCGGGATCCCTCCCGGCCCGGATGCGGGCCTCACTGGTCACGCTCACCGACGACGGGCCGGCCTTCACGCCGGCCGACCTGTCTCCGCTCTACGCGCGCGTGGCCAGCGCACTCGAGATCCCGATCGACCAGCTCAACCTGGAGGGGGCCTGTCGCCACCACGACCGGATGCACTGGTTCCAACGCGGCAACTCCGCGGCGGATATCTGCTCGACAAGCGTCGACGTGGACTTCGCCGCATTGCTGGCGGCGGTCACCGGCGCCGGATCGATCGACGCGGTGCAGGTCGGCTCCCCACGGCGGTACGACCTGGGCCGGGTGGACGGCGTCGGTCTGGCCGTCACCGACGCGGTGGCCCTACCCGACGGACGGACGCTGATCAGCGCGGCCGCGGAGGACACCCCGAACGCGGTCGACGACGGCCCGGTGGTCGGCACGGCGCTCGCGCTGCTCGACGGTGGACGGGTGCTGGGCGTCACCGCCCTCCCCGAGCCCGACGGCATGGTCTACAAGGTGGAGGGCATCGCCCTGCAGGGCGTGGCGGCCGACGCGGCGCGGCTGCTCGCGGTCGTTGACATCGACGACCCGGAGACCCCGTCGACCGAGCTCACCATGACCCTGCGCTGGGACCTGCCGGTCGGCTGACGCCCGCGCGTCACCAGCGTGAATGAAGGGCTCCTTGCGCACCGGCATCGGTGCGCAAGGAGCCCTCATTCAGTCAGCCGACAGGCTGGCGACCGGTCAGGTGGGGTCGCCGTACATCACGCCGCGGCCGTTGGTGCCGACGTAGACGCGGCCGTACACGTCGGGGTCACCGGTGATCGTGTGGCCCGCGCCGCCCCACTGGTTGCGGTCGTCGTTGACCCGGGTCCAGCTGGACCCGGCGTTGGTCGACCGGTACACGCCGGTGACGCCGTTGACGCGGCCGAACATGTACGCCGCCGGGTAGCTCTCCCCGGGCGCCGCCCGGCCGAAGCCGATCGAGGTTGCGCCCTGCACCGCGCCGATCCGAGCGAAGCTCGATCCGCCGTTGGTGGAGCGCAGCAGCCCGCCGGAGGTGGCGATCCAGAGGTCACCGGCCCGTCCGGGGACGGCCTCGAGCTTGCCGTTGCCGTGCCCGCTGGAGCGCGCCGAGAAGCTCGCTCCGCCGTTGGTGCTGGCGTACAGCGTCCCGTTGACCAGTGCGTAGAACGTGTTGGCGTCGGACCGGTCCGACTTGATCACAGCGCCGTTCGGCAAGCCGCTGCTCGTCGTCCACGAGCCACCACGGTTGCGGGAGTACCGCGCCGCCTGGCCGTCCGGTGCCCAGACGAACGTGGCGCCGTCGGCGGAGATCGCGATGGAACCGCCCTCGGTCAACTGGCCGCCGAACGGCGTCCATGTGGTGCCACCATCCGTGGACAGCGTGCCGTGCGGCGGACCGCCCACGCCGACCCGGGCGATGAGGTTCGGGACCCGCTCGGCGTAGTCGATGCCGGTCGTGTGCCGCATCCTCGGGTTGCTGAACTGGACGCCGACCCGGGTGAGGTCGTCGTGGCGGTACCCGCCGATGTCACCCATGGCGCTGATCAGCGAGGCACCACCGGGCGGGGCGATCAGGTCGATCAACGCGGTCTGCTCGAGCCCGTGCGCCCGCATCACCCACCGGTTGCTGCTCGCCGTCAGGTTGTCGGTGCCCCAGATGCCGTTGCCGGTGACGTACATGGCCCGGTCGGAGTTGAACGGGTCGATCTCGATGTCACCCATCCAGTGCCCGATGCCTTCGCCCTCGAACGTGCCCCGGGCGCCGAGCGCGGTCCAACTGGCGCCGCCGTTGGTGCTGCGCCAGATCTCGTCACGCGGCCACCACTGGTCCATCGTGGTGACCATGACAACGTTCGGGTTACGGGCGTCCACGGTCAGCCCGGCGTAGCCGTAGCTGCCGGTGGCCGGCGTGATCGTGGTCCACGCCCCGGTGCGGGTGTTGAGCTTGCGGACCGCACCGGCGGTCATCCCGTTCGGGCCGGGGCCGTTGCCGTAGGAGAGGTAGAGCATCCCGTCCGAGGCGAGGACGCCGTGGTGCGGCATCATGCCGGTCTGCTGCCCGCCGACCGCCTGCCAACTGGCCCCGGCGTCGGTGCTGCGGTACAGGTGGGTGCCGCTGTCGGCGACACCGGCGTAGATGGTGCGGGTGTTGCTGCCGGCGCTGCCGCTGGTCGGGTCGAAGGTGACGAAGCTGATCCCGACACCGCTGCTGGCACCGCCCCGGACCGGGAAGCTGCCCACCTGCGCCCAGGTGGCGCCGTAGTCGGTGCTGCGCCACATGCCGTTCAACCGGGTGCCGAAGTAGATGACCGCGTTGTTGTTCGGGTCGACCATCATCCGCTCACCCATCGAGCGGCCGGACTCGTTGCCGCCCATCTTGAACGGCATGTTGGTGCGCTGGAACGTGTTGCCGTAGTCGGTGGAGCGCAGGATCGCGCCGTTACCGGACCAGTCGTTCGTGTAGGTGCCGGCGGCGATGTAGAGACGCCGCGGATCCACCGGGTCGGTCGCCATGCTCTCGATGCCGAGCAACGTCCAGTCGGCCGCGCTGACCCAGTCGGTGATCGGGATCCACCGGCTGGTTGCGGGGTTCCAGCGGTACGCGCCGCCCATGTCGGTGCGGGCGTACAGGACGTCGCGGTGCTTCTGGTTGTAGATGATGCCGGTGACGAAGCCGCCGCCGATCATCTCCACGTTGCGCCACCGGTACGGGCCGTTCGCCGCTGGCGGGTCGACCGGGCCACCGGTGGGCGGGCCGCCCGTGGGCGGAGTGCCGGTGGGCGGAGTGCCGGTGGTGGGGCCGCCGGTCGGCGGCGTGCCACCCAGGCGGGCAAGTGTCCACTGCTGGTTGGCGCCGGTGGACGGGGTGAACTGCACGACGTTCGTGCCGCTCGTCGTCCTGGCCTCGAAGACATCCAGCGCCTTGCCGCTGTGTCGCGCCACGATCTGCACGTAACCCCCGGCCACGTCGACCAGGCGCCACTGCTGGTTGTCGCCCCCGTTGTCGGTCCACTGGCTGACCTGCCCGAGGTCGAGCACGCTGCGGTTGAACACGTCCAGGGCCTTGCCGCTCCCCCGGTTGAGGAGCTTGTAGTGGCCGTCCGTCGTTGCGACGAAGCGCCACTGCTGCGCCGGGGAGTCCGTGCGGGTCTCCTGCACGACACTCGCGCCATCGGCGGTTGATCCTCCACCCACGGTCAGCGCCTGCCCGCTGTGCCGCGCCACCACCGCGTAGTAGGCGGCCGGGTCCACCGTCGCCGCGTCCGCGGAGCGCTGGACCAGAATCACGACCGGCACGGAGGCGGCGACCAGGCCGGCGGCGAGCAGTGGGCGGACCCACCGGCGCACGCGGCCGCCACGGGCCGATCCGGAATCCGGAACCACCGCTGGCGGAGCGGACGGATCTTGCTGGAACTGGGTCATTCGTTGGCTCCCTGCGAAGGCGGACGCGCGGGCGTATCGACCGTCAGCGGATCCGCGACACATCGACGTCGACCAGTGTCGACATGGGCGCGAATAGTGTCAAGCGACCGAACCCGGACCACGCGATCCATACCTTCAAATTTAGGTTACTCAATGTGTTCTGCCGTTTACCCGCAATACGAGCCTCGGCGGCGGGTGCCCCAGGCGGGAGTCGAACCCGCTACCGACCGCTTTAGAGGCGGCTGCCCGGCCGTTGGGCTTCTGGGGCTGGTGGGTGAACGGCGGCGCCTGCCGCTCACCCATCATATTTCCGGGTCGCAAGGGCGACGCCGGTTGGCGGCCACGGTGCGACAACGCCCAGACTCAGGCGTCGTGGGCCGCTACCCGGTCCCGCAGATGCGGGTCCGGGATCCGCGCCCTGGCGCCGCGGTACTCCTCCGCGGTAAGCGAGCGGCCCAGCTCCTCCAGCGTTCGCAGCACGAACCGCTGACTCACCACGCGACGGTTCAGCACGTCGAGTGCCGCTGCCTGTCGCCACACCTTGCGTTGCAGCCAGCGGGTCGCCAGCGGGAGGTCGCCCGCCACCTGAGCCCGGAGGGCGTCCCGCTCGGCGGTGAGTTCGACCAGCTGGGAGCGCAGGTCGGCCGCGGAGATATCGGTTTGGATAGTCATAGTTTCACCTCCCCTCGTCGCGAGAACGCGAGTGGGAGGTGCGCCAGGAGCCGATGAGCGGCCGGCTCCAGCGCGGCTGCGGTCAGGGCGCCGCCGAGATCCGGCTCGGAGAACCTGACCAGGCGAAAGCCCGCCGCAGCGGCGTCGTCACACAGCCGACCGAGGGAGAGTTCGTCGGTGGCGGCGACCACGACCAGGACGTTGGAGTGGCGGTGCCAGGAGGCGACGACGTCGGGGTACGCGACGGCGAAGTTGAGAGCGGCATGAGCGGCCTGACAGGCAAGCGCGCCCGGATCCAGATCTGCACGGGCGACGAGATACAGGCGCGGGGGGTGACCCTAACGGTGTGGCATGCCTTCGATGTTACAACACACGGCCCCGACTCGGACGGTCGGAAATCCGGCACGGGCTGACCCGCGCGGCGCCGTCCTTAATACAAAAATGTGGCCTTCCTAAGAGCCGTCTAATAGGCCGTACAGGGCACGATGGAGCCATGCAGGCGTCGCAAGGACATCCGCGACCGCAGCTGGTCCGGTCCGGCTGGCGGTCACTCGACGGACCGTGGCAGTTCGCTCACGACGACCGGAATGTTGGACTCGCCGACGGATGGGTGTCCGATGCGGCGCCCTTCGCCTCGACCATCGCGGTCCCGTACCCGCCGGAGTCGCCCGCCAGCGGCATCGGCGACCGCGACGAGCACTCCGTGTTCT
The DNA here is from genome assembly GCA_035296325.1 of Micromonosporaceae bacterium. Classification (GTDB taxonomy): domain Bacteria; phylum Actinomycetota; class Actinomycetes; order Mycobacteriales; family Micromonosporaceae; genus DATHBD01. The sequence continues at coordinate 65,867 of DATHBD010000002.1, read as the reverse complement.
GGTACCGCCGCACGTTCACCGTCGACACCGACGACCGCGCACAGCGCCTCCTGCTGCACTTCGGCGCCGTCGACTACACCGCCGACGTGTGGGTCAACGAGCGCCACGTCGGTCGGCACGAAGGCGGCCACACCCCGTTCAGCGCCGAGGCCACCCATGCCCTCGTGCCGGGCGCCGAGCAGGCCGTGGTGGTCCGGGCCGAGGACTGGCCCGCCGATGTCACCCAGCCCAGGGGCAAGCAGTACTGGGGCCGCACACCGGAGGAGATCTGGTACCACCGGACCTCCGGCATCTGGCAGGGGTCTGGCTGGAACCGGTACCCGTGCACTGCATCGAGCAGATCCGCTGGACTGCGGACCTGGACCGCGACCGGCTGACTGTGAGCGTCCGGACGAACCGCCCGATGCAGGGGCGGGTGCGCGTGCGGCTGTGGCTGCGCGGCCGGATCATCGCCGATGACGCGGTGTCCCTGGACGGTACCGAGGTCACCCGGGAGATCGGCGTACACACCGGCGTACCGTCGCTGACCCGCAACCGCGAGTGGGTCTGGTCCCCGGAGTACCCCAACCTGCTCGACGCCGAGGTTTGCCTGATCCGCGACGACGCGGTGGTTGACCGGGTGACCAGTTATGTGGGACTGCGCGATGTGCGGGTGGCCGACGGGCGGTTGGTCCTCAACGGACGGCCGTACTATCTGCGCCTGGTCCTCAGCCAGGGCTACTGGCCGCACACGCATCTCGCGCCGCCGGACGACGCGGCGCTGCGCGCGGAGGTGGAGCACATCAAGGCGCTCGGCTTCAACGGGGTTCGGATGCACCAGAAGGTGGAGGACCCCCGGTTCCTCTACTGGTGTGACCGACTCGGGCTCCTCGTCTGGAGCGAAATGCCGAGCGCGTACGTCTTTTCCGACCGGGCCGTGGAGCGCTTCACCCGGGAGTGGATCGACGTGCTCCGGCGCGACTACAACCACCCGTGCGTCGCGGTGTGGGTGCCGTTCAACGAGAGCTGGGGCGTGCCTGCGCTGGCCCGCTCCGCGGCGCAGCAGGCCTATGTGCGTGGCATCTATCACCTGACCCACGCCCTGGACGGCACCCGGCCGGTGATCGGCAACGACGGCTGGGAAAACGTCGCCAACGACCTCTACGGGGTGCACGACTACACGCTGCGCGCCGACGAGATCGAGGAACGGTACGGCTCCCTCGACGCGGTGGAACGAACGATCCGCGAGGTGCAGCCCAACTATCACAGCCTCTCGGTCAAGGGCACCGTACGCGGCGACGAGCCCGTGGTCCTCACCGAGTTCGGCGGCATCAGCTTCACGCCGCGCCCTACCCCGACGACCGCGGCGACGTACGGGTACGGGGCCGTGCACGACGAGACCGAGTTCCTGCGGCAGTACGACGCGCTGGTCGGCGCCGTGCTGCAGTGCCGCGGGCTTGCCGGCTTCTGCTACACGCAACTCTGCGACGTCGAGCAGGAGACCAACGGACTGCTGACCGCCGATCGGACCGCCAAGGCGGATCCGGCGGCGATCCGCGCGATCACGCAGCGCGACTCGGCTGCCGCCCCCGGTGATGCGATGACCGCCAACATCATGGCCACGGCACGGCGAGCCGCGGCGGCCGCCGAGCACGGCACCGGGTGACGCCGGCGCCGCTCAGCACGGCACCGGGTGACGCCGTCAGGGCTGGACGGTCAGCGCGGTCGGGCGCTCGGCGACCTCGGCATCGCCGTCGGACGCGGGCTCGGCCCGCGCCGACCTGATCTCGTGCACCACCTGACCGGCGAACCAGACCGTCACCGCCAGCCGCAGCACGATCGACAGCGCGTAGGAGTAGTACAGGCGGTCCTCCAGGTATCCCCAGACGGTCGCCCAGTAGAGCAGTTCGGCCGCCTGCCAGAGGGCGAAGTCCCGCAGGACGCGCGGGAACGGCACGCTGCCCCGGGCGAGCACCGCGAGCGGCAGCATCCACAGCACGTACTGCGGCGAGTACACCTTGTTCGTCACCAGGAACGCGGTGACGACCAGGAACGCCAACTGCTCGATGGTGGGCGGCCGCGGCGCGTACCAGGCGAGCGCCCCGATCCCCGCGCACAGCAGCAGGAAGCTCAACGGGGCGATGACGTTCAGCCCCGGGACCGGGTAGCCGACGAGTTCGAAGGCGTACCAGATGGCGCCGAAGTCGGCCGGGCGGTCCGTGTTGAACCGGAAGAACTCCAGCCATCCGTCCGGATAGGCGATCGCGACCGGCACGTTCGCCGCCAGCCAGGCCGCCACGGCGGCCGCGGTCGCCCGCCAGAACGCCGGCATCCGCCCCTGGCGGGCGCACAGCACAAGCAGCGGCCCGAGGATGAACAGCGGATACAGCTTGGTCGCTGTACCCAGGCCGATCAATGCCCCGGCCAGCACCGGGCGGTCGTGCGCCCAGGCCAGCAGCGCCAACCCGGCCAACGCCACGACGAGGAGATCCCAGTTGATCGTGCCGGCGAAGATCAGCGACGGGGATGCCGCCACCAGCAGCGCGTCGCTGGGCCGCCCGCCGTTGCGCCGCAGCAGCGCCCAGGTGGCGGCCACCGTGACCATGGCGACGAGGAGCAGCAGAACGACGTTGATGTGAAAGTACGTCTGCGCCGCCGGAACGATCTCGACACCCCGGTACACGATCATCTCGATCCGGGCCGTCAGGTACATCACGATGCCGGTGAGCACCGGGTACTCCAGCGGCTGGGGATTTTCCGGCGAGAACGGGAAGACGCCGGCGTAGAGCGCCCTGGTCTGGAACAGTTCCGGGATGTCGCTGTAGCAGTACTGGGCGAGCGGCACGGTCCTCGGTTCCGGCCACCCGGCCAGGTGGCACGGGAGCTTCGACAGGTACCCGAGGGCGAAGGCCACCGCGGTGACCACGAGAGGCAGCCCCAGACCGCCGAGTCGACCCCGTATCGATCGATGAACATCGCTTTCTGTCACGGGTGCCATCCTGCCTGGTTCGGCAGCGCGGATGTCAAGCCGCCGCCGCGCGGTAATTGCGTTGAGTGACGGCGTCATCCGGCGCAGTCTGGAGCCTCACCTACCTGCTGAGGACTCTCCCCATGCGCCTGTTCCGCGATCTGTGGGCCACCTCGCCGCGCCGTACCGCGGTGGTGGCCGCCCTGATCGTGCTCGGTGGCGGCGGTCAGGCCGCTGCATTGGGGCTTGCCGGGCCGGTGCTGCTGCACCGCTCCACCACCCTCTTCGCCGTGCTCGCCGCCGCACTGGTCGCCGCCGTCGTCACCGAACTTGCCGTCGGCCTGATCGCGGCGAGGCTGACCGCCGACTGGGCGGCCGATGTCCGGCGCCGACTGTGCCGGGTGGCCTTCGGCCAGGACCTGCAGACGCTGGAGACGACGCCGGTCGGGGAAATGCTCGACCGGATCGACGGCGACGTCTACCAGGTCGCGTCGGAGCTGCGCGGGCACGGTGTCCGCATTGCCCAGGCGCTCGCCAGCGGCGTGCTGTCGATCGTCGGAGCGCTGTGGGTGTGGTGGCCGGCCGGGGTGGCGATGCTGGTGCTGACGGCCTTCCTCGTGGCCGGACTGACCGCACCGACCCGGCGGATCACCCCCGCGCGGATGAAGGAGGAGGAGGCCTGGTCGGATCTGGCCGCGGTGATGGAGGAGTCGATCCACGGCCAGGACGATGTACGCACCAGCCTGGCCCGGCCGTACGTGCTGCGGCTGTACGCCCAGCGGGCCAGCCGGGTGCTCGCGCTGGGGCGACCGGTCTGGGCGATGTCGGCGCGCGTCGCCGCGATCGCCTCCGGAGTCAGCCGCGCCGGCATCTGTGCGGTCGTGCTCGGCGGAGTCTGGGCGCTCACCACCGACCGGATCGACGGAGCCGAACTCACCGCCGTCTGGCTGCTCGCGCTGGGCTTCGGGGCGACCGTCGAGCACATCAGCCGGATGATCCCGGAGCTGCAGTACGCGCTCGGCGCCTGGGGGCGGGTCCAGTTGCTGGCCGCCGCGGCGCAGGAGCCGTCCGGCGGGACAGCGCCGGCCGACGGTGATCTGGTGGTGCGCGGGCTGACCTTCCGGTACGGAAGTGGCGGAGCCGATGCCCGGCGCCCGGCGTTGCGTGATGTCAGTCTGACCTTCGCGCGCGGCCGGTCGTACGCCCTGATCGGGCGAACCGGATCGGGCAAGTCGACGCTGGCCAAGGTGCTCACCCGGGCCGTCGACGTGCCGCCGGGCACCGTCTACCTGGGCGGCACCGACCTCGTCGACCTGGATGTCGAGGGTCTGCGCCGGTGGATCGCGGTGGTCCCGCAACGCACCGAGATCCTCGCCGGCACGCTCGCCGAGAACATCGCCCTCTTCGACCCGGACCTGCTCGACCGGGCGGAGCAGGCACTCGCCGAACTCGGCCTGGCGTCGTGGGTCGCGGACCTGCCGGACGGGATGGCCACCCGGTTGGGCGACGGCGGGTACGTGCTCTCCTCCGGCCAGGAGCAGTTGGTGGCATTCGCCCGGATCCTGGTGCGGGACCCGCGCGTGGTGATCCTGGACGAGGCCACGGCCCGGATGGACCCGGTGACCGAGGCCCGGGTGCAGCGGGCGGCAGAGCGGCTGCTGCATCAGCGGATCGGCATCGTCATCGCCCACCGGCTCTCCTCCGTCCGCCGCTGCGACGAGATCGTGGTGCTGGCCGACGGCGAGGTGGTGGAGGCCGGGCCGCTGCGGTCCTCGGAGCGGTTCGCCCGGCTCCTCGCGAGCAGCCGGGTGGCGGTACCGGCGGGCGCCGGCCGCCTCGATGCGGGTACCGGCGGCGGGCTCGCGCTCGCCGACCGGAGCGAGCCGGACGACCTCGGCGAGCTGGACGACCTCGAGGACAGCGCCTGGGCGCAGTCCGCCGACAACCACGGCACCGCCGCGGCGGACGAGGCCGGGCACACCGCACTGGCGAAGACCGATCCGCCGCCGCTGCCCCCGCCGGCCCGGGTCCGAACGCTGCGGGAAATCCTCCGGCTCGGCACCAACGACCCCCGGTACGGCCTGCGCTCGGTGGTGGTGTTCCTCAGCATGGTCATCCTCGGCCTGGACGGTTCGGTGTTGCCGTGGTTGTGGGCCGATCTGGTGGACGGCACCGGCGATGTCCTCTGGCCGACGCTCGGGATCGTCGCCGCATTGCTGGCGACGACCCCCGCGCCGTACTACACCGGAAAGTGGTTCCCGGAGTGGTGGGTGCGGCAGATGCTGCGGATCAGCCTCCGTCTGGTGCACGGGCAGACCGGGCCGCGGCGGGTCAGCGGGCACACGCCGGCCGAGGTCGTCGCGCAGGGTGGCGACACCGAGCGGGTGGTGATGCTCGCCGACAACCTGATCGACCAGTTCATCTGCGTGGTCCTGCTGGTCACGATGACCGCGGTGTCGGGGTCGATCGTGCCGGCGCTCTTCTTCGCCGGGGCGATGGTGGTCTCCGGCCTGGCCGCGACACTGTTCGGACCGCTGCTGGAGCGCTGCGCGCGGCGGACCGTCGCGGCGCGCGCGGCGTTCGCCACGGCACTGGTGTCGTCGCTGTCCGCTGCCCGGACCGTGAAGCTGGCCGGGGCGACCCGCCCGGTGCTCGGCCACCTGGCCCGGCTGGACACGGTGCGCAGTGACCTGCAGCGCCGGGAGATCTCCGTCCAGGTGTGGGCCCGGTCGACGCCGGCCATCGTCACCGGGCTGCTGCCGCTCGGGGCCTGGGCGCTGTACCTGTCCGGTGCGCTGTCCGCCGGAGCCACCCTGGTGGCGGTGTCCACCCTGGGCGCCGCCCGATGGTTCGCCTGGACGACGGCTGCATTGGTTTCGCAGCTCCCGTCGGCCCGGGTGTGGACCCAGCGGACGGTGGCCATGGCGGGAGTCGGTTCCTACTCGGCGGCTGTGCCGGGGGTCGACCTCTCCGCCGGGACCGCACCGGCCCCACTCAGCCCGCCGCGAAGCCCGCTGCGTCAGCTTGAGCTGACCGGCTTCAGCGCCGTGCACGAAGACGGCACGGTCGGGGCGCGGGACATCGACCTGACCGTGCACCGAGGGCAGCTGGTACTGGTGGTCGGCCCGGTCGGATCCGGTAAGTCCTCGCTGCTCAGAGCGCTCGCCGGCATCGTGCACCACGCCGGGTCGCTGCGCTGGAACTCTGAGCCGATCACCGACCCGGAGCTGTTTCTGCGGCCGAACCAGGTCGGGTACGTCGGCCAACTGCCGCGGGTGCTCTCCGGCACGATCAGCGACAACATCCAGCTTGGGCACGACCTCGACGCCGCAGGCGCGGTGTCCACCGCGCAGCTCGATCACGACCTGGCCGGCACCGGTGGCGGGCTCGGGCTGATGATCGGGCACAAGGGGACCCGGCTCTCCGGTGGCCAACTGCAGCGGCTCGCCCTGGCCAGGGCGCTGGCGCCACGCACCGAGTTGCTCATCGCCGACGACGTGTCGTCAGCGCTCGATGTCACCACGGAGCTTGAGCTGTGGCGGGCGCTGCGCGAGCACGGGGTCACCGTGGTCGGGTCGACGTCGAAACGGGCCGCGCTGGCGCAGGCTGACCAGGTGGTTGTGCTGCTCGGCGGTCAGGCCGTGGCCCGCGGCACGTGGAGTGAACTGGCCGACCGATGGGGTCATCTGGCGGGCTGACGGCGGCCGGGGCCGCCCACGCGGGACCGGATGTTCCGGGCGGACGCCGATGCGGCAAGCTCTGCTGCGTGTCCGTCTCGCCCCCATCCGTCTCGCCCCCATCCGGCTCAGCCGTCATCACCAAGCCGTCGCCGGTGGCCCGACGGGCCCGGGGTGCCGTCGCCGCGCTCTTCTTCGTCAATGGCGCGGTCTTCGCCAACGTGGTGCCCCGGTACCCGGAACTCAAAGCCGGGCTGGCGTTGTCGAACACCGCATTCGGCTCCGCCGTCGCCGCGTACGGATTCGGGGCACTGCTGCTGGGGCTGGCTGCCGGATGGTTGGTGACGAGGTGGGGTTCGGCCCGCATCGCACCGGCGAGCACGATCCTGCTCTCCCTCAACCTCGTGCTCCTCGGTGTCGCCCCGTCCTGGTGGGCGCTGGCGCTCGCCCTGTTTCTGGCGGGGTCGGGTGACTCGGTCGCCGACATTGCGGTGAACGCCCACGGCCTGCGGGTGGAGCGCCTCTACCGACGGTCCATCCTCAACGCGTTCCACGGCGTGTGGAGCGTGGGCGCGGTCGTGGGCGGCGCAATGGGGGCAACGGCCGCCGGTCTGGAAATCCCGCTGCTGTGGCACCTTTCCGTGGCCGGCGTGGTGTTCGCGGGCGTGGCTGTGCTGCTGTCCCGGCTCCTGCTGCGCGGACCGGACGACACGGAGCGGGCACCGGCCGGCAGCCAGCCGTCCGGCCCACGGCGCTGGCCGCTGATCGCGAAGATCGCGGCGCTCGGCCTGATCGCCGGGTCCGCCCAGCTCATCGAAGAGGTGGGCGCCACGTGGAGTGCCGTCTACCTGCGGGAGGACCTCGGCACGGCGGCCGCGGTCGCCGGTCTGGGGTTCATCACGTTGCAGGCGGCGCAGACGGTGGGCCGGCTCCTCGGGGACCGGCTCGTCACCCGGTACGGCGACCGGACGGTTGCCCGGGGCGGCGCGACGATGGCCTGCCTGGCGATGGTGGCGGCACTGGCCGTACCGTCGCCGGTCTTGACGATCATCGGCTTCGGCCTTGCCGGTCTCGGCATCGGCACCCTAATCCCGGCCAGTATGCGCACCGTGGACGAGATCCCCGGCCTTCCCCCGGGGGTCGGCCTGACGCTGGTCGGCACGGTGATCCGGGTAGGGCTCTTCATGGCACCGCCGGTGGTCGGACTCATCGCCGACAATGCCAGCCTGCGCGCCGGGTTGATCCTGGTACCGGCGGCGGCCGCCCTCGTGGTCGTACTCAGCCCGGCGCTGCTGGTGCGGCGGGTCCCCTCGCACGCGACGCATCCGTAGATGGGTGCCGGCGGGACAGGGCGTCGACCCGACGCCCGCACCAGGGTCTGGAAGGTCACGTCGCTCGCGATCACCAGCGCTGCCGTGGCACCGCCGGTGGCGGGATAGTGCACGTCCGCAGCCGCACACCGTTGCATCCGCTCACCTTGCCGCATGCCCACTTGCGCCCACGCTGCCGCCTGTTCTATGGTTCATTAGTCAAGTAATGAACCACCGATCCATGGAGTGCCGTGTTCGACGACCGGAGCCCGATTTACCGGCAGATCGCCGACCGGATCAAGGCCGACGTGTTGAGTGGCGCGCAGCGCGGCGACGAGCAGGTCATGTCGACCACCCAGTACGCGGTGTACTACCGAATCAACCCGGCGACCGTGGCCAAGGCCTTCCAGCAACTCGTCGACGAGGGCCTGCTGTACAAGAAGCGCGGCATCGGGATGTTCGTCAGTCCGACCGCCGCCGAGACCCTGCGGGCACAGCGGCGGGAGACCTTCTACGCCGACGTGGTCGATCCGATGGTCGCCGAAGCCCGCGCGATCGGCATCCCACTGCCCGACATCATCGCCCGAATTTCTCAACTCACCATCGCCTCGTCACCCCCGGACCAGGAGAACCAATGACGCTACCCATCGAGGTGGAACATCTGCGGCTGTCCTACGGCAGCACGACCGCGCTCGACGACGTCAGCTTCGCCCTCCCGGGCGGGCGGATCTACGGCCTGCTCGGGCGCAACGGGTCCGGAAAGACCAGCCTGCTCTCGGTGCTGGCCGGCTTCCGCAGAGCGGAGGCCGGCGCAGCACGCATCGACGGCCTGCCGGTGTTCGAGAATCCCGCCGTCACGTCGCGGGTATGTCTGATCCGAGAGACCGCCGACGCCGCGCACGCGGACGAGAGCATCAAGGACACCCTCCAGATGGCCGCGGACCTGCGACCCGGCTGGGACGCCGACTACGCCGCGGCGCTGCTCGACCGCTTCGGAATCGTCGTCAAGTCCAAGGTCGGCGCGCTGTCCCGGGGCCAACGCTCAGCGTTCGGCATCACGATCGGCCTCGCGTCGCGCACACCGGTGACCATGTACGACGAGTCACACCTGGGGATGGACGCGCCGACCCGGTCGGTGTTCCAGGAGGAACTGCTGAGGGACTTCACGGAGCATCCGCGCACGATCATCATCTCGACGCACTTGATCGAGGAGATGAGCGCCCTCTTCGAGGAGGTGCTCATTCTGGACCGCGGGCGGCTGCTGGTACGCGAGGACGCCGAGACGCTGCGCTCGCGCGGAGCGTCGGTCACCGGGCCGGCGGACGCGGTCGACCGCTTCGTCGACTTCGGCGGCTTCACCCGGCTCGGCGAGCGCCAACTCGGCCACACCAAGTCCGCCATGGTCTATGGCGAGATCGACGACGTGCACCGGCAGCAGGCCCGGGAGGCCGGGCTGGAACTCGGGCCGGTCGACCTGCAGAACCTGTTCACCCATCTCACCGAGCCCAACACCGGGCAGCGCAGCATCCTGGGAGGTATCCGATGAACCGCGCCCGACCCTGGCAGATCGCTCGCCTGCTGTTCCGCACCCACCTGCCCTTTCTCCTGCTGGCGTGGCTCGGGTTCGCCGTCTTCGTGGCTGTGGTGGTGGCGGTGATATCGCTGTTCCGGCCGATCACGATCAGCGGGTGGGACGGGGCGAGTGGAGTCGTGCGCTGGGCGGCCGCCGGGTACGGGGCCTACCTGACCGGACGCCTGCTTCCGGTGTTCATCGCCCACGGCCAGACCCGGCGCGACTTCATGATCCAGACTTCCGTCTTCGCGGCCGTCGCTGTCGCCGCGTACGCCGCGCTGGCCACCATCGGCTACGCCCTCGAAGGACTGCTGTACCGGGCGGTGGACTGGCCACAGAGGTTTCAGGAGGACCGCATCTTCACCGCTTCCGACCAGGTCCTGCCGATCTTCATCACCCACGCCGTGATGCTGCTCGGCTGGATGATCGCGGGCGCCTTCCTCGCGGCCGCCTTCTACCGCCTGGACGGCGGCGGGCTGGTCGCGATCCCCGTCGCGATCCTCTTGGTGGCGACGGCCAGCCTCGCCGTGGGCTACAACTCGCTGCCGTTCGTCGGTGCCTTCATCCAGCGACTGGACGCCCCGGTCATCGCCACAGCGGTGCTCGCGGCCGCCTCGATCCTGGCCGGTGCCGGCCTGACCTGGGGACTCGTGCGGGACGTGCCGATCAAGACCCGCACCAGTTGAGCCGCCCGACGGGAACCGGCTGGTGATCGTGGAGGAAGCCTGAACACACCAGCGTCCGGCCGCCGTCGACGGCGGCCGGACGAGGTGATCAGTTGATGGTCGCGTGCATCTCCCAGACCAGGATCTCCGCCGGCTCGGTGGCGGTGATCCGCTGACCTCCGGTGGCGGTGAGGCGTACCGCATCGCCGGCCGCCAGGTCGCCGGCGCCTTCCAGGGCCACCCCGCCGCGGGGAACGAAGAGGTGCAGGAACGGCGCGTCGGGCAGTTGGACACTCTGGCCGGGCTGCAGCCGGGCGGCGTGCAACGCGGCGTAACGGTTCTTGATGCGGATGGCGGCGGCATCGGAATGGGCGTCCATGCCGGATGCCACCGGAACCAGGCCGCCGGTCAGCAGCTCGTCGGCGATTTCCAACTGCTCGTACCCGGGCTTGATGCCGGCCTCGTCCGGCACGACCCACATCTGCACGAAGTGCACCGGCTCGCTGTGCTGCTCGCCGGCCAGGCGCCAGGAGTCGTTCTTCTCCGAGTGCAGGATGCCGCGCCCGGCACTCATCCGTTGGGCCAGGCCCGGATAGATCACACCGGAGTGCCCGGTCGAGTCCTGATGCACCAGGGAACCCTGCAGCACCCAGGTCACGATCTCCATGTCGCGGTGCGGATGCGTTTCGAAGCCGGCACCGGGGCTGACGATGTCGTCGTTGTTGACGAGAAGGACTCCGTGGTGGGTGTTGCGACGATCGTGGTGGTGGCCGAACGAAAACGAGTGCTTCGAGTCCAGCCAGTCGATCCTGGTGGCGAAGCGGTCTCCGGCCCGGCGGACGTCGACCTTCGGGGTCTGGGTGCTCGTGCTCATGTCACACCATTCCTGTGTGATGTCGGGATGTCTGTGCGGCGCCGGCGGATGCCGGCGCCGCGCCGTCGGCCGGTCAGGCCACCTTGATCGCGGAGACCTCGAACTCCAGGACGATCTTGTCGCCGACCAGGACACCACCGGTCTCCAGGGCGGCATTCCAGGTGATGCCGAAGTCCTTCCGGCTGATCGTGGTCGACCCTTCAAAGCCCAGCCGGAGGTTGCCGAACGGGTCCTTCGCCGCACCCTCGTAGGTGAAGTCGACGGTCACCGGCTTTGTGACACCACGGACGGTGAGGTCGCCGCTCAGCGCGAAGGTGGTCTCGTCAAGCAACGTCACCCCGGTCGAGGCGAACGTGATCTCCGGGTGCTCGTCCATGGCGAGGAAGTCGTTGCTGCGCAGGTGAGCGTCGCGCTGCTCGTTGCGGGTGTCGATGCTGGCCGCCTTGATCACGACGGTGACGCTGGACCGGGTGGGGTCGTCGCCGTCGATCTGGGCGGTCGCCGAGAAGTCGTTGAACGCCCCGCGGACCTTGGTCACCATGGCGTGCCGGGCGACGAAGCCGATCCGGGAGTGCGCCGCGTCAACCGCGTAGGTGCCGGTGAGCTGGTCGAGGGTGGGGGTGGCGGTGCTCGCTGCGGTGGTCATTGGATGCTCCTCAAGTCTATGACGTGTCATGTACACCGCTCAACTTACATGATGTGTCATGTATTCCGGTAGAGTGGACGGCATGACGGATGCCCAGTGGCTGGACGATAGGGAGCAGCGGGCCTGGCGCGGCTACCTGCGCATGCACGCCCGCCTGTCCGTCGCGCTGCACCGGCAGCTGCAGACGGACTCGGACCTGTCCCTTACCGACTTCGCCGTCCTGGTCCAGCTCACCGACGCGGCGGAGTCCCGCGTGCGGGTCAGCGACCTGGCCCGGGCCCTGCAATGGGAGCAGAGTCGCACCTCCCACCACCTGTCCCGGATGCAGCGGCGTGGGCTGGTGCGACGCGACGAGTGTCCCGACGATCGGCGGGGGGCGTTCATCGTGCTCACCGCGGACGGGCGGGCGGCCATCGAGGCGGCTGCGCCCCGGCACGTGCAGACCGTCCGGCGGCTGGTGTTCGACCAGTTGACCCAGGCCCAGGTGGATGCGCTGGCCGCCATCGCGGACCGGGTGTCGGCCGCCATCGACGAGCAGGAGGCCGGCGGTGACCAGCGCTGGGTGTGACCAGGCCGGCCTCCTGGTTGCAACCCGCCGGTATTCGTAGAGGATGGAGCCAGTCGGCGCCCGGCCGCGCCGCGAGCCGGACCGTGGCATGAAGGAGCGTGGCAAGTGCCCCAACCACAAGGCAGCGAACTCGTCGCGATCGGTGAACGCCGCGCGCAGCTTCGCGACAGGTACCTGCGCCAGCCGGCGGACCGGCCGGCCACCATCGCCCGGGGCGTGCACCACGTGGCGCTGATCTGCCGCGACGTCGAGGAGACGATCCGCTTCTATCAGGAGCTTCTCGGCTTCCCGCTTGTGGAACTGGTGGAAAACCGGGACTACACCGGCTCCAGCCACTTCTTCTTCGACATCGGCAACCGCAACCTGCTGGGCTTCTTCGACTTCCCCGGTCACCACCACCCGGAGTTCGCCGAGACGATCGGCGGCGTGCAGCACATCGCGATCTCGGTCTCTCCCGACCGGTTCGCCGCGGCGCGGGCGAAGTTCGACGAGGTCGGGCTCCCCTACACCGGCCCGGACCGCGGCGTGGAGGACAGCCTCTACATCCGCGACCCGAACGGCGTCGGGATCGAGCTGTACTGCGAGGAGCTCGGTGTCTTCAACGGCGAACCGCTGCTGTGACCATGCGACCTGGATGATCCGGTCCGGCGATGGTTGAGCTCAGCGCGGCCACGCTCACGTCCTGCGCCGAGCGGCTGCCCATCCCGACCTACGACCGTCGTCGGGTGACCACCGGCGTGGTCCACTTCGGGGTCGGCGGATTCCACCGCGCGCACCAGGCGATGTACCACGACCGCCTGATGGATGCCGGCGCCGCACTGGACTGGGGCATCTGTGGCGTCGGGGTGCTGGCAGCCGACCGACGCATGCGCGACGCGCTGCACGCTCAGGACGGCATGTACACGCTCGCCCTCAAGCACAGCGACGGCCGGTACGACGCCCGGGTCGTCGGCTCCATCGTGGAGTACCTGTTCGCGCCGGACGATCCGGAGGCGGTCCTCGACAAGCTCGCCGCCGCCTCGACGCGGATCGTCTCGCTCACCGTGACCGAGGGCGGGTACCCCCTCTCCGACCTGACCGGCGCGCTGGACACCGCCGATCCCGGCATCGTGCGCGATCTCCAGCCTGGGGCCCTCCCCCGGACGGCCTTCGGCTTGATCACCGAAGGGCTGCGGCGTCGCCGGGCCGCCGGCGTGCCGCCCTTCACGGTGATGTCCTGTGACAACCTGCAGGGCAACGGCGACCTCGCCCGGTCGGTGTGCACGTCCTTCGCCCGGCTGCGTGACCCGGATCTCGGAGACTGGGTGGAGCGGGAGGTGAGCTTTCCCAACTCCATGGTGGACCGGATCACGCCGGTGACCACCGACGCCGACCGCGCAGAGGTCCGGGCCCGGTTCGGGATCGAGGATCAATGGCCGGTGGTTTGCGAGCCGTTCACCCAGTGGGTGCTCGAGGACCGCTTCCCTGCCGGGCGGCCGCCGTACGCGGATGCCGGCGTGCAGCTGGTCGACGACGTCGCGCCCTACGAGCTGATGAAGCTTCGGCTGCTCAACGCCGGCCATCAGGCACTTGCCTACTTCGGGTATCTGATGGGGTACCGGCTGGTCCACGAGGCGGCGCAGGACCCGCTGGTGCGGGCGTTCCTGCTGGACTACATGCGGGTGGAGGCCCAACCGACCCTGGCGCCGGTGCCCGGGGTGGATCTCGACAGCTACCAACGCACGCTGCTGGAACGCTTCGCCAACCCGGAGGTCCGGGACACCATCGCCCGGCTGTGCGCGGACACCTCCGACCGCATCCCGAAGTGGCTGCTCCCGGTGATCCGCGCCCAGCTCGCCACGGGCGGCGACATTTCCCGTTCCGCCGCCGTGGTGGCCTCGTGGGCCCGCTATGCCGAGGGGATCGACGAGCACGGCGCGCCGATCACCGTGGTCGACCGGCTCGCGGAAGGCCTGACGGCGATCGCACGCCGGCAGCGGGAGGACCCGGTGGCGTTCCTGGCCAACCGCGAGCTTTTCGGAGACCTCGTCGACCACGGTCGTTTCGTCTCCGCATACACCTCGGCGCTGACGGCGCTGCACGAGCGCGGCGCCCGAGCGACGCTGGCGTCCCTCACGAACCGTCGGCGTGACGACTGAGCGCGGGGCGCGGACCGCACTGGTCCACACCCCGCGCTCCCGCCGTCAACCCGCGGTCACGCGAATCGCTTGTGCCAGACCGCCGAGTCCGCCCCCCGGGCGAACGTGTCGATCCGGCGGTGGCCCCACGACACGGCGGCCGGGTCGGAGGTGAGCACTCCGCCGAGCGACTCCCAGTGCGACCATCCACCACTGAACCACTTGTGCCACAACGCGTTGTCCCCACCGCGCGCGAACACATCGAGCCGCCCGGCACCCCACGACGACACGCCGGGCCCCGAGGTCAGATAGCCACCGAGGGACTCCCAGTGCGACCAACCACCGTGGAACCACTTGTGCCACAACGCGTTGTCCCCGCCGCGGACGAACACGTCGATCCGCCCGCCGCTCCACGAGACGGCGTCCGGGTCCGAGGTGAGGTACCCGCCCAGGGACTCCCAGTGCGACCAGCCGCCCTGGTACCACTTGTGCCACAACGCGTTGTCCCCACCGCGCGCGAACACATCGAGCCGACCGGCACCCCACGACGACACGCCGGGCCCCGAGGTCAGATGCCCACCCAGGGACTGCCAGTGTGACCATCCGCCGTTGAACCACTTGTGCCACAACGCGTTGTCCCCACCCCGGGCGAAGACATCGAGCCGGCCGTTGGACCAGGACACGGCGGCGGGCGATGAGGTGAGGTAGCCGCCCAGGGACTCCCAGTGCGACCACCCCCCGTTGTACCACCGGTGCCACAGCGCGTTGTCGCCACCGCGCACGAACACGTCCAGGCGGCCCGCGCTCCACGACGCGACGGCCGGGCTCGACGTGGCGACGCCGCCGATCGTCTGCCAACCCCGCCACGTCGCCGGCTGCAGCGTGAGCGGAAGCTCCGTGATCGGCCGGGCCACGGCGGCTGTGCCGTTGCCGACCGCGGCCGCGGCCGCGGCCGTGGCCGCGGCGGCGGTGGCTGCGGCGGGGGCGGTGGCTGCGGCGCCGGCCGCAGTGGGGGCGGTCGCCGGCGCGGTGGGTGCCGTGCCGGTACGGGCCGGTGCGGCCTGGGCCGCCAGGGGCGCGACTCCCACGGCTGAGGCTGCGAGCAGGGCGGACAGGGTGAGACGGGTAAGGGTGCGCATACGATCACTTCCTCCGATTGACGATGATTTGCCCCAGTAGCCTGCAGGAGGGACGCGCGGAAGACTGTCGGCCAGCTGACTACCTGGAGTAATGAATTCATCACTTATAGTGGTCAGACGATTCGGCGCGTCGGAGTGGGAGGGCGACCGACGCGTGGCGAGCGGGCAGACTGGCCCGATGCCGTTCCACCTCGCGGGTCGCAACCGGACGGCCCGACTGCTCGGGTTGGCGACGCTCGCCGCCGTGACGACGATGGCGTCGGCGGGGGTCGCCTGGCTCGTGGCGGCGCCGACCCCGACCACCGCGCTGCGCCCCGTGGCCGCACGCCCCGCTACCTGCGCCGGGCACCGCGTCGAGGCGCCGCGGGAGTTGCGCGGCATGTGGCTGACCACAGTGCTCAATCTGGACTGGCCCAGTCGGGCGGGCCTGGACGCCGACACCGTTCGAGCGGAGTACCGGGGGTGGCTCGACCTGGCCCAGCGGCTCAACCACAACGCGATCTTCGTCCACGTCCGGCCCAGTGGCGACGCGCTCTGGCCATCCGCGTACGCCCCGTGGTCGGAGTGGCTGACCGGACGCCGGGACGGGCAGGACCCCGGATGGGACCCCCTGTCGTACATCGTGGACGAGGCACACGCGCGCAACCTCGAACTGCATGCCTGGTTCAACCCGTACCGGGGCAGCCAGCCCGCTCCCTCCGGACCCGGCGCCGACCTGGCCCGGCTCGCCCCGGACCACCCGCTGCGCCGGCATCCGGAGTGGGCCGTCACCTTTCCGGACACCGACGCCCGACGGCTCTACTTCAACCCGGGCATCCCGCAGGTGCGCCGGTTCGTCGAGGACGCGATCCTGGAGGCGGTCACCCGGTACGACATCGACGGTGTGCACTTCGACGACTTCTTCTACCCGTACCCGGTGGCCGGCCACGAATTCGACGACGCCGCCGCATTCGCCACCTACGGCGGCGGGTTTCCCGATCGCGGGGACTGGCGAAGGGACAACGTCAACACCTTCATCCGCGAGATGAGTTCCCGCATCAAGGCGGTCAAGCCGACCGTGAAGTTCGGCATCAGCCCGTTCGGGATCTGGCGTAACGTCGCCAGCGATCCGGCCGGCTCCCCCACCCGCGGTCTGCAGAGCTACGACGCGATCTACGCCGACACCAGAAAATGGATCCGCGAGGAGTGGCTGGACTACGTCGTGCCGCAGCTGTACTGGCACATCGGCTTCGACGTCGCCGACTACGCGCGGCTGGTGCCGTGGTGGGTCGACGTTGTCGCCGGCACCCGGGTCCAGCTCTACATAGGTCAGGCGGATTACCGGGTCGGCCAGCCGGGCGTGTGGCAGGACCCCGGCGAGTTGGACCGCCAGTTGGCCCTCAACCGGCGGTACCCGGTGGCCGGCAGTGTCCACTTCAGCGCCAGGCACCTGCGCGAGGACCGGCTCGGGGCGGTCACCAGGTACCGCGACGCGCACTACCCGGGTCCGGCGCTGGTACCACGGATGCGGTGGAAGCCGGCGGCGCCCCCGGCCGCGCCCACCGCGCTCACCGCCCGCCGCGACCCGGCCGACACCACCATCCTGACCTGGCGCCCCGGCCCGGGCGCGGAGACCACCGGCTTCGCGGTGTACCGGGTGGACGATCCGTCAGCCGGCGGTGGCGCTGCCACGCTGGTTGCCGCCGTGCGCCGCACCGGAGCCGGCGAACAGGTGTGGGTGGACCGCACCCCGGCCCGGGCCGGCTCGCCAACCTACTGCGTCACCGGCATGGACCGGCTCTGGAACGAGGGCCCGCCCAGCGCCCCCGCCCAACCCACGTGACGCATGGCTGAAGACCCGGGGTGTTGGTGGATTCGTAACCCCACTGACATCGCGAAAGGGTCGCGCTCCCGCGGGTCGGTGTGCAGGATGACGGGTGACGCGTGCATCGCCCGACAGGAGTGATCATGGCTCAGCCCCGTGCCCGCTGGCTCCGCATCGCCCGCATCCTGGCCGCTCCCGTGCTCGCCGCGACCGTGGTGGCGATCGCCCCGGTCGCCCCGCTCCGGCCCACTCCCGCGGCAGCCGCCTGGACGCCGCTGTCACCGGTGGACGTGACCTGGGACGGGAGCGAGGAGCACCGACGGCCGGACCGCACCCGGGCCGCCCGCCTGCTCGCGTTCAACGACTTCCACGGCAACATCGACCCACCGACCGGTAGCGGCGGGCTCGTGAACGGCACGCCGGCCGGGGGCTCCGAGTATCTGGGGACGTGGGTGAAGCGCCTGCGGCAGGAGGCGTTGCAGTCCACCCGCAGCGTCTTCACCGTGGCGGCCGGCGACCTCGTCGGCGCCTCACCGCTGGTCAGCGCCGCGTTCCACGACGAGCCGGCGATCGAGGTGCTCAACGCCATCGGCCTGGACATCTCCGCTGTGGGCAACCACGAGTTCGACGAGGGTGTCGACGAGCTGCTGCGACTGCAGCGCGGCGGCTGCCACCCTGTCGACGGGTGCGCCGACGGCGACGGCTTCGGCGGGGCCACCTTCCAGTACCTCGCGGCGAACGTGGTGACGAAGCAGACCGGGCGGCCCATCCTGCCGCCGCTGCAGATCCGGCACGTGGGCGGTGTGCCGGTGGCCTTCGTCGGCATGACCCTCGAGGGCACGCCCGGCATCGTCAACCCGGCCGGGATCGCGAACGTGGAGTTCCGCGACGAGGTCGAGACGGCCAACCGCTACGCCGACGTGCTCGGGCGGCTCGGCATCCGCTCGCTCGTGCTCCTGATCCACGAGGGGGGCAGCCAGCAGACCACGGCACCGGCCGTGCCCGACCCGTCCAGCTGCGCGAACTTCGCCGGCCCGATCACCGGGATCGTGGCCGGCCTGCGCCCCGAGTACGGCGTGGTGGTGAGCGGACACACGCACCGGTTCTACACCTGCCAACTGCCGAACTCCTCCGGCGCCGCCTCGGTGGTCACCAGTGCCGGCAGTGCCGGGACGCTGGTCACTGACATCTCCATGACGATCGACCGCCGTACCCGTCGATTCACCAGCGCGTCGGCCCGCAACGTCATCGTGGAGAACGGGGTACGGGCCGCCGACGGCTCGAACTCCTGGGTCACCACCGCGCCCGGCGTCTACCAGCGCAACCCGGCGCTGGTCGACCCTGAGGTGAAGCGGATCGCCGACAAGTACCGCGCCGCGGTCGCGCCGCTGGCCAACCGGGTCGTCGGCAGCATCTCCGCAAACATCGCCACCGCCCCCGGCCCCAACGGCGAGAGCCCGCTCGGTGACGTCATCGCCGACGCGCAACTGGCGTACACCAGGGCGGCCGGCGCGCAGATCGCGCTGATGAATCCGGGCGGCATCCGAGCCCCGCTGACTTACGCCAGCCAGACCGGAGGCGAACAGCCCGGTCAGGTGACCTACGGCGAGGCGTTCACGGTGCAGCCGTTCAACAACCTCGTGGTGACACAGACGCTCACCGGCGCGCAGCTCCGGGCCGTGTTGGAGCAGCAGTTCCCCGGGTTCGCGGGGCAGTCGACGCAGCGGATCCTGCAGGTGTCCGCGGGCTTCACCTACTCCTACACCGCCACGGCACCCGCCGGGCAGCGCGTCTCCGACCTCGCCCTGAACGGTGTGCCGATCACGGACGAAGCGTCGTACCGGGTGACCACCAACGACTTCCTGGCCAACGGCGGGGACGGTTTCACCAACCTGGCCGTCGGCACGGACCGCGCCACGGCGCCCGGTTTCGACGTGGATGCACTGATCGCCTACCTGAGCGCGGGTCCGGTGGGCCCGGGGGCCGGCGACCGGATCACGCGGCTCGGCTGACCCGGGGTTTCGCCGCACACGCCCTCGGGGATTGTTAGAGCATGACAACAACCAACCAGGTCGGTGCCACCGTGCGCCGGGCGGCGCACAGCGACACGCTCGAACGGCTGGCACGGATGGGCTTCGTCGCGTACGGGCTCACCCACCTCGTGGTGGCCTGGTTGGCCCTGCAGATCGCGCTCGGGCGCGCCCCGGCCGACGGTGACGAGAGCGGAGCGTTCCAACTCGTCGCGGGCCAACCGTTCGGCTTGGCGGTGTTGTGGATCACCGTGGCAGGGTTGGCCGCCATGGCGCTGTGGCAGCTGCTCGAGGCCATGGCGGGTCATCGCGGCGAGCCCGGCCGCGAGCGGACCATCGAGCGGGTCGCCTCCGCGATCCGCGTGGTGCTGTACGGAGCGTTCGCGTACAGCGCCGCCAAGATGGCGTTGCAGGGCAAGTCCTCAGCCGACGCCAAGCAGAAGACCACGACATCGGCGCTGGCGACCACGAGCGGACGGGCCTGGGTCGTCGTCGTGGGCGTCCTCGTGCTGGGCGTCGGCATCGGACTGGTGATCTACGGCCTGATCCGCCGGTTTGAGAAGCACCTGAAAACCGCGCAGATCCCGGCACATCAGCGAAAGACCGTCCGCTGGCTGGGCATCGCCGGATACGTGGCCAAGGGCGCGGCGTACACCATTGCCGGTGGCCTGCTGATCAGTGCCGCATTGACCTACGACCCGGCGAAGTCGCGGGGGCTCGACGCCGCGCTGCACGCGATCGTCGGCTACCCCTGGGGCAGGACGCTCCTCATCCTGATGGCGCTGGGCATCGCGGCATTCGGCGTGTTCGGCCTGGTGCAGGCGCGGTACCGGAAGTTCTGACGGGCGCGCCCTACCGCGCGATCCGCACTACGACCTGGCTGTCGGTGACGCTGTCCAAGGTCACCGAGACGTTCCCGACGTTGACCGCCTGCTGGCCCACGGTGAGCGACACCTGCTCGCCGGCGACCTCGACGGTGACCTTGTCGCCGTCCGCGCCGATCAGCTTCGCCTCGACCCCCAACACGCTGGCTTTGGCATCGACGCCGCGGTCGAACGTCACGGTGCACGCATCAAGGCCGCAGTCGGTGCTGGCGCCCTCGGAGCTGCATCCGGTGAGGATGGAGAGGACCAGCATGCCGCCGGCCAGCCATGCGGCGGCGCGGCGACGGGCGAGGCGGGTGGAGGTCATCTGTCGGGTCATCACGAACCCAAGGATACGGCGGCCGATCCACACCCCTGCCCGGAACCGCCCGCTGTCCCGCCGGGAGCCGTGGCGCTTCGGTTAGCGTGAAGCGATGGGCAACCGCCGCGACCTCGACGTGGTGGTGTTCGGCGCCACCGGGTTCGTGGGGCGGCTGGTAGCCCGCCACCTCGCCGACCATGCGCCGCCGGGGGTACGGGTGGGGCTCGCGGGACGGTCCCCGCAGCGGCTGGCGGCTGTGCGGGCCGGCCTTGGCGACTCGGCGGCAACCTGGCCGTTGCTACCGGCCGACCTCACCGATCCCCAGTCCCTGCGTACCGCTGCGGCCGCGACCGGCGTGGTGGTCAGCACCGCAGGCCCGTACCGTCGGCACGGCCTCGCGCTGGTCGAGGCGTGCGCCGCGGCGGGCACGGACTACGCGGACCTCACCGGTGAGGTGCTGTTCGTCCGGGACAGCATCGACCGCTACCACGATGCGGCCATCCGCACCGGCGCACGCATCGTGCACTGCTGCGGCGTCGACTCGGTCCCGTCCGACCTCGCCGTGCTGCTGCTGCACCGGGCGGCCCGGGCCGACGACGCGGGCGACCTGACCGACACGACGCTTGTGGTCACGGCGTTCCGCGGCGGTATCAGCGGTGGGACCCTGGCCTCGGGCACGATGCAGCTCGACGACGTCCGGGCCAGCGTGCACCACCGCAGGGTCGTCGCCGACCCGTACGCGCTCAGCCCGGACCGCGCCGCAGAGCCGGACCTCGGCGCGCAACCGGACCTGAGCTGGGTCAGCCGCGATCGCGACCTGGGACTCTGGGTCGGCCCGTTCCCGATGGCCGGCATCAACACCCGGGTCGTGCGGCGCAGTAACGCGCTGCAGGACTGGGCGTACGGCCGCACGTTCCGGTATCGCGAGGTCACCGGCTTCGGCACCGGGCCGGGCGCTCCGGTGAAGGCTGCGGCGGTCACGGCGGCGCTGGCCGCGCTCGGGGCCGGGTTGGCGTTCCGCCCGTCCAGAGCGCTGCTCGACCGGGTACTGCCGGCGCCCGGTGACGGCCCATCCGAGCGGACCCGTCGCACCGGCCATTTCCGCATGCGGGCACATGCGCGTACCACTGCGGGCGCGCGGTATGTCACGACCGTCGCGGCGCAGGGGGATCCCGGCTACGCCGCCACCTCGGTGATGCTCGGTCAGGCCGCGCTGTGCCTGGCCCTGGACCGGGCCCGGCTCCCACCGACCGCGGGCGTGCTGACGCCGGCGACCGCGTTCGGCACCGTGCTGGTCGACCGGCTCCGGGCCGTGGGCCATACGCTCGCGGTGCAGCGGGTCGACTGATCGGCCGTCACGCGCCGCCGCCGCCCCGCAACGCGGTCGGCCATCGGTTACGGTGATCGAATTCGAAGGAGGCGCACATGGCAGGTCCGCTCGCCGGCAAGGTGGCACTGGTCACCGGCGCCTCATCCGGGATCGGCCGGGCCACCGCTCGCGCGCTCGCTGGTCAGGGCGCCGATGTGGCGATCGGTGCGCGTCGCACCGATCGACTCAAGGAGCTTCACGAAGAGATCGTCGCTCTGGGCGTACGCGCCCTCGCGGTCGAACTGGACGTCAACGACGAGGCGTCGTGCCGCCGATCCGTGGACCAGACCGTCGCCGAACTGGGCGGCCTGGACATATTGATCAACAATGCGGGCGTCATGCTGCTCGGCCAGATCGAGGGCGCGGACACCGAGGACTGGCGCCGGATGATGGCGACCAACGTGCTCGGCCTGATGTACATGACCCACGCGGGCTTGCCGCACCTGCTGGACCGGCGCGGGGTCGTGGTGCAGATGTCCTCGACCGCCGGTCGGTTCGCGCGGTCCGGTGCCGGTGGCTACAACGCCAGCAAGTGGGCCGTGAACGCGTTCAGCGAGGCGCTGCGCCAGGAGGTCACCACCCGCGGCGTACGCGTCGTCGTGGTGGAGCCGGGCGTCGTGGAGACCGAGCTCCGGGACCACATCACCCAGCCCGCCGCGAAGGAACAGATCGACGCCATGGCGAATGCCATGCGCCAGTTGCAGCCGGAGGATGTGGCGGCGGCGGTTGTGTACGCCGTTACGCAGCCGCCGCACGTGGCGGTCAACGAGGTGCTGATCCGCCCCACCGATCAGGAGCGCTAGTAGCCGATCCTCCGGCGAATGTCAATTTCACTGCTCTTTCACGTGTGCCGCAGCAGTTGCCCGGTCGGCACCCGGCTCGACTAACGCAGTTCATGGCGCCGAGCGCGCCGGGGCACCGCGCCCGGCAGGGCCGAGGGCGCTGGTCAGCGCGGTATGGACGGATCCCGCACCGCCGCTGTAGATCTGCCCGGACTTAGCCGCGATCGGCAGAAACGTCGTAAGCGACGTGAAACTTTCGGGGCCTGTGCTGCTATTTGGCAATTGTCGGTGTGTCGCTTATAACATTGACACAAATCTCTATTGGCAGGCTGGTGAT
Source organism: Micromonosporaceae bacterium (assembly GCA_035296325.1). GTDB lineage: Bacteria > Actinomycetota > Actinomycetes > Mycobacteriales > Micromonosporaceae > DATHBD01. The sequence continues at coordinate 42,844 of DATHBD010000002.1, read as the reverse complement.
TAAGTGACTTCGTTCGCACGCCTTCGTAGGCCGCTGGTGTTCCGCGCCGTGGCCATAGCGGCTGGCGCCGTGTTGCTCCTGGCGACCGCGCCGGCCGGCATCGCGTCGGCCCACGGCAACGTGTCGGGCCCGCTCTCACGCAACTTCAAGTGTTATACGGATTGGGCAACCGGAGGCAGGAGCTTCCAGGACCCAACGATGGCGTCGCGGGATCCCATGTGCCACCAGGCCTGGCAGGGCAGCCCGAACGCGATGTGGAACTGGAACGGATTGTTCCGCGAGCGGGTGGCCGGCAACCACCAGGGCGCCATCCCGGACGGACAGCTGTGCAGTGGCGGACGCACCGATGGCGGCCGTTACAACGTCCTGGACACGGTGGGCAACTGGAACGCCACACCGGTGAACAACACCTTCCCGGTGACCCTCTTCGACCAGGCCAGTCACGGTGCCGACTACATCCGGGTGTACGTCACCAAGCAGGGTTTCGATCCGACCACCCAGGCGCTCAAGTGGAGTGACCTGGACATGGCGGAGGGTCGGTACACCGAGATCGGCAACACGCCGGCCAGTCAATGGGACACGGCCCAGGGTGGGGTATCGCTCACGTTCAATGTGAACGCACCGGGCCGCACCGGGCGCCACATCGTGTACACGATCTGGCAGGCAAGCCACCTCGACCAGTCGTACTACTTCTGCAGCGACGTGACCTTCCCGGGCGGTTCCGGCCCCACCTCGCCGGGCCCGAGTGAAGAGCCGTCGGAGGAGCCGTCCGAGGAGCCGTCCGAGGAGCCGTCCGAGGAGCCGTCGGAGGAGCCGTCCGAGGAGCCGTCGACCCCCGGCAGCCCGGGCACGTCCGCTGGCTGCACCGCCTCGTACACCGTCGGGTCGCAGTGGCCAGGCGCCTTCCAGGCCGCTTTGCGGGTAACCGCCGGTACGACTGCGGTACGCAGTTGGACGGTCACCTTGACGTACGCCAACGGGCAACAGATCCAGCAGTCATGGGGTGCCACGCCCACTCGGAACGGGTCGACCGTGACCCTGACGAGTGTCGGGTACACCGGCGATCTCGCGGCCGGTGAAAGCGCCGAGGCCGGCTTCATCGCCTCGTGGAGCGGCACCAACGCAGCGCCGGCAGTGACCTGTACCGCAACTGCCTGACCGATCAGCACGTCGAAGCAGGTCAGGGGCCGTACCGCACGCGCGGTACGGCCCCTGCCTCGTGCCCGGGCCGCTCGGAGCTACTCGAACCGGGTGGGATCGCCGGCGCCGCGCCGCAGGATCTCCGGCTCAACCTGGGACAGATCGACCACGGTCGTCGGCTCCGTACCGCATTCGCCCTCGACCACGGCATCCAGCACGTTGTCCAGCCGCTCCTTGATCTCCCATGCCTGCGTCATCGGCTCATCCTCACCGGGCAGCAGCAGCGTGCTTGACAGCAGCGGCTCGCCCAGCTCCGCCAGCAGCGCCTGCACCACCGGATGGGCCGGGACGCGGACCCCCACCGTGCGCTTGCGCGGATGCAGCAGCCGGCGCGGCACCTCCCGGGTGGCCGGCAGGATGAACGTGTAGCTGCCCGGTGTGGAGGCCTTCACGAGGCGGAACACCGAGTTGTTCACCTGGACGAATTGCCCGAGCTGGGCGAAGTCGCGGCATACCAGGGTGAAGTGGTGACGGTCGTCGAGGCGGCGAATCTCGCGGATCCGGTCGAGCGCGGTCCGGTTGCCCAGCTGGCAACCGAGCGCAAAACAGGAGTCGGTGGGGTAGGCGACCAGGCCGCCGTCCCGGATCAGATCGACGATCTGCCGGATCGCTCGGGCCTGCGGATTGACCGGGTGCACGTCGTAGTACCTCGCCATGCGCTCAGGGTACGAGCTTGGCGCCTCCCGGCGCGGCCGTTACTGCAGCGCAGGGCCCATGACCGCTACCCTAGGGTGCGGCGGGGCGGACGGTTCGCCGCCCAGCGCACCAAACAGTGAGGTTGCCCGATGAGTCTGTACGGCGAAGCGCGGTCGCCCGCTGACCACGCCAACCGGCCGGCGGACCCGGCGACCGTTCCCGTGCCCGCCCCCCGAGGGTGGGGCGCCGAGCGGGGTTCCGGCCCCGACGGCTTCGACCCGGAAGACACCGTCGCCATCCCCGGCGCCACCACCGACGCTCCGGGCCCCGGTGAGGCGGGCGGGCCGACTCCCGCGCGGAGCCGACGCCGGTGGGTGCTGGCGGCCGGTGCGGTCGTCGCACTCCTGGTTGGCGCCGGCGCCACGGCGGCGTACGCCTATGCCGGCGACATCCCGCGGGGCACCAAGGTGCTCGGCGTCGACCTCGGTGGCCGGAACCGGGCTGACGCGGCAGGTGCCCTGCGCGGGAAGGTCGACACGCTGACGGCCACGCCCGCGACCATCCAGATCGGCGAGCGGACCGCCGACCTCGATCCAGCGGCGATTGGCCTGGCGGTGGACGTGGACGCCACGATCGCGGCGGCGGCAAACGCCCGGGCCGGTCTGTCCGGGCGGCTTTTCGGCTCCCGTACCGTCGCGCCGGTCGTGTCGGTGGACGCCGCGCGACTGGACGCGGCGCTGCGGCAGACGGCGGGCCGGGACGAGCAGACGATGGTCCTACCGGCCATCACCTTCGACGGCACGACACCGAAGCCGGTTTATCCCAAGCCGGGGCGCAGGCTGGACGCCGAGCGCGCTGCACAGGCCCTGCGCGACGGCTGGCTGCGAGTCCAGCCGGTGCCCGTGCCGCTGGTCGAGGTCAACCCGGCGACGACCGCCGAGGAGGTCGACCGGCTGGTGGCCGAGTTGGCCAGGCCCGCGGTCGCCGGCCCGGTGACGGTGACCACGCCGAACGGCGCGATGGCCATCCCGCCGGCCGCCATCGCGGCGAGCCTGGTCCTGACGTCGGACGAGGCCGGCCGGATCACCCCGCGGGTGGACGAGGCGAAGCTGCGCGACGGGCTCGGCGACCGGTTGGCCCAACTGGAGTCGAAGCCCAAGGACGCGACCGTCGCCGTCGACGGCACAGGCCCCAAGGTCACGCCGAGCGTCGAGGGCCGCACGCTGGACACCGCCGCGCTCAGCACCGCGCTGCTGCCGGTGCTGCCGAAGACCGAGGGCCGCGAGCTCACCGGCACTATGAAGACCACTCCGCCGAAGGTCAGCACCGAACAGGCCACCGCGCTCGGGATCAAGGAACGGGTCTCCACGTTCACCACGAACTTCACCGGTGGCCTCGGCTCGGCCCGCAGCCAGAACATCGTGCAGGCGGCGAAGGAGGTGGATGGCGCACTGGTCCGGCCGGGTGAGATCTTCTCACTCAACAAGCACACCGGGGAGCGCAGCTACGCCCAGGGGTACAAGGACGCGCCGGTCATCCTCGACGGCAAGCTCGTCCCCGGCGTGGGCGGCGGTGTCTCGCAGTTCACTACGACCCTGTTCAACGCCGCGTACTACGCCGGCCTGGAGGACATCGAGCACACCCCGCACTCGTACTACTTCCAGCGCTACCCGGCCGTCATCGAGTCCACGATCTTCTACCCCAACCTGGACATGAAGTTCCGGAACAACACGCCCCACGGCGTCGTCATCAAGACCTCGTGGACGGCGAACTCGATCACCGTCTCGATGTGGAGCACGAAGGTGTACGACAGCGTGTCCACCGAGTGGAGCGCTCGTCGCAACATCACCCAGCCGCAGGTGGTCCGCCTTCCGGCCGGCCCCAGTTGCATCTCGGCCGCGGGGGCCCAGGGCTTTGCCCAGGATGCCTACCGGATCATCCGCAAGGACGGCCGGGAGGTAAAGCGGGAGAAGTTCACGTGGCGCTACGACGCGGAGCCCCGGTTCATCTGCGGCCCCTGAGCGGCCGTCCGGGAGGGATTTGCCTGATCACCCGTATGGGCGGGCCCTACGCGTTGCGCTGATCATCGGACCGCGGCAGCGGTAGCGTCACCGCCATCGCAGCGGCCAACCGGGCCACTCGCAGGGCAGGGAGTGCCAGTGCGCGGTCTTCAGCGGATCATGGCGGCTGGGCTGACGGCCCTTGCCGTCGTCACAGCCACCCAGGTGTCGAGCGGGACGGCCGCCGCGGCGCACCCGCACGGTCCACGTCCCGTGCTGCTGTGGGCGACGAGTACGGATGTGCCGGTCGGCAGCGCCGCGTTCGTGTACGACAACCGACTCGTACCTCCCGGCGCCGAGCTTGGCGTCGTCTCGCAGTCCAAGCGCAGGACCAGGACGCTGCTGGCGGTGACCGGTCTGCTGCCCTGGCGCGCCTACGGCGCGCACCTGCACGTCAACCCGTGCGGCGCGCTGCCCGCTGCCGCCGGACCGCACTACCAGCAGGTCGTCGACCCGGTGCAACCGTCGACGAATCCAGCCTTCGCCAATGCCGGCAACGAGGTCTGGCTCGACCTGCTCACCGACGCCCGGGGATCGGCCCGGTCCTTCTCGGTCAACCCGTGGCGGTACCACACGCCGCCGCGCTCGCTGGTGCTGCACGCCTCGGCGACCGCCACCCACCCCGGCCACGCCGGCACGGCCGGTGCCCGGGTGGCCTGTCTGACCCTGACTGCCGCGCCCTGATCGCTCGGCATGCGCAACGCCCCGGTCAGATCGACCGGGGCGTTGCCGCGTCGTGATCGGCGCCGCGGCCGACTCAGCCGACCGGGACGGTCTGCGGCTCCCAGGAGAAGACCTCCGCCGCACGCGGGTTCGCCGTCACCCGCAGCCACTGCGTCGCCGTGTCGCCGAAGGTCTCCAGTCGGGTCAGGTTGGGCACGCCGGCGTAGCCGGGCTCGACCTCGTACACGTGCTCGTCGCCGTGTACCAGCAGGACCGGCCGGTCGTAGGCGCGGGCGCTGGCCGCGATGCGCGCCCGGATATGCGCGAAGCCCGGCGTGTCCAGCGGCTCGGCCTGCATCAGCAACAGCACGCCCGGAGCGCCGGAGCGCCGGGCCACCGCGAAGGCGGTGTCGATCCAGTCCAGCGCTGCGGCCTGGCGGGCCTCGAACTCCGCGAGCCGCACTGCGGGCAGGTCGCCCCCGGGTAGCTGCGCCCACGGGTCCAGGTCGTTCTCGCTGCCGACGACGTGGACCGCCGCGAACACCACCCCGCCGCGCACAAAGAGCGTGTTCTCCAGGTACGCGCGGTGCCGCGGATCCCTCGCCTGGGTCAGCACCCGCATCGGCTGCTGCCCGAGGGTCCAGCCTGGCCTCGGGTAGAACACCTCACGGACCGCCGCCAGCCGCTCGGTGGGCAGGAAGCCACCCGCCGCGGTGCGGTGGCAGTCGGTCCACTCGTTGTCCCCCGGCGTCAGCACCAGCGGGTCGTGGAACGTGTCCAGCAACGCGGCCAGGTCCGCGAATCGGGCGTCGTCGCAGGTGGACGAACCGCTCTTGACATCCCCGGCATGCAGCACGAACCGGACCCCGGGTTCGGCGTTGATGTCATCGACCAGAGCGGGGAAGACCGCACGCTGTGCGTCGCCGTACGGGGTGTCGCCGAGCAGGGCGAACGTCACGGGTCGGGCTGCGTGTGCCCTGCCCTCGGGACTGGCGTGTGCCGCGCCGCCCGGCAGCAGGCTGGTCGCCACGGCCGAGGCGAGGATCGCGGTGGTCAGGAGGTGTCGTCGCATGGCGCCACTGTGCGGATCACGGGCAGCCGCCCGGTGACGGCCGGGCTACGCCGAGGCGCACAACACATGGCGCGGGCTTGACACGCTGCCCCAGCCGCGCAGACGCGCCGTCCCGGCAGCCGCGTTATCGTCGAAAGGGTCTGCGAAAGGAGCGCTGCCATGCCAACCAGCGTCGCCTATGACGTCAGCTCGCTGCACCACGCTCTGCACACCGACGGCATCGTCGCGCTGCGGGGAGCGTTCGCCCCGGAGTGGGCCGACCGGCTGCGCGAGGACCTCGAGGAACTGCTCGCCGAGGCGCTGTCCCGCCCCGACGGGGCGGTCGGTCGCGGCCCGAACCGGTACTACGTCGCGATCCATCCGGAACGCCTGCGGGGATTCGTCGACATCGTGACCCACCCGTGGTTCACCGCGGTCTGCGAGTCGGTGCTCGGCCCGGACCACCGCGTCGTGGAGGTCGGCTTCGACGTGCCGCTGCCCGGTGCGGTCAACCAACCGTGGCACCGCGACTTCCGCTCCCCGCCGGAGACGTACGCCGACCGCAGGATCACCTCGCTGGCGTTCAACCTGACAGCGGTGGACACGGTGCCGGCGATGGGTCCGTTCGAGATCGCACCGGGCACGCATTGGGAGCCCGGACACCACTTCGATCACGGCATGTTCCCGCCGACGTCGGAGTACCCCCGCTATCAGGCCATGGCCGTGCCGAAGCTGCCACAGCGCGGCGACATCTCGGCACGCTCGGCGCTGACCATGCACCGCGGCACCGCAAACGTCTCAGCGTCGGCGCGCCCGGTGCTGATCGTCGGCGTCGTGGCAGCCAGCATTGTCGACTCCGGTCACGAGCTGGTGCTCAGCCGGGAGTTCCACATGTCCCTCCCCGCGCCGGTCCGCGGCCGCCTCAGCGCCCGCATCGTCGATGAGCTGACGCCGCTGGAGCAGCAGCACACCATCGAAGGCCTGGTGATGGGCGAGGCCTGACCCGCTACCGGCGGCTGGAGAAGGAGATTTCGCTCAGGCTGACCAGGCCGTCCCCCTTGTCGGCGGGCGGATATGCGTCAACGATCACTACTCGGGCATGCGCCACGTCCGTCGCCTTCACGGTGATCGTCTGCGGGCCGGCGTCATCGGTCAGTGTCGCCTCCGCGCAGGTGCCGTCGGAGAACAGCAGGTCGACCTGGCGCGGGCGGAACTGCAACGTCCGCTTGTCGTTGGTCTTTGCCAGCCCGGACTGGATGACGACGCGCTCGATGGTCGCGGGGCGGCGGAACGCGATGGTGAGCGCGGGCGCTCCGCCAGCACGCTGGCACGGCTGGCCTCCGCCGGCCGCCGGCACCCATGGAGCGGCCCAGGCGCGGTCGGCGTTGCCGTCCACGGCGTAACCGACATCGAACCCGGGTACCGGATTGGCCGCCGGTTCCAGCCCGACGGTGTCGGTGGGCACGGCGGCGTAGCGGTGCGGGACGTACCGGTCAATGCGCTGGTAGGCCTGGTCCCGAAGGTCCGGGCCCCACGGGCCGAGCTGGGAAACTGCCAGGCCGGCCGCACCCAGCACGAATGTGGCCCGGACCAGCTGCGCCCGGACGGCGAGGGCCCGGTCATAGTTCACCCGCAGGCCGCCGTTGGCGGAACGCATCGCGCGCCGGAAGCCCCGGCCGGTGCCGATGGAGTCACCGATCCTGCGGTACCAGGGCAGGCGGGGCGGCGCCTCGGCCTCGTCGGAGACGGTACGCGGGGCGGTGAGCTGCGCGCCGCAGCGGCAGAACCGCCGGTCCGCACCAACACCGCGACCGCACTGCGGGCAGGCGCGCTCCCCTGCCCCGGGAGGCGCCGACCATGCCGGCGACGCGACCCGGCCCGACGGTGATTGCGGCGTTGGCCCGTCCACCGTCTCCTGCGGCAGGACCGCCCCCAGATTCGGCGCCGCAGCGGGCTCAGCCACGTCGCCGAAGGGCGAACGTGGCGCGATCCGCTGCGGCTGAGCGGTTGTTCGCACCCCGATCGTTCGCTCCGGCACGCGCCCGACGGGCCCGCTCGGGCTCCCCGCACTCCACGGGTCGTGCGCCACCGGCCGCAGCGTGTCCGGCCTCGCCGGCGCTGCCCGCTCCGTCTGCGGCCTCGCCGGCGCTGCCGGCTGCGGCGCGCCGGGCGGGGGGTCGTACTGTGGCGCGCCGGGCGGGGGGTTATAGGTGGGCGCTCCGGGCGGGCGGTCCGGCGCGGGAACCCCCGGACGCGGCGCTGCCGGCGGTCCGGACCGGGTGGGCGGGTGCGCCGGCGGCGCGGCCGGCGACGCGGGCCGGGACACCGGTGCGGCCGGCGCACCCGCGGCATCCCGCCGGCCGCGGGTCCAGCCCAGGTACGCGCGGCACGAGACGCAGTGCTGCGCGCCTTCCTCGTTCTCCTTGTGGCACCGCGGGCAAATGGTCATGGCGTGACTCTCCCAACCGGCGAATCGGCGGCGATGTCCTCGTCGAGCGCGAACGGATCCACGTCTGCCCCGGAACCGATCGCGGCGTGACCCAACTCATTGGGGTCGGTGGCGCCAACGAGAAAATCCACCGCGTCGACCTCCGCCCCCGCACCGTCGGTGATCCCGAGCACCAGCGTCAGCGAGTCCACTGTGGAGTTCCGAGCTCCACCGACGGTGCCGAGAATCGCTCCCGCAGCCACCCGCTGCCCATCGCCAACCGTGACACTGGCCGGCAGGACGCCGTCGTACTCGAACGTGAGCCCGCTGTCGCCGCGCACGGAAAGCGGCTGGCCCATTGACGCATGCACGATGCCGGCCTCAACGGCGTGCACCGGAGTACCGGTGACCGCGATGATGGCCGCCCGCCCGGCTCCCGACCCTGCCGCCACGCCTGCGGTCGGCCCGGGCAGTGGTTGGAATCGCCCGCCCACCCGCAACGCCGCCGCGCCGCTGTGCCGTCCCGCCGCTGTGCCGCTGTGCCGTCGCGCGGCTGTGCCGCTGTGCCCCGGCACGGCCGTGCCGCTCGGCCTTGACGCGGCGGGCGGGGGTGCCACGCTTGGCCGGGCGGGTGGAGATACCACAGGTTCCGGTACGGCGGGTGGCATTGGGGACGGTACGGGCGCCGATGCGCGGCCCGCCCTGAGTGCCGGACCTGCCCGGAGTTCACCGGCGTTGTGCATCGGCGAAGGCGTTGCCCGAGAGGGCAGAGTTTTTTGCCCTCCAGGCAGATCTGGCGCGATGAGATCCAACAAGTCCTCAGCAGACAAGGCTTCATCGGGCATTTCGTCTGCGGGTTTCGAGGAATCGGACACGGCCCCTCCGCCTCTGTCCAGAATGGCAGACGCTGATTGTTACATGGCATCGCGCGGGGAGATATCGTCCCGTGCAGTGCCCACGATGACGCCACCCACATGACCACTATCGGAAGCTCCCGATGGTTCCAAACCCGTCAGTATCCAGTCTGATCAAAGGCCGGGTGAGAGCCCCGCACCCGCACGGGCTGCGGCGCGCCCGCCTGGTACGCCCACTCGTCACACCGGACGCGCCGCGGCTGACGTTGGTTGTCGCGCCCGCCGGTTCCGGCAAGTCGACACTGCTGACACACGTTGCCGAATCGGTCGGGTGCGCGGTGGCCTGGCTGACCCTGGACGGCACCGGCGGTGATGTCGCTGAGATCCTGGCGCACCTGCACGCGGCATTCGCGGCGGTGCTGCCGGGCATCAGTCCACAATGGCCTACGCCGGAGGCCGCACTTGCCGACCTCGAGGGTGCCCTGGACGGGCCGGTGTTACTGATCCTCGACGACCTGCACGGCGCCCAGGCCGACGCCGTGCGCACGGTGGTGGGCCCGCTCCTGGAGTACCAGCCGGACCAGCTTCGGATCATCCTCGGCTCGCGCCGGACCCCGGACCTGGACATCGCCCGTCGGCGCCTGGCCGGTTCCATGATCGAGCTTGACGCCGACGCGTTGCGATTCCGGACCTGGGAGGTCGACGAGCTGTTCCGGGAGTGCCATGACGTGCGGCTGCGCCCGAGGGAGATCAGCGCGCTGACCCAGCGCACCGCCGGGTGGGCCGCCGGCCTGCAGTTGTTCCACCTGGCGACGCATCGGCAGCCACCGTCGAGCCGGGCGGCGCTGCTCAGCCGGGGCGGGACCGGCTCGCGGTTGACGCAGGAGTACCTGGCCCGCCACGTCCTGGACCAGGTTGATGTGGACGTGCACGCGTTCCTGGTCCGCACCAGCGTGCTGGACCAGCTCACCGCGCAGCATTGCGACGCGCTGCTCGGCACGACGGACGCCGCGGCACGGTTGGCCGGCCTGGAGCGGGCCGGTCTGTTCACCTTCGCCGACGCCGACGGCCTGGTGTTCCGCTACCACGAGGTGCTTCGCGGCCATCTGCTGGACGAGCTCGTCGCCCGGTTCGGCCTCCAGCAGGCCGGCGATCTGCACCAGCAGGCCGGGCGTCTGCTGGAGCGGGAGGGCGCCCTGGTCGATGCGATCCGCTCCTACTGCCGTGCGGGCGCCTGGGACGACGTGCGTCGGCTACTGGCCACCGGCGGTGCGACGCTGGCCAGGGAGCCCGGCACGTGGGTGGACCTGCTGCCCGTCTCGATTCGTGACCAGGACCCGTGGGCACTGCTCGCCCTCGCCCGCAGGCTGCTCGCCGAGGGGTCGCTGGAGCGCGCGTCCGAGATGTACCAACGAGCCGTTGACGCGTTCAGCTCACACGGCGGCGGCCGCACCGCGGCGGCCGAGCTGCGCCAGCTCCAGGCCTGGGCGGAACCGACGCTCGGCGTGGTGACCGACTGGGTACACCTGGCCCGGTCGATCCTGGTCGAGCCGCGCAAGCACCTGCGTCAACTGGCCGGCAACGGCTCGGTGGCCGACCAGCTGTTGCAGGGCTACGCCAACCTGGTCTGTGGCGAGCTCACCGCCGCCAGTGAGATCTTCACCGGCCTCGACCGGGACCACGACCTGGAACCCGGCGCGGAGACCGCCGCGCTGCTGGGATATGCGCTCGCGTCCACCCTCGCCGCCCCCGACGACATCGGTGCCGGGCCCGGCAGCGGGAAGCCCGCGATCGCCCGGGAGCAGGCAACGGCCGCCGCGAAGCTGTTCGGGGTGCCGGTCGTGTCCCGGCTCGCGCACGGGCTTGCCGCGGTCGCGGCCGGCGACCGGCCCGCTGTGGAGTACCTGCTGGGCGAATGCCGCGCCGCCGAGGACCGGTGGGGCGCCGCACTGCTCGGGCTGATCGGCGAGGTGATGGCGTTGCCGCTCGGCACCGCCTCCCCGGAGTTGCTGGGCTCGGTCGAGGCTGATCTGCGGGCGTTGAACGCTCCGGCGCTTGCCTCGTGGGCCGGTGCCGGTGCCGCGCTCGCCGCGGCGGTCGCCGGCGAGCCGCTGCCGGACCAGCGCCTCGCCGGCATCGAACTCGCGGCGCGGGCCACCGGGGCGCTGCCGTACGCGTTGGCCCTTCTTGCGGTCTCTGCGGCCCCCGGCGATGGGCGCGCCGCCGGCGCGGCCGGCGCGGAGCGTCTGGGGATTCAGGTCGCCGAGCGGTGCGGCGCTGAGGCGCTCGTCCGGCGCGCCGCCGAACGGCTGCCGGCCCGCGTGACAGCCCCCGGTCCGCGCCCCGGGGCGCGGACCGGGGCGGGCGCCGGATCGGCGGCACGCATGACGGCGAGGGCGACCCCGCGGCCGCCGACACCGGCCGCCCGGCTGCAGGTACGTTGCCTCGGCTCGTTCACCATCGAGGTGGGCGGTGCGGCGGTTCCGCTTGACGCGCTGCGGCCGCGTTACCGGGAGTTGCTTCGGCTGCTGAGCCTGCACGCCAACCGGGTGCTGCACCGGGAGCACATCATCGAGTGGCTGTGGCCCGGTCGCGACCCGGACCGGGGGCACCACAGCCTGCAGGTCGCGGTGAGCGACCTGCGCCGGCTGGTTGAACCGGATGCGCCGCGGGGAGAGTGGGCGCGCATCCGACGCGAGCACAGCGGTTACCGGCTGGCCCTCGACCACGACGACGACTGCGACGTACGCCGGCTGGAAGGCCTCCTGCGCGCGGCCCGGATCGCGCTCGGGGCGGGTGACGAAAGCGCGGCAGGCGGGCATCTGGCGGCGGCGATCGAGACGTACGCCGGCGAGCTGCTGCCCGACGACGGCCCCGCCGAGTGGGTCGTGCCGGAGCGCGAGCGGCTACGGAACGAGGTCACCGAAGCCTGCGAGCGGCTCGCGGCGCTCCGGGCGGCCCGCGGCGGACACGCCGAGGCGATCCGTGTGCTCCGCTACGGGATCGCCCAGGACCGTTACCGCGACGGGCTCTGGCAGCAACTGATCAGCTCGCTGCACGCCAGCGGCAACCCGGCGGCGGCGGCCGCCGCTACCACCGCGTACGAGCAGGTGCTCCGGGAGATGGGGCTCAGCGGAGCGGGGCGCTACCGCCCGGCGAGACCTCCGCATTGACCGGTCCGGATCATCTCGGGATCGCCGTGCCGTGGCGGCAGCCGGAACAGCCGACGTAGCTCAAGCCGGTCCAGTTCCACAGGTCCGGGCTGGTGGCCGTCCAGACCCCACCGTTGACGTACTTGTCGATGTAGATCCGGTAGCTGCCGTTGTCCATCCGAACCATGGACGGGCCCTCGTAGCCGGAACTCCACAGCGCGCCCCGGTTGACCCAGCCGCCGGTGAGGCTCTGGGTGGTCGTCCAGTGCTCGATGTACTTCGTGGTCTCGTTCTTGGTGAACGCGTGCCAGGTGCTGCCGGACTTCACCACGTAGGTGTCGATGTAGTTGAAGCCGAGGCCCCACATCTGGGCCGGCCCACTCCACGAGGTGAGGGCATCGTTTCGCGCGGTGTAGACGTACGGGCGGAAGCACCTCGAGCAGGTGGTCTGCGCGACGCTCGCGATGATCCGCACGGTCGAGCCCTCGATGTAGAACTCCGGCGCCCAGGTGTACCTGGTGTCGGGGATCCCGGAGGGGACGGTCGCGATGTTGGTCCAGTTGCGCAGATCCGTGCTGCGCGCGACGGCGAAGGAGGTGGAGTTCGTCGTCCAGGACTGCACCGTGTACGCGATGTAGTAGGTGGCGCCCCGCTTGATGATGCTCGGGTCGCGAAGCACACCCGTCGGGCCGCGGAAGTTGGTGTCGTACACGACGTTGTAGCTCGCGCCGCCGTTGGTGGACTGGTAGATCCACAACTCCTGGTCGGCGGCCCCGTCGCCCTTGAATGTGGCATAGATCAGCGTCGTGGCCGCCGAGGCCGGCTGAGGCAGCGTGAAGGCGCCGAGGACGAGGGCGATGACGCCGAGGACCGCAACCAGCGTGCGGGAGCGCCTCGCTGCACGGAGCTTCATGGGGTCTCCTTCTCATGCCGCCTATGGACGCAGGACCAGGCAACCGGCCGTGTGTTCGGCAACAGTGCAATGGACGGCCGTCGGCGAAGGCAAGGTCGACGCAGACGGGGCGGCGGACCGAGATCCATCGGATCCGATCAATGTTAGGAGCAATGTTAACGCAACCAGCGGCCCGTCACAACGACAAGGTGGGACTCCAACCAGCGCTTCGACTCCGACGACTGCCAGGCGCGCGGTGTGCGGGCTGAGCGCCGGACTACGGTCGTTGCATGAACATCCACCGATGGCCCTCCACGTCCTCGGCCCGGTAGAGCCGACCAACGCTGTCCTCCGGCGCTGACAAGATCGTCGCTCCAGCCGCACGGGCCTGCTCGAAGTGGGCATCCACGTCGCTGACGTAAACCAGCACCCCATCGAGGACGTACGGCGTCCTCGACCACTGCTCGGCCTGACGACACCGGTCGCGATGGTTCCGCGGAGCTTCGTAGGCCGCCGTCGGTGCGGTGGCAAGCATGATCAGTCCGCCGCCGGCCAGCATCTCGCCATGGCTGAGTGAGCCGTCGTCGCCGAGCCAACGGGTTCGCTCGGTGAAGCCGAACGCCTTCGCCAACCAGTCCATGGCGGCTGGTCCGTCCTCATAGCTGATCATCGGGACGACTGACTGTTCGTCGATGCGTTCCGGCATCACGATCCTCCTCGATCCTCAGAGCAGCTCGGCCAGGAGCTTCTCCGGGTGGAGAACATCGTACGTGCATTCCGGGCGGGTCCCGAAGGTGATCGTGGCCTGCGCCGGGTCGTCGACCAGCGCCGCGCCGCGGGCCCGTACATGCCGCAGGGCCAGCGCGGCGACGCTCACCTTGGTATTGCGCCGGCCCGCCACGGCGGACACCAGGGTGGCGATGTCGTGCCCGTCCTGCTCGACCCGCGCCTCGGGCTTGCCGTTCAGGTAGACGTCCACGTAGAGAACCTCGTGCGTGTCCAGGTCCAGCAGCATCGGCACGGCGTAGCGCTTGCGGCCGGTCAGCGGGAACGCGTTCGCCACGGTGGCCGGGTCGAACACGCGGTTCTTGCTGTCCGCGTCCGCGCGCAGCATCCATCCCGTGTACGCCTCGGGCAGCGCCTCGAACGTCGGTCCGGCGAAGCGGAACACCACTGGCACCAGGTAGCGCCAGCCCTTCTTCCGCCCGACCGAGGCCGCCCTGGCCAGGTCGATGTCGATGAACTCCTCGGCACCGCCCGGCGCAGAGGTGAGGTCGCCGGAGTGGGTCATCACCCGGTTGCGGAGATTGGTCCAGGACACGTAACCCACGATGCCGAACGACGCGTCCAGCGCGATGCAGGACAGGTCGAGGTCACTGGTCTCATCAGCCTCTCGCCAGTGGACGAACAGCCGCACCACCTTGGCGTCTCCGATCGGCAGCCGGCTGCCCCGCTCCACCTGGACCAGCCCCTGAGCCGTGGCGCGGAGTTGATCGGGCAGCAGCAGTCGGTCCAGGCCGGGCTCCACGTGCACAGTCTCGCCGTGCCAGTCGCCCATCGCCGCGATCCGCTCGTCCACCGCCGCGTCGACCGCCCCGAGCAGTTCCATGCGGAAGTCCGCCGGCACGGCGAGGTGACCCGGCCGCCGCACGATCGGCAGCGACGAGCCGTCCTTGCCGAAGACCACGCGAGGGTACGTCTGGCCGTTGTCGGCAAGCTGCGCGCCGGCGGCGAGCAGCACTCGCAACGGGATCCGCTCCGCCGCGTCAGTGAGCGCCTCGATCAGCGCGCCGCGTTGCTCCGGGCCCGCGGCCAGGGCGGCGAGCCGGCGCAGGCCTCGGCCGAGCAGCCCGGGCGCCTCGGCGGCAGCCAGGTGTACCGCCGCGGCCTGATCCGCGGCGAGCAACCGCTCGAACCGGGACGGGAACGAGGTCCGGTCGTGCCGGCTGTCCCGCAGCCGCCCGAAGGCCTCCCGCACCCGGGGCGCGCGGAACTCGCCGACGTGCAAGCCGCGATCGATCGCCAACCATAGCCCGCGACGCCGGAAGACGTCGCCCAGCCGGTCGCTCGCCTCAAGAGTGTTCACCACGATGCGGCGGTCGGCGCGGGCCAGTGGTGGGAAGGTGACCGGCGCGGCGAGGCTGAGGTCGCCACCGGTCAGCTTGGCGAACAGGCGCAGCAGATCGTCCGGCGTGGCGCCGGTTGACGGCAGGCGCTTACGGTCGACCGCCCAGAGCAGCTCGAACAGGAGCGTGCGGTTCTCCCGGAATCGGATCTCGCTCATCGCAAGGCCGTCCACGCCGAGCAGGCTGACGAGTACGCCGAGATCGCTCCGCACGTCCTCGCGTAGCGAGGCCGCACTCGCGAAGCAATCCCGCATCCACTCGCGCAGCCGTGCCCCGAGCTCAGCGGCATCAACCAGCCGCACGGTGATCCACTCGACCCGGCTGTCCCGGGCGAGCAGCGCCTGCGCCCGCCGGTCGGCCTGTGTCCGCGCTTCGTCCTGCGGGATCGAGGACGCCGGCCACCAGCCGATCGAGCTGAAGTCCAGCGCCCGGCGCCAGGATTCGGGCGTGTCGTCGCCGCCGATCATGCGCACACGGGCGACGACGAACCGAAACACTGCGTCGTCGAACTGCGGCAGCCGGTCCGGGAAGCCGCGGAACAGCGGCGCGTACCTGCCGGCCTCGCCACGCCTGGCCCGTACGTGCGCGATCACCTCGCTGTGCGGTCCGGCCAGGCCGTCGGTGATCGCTTCCGGGTTGGCGAACCGCACGCCCACGTGCGCGAACTCAGCGAGCAACGGCGCGCAGACGCCGGGGGTGGCGGTGCCGCCCGGCGTGACGACCAGTCCCAGACGGTCGAATCCGATGCGCTCCAGCGCGTCCATGTGCACCCCGTTGCAAATGAAAGCGGCGCCGCGGATGCGGCGCCGCAGGTGAGGAGAGTGCCCGGGCGATTTCTACAGGAAGTTGGCGAAGTATGCCCGGGCTAGGCCTCTGCCAGGAGCGTACGGGAACCGATCAACGCTCGGCACGTCATATATCGAACCGGTGGGTGCCCGGTGAGCCGCTGGGCTGCGGCTCACCGGGCATGTCAGGCAGGGACGCCGATCGCCGCCCTAGCCGCGGCGCCACAACTGGGCAGTGGCGCCGTTGCACGGGTAGAGCGAGATCCGGGCGCCGTTGGCGGCGTCGAAGTTGTAGTTGTCCAGGCACATGTTGCCGGCGATGTTGCGCAGCGAGAACCAACCGCTGCCCCGGTCCTGGAACACCCACTGCTGGGCGGTCGAGCCGTTGCACGCCCACAGACCCACGTTGGCGTTCGGCGCGGTGCTGCCGTTCGCGTTGTCCAGGCACGTACCGGTGTTGCGGTTCCGGATCTCGTACCCGCTCACGCCGCGGTAGTTGAACTCGAAGTCCTGCGCCGCGTTGCGGTTGCAGGTGTACAGCCGGACCAGCGCACCGGGGGTCGTGTCCAGCCCGTAGTTGTCCACGCACTTGTCACTGTGCCGGCCCCGGATGCCGGGTGCGGTGACACCGTTGGGGATGGGCTGGCCGAAGAACGGATCGCCGTTCTCCTGCCAGTACAGCTGCTGCATCCGGGTGTGCCGGTTCGGGTCGGTGAGGGCGTCCGGCGTCGGGGTGGCGTAGTCGCGCGCGTGGTAGACCAGGATGTCCGTCCGGTTGTCCTCGGCGACGGTGAAACTGCCGTGACCTGGGCCGTACACGCCGTTCGCCGTCTGGAAGACCGGGGTCGGGCTCTTGCGCCAGGATGAGCTGCTCAGCAGGTTGGCCGAGTCGTCCGCGGTCAGCAGCCCCAGCTTGTACCGGGAGTCGGTGGCCGACGCGGAGTACGCGATGAAGACCTTGCCGTTGCGGACCAGCGGGGACGGGCCTTCCACGACGCCGTTGACGCCTTCCATCTCCCAGCTGTACGTCGGCCGGGCGATCTCCACCGCCGCCCCGGTGATGCTTGTCGGGCCGTTCATCCGGGCGATGTACATGTGGCTGTTGTAGTTCGTGTTCGGGCTGTCCTGGGCCCAGGTGAAGTACCGCACGCCGCGGTTGACGAACGACGCCGCGTCGAGCTGGAACGATTCCCATCCGGTGTTGAACCGCTGCGGGGCACTCCACGCGCAGCTCATCGGGTTCGCACAGGTGTTGCGGATCCAGTACAGCCGCTGGGCGAACCGGGCCGTGCTGGGCGAGGCCGAGAAGTACATGTACCAGGCGCCGTCGATGTACTGGATGTCCGGAGCCCAGATCCACCCGCTCAGCGGCCCACTGGAGGGGGCGACGAAGGCGTTGCTCGTCGCGGCGGAGCCGAGTCCCTGCAGGGTCGTCGCGCGACGCACCTCGACCCGCTTGTAGTCCGGCACGGAGGCGGTCATGTAGTAGTAGCCGTCGGTGTGCTTGTAGATCGCGGTGTCGGCGCGCTGCCGCACCACCGGATTGTTCGTGGAGATGAACTGTGCAGAGGCCGGCGGCACGAAGACGGCCAGGAGCGCGACGACCACTCCCAGGATGAGTGCGTACCGCTGGCGGCCGCGGGTGAAGCGGGTCATGGACAACTCCTCATAAACCGGTGGCGGGTGCCGCGCTGGGTGTCCCGGTATGGCGGGAAACCGGGAGCAGAATGTTCGCGCTAACACGAGCAAGGTGACACAGGGGTGATTCCTGCGTCAACCATCTTCGATATCGGGTTGACCCCGGTGGCCTCGTCGGGCGGCCCCGGCAGGCGGGCGGCACCTGGCTAGGCGCTCCGCTCGGACAGGATGATCTCGTGCGCGACGTGCGCCGGCTTCACCTCGGCGACGATTCGCTCCAGTACGTCCGGGTCCACGTACCCGCCGGCCGGCACCCGGACCACCAGCCGGGGCCGTGGGTCCCCGGGCAGCCGACCGAGCGGCCGGGCCGACGAGCTGACGCCGCCGGTGTCCTGCACCTCCGGCTGCACACCGGTGTACGCCCGTACCGCCGCCGCGACGCCCCGTACGGTGCCCCGCCACAGCAGTGCCTCCACCGCGTCTGCCAGCTGCTCCCGCAGCCGCTCCGCCGGCCACCGCTCATCGAGGGGGAAACCGAGCCAGCCGGCGAGCCAGCGCAGGAAGTCCTCGGGCGCGTACCGCGGGTCGAGGTAGGCGTCGAAGTCGTCGAGGGTCGCGAACACCGGTACGAGGACCTGGTCGAACGCCTCGATCATGCCGCGGGTGAAGTCGTTGCCGAAGAAGGCGGGGGGAAGCCCGGCCGCCAGCGACTCGGGCGGCGCCATCCCCTCGATGGCCCCCCTCATCGCACGCTCCCCTGCTCGGCCGTCGCGTACACCTGATGCTCCACGCTGAACACCAGGTGGGTGGGTTCCAGCTCGATGCGGTCCTGCGGGTCGGAGAGCTCACCGGTCACCGGATTGACCCGGAACAGTACGGCCTCGTCGACGAAGTCGATGCCGCCGACCCGGCCCAGGACCGCGTAGACCTCACCGACCTGCACCGGCCGGCCGAACGGCCACCCACGCCCGTCCGGGCCACCGGTGAGCGGGTTGAAGTACCCGAACAGCGCGGTGACCGCGTCGCTCTCGATCCGCTGCGGATCGGCGTCCGGCCGGCAGCGCACCCGGGCGTCCACCCGGACGCCCACGTAGCTCGGCGGCTCCACGTTGGCGCGCACGCCCACCACCCGGCGCTCGTCGAGCGCGCGGACCACCCGCTCCCGCACAGCTTCCGGCGGGCGCAGCCGGCCCAGCGGAATCCGACCGTCGTCGGAGCGCACGCCGGGCACGACCAGAATCCGTACGCCGCCCGCGTCCGGACCGGTGGTGACCGGGACGCAGCGCACCCGCGCGAACTCCGGTGCCGCCTGCCGGGTCAGCTGCTCGAAATCCTCAGCCGTCACCGCGCGGTTGCGGCTGCGCAACTCCACCGGTCCCCGCCGCTTCGCCTCCTCGATCGTCTCGCCGTCCACCCCACCGGCGGCCGGGCGGCGGTTGTAGACCGAGGCGACGTACGGGATCGAGGAACGCAGCACGTTGAGCGTGCCGGCGGCGACGTTCCCGGCGGAGCCGCCACCGGTGCGGTACCCGGCGAGCCGCAGCACCGCACCTTTGGCAGGCACCGCGCCGTATCGGCGGACCGTGCCGTCGCTCTGCCGCACCGCCGGCCCGAACCGCACCTCGCCCGTGGTGGCGTCGACCGTGAAGTGGCGGCTGTCCGGTGCGCTGTCGGCGAACGACTCGACCTGGGTCCACTCCTGCCACGCCACCGGCAACTCGGCGTCCGGATCATCGA
This sequence comes from Micromonosporaceae bacterium, assembly GCA_035296325.1. Lineage (GTDB taxonomy): Bacteria > Actinomycetota > Actinomycetes > Mycobacteriales > Micromonosporaceae > DATHBD01. Next base: position 23,622 of record DATHBD010000002.1, on the reverse strand, counting down.
TCGGTTCGACCGCACCGGTCCAGCCGCTCTCCTGCTCCTCCTCCCGCCGTCCGGCGGGCGTGCCGACGTCGAGGATCAGCGGCTCACCGGGCACCGGCAGCACCGGTGGGCGCAGCGCGAAGAAGGACTGTCCGGCCGTGCCGTCGGAGCGCCCCAGCACCTCCTCGCCCACCGGATCGCCGTTGATCGCCTCCACGTCGCCGCCGACGGTGGCCGCCGTGACCGACACCACCAGCGGGGTCGACCGGTACGCCGGGTAGCCGGGCAGCTCGATCACCCGGCAGCGCAGCCACGCCGCGGCCGCCCCACCGACCGCCGACGTCGCATGCCCGGCCGGCAGGTGCAGCTCAACCGCGCCGGAGACGTTGAGGCCCAGCGTGGTGTCCCGCTCAACGTCACAGCGGACCCATCCGTCGCCGTTCCACGCCTCCCACACGATCGGCGGGTGATGCGGGTCGATGCCGTGGCCGCCGACCGTGCAGACGAACTGCAGCAGCACCAGGTTCGCCGGCGCCGGCCGGTCCAGCCCGATGTAGAGGGCGTCGCCCGGCTCCGGGCGCTCGGCGAAGCAGGCGAACGCGCCCGTCACCCCCATGCCCGGCGTACGGTCGACCGGCTCGCGCCCGGCCAGTTGCGTTGCCACGACGCGGGACATCCCCGGCACGATCTCCAGGTCGACAGTGGTGGCGAACGCGACAGCATGCTCGGTCGCCGTGCGGCGGGTGGACACCACGGTGCCCGCGGCGATGCGTACCGCGACGTCCTGGTGCGACGAGAGCCGGAACGACACCTCGGCCCGCGCCGCGGCCGGCGGGAACAGCGACACCCCGAGCAGCTCCAGGAACTTCACGTAGTGCCGGTCGGGCACCCGGTTGAGCCGGTAGAGCAGCAGATCGGTCATCCAGGCGAACGCCTCGATGAGGGTGACACCGGGATCGGAAACGTTGTGGTTGGTCCAGCTCGGGCACCGCCGCTGGACGTGCCGCTTGGCCTCGTCGACCAGTTCCTGGAAGGTGCGGTCGTCGAGGTTGGGCGTGGGGAGACTCATCAGGGGGGTCCTACTCGTGCTCGGGGATCACGTAGAACGGGAAGACCAGGTTGCGCCGGTCGTTGGTGGAGCGCACCGTGTAGCGAACGTCGATCCACAACGTCGACGACTCGTCGCCGTCCGTGGTGACCAGTACGTCCTCCACGCTGACCCGGGGCTCCCACCGCACCAGCGAGGCCCGGACTTCGGCGGCCACCAACGCGGCCGTGTTGGCGTCGGCCGACGCGAAGACAAACTCCTGGAGCCGGCAGCCGAACTCCGGACGCATCGGGCGCTCCCCGGGCGCGGTCGCGAGGACCAGGTACATCGCCTGCTCGAGCTCGCCGGCTCCGGACACGAGGGCGATCGCACCCGTGGCGTCGGCCTCCACCGGCCAGCTCCACCCGGTGCCGACGAAGCTGTTGTCCGGTCTCACGCCGACCTCCTCACTGTCCGACCAGGACGGTCGCGGCCGAGCCGGCCACCTGGCCCGGCACGGTGCACGTGCCGACCTGGCACCCGCTGTACGCGGCGGGCCGGCCGCCGAAGTACACGGTGGTACTGCCCGCGAGCACCTGCCCGCGTTGGGCGGGCGGGGCCAGGAACGGGTCACTCGGGTGCAGCCCCACGTGCGGTGGCGTGTTGATGCCACCCGAACCCTGCACGGCCGCCGGCTTTCCGCCGATCAGGACGGTCGGCACGAGGCCGGTGAGCAGCGGCGCGGAGAACGGCAGCGGCCCGGCCGGCGTCGGCGAGCCGGACGGATTCGGCACCATGTGGGTGGGGCAGTTGCCGGTCACCTGGTCACCGGATACCACCGCGGGTGCGCCCATCGGTCTTCCCTTCAGTTCAGTCGGATCGTCGTACCGGAGACGGTGACGTCGCCGCTGCTCTCCAGCTTCAGGCCGCGTCTGCCCCGCACCGTCGCCGTGCCGTTCGCCTCCAGCGTGAGGTCCTGCTTCGCGGACAGGGTGGCGCTTCCCTTGGCGCTGACCTCGATGTCGCCCTCGGCCTCGATCCGCAGCGCGCCCGACGCGGCGTCCAGCACGATGGTGACCTTCCGGTCCTTGGCGACGATCTCGATGCGCTCCTCGCCGTCGGTGTCGCGGAACGTCAACTCGTGGCCCTTACGGCTGCGCAGGCCCCGCACCTGCACCTCCCCCGACCCGGCTTCGACCGCCTCGTCGAACGGCGGCGCGTCCACGCCGTTGTACAGCCCACCGATGACGAACGGCCGCCGCGTGTCGCCGTGCTCGAACGTCACCAGGACCTCGTCGTTGACCTCGGGCAGCAGCAGCAGTCCCCGCCCGTCCCCGGCGCCGATCTGGACCACCCGCGCCCAGTCCGACTCGTAGTCGGCCGACAGCCACGGAAAGCGCAGCTTCACCCGGCCCCGGCCATCGGGGTCCGAGGCGTTGGTGACGATGCCGATGACGACACCGTCGACCCGGCTGGTGCCGCGTGCGGCGCCGGCAACCCCGGACCCGCCGGCGAGCAGCCCGAAGACCGAGCGGTCGTGCATCCCGCTGACGCTGAACGAGGTGCGGTATCCCACGTTGTCCCAGGTGTGCCGCGCTCGCGACACGGTCAGCTTCCCGTCGAACCGGCCGCCGGTCTGGCCGAGGCTCACCGCGGCGCCCGCCACGATCCGCGGATCGCCGCGGGCCACGCCGTCGGCGTACACGCAGGTGCTGGCGAGCCGCTCCGCCTGCGCCTGCGCCACCGCGTCGCAGTCGGCCTGACTGGCCAGGGGCACGTCCACTGTGACGTGCCGGGGCGAGCCGAACAGGCCCGCCACGGCAGCGGCGTCGTCGGTCAGCTTGGCGCTGCGGGTACGGGCCGGCGCGGTGGCCACCACCGCGCGCTTGTTACGCGGATCCCACCCCCGCACCTCGACCTCGGTGACCTGCTGGGCGGCGGTGACCTGGGCGCTGAGCCGCTCCAGGTTGCCGCCGGGCACCAGCGCCAGCCGGTCGACGGTCGCGTAGTCCCCCGGTGCCGGCGCGTCGTCGGCCTCGGCGGACCGGACGAACTCGAGCTTCGTGCCGCGCACCCGCAGCGTGTAGTCGATCTCGCGGGCCCGCCGGGACAGGAAGCTCCAGTGCGTCTCGTTGACCTGCGACACGTGGTCGTGCACCACCGAGGTCGGCTCCACCTGACCGGTCTGCAGGCCGGCTTCCCGCGCCAGCCGCTGGACCAGGTCGGAGTCGGTGACGTTCTGGTACGTCGCGGTGTGCAGGCCGTTGTACAGGTCGTACGAACGGTCGTAGGCCACCACGGTGGTGAACGCGCCCCGATCGTCGAAGTCGAATCCCAGCCGATAGACCAGCCCTTCGAAGATCAGCACGCCGGTCTGCTCACCGGCTCGACCCGCCGTCACGGTGAGTTCGGCATGCAGGTCGAGGCCGCTGCGCGCCAGCATGTCGCGGCCTGGATCGTCGAGGACGAGCCGGCACGAGTCCGGGCCGCCCGCGTCGGTCTCCACCACGACCTGCCGCACGCACGCCTGTACCGCCTCGATCAGCGGGCTTCCGGCCACCACCAGGATCGGGCGGGCGCCGTAGGTCTTGGCGTTCATCCGCCGGCGCCGTTGAGCTCGTTGGGATCGGGCAGCAGCAGTTCCCGTCCGGGCCGTACCCGGAACGGGTTGTCGATGCCGTTGGCCCGGGCGATGTCGCGCCATCGGGCCGCATCACCGTAGGTGGCATACGCGACGGAGTGCAACGCCTCCCCGCGGCGCAGCAGGTGGCTGCGCCGCGAGCGTTCGCCGCCGGAGGTGGGGTTGGTGCGAGCCGCCGGTTGCGGCGTGGACTGCAGCGTCAGGTTGACCTGCGCCCGGATCGGGCGGCCGTCGCGGGCGAACATCTCGTACGTCACGTCGACCTGGGTCAGGTGTCCCTTGAACGTGTGTGCCCCGTTGATGGTGAGCGAGCCCCAGGTGAACTGCAGCTCCGGAGGGCTGGGCGAGTGGGTGCTCGGGTCGTCCTCCGGACTCATCCAGCGCATCAGCCGTTCCACCTCGGACTGCACGCTGCCGGTTGGCTGCTTCTCCATCGCGTCCAGCAGGATCTGCAGCTTGAGCTGGGTCGCCCCGCTGCCCTTGAACTGCACCGGAGGATCGCCAGCGGAACCCTGGCTGGGCTCCCGCCGGTACTCCGCGGTCTTGGTGAAGCTGATGGTGGTCGGGTTGAAGTGGAAGTTCACCCGGGCCAGCGGGTTGCGGGCCTCCTGGATGAACGCTTTGGCCTTCGGCAGTTCCATTCCGCCCCTACCCCAGCATTCCGTTGTGGGCGAACTCGAACGTCTCGGTCGCCACCTTGGCGGTCTCGGCGGAGAACGCCGGCCCGGCATAGCGCACCGGCCAGACGTCGACGAACGTCCACTCGGCGATGGCTTCGCTGTTGTCGTTGAACGCCACCACCGTCGCCGTGTGCCGCCGCGAGCCGACGCCCTTGGCCAGCAACCGGAACCAGGTGCCGAGCGCCCGGGACCGGAGATCCACCGGGCGGGAGAGCTTGATGTTGCCGTACTTGAGCCGGCCGGGCAGTTGGTGGACGAAGCCGTTCTCGCCGCCCTCCTGGTACGTGCGCACCTCGTACTCCGCCGTCAGCCCGTCGAGCGCGGTGAACGAGCCGAGGTCGTGGCCGTCGATGACCACGTTGAACCGCAGACTGTTGGCCGGATCGCTCATTGGTGCACCCCCCTCACGGATCCACCAGCGAACCGAGCCGTTCGCGCTCCAGGAACAGGTCCGTCCGCAGCCTGCGCTCGATGCGTTCGTAAAGTTCGTCGGCCATCGCCGCGAGGTCCGGCTGCGCCGGCGCCGCCCGGTCCGCGGTCGCCGCGGGCGGCGTGACTGCCGGCGTCGCCACCGGCACGGTCACCGCCGGCGCGGCCTGCGTCTGCCCGGATGCCGGCGCGGACGCAGCCGGCGCGGTCGTCTCCTGCCGGAAAACCGAAGTCGGGCGCGGCCCGAAGACCACCGAGCCGTCCGGGTCCCGGACCGCCATCCCGGCGCTCACCGCGATGTCGCCGGGATCAGGCTCCGCGGCTGCGCTCGCGGCGGCCGGCGACCGGAACACACCGATCGAGCCTGAGCCCGCACCCGGCGTCATCGCGGCCGACCGCCCGGTGGCGGGCCCGGAGCGCACGTCCATCCCGTTGCGTTGGGACCGCGCTGGAGACATCGCAGCGAGCTGGGTCGGCGCCAGCCGGCGGGCGACCGCGATCGACCCCGGCCGGGGTCCGGCTGGAGCGGACGGCGCGGCCCGGCGGTCCGACGAGGGCGGCGACGAGTCGACCATCGGCTGTGCCGCCGGAGCCTGGGGACCCGCCGCTCCGGTGTCTTTTCGCGCCACCGACGCGACAGCGGCGCCCGTCGGCGCGACAGCGGCGCCGGTCGGCGCCATGGCCGGAAGCGCCGTGGTGGCCGCAAGCGCGCCGGCCGCCGGCGCGGCGTCAGACGGCGCGGTGGCGGGAGGCGCGGTGGCGGGCGGCACGGTGGCGGGCGGCACGGTGGCAGGCGGCACGGTGGCGGGCCGGGCGGTTGGCGTTGCGGCGGAGTACGTCTGCGCGCCCGGCAATGGTTCGGTGGCCCCGGCCTGCGCGCTGCGGTGGACGGTACCGCGCAGCACCGAAGGGCCGCGCCCGATCGTCGGCGACGTCGACGCCCAAACCTGTGCGGGCGCCACGTCGACGGGCTCAACGCCGGATGGCGCCGAGCTGGACGAGGAAGGCGTCGAAACCGGGAGGCCGGAAACCACGCCGACCGATCCGGAACTGTCCACTGCGGATTCGTTCCGGCCTGATTCGGTTGCCGCCGCACCAACACCGGTCGGCTGGATCGCGGCGCGCTGCACCATCCCGGCCGTGGCCATGGAATTGCCGCCCGGGCCGGACGTTGCGCCCGTCGGCACACCCGGGCCTGCCCGGCCCGGGGCGGGCAGCACGGTCCCGATCGGCGGCGAGCCAGCCTCCGACGAAGCGGGCGCACCGGACACCGGCGGACCGGACGCGGTGAGCGCACCGCGGAACTCGGGTGCCGTCTGCGACGAATCGGCTGAGCGGGCCGCCCTCGCGAGCACGTCGCTGTCGGGCGCGGGTGGCGCGCCGACGACCGGCCCGGGGGCACTATCCGGGGCGTTGCGGTCCGCGACTGCCGATCGATGGATGACCGTGCCGGACGCCGCACCGGTATCGAGCGGAACGGCAGCATTGGCCACCCCAGGGCTGGTCGCCGGCGAGTCGCCGGTCACCGTACGGGGTGGCTGCAGCCCGGCCGGCGCTGCTGGGGTCACGCGGGGCACCGCGCGCGGTGCGGGCGCGTGGCGGGGTGCGGCGGCTCCGCTGACCGGGCGACCGAGACCGATCTGACGTGCCGGGCGGCCCGTGCCGCTATCCGGGGCGAGTGTCCCGCCCCGGGAACCGGCACGGTCGACCGGTGGCGGCGTCGGGTCCGATCGGATTGCCGAGCGCTGCACCGGCGAACTGACCACGGCAGCCGGCGGTGCGACGGCCGGCGGTGCCAGGATCCCGCGCGCCGGCGTGGCTCCGGAGGCAGGCGCTGCGGCGACGGACGCAGCGGGGTCCGGCACGATCAAACCGGGCGCGGCCGGGGCAGCGTTCGGTGGCGGTGTCAACGAGCGCGGGGGTGGTGCCGGAACCGATGCCAGCGAGGCCGTCCGGGCTGCCGACAATGACGACCCGCCGTCGTCGGCCGTCGCCGGCGACAGGCTCCGCCACGGAACGTCATCGCTGACGTCATCTTCGGCGATCGCCGCCGTGGTGCGGTGCGGCGGTGCCGGAACGGCGGTCACGGGCGCCTCGACATGCCGGGCCACCACTGAGGTCAGGCCCCGGACCACACCACCGCCGTGTGCCACCACGGCGTGCTCCGGCGCACGGAGTGCCGGCTGTACGACCGATCGGCTCACCAGGCCCCGGCCGAACGCCACCGTGTCCACACTCGACGGCGGCGGTCCGCTGACAGTACGCAGGGGGGGCAGCGAGTCCCAGCCGCGCGGCGCGGCAGCCTCAGCGGGCACAGCTCCCTCAGCCGGCGCAGTTCCCTCGGCCGGCGCAGCTCCCTCAGCCGGCGGCGTTGGTGCCGGCGGCGATCCGACAGCGTCGTTCCGCCGGCTGCCTCTGCGGCCGCGGAACAGTCCTCCGAACACCGTTACTCCTCACCGTTGTGCCGCCGGGCGGCGGCGAGGAAGTGCAGCCGGTCCGGGTGTTCGAGGTCGAGGATGTCGTCCAGCGACCAGTGGAACGCAGCGGCGATGTACGCGACCTCGTCGAGCAGTTGGGAGGTCGCGTACGTCACGATTCCCCCGGTGCACCACCTGCCACGTCGACCGTGAAGTCGGTGCGGCAGGACGGGCAGCTGACCGATGCCCGGGTATGCCCCTCCTGGTTGACCCGTCGGTACAGGTCCTGCAGGAAGGCGAGGTCGGCGGCGAACAGCCCTTCGATCACGTTCGGGGTGATCGACGTGACGTCGCCGATCCGGGTGATCGTGCGGGACAGCAGCAGGACCGTCAGGTACGCCTCGTTGTCGCGGACCCGCGGGTCGCGCAGTGGCGCGATCTCGTCGCGGGCCCGCGCCATCCGCATCGTGCCCTGCCGGTGCACCTGCCCGTTGTCGTCCAGGTAGCCGACGGGGAGGTCGAACGCGAATTCCGTCCGCAGCCCGGTCTCCACCGTCGACCCTCCCGCCAGCGCCGGGGTCATACGACCTCGAGTCCTTCGTGGACGAGCGTGCACTCCTCGATGATGATCTCGCTGCCACCCGCCTGCAGGCTGCCGACGCTCACCTTCGAGGGCCACGCGTTGATGATGTTGAACCTGGCCTTCTCGCCGCGCTCGTAGTCGTAGAGCACCACGGACGCGTTGCGGCGGGCGCTGTCGATCTTGCCGTCCTGCACCTCTTTGATCCAGTGCCAGAACGCCGGGTTGTCGGTCTTCCCGCGCTTGAGGGTGATGTCGCCCCACTTCCGCGCGCCAGGCAGCTTTTTGATCACCGGGATGCCCTTGGCCTTGTTCTCCCGGTGCTCAATCACCTGGATCTCCGCGGTCAGGCCGGTGACCTCTTTGAACTGCGCCAACGTGATCCGGTCGATCTCGATCTGGTACGCGTAATTGCCAATTGCGTCTTCGCCGATGGGCATCCGAATGACCTTCCCTACTCCTGGACTCCGCCGCCACTGGGCAGCTGAGCGATACGGAACACCACGAACTCAGCCGGCTTGACCGGGGCGATGCCCACCTCGATGACGACGTACCCGGCGTCGATGACGTCCGGCGGATTCGTCTCGGCGTCACACTTGACGTAGTACGCCTGGTCCGGCGTCGCGCCGAAGAGCGCGCCGTCGCGCCACAGGCCGAGCAGGAACGACGAGACGGTCCGCTTGATGCGCTGCCACAGGTCCAGATCGTTGGGTTCGAAGACCACCCACTGGGTGCCGGCGAGGATCGACGACTCGACGTAGTTGAACAGCCGGCGCACGTTGACGTACCGCCAGGCCGTGTCGTCGGAGAGGGTGCGCGCACCCCAGACCAGGATGCCGCGGCCCGGGAACGCCCGGATCACGTTGATGCCGGCCGGATTCAGGTCGTCGTGCTCGCGCCGGTTGACGTTCAGTTCGAGGTCGAGCGCGCCCGCCACGACCTCGTTGGCCGGCGCCTTGTGCACGCCACGGGTGTCGTCGTTGCGGCCCCAGATGCCGGCGATGGCGCCGCTGGGCGGCATCAGGCGGGCCCGGCGCAGGCCGGGGTCGTAGAACGAGCACCACGGCCAGTACAGCGTGGCGTACGGCGAGCTGAACCGCGCCTTCTCCTTCGCCCACTCGCGCACCTGCTGCGCGTTGAGCCCCTTGGGCGCGTCCAGGATCGCCATCCGGTCCTTCATCGACTCGCAGTGCGCGATCAGGGCGCCCTGCACGGCGTGGACGCCGTCGAGGTCGATCTGACCGGCCTCGTACGCCGCCATCAGGTCCGGTACCGCGATCATCGTCACGTCGTCGATGGCGGAGAGGCCCTCGATGCCGGAGCGCGCGGTCTCGTCGCCGAGGTAGTCGTCCGGCGTCAGTCGGACCGGCAGCTCGCCGCCGCCACGCAGGGCGATCTGCCCGGCGCTGGGCACGCGGTCGGCCACCGGCACACCGGTGATCTCGGTGGCCCGCACCAGGGTGGACCGCTGGAGCTCACTGACCAGGTCCTTGCGGCCCTTGCGCGGGCTCAGGTCGGGAAACCGCTCGACCTTGTCGCCCTGGCGCACAACAACAGTGAAGGTGTCCTCAGCCGAATCGGCGGGTGGTTCACCCTCCTTGGCCTCGGGCGCCGGCTCGGCAGCACGCGGCTCCACGTTGACCGTGATGCCCTCGCCGGCGGATCCGGGCTCGCGCGCCTCGATCCGGTAGACCGCCTGGCCGGCGCGCACCGAGCTGGTCAGCTCCGCGCCCGCGCGCTGCGGCTCGTCGGCGGCGTTCTCCCCGACGCGGACGACGTAGCAGGCGCCGCCGGAGTTGTTGAAGTACTGGTACACCGCGTTCGGCAGGTACGCGCCGTCGACCCACTCGCCGAACGTCTTGACGTACTGGCCCCAGTTGGTGACTTTGATGGGTTCGTTGTACGGGCCGGTTTCCGTGATGCCGACGAACGCGGCGATCGCGGTGCCGACTCCCTCGATGGGCCGCGAGCCGGCCTGTACCTCTTCGACATACACGCCGGGCGATCGATAGTTGGGCATGAGACTCCTCAGTCAGGCCGTCATCCGACAGCGTCGCCCCCCGGCGCTTCCCGCAACAGAGGCGGCCTCCTGGCCCTTCGCGCAACGAACATCTGCGCGAAGAGGCACCTCACTCCCCGTCCGGGCCCGGGGCGGGCGGGAGCAGCCGCTGCACGGCCGCGTTGCCGGCCATCTGCTGCAACCGCAGCACCTCGTCGGGTGCCACCGCCTGCGGGGCCGGTGCCGCCGGGGCGGATGCCACCGCCCGGGCGACTTCGCGGGCCGCCACCTCGGCGGGCTCGTCCGGTGCGCTGACCCGGGACTCGCCGCCGACCCCGCCGGTGCTCTGCTGCACGACGTGGGTCAGTTCATGGGCGAGCAGTTCGCGTGCCTGCGGACCGGTCGGGTCACCGGAGCCGGACCCGAAGAAGATGTCGGTACCGGTGGTGAACGCCTCCGCCTGCACCGCCGAGTTCAGCTCCGCGGCCTGCGGGCCGGTGTGCAGCCGGACCGCGGACAGGTCCGCGCCGAAGTGGGGCTCGAGATCCGCGCGGACATGACCGGGCAGCGGGCTCCCGCCGCCACGTTGCGCCTCGATCATCGCCCCGACCGCGGGGTTGAGCGGGCCGGCGCCCTGGCTGGGCAGCTCCTGGCGGCGCACCGGGCCGGCACCGCGCGGTGCCGGCACCTCGTGCTCGTGTTCGTGCCCCATCGGATTACGCCCTCTCAGGGAACGCCGTTGAGCAGCGGATAGTACGGGCCGAATTCGGCCGCGACGCACAGCCGGCCGAGCTTGCGGTACTCCAGGCGCACCGCGGCGATCACCCGACGCATGTCCACGATCTCCCCCGCCGTCGCGGCCAGGTACGCCGTGGTGACGGCGATGTTGCGGATGTCGCCACCGGCCAGGTCGAAGGCGGCGGCGCAGAAGTCCAGGTCGACGTCGTCGGCGAGCGGCACCGCGGCGAGCGACTGCTGCCACAGCACCCGGCGTTCGGCCACATCGGGGCGGGCGAACTCCACGATCAGCGACAGCCGCCGGGCGAATGCGTCGTCCAGGTTGGACCGGAGGTTGGTGGCGAGGATCGCCAGCCCGTCGAAGGACTCCATCCGCTGCAGCAGATAGGCCACTTCCAGGTTCGCGTACCGGTCCCGGGCGTCGCTGACCTCAGAACGCTTGCCGAACAGCGCGTCGGCCTCGTCGAAGAAGAGCACACCGTTGACGCCCTCGGCGCCGGTGAACACCCGTTCCAGGTTCTTCTCGGTCTCACCGACGTACTTGTCGACCACAGTGGACAGGTCGATGACGTACAGGTCGAGGCCGAGCGCCCCGGCGACCACCTCGGCCGCCATGGTCTTGCCGGTGCCCGGCTCGCCGGCGAAGAGCGCGGTCACCCCTTCGCCACGGCCGCCCGCCCGGCGCAGCCGCCACTCCCCCAGCACCCGGTCGCGCCAGCGCACCCGGTCGGTGAGGTGGCGCAGCCCGGGCAGCGTCGATGCCGGAAGCACCAGGTCCTCCCAGCTCACCGCCGGCTCCACCCGGCGGGCCAGGCGACCCAGGCCGGTGCCGTTCTGCAACCGCGCCCCGGCGATCAAATGCTGCTGGGTCGGCGCGCCACCCCCGTCGGCGGCCACCGCCGCGCGCGCCGCCGCCACCGCGCGATGCACCTGGTCCGGGCTGAGCCGGAAGGCGGCGAGGTCCTCCGGCCGGGCTCCGCCGGCACCGGCGAGCCCGGCCGGCCCCAGCGCGCCGGTCCACAGCTCCACCGCCGGCCGCCGGGCCAGGTGGTGCAGGTCGAGGTTCAGCACACCGGCGTCGGACCAGGCCGGGTCCCATGGCATCGCGCCGTAGAGCACCAGCCACGCGCCACCGGCGGTCGCCGCGCGCACCACCGACCGGTCCAGGTCGTCCACCGGCCCCGCGACGAGCACCCGACCCAGCAGTCGCGCCTCGCGGACCGCCGTCCGCAGCAGCTCACCCGCCTCGGCGGCGGGTCGGGTCGACAGGTCCACCAACAGTGCGTCCCGGTCGTGTCCGGCCAGGGCGCCCAGCACCATGGATGCACACCACAGACCCGCGGGCTGGCGGCAGTACACCAGCCGGACGCCCGCCTCCAGCGCGCGCAGCAGTTGCTCGCCCTCCGGCGCGGGCACCGGCGGCGGGCGGCGCAGCACCGCCCGCAGGCCCGCGTCGAGTTCTGCGCTGCCGAGCAGGTGTGCGGTGACGCGATCCGGCACCCGCAGGGCCCGGGTCAGGAACGGCCGGTCGGCGTCCTCGACGCGGAGCAGGCCATCGCGAAGCAGCGGCGCACCGGGATCGAAGCGGCTCCGCGCGTACTGGTTGAGCGGCGTGCTCGCGGCGAGTTCGGTGGCCAGCCCGACACTGGCCCGGCGCCGGGTCACGTCGTCGTGCAGGTAGCCGTAGAGCTTCTCGAACCGGGGGTCGAGGTCCGGGGCCAGGGCGACCAGCAGCACGTCCACCTCGAATCCGGACAGTCCGAATTCCTCGGCCAGTACCCGCAGCCGCAGCGGATCCCCGTTCGCGCTGTCGGCCGATCGCTCGGCGGCCGAGAGCAGGTCCGCCGCTGGATCCACCGCGGCGGACTGGCCCGCACCGGCCAGCGGACCGGTCGACAGCAGCCGGTTGACGTGCTCGTCGGTGACGTAGAGCCCGCGGAACGCGTCGTCCGGATCCGGGTCGGCGGCGCGGCGCGCGGCCACGGCGTGCCGCACCCGCGTCTCGATCACGCGCAGCCGCTCGAGCAGGTACTCCGCCGACGGGTCGGTCATCGCGACGACTCCCGGTCGAGCACGGTGACGACCGCCGGTTCCAGCACGGGCGGGCCCGCCGGGTAGATCTGCGCCGGCTCGATCGCCACACCGACGACCAGGTCGAGCGACGGCTTCATCTCGCCGCCCAACGCGCTCCACAGATCGCTCAGCGAACGGTCCGGCGCGGCCGGCAGCGCCAGACTGAGCAGCACGGTGCGGTCCTGCAGTCGACCGCTCAGGTACGCCGCCGGCACCCGGTCGTACCGCAACAGGGTCTCGAGCAGTTGCCCGAGCAGGCGGTGCTCGTCCTGCGGGCGGTTGGTCCAGGCCGTCAGCAGATACGACAGTTTGAAGAATCTGGCGCCGCGCCGCCGTCCGGTGACCCGGCCGGTGGGATCGCGCTCCGGACGCGTCTCCGCGTCGCGGCGGCTCACGTCCTCGCGGATGTCGTACAGGAAGACGTCGATGGCCGGACCACTGCGCCGCGCAGCCCAGCTGGTGGTGGGCGCATCGAAGACGACCTCGGTGCCGGGCTCAGCCAGGGCCTCGGCCTTGATGAGGGCGCCCAGGCAGGCGTCGACATCGTGGATCATGGTGCTCCCTCGTCCGGAGCCTTCACGGTGCCACGCGCCGAGGCCGCGGAGGAGTGCCGCGGGTCGGGAGTGCGCGAAGAGGCAACCCGTCGTCGGCTACACCGGCTTGCCGGCACGGCATACCCTGAGTGCCATGGCGGCTTTCACCGCGCGTGAGATCTACCGCTTCGCCCGGCTGGCCGGCTTCAACCCGGACCAGGCGGTGACGATGACGGCCATCGCGCTCGCCGAGTCCGGCGGCAATCCGGGCGCCCACAACTCCTCCGGAGAGGACTCCCGGGGGTTGTGGCAGATCAACGTGGCGGCACACGGCGACTGGGCGGCCCGCCGCGACCTGTACGACCCGGTGGAGAATGCCAAGGCCGCGTTCCGGGTCTCCGGCGGCGGCAAGGACGTTTCCCCGTGGACGACGACACACGGCAGTCGCGCGCCCTACCTGGCGTACCGGACCGAGGCCCTCGCCGCGGCGCGCGCCTCCGGCGACAGCGGCGACCTCGGCGTCTGGACCGGAACCCAGGGCTACGGCCACCCGATGCCGGCCGGCCAGGGCGGCGGTGGGCTGGCCACGCAGACTGCCGGGACGACCCCGGGCCAGGCCCTCGCCGTGAATCCCACCGTGACGGACGATCCAATCAACGCTCGTGGTCGCACGTTCCTGGACTCGGCGCTCGCACAGACCGGCGACCGCTACGTCTTCGGCGCATCCGGGCCGGCGAACGATCCGGACCCGACCGCATTCGACTGCTCCAAGCTGGTGCAGTGGTCAGCGCACCGGGCCGGCGTGGAGCTGCCCCGCCGCGCGATCGAGCAGTACCTGCACCTCAAGCAGCGCGGTTCCACCATGAGCGTCGAGGAAGCCCTGCACACACCGGGCGCGCTCCTCTTCCGGCTGTCACCACAGGGCCGGCAGGGCAGCCCGACGAACGAGCATGTCGCGATCAGTCTCGGTGACGGGCGCACGATCGAGGCGCGCGGCAAGCAGTACGGGGTCGGCAGCTGGTCGGCCGAGAATCGGTTCACCCACGCGGCGGCGATCCCCGGCGTCACCGGAGGCAACGCCGGGGCGACCACCGTCCCGTCCGCGTCGCCGTCGGTCGCCGGGACGGTGGCCGGCGCGTTTCCCGGCGTCGCCGCCGACGCCGACCGCGACGGGCTCACCGACGAGTTGGAACGCCGGTCCCAGCTCAACGCGGCAGCCGCCGACTCCGACGGCGACGGGCTGTCCGACGGGTACGAGATGCTCGTGCTGCAGACCAACGCCGGCACGGCCGACACCGACCGCGACGGGGTGCAGGATTCGATGGAGCTCGCGGCCGGCACCGATGCCGGCGACGCCGACACCGATCAGGACGGCCGCACCGACGGCGCGGACAGCCGGCCGGGCGGCACGGTCGACTCCGACAGCGACGGGCTCGCCGACGATCTCGAACACCTGCTCGCCACCGACCCGCACGCCATCGACTCCGATTCCGACGGCTTCGTCGACGGCGCGGAGTACCAGGCGTACTTCGACCCCAACGACGCGGCGATGAACCCCCTGGCCGGGCCGGGCCGACCTCCGCCGGCCGGCACCGCCCCGACGACGAAGACCACCACCGCGCAGTCCGACGCCGCCGACTGGGGCCTCGACGTCGGCGTCTGAGCTTCGCGTCCGCGCCGGCCAGAGGGCCCCGCTTGGGTCACCTGCTCGCGCGGGCCAGCTGACCGCGGACCGCACCCGCCGGGAACTCGGCGTTGTGCAGGTTCAGGTAGTACTCCCACGGGCGGCGGTTGATCGCCTTGTATACCGCGGACTCCACACGCACCTCGCCGTTGACACCGGTCAGCGTCGCCGGCAGGCCGGTGGGGGCGGCGAAGAGCGGGACGACGGCGCCACCGATCTGTCCGACCGAGCCGACATGGACGTGGGCCGCGGTCGGCGGCGCGATGGCGCTCCAGTTGAACGCGTAGTGCACGGTCTCCTTGGCCCGCAGGCGCACGAACCCGACAGCCCGGCCATCCGGATCACCGGCGCCCGGCAACTCCTGCATGCCGTCGAGCTGAGCCGTCAAGGGCAGCCGGAGGACCGAGTTGAAGTCCACACCGCGGTCGAGCACCTCGAGCTGGCCCTTGATGGCGCCGGCCGGGTAGGTGGCGTCGTGCACGTTGACGTAGTACGCCGCCGGGTTGGCCACGATGGCCGCCAGTGTCTCCGCGGTGGAGGTCACACAACCGGTGACACCGCGTACCGAGGCCGGCAGCTCGCCGCGCCAGAAGCCCACCGTGACCGGGCCGTTGGACCCGACCGGCGCCTCGTGGATGTGGGCGGTGGTCGGCGCCAGGATCCGGTTCCACTGGACCAGGAAGCACACCTGGACGCCCTGAATCCGCACGACGACCCGGCCGGTGCCGTCCGGGTCGGCGGCGGGGCCGTTGACGCCGTTCATGTCGGTTCCCAGGAACACCGCGCCACCGGGGGCCGGCGGAGGCACGGTGGGATCGGTGGCGCTCGCGCCGGCCGTCGAGGCGACAACCAGTCCCAGACCGGCGATCAGACTCAGCGACCGGAGGGCGAATTTTTTCATTGACATGCACGTGCCTCCTGTTGGCGGGAAAATCATTTGGGTACTCCACTGTGCCCCGCAAACACCATGTGCCCCGGGCGCAATGCAAATCCAAAATGGAGTGCATTGTTGGTATCACGGCTGTCGATTGACCAATGCTGGCCGTTTCGCCCGACTGCATCGGCTGTTCAGCCAGTCGCCAGGCGTCACGATGCGTCCAGCAGGCAGTTTCCCCAGCTCACATGCGTTTCCGCGCGGGCTATCAGGGCGTTTGGTGGGCTCTCGCATGTACCCAACCTGAGTCCGATTGGGCGGCATCCCCGCGGCATATCTCACGAGCAGTCCCATTTCTCCGCCGGCGCCAGCCGTGGCACTCGACGCAGAAAAGGGCCGACGACGGCGCGAACAATGGGTACGATATCTCCCTATCATTACCAGAGCCGGTCCGTTATGTAGATGCCGGCCGATGGGATACCGAGGATCCGGTTAGCTGACGCAGAACTCGTTACCTTCGACGTCGCGCATGATGATCCAGAAACTGGCTGGCTCGTCGATCCGTTGCGCGATGCTGCCGCCGGCTGCCACGAGTCGGGCGGCCTCGGCTTCGATGCGTGCCCGGCGTTGATCAGCGGGCAGGCCTCCAGCTACCTTGATGTCCAGGTGGAGGCGGTTCTTACCGGGTGCCGTCGGCTCGGGCACCTGGTTGAAAAAGATCGTCGGTCGGTTGCCCGCCTTGTCGACGAGGGTCCGGGCCAGGTTGCGCTGGTCTTCGGGGATGTTGTTGGCGTCGGCCCACTCATCCCAGGTCTGGTAGCCGTCCGGCGGGCCGTGCGGGAAGTCGTAGCCGGGAAGCGCGGCCATCCAGAACCGGGCGACCCGATCGGGGTCGGCACAGTCGAACACCACGTCCAGAACGGGATCGTCGGCCATCGTCGCCTTGCTGCCCCTTCTCCCTCGGACCGACCCGGCGCCGCAGTTTGGCGGTGCGGCGATCACGGACGATTACCGGCCTGGGCACAGCGGTGCCGCCCACGCGCGGCCGGCCACCGCCACCACGGCGACAACTGTAGATGAGCTCCCACCTGCAGACCGACGAGTATTCGATCGTCAGCCGGCGGCGTGACGGACCCGGGCGGTCGGACTAGATGAAGCCCCGACGCATCGCGTACGCCACGGCGTGCGGCCGGTTGCGCACGCCGAACCGGCGGGTCAGGTCCTCGATGACGTTCTTGACGGTGCGCTCCGAGTACGACATGACGCGGGCGATCTCCCGCGTGTCGCAGCCCTCGCTGAGCATCACGAGGACCCGCCGTTCCCGGTCGGACGGGCCGAACCGCGCGGCCGCGGACGGTTCCTCGGCGTGCACCTGGCGCAACAACTCACCAAGCAGGTCCGGCGGCAGAACCCCCTCACCGGCGGCCGCGGCCTTGATCGCCGTGAGCAGCCCTTCCCGGGTGCTGGCCGCCCGGCGCAGAATGCCCACGGCGCCGGCGTGCACAGCGGCGCGGACGCCGGCCGGGTCCACCTCGGCGACCAGCAGCAGCACGCGTGGCAAGCCGTCCCGGTGGACCGCGCGGAGCACCCGCAGCGTGGCCTCGTCGACCAGGTCCGCGACGATCAGCACCACGTCGGCGGCATCCACCTCCGGCTCGGCGACCAGCGTGATCTCGGGTTCGCCGGAGAGGTAGGCCGCCATGCCGGCCTGGCTGAGCGGGTCGGCGCCGAAGACGTACACCTTGGTAGTTGTCACCAGCAGAGCATGAACGGCCGGTCTCAACCCGAACTCACGCGGCGCTCAACATGCCGGTCAACGTCGCTATGCTCGACGCCTGGCCCGCCGACGACACGCCCTCCAAGAACCAGACATCCAGACTCGACGACGAGGTATCGATGGCCGCTCCGCTCCCGTCCCGGGAAGCCGTGCACCCGGTCGACGAGGTCGTCGCGCTGTTGGACCGGGCCACCGAGAATGCCCGGCGCCACGGGCGCGACGACCTGGTGGGCCGGCTCGATTCCGAACGCGCCCGGGTGACGCGCCCGACCTGCCATGTCCTCGTCGTCGGCGAGTTCAAGAAGGGTAAGAGCTCCCTGGTCAACGCGTTGCTCAATGCGCGGGTCTGCCCCGCCGACGCGGACCGGGCCACCGCGGTGCCGACATTCGTGCGCTACGGGGAGGAGGCCACGGCCGCCACCATCGAGTCCGACGACGGCGCCGGCACGTCGATCCCGGTCGCCGACCTGGAGTCGCTGGCCACCCAGTTCCCCGGCGGCCCGGCGGCGCGGCCCGGTGGCGGCTCGGTCCGATCGCTCGCGGTCACCCTGCCACGGCGGCTGCTCCGCGACGGGATGGTGCTCGTCGATACGCCCGGCGTCGGTGGCGGACTCTCCGCCGCGCACGCCGCGATCACGCTGCGCGCGTTGACCGGGGCCGATGTGGTGCTTTTCGTCTCCGACGCGAGCCAGGAGTACACGGCGGCGGAACTCGCGTTCCTTCGGCAGGCGGCCGAGTTGTGCCCCATCGTGGTCTGTGCGCTGACAAAAACCGACTTCTACCCGGAGTGGCGCCGCATTCTCGAACTCGACCAGGGTCACCTGCGCCGGGCCGGTATCGACCGACCCATCGTGGCGCTGTCCGCGCCGCTGCGCCACCACGGCATCCGCGCCGGGGACCGCGCGTTGGTCGCCGAGTCCGGCTACCCGTGGCTGGCCGCGTTGCTGCGTCGCGCCGCCGAGGAGAGCGCCGGCGCCGCGCTCACCGCTGCGGTGGCGGCCGCGGACAGTACGCTCGCCCAGTTGGTCTCATTGGTTTCCACCGAACACGAAGCGCTCGCGGACCCACTCGGCCGCGCGGATCGGCGGGTCCGGTGGACCGAGGCGAAGCAGCAGGCGGAACGGCTCAAGAGCGCCGGTGCGCGCTGGCAGCAGGTGCTCAGCGACCGGATTGCCGACCTGGCCTCCAACGTCGAGCACGACCTCGGCATTCGGCTGCGCGGGGTTCGCAAGGAGGCCGTCGACCGGATCGGTGCCGGGGACCCGACCCGGATCTGGGGGGAGCTGGAACCCTGGCTGTACCGGCAGACCAACGAGGCGCTGCTCGACCACCTCCGCCTGATCCGCACCCAGGCGGACACGATCGCCGACGAGGTGGCCGAGCAGTTCGGCGCAGCCGCCTGGGAGCTGCAGATCGCGGTGGAGGTCGGCGGATCGGGCGCCGCAGCCCGCGACGCGCGGCTCGCCGCGGTGTCCGCTGACCGGTCGGCCCGACTGCAACTCGGCCTCTTCGCGGCGCGCGGTGCCTCGGTCGGCGCTGTCGTCATCCATACCGTCGGGCTGGTGCTGGGCCTGGCGATGCCCGCCACGCTGCCGGCCACCGCGCTGGTGGCTGCCGTCCTGGCCCGCAAGAGCTGGCGCGGCGCGCAGCAGTCGCAGCTCAAGGGACTACGTGCCGAGGCCGAGCGCGCCGTGACCATCTACCTCGACGAGGTGGAACAGGTGGCCCGCAAGGACTCCCGGGACTCCGTCCGCCAGATCCACCGCCAACTGCGTGACGTGTTCTCGCAGCGGGCGGTGGAGCTCTACACGTCCACCGCCCAGAACCTGGAGGCGCTGACCCGTACGCTGCGCGAGGACGAACGCTCCCGGTCCGGCCGGCTGGAGCAGACCACGGGCGAACTGGACCTGCTCCGGGCGCACAGCGAGCAGGCAGAAGTCTTGCTGGAACGGCTGCTGGCCCGATGACGGCACTCCTGACCAACCTGCGGGCGCTGCTCGCCGATGCCATCACCGCCTACGCGGGAACCCCGGAGCAGGAACGGCTGGTCGCCGTGGTCGACCGGCTGGACGAACCGCTGCGGGTGGCCATCGCCGGTCGGGTCAAGGCGGGAAAGTCCACATTGCTCAACGCGCTCGTCGGCGAGCACCTGGCCGCCACCGACGCGGGCGAGTGCACCCGCGTGGTGACCTGGTACGCCAGCGGTGTCGCGTCCCGCGTCTGGGCGTACCCGCACGACGGCGAACCGCGTCAACTGCCCTTCCACCGTTCCGACGGCAAGACCGACATCCAACTCGGCGATCTGCGCGCCGAGGACCTGGACCGGCTGCGGATCGAGGTGCCGAACTCCCGACTGGAGCGGCTCACCCTGATCGACACCCCCGGCATCGGATCGCTGTCCACCGAGGTGTCGGCCCGCACCACGACGTTCCTCGCCGGTGCGACCGACCGCGGCGCCGACGCGGTGCTGTACCTGATGCGCCATCTGCACGCCTCCGACGTCAGTTTCCTGGAGGCCTTCCACGACCAGCAGTTCGCCGGCACCACCCCGGTCAACGCGATCGGAGTGCTGTCCCGCGCGGACGAGATCGGCGCCGGTCGCGGCGACGCCCTCGACCTGGCCCGCCAGGCCGCCGCCGGTTACCGCCGCGACCCGCGGGTGCGGGCGCTGATGCAGACGGTGGTCCCGGTCGCCGGGCTGCTCGGCCAGGCCGGTTCCACGCTGCGCGAGCGGGAGTACGCGGCACTGCGCGCCATCGCCGCCGACGCCCCCGCCCGGGTCGAGATGGCGCTGCTGTCCGCGGACCGGTTCGTGGCCCCCGCCACCCCGCTGCCGGTGCCGCCGGAGGTGCGCCGTGATTTGCTGGGGCTGCTCGGCCTGTTCGGCGTACGCCTTGGCGTGACGCTTCTCCGCCACGGTCTGGCCACCGACGCCGGTGTGCTCGCCGCCCAGTTGCGCGACCGTAGTGGCCTGGACGAGCTGCGCGCCATTCTGCTGGACCAGTTCACCCGGCGCCGCGATGTCCTCAAGGCCTACGGCGCACTGCGCGCCCTGGAAACGGTGCTCGCGAACCGGCCGGTGCCGGCCGCAGAGCGGTTGGGCATGCGGCTGGAAGCGCTCCTGGTCGGCGCGCACGAGCTGACCGAGCTGCGGCTGCTGAACGACCTGCGCACCGGCGCGGTCGAGCTGCCCACAGAGGAGCGCCGCGACGACGCCGAGGCGCTGCTCGGCGCGGCCGGGTCGGCGGTGCGGGGCCGGCTGCGACTGCCGGCTGAGACGCCGGACGCGGAGATCAGGCCGGCGCTGATCGCGGCGCTCCGACGTTGGCAGGCGATCGGCGAGAGCCCGGTGGCGAGCCCCACCGAGCGCCGGGTCGCCGGCGTCCTCCGCCGTACCTGCGAGGGCTTGCTCGCAGGTACGGCGCGGACGTGAGCGACCGCGTTCGGCGCAACTACGCTCAGGGAGGCGGAGCAAGGTGGGCCATCACATCACGTGTCACGAACTTGCCGTTGGCGAGGGTGAACCGCAACGCGTCAAGGTTTCGACCCTCTACCTCCGGTGGCCCGACAATCCTTACCGTCACGGTCGTGGACCCGCTCGCGGGGACGGTGAACGTGGCCGGCACCTGCAGCCACGCCGACGCGGAGGCGGTGACCCGCAGCGGTCCCGCGCAGTCGGCCACCCGAATCACGACTACCGCTGAGGCCTGGCCCCGCAAATCGACCGCGCCGGCATCCGGGCGGATGGTGCAGTTGTCGCCCACGTCCACCGGCGTCGATACCGTGTTCGTCTCGCCGTCGTAGTCGACCGTGACCCGGACCTGATACTTGCCCGATTCGTGGAACGTATGCCGGAACGGCTGCTGCGCCAGCCCGGGGGTCGGCCCGTGAATCAGGATGCCGTGGCCCGTGGCGATCTCGTAGATCGTCCAACGCCACACGCCGTCGGCGCCGGTCACCGTCTCCACCGCGGTGAACGTCACCTCCTGGCCCACGGCGGCAATACGCGGGTTGGCGGTGAAGCTCGCGAACCGCGGCGCGCCCGGCGAGGTCGTCGAGACCGACTTCGTCATCGGTGTGGCCGCCCCACCGGGTCCGGTGAGTTCCAGCTTGATGGTGTACGGCCGGGGGTCCCCGGTCGGCAGGGTGACCGTGAACTCGCTGCCGGTGTGGGCTGGGAATGCCGCGCCGTTCGGCCGGGTCAGCGTCCACCGCCAGATGGCATCCTCGGCCTGCGCGGCGACGCCGGTGAAGGTGACCGGCTTCCCACGGACCGGCTCACCCGGCATCCACCGGATCTCCCGAATGATCGGTGGGACCAGCGGAGGCTGTTCACTGGCCGGAGCCGTCGGCGACGGATCACCGGTGCCGGGATCCGGCTCCGGGTCGGGCAGGGTCGGGTCCGGTGGTGGAAGGTCGGGCAGGTTTGGCCCGGGTGGCGGAACGTCCGGCCGGTTCTGGTCTGGTGGTGGAAGGTCAGGCAGGTTCGGGCCGGGTGGCGGAACGTCCGGCCGGTTCTGGTCTGTTGGGTTACTCCGGGGCGGATCACGGCGGGTCGGCTCGGCCGGCGGCGCCGTGGTCGGTGCGGTCTTCCCGGGCGGGTTCCCGGGATCGGCAGGTGGCTTGCCCTGTTCGTTCTGCGGCCGGTCACCGGCTGGCGTCAAGATGCCTCTGCCGTCGTCGGATGGCTTGAACTTCTGCACACCCTTCCCCGCCGTCCACCGGCCACCGTCCAACCGGATCACGCCGGCGTTCTCACCGTCGAGGTCGTTGTAGAAGACGAAGCCGTCCTTGGCGAGCAGTTCGAGCCGGGCCCCCGGCTTGGCCACCGGCAGATCACCGGCGACCCTGCCTGCGGCGACATCGACCACCAGTGCGCGGCCACGGGTCCGGTTGGGTACGAACACGAATCCGGACGCCTCGGCCAGTGGCCCGAACTCGTCGCCGGGCTCCCCAACGTCCACGGACATGCCACAGTCGTCGCGCCCGATGGAGTTGGCAACCAACGTTCCCGACGCCGGAATGGCGGCGAACACGCGATCCGACGATGCCGAGCCGAGCAGTTGCGCCCGGTCACCGGAGCGCAGTTCCAGGCACGACCAGCGGTCCACGGTGCCGTCCGGCGTCAGCCTGCCGAGCCTGGAGCTACCGGAGTCCACCAGCACCGGACCGCCCTGCACCAGGACCAGCCGGTCAGCTTGGTTGCCAGTTCCCGGCCGGTTCCGTTTGCCTCCATCAAACCAGGTGAGCCCACCCTTTTCGCGGTCGAGTACCCACAATCGCCCCCCAGCGTCCACAACGGACTGCTCCTCTCCGGGCTGGGCGACGAGCGAAAGGCGTTCCCGCACCTGCAACGACAGCGGGTCGGCGACCGAGGCCGCGCGGCGCTGACTGTCGACGACGTAGAGCGACTTCGGGCCGGCGAAGATGCCCAGCGCGCCGCCGCGCTCGCCGGTGAAGCGGATCGGGTCCGACACCTCGTACGTTGCACCGTCTACCCGGGCCACGGTGCCCTGGGCCTCGTTGCCGATGTACGCCGACGCACCGTGCTGGACGACGGAGAGCGCGTCACCGCGCTTCGCGCCCGGTGCCCGCAATGAGCCGACCACCTGCTCCGAGGCGCCGTCGATCAGGGTGACCAGACCCTGCGTCGGCGACGCCAACCACGCCCCACCACCGGAGAGCGCGACACGTGAGGCGGGATAGCCGTCGCCGTGCGCCACCACGGCCACCGACCCGACGAGCGCGGTCGCCAACGTGCCGACCAGGGCCGCCTTGCGGATCGAAAGCGTCGGGAGCGCGGAGGAACGGGACGACGTCGATATCTTAGGCCGCTTCATCGCTGCCTCCTCGGACTAGTGTTGCGCGTCGTTAGTTCCTTTACATTCCGTGGCGGTGACGCGATCATGGGGTGTGGCGCTGTCTACTGGGTTGGTGCAGATCGGTGATGAGGACCGGGCGGTGTTGTCGCGTTGGTCGCGGTCGTCGTCGGTCCGGGCTGGGTTGGCGATGCGGTCGAAGATCGTGCTGGCTGCGGGTGATGGTGAGGGGACGTCGTCGATCGCGCGGCGGTTGGGGGTGTCGCGTCCGACGGTGATCGCGTGGCGCAACCGGTACGCGGCTGGTGGTCTGGAGGCGTTGTTCGACGCTGCTCGCTCTGGGCGGCCCAAGCGGGTCGACGACGCGGAGAT
>DATHBD010000001.1:0-8239 GCA_035296325.1 Micromonosporaceae bacterium | reverse complement strand
GCCGCGTTGGACCGCGCTGAGCAGCGCGCACACCGCGACCGGTGTCTGTACCTCACCGACGTGCCCGGCACGGGCCGGGTCCGCCTCACCGGGTGGCTGCCCACCGAAGCGGCCGCGATGGTGCGCGCCGCCCTGGACCCGCTCTGCGCCCCCCGCCCGCACGCCGGCCCGCACGCCGCCGCGGACACCGGGGGGACTGCGGGTGGGGAACGGCTCAGTGCCGGGCAGCGCCGCGCTGACGCCCTCGTCGACGTGTGCCGCCTGGCATGCGCCAGCACCCACCTGCCCGACAACGGCGGCGACCGGGCACAGGTCGTGGTCACCACCAGCCTCGCCACGCTCCGCGACCAACTCGGCGCGGCGACCCTCGACGACGGCGCAAAACTCAGCGCCGCAGCAACCAGACGGCTGGCCTGCGACGCCGCGATCATCCCCGCCGTCCTCGGCAGTGCCGGGCAGGTCCTGGACCTGGGCCGGGAACGGCGCCTGTTCACCGGACCGATCCGCCGCGCACTCATCATCCGCGACCGCGGCTGCGCCTTCCCGACCTGCGACCGACCCGCCCGCTGGTGCGACGGACACCACATCACCCACTGGGCCGACGGCGGCACCACCACCCTGCACAACGCCGTCCTCCTCTGCCGACACCACCACCGCCTCATCCACCACAGCGAATGGACCGTCCAGACCAACCCCGCCGACGGCAAACCAGAGTTCACCCCACCCACCCACCTCGACCCACACCGAAAACCCCAACGCAACCAATACCACCAACGCCAATGATCAGACCGGCGTCCGGACTCCACCGGTCGCCAGTGCCAGCGGCGGGACAGTCCGGTGGATCGCCAACGACGGCCGGGGTGAGGCGAGCCCCTGTGGGCCCATCACACCCCGGCCGTCGGCGGGCGATGAGCCGTCAGCCCCGGGCCGCCGCCACCGGCGCCAAGGCGTTCGTCAGGTCGACGGCGTAGGACCACTGACCGACCTCGGCGGCGTGGTAGGCGTCACTTGCCCCGACCATGCGGACGCCCGCATCGGCGAACGCACGCGCCACCCGCAGCGACGGCAGCCGGTGCCGTTCGCTGATCTCCACGACCGTGCCGTTGACCCGGCACGCCGACGCGAGCGTCGCGATGGCCGAATCCGGCACCGTCGCCTCGTCGATGCCCGACTCGGCAAGGAAGCTGAGCGGACGGGACAGCCGGGTCGGGGCGTACCGGGAGACCCGCTCGATGGCCAGCGCGCTGACGTGGATCAGCTGCTCCACGACATCGAGGTCGTTGAGTGTGCCGGCGTCCAGCGCCGCACGGACGGCCTGCGGGCCGAGCAACCCGGCGGGCAACGGCAGCCGGCTCAGGCCGACCGAGATGGCCTCCAGACCGCTGAGGTCGGACGGGAATGCGAGCCAACCGTCGATTCCGATCGCCTCGACCTCCACGCCGCGGCGTAGCGTCACGTCGGTGCGCTGCTGTGCGCGGTGGATCGAGGCCAGGTACGACGACAGCCAGCTGGTGTCCGGGCCGACCCGGTCGGCGAGCGTCAGATCGGTGATGCCGGCCCGTTCCGCTGCGGCGACCAGCAGGCTGACGCTGTCGTGCCCGGACGAGAAGGCGGTGTGCACGTGCCCATCGTGGCGAAGGTCAATCATGGCTGGCTCGCTTCGGGTAGGCCCCGGGATCTGGGATGGAGCATCCCGGCACGCCGAGCGCACCGGTTGGGGGTGTACTCAGATTGGGGCACCCGCACACCAAACCGGGGGGCCGGTCAGTTGCGCTCCGGTTGTAGGGCCTGCGACGTCCGGTCGGCTACTCCGGGCGCCCGGTGGTGGGACGGCGGTACCGGTAACCGAAGCCGCGTACCGACTCGATGGGCGAGGCCTCGGGATCCGTCCAGCCCAGTTTCCGGCGCAGCCGCAGCACCGCGAACTTCACCCGTTCCGGACCGATCCCGGTCGGGTCGTCCCAGGCCTGAGCCAGCAGCTGATTCGGCGACAGCACCGCACCGGCGTGCCGCACCAGCACGTTGAGCAGCCGGAACTCGGTTGGCGTCAGGCGTACCTCTTCGGTGTTGACGAAGCACCGCCGCGCTGCCGGGTCGATCCGCAGGACCCCGTCGTCGTAGATCTCGTCGGCCCAGGACGCCGGCCCGACGCTGCGGCGCAGCAGTGCGTCCACCCGGGCCACCAGTTCGGCATTGGTGAACGGCTTGGTGAGGTAGTCGTCGGCGCCGCCACGCAACCCGCGAACCTTGTCGGACTCCTGGCCGTGCGCCGTGAGCAGCAGCACCGGCACATCGCTGACGTCACGCAACCGCTCCAGCACCTGCCAGCCGTCCATGCCGGGCAGGCCGATGTCGAGGATGACCAGTTCCGGCCGCTCGGTGTACGCGTCGCGAAGCCCGGCGCGACCGTCCTTGGCATGCGCGATCTGGTGGCCTGCACGGCTCAGCAACAGCCGCAGGGCCATCGCGATGTCCGGGTCGTCCTCCACCACGAGAAGCTTGCTCACGGTCAACCTCCGTCTTTCGCGATGGGCCGCGCGGGCAGGGACAGAGTGACCGTCGTACCGACTCCTTCGGTGCTGGCGACGCTGATCGAGCCGCCGTGCAGCTCCACGATGGCGCGGCTGACCACCAGGCCGAGCCCCGTGCCGGGCGGCGCCTGACGGGCCACCGACGACGCCGGAAGGGCACCGCGGAAGAAGGCCTGGAACAGCCGGGGCAGGTCGACCGCCGGGATGCCGATCCCGCTGTCGGCGACCTCGATGATCCAGGCATCAGCGCTCGACCGGGCCCGGACGTTCACCTCGCCACCGTTGGGGGTGAACTTCAGGGCGTTGCCGACCAGGTTCTCGACGACCTGGTGGATCCGGATGTCGTCGCAGACCAGCTCCGGCCCGCCAACCGCCTCGCACCGCAGGGTGATGCCCGCGAGGGCGGCGGCGGGCGCCCGCTCGGCGACCGCGGCGGCCAGCAGGTCGGCCACGGACACGGTGGTGAGCCGCAGTTGCAGCGTCCGCGACTCCAGCCGGGAGAGCAGCAGCAGGTCCTCGATGAGGCGCAGCAGGCGATTGGCGTTGCGGTCGATGACGTCGAGGTAGGTGCGCTGGTCATCATTGAGCCCGCCGCTGGCTGCGTCGCCGAGCAGGTGGGAGAAGGCCACCACGGAGGAGAGCGGGCCGCGCAGTTCGTGCGCCACGGTCGCGACGAACTCGTTGTTCAGGGCGCTGGACTCGGTGAGGGACCGGTTGCGCTCCTCCAGGCCGCGGGTGCGCTGCTCCAGACCACGGCGGACGGAGACCCGGGTGGTGACGTCCCGGACGTGCACCAGGGTGCCGAGCCGCCGTTCCGACCGGCGCACCGGCAGCACATCGAGTTCCACCACGCGCCCCGCCTGGAAGTCCAACTCCTCCCCGATCACGGAACGCTCGCCGGCGACGGCCTGCCGAAGCCGGGCCACCGTCGTCGAGTTGTGGTCGAGCCTGCCGCTCAGCGCCTGGAGCAACTGTTCCCAGTCGCGGCAACTGGCCTCGGCGTCCTCGAACAGTCGCCGGCCGGCATCGTTGACGAGCTCGACCCGCCGCTCGTCGTCGAGCATCAGGATGCCGTCCGGCAACGTGTCCACGACGCCGCAGAGCCGTTCCCGGTCGATGTCGTCCAGGTACCCGGCAGCGCGCGTGGCGGTGACGTCGAGCGCGAAGTACATCACCACGCCGAGCTGCGGGTCGTCCACGAAGCTGTGGGTGGTCACCGCCAGCACCCGGGTACGTCCGTCCGCGGCGAAGACCCGCAGGTCCACGCTGTCCACCGGATGGCGGCCGGAGCAGGCGGTGACGAACGTGCCCACGGCGGTCGCGTGGTCGTCCGGGTGGATCAGGTCGATCAACCGGCCACCGGGCGGTGCGTGGCGGTCGTAGCCGAGGACGTCACGGAACGCGTCCGAGTGCACCGCCCATCCACCGGCGGGATCCACCGAAACGATGATCGTCGGGGTGCCCGCGCTGATGGCCCGGTACATCGGAGGCGGCGTGGACGCGACACCGCCGGCAGCGGGCAGGCAGCCCTGGCTGAGGACCCGGTCGGCCACACCGGCGATCTGGCGGCAGATCCGCTGGATCCGCCCGTACGACTCCTCGTCGGCGACCGTGACCCGCAGTTCCAACCGCCACCCCGGCACGCCCACCGGCAGGCACAACTCAAGCGGACGCGGGACATGCCCGGCGCTGGTGAGGGCGGCGACGAGGACCCCGGGCAGCTGCGCCAGTCTGGCCACCAACCGCTGCACATCCACGAGGGTGGCCGCCGCGGCGACCGACGCCGACAACGCGTCCAGCACCACGTCCTCGGCGACGCGTGGTGGGCCGCCCACCCGGTCGCTGGTATCTCCCCGCACGGTGCTCCTCGCCGACATAGCGGCGGAACCGCCCGCCCCACTCTGTGTACACCCTAATTCTACGCAATGTGATGACTTGTCCTGTAAGGTTTCGACGCCAGCTGGGCTGTGATTTGGGATGGTTCGGAGGAGCCATTGGTCGCGCACCCGCGCCCGGAGCAGGCCGCGGAGCCGGCGCCCACCGGCCACGCCGAGCCGGTGGCCGTGATCACAATCGACGCCGCAGGCCTGGTGCAGCACCTCAACCCGCACGCCGAGGCGCTGACCGGGTACTCGCGCGGTGAAGCGGTAGGCGCATCGCTGGAGGCCCTGTTCGTACCCGCACGGCTCTCCGGCGCCTACGCGGCAGGCCTGCGCCGGTACCGCGAACACGGCGAGGCCCCGCTGGTGGACCACTGCGTCGAGGTGCCCCTGCGACGCCGGGA
Organism: Micromonosporaceae bacterium; assembly: GCA_035296325.1. Classification (GTDB taxonomy): domain Bacteria; phylum Actinomycetota; class Actinomycetes; order Mycobacteriales; family Micromonosporaceae; genus DATHBD01. Next base: position 3,424 of record DATHBD010000001.1, on the reverse strand, counting down.
CGGCAGCGAGATCAGCGTGGAGGTCACCCTGGCGCGCGTGGGAGCGGACACGTTCGCCGGCGTGTTGCGGCCGGTCGCCGCACCGGACACCGCCCGGGCCCGCGCCGCAGAGCAGCAGGCCCGGGTGGAAGCGGCGCGGATGAACGTCCTGATCGAGTCGCTCGGTGTCGGCGTGCTGCTCCAGGATCAACAAGGCCGCGTCGTGCTCTCCAACTCGGCGTTCGTGGAGATGTTCGCGATCGGCCTGGGGCCGGACCGGCTGCGCGGCACCCCGGTGCGGGCCGACAGCGGCCGGTACGCCGACCGGGAGGCGGCCGCCCGCCGCACCGACGAGACCGTCAGGCGTGGGCGCCCCGCGATCGGCGAGGAGTTCTCGCTGACCGACGGACGGGTGGTGGAGCGGGACTACATGCCGATCACGTTGGACGGCACCGCGTTGGGCCACCTGTGGGTGTTCCGGGATGTCACCGCGCAGGCCGAAACGCGGCGCGGCCTGGAGGAGCACAACCGCGTCCTGACCGAGCTCTCCGCCCTGAAGACCGAGTTCGTGGCCGTTGTCTCACACGAGCTGCGCACGCCGCTGACCTCGATCGCGACGTTCGCGAGCCTGGTTGACGACGGCGCGCTCGGCGGCGATGACCGCCGGCACGCGGTGGCGGTCATCCGCCGCAACGCCGACCGCATGCTCGCTCTCGTCGCGGATCTCGTGCTGCTCGCCAGGTTGGGGGCAGGCGACACCCCGCTCGGCGCGCACCGGGTCGACTTCGCCGACCTGGTGCGCCGCGCCGGCGAGGAGTTCGGGCCGGATCACCTCACCGTGAGCGTGTCGGAGGGTCCAGCCGTGCGCGGCGACACCGACCTGCTCCGCCAGGCGGTGGGCACGGTCGTCGGCGTGGTGGTCTCGGCGAGCGATGCTGGCGGGCGGGTCACCGTGGACGCAACGTTCCGGGCCGGCGGACGGCCCGGATGGACGCTCCTGGCGCGTACCCCCACCGCTCTGCCGGCGAGCCCGGAGCGACTGCTCTCCACCCGCCTACCGCACCCGGATGCCCCGGGTGAGTGCCGCACCGGCGCGTTCGCCCTGCTGCTCGCCCGCGAGATCGCGGCACGCCACGGCGGAGCGTTGCGGACCAGTGTGGACGGCTGCGCCGTCGCGGTCACCCTGCACCTCCGGCCCCACGCGTAACGCAGGCCGCTCCGTCCCCTGGATCCGCGCGGCCGCAACCGGTTCGCACCCGAGACGAACCGCCCAGACATCCTGCTCACGCGAGCCTCGAGAGGGACACCCGGCCACCGCCGGTGGTGCCGGACCGATGGAGGCTTTCTGTGACCCGATACCTGCGCCGTACCGCCATCTGCATGACCGCCGCCGCTGCGCTGCTTCCGTTCGCCAGCCCGGCACATGCCGCGCTGGCCGGCCCGACCGTCTCGGTCGGTTCCGGAGGCCTGTCGGTCCGCAGCGGTGCCGCATCGACCACAGCGAAGGTCGGCTCGGTCGGCAACGGTGTCCGGATCAACGTGATCTGCCAGCAGGTTGGCCAGCGCGTCGTCGGCCGCGTCCGCACCACGGACCGGTGGGACAAGCTGGGAGCCGGTCAGTACGTCTCCGACGCGTACGTCCGACGCCCCGCGGCCATTCCGCTGTGCCCCCCGGCGCCCGTCGTTGGACCGGTGAAGGCCCCGCCCCTGCCGCCCATGTACGGCGGCACCCCGGTCGGGAAGTGGGTCGTCCCGGTCTCCGGGCCAGCGGGCAGCGGCTATCGCACGGCGGCCCGGCCGGAGCACGACGGTGTCGACATCTCGATGGCGCGGGAGACTCCGATCCGGGCCGCCGCGGCCGGCATCGTCGTCACCGTCACCTGCAACACCTCCGGCCTCACCTGTGACGTCGACGGCAGCCCGGACCTCCGCGGGTGCGGCTGGTACGTCCAGATCAGGCACGCCGCCGACGTGGTCACCAGGTACTGCCACCTGATCCGCATACCACCCGTGGTCGTCGGCCAGACCGTCTCGGTCGGCCAGGTCATCGGCAACATGGGGACCTCGGGCCGATCCTCCGGCCCGCACCTGCACTTCGAGGTGCACGCCGGCTCCCCCGCCACCCGGCAGAACGCCGTCGACCCGCTGGACTTCATGCGCCGGGCCGGTGCTCCGATCCGCTGAAACGAGCGGTGATGCATCTAATGCAACATTCGTCGACTGATCCTGCTCTTCGGCACCGCCACCGCCCGGCTCATCCGCCTGCACACCGACGCAGTCGTGACCGAGCCCGACACGGCATCACACCGGTCCCCGGCAAGCAGGCCGCCTTGGTCACCATGACCAGCGACATCCCCGCACCGATCGTCGCCGACCTACTCGGCGTCACCCCGGCAACGGCGGTCCGCTGGGCCGATGCGGTCAACACCGACTGGACCCACTACCTCGCCGCCCGCGACCAGACCTCACCAACGACAGACCGCATCTCCCAGCACCGGTCGAGCGAGCCTCGTCGACCCGGTGCGGGACGCCGCGACCCGGCCCTGGCGGCACGAGGACGCCGTCCGGCACGTCCCCGGATGGTTCGCCGCCCGCCTCGCGCCCTGTCGCACCGACCCCACCGACCGGACCAGCCCCGCCCGGGAGGTCTCCGACCGAGCGACGAGAGGCCGCCCGCCGGCACGAGCTGGCCGTCCGCCGAGCCGCCAGGGACCGCGAAGCCCGCCTGCGCGGCCTCGTCGACGACCAGGGGCGCCCCACTGCAAAGCGGACTCCGGCACGCACGGCGGCGGTGGCGCCGGAAAAATCTTGAAGAAGATCCAGGCCCGGCTGTCGATCCGGCGGCAGGATGTTCGTCTTCGCTGATTACGGAGCCGGACAGGCCGGCCCGCGACCCAGTGCAGGAGGCAGCTCCATGGCCAAGTACGCGATCCTCATCTACGAAGACCCTGCCTTCTACGCGAACGGGTCGCCCGAGGCGTGGGGCGCGGTGGTCGACGCGCACAACACGTTCATCAAGCAGGTCTCCGAGCTCGGTGGGTCCCTCGCGGGCGGGGAAGCGCTCGCGCCCACGACGACGGCCACCACGATCAAGGGCGCCGGCACGGTGACGGACGGCCCGTTCGTCGAGACCAAAGAGGCTTTCGGCGGCTACTACGTCGTCGAGGCGCGCGACCTCGACCACGCCGTCGAGATCGCCAAGCTGTGCCCGGCCCCCGGCGGCGGCGTCGAGGTTCGCCCGGTCGTGGACCCCACGACGAGCCCGTTCTGATCGCTCCCAGCGACGAGCCGACCGCGTCCGCCATGCAGGCGGACGCGGTCGCTGCCGCGCTGGCGCAGGCCCACCGCTCCGAGTGGGCCTTCGTGCTGTCCGCCACGGTGCGCGTCGCGGGCGACCTGGACGTCGCGGAGGAGTGCGCGCAGGAGGCGTACGTCAGCGCGCTGC